>JBGTSJ010000003.1:0-414214 GCA_041940305.1 Planctomycetaceae bacterium
GGCGGAAGCGTTTCTGGGGCCGGCCGGATCGGATTGCGGGATCGCCAATGTGAACATTGGGACGAGCGGGGCAGAGATCGGGGGGGCGTTCGGGGGAGAGAAGGAGACGGGGGGCGGACGGGAGTCAGGGTCTGATTCCTGGAGGAACTACATGCGTCGCGCGACCAATACCATCAACTATTCGACCGATCTGCCTCTGGCTCAGGGAATCCGATTTGAGTTGGAAGATGTTCCGCCGGCACCTTGACGGCCGGATCGCTTCCGACGTCTCGCGGGTGGATCTCGAGTATCCGGAGAGACTCCGCAAGAGGGCATAAACCATTGCAGATGTGACGGTTGTGCGGATTCTCCTGCGGCGTGATTCTTCGTCCTGGTGGGCGGGCCGGCGATTGAAACCCTAACTTGTGCTGGTACAATGCGTTGTGGGCAGGTCTGCACCACCGGCGCCCGGCGGAATTCGTTCGGAATTCCCCGAACATCTTTGGCCCGAAGGTGGTTAGCTTGATGGCCAACGCTGCAGTCGGAAGCCGTCACTCTGCCTGTGACCTCTCTGCCCGGAACGGGAGTTAGATTTCGATGAAAGTCTCCACGCGTAGTCTGCTTGGGCTCGGACTCGCCTGCCTGTTCGCTGGTCCGGCTGTGGCCGCGAAGGATGAGGTCTTTACAACTGGTTCGTCGGACCCGCTGATTCAGTACATCGACGAGCAGATCCGCACGGGCTGGACGGACAACGAAGTCACGCCGAGCGCCGTGGCGGATGATGCCGAGTGGCTGCGGCGGGTGTACCTCGACCTGCTTGGGCACATCCCGGACGTTGAGACCGTGCAGGCGTTTCTCGCCGACAAGGATGATTCCAAGCGGTCGAAGATGGTGGACAAACTGCTGGATGATCCGCACTACGTCCGCAACTTCACGGCGGTCTGGTCGAACGTGCTCTTGGGGCAGGTTACCCCGGACCGCACCAGCCGTCCCGGCATGGAGAAGTTCCTCCGCGAGAGCTTCGCGCGGAACCGGCCGTGGAACGACATTGTCTACGACATGCTGACGGCCGAGGGGCACTTTGAGGAAAGCGGAGCCGTTAACTTTCTGCTCGGTCAGCTGCAGGGGAATCCCAACAGTGAGGAGTACACGGTTGAGGCGACGGCGCGGGCGACGCGCATCCTGCTGGGCATGCAGGTGCAGTGCACGCAGTGTCACAATCATCCGTTCAACGACTGGAAGCAGGCCCAGTTCTGGGAGTTCGACAGCTTCTTCAAGCAGATCGTCCGCAACGACGTGGACCGTTACGACCCGCAGTCGGGACAGATGGTCGACGACTATTCAGAACTGGTGTGGCGCGATTTCTCGGGACCGGTGTACTACGAGACCCGCGCGGCCGAGATGAAGATGTCGCTGCCGGCGTACTTCGGGCAAGAGATCGGCTTCGGGCCCGAGGTCAATCGCCGTCTCGAGTTCGCCAAGCTGATTTGCCAGGACGACCCCAATCAGCAGCTGGCTCGGGCGATGGTCAACCGGATGTGGGGGCACTTCTTCGGCTACGGCTTCACTAAGCCGATCGACGACATGGGTCCGCATAACCCGGCGAGCCATCCGGAACTGCTGGATCGGCTCACGGAGGAATTCGTCAAGAGCGGGTACGACATGAAGCAGTTGGCCCGCTGGATCTGCAATACCGAGGCGTACAACCTGACGAGCCGATTCAACGCCAACAATCAGGTGGATGACCCGGCGGCCGGCGAAGTTCCGCTGTTCAGTCACATGTACGTGAAGACGCTCACGGCCGAGCAGCTGTATGATTCGCTGCTGATCGCGACGGGGGCTCACAAGGCGGGCCAGGCGGGTTACGAACAGGCCCAGGCCCAGCGCGCCATGTGGCTGCAGGACTTCCTGCGAATCTTCGGCGGGGCCGACGATCAGGAGCCGACGGTGTTTGCCGGATCGATCCCGCAGGCCCTGATGATGATGAACGGCGAACTGGTGCAGAAGGCCATCAGCGCCGAGCAGGGCAGCTATCTGTATGCCGTGCTGTCCGACTCCTCGCTGCGCAACGATAATGCGAAGCTGCAGCAGATCTACATTGCCGCCCTGGGCCGTCTTCCGAACCGGAACGAAGTCGGTGCCCTCAGCCAGTTCATCCGGTCGCATCCTGACAAGCTGGCCGCGTATCAGGACATCTACTGGGCCTTGCTGAACTCGAACGAATTCGTCGTGAACCACTGACGGCGAAGAAGCCCGGTTTCTGTAGAGCAACCGGGTTTTCAGCCCGCGATTAAAACACCATCACCATTCGAAGGGGTCTTCCATCATGACACGTCTCGCACCTCACGGCATGACTCGCCGCCATTTCATCAGCCACGTTGCGGCCGGCAGTGCCGCGGCGCTGGGCGCATCGCAGTTCCTGTCGCACCTGGAAGCCAATGCGGCCGAGGTGCAGCGGAACCGCAAGGCGTGCATCCTGGTGTGGCTCGGCGGCGGCGCCCCCACGATCGACATGTGGGATCTCAAGCCGAATTCCAAGAACGGCGGCGAATTCAAACCCATCAGCACGGCGGGCGACCTGCAGATCTGCGAGCACCTCCCGCAGATCGCCCAGCAGATGGACAGCCTGTCGGTCGTCCGTTCTATGGCGACGCGCGAGGCTGACCACATGCGCGGCACGTACTACATGCACACCGCCTACGTGCCAAACCCGACCGTGGTGCATCCGACGTTCGGCTCGGTGGCCAGCTACGAGCTTGGCACCAAGCGGCCGGAGCTGGAGATTCCGGCCTTCATCTCGATCGGCGGCGGCAGCATGAGCCCCGGGTTCCTCGGGATGGCTCACGCCCCGTTCGTCGTGGATGCCCAGGGCCGCATCCAGAACGCCAATATGGACGGTATGGACACGCAGCGTCTCAGTCAGCGGCTGGAAATCCTCGGGGCGATTGAAGACGGCTTCATCCGCTCGGACCGCGGCGACGTCGGCCAGGCTCACAAGGACGTGTACCAGAAGGCCGTCAACCTGATGACCTCCAGCCAGATGGCCGCCTTCCGGGCGAATCAGGAGACGCCGGAAACCCGCGCGATGTACGGCGACACGCCGTTCGGCAACAGCCTGATCATGGCCCGTCGTCTCGTGGAGACCGGCGTGCCGTTCATCGAAGTCCGCAATCCGAACGGCTGGGACCTCCACCAGAATGTCTTCGCGACGCTCCGCAACACCAATCTGCCGATGCTCGACAGCGGCATTGCCGGTCTCGTGGCGGACCTCAAGCAGCGCGGCATGTTCGAGGACACGGTCGTCGTCTGCATGGGCGAGTTCGGCCGCACCCCGCGGATCAACGCCAACGTCGGCCGCGATCACTGGGCGACCAGTTGGTCGGTGCTCATCGGCGGCGGCGGCCTCCGCGGCGGCGTCGCGGTGGGCGAGACGGATGAGGACGGCCTGCGGATCGTCAGCGAGAGCTACCTGCCCGGCGACATCTGGGCGACCGTGGCTCACGCCCTCCGCATCCCGCTCAACACGGTCCATACCAGCACCCGCGGCCGGCCGATGAAGCTCGCCAACGGCGGCAACCCGGTGAAGTCGCTGTTGACGTAATCCGGCCCGACCATTGGGACATGGCATTCAGGGGCGGCGGACCCCCCTGGTTCATGTCATCACAGCGGAAGTCGAAAACACGGCGCATTGTGAACTGCCTGTTGCGGGCGGCCCACCTGCAGGAACGGCCAGACCGAGTGGCGACCCAGGTCGAACGACTGATGAGCGGCGAGCACGGCACTGAGCGGCACGAACCGCCCAGCGAGGAGTTCGTGCAGTTGTTCACCCGCCATCAGCGGCGGCTGTACTTGTTCATCCTCTCGCAACTGGCCGGTACGCAGGACGCCGAGGAAGTGTTGCAGGAGACGAACCTCGTCATCTGGGCGAAGTATCACCAGTTCGATATCGACACCAACTTTTTCGCGTGGGCCGCGCAGATCGCGACCTACGAAATCCTCAAGTTCCGGCAGCGCCGCCAGCGGGAGAAACTCCGGTTCAGCGACGAATTCGTGCAGACCGTCGCCACCGAAGTCCTCGAACGCAGCGACGAACTGGAACTGCGGCGGAAGGCGCTGGAGCAGTGCCTGCAGAAGCTCCGCTCCGGCGACCGGGACCTGATTCAGAAGCGTTACCAGCCGGGAGAACGAGGCAAGAACCTGGCGGAGGATCTCGGACGTCCCGCGAACTCCGTCTACCAGAGCCTGGGGCGGATCCGCCGCACCCTGCTCGAATGCATTAACCGCACACTGGCCGCGCCCGAGGCCGGAGCATGAACGACCCACGCCAATCCGAGCTGACCGATCTGCTCGAAGCGTTGTGCGAAGACCGCATGACGGCCGATCAGCGTGCGCGGCTGGAGCAGGCGGTCATTCATGACGCCCAGGCTCGCCGCCTGTACGTGGACTACATCGGCCTGCACGGCATGCTGCATTGGGACGCCGCCAAGGGCGCCGAGACGATCACGCCCGCTCCCGCGCCCGCACGGAGCGCGCCGCGGCCCCGCTCGTGGCGGTACATCGCTGCCGGGTCCGCGTCGATTGTTACGGCCGCTCTGCTGGTCGTGCTGGCGGCCCCCTATCTGTTTGGCCCGCAGCCGCCGGTGGGAGACCGTCCCGTCGCCGGGGATGATCATCAGAACCGGAACGGGGACAACCGCGAGAATCTGAATATCGACCCGATCGTGCTGGACAGGCAGCACGACGATGACGAAAACAACGGCGAGGGCGCTGCCAGCGAAGAGATGCTCGCGTCGAACCCGCCCGATGGTGACGCGCCGCTTGTCGAGGCGGACGGCGCCCGCTCCAACCTCGGGATCGTTAGTTTTATCGATCAGGAGATCGCGGCCCGTTGGCAGGCTGACGGAATCAAGCCGTCTCCCCGGGCTGATGATGCCGAATGGGTCCGCCGCGTCTATCTCGACATCACCGGCCATATCCCATCGGCCGATGAGGTCGAATCTTTCCTGCAGAGCGCAGAGCCGGACAAGCGGCGGCATCTGGTGGACGCGCTGCTCGATCATCCGGACGCGTCCCGGCATTTCGCGACGGTCTGGACGAACCTGCTCGTGGGCCGCCGCACACCTTCGGGTGAAGTCAGCCGGGACGGGCTGCACGCGTTTCTGCAGTCTCAGTTCCGCACCAACCGGCCGTGGTCGGAAACAGTGACCGAACTGGTTGCCGCGGAAGGCTCCAGTCGGGAGAACGGGGCAGCCAATTTCCTGCTGGCTCATCTGAATAACGAAGCCGTACCGGCGACCGCTGTTACGGCCCGCTGCTTCCTGGGGATGCAGGTGCAGTGCACGCAGTGCCACGCGCATCCCTTCTACAAGGAGTGGGGGCAGGAGCAGTTCTGGGAGCTCAACAGCTTCTTCCATCAGACCGACGTTGTCCGGCATACGGTGACCGATCCCGAGACCAACCAGGAGGCGTTTTCTCACCTGGAACTGGTCAGCCGCGATGTCGGCGGACCGACATACTATGAGACGCGCAACGGCGAGATGAAGATCGCCTTCCCGGAGTTCGAAGGAATCGAGATCGACGCGGGAGCCGACACCAACCGCCGCGAAGCCCTCGCCCGGCTGCTCACCTCCGGAGAAGACCCGCAGTTCGCCCGGGCGTTCGTGAATCGCACCTGGTCCCATTTCTTCGGCTACGGGTTCACCAACCCGGTGGACGACATGGGGCCGCACAATGAGCCCACGCATCCCGCCGTGCTCGACCGCCTCGCGGACGAGTTCGTGAAGAGTGGTTTCGACGTCAAGCAGTTGACACGGGTGATCTGCAACAGCGAGGCATACCAGTTGACGAGCCGGTTTGGCGAGTCGAACGCGATCGACGCCCCGGAACTCGGCGATCCGCCGTATTTCAGCCACGCCTACATCCGCCCGCTCACGGCCGAGCAGTTGTTCGACTCGTTGATCATTGCCACGCGCTCCGACCGCAGCGACTCCTATTTCACGGAAGAGGCGGATGCCCGCCGCGACGAGTGGCTGGCCCAGTTCTTTACCGCTGAGGAGACCGACGAGAACTGCGAGGCGACGACGTTCGACGGGACGCTGCCGCAGGCGCTGACGATGATGAACGGCGACCTGGTGCAGCAGGCCGTCAGCGGCGCACCGGGCACGTATCTGGGTGAAGTGTTGGGCGGCCCGGGGGACGAAGTGGAGAAGATCCGCCGGCTGTCGCTGGCCGTACTCTCACGCTATCCGTCGCAGCAGGAACTGGAAGCGATCCGCGGCCACATCCGCACGAGCGTCCGCGCCCGCACGCAGGCCGGGGTCGCTCCCCGCGCCGCCGTCAATGAATCTCTCCGCGACGTCTTCTGGGCCTATCTGAACTCCAGCGAGTTCATCGTCAATCACTGAGAGTCGCCGGCATCCTCATGGATGCCGTCCAGTGTGTTGATGAACTCGCTGTGCGAACTCCTGGGTGTGCAACCCGCGGCGGCCGGACTTTGGACGTCGCGCGGTCAGGTGTTCGTTCAGGCCGGTGGCTGCGCCCGGAGATCGCCCGGGGACTTCCATGCCCAGCGGACGGCACACAGCGTGTGCCTGCGACTTTGCGCACGCTTGCGGCTGACGTAGCCAGCGGGGAAACTTGCGCTCATCACCAGTTCGCTGTTCTGATGTGAGTGCTATGCCTCCAGTCACGACGCCCACCGACCCTCCCCGCAGCTACAAAGTGATCGGCACCCGGCCCGTCCGGCACGACGGCGTGGACAAGGTCACCGGCCGCGCGAAGTACGGGGCCGATACGCGGCTGTCCGGCATGCTGGCGGGCTGGGTCCTGCGCAGTCCGCACGCGCATGCTCTCATCCAGTCGATTGACACGTCCGCCGCGGAGGCCTTTCCCGGGGTCCGTGCCGTAGTGACCAACGCCGATCTGCCTCCGATCGGCAGCAACATCGCCGATCTCGGCGAGGGGGCAGTGAATCTGAAGCATCTGAGCGCCAACGTGCTCGCCCGCGACAAGGTGCTCTACAAGGGGCACGCCGTCGCGGCCGTGGCGGCCGACAACGTGCACATTGCGGAGGAGGCCGCGCGGCTGATCCGTGTGGAATACGAGCCGCTGCCGCCGGTGCTGGACGTGCTAGCCGCGATGCGGGACGACGCGCCGGTCTTGAACGACGATGTCTATACGCAGGAGTTCGGCCAGCGAATCGGCGAACGACCGAGCAACGTGGCCGCGCGGTTCTTTTACGAGCAGGGGAGCATCGAGCATGGGTTCGCGGAAGCGGCGCTGGTTGTCGAGCGCGAGTTTCGCACGGCGACAGTGCATCAGGGATATATCGAGCCGCACGCCGCGACTGCCCTGTGGAACGCAGACGGCCGCATCACGATCTGGACCTGCACGCAGGGGGCCTTCACGGTACGGGAACAATGCGCTGCGCTGCTCAGCGTTCCCGAATCGTACATCAAGGTGGTCCCGACGGAGATCGGCGGCGGATTCGGAGGAAAGATCTCGGTTTATCTGGAACCGGTCGCGGCGCTGCTGTCGAAGAAGTGCGGGCGTCCGGTCAAGCTGACGATGACGCGGGCCGATGTGTTTGAAGCGACCGGACCAACCCCTGCGTCCTACATTCGGGTCAAGCTGGGAGTGGACAAGCAGGGCCGCCTGATGGCCGGAGATGCCTACCTCGCCTACGAAGCGGGGGCGTATCCCGGTTCGCCCATCAACCCGGGCTGCATGTGTATCTTCGCCTGCTACAGCGTCCCCCATGCCCGTGTGGAGGGCTTCGACGTCTGCACGACGAAACCACGGACGAATGCGTACCGCGCCCCCGGCTCCACCAATGCGGCGTTCGCCGTCGAGACAGTCATTGATGAGCTCTGCCGGAAGCTGGAGATCGACCCGGCGGAGTTCCGCATCCGCAACGCCGCGGCCGAAGGGACTCGCCGCGTGGACGGCGTCGTTTATCCGCGGATCGGGATGCAGGAGACGGTCGAAGCGATCCGGGCCAGCGACCATTGGAACAGTCCGCTTGCCGACCTCTCACAGCAGCCGGCTCACGGCACGCCGCTGCCGTCCATGAATGAACAGCAGCGGCGCGTCGGCCGCGGTATGGCGAGCGGCTACTGGTTCAACGCGGGACTGAAATCGAGCGTCACGGCCGCCATCAATCCCGACGGCAAAGTGACGCTCATCGAAGGCTCAACGGACATCGGCGGCACGCGGACCAGCATCGCTATGCAGCTGGCGGAAACGCTGGGAATTCCAGTGGAGGACGTCAGCCCGCTCGTGGCCGATACCGACAGCGTGGGATATACCGACGTCACCGGCGGTAGCCGCGTGACGCACACCACCGGCATGGCGGCGTACGAAGCCGGGATGCTGCTGCGGAAGGCGCTGTGCTCGCGCGCCGCGGGGATCTGGGACGTCGCCGAGTCCGACGTCCGCTACGAGGACGGCTGCATCGTCGGCCCGGACGAGAAGCGGTTCACGTTCCAGGAACTGGCTGCGAAGATCCCGCACACTGGAGACGCGATCTCGGCGACGGCGACGGTGACGGCCAAGTCCGCCGGCGGGGCGTTTGCAACGCACCTGGTCGATATCGCCCTCGATCCTGGCACCGGCAAGATCGACATCCTCCGCTATACCGCCGCGCAGGACGTCGGCACGGCCATCCACCCCAGCTACGTGGAAGGCCAGATTCAGGGAGGCGTCGCGCAGGGAGTCGGCTGGGCGCTCAACGAGGAGTACTTCTACGACGCGGATGGCCAGATGCGCAACGCCACCTACCTCGACTACCGCATGCCCACCACGCTCGATCTTCCCAACGTCGACTGCATCCTCGTCGAGATCCCCAATCCGAATCATCCCTACGGCGTCCGCGGCGTCGGCGAAGTCCCTATCTGTCCGCCCCCCGCCGCGATCAACGCAGCCGTGTACAATGCCGTCGGCGTCCATATGCATGAACTGCCGATGTCACCGTGGCGCGTACAGAACGCGATCGCGGGTTCCAGCACCTCGCCTGCCTGAAGCTTTTATGGGAGTTTCCATGTTGACAGCGCGCACAGCACTTCGGGACTGCGGGTTCGCCATGCTGGTGTGGTGCGTCATTGGCGCAGGCCTTTCGGCAACATGTGTCAGTGCCGACGATCCATCGTCCGATCAGGAAGGCTGGATCGATCTCCTCCCGCACGTTGATCCCGCGCAGGATGCGCTGGCCGGGGAGTGGAGCCTGACCGAGGAAGGGTTGGTCACGTCGGCCGCCGCGAACTCAAGGCTGGTGCTGCCCGCGGCGCCGACCGGCGAATATGACTTCCGCGCGACCTTCACCCGGCGAACCGGCGTGCACTCCGTCGCGCTGATGTTCGTGGCTGGGGAGGGACAGGCGACTTACGAGGTGGATGCCTGGGGGCAGCACCTGGCCGGCATACAGCAGATCAACGAGCGACCGCTGAGCGAGAACGCGACCCGCACCGCGAATCAGACATTGCAGAATGGTAGACGTTATACGATGGAGGTCCGCGTCCGTCGCGGAGAGGTCACGGTGTTGCTGGATGACGCGGTGCTGGCGACTCATCGATCAAACGGCGGCGATCTCTCGCTGCTGCCGTTGTGGGACCTCGAAAACGACAAACGCCTGGGGATCGGCGCTTATCAGACGGAGACGGTCTTTCACTCAGTCGAGTTCCGCTCCCGCAGCGAGCAGACGGACGCCCTGATCGCCCGCAACGCCACGCCTTCCGCTCCGCGCCCAACCCCCTCCCCTGCCGCCACGGGTGCCGCACAACGCGTCCTGATCGTCGTCGCCAACCAGGACTTCTTCTATCGCGAGTATGCCGATCCCCGGCAGGAACTGGAGCAGGCGGGAATCACGGTTGAGGTGGCCGCTGCACGCAAGGCCGCGTGCCAACCGCATCCCGGATCCGGTGAGGGGAGTGATGGTGGAGTAATTCAGGCCGATATCGCCCTGGCGGACGTCGACCCCGGCCGCTACGCCGCGATCATCTTCGCCGGAGGCTGGGGGGCCTCGCAGTATCAGTACGCCTTCACCGGGCGGTATGACAACCCGGCCTACAACGGCGATCGGGCCATTCGCGATGCCGCCAATCGGTTGATCAACGAGTTCGCCGCCCAGGACAAGTACATCTGCGGCATCTGCCACGGCGTCTCGGTGCTGGCGTGGGCTCGCGTGGACGGGAAAAGCCTGCTGGACGGGCGCAACGTCACCGCCGCCTCGCGCGAAGCTCCTGCCGGCGTATACAACGGCCGCCGCGGACAGCCGCAGTCCCGCTGGAACGCCGAAACCAACCAGGCGCGCGTCGCCGCACCCAATTCGATCGGCGATCGCACCACATCGCGGGACGACGTGGTGGTGGACGGCCGCATCATGACCGCCCAGGACGATCAGTCCGCGCGAGCCGCCGGCCGCACGCTCGTCCGGCTGCTCGGCGGCGAATAACCGGAAACCCGCCGTGGCCCCACGCAATCAGCAGGCCGAAACCGTCGCCGGCGATTTCTCGCGAGACCGCGTCGCGATCGTCGTGGCGCGCTTCAACGAAGCAGTCACGCGGAAGCTGTTCGACGGCGCCGTGGGCGTGCTGTCCGAACACGGGATCAAAAACGAGCGAGTCACGACGGTCTGGGTGCCGGGCGCGTTCGAGATCCCGCTGGCGGCGTCGCGTCTGGTCAGGACGGGCCGGTTCTCGGCGGTGATCTGTCTGGGAGCCGTCGTTCAGGGGGAAACGCTGCATCACGAGTATATCAATGCGGAAGTGGCGAGGGCCGTCATGCAGTTGGGACTGGAATGCGATCTCCCCGTCTTGTTCGGCGTGTTGACGTGCCGTAACATGGAACAGGCGCTGGAACGGGCGGGGGGCCGAGTCGGGAACAAAGGGAGCGAGACCGCACTCGCCGCGCTCGAAATGATCTCGCTGCTGCGATCACTGCCTGACACGGCGGACTGAACGACTCGAGTTGATCCCCCCCGTCACGGCCGGTGTGCAGCGACGGGGCGGCGGCTCACCCTCAGGGCCGCGGCCGAACAGCGCCTGCACGACATTCGCGGCACGCCATCCGTGCCATCCCGGTTGCGGAGCAGCCGGTTCAGAACGATTCCCGGTCCACTCGCACGCCGCGAGCCCGCCGGTTGCCGATACCGTCCCATGGCCCGCCGCAGCAAAGCCCGTGAAGTCGCCCTGCAGATGCTTTTCCAGGTCGACCTGAATCCTGATGTGGACGGTCGCACTGTGCGCGAGATGATCGCCGAACGGCTGCCGGATCAGGACTTGCGCAGCTTCGCCTGGATGCTGTTTGCGGGCGTGATGGAGTCCCGCGCGCAGCTGGACGAGCAGATCCAGGCGGTCGCCACGAACTGGAAACTGTCCCGGATGGCGGGAACGGATCGCAACTGCCTGCGTCAGGGAGCGTTTGAACTGCTGCACACCGATGCGCCCTATCGCGTGGTGATCGACGAAGCGCTCGATCTCGCCCGCAAGTTCGGCAGCGATCAATCGGCGCAGTTCGTTAACGGTGTTCTCGACAAGCTGGTCCCGCCAGAGAAGCGCGGACAATCAGCACCGCCGGCAGCCGATTGAATACCGGGCCCGATATGACGGTCGTCGTCGAGCATTACACCTCCACTCACATCGATAATCCCAATCCAGCCGGCGAAACTCCGTACAGCGTCTTCCAACACATTTACGAAGGCCTGGAAAACGTCTGCCGCCGCTACGGTCCCACTGGTCCCGGCGACCACGACTGCGAGTTGTATCTGGTGGATGACCAGTACAATGACGAGCGTTATCACTACCTGCAGATTTACAATCGCTCGCTCGCTTGCCCCGAGTTGCTGTGCGACCTGATGGACGCGCTCCATCGCTATCCGGGCTGGGGAATCGGCGTCAGCAACATTCGGTTCGGTTACTTGCTGATCTTCGAGAGCAAGCTGATGGTCACCGGGTGGCCCTTCGCCGGATGCAACAGTGCTGAGGCTGTGGCGGCCGCACTGTCCCGAAATCTGTGGGGGGTAAAGGACGAGACTCCCGACTGGATTGATGAGAGCTTTCATAGGAAGCAACTGCTGCAGGCCGAGCAGTGCGGCTGTTACACCTGCTGCCACGTCTTTCGCCCGGAGGAGATCAGAGATTGGACGGACGCAGACGAGGACGGGATCGGCTGGACTGCGCTCTGTCCCCGCTGTGGAAAGCAGACCGTCACTGCACCCACCGGACAAGCACTGCTCGATCTCGCGAAGCTCGTCGCGCTCAGTGAGCTGGCATTCGGGCCGTTCTCCTCTAGAGCGCCCAGCGAGTGACTGCAGACGCTGGCCCAGCTCGGACCATCCCCGGTCTGTCAATCCCGCGTCGCGGAAGTGAGGACGACGTCGTGGCGGCCGGTCTACTCCAGAGCGCACGCCGACACGCAGTGACAGCCGTCGCAGTCGGTGCTGCATCCGACTCGCCGCATCCTGAACACCCCGTGGTCCTTGTCGGCCCGGTAGTTGGCGACGAACGTCATCCCGTCGGCCTGCCCGTTGTAACGGTAAAGGCCGCCGGCCAGGCAGCCAAGGTTCTGCTCGCCACTGAAGTACGTCACGGCGCCATGATCAGTCGCGGTATGCGTCGTGTTGTACGAGTAGGGGACGACGACCGCGAAGGTGGCATGGTAGCGGGCGTGGTACTGCCCATTGCCGCAGCGCGTGATGATCGCACGGAGCTTGCCGTTATGCCCGTTGTGATGGCTCTCCCAGGTTCCTTCCCAGAGTCCGGCAAGATTGTCGGCTGGGATAGAGCGATTCTGCGCGGCTCGCCAGTCACGTTCGAAGGTGCACAGGCACCCGCTGGCTGCGCTGGTCATCCACCCGACCGACAGGAGCAGCACTGCGATGCGGAATCGTGAGGCCGGCTGTGACATGGCATCCCTGCGCACGGACGGAACGTTGCGTTCCAGAGGATCGGCAGGGACGGGAGAATCGGTCCAGATCGAGCCGTCAGCGCGACAGCATCGGAGCAAGCCGCAGAACCGGAACTCCGACCGGATGCAGAATTCCTGCCGGCGGGAGGAACCGCTTGGCCGGAGTGGGCCAACTCCGGTTGGGGGCGGCAACCGTCCCGCCAGGCAGGATGTGAGACAGAATAGAGACTCGAGGCGTCGTGAACGCTGGTGAGTTCTCCCTCGCTCGCATCGGGGATTCCCCGGTGCCGAGGCAGGCCTCCTCCGGCATTCGTCCCGGGGCTGGTCGGCAGAAACTGCCTGTCCCGGCCCAGTTCACCATCCTGCGGCAACGAAGCGACCCTCATTGAATCCTGCGATTCGGCAGGACCTGGCTCAATGATCCGCAGTCCACGGTCGGAAGCTGCACTTTGCCGATGATGGACGGGGGGATAGACTTCCCGGCCCCGCGATATTTCCGTCAGTCCGCCGGTTTCCTGCAATGCAGAGCCGGTCCTTCAAACCGCCCGCCCGTCCGCTCGATGCCCGATTCACGCTCCGATCGTTCCGGTTCCGGCCGTCGCTCACGCCCTCTGATGTCCTCACCCGAAGCGGCGTCACAGCGTGCTGTGCTCCGCGAGCAGCTGCGGCATCATGTTTCGCGGCTGGCGCATCGCGCGACCGTCGCGGAGCTCGCCAAACCCGACTCCCGCACCGCCCTGGCCCTCAGGCTGGTGCTGTTCGCCGATGCCCTGCACAACTCAGGGATGCTTGGCAGCGTGGATGATCTGTCCGCGACTTCGACGGAGCGTCATGTGCGCGGCATTCTCAAGCAGGCGTTCCGCGGCGACGCCAGACAGGTCGAACGCCTGCTCGCTGATCTCACCGCGCTGCCTCCTACCGAGCAGGCCGCGGTCTGCGACCTGATCGGGACTGTCGGCTGGCGGCTGTTTGATGGCGATCACCCGCCGACCGCAGAGTCGCGTGCGGGATGACTTCCGTCGCCACACGTGCATTGACGCCTCGCGGCCCTTGACCAGGCCGGTCCGCTGCTCCACCATCGACAGAGGGGACCACGGCGCCGTGCCGTGCGGTCGTTTCCAGTCAAACGTGAGCAGAGGAGCGTCTATCCGCGATGGCGGTGCAGAGCGATTGGATTCGGGATGTGACCGAGGAGATGTTCGAGCAGGACGTCATCCAGCAGTCGCAGGAGCGCCCTGTCGTCGTCGATTTCTGGGCGCCCTGGTGCGGCCCGTGCCGGGCGCTGGCGCCGGCGCTCGAAGAGCAGGCGACGGCACAGGGAGGCCGATTCGCGCTCGCCAAGGTCAATATCGACGAGCAGCAGGGGTTGGCGCAGGCGTTCCAGGTGCAGTCGATCCCCTACGTGGTGGCAATCGACAAGGGGCAGGTCGTCGATGCGTTCCGCGGCGCGCTGCCGCCCGAACAACTGCAGTCCTGGCTGGAGCGGATCGTTCCCTCACGGGCGGACGAACTGGTCGTCCAGGCTCGCCGCCTGCTGCCAGACGATGCAGAGGCGGCAACCGGAAAGCTCAACGAAGCGTTGCAGCTCAAGCCCGACCTCCCGGCTGCCAAGGCTCTGCTGGCCGAATGCCGCCTGCGTCTGGGAGACCTTGAATCCGCCCGGCGTCTGATCGACGAACTGGAGCAGCGCGGGTTTCTCGAGCCCGAGGCGGAGCGTGTCAAATCCGAGTTGGAGATCAAGACAAGCGCCGCTTCGGCCGGGGGAGTCGCCGCCGCCCGCGAGGCCGCAGCAGCCGCTCCGCAAGATGCCGCGTTGCAGATTTCACTGGCGGAGGCGCTGGCCGCATCCGGAGAGCTTGGAGAGGCGCTCGACCTCTGCCTCGGCATCATCCAGCGTGATCGCAGCGGAGCGGGAGTCCCGGCCAAAGAGGCAATGCTGCGTATTCTGAAAGTCGTCCCGGACGGCGACCTCGCGAACAGCTACCGCCGGAAACTTGCATCCGCACTCTACTGAAAGAGGGAGCGATTCGATGTCCGCCCACATCCTGCTGTATGTTGCGTTGCTGGGCCCTGGATCGGAACAGACTGCGGCCCCCATCGCGATGTTCGCCCCTGTCGCCCCTGTCGCACCTTCCGCGGAGGATCTGCGCGACGTCTACCGCGAACTCTGTCTTCGGACGGCGCGGCCGCGCGAAATGGACGCGGCCGGCGTGACGCCCGAACTCGTGGAACTCTATGTGGCCCTGCATGAACCGAACGAGCTGCCGGGCGCCGAGCTGGTGACGATGCGGAACCGCGTGCAGAACCGTCTGAAGACGGTGCGAGATCGATTGCGGCGCGAGCAGTATCAGCGGCGACAGAGCACACAACAGGCCGCCCGGCGATCGCTCTCGCGCTCAGCCGCATCCGCCGCCACACTGGCCGCGTCGTTCGGCGGCCACGCCGCCGAACAGCAGAACGCTCAGGCCCTGATCGACCTGATCACGAACACGATCGAGCCGGATTCGTGGGAGATCAATGGAGGGCAGGGTCGGATCATCTACTTTTCCCCGCTTCGCGTGCTCGTCGTTCGCAATTCACAAAATGTGCACGAGCAGATCGGCGGCGCGCTGGGAGGCTCAAGTAACAGAGGGTGAAGTCAGTGGCAGAGCGCAAGAAGAAAGCCGCGTCTCCCGGGGGGAAGGGAGACGCGGCTTCTCGCGTGGCCCACACAGTTGATTACTGGCGGGAGCCGTTGGCCGGAGCGGCGGCGTTGGCGGCCGGAGCGGCGGTGGCGCCGGCGGTCTTCTTGTACTCGCCGTTGAGGAAGTTGAGGATGGGATCGGTCAGATCGTCCTCTCCACGGTGGTAGACGACCGGCCGATTCATGCTCTGCAGGATTTCCTGCGGGTTCTCGGCGTTCTCGACGGTGCCGCGGTTAAAGCGCATCACCAGGGTGTACTTGTAGTAACGGGCGTACTTCTCGACGGCGCCCTGCACTTCCAGGTACACGGTGCGGTAGATGTCGGCTTCCTTGCGGAGGAACTCGCGCTGCTTCACCTTGCGGAAGGTCTCGAGTTCGGTCGAGCCCTGGACGATCTTCTGCTCGATGGCGGTGTACTCGGGAGTGCCTTCCTTCAGAGTGCCGCCGGACAGCTGCGCCTGCAACTGCTGCAGCTCCTGCAGCGCCGCCTTGGCCTGCGTTTCGCTGGTTTCGACTTCCGCCCGCAGCGCGGCGCTGAGCGCCTTGAACTTGTCGTATTCCTTGAAGACGTGGGCCATGTCGATCAGGCCCACCTGGTGCGGGCTGGCCGCAGCGGCCGCTGGCTTGTCCTGGGCGTGGACTTCGGACGGCTGCAGCCACGCTCCGGCCACCATGGCCGCCGCGGTGAGACAAACGTAGAGCTTCTTCACGGTAAAGCACTCCTTTGCTTGAAGGGGACCGGTCAAGGCTCCGGACTGGCCGCGCAGATCTTCCTGATCCGCTTGTCGCGGGGAGTCCCACCGAACGGGCAGCGAGGTGTTCTTCCGGAGAGGTATCGGGGCGGAATGTGCCAGAGCCGGCGGGGATGGTCAATGCGAGGGGGCCCGGAACGCCCGGATTCAGTTGCGAACTGGCATGGTTTGCCGATTCCGTCTTAAAAAGTCCGAAAGGGCCCGCTCCCTTCCGGTGTGCGACGGCTGAGTTATTTGCGCAACCAGCCTTTGCGCCAGAAGTAAACGAGCAGCGCCCCCGCGATGGAGAGCATCACCCCCCAGGCAAACGGGTAGCCCAAGCGCCACCGCAGCTCGGGCATATTCCACCGCGAGACTGGCTCGAAGTTCATTCCCCACACGCCGGCGCAAAAACTCAGCGGAATGAAGATCGTGGCGATGATCGTGAGCACGCGCATAATGTCGTTCGTGCGCTGCCCGATCATCGAAAAGTAGAACTCGCGAAGGTCGGCGCACAGTTCCCGATACATCTCCAGCACGTCGATAATCTGGACCGTGTGGTCATAGCAGTCTCGGAGGTACAACCTCGTTTCCGCAGTGATCAGTGACCGATTCTCGCGGAGCAAGCTGGAGAAGGCCTCCCGGAGCGGCCATGCGGCACGGCGCAGGGACAACAGCTGGTTGCGCAGGTCGTGAATCCGCTTGATCAACGGCTCGCGTGCGGCTTCGGTCAGCTCATCGTCCATCCGTTCGATCTCGTCACCGCAGGCTTCAAGGACGGGGAAGTATCCGTCGGTCACGGCGTCGAGGAGTGCGTAGGCGAGAAAATCGGGGCCGCGCAGCCGCAACTGGCCGCCGTTTTGACGGAGCCGCTGCCGCACGGGCTCGAAGCAATCCACATGCGGTTCCTCCTGAAACGTGAGCACGAAGTCCTTGCCGACGAACAGGCTGACCTGCTCCGATTCGACGGGGACGACCGGTTCGTCTCCGTTGGGAGGATCGCCGGCGACGGGCAGTTTGCGCAGGCGCACCATGCGGGCCACGATGAACAGGTGCCGCTCGTAGTCCTCAACTTTCGCACGCTGGTGCACATGCACGACGTCTTCGAGCGCCAGGGGATGCAGGCCGAACACTTCTCCCAATTGCTGAATTATGGCCGCGTCTCCGAGGCCGTCCACGTTGATCCAGGTGACGGCCCGCTTCCCCTGCAATTGGCGGGCATCGGCGGCAGAGCGGACTTCGAGTTCCTCAAGACCGTCTGGGCCGTAACTGAAGGCGTGCAGCATCGGCCGTTCGGCCTGCGGCAGGCTGACCACGCGTCCCGGCGGCGCTCCGGGGGGCGTCCGTCGCTGAAACTCGCGGTTCTTCTTCCGCCAGCGACGCTTGGGCATGCCGTTTCAACCTCGTGCAAAGAGTGGCCCCGGGCGGCGATCCGAAGTGGGAAAGGGAAGCGGTTGCTGCGCTGCATGATGCCGACTGAGCGGCTTGATGGCAAAGGTGGCACACAGATTGCCTTATCAGGAGATTACCTGCGGGGTGCGACACACCCGCAGGCCGCGTCTCACCCCTCCGGATCCAGGCGACCGAAGGGCCGCGACATCAAGTGGGGGCACTCTCCCGCCGGCAGGTCCGGCAGACGCCCTCTGACGAAATCCCATAGCGCTCAAGGGGTTAGAAGATGAGAACAGGGCTGATGCGGGCGGCTGTGACCGCCGCCGTGATGCTGTGCGCCGCTCCTGCGGCCCTCTTCGCTCAGGACGAGGGAACCGCGAATCCGGCCCCCGTTTTCGACAGTGGCCATACCGCCTGGATGCTTACATCAGCGGCACTCGTGCTGATGATGACGGCACCCGGCCTTGCGATGTTCTACTGCGGACTGGTCCGTAAAAAGAACGTACTGAGCGTGATGATGCAGTGCGTCTTCCTGATGGGGCTGATGTCGGTCGTCTGGGTGCTCTGGGGGTACAGCTTCGCGTTCGGAGGGCTGAACCCCTACTTCGGGAATGCAGACCACGTACTGCTACAGGGCGTGCTGCCGACTTGGGACGAGGCCGCGGGTGCTGCGATTGTTCCTGCCCACGGCGCTTTCCCGAACGAGATTCCGAAGCTGCTGTTCGTGATGTACCAGGGAATGTTCTTTATCATCACGCCAGCTCTGATTTGCGGTGCGTTCGCCGAGCGGATGAAGTTCAGCACGATGTGCGTGTTCATGGTGCTGTGGGGGACGTTCGTGTACTGCCCGGTCGCGCACTGGGTCTGGTCGGACGAGGGCTGGCTGTTCACCGGCGAGTTTGCCGCACTGGACTTCGCAGGGGGGACGGTGGTGCATATCACGTCCGGCGTCTCCGCCCTCATCTGTGCGATGCTCATTGGCCGTCGTCTCGGCTTCGGTCAGGAGCCAATGCCCCCGCACAACTTGACTTACACTTGCATTGGCGCCGCTCTGCTGTGGGTGGGCTGGTTTGGCTTCAACGCTGGCAGCGCACTGAATGCGACGCCGCTCGCCGTGAACGCATTTGCTTCAACGCACATGGCCGCGGCAGCCGGCGTGATCGCCTGGGCCGCGGCAGAATGGGTTCAGCGTGGTAAACCGAGCATCCTGGGCGCCTGCTCCGGCGCCGTTGCCGGATTGGTCTGTATCACTCCGGCTGCAGGGTCCGTGAACCCCATTTATGGGATGGTGCTGGGGGTGGCAGCGGGGCTCGTGTGTTACCTGGCATGCACCACGCTCAAGAACCGCTTCAAGTACGACGACTCGCTGGATGCATTTGGCGTGCATGGCGTCGGCGGGACGCTGGGCGCAATCCTGACCGGTGTGTTCGCCACAAAGGCCGCCAGTGGGAGCGCCGAAGTCTTCGGCCTGATCGAAGGCAACGTCACGCAACTCCGCAACCAGTTCGTCGGGGCTGCTGCTGCGATCATCATTGCCGTAGTCGGTACGTTGATCCTCCTCAAGATCCTCGACGCGGTGATGGGGCTCCGGGTGACGCAGGAGCAGGAACTGCAGGGGCTCGACGTGAATCAGCACGGCGAAGAGGGATACATTTTCGTGTGATCGTGTGCGGAAGAGGAGCGCTTCCGAAGTGACGAACCCGACAGCAGCACCGGCGGGCGGCCGCGTCTTCGAGTGGATATGGCGTCGGCCGCCGCGGACTGCAATAATTCCGGCGGGTCTGGATCGGGGAATCGTCTCGCGCCCCGCCGCTCGCAAGCAGACAGGACCAGAACGATGAAGAAGATTGAAGCCGTCATTCGTCACTTCAAGCTGGAGGAGGTCAAGGACGCGCTGACCAAGGTGGGCGTGCACGGGATGACCGTCTCCGAAGTGCGCGGCTTCGGGAGGCAGAAGGGGCACAAGGAGCAGTACCGCGGCGCCGAGTATACGGTGGACTTTCTGCCCAAGGTGAAGATGGAAGTGGTCGTGGACGACGCCGAGGCCCAGAAGGTGATTGATACCATCCTGCAAACGGCCCGCACGGGACAGATCGGCGACGGCAAGATCTTCGTCACGCCGCTCGATGAAGCGATCCGCATTCGTACGGGGGAGACCGGTTCGGAATCCCTCTGAGCGTCGACCGGATTTGAGTTCGTTTATCGTTCCGCGGCGGGCCGCAGGCGACCCTGGTTACCAGAAATCGCAATGAAGAAGATCGAAGCCATCATCCGGCATTACAAGCTTGAGGAGGTCAAGAACGCCCTCGCCGAGCACAACATCGTCGGCATGACGGTCAGTGAAGTGCGAGGTTTCGGCCGGCAGCGCGGGCACAAGGAGCAGTACCGCGGCGCCGAGTATACGGTGGACTTCCTGCCGAAGCTGAAGCTGGAAGTCGTGGTCGGGAACGCCAGCGTGGCCAAAGCGGTGGAGATCATTTCGGCCGCCGCGCGGACCGGACGGGTGGGCGACGGAAAGCTCTTCGTCTCTCCGCTGGAGAATGTGATCCGGATCCGCACGGGAGAAACCGGGGCGGAGGCGATCTGAACTCAACTGCGCGTCCGCGACATCCATTGGCCCGGGGCCGGCCGCACCCGCGAGAAACGGCAGTGAAACTGGTCGGGCGCAGCGACCGCTACTATATTGCGGAGCTGCCGATCGGCCGGAGGAGTGCTCGCCCTCCGGGTTGATCCCCCGTCTTCCGCGGCCGGTGGCGTCCATCCCGGATTCACCCCCGCCAGTTCATCATAAGTCGCAACTCCAGGTGGACCTCGCCGACAAGAAGAGTCGTGCCGCCGAGATCCGGGATCGCGCTGCGTCCCTGTTCGCGTCGGGCACGCCCGGCATTCAGATCGCCGCCACGCTCTGTGACGCGACGGATCGGCTGCTGCTCGACTTCATCGAGTTGGCGTTCGCCGGCTGCAGCGATGCGGAACGTGCGGCGATGCAGGAGCACGCCTGCGTCGTCGCAGTGGGCGGGACCGGGCGCGGCGAACTGTGCCCGTATTCCGACATCGACCTGCTGTTCCTCGATGAGAGCAAGGGACGCTCGCCGTTCCGAAACGGCGTGACGCGGATCGTGCAGTACTGCTGGGATGCCAAGCTGGGATTGGGCCACAGCATTCGCACGATCAGCGAGTGCACGTCCATGGCGAAGCAGGATTGCGAGATTGCGACTTCGTTGATCGAGGCCCGTCTGATCTGGGGAAGCCAGACGAAGTTCGATCTGCTGCGCCGACGATTTCGGCGGCGAGTGGTCGATTCCCGCCGCCGCGCCTTTGTTGAGGATTGCATCGCGGCCCGTGCGAAGGAGTTCCCGGTGCCGGGTGACCCCGCCCAGCAGCTCGAACCGAACGTCAAGCGATCGCTGGGGGGACTGCGGGACCTGCATCTGATCCGCTGGATCGGGTTCGCCATCTTTGGCGCCGCCGACCTCGACACGCTGCGTCTCAACGGCGGACTCTCCATGGACGAGGCCCATGCTGTCCGCAGCGCGTGGGAATATCTGACGCGGATCCGATTCGATCTGCACTTGTCGGCCGAAACATCACAGGACCTGCTGACACGCGACGAGCAGTTGCGAATCGCGGACGAACGGAGAATCGCCGGCACGACGGCGCAGCGTCCGGTCGAGCGGTTCATGCAGGAGTACTTTCGGCACAGCTCGGCGCTAGCGAAAGTTTCCCGCCGATTTGCGGCGCGGCACCGACCCCGCAGCAAGTGGAGCCAGGCAGGGGCGGCGCTCATGTCGCACCGGACCGAGGGTGTCATTCGCGTCACCAGCGACGAACTCGATGCGGCGCCGCGCCACCTTCCGAGATTGTGCCGCAGCCTTGAATCCGTGCTGCGCCTGTACCGGGCCGCCGCGTTCTACGGGATCCTGCCGTCCGTGAGACTCGTGGACGCGATTGAGACCGCGGCTCGAGGTTTCACCGATGATCTGTCGGCCGCGTGTGCGTCCCTGTTCATGGACATCCTCCGCTGCCGGACTCATCTCGGTCCCATACTGCGGAATATGTACGAAACGGGGGTGCTGGAGTTGGTCATCCCGGACATGCGGCATGTCCGCTGCCTGATGCAGTTCAACCAGTACCATCACTACACGGTGGATGAACATTCGCTGCGGGCGGTGGAAATCGCCAGCCGTTACTCCAAGTCGGATGGCTCGGTGGGCGCCGCGTATGAATCGCTGAAGCATAGGGAGCTGCTGCACCTCGCGCTGCTGCTGCATGACCTCGGCAAAGGGTTCGACGAGGATCACTGGGAGGTGGGGAAGCGGATTGCGTCCCGCGTGGGAGAACGGTTGAGACTCTCGTCGCGACATCGCCAGCAGTTGGAGTTCCTTGTGCACCGCCACTTGGACATGGCCCACAACGCACTCCGGCGCGATCTGACCGATCCGGACCTGATTCTGCAGTTCAGCCACGACCTCGGCACGCCCGAGACGCTCAGCATGCTGTACGTGCTGACGGCCGCCGACATTACCGCCGTCGGCCCCGGAACGTGGACGAGTTGGAAGGAAGAGCTCCTGACGGAGTTCTACAATCGCTGCCAGTTCGTCCTCAGCGGGACTCGGGACGGCGGAGACACGTCGGCCCGCCTGCGCGATGTGCGGCGGCGAGTCCTGGATTCGGCGCTCGCGACGCCTCTGAACGGGGACGCCGGAAGCTGGACGGCGTGGGTGGAACGTCAACTGGACGGCTTTTCCGCGTACTACCTGACCTGTACGTCCCCCACGCGGATCGCCGGCGATCTGCAGATTATCCATCAACTCGGACCGGACGACGTCCGCGCGCAGGGCGAGTACGAATCGGAGACCGGCACGATCGAGTATCGCGTGTTGACGCGTAACGCACGGGCCGCGGAGGGGTGCTTTCACAAGCTGTCAGCACTGCTGACGGCCAAGCGTCATGAGATACTCTCCGCCGACATCAGTACCACGCGCGAAGGGGTCGTGATCGACAGCTTCCGCGTGCTCGATCGGGACTTTGAGGGGCATGTCCCACCCGAACGGTTGCAGGAGGTGGCTGCAGGAATCGAGGCCATCCTGCGGCAGTCGATTGACGTCGAGCAACTCTTTCAGCGGCATCGGCGGTTCGGTGCGGAGCGCGCGAGGTCGCAGGTCTCCAACCTGCCGCTGCGCGTGGAACTGGACAACGACTCGTCCGACTCCCGCACGATCATCGACATCTTTGCCCACGACCGGCCGGGGTTGCTCTACTCGCTGGCGCGGACGCTCTACGATCTCAAGCTCTCCGTTGATCTGGCCCGCATCTCCACCCATTACGACCAGGTCGTCGACGTATTCTACGTCCGCGAGCAGGATGGCCGGAAGGTGCAGGGTGCGGATCGCCTCGACGCCATTCGCAACAGACTGGTCACGCAGCTCAACGAGTTCGAGCAGGACGGCCATCGCCGCTTCGTGACGTGAGCTGAGTTGCCGGGAGAGCGAGTGACGCATCATCGCGTTCCCTGATGATGCCGACGTCTCAAATCGTCAGCCAGCGATCGCGGGCGGCGACGTCCCACATGCCGGTGACCTGCCCGTCGGCCACGACGTAAGCCTGCTTGTGCAGTGCGACCGTGGGGCAAACGTGTCGCGGGATCGCGAGCGTTTCGTCCCCCGGCGTCCAGCGGCCGGCGTCTTCCGTCTCGATGACGAGATGTTCCTCGTTCTGCAGCACCTGCTTGCCGTCGGGGACATCCGGGAGCAGCAGCCGCGTTCCCATCGGGGGATCGGTGGCGACCGATTTGGTGCCGGCGTCGAACGTGACGCGGTCAGCCGTCGGACGGCTGATGACACGAGTCAGGATCAGCGCCGCAGGACGGAAGCCTTCAAGGTCTGCGAATTTTTCGCCGTACCCGCAGTCGTGAAAAATGCAGGTGCCGGGGCTGATCTCCAGCGACGGCTCTTCGATGTCCACGTACACCGGGTACTGAGGCGTCCCGCCGCAGACGATGCGCGGCACCGGCAACCCGGCGGCGACCAGTTCGTCGCGAAAGGCCAGGATCGGCCGGAGCGCTTCGTTAACGGCTGTGCGGCGTTCGGCAGGGTCCGTCTGGTGCTGGTGGCCATCGTAGACGTGGAACCCGGCGGGATTCAGCCCGGGTGTTTGCGCGATCTGCTCGTAGAGTGACCGCGCCGCGTCGCCGACCGGGAGCCCCGTGCGATTCCGTCCGGGATCAACGTCCAGCAGGACGTCGATCGACATGCCGGCGCTTTGCATCGCTTCCCCGAGCTGCGCGACGGGCCGCGGGTGGTCGGCTGTTACTGAGAAGCGGACGGTCGGGAACTTCTTACGGAATTCGACTCCCCGCCGGATATTCGGGCCAACGAGGTTGTATGCGAGAAAGATGTCCGGAACGCCGACGTCGGCGAGCATCTCTGCTTCGGCGAACGTGGCCGCCTTCTGGCGGGTGATGCCGCGGTCGAGTTGCATCCGCGTCACCTCGCGCATCTTGTGCGTCTTGCAGTGCGGCCGCAGCCGATCGGGTCCGCCGGCCATCGCAATCATCCGGTCGATATTGGCGGCGACGATATCGCGGAACACGATCAGCGCCGGCGAGATGATGCGGGACGTATCGTCGATGCGGTAGTCGTGATGCATGGGTTCACTTCAAGAGGCTGTCTGATCCGGTTGGTTGTTGTAGCGCGCGACGAAGCGGGTCGGCAAGGGTGACGGTTATTTCGAGCAGTCGATGGGATCGCGCCAAGGCGCAGAGGCGCAAAGACTGAGATTCCGATCGATCTCCGGATCGCATTGGAGTCGCCAAAGCCGATGTCATTTCACGTTGCTCTCCTGCTCTTTGCGCCTCTGCGCCTTTGCGCGAACTCCCCTTGATCTTGCAGGTCGGTTGGACTCAGCAGCACGGCAGAGTAGGCTGGCGGCGTATCGCAAACCGATGACCGGAGCCGATCGCATGAAGACCCGCTGGTGCCTGGGAGTTGTTGGACTGGCGCTGTTCGCCGCGTGTTACGGGGTGTGGGGGGAGGCGGCGGGAGAGGGGCCGGTGCAGGTCGCCGTCCTCAATGAGGGGAACTTTGACCGCCTCGTTCCGGAGGGGAAGGAGGTGGACGCGATCTATGGCGATATCGTGCTGCGGAACGAGCATGTCACTGCGGTGATCGCGGCTCCGGTGCCGACGCGGAATGCCAACATGACGGTTCGCGACGTGGCCGGCTGCCTGATCGACCTCACGACGCGCACCAGCGGCAGCGACCAGCTCAGCGCCTTCTATCCGGGGATGCGGCAGTATCCGTATCGCTCGTGGTCGGTGCAGGTGGACGAGAATGAGTCATTGGACGTCGTGGATTCGCTCGACGCGAACGGCCGCAGCGTGTCGGTGGTCGTCAAGGCCGATGCGGATGAGAACCGGCCGGCCGTCGAGGTGACGTACCGGCTCGCGGCTGAGGCATCCACGCTGGACGTCATCACCCGCTACTCGAATCCCGGCGACACGTCGCTCAGCTTTGAGTTGACCGACGATCTGCGGGCGGACGCCCAGAAGGAGGACATGCCGAAGTCTGCGAACGGGACGCACGATCTGTTCTGGATCGAAGACCGCTTCTGGCAGCAGGCGTATGGCATCGTCGCGGACCAGCGCAGGCTGCAGACCAACACCGATTCACGCCGGACGCAGATCAAGTATGTCGATGGGAGCGACTCCGCGGCCGTAACGATTCCGGCCGGTGAGAGTCTTGTTCTGTCGCGCAGCATTGCGCCCGGCAGCAATCTCCTGGCGGTCCGGAGCGTGTTCGGCGCCGATCAGGGGACGGAGTACACGCCCGTCACGCTGGCGGTGCGTGACAAGCAGGGCCGCTGGGTGCCGGAGGCGCGGCTCGAAGTCCGGCAGAATGACGAGTCGCTGGGTTCGGTCACAACCAACGGGCGCGGTGAGACGACGATCCCGCTGACGGCCGGGTCCTACGTGGTGCGCGTGCTCGTACAGGGGAATCAGGCACTGCAGGGGCGCGAGCTGGTCGTGCACTCCAACGTGCAGCAGGAGGAATCGATCATCCTGCAGAACTACGATCCGGGCAAAGTCGTCGGAAAGATCACGGATGAGCAGGGAGGGCCGATTGCGTGCAAGGTGGAATTCACCCCCAAGGGGGACATGCCCCGGCCGAACTGGGGTCCGGAGACGGCTGAGTTCGCGACCGGCAACCTGCGTTATGTTCCGCGCGGCGAGTTCGAGCAGGCGCTGTATCCGGGGATGTACGACGTCATTATCAGTCACGGACCCGAGTACGATGCGATCTTCACGGAGCTGGAGATCAAGCCTGGAGAGACATCCCGGCTGGAACATCAACTGGTTCGGAGCGTGGACACAACGGGCTGGGTCAGCAGCGACTTCCACAGCCACAGCACGCCCTCGGGGGACAATACGTCCAGCCAGCTGGGCCGCGTGCTCAACCTCGTCTGCGAGCACATCGAATTCGCACCGTGCACTGAGCACAACCGCATCGATACCTACGTGCCGCACATCAAACGGCTGGGGATCGAGAAAGAGATGGCGACCTGCTCAGGGATTGAGTTGACCGGCTCGCCGCTGCCGCTCAATCACCAGAACGCCTTCCCGCTGCATCACCACCATCACCACCAGGACGGCGGCGGACCAATCACCGACGGTGACCCTTCGACGCAGATCGAACGGCTGGCGCTGTGGGACAACCGCAGTGAGAAGCTCATCCAGCAGAATCATCCCGACATCGGCTGGCTGTTCTACGACAAGGACGGCGACGGACAGCCCGATGACGGCTACGCCCGCGGCATCGGCTACATCGATGTGATGGAGATCCACCCGATCGCGCTGGCCCTGGAACTGTCGCAGTACGAGCAGCGCGACGACTACGAGGGGAACCACCGCATCTTCAACTGGCTGCAGCTGCTCAACCAGGGATATCGCATCCCCGGCGTGACCAACACCGACGCCCACTACAACTACCACGGCTCCGGCTGGCTGCGGATCTGGATCGAGTCGCCGACGGACGACCCGGCGGAGATCGACACGCTGGACATGGTCCATGCCGCCGAACATGGGCAAGTTCTCATGTCGAACGGGCCGTTTCTGACCGTGTGGGCGACGGCGCTGCCGGCCTCAACGGACGCTGCGCCGTCTGGCGCAAGCATCGGTGAGGAGCTCAGGGCACCGAACGGAGACGTGCAACTGCACGTGCGCGTCCAGTGTCCCAACTGGCTTGACGTCGACCATGTTTTCCTGCTGGTCAATGGACGCAAGCACGCGGACCACGACTACACGCGGGATGCCCAACCGGATGCTTTCGATGATGGCGTCGTCAAATTCGACCGGACGCTCGACCTGAAACTGGAATCCGACGCTCACCTGGTCGTCGTCGCGGGGCACCACGGCCGCACGCTGGAGCCCGTCTACGGCGGACAGTACGGCAAACAGCACCCCGCGGCCCTGGCGAACCCGATCTTCGTCGACGTGGACGGCGACGGCTTCACGCCGAACAAGGACACGCTCGGGTCGCCGCTGCCGGTGAAACATCCGTTGTGAGGGGGGGGCCATACAAGCGGCGGGGTTTAACCCCGCCGCTCGTTGGGGTGAGCCAATTCACTCCGGCAGGTCAATTCGCAGCGCCATTTCGCGTCCGTTGCGGAGTACCGTGAGCGGCAGCTTGTCGCCGGGCTGGTAGTTGAGCTTGAGGAACATGGCGAATTGCGGCGGCGTCATGCCGCTCAGGCGGTTGCCGTCGACGGCGACAATGATGTCCCCCTCCCGGAGACCCGAGTCGCGGGCCGCTTTGCCGCCGGGTTCGTTGACATTGATCCAGCGGACTTCGAGCGGAGTTTCCTCGGCCGGGATACCGAGTTCCTTTTGCTTCTCGGGAGCGAGCGTCGGCGTCCAGACGTTGAACCGCGGCGGCATCGACCACATCGATCCGCGCCACGAGAAGTCGTGCTCCTTCCAGCCAGCCGTCAGGTGCAGCGTCGTCTCTCCGGAATCCGTGGTCGTAACCGTGACCTCCGTGTCGGCGTTCGGCAGGTCGTCGAGCACCCACTGCATGTCTGCGATCGAAACAATTCGCTGGCCGTTCAAGTGAGTGACCGTGTCGCCCGCGGTCAGGCCGGCTGCGGATGCCGATGAGTCATCCTGCACCGCGTCAATCTTCACGCCACTGACGGGATCAATCGTGAGGCCGATGCTCTCCGGCAGCGGGTACCGCCAAAAGCGGTCCCGGTTGAAATCTCCTGCTTCAAACGCCGCCTGGTTCTCGGCGTCGTGGATGTTGTGGCAGTGAATGCAGTTCTCGCGGGTGGTGGCGGCCTGATAGCGCTCGCGGTTGCGGAGGCCGGGCATTTCCATCGCGGTCTCGTACGGCTTGTCCTCGCCGCGCTTGCCGCGAAGTTCGTCGGCGTTCCCGGGATACTGAGCATGCAGTTCGAGCACGCGGAGCATCGTGTTTTTCAGGCCCTCGATCGAGTTGTAGGCATCAGGACCTTCTGCACTCTGTGTGCCGTAGCGGGCATAGACGGTGCCGTCGGCGTTGATGAACATGGCAGCCCAGTTGAGGTCGTAGTCGAACTGGAACTGTGATAGATCGACCCCTTCCATTTCGACCTGGCGGACCGGAATGAACTTCTCGCGCGCGAGTTCCGCGATGGCGTCATTCCCCTGCGCCACCTCGGCGTCGAACGCCTGGCAGTCGCGGCAGGGCACGCAGCGGAAGGTGACGAACAACGGTTTGTTCTCGCGGCGGGCGTCTTCCCGTGCCTGGGCGATGTCGTTGTAGATCCACCACTCTTCACCAAGGGCGTTCTCGTCCTTGAGCGTCTGCCGCAGCTTCGGATCAGCGGCGACAGTGATGGAAGTTAGAGCCACGACAGCGAAGAGTGCGACCAGAGAGCGCAGCGGCATTGAGAGTCTCCTTGGCTTGAAGGCGGTTGGGACGAGCAGCATCGTACCGCGGAAATCTGGCTGCCGGGAAGGATCAAACGGCACGCCGACGAACGGACGGGCGGCGGGGATTGCCCCCGCCGCCCGCGGGGCGCGTCATTCCCAGCGCGCGGCGAGCTTGTCCACGATGATCCGGCCGATGTTGAGCGATGCCGTGGCTGCCGGGGACGGCGCGTTGCCGACGTTGATGATCCGGTCCGACTCCTGAAACACGAAGTCATCGACGATTTCACCGTCCGGTCCGAGCGCCTGGGCTCGGACTCCCGCCGGTGCGGCTTCCAGCTGCTCACCGCGGATTTCGGGGACCAGCCGCTGCAGCGCATTCACAAAGGCCCGCTTGCTGACCGAGCGCCACATCTCGCCGGCGCCGGTTCGCCAGTATTTGGCCGCCATCCGCAGGAAGCCGCCGTAGGTGAGCGAGTCCCAGAGGTCGCGCGGGCTGAAGTCCAGCTTCGAATACCCTTCTCGCTTAAAGGCAAGGACCGCGTTGGGTCCGCATTCGACCCCCCCCTGGATCATCCGCGTGAAGTGCACCCCGAGAAAGGGGAAACGCGGGTCGGGCACAGGGTAGATCAGGTTGCGGCACAAGTGCCGGGCCTCGGGCTTGAGTTCGTAGTACTCGCCGCGGAACGGGACGATGCGTGCTGCGGGAGACTGTCCTGTCAATTGCGTGACGCGATCGGAATGCAGCCCGGCGCAGGTGATCAGCCATTTCGCCGCAACCTCACCCGCCGTCGTGTGCACGATGACGGCGTCGGAACGAGATTCAGCGCTGGTCAGTAAGGTACTGAGCAGAAACTGTCCGCCGGCGGCCTGGACGAGTTCGCCCATCCGGAGACAGACGGCGTGGAAGTCCGCGATGCCTGCCTCGGGCACATGGATCGCCCGGATGCCGGCCGTGTGCGGCTCGATTTCGCACAGCAGGTCACGGTCAATGATCTCGCAGCGCACACCGTTGGCCTGCCCGCGCTCGTAGATCTTCTCCAGCCGCGGCAGCTCATCCTCGCTGACGGCGACAATGACCTTGCCGCAGATGTCGTACGGCAGTCCCTGTTCCCGGCAGAACGTCTCCATCGCTTCCTTGCCGGCCCGGCAATTCAGTGCGCGGAGAGACCCCGGGCGATAGTAGATGCCGGAATGCAGGACCCCCGAATTGTGGCTGGTCTGGTGCGCGCCGAGCCTCGCTTCCTTCTCAATGATGATCAGCCGCTTGTCTGGAAAGCGTTGCGTGAGCTGCCAGGCCGTCGCCATGCCGACGATGCCGCCGCCGACGATGGCGACGTCGGCTCGCAGAGTGGATGGGGGAGCGGTCACGTTCTATGCGGACAGAGTGGTGCACCACGGATCAGGCGGATTCGCACGGATAGACAATTGACGGCAACTTTGTCCATCCCGCGGCGGTCGATCGCCGGGTGGGGCGTTGCGGATCAGACGTCGCCGCGCGACTGGCCGGGGACCCAGAGCACGTCGGAGCGGCCGACGTCGTTGCACACGCGGCCGGCCACGAACAGGAGATCAGACAGCCGGTTGAGATAACGCATGACCTCAGGGTTCACGTGCTCCGACTCGGCCAGTTTCCAGACGGCGATCTCCGCGCGCCGGCAGACGGTGCGGGCCACGTGCAAGTGTGCCGCTGGGGGCGTGCCGCCCGGGAGCACGAAGCTGGTCAGGGGGGGCAGCGGGTCGTTCAACTCGTCGATCCATCTCTCAAGCCGCTCCACCTGTGAGGTCGCGACTCGCAGCGGCGGGTGATCTGGCGGGGACTCCGGTTCCGGGACGCAGAGATCGGCGCCGATGTCGAACAGGTCGTTCTGAATCGAACGCAGCCATTCGTCCAGCGGGGATGGCAGATCGGTCAGCAGCAGGACGCCGATCGCGGCGTTTAACTCGTCCACCGCACCGTAGGACACGATGCGCGGGTGCGTCTTATGGACACGCTCGCCGCTGCCGAGAGACGTGCGGCCGTCATCGCCGGCCTTCGTGTAGATGCGATTGAGATAGACCATTTTTCCCGATGAATCAGTGGGCGGCGACTGATCTTGACCAGCTTGCGTATCTTCCGTGTAATCCCGCCCCCGCGCGTCCTTGGACGGACGCGGCTCCCGTCTCGGACGACTTGCGGTGACTACGTTCGACCGTTACCTGCTGTCCCGTTTTTTCCACGTGTTCGCGGTGTTTTTCGTCGCGGCGATGGGATTGTACGTGGTGGCCGACGGGTTTACGAATCTCGACGGATTTCAGCACGCGGCGGGTGAAGGGGGAGCTCCGGCCCTGCTCTCGATCATGGGGCGGCATTACCTCTATCACAGCAGCCTGCTGTTTGAGCTCTCCGGGCCGACGCTGGCGGTGATGTCCACCATGTGCGCGCTGGCGCTCATGCTCAAGCATGGGGAACTGCATCCGCTCCTGGCGGCGGGAGTGCCCACGTATCGCATCGCGGCCCCGCTCGTCATGGGAGTGCTGGCGGTGAATGCCCTGCTCAGCGCCAACCAGGAGTGGATCATCCCGCGCATCGCTCAACACTTGCAGGGGACGCACGGCGACAGCATCGGCGACGCCCAGGCGTTCGAGCCGACGTACGACACGCAGCTCAACGTGTTCATTTCCGGCAAGGAACTCGTGCCGCAGACGCGGACGATCAATCGCGCCGAGTTCCTGCTGCCGGACACGCTGCTGCATGAAGCGACGATGATCAGGGCGGACGAGGCCGTGTTCCTGCGGACTCAGAAGGAACGGCAGCCGGGGTGGCTGCTGAAGAATGCCCAGCCCCGCATCGAGCAGCTGCGCGTCACCGAGCTGGGGTCGCAGGTCGTGCTTCCCGGAGAAAACCCGGCGGATGTGTTCGTTCAGAGCGAGTTGACGTTCGACCAGTTGGCCAATCGCGGCACGGGCTTTCGGTATCTCTCGACGAGCGACCTCGTGTGGCGGATCCGGCATCCCAGCGCCGGCCTGGCGACGCGGCGGGCTCAGATCCTGCATCTGCACGAACGGCTGACTCGGCCGATCATCACGCTGATCGGACTGTTCCTGGTGATTCCGCTGACGATCCGCCGGGAGCGGCTGAGCCTTGTCACCAACGTGGCCGTGTGCATGACCGTGGTGGGTTGCGTCTACGCGCTCTCTCAGGGGATGCTGTTGTTCGGCAACACGGGCTTGGTCGCGCCGGCGCTCTGCGCCTGGCTGCCGCTGATCGGCGGCGGCACGCTGAGCGCCTGGCTTTCGCCGCTGGCGCGGACCTGATTCTGCGACGTTGTCGGGGGGAGTCATGAACGAGCTGTTGGACTGGGCGCATCGGCTGCCGCCGCTGATAGCTCTCGGCTGGCTGATCCTCATGAACGTTGCGACCTTTACCGCGGCGCTGATGGCGGGCAGGCTTGCGACCCGGTGGTTCCGGTCGCGGCAGATCGGCGCCGCTGCCGATCCAGTCACCCCGCGCGAGTGGCGCTACGCCGGGCTGAGCGTCGTCGTCAACACGCTCGTAACATACATCGGCTGGCGGCTGTGGACCTGGGGCGTGATCACAATCCGTCGCGACATGAGCTGGCGGGCGGCGCTGGACTTCGCGGTCCTGCTGCTGCTGATGGACCTCGGGATGTATGTCCTGCATCGCGTCGCCCATTCGCGGTGGTTCATGCCGATCCACCGGCTGCATCACGAGTTCGACCGCCCGCACGTGCTGACGCTGTTCGTCGTGCATCCGATTGAGACCTTCGGTTTCGGACTGCTGTGGCTGCTTGTGCTGTGCGCCTATTCGTCGTCCTGGCTCGGGATTTCGTTGTATGTCACAGCAAATCTTGCGGCCGGAGCGCTCGGGCATCTGGGCGTCGAGCCGTTTCCCCGCTGGTGGACGCGGACGCCGGTGTTGCGGCAGATCGGCACGAGCACGTTCCACGCGCAACATCACCAGCAGGGGGACCACAACTTCGGATTCTACACGGTCGCCTGGGACCGGCTGTGCGGAACGCTTGCGCCGTGGTACGACGCGTCGTTCGCTCAAGTGCCGCAGGAGTCGAACTCGCCCGGAGCGATGGTGAGTCGATCGATGGAGTCGCCGAACCCGTGAGAAGCGGATCGCGTGCGCGAATCGGGAGGTCTCACGACGTCCGTTACAAGTGATCTCCATGAAGATTGCTTCGATTGAAGCCTGGCAACCGATTGACGCCAACTCACCATCCGATTGGCGGACGACGTTCGGACAGATCGCCGTGCGGATCGTCACGGACGACGGCCTCACGGGATTCGGAGTCGGCGGCGGCGGTCGAGCGGGAATTGCCGTCATTGAATCGGTGCTGGCCCCGCTGCTGACAAACCTCGATCCCTCCCGGGTCGAACAGCACTGGCAGCGAATGTACGACGCCACCGTTCCCTTCGGTCGCAAAGGGATCGCCGTGATGGCGCTCAGCGGCGTCGATCTGGCGCTGTGGGATCTGCGTGCGAAGGCCGCGGGTCAGTCGCTGGCTCGGCTGCTGAGCACCCGGCATGTCTGCAGCATCCCGATTTACAGCACAGTCTGGGGGGATGTGGATGAATCGACGGCGGCCGGCACGGAGGGAGTCAAGCTGCATCTGCATCCACCGGAGCCGCTGACGAGCGGCACGCGCGCCCGGTTCGTGGAAGACGCCGTCGAGCGCATCACTGCGGTGCGCCATCGCATCGGACCGGCACGCTCGCTGATGGTGGATGCCTGGATGCGGTGGGACGTCCCCACCACATTGGCGATTGCCAAACGCATCGCGCCGCTCAGCATTGCCTGGATCGAGGAACCGTTGCCTCCCGATGATCTCGACGGTTACCGATGGCTGCGGGATGAAGCCGAGATCCCCATCGCCGGGGGCGAGCATGAGTTCACGCATTTCGGCTTCGAGCCGCTCGTTGACGAACGGCTGCATCAGATCCTGCAGCCCGATGTCTGCTGGTGCGGCGGCATGACGGCGCTGGTGCGCATCTATGAAATGGCGGCAGCGGCTCAGCTTCGCGTGGTGCCGCATCGTGGAGCGGAGGTCTGGGCGCTGCACGCCATCGCGGCTCTTGATGCGCAACCACTGGCGGAACAGGGGCGTCCGTGGATGTCGTGGGTCCGCGGGCAGCCGGCGCCGGAGGACGGCAGCATCGAGGTCCCGGACGGACCCGGATTCGGAGTTGAACTGGCGCCCGCTCAGCGGTAGAGGCGATGCTCGTGAATATAGGCTTCGACGGCGCGGGGCGTCGTGAAGTGGATGGAACGGCCGTCGCCCACGCGCTGCCGGAGATCCGTCGCCGAGAGGTCGATCCCCGGCATCTGCACGACAATCGGCTCGCGGTCGCCGCAGCATTCCGCCAGCCGCGAGAGATCGGGGGGTGTGCGTCCCCGATTGATCACGACGAGTGTCGAGAGCTCGGCGATTCGCTGCGGTTCACGCCAGGTCGAGAAGTCGTCGACGGAATCTGCCCCGATCAGCAGGAACAACTCGCGCTCGGGGTCATCCGCCCGCAACTGCGCCAGCGTGTCGACCGTATAGCTGGGGCCTTGCCGATTTAGCTCCAGGTGATTCACCTCAAATTGCGGCATTCCGGCAACGGCCAGTTCGAGCATCTCGGCACGCCGGGCGCCCAGAGTGATCGTCTCTCCCAGTTTATGCGGCGGCGAGGCGGCGGGGACGAACCAGAGCTTGTCCAGCCGGCATTGTTCGCGGCACTGCTCGGCCGCCAGCAGATGCCCGTAGTGCACCGGATCGAATGTGCCGCCGTAGATACCAAGTCGCATGAGGTCGCCGGATGGACTGCGCGTGAATCAGGCCGGGCGATCCCCGCGGACGATGGCCCGGCGCATTCATTGTAGGACTCCGCGCGGCAGTTTGCTGCGGTGAAGAGAACCGCGAAAATCGCGAAAACTGCGAAAGAAGAATCTCCGGACGAACTTCTGACTCGTTGTCCGCCGTTTCGCTTCTTTCGCGACTTTCGCAGTTCCTCTACAGCGTGATCTCGAATTCCATCTCGACGCCGCGGCGCTTCAGGCGAACTTTGAGCGTTTCGCCTTGGGGATGTTCGCGGAGCGCCTGGATGACGGCTTCACTGGATTCGGCGGCTTTTCCGTCGACCGTGAGGAGGACGTCGCCGGGGCGGATGCCGTGCTGTTCGGCCGCGGCGTTGCGGACGAGGCGCTGCACGACGACTCCGCCGTCTTCGTACGGGGCCAGCAGGACGCCCAACAGGGGACGGTCGTCGGGGAGCGGCACGTTGAAGCTGCCGTCGACGTCGGCCAACTCGCCGAGATCGAACGCTCCCTGTGAACCGGTCGACGTCGGGCGCTGGTCGGCCTGCGCGAGGTTCAGGGCGATGTCGCGCACCAGCTCGGTGATCTGACGCATGCCGTCGATGTTGAGAAGTTCCGAGTCGTCACTGGGACGGTGATACTGGTTGTGGAAGCCTGTGAAGAAGTGCAGGACCGGGACGCCGCGTTCGAAGAAGGAGGCGTGGTCGCTCGGTCCGTATCCGCCGGGATTGCGCCTGATGCTGAGTCCGAGCGGAGTGTTGGCGTGGTCGATCAGCGAGGGCCATTCGGCGGCGGTGCCGGTGCCGTAGATCGTCAGCTTTTCGTCACGGAGCCGTCCGACCATGTCGAGGTTGAGCATGGCGATGGTGTTCGACAGCGGCACGAGCGGGTCCTGCACGTACTTTGCACTGCCGATCAGTCCGAGTTCCTCGGCGCTGAAGGCGATAAAAAGGATGCGGCGGCGCAGCGGCCCATCCCGGGCGGCGAGCTGTCGAGCGACCTCTACGAGCACGGCCGTGCCGGAGGCATTGTCGTCGGCGCCGTTGTGCACTTCGTGATTGGCGCCGATCGCCAGTGAACCCCAGCCTCCGCGGCCGAGGTGGTCGTAGTGCGCGCCGATGATCAGGGTCTCTTCGGCAAGGGGGCCGGCGCCGTCGAGTGCAGCGACGACGTTCTTCAGCGTCCGTCCCTCCTTCGACAGGCCGACGCGACCGGTGACGTGCGTCCGCGGCAGTTCCATGCTGCTGGGCGTGAGCGTGGCATCGATCCTGGCTTCAATGTCGGAGAGCGACTCATGAACTGTCGATTCAATAAGGGCCTCGATCACTCCGCGGCGACAGTGCACGACGGGAATGGATTCGCGCAGAGACGACTCTTCGAGTTCCACCCGCAGCAGTTCATCGACCGGCGGTTCGGCGTCTGTGCCGGCTGGCGTCAATGCGAAGGCATCGGTGCACAGGATGAGCATGGCGGCGCCGTGCTCGACGGCGGTGTCGATCTTCGGCCGGACGAACGCGTAATCGGAGTTCTCCGCGCCGTTGAAGACACTGTCCGGATCGGCCTGCTGCGGTTCGTGTCGCAGAATGATGACCGCCTTGCCGGCAACGTCGATCTCGGCGTAGTCGTCGTATCCCAGTTCGGGCGCCGTGATGCCGTATCCGGCGAAGACGACCGGCAGCGAAATGGGACTGATGACGCTGAGCGTCAGCGATGTGAAGTCATCGCCGGTCTGGAGCGCCCGCTCCGTGCCGTCCGCAGTCAGCGTCAACTCCTGAACGGAGCCCTTCGTCGCGCCGGAGAACAGCTTGAACTCGTGATACGGCGTGCCGTTGTACAGATCGGTCCGCAGTCCCGCGTCGGCGAACTCGCGCGCCAGGTATTCGGCGGCGAGATCGAGCCCGCGGGTGCGGATGCCGCGGCCTTCGAGGTCGTCGGACGCAAGATAAGCCGCCGAGTCGCTCAGCCGCCGCTCGACCGCGTCCTCGGAGACGTCGAGGCTGGCAATCTCAGCTTGCGGTGAAGAGGCGACATTGGAGTCCGGCGCGGCGGCCAGTCCGGCGAATGTGATCCAGCCGCCGACAGCGAGCAGGATAACACGCTGGACGACCGGTGACAGCCGGCGCTCGCCGTGCGACGTCTCTGCACGGTGCGTGGGGGAGTCGTCCACCGATGACGCAGCGGGACTGAACCGGCTTGATCGACTCACCGGCTTCGGGATTGTGACGGGCGTCGGGTCCGCGATGGGCGCTGCTTTCGGGCGGAAGACGACGAGGCGGCAGAGTGTGAAGTTGGACATGGTTCCGGCAGCGACGCCGGCCGCCGCCGCGGCGAGTTCGTGCTCGCTGAAGAACGGAACAAATTGCCACAGCAGGACGCGGGTCGTCCAGTTCAGCAGACCTCCGGCGAGGCAGCTGCCGCAGAAGGCGGCGTACTGTCGGAGCCATGCATGCCTGCGGGCGCCGGCGAACGTCCAGGCGCGGTTGCCGAGGAAGTTCGACGTCATGGCGATCCAGATCGCGACGACGGATGCGACGGGCAGGCTGACGCCGGCGGCGAGGAACAGCCAGAGGACCGTCAGGTCGACCGCCATGCCCGACAGGCCGACGAGTCCGAAGCGGGCGAACTGCAGGCAGGTCGGAAAGCGAAACGCATAGAGTCGGGCGAGATGGCGGAGGTAGTTGAGCTGTTCGCGCAGGCTGAGCTTGCTCTCGCCGTGCAGCCGGTTGCGAAAATGGATGGGGATCTCGACGACGCGGCGGCAGCCGCACTTGATGAGCAGCTCAAGGCCGATCTTGTAGCCGATGGGATTCAACCGATCCGCGTGGGTCGTGAACGATGCACGGCGGAGGGCGAAGAATCCGGCCATCGGATCGGAGAGCTTCGTGAGCGGCCGCGCCAGCCATGTGGCGGCACGGGAATTGAGCCAGCGGAAGAGACCCCAGTCGTCCTCGGTGCGGCCGCCGGCGACATAGCGGCTGCCGACGACGAAGTCGGTCTTCGCATCGTCCCGCAGTGCGGCGACCATTGTGGGGAGTGCCTCCGGTGGATGGGAGAGATCGGCGTCCATGCAGAGCAGCAGGTCGCCGCGTGCGGCGTGCATGCCGGCGATCACGGCGCTGGAGAGGCCGCGGTCCGTGGTGCGGACGATGAGTCGCACGGGATAGCGCTCGGAGAGCACCTGGCAGACGTCGCGGGTGTCGTCGGGACTGTTGTCATCGACCACGATGAGTTCCCAGTCGATCGGCTTCGACGCCAGGACCTCGGCGATGCGCGGGATCAAAACGGGAAGATTGGCGGCCTCGCGATACGTCGGGACGATGATCGACAGATCGGGTGCGGAGTCAGGCATGCGGTCGAGTCTCGAAGACGGTCCGGCGGGCAGGTCGCCGAACGTGTGCGCGCAGTGATGCTTTTGTCAGTCCGCACGACGGAGGCAAACCCTATACCGACGGGCACGGTGATCGTGACGGCGCGCGGCGCTCACTCGTGTTAGCGCTAAGCAGAATTGACAGCATGTTCAGGACGTGTGTTGACGCGGCCGTGCGTGGTTTCAGCCCCGGTGCAGCGGGGGTTTCGCAGTCTGAACGGCGCGCCAACCTCACGAGACATTTGTCGTGTGGACCTGAAGCTTGACAGCCGAGAGCGGACGCCGGGCAGTAACTGTTCAATACGTCATGGAATGGACGAGTCGAACGGTTGGTGGAAGTCGTGTCTGATTCCGGACTTGAGAGCACCGGTCTGTTTTGTCGCCGCGGAGAGGGGCCGCGGCGCATCCCCCGCTTTGCGCGAGTGAATCCTACCGCTGACGTGCTGGTAACCGGACCTCTCAGGTGTTTGGGCTTGGAAGTTGCTCTGCGTCCTCATGGCATCAGGGTTCCACCGGCGGCGCATCCGCCGGGATACACGATGACCGCTGTGGGTTCGTTAGCATTTCACTAATGAGAGGATGCCGCCTGATGCGGAGCCAGCTTCCCGTTTTCAGTCCCGACGCCGCCTGCGGAGCTACGGTGGTTCGGGCTTTCAATATGGAGTCCCCGATCAGCGAAGCGTTCGACGACGCCGACCGGATGCTGGATTACATCCGGCAGTTCCAGCCCCCGACGCTTCTGGTGGACCTGCGGTGCGGCTTGGACCATGCCGGCACCTGCCGTCTGCTGAATGCGTTGCTTGAACGGCCCGTCGCGGCGCTGAGCGTCGTGACGTTTGGCGACGACAGCCTGACGCGCGAAACTGCGGTCGCGGCGGACCTGCTGGGAGCTCATCATGTCAGTGTGGGGGATGACGTCGCGGCCTCGCTGCTGGCGGATGACGAAGTTCAATCGTACATCGCGGGCCGGCGGGCGCGACCCTTGCCTGAGCACCGGCTGATGGCGGCGGGCGATGTCCGACTGCTGACGTACACCCCCGCATTCTTCGGCGTGGTGGATGACCTGGAGCGCGTGGCGCACCGCGACGTGACGCTGCTGCTTGTCGGCGAGACGGGAACCGGCAAGACAACGCTCGCGCGGTTCATCCATCAGCGGTCGTCGCGGGCCGACCGTCCGTTCCAGAACCTGGCCTGCGGGGCGCTGCCGAACGATCTCATTGAAAGCGAATTGTTCGGGCACATCCGCGGGGCGTTCACCGGAGCGGACCGGAACAAGATCGGGCGATTCGAGGCGGCCGGACGCGGAACGCTGCTGCTGGACGAAATCGACGTGCTCGATCCCAAGCAGCAGGCGAAGCTGCTGAAGGTCATCGAGACCGGCGAGTACGAAATGGTCGGCTCGACGGAGTCCCGGCAATCGGAAGCGCGGCTGATCGTGGCGTCCAACGTCAATCTCGAGGACCTGATGCGGAAGTCGCAGTTCCGGTCCGACCTGTACTACCGGCTCAACGTGCTGGAGTTCCGCCTGCCGCCGTTGAGGGACCGGCCGCTGGATATCGTGCCGCTGGCGCTGGGGTTTGCCGACGAATTCTGCCGGGAGCACCAGATCGACATCACGCGCGTGCACCGCGACTTTCTGGAGGCGCTGCGGCGGCATCGCTGGCCGGGGAACCTGCGGGAACTCAAGAACCACATTCGCCGGGCGGTGCTGTTCTGCGAGGGGGATGAGCTGACGGTCAACGACTTGTCGGCGTCCGTCATTCGGTCGCAGTTCGAGCCGCAGGCCAGCAGCCGGGACACCGAACGGGGCTGGTCGCTGGCGGACCGGATTGCCCGCAGCGAGCGGGACCTGCTGGAGCAGGCGCTCAAGGCGAACGGGAACAACCGGACGCGGACGGCCAAAGCGCTGGGCATCAGCCGGGTCGGGCTGTACAAGAAGTTGCGACGGCTTGGACTGGCGGCGGAGCGTCCGACGGTTGATGCTTCGTGAGGGCCGTGATTGCGGTGACGCGTGTTCGAAACCCGGTTTCTCCAAGAGAACCGGGTTTCTTCGTGCGCTGTTACTGCTTTGGACGCACGGCGACGTCTCCCGGCGGGCCGTCGATGCGGTGCACCAGGTACGTGCCGGAGCGGAATACGACGGGATGCGACCAGGGGTAGCTGTTGCTGCGGTTGCGGGGATAGGTGGGGGGAGGAGCGAGCGGACCGTCGGGGCCGATCTCTTCCGCCTGAGCGCGGGGCATCCCGCAACTGACGAGATCCGTCACGACGAACCGCTGCCCGCTCTGCTCGAGGGCCGCAGCGATCTCGTCGTTGCGATCGGGGAAGAACACGAGGAGTTCGTGCAGGTAGACGAAGCGCATCGGCGGCTGGAGGTGCAACACCTGGTAGAGCGACACGAGGTCGCTGTTGTAACAGCAGACGTCGGGACCGGCGGCGCCGTTGCGGCGCAGGAACTCGGCGACGCGGGCCAGGTCCTCCCGGTTCGGGTTGTCGAAATGGGCCAGCCGGTCCTGCAGCCGGGGCGAGTTTGGTCCCTTGATGCACCGCGACCAGACCTGCAGGCATTCGGATTTCAGGAGGGGAGAGGAGACGACCGCCAGGAGCAGGAAGGCGGCGGCGGCGAGCTGCTGCCCGGGGCGGTTCGCACCGGCCATCGCGGTTGCCATCCGGGACGCCACCAGCAGGAGGGCGATCATCAGCGCGGGGGCGTGCACGTAGTCAAACAGGTGCTGCAGGCCGAACGCCTGTGCGGTCCAGGCGAGGTAGAACGCCGCCAGCAGGGGATGCAGGACTCCGCCGTGCGGCAGTGCCCGTTCCGCGGCGTCGCGCCGCGACACCTGCCACAGCGAATGGACTGCGAGCGGCGCTGCGATCACGTGCAGCAGGGTCCACGGCCAGAGGCGGATCGCCATGGGGATGCAGCGAGCCAGCGTCCAGTGTTCGCGTCCGGCGGCGAAGTAGCGTGGATTCCACTCGGTGAGCGTGAACCAGAACGCTTCCCACGATCCAGCCTGCACCAGCCAGGAGACGCCGCAAGCTCCCATGAGCAGGCCGCCCGTCAGCAGGCCGGTTGTGTCGAGGATGAGGCAGCGACGACGGCGGACCAGGAGCTGGGTGACGGCCCACGCCACAAATCCTGGGAGCGCCACGTAGGGCTTAATCCAGACGCCGCTCCCCCACAGGATGCCTTCCAGGGCAGCCCAGCCGAGCGCGGGGCGTGATGCGAGCGGGTTGGAGGGATCCAGCCAGCGGGCGGTCTGCCGGCCTCGGATGGTGAGCGCGGCCAGTGACGGGAGCAGCATCCAGGCGTCCCGCTGACAGTGACACCATTCCGAAATCGAGAGGTAGAAGAGGAGCGCGGCGAATGCGAACCAGGCCGAAGCCCGGAGCGAGCCGCCCGCCCGTCGCACCCACACGGCTCCCAGGGAGATGACGGCTCCGGCGATGAACAGATCGAACAGTCGCAGCGATTCGGATGAGTCTCCCAGGGCCGCTCGGACGGCGAGATGAATCCAGACCACTCCGGGGAGATTCGGCTCCAGCATATCGCGGTAGAGCACGCTCCCTTCACTGGCCAGGCGAGCCTGAAGGTCGAACAGCACGGCGTCGTTCGTCAGCGGCATGCGGACGAAGGGGGGCCCGCCGATCGTCAGCAGCGCGACTCCGCACAGGAGCACCGGAATGAGGCCGTTCGCATGTTCGACTCGTGACGGACGTGGCTCGGCGCTCGGCAGAGTCGGTGCAGCGCGCGGAGACTTGAACACGACTGTCATGGATTCGTTACGCGATGACGCTGCTGTGATTCTCATGAGGCGGAAGCCAGGGCCGAAGTTTCGTGCCCAGTTCATCGGGGCGTGCGCTGTCCTGGCTTAAGCCGCTGCAGCGCGAAGCCTCGTGAACGAGGCTGGAGGCACCGCAGGGCCATGCGATGAACCCGGCGTGAACGCCGGGCTTATTACAAATCCATCATTGAAGGACTGCACCCTGACGTGCCGCCCTCCTGAGAGGGGCTCGGCGGCCGGTCGTTGCCGGTGGGGGAGGCCGGTATGGAAGCTGCATTGCGAACCGTGTTCCGCGAATCCGCGTCGCCTCTCTGCGGCGACTGCAAACCTGAGTTAGCGCCCGGCGACTGCTGCAGCGGGCGCATTGGTGGAGTTGGCATGTCACAGGCTGTGGACACAACAATCGAACGGGAACGGGTGCATGCTCCGGGCGTGAAGTCCGCACCTCCGATCGCAGACGTCCTCACGCCGAAGCTGGGTGAGCACTGGGCGCTGGACGGGCGTCATCTGCTGCTCATCGCGGGGTTCGCCCTGCTGTTCATGCATCACAACTATCTCCCGCTGTTCCACTCGGACATCTGGGGGCACATCGCGTACGGCAACTGGATTCTCGACCACCGCGCCTTGCCGACGGAGGAACCGTTCGTCGGTTTGGCCGAGGGTGTTCCCGTCGTCGATACAGCCTGGCTGGGACAGGTGCTGTTCGCCCTGGCCGGCCGCAGCGGTGATCCGGAGGGTTATTCCCATCTGTTTGCGGTCGCCGTGCTGGCGGGGTCGCTGGTCCTGATGCGGGCAATGTACCTGCAGACGCGCAGCGCCGGAGTCGCCGCGATCGGCGCGTGGCTGGCGTGGGCGTTCAACTTCAGCCGGCACGCGGTCATTCGGCCTGAGGTGTTTGGGGTCTTTTGCTTTGCCGTGTTGTGGTGGCTGATGGTGCGGACGGATGAGCGGCGCGGGCGGGGATTGGCCCCTCACCCCCGGCCCCTCTCCCCGCACGGGGGCGGACAGAAGGGACAGCGGTATCGCGGGGAGAGGGGAGAAGAGTTTGCCATGGGGCCGGGCTGGCTGCCCTATGTGGCCATGCCGTTGCTGTTCGCGGTGTGGGCGAATCTGCATGGATCGTTCATTGTCGGTTTCGCCGTGCTGGGAAGTTACGTCGCCGGGCGGGCGTGCGAGGTGCTGTGGGAAACGCGCGACATTGCGGCCGTCTTCAGGGACAGGCGGTTTCGGCGGTGGCTGGTGCTGAGTGAACTGGCCGTGCTGGGGACGTGCGCCAATCCGTATGGATTCGACCTGCTGCTGCACACCGTGCTGTTTCCGTCGAACTCGAACCTCAAGGACGTGCTGGAATGGTTCCCGCTGGAGATGGTGTCGCTGGAGGGGATTCCGATGGGGCTCTCCTGGGTGATGCTGCTGGTGGTGCTGCGGCACAGCCGGGCGCGGGTCGCCGTGAGCGACGTGCTGGTGCTGGGAGTGTTCACGCTCGCCGTCTGCCTGCGGGTGCGGATGATCTGCTGGTACACGCCGTCGCTGCTGATCGTGCTGGCACCGCACATTGCCGAGATCGCAGGCCGACTGAGAGAAACCTCGTTCGGTGAGTCCATCCATCGCGTGACGGGGCCGCTGTTTCGTCCTTCATTCCGGCTGACGCTCATCGCCGGACTGATGGTGTGGGTGACGTTCGCGTTCTCGCCGATCAGCCGCCCGGTGCTGGGAGGGAAGCCTCGACCGGACGACCGGCTGTACAGCAACGACACGCCGCTCGGGGTCACACAGTGGCTGCGCGAACATCCGCCGCAGGGGATGGTGGCGAACCCGCAGTGGTGGGGGGACTGGATCGTGTGGGACGGGCCGCCGGACATTGAAGTGATGATGACGACCAATTCGGTCCACGTGGTCCCGCAGCGCGTGTGGAAGGACTACCTGGCGATCTCGCAGGCGCAGCCGGGCCTGTCCCGCAAACTCAGCAAATACCGGGTGAACACGATCGTCGTCTGCCGCGAACTCCAGTCATCGCTGGAGCGGAACGTGCGGGCGATGTCGGAGTGGAAAGTGGTGTACGAGGACGATGTCGGCCTCGTGGCGACGCGCGTCGCCGCGGCGGCGGACGAAGAGTAGACCCGACTCGGCAAGGCATAACGGCGACTGATGAAATCCGATTCGATCACTCCCGAACAAAGCGGCCCTCGGACGGCATTGCCGTTGTGGGCGTTTATCCTGCTGCAGGCCATGTGCGTCACCGCCGCGGCCGGCTACGGCGCGCACCGGTATCAGTTGATGACGGCCGACCAAGTGCTGCCGTCGCCACGGACCGAGCCGCTGTCGGTCGCGCCGCTCTACGACCGTCCTTCGGTCGTGAGCGATGAGCAGCTGGCGACGGTGCTCGATCTGTTGAAGCCGCGGCTGCGGGGTCGGGCGCCGAAGATCAACCATGTCGATCACGCGCTGCGGTTCTGGGGGGTCGAGGCGGCGTTTGACGACCCGGACTGCCTCTCCGGCGTCGAGATGCGCGAACTGCTGCTCGATCATCGGGCCTTCGCCGCCGCGTGGGGACCGGAGACGAGGCCGTTTCTGATCCCCGACACGACGTCGGACGCAGACTACATCTCATTTCGCACCAAGTCGGGCGAGGCGACGGCGAGCCACTACGATCATTCGCTCGCGGGACTGGCTGAGGTCGGCACGCCGCTCGATTACCCGGTGATCACGCCCATCGGCGAGCGACCGCTCAGCGCGGCGCTCGCGTACTCGCTGGAGCACTTCAGCCTGAACCAGGAGGAGTACGAGTGGTCCACCCTCGCGCTGCTCCATTATTGCCCGGACACGCCGCGCTGGTTCTCGACCGAAGGGCAGGAGATCACCTGGGATCGCCTGGCTGAGCGGCTGATGCGGCAGCGTCTTGCGCAGGGGGTGTGCTTCGGCAATCATCGCCTGCATGCGCTGGTGATGCTGCTGCGGGTGGACGCCGAGCAGCAGAGACTGCTCTCGGACGCCATGCGGGAACAGGTCATCGCGCATCTGCAGGATGCGACGGCGCGGCTCGTCGCCACGCAACACGCGGAGGGCTACTGGGACGGCCGCTGGCCCGGAGAGGAAACGGATGGACCGCAGCCTGCGAAAGTGGAGGGACCATTCGGCACCGATGCGGATCGCCTGCTGGCGACCGGACATGCCCTCGAGTGGTGGGCGCTCGCGCCTCCGGAGGTGCAGCCGCCGCCGGAGACAGTCGAACTCGCCGGACAATGGCTGTGCCGCCGCATCCCCGAACTGACTCCCGGGCAGCTGAAACAGTACTACCCGTTCCTCACTCACGCCGGCCGCGCGCTGTCGCTCTGGCGGGGGAAGTTTCCGCATGAGGTGGAGCTGAGATCCAGTCCGGGACTGTGATGCGAGTGTGATTGCAACGATGGACGTTCAGCATCTGAATGAACTCGCCGAGCTGGAGGACAGCTACTGGTGGCACGTCGCGAAGCGGCGGCTGGCCGGGGGGCTGTTGTCACGCTATGCGCCGCCGCCCGGGTTGCTCATCGAAGGGGGCGTCGGCTCGTGCCGCAACCTGCTGGAGTTTCAGCGGCTGGGCTACGATGTCGCCGGACTGGATGTGATGCCGGAAGCCGTGCAGCTAGCGCAGGAACGCGGACTGCCAGATGTGCGGCTGCATGACCTCGCGGAGCCATGGCCGTTTGACGAGGGCTCGGCGCGTGCGGTCGTTCTGCTCGATGTGATCGAGCACATCGCCGATCCGGTGGCCGCTTTGCGGAACGCGCATCAAACTCTGACCGGCGGCGGCGTCGCCATCGTCACAGTCCCGGCCTACGAATGGCTCTACGGCGAGTGGGACCGCGCACTCGGTCATTTTCGTCGCTACGACGCGCGGCTGCTCAGGCGGCAAGCGCATGCGGCCGGCTTTCGCGTGCGGCTGCTCAAGCATTGGAACGCGTTCACGCTCCCTGCGGCCGTCGCTGTCCGAGGGTACCAGCGGCTGCGGCCCCGAACTGCGCAGGCCGAGTTCCCGCGGGTCGCCCCCTGGACGAACCGCATGCTGCTGCGCTGCGCCGGCGTCGAGCGCTGGCTGATCGACCGCATGCCGGTCCCCTGCGGCTTGTCCCTTGTCGGAGTCCTGACCAAATGAACGGGACTGACGCACAATCTGTTGTGAACACGCTCTCCGCGACCGGGGCCGGCGGATTCCCGTTGGCAGATGCGGAGCACTCAGGACAACGAAGTTGCGCCCCGGAAGCATCAGCGCGCCGCCCGTTGACGGATGCACTGATTTCGATCGTGCTGCCGGTGTTTAACGAAGCGGCAGTCGTCGATTCGCTGACCGAGCAGTTGATCACCGTCCTTAGCCCGGTCGGCTGCCGGTACGAGATTCTGTTCATCAATGACGGCTCGACGGACGGGAGCGGCGAGCGGCTTGATGCGCTGGCCGCGAGCCGGCCCGGCGTCCGCGTGCTGCACTTCTCACGCAACTTCGGCCATCAGGCGGCGCTGCACGCCGGGTTGTCGCATGCGCGCGGCGACGCCGTCATCATCATGGACAGCGACCTGCAGGACGATCCGGCAGCCGTGCGGACATTCCTCGCGCATTGGCACGCCGGGTACGACGTGGTGTACGCGGTTCGTTCGGAGCGGCAGGAGAACGTCATCAAGCGCGGCCTGTTCCTGGCGTTCTATCGCGTGCTCAACAGCATCTCGCACACGCGGATGCCGATGGACGCCGGCAACTTCGGACTGATCGACCGCCGCGTGGCCGAAGAGATCGCGTCGGTGATCGACCGTGACCGGTATTACCCGGGTCTGCGGAGTTGGGTCGGGTTCCGCCAGACAGGCGTGCCCGTCGCGCGCGGCCGCCGGTACGACGACCGCCCGCGCGTGTCGCTCCGGGGGCTGTTCCGTCTCGCGAAGACGGCGATCTTCTCGTTCTCGAGCGTGCCGCTGTCGATCTTCTACCTCATCTCCGGCCTGTCACTGACGGCCTGCGTCGGTGTGGCGGCGTTTGCTCTATATCACAAGCTGTTCACGGGTCTCGCCATTCCCGGCTGGGCCTCGACGACGATGATCGGCTCGTTCTTCGGAGCGCTGAACGCATTGGGGATCGGCATTCTGGGTGAGTATGCGATCCGCATTTATGACCAGGTGCGTGCGCGGCCGCATTACATCGTGGCTCGATCCACAGAAGCGCGACGGACTGCAGCGGAGCGCACCGGCAGCAACGGCGAACGAGCGATCCCGGCCGGTGCATGACTTTGTTCTGCCAATCCAACGACGCCATGAGCGGCCCCGCAGTCGACGCCGACCTGTCTGCACTGAACGGGGGGACGGGATGCGCCTCGCCGATGTCTCGCCGTGAGTTGGCGGCCGCCATTGCCGTGCTGCTGCTGGCCACGCTGGCCTGCTTTCATGAGCTCGCGCGGCATCCGGACCTTGTCCTCGTCGGACCGCAGAAGCGCGGACACAATGACCTGATCGATTACTTCATCGGCAGTCGCGAATATGCTGCGCATGCTGTGACCGGTGAGGGCGAACTGCCGCACTGGAACCCGCATCTCTGCCTGGGACTGCCCCACACCGGGAACCCTCAGGCTGCGCTGTGGTACCCGCCGAACTGGCTCACTCTCGTCTGGGATGCATCGAAGAGTCTGAGCTGGCTGCTGGTGGCGCATCACCTGTTCGGCGGCTTGGGAGTCTATTGGCTCGCGCGGCGGTACGGACTGTCCTGGAGCGCGGCTACGCTCGGCGGGGTGATCTTCCTCGGCGCTCCCTACCTGATTGCTCAGACCGCAGAGGGGCACTACCCCCAGATTGCGGCCGTCGCTTGGACGCCCTGGACGCTGCTCGCTTATTCGAGTTTGAGAGCCAGGACGATCAACGCCGCCGGCACGCCGGAGACGAAGAACCCGTTGGCCGACGTCGCCCCCTTCGCGTTCTGTCTTGCGATGAGCTTTCTCGCCGGCCACGCGCAGGAGACATATTACCTCGTCCTGCTGCTCTCGGGCTGCCTGCTGACCGACTGCGTGCTGCTCTGGCGACGCGGACGGCGTAAGGCTGCTCGCGGATTGATGCTGAACTGGGTGCGGCTGGGTATGGCGACGTGCGGTCTCGTTGCGGTGGACCTGTTCCCGGCCTATCTCAACACGCGGCTGACACTCCGGCCGTCACTGCGAGAAATGAATCAGGAGTTCGGTGTCTCCGCACTCGAGTGGTCGAGTTTGCGGGAGCTCTGGAATCCGTTCGCGCTCACCCGTCCTGAGGCGTGGGTGGAGGGGGCCGTTCCGTTCTGGGAGAAGGTGTGCCACTTCGGTGTGTTGCCGCTGCTGCTGGCCGGGGTGGGAGTGCTCCTGGCGTGGCGACGGGCGCCGACACGGCGGATGGCCGCCATCTGGATGGTAACGCTGCTGTTTGCGTTCGGTTCGCTGACGCCGGTCTATCCGACCCTCGCGGCCGTCGTGCCGGGCATCACGTGGTTCCGGCTGCCGAGCCGCGCGCTATTCTTCACGTCGTTCGCCACCACGATGCTTGCCGCGATCGCGCTGAACGAATTGATGATGCGCGCACGAAACCGCTGGCCGGCCGCGGCTGTCCCGGTGCAAGTGCTGTCTCTCCTGATGATCGTTGCGTGTGTTGCCGAGCTGACGCGGTTCGCCGATGCAGTCACCGACACCGCCGGCGTGCGGTCGCTGGCCGAGAGAGATCCAGAGTTGCTCGGCCTCCTCAAGGATGCTCAAAATGATGTCGGCGCTCAGCGTGTGCTGGCGTTTCAAGACATTCTGAGCGACCGCGACGCGGCCGCGGAGGGCCTGTTGAAGCTGCGGGGTTACGAGCCCGCGGGACCGGCTGCGTATCTGCTGCTGATGGCGCAGCTGCAGGAGACGCATGAGAGTCCGTTTGAACCGATGGACTTCTTTCCGACCGACGTGCGGCATCTCAATCGCAAGCTGCTCGACCTGCTGGCGGTGCGGCACGCGATCCAGCTTCGCGAACCGGGTAGAACGGCCGACGTGCCGGAAGGCTGGCGACGGGTTCACTCGGGTCAAATCGTCGAGAGCGTCCGCCGCAGCGGCAGCTCCGATGGCCTGTACTACAGTTATGACTTGCTGGAGAACGAGACCGCCCTGCCGCGGGCGTTCGTTGTCGGACAAGTCCGCGAGCTATCCGGGCTGTCCGACTTCAAGGCTGCCCTCCCGGACCTCGACTTTCGGGAACAGGTCGTCCTCGACAAGGATGTACTGCCTGACGGGGCGCGTGCCGCGTTTGCGCCCGCTCGCTTCGTGCGCGACGACGCGGGATCAATCGAACTCATCGCCGAGCTTGATGCGCCCGGGTACCTGGTGCTGTCCGACCTGTGGTATCCGGGGTGGAGCGCACGGATCGGCGATCAGGCATTGCCCATCCTCAAGGCGAACGGCTCATTCCGAGCCGTCCCGCTTCCCGCCGGTCGGCACCACGTCGTGATGTGGTATGAGCCAAGGGGATTTCTCGCCGGAGCAGTCCTGACTGCGGCCACTCTCCTGGGATTGGTCATATCGCTGCTGGCATCGCGACTTTCCGTTTGCAGGCGCGACTCGATCGCTCCGATTGAGCGAAGCCGTCAGCAGGGGACTCACGCCCGCGAAGCCGTGCTGAGCAGCGCATCGGGCTGAACAACAAGCGATCATGACTGATGCTCAGTATTCGCCCTGAACGATTTTACGCATCGTGATCCACGGCTGGATGTACGTGAGGAACGGCAGGCCGTCGACGGTCGGCTCGCGCTCGCGGGTCACGCCGTCCACCGCGGGACCGTGTTCGACCAGATGCCGCAGCAGCGCCTCGTGCCGTTCGGCGGGCCACCGGTCGAGCGGTTCGGGACGACACTTGAGTTCGGCGACCGCGGCGGCCAGCGCGTAGGCACCCCAGTTGCTGGTGCCGGCGATGATCGTCCAGTCGGTCGGAATGCGGCAGACGATACGCGGCCCGTGGCCGTTGGGCACCAGCGGATGGAGTGCCTCCCATAGAAACGTGCCCATGCCGATTTCGTTGCCGCCGTCGCCGACGCCGATGGTGCGAACCGGAACAGAGTCAGATGTGTGGGCTCGATCAAACAGGCGATGCAGCGGTGCGGTCCAGGAGTCGATCGGCTCGCCGCGCATGTTGCAGCAGCGATCGTGATGCTCTTCCGGATGCAGCGCGAGGAACTCGCTCAGCGCGGCCGCGGGGTTGTCACGGGTGGAACGGAACGATGCGGAGGTGTAATTCGGGCCGACTCGCTCGACCGCGACCAGATGGGACAAGCCGGGAGTGCGATCCAGAAAGTTGTCGCACCACTTCTCTGCGGCCGTCGAGTCCAGCGGGCAGGAGTAAATGAGCTGTTCAGGAAGGTCGGCGAATGCGGCCGCGGCTTTCAGGCTGGGCAGCGCCAGGTCGTCGGTGATCAGGCACACCTCAGTGCCGAGGGATCGCAGCACATCGGCCAGGACGATGCTGCCGAGCGGGCCATCGGTCTCCGCGAGCGGTCCTGACGGCGTGGGGATCGCGAAACCGGTGACGATCCCCACGAGCCGGGCGGATTCCGCGAGCGAGTGGGCCGCCGGCCCAAGCTGTCCGCTGCCGAGCGCCGGTTGATCGGCACGACTGAGCAGTCCGCGACCGGCCGGATCGAAGCGAATGGCGGCTTCGATCAGCGAGATACGCTCCGCGGAGGTGGGCATGGCGAGGTGACGATCACAGGGGGGCGGTGCGGACTTGATTATACGGAGATCGGGCGGTGCCGAAACGCCGCGACTTCCGGCCCGATTGCCCCGCGCCGATTCCCGCGACCGGGACAGGAGATGCGCGTGGAGCTTCCTGTATCTGAGAAAAGGGGCGGGGGTTGCGACGTTCGGTTGTCACCCTCGAAACCACCTGCCATCATTTCCCGGCTCGATGCTGAACCGGCACGTCTTCGAGTCCCATCCTGCGTGCCGCCTCAACCGCGACCGGGCGTGATGGGTCGTGCGCTAGAGGCGTGTGTTCACATCGTTCGACGCAACGGCTCGAACTCCGGCAGATCATGGCACAAGAGAAGCTGAGCACAGCGGAAATCCTGGCGCGAGCGCGGAAGCAGGACTCCGGGCGTGCGGCGGGAGATGCGCCGGCGCCGGCCGCCGACACACCGGCTCCTGAGTCAGCGCCGGTTGCGGAATCGCAGCCCGCCGCCGAGTCGGCCCCGGCTGCGAAACCAGCCCCCGCTCCGAAGTCCACGGCCGATATCCTGGCTGCCGCCCGGGCGCAGAAGGCAGGGCAGGCAAGCGCAAAAGATCAACCCTCAGGCGGAGGGGGCACGACGACGCCGAACGTCCCGTCAAAGCCTGCGGCGGCTCCCAAATCAACCGCCGACATCCTTGCGGCCGCTCGCGCCCAGGGAAAAGGTGGCGCGGCGCCCGCGGCGGCGCCCGGCAAACCTGCGGCAGCGAAGGCGGCTCCCAAGTCGGCCGCGGCTGCGCCTGTCGGCGATCGTCCTCCGTTGCAGGAGATGCTGAAGGCACTGCACGAAGGGAAGCCGACGACCGCGGTTGCTGCCAAGCCGAAACTGCCGAGCAAGCCTCCGTTGCCGGCGAGGCGCCCGGATCCTGCTGTGTCGCGTCGCGCTTTTCCGGCTGTTGCGCTGGGGTCGCTGGTGGCTCTGGTGGCCACACCGTTCGCATTGGGCTGGGTGCTGGTGGCGCTGATTGGCGGCCTGTGGACGCTGCTGGGCGCGCGGTTCATGATGCCCAACATGGTGGTCGCACTGCCGTCGAAGTTCAAAGTGGGTCCGCCGTCGGACTTTCCCGGCGGGACGGTGTCCGAGAAGTACAAGGCGAGCCGCGGCGTGTGGATCGTCCATTCGGACGCCTACAACGGCGAGAACATCGTGTACGCCCTGGCCTCGGTCTGCACGCACCTGGGCTGCACGCCCAACTGGCTGGAGGGGGAGCAGAAGTTCAAGTGCCCGTGTCACGGATCGGGCTTTTATATCAGCGGCATGAACTTTGAGGGCCCCGCGCCGCGACCGCTGGAACGGGTCGGCCTCCGCGTCGCCGAAGACGGCATGCTGGAGGTGGACAAGAGTGTGAAGTTCCAGGAGGAACTGGGGCAATGGCAGGATCAGAAGTCGTACGTGGCGCTGGGGTGATCAGTGTTCGGTGTTCGGTTGTCGGTGAGAGTCATCGGGGCTTACTCACCGGCCAGCCGATTCGTGCGAGTTCTTCTGCGACGACCGGCCTCATCACCGAAAACTGACAACCGATAACCGACAACCACCAATGTCCGTCGGCGAATACATCCGTAACACGCAGATTTGGAAGAGCGTCTTCCGCCACCCCGCGCCGTATGACCGGCGCAACCGGGCGGTGGTGATGCTGACAAACTTCTTTCTGCACCTGCACCCCGTCTCCACCAAGCAGGGGGGCATCGCCCTCTCCTACACGTGGTGCATGGGGGGCGTGACCTTCTTTCTATTCCTGGTCGAGACGCTGACCGGCGTGCTGCTGATGTTCTACTACCGTCCCACGCTGGAGTGGGCGTTTACGGACATCCGCGCTCTCCGCGATGTGACCACGCTCGGCATCATGCGCGAGATCCATCGCTGGGGGGCCCATGCGATGGTCATCACCGTCTGGCTGCACATGTACCGCGTGTTTCTCACGGGAAGTTACAAACCTCCGCGGGAGTTCAACTGGGTCATCGGCGTGCTGCTGCTGGTGCTGACGTTGCTGCTGTCGTTCACCGGCTACCTGCTGCCGTGGGACCAGCTGGCGATCTGGGCCATCACCGTCGGTTCCAACATGGCCCGTGCGACGCCGTTCCTGGGGCATGAAGGGCCGGGATTCCAGTTATTGAACGTCGGCGGATTTGACCTGATCACGAAGGCCAGCGACGCCCGGTTCCTGTTGCTGGGAGACCTGGAAGTCGGCGAAGCGACCCTCAACCGTTTTTACATCATGCACTGCGTCGCCATCCCGCTGGTGGTGGCCACGCTGATTGCGATCCACTTCTGGCGCGTCCGCAAGGACGGCGGAATCAGTCAACCGTTGTGAGTTCACAGTTGACAGTTCACAGTCGACAGTGGGTTTGTTCGACATGTGAGAACGTAAGAATGCGGCGTGTTGCGGCACTCGCGGCTGACTGTCAACTGTCTACTGTAAACCGTCAACTTTCTCTCCATGCTCACCCCGCATCCTGACCTGACGCCGGCCGTGATCCGCGGCCTGGGTTGGCTGTACCTCGTGATGTTCTTCCTGAACGTCGGGTGGACGGTGCGCAGTTACAAGCGGGACGGGCACTACGAGTCGCTGTTCGGCTTTCAGCATCTTCCGAAAGCGATGATCTGGGCGATCTACTCCGGCTTCCTGTTCCTGCTGGCCGCGACGCACCTCACCGTCCGCAGCTCGCAGGTCGAGGAATTCATCTTCCGCATGCCGGAGTGGTTCAAGAACGGCGCCGACGCCGTCATCGCGAACCCCATCAGCTACTTCGCGCTGTCGATCGTGCTGTTCATCGCAATGATCTGGCTCCGTGCCTGGCTGGTGCGGCCCACGGTCGCCTGGATCATTCTGAATCTCTCGCTGATCTTCCTCGGCCTGAGCATGACGGATTACGACTTCCGTCAGATTGTCGGCAAGCCGGACAACGTGCCGATCGTCGGCATGCTGTTTCTCGTCGGCTTCTTCACCTGGCTGTACTTCTACCAGGCGGTGGAGAACGACCGGCGGATCGCGGCCGGCCTGCCGAAGCTGGAGGACGAGCAGGCGCAGCAGGTGCTGGTGTGGCCGGACCTCGTCTACACCGAGATGATCTGCATGATGGTCGTCACGGCCTTCCTGATCTTCTGGGGCGTGGGGCTGCCGGCGCCGCTGGAAGAGCCGGCCTCGGCCGTGAAGACGCCCAACCCGTCGAAGGCGCCGTGGTACTTCCTGGGCCTGCAGGAAATGCTCGTCTACTACGATCCCTGGATGGCGGGGGTCGTGCTGCCGTCGATCATCCTCGTCGGCCTGATGGCGATCCCCTACATCGACTTCAACAAGCTGGGCAACGGCTACTACACGTTCAACGAGCGGAAGTTCTCGATCGTCACCTTCCTGTTCGGCTTCCTCCCGCTGTGGGTGGCGATGATCATCCTCGGGACGTTCATCCGTGGTCCGAACTGGAACATGTTCGGCATCTACGAGTACTGGGACGTCCACAAGCTCGAGCTGCTGAACAACGTCAACCTGTCGGACATCTTCTGGGTGAACTGGATGGGCGAGCCGCTGCCGCGCCCCGCGGGAGACGCGAGCGCGTTTGAGACGACGGTCACGATCCTCAAGCGCGAATGGCTCGGCCTGCTGATCGTGATCGGCTACCTCGCCGTGCTGCCGCCGCTGGGGGCGATCCTGTTCCGCGGGATGTTCATCAAGATGGGCTTTTTGCGGTACATGGTGCTGGCGAACCTGATGCTGTTCATGTGGGCGCTGCCGCTGAAGATGGCGGCCCGGTGGGCCTTCAACCTGAAGTACATCGTCGCGATCCCCGAGTGGTTTTTTAACATTTGAGTGATCAGTTATCAGTTTTCAGTTCACAGTGAAGAGAGAGCTTGAACCAGTTTCAGCCTCTCGTGGGAAGAACTGAAAACTGTTAACTGTAAACTGACAACTCTCCCCATGCCTGCCACCGAACATTACTGGCGTCCGCTCGGCACCATGCACAAGGTGTTTGCCGGCAGCGCGATTGCGCTGTTGGGGGCGACCATCGTGATGATGGCGTTCGACCAGGATCGCGAGTGGCGCCATTATCAGCTTCAGGCCGAAGAACTGCGGCTGGAGCAGCTGCAGAGCGAGGCGGAGAGCCTGCAGAGCGGCGACTACCAGGCGAAGCTCGATGAGCTGAACGAGCAGGTGAAAGCGGCGGAAAAGGCGGTCCAGGATCGCAAGACCGACCTCGACCGCATCGACGCCGAGATGGCGGAACTCAACGGCGAAATCGAAAAGCTGGAGCGGGACGTCAAGTTCAAGAACGCCGAAGTCGGCGTGGAGCGGGCCAATTACGACCTCGCCGTCCGCGACGGACTCGCCGAAGAGCAGCTGCGCCAGCTGGAGCAGCGGTTCCTGTCGGGCTCCGACGACGTCCGCACCATGCAGGTGCGGCTGGATGAACTCAAGGCCCGTCGGCAGGCGCTGATCAACGAGCGGGCCGCAATCACCGAAGCCCACGACGAGTTGCTCAAGCGGCTCGCCGAGCATCAGCAGGATATCGTCCGCGTCAACGAGCAGATCGCACTGCTGCGGCCGGCGGAAGCCGGCGACTGGTTCGCGGGCTGGAAGCGCGACATCAAGCGCTGGCCGATCATCAACGGCTTCAACCCCGAGATCCGCCTCATCCAGGACTGGATCCCCGACCTGAAGCAGCAGCTGGGGATGGCGAGCGTGGCGCGGTTCGATCGCTGCCGCACCTGCCACGTCAACATTACGCAGTTCGGAGCGGGGAACGTCCCCAACTTCCCGGCGGAGAAGTACGAGCATCCGTTCTCGTCGCACCCGCGGCCCGACCTGTTTCTCACCGACGCCAGCCCGCACCCGCTCAACGAGTTTGGCTGCACGTCCTGTCACGAAGGGGACGGCTCCGGCACCAGCTTCCAGGCCGCCGAGCACACCCCCTCGTCGCCGTCCGAAGCGCACGAATGGGAAGAAAAGTACGGCTGGCATTCCAACCACTTCTGGGAGTACCCGCAGCATCCCGAGCAGTTCATGCAGTCGGGCTGCATCAAGTGCCACCACAACGTGGTCGAGCTGGGGGTGAATGAGCAGTACGGAGCGACCGCTCCGCAGGTGTACGAGGGCTACGCGCTGATCCGCGACTACGGCTGCTTCGGCTGCCACGAGATCAACGGTTACGACGGCACGCGCCCCATCGGTCCCGACCTGCGGCTCGAACCGCAGACGGAAGAAGAAGCCGAGCGGATCGCGGCCGATCCCAACCAGGTCGCCGGCCGGTTGCGGAAGGTCGGCCCGTCGCTGCGGCACCTCGCCTCCAAGACGACGCCGGAGTTCGTGGCCTACTGGACCGAACTCCCCAGCCGCTTCCGTCCCGATACCCGCATGCCGCAGTTCTTCCATCTCTCCAACCAGGAGGATGCCCTCGCGGAGCTGCTGCAGCCCGTGGAACTGGCGGGCATCACGGCCTATCTCATGGACCGCTCGCAGCCGCTGGACCTGATGCAGCCGGCCGCCGATTACGAGCCGGACGTCGAGCGCGGCAAGGTGCTGTTCTCGCGCCGCGGCTGCCTGGCCTGCCACAGCCACGACGATCCCGACTTCGCCGGCATCAAGGCCGACTTCGGCCCCAACCTGACGAAGGTGCACGAGAAGATCCGTCCCGGCGTGGACGGGTTCAACTGGGTCTACACGTGGGTCCGCGATCCGCAGCGGCATCATGAGCGGACGAAGATGCCGGACCTGTACCTCGATCCGGAAGGGGAAGGGGAGAGCTACGTCGATCCGGCCGCCGACATCGCGGCGTTCCTGCTGGTCGGCGGCCCGCGGGAATTCCCGACAATCGAGCTGCCCGGTCCATATGTCGGCGTCGCGCTTGCAGAGGAGTTCACGGAGGAGGACGCGCGGAGCCTCGGCGTCGATCCTCCGCAGGGAGTGCTCATCAATGAAGTCCTGCAGGGAAGCCCGGCGGAGCGCGCTCAGCTGGCTGATCCCAAGACGACGACGGCCGCAGCCGAACCTGTGCTGATTCCGGGCGACGTCCTGCAGGCATGGAACGGACAGCCCGTGACCACGTTCGCACAGTTCCGCGAACTGGAAGCACAGGCCCAGCCGGGTGCCACGGTCACCCTGACCCGCGTCCGCCGCGGATTCCCCGACGATGTGTCGATCGTCATCAGCACTCCGCTGGAAGACCTGACGCGGCTGTATCTCCGCAAGCAGCAGACGGCCGAAGAAGCAGCCGCGACGATGCAGGCGGGCTACCTCGTCCGCAGGCAGGGGACGGTCGGTCCGGATGGGACCGTTGAGTTCTCTTACGACCCGGTGGCTCCCGACCAGATCAAGGGAGACGAGATCGAACTCGTCTATCGCGAAGGCGACCCGGACGTCCTCCCCGCCGACGTAATGAACGAGCGGATGCTGCAGTACATCGGCCGGCGGACGATCTCCCGCTACGGCTGCTACGGCTGTCACGATATCCCCGGTTTCGAGGAGGCCCGCCCCATCGGTACCGCCCTGCAGGACTGGGGACGCAAGGACACCTCCAAGCTCGCGCCCGAGCACATCGAGGAATACCTGCATCACCACGGCGAGCCGGACGGCTCCAGCACGCACGAGCGGATTGAACGGATCGTCAACCCGGCGTTCGCCGAGTCGGCGTCGCACACCGACCACATGGCGGCCTACTTCTACGAGAGCCTCACGCATCACGGCCGCGCCGGCTTCCTGTGGCAGAAGGTCCGCGCACCGCGCAGCTACGACTACAAGAAGACCGAAACCAAAGGCTGGGACGAGCGGCTGCGGATGCCCAAGTTCCCCTTCGCCGAAGACCAGATCGAATCGGTCGCCACGTTCGTCCTCGGCCTCGTCGCCGATCCTCCGGCCCAGAAGTACCTGTATCAGCCCGAAGGACCGGCGCTGGCGCGGATTGAAGGGGAACGGCTCATCGAGCAGTTCAACTGCGCGTCGTGCCACATGCTCGACATGCCGGGCTTCAAGTACGAGACCGACGTCCGCGAACTGATCGGCATGACGCGGAACGAACTGGTCGAATGGCTGGCCGGCAACAGCGAGCGGCTGGTCTCCGGCGACCTCACTCAGGAAGCGATCCTCGGCGGCGAGGTGGAACCCGCGGAGTACGCCCCGGCGCTGGCGACATTCTTCTCGAACGCGGCCCTGCTGCTGGATGGCCGCATTGAGGACGTCGAGGATGTGCAGTCCGGACTGGCCCCGCATATCGGCCGCGTGGCTCTGGTGGCCGGCAGCAGCGACGTCGATCGCCAGACCGCCGTTGACGCCTGGCTGGACCGCTATCCCGAACTGCTGCTGGCGGATCCGATTCCCGACACCGACATGCCGGTCACCGTGTCGCTGGCGATCGGCATCAAGACACCGGTGCATTACGGGGCCCCGATCACGTCCAGCGAGGGGCGGGCGCTCATCGAACTCCACGGGCTGACATTCGCCGAGCCTGATCCCGATGAAGAAGACCCCGACTTCCGCGAGTACGCGTTCGACCTCTGGGAGAACACGGAGATCGGCGGCCGCTACAAGCTCACCGGCGTCAACGGCCGGTACATCATTCCCGAGGCGAGCGTCGAAGAAGTGCTGCCCGGACGGGGCGGCGACTTCACCGAGTGGCTCGTGCCGCGGCTGACCGATGAGTTCACGCAGGGGGACCGCAACAAGGCGCGGCAGGCATCGCCTCCTCCGCTCTACATGGAAGGTCGCAAGGTGCAGACGCCGTGGCTGTTCCGGTTCCTCAAGAACCCCGACCAGTTGCGGTACACCACCGTGCTGCGGATGCCGCGGTTCAACATGAGCGACGAGGAAGCCCAGACGCTCGCCAACTACTTTGCCGCGCGGGACCGGGCCGAGTATCCGTATCAGCGCATCCCGCAGCAGGAGCCGCCGTATCTCACCGCCAAGGAGGAGGCGTTCCACGCGCTGTTTGGCGAGGAAGACCAGACGTACCTCAACGAAAGCTGGCTGACGCTCAACGCCCCGCTGTGCAGCAAGTGCCACGCCGTCGGCGGGCGCCCCTACCAGGGGACCGATCCCACCAAGGACATCCGCGGCCCGAATCTCGACCGCGTCCAGCAGCGGATGCAGCACGGCTATCTCAACCTGTGGCTGTACAAGCCGGCCGCGTTCCTTCCGTATACGTCGATGCCCACGAACTTCCCGCGCAACCAGCAGCAGTTCCCCGAGTTGTTCGACGCCCACCAGGGCTGGCAGACCGAAGGCGTGGCCGATGCACTGCTCAACTACTACAACCTGATGGAGCGCTACGGCGAGACGGCCTACGTCCCGCCGGAGGGCGACATGCCCCCCGCAGAGGGGGAGGCAGCGCCGGCTGAGGAAGCGGCGGCGAGCGGAGGAGCACAATGATGGATGTTCAACATCAGATGTCGCCGTTCAGCCGCGGCTCAACGAGCCGCGCGTCGGCGTTGAATCGATTGGTCAATCGTCAATCATCAATGGTCATTGGTCATTGGAAAGGCGTGTTAAGCGCACTGTGCCTGTGCGGCGTGGTGTTCCTTTCCGGCTGCGAGCACGGCCTTGGCGGCGGCGCGTCGATTGTGCCGACGGTGGCGGTAAAGGTGGACGGCGAGGCGGCTGAGGCGACCAGTGGCGGACCGGTGGAAGTCGCCGGGTACGGGTCGGTGACCGGCCGCATCATTCTCGACGGGTCGGCGCCCGCATTGGGATCGTTCCTGCCTGCCGGCGAACTGAAGGACCCGAACGTCTGCGTCCGGGAGCAGATTCCGGATGAGCGGATCATCGTCGGGCCGGACGGGGGAGTCGCCAACGTGTTCGTGTTCCTGCCGCGCAAGCCGGGCGGGACGCCGGAGGAAGACTCCGAGCCGCCCGCCGAGCCAATCATGTTCGACCAGAAGACCTGCACGTTCCTGCCGCACTGCCTGGTGCTGCGGGCCGGGCAGGAGATGCGGGTCCTCAACAGCGACCCCATCGTGCACAACACGCACACCAACCCGCGGAGCAACAGCGTCTTCAACTCGACGGTGAAGCCGGGCGAGCAGGAGGGGATTCCGGTGGTCTACACGCGGGCGGAGCGCGAGCCGGTGCGGGTCGTCTGCGACTTTCACCCCTGGATGCTCGCGTGGCATCTGCCGCTCGACCATCCCTATGGGGCGCTCACCGGCGAGGACGGTGCGTTCACGATCGAAGGGGTCCCGGCGGGCAAGCACAAGTTCACCGTCTGGCACGAAGGCCGCAAGCTTGGAGACTACAGCGTGACCATCGAGCCGGACCAGCAGGCGACGCTGGATGTCACCGTCTCCGGCGCAGACCTGGCGCTGACCCCGATGGCCGACGACATCAAGACAGTGGTGCTTTCGCCGCGAAGGTGATGGCTCCCGGCATCGGAAGCGATGACCGGATGGCGAGCGGACGGGCAGGCAACAACATGACTCATCTCAAATCTCAAATCTCAGATCCGTCCTGGGCCCGCGGTCGCCGTGGCTGGGCGGGCCTCCGCGCCTTCAGCGGGAATGCGACAGCACTCGGTCTGTGCGCAACTCTGGTCATGATGCTGTCCGGTTGCGGCGACAGCGACACACCTGACGCGCGTGCCACCCGCGTTATCCTGCCGGGCGAGCAGCAGCTGACGATCCCGGAACTTCCGGCGACCACCGCTGAGAACGCCGACGTGGAAACGGTCGCGGCAGCAGATACGCCGTCGGCGACGGACTCGATGCCGGCAGCCATTCCGGCGCCGAGCGTCGAGGGAACGGCGTCGGAGTCGGCAGCACCCGCGAGCTCGACGGCAGCCACCACGTCCCCCGCCGCCACATCCTCGGCGGCCGAGACCACCGGCACGGAGTTCGCCGCCTTCCGCGGCCGCGTGACCGTCGCCGGGTCGCCTCCGTCACTGGCGCCGCTCGTGGCCAAGGATGACCCCAAGGTCAAAGACGCGGTGTGCGTCAAGCAGCCCGTGCCCGATGAGTCGGTCATCGTCGGCGACGGCGGCGGACTGGCCGACGTATTCGTGTACGCCAAGAAGATCCCGTCCGGGATCGACGTTCCGCCTCCTCCCTCCGAGCCGGTCGAGATCGACCAGGTGAATTGCCGGTTTGTCCCGCAGGCGATGGTCTTTCGCGTCGGCCAACCGCTGCTGATGAAGAATTCGGACCCGGTCTCGCACAACGTGCGCACCGCCGGCTTCACGCAATCGATCAACCAGATCATTTCGCCCAACGATCAGCAAGGCATCCCGGTGAAGTACGAACGCGCCGAGCGCGTGCCTGTGCAGACCAAGTGCGACATCCACGCCTGGATGCTGGCCTATCACTTTCCGCTCGATCACCCCTACGCGGCCGTGACCGGCCCGGACGGGACATTCGAGATCAAGGACCTGCCCGCGGGCAACTGGGAGTTTGTCGTCTGGCACGGCAAGTCGGGCAACATCGAGAAGTCGTTCAAGTTCAAAGCCGCCGCGGGACAGGTCGTCTCGCAGGACTTCAGCGTCCCGGCTAACAAACTGGCCCGGTAAGCAACCTTACTCACCCGTTCAGCCACGGCCCGGCGGGCCGTGCGACCGGGAAGTTCAACGTCACGGCATCGAATCGCAAGCAGGCGTCATTGTGAACGGTCGTCAAACGATACTGCCGATTGTGGCCGCGCTGGCCGGCGCGATCTCCGGCTGCGGTCCCGCGGAGCCTCAGTTCGTCTCGCGCGCCGAAGTCGAGACGCTGATGCCGGAGGCGCAGCAGTATGTCCACGAGCTGATGGACCAGAACTTCGGCACGCCGACCAACAGCGTCGCCTGGGAGCGGTTCCCGCTCCATTACCACGCCGCCGTCGGCGCCGTCTCGGAAGGTGCGACCGTCGGCCAGTTCCAGCTCGCCGAGCCGGAGCCCGACGAAGACACGGGCGAACCGGTCCAGCAACAGTGGCTGCCGGTCACTCGCGGGATGGAAGTCCTCTTCGTCTCCGGTCCCGTCCTCGACCACGCAAAGGCCGAGGAGCAGGCGGACCGGGTCGTCCTGCCGGCCATCATCAAGTCGTTCGACGAGACGACCCGCACCGTCGTCCTGGATCAGCCGCTCGCCGTCGCGCCGCAGCCGGGCAACCGGGTCGTGCTCGGACCGGGCGAAGTCCTCAAGCACGGGAGGCTGCTGTATGCCGAACACTGCCAGCATTGCCACGGCGTCAGCGGCGACGGCGCCGGACCGACCGCCGAATACCTGAACCCGCGCCCGCGCGATTACCGCCAGGGGATCTTCAAATTCACCTCCACGCAGACCGTGCACCGCGCCCAGCGCGAAGACATCGCCCAGGTCATCGAGGACGGCATCCCCGGCACCTACATGCCGTCGTTCAAGCTCCTCACGCCGGAAGAGTCGACGGCCCTGGTGGAGTACGTCCTGTGGCTGGCCTGCCGCGGCGAGACCGAGATCAAGCGCACGCAGGTGCTCGCGCTCGACTTCTCCTCCGAGACGGCGCGCGAGGAACCGCAGGAAACGCTGCAGAACTTCATCGCCGGGCTGGAGGACCAGTTCGCCGTCGACTTCGATGACGAGACCACGCAGATCGCCGAACTGTGGGCGACGGCCCAGCAGGCGGACGCGGCAGTGACCCCCACCGTCAGCCGCATCCCCAGCGATGCCGAATCGATTCGTCGCGGCCGCCAGCTGTTTCTCTCGGACACGGCGAAGTGCGCCACCTGTCACGGCGACGCCGGCGGCGGCGACGGGGCGCAGACGCTCCTCGTCCAGAAGGACAAGGAAGGCCGCGACCGGGACGTGCCGGGACTGTTCGACGACTGGGGCAACGCCATCCAGCCGCGCGACCTGACGAGCGGCATCTACCGCGGCGGCCGCCGGCCGGTCGACATCTACCGCCGCATCTACGCCGGCATCAAAGGTACCCCCATGACGGGCTTCGGCACGTCGCTGACGGAAGAGCAGATCTGGGACCTGGTCAACTACGTGATGAGCATCCCGTTCGAGGAACGCGGCGTGGGCGAAGGCCCGTTCGTCCCGAGTGAAACGGCGCCTGCCGAACAGGTCGCCACTGCGGAGTGAGGACTTGCTGACCAATCGGCTTGATTGCAGGTACGCGGCATCGGCCGCATCGACGACGGAGTTCATCCGGTGAAACGCTTCTGGTGCATCTTCTTCATGATCTGGCCCCTGCTCGCCCTGTGGCTGTGCTGGGTCGCGCCGGAAAACGGCTGGTGGTTCCCCGGCACCAGCAACGAGCACACCGCCTATCAGGGTCCGGAAGGGGGCGTCGCCATGTCGCCGCTGGGGGACCGGATCGACGACCTGTTCTACATGATCCTGATCGTCACCACGGTGGTGTTCGTGCTGACGCAGATCGCCCTCGGTTACGTTCTGTGGACCGGCGCGACACGCACCGATCCGGGCAACACCGAGCGCGCGTGGTTCACGCACGGCAGCCATAACCTGGAAGTGATCTGGTCGATCGTGCCGGCCGCAGTGCTGCTGTACATCGCCCTTTATCAGATGGATGTGTGGGCCGAGTTCCGCATGCGGCCGTACTTCCCGCAGGCGCAGATGGGGGCCGTGATGGCGGACCTCGGCGTCGAAGGGCAGTCCCCCAGCCGCGACCAGGCGCTGGCGGAAGTCACCGCGCGGCAGTTCGAGTGGCGGATTCGTTATCCGGGCTTCGACGAGAGCGGCAACCTGCTGCCGCTGATGCCCGACCCGCAGCCGACCGACCTGTACACGGTCAACGACCTGCATCTCCCTTCGGGCGTCCCGGTGATGATCAGCCTCCGCTCCGACGACGTGCAGCATTCGTTCTTCCTCCCCGAACTGCGGGTCAAGCAGGACGCCGTGCCGGGCCTGGTGATCCCGGTGTGGTTCCAGGCGGAGAAGAGTGACACGTACTCGCTGCTGTGCGCCGAACTGTGCGGCTGGGGCCACTACAAGATGAAGGCCCGCTTCGTCGCCGAGCCTCCGGACGACTGGCTGGAGTGGATGAAGGAACTGCAGGCGCAGCAGGAGTTTGATGGGGTGGGCGCGCCGGAAGGCGAAGCGGCCGCGGAGTAGAAGTATTGGTCAATGGTCAATTCACAATCGTCATTGGTCATTGGAAAAGGCCCCTTCAATGACCAATGTGAAATGACCAATGGCTGATGACAAATGAAGCCAACTGAGACTCGCGATTGCGAGAACGACCTATGAGCACGACGACACCGACCCTCGAGACGCACGGGCATGGCGACCATGGCCACGGCCATGCGCACCATGATCCGGGCTTTGTCCGCAAGTACCTGTTCTCCACCGATCACAAGATGATCGGCATCCAGTTCCTCATCACCACGATGCTCATGCTGTTCGTGGGGGGGGCGCTGGCGCTGGGGGTCCGCTGGCAGCTGGCCTTCCCGTGGGAGACGATGCCGTTCTTCGGCCAGTTCTTCGCCGCACAGGGGGGGCAGATCTCCCCCGAGTACTACACGATGCTGTTCACCATGCACGCGACCGTGATGATCTTTCTGGTCATCATCCCGGTGCTGGCGGGGGCGTTCGGCAACTTTCTGATCCCGCTGATGATCGGGGCCGACGACATGGCGTTCCCGGTCCTCAACATGCTCAGCTACTGGTTCATGTGGCCGGCCATCGCCTGCTTCGGGCTCAGCTTTCTGTTCGGCGGCGGACCGGCCGCTGGCTGGACAAGCTACCCGGTTCTTTCGGCCATCATTGAGGCCGCTCCGGGATCGGGACATGCCCAAACCATGTGGCTGCTGGCGGTCACGTTCGTCGGCGTCTCGTCCATGATGGGCTCGGTCAACTACATGACGACCATCATCAATATGCGGGCCCCCGGCATGACGCTGTTCCGCATGCCCCTCACCATCTGGGCGATGTTCATCACCGCCATCCTGCAGGCGTTCGCCCTGCCGGTGCTCACCGCCGCGGGCTTCATGCAATTCTTCGACCGCATGCGTCTGGGCGGCCCCTTCGAAGGCATCCACACCACGTTCTTCGTTCCCGCCGGCCTGGTCGTGAACAATGCGCCGGAGACGATCGGCGGCGGGCAGCCGCTGCTGTGGCAGCACCTGTTCTGGTTCTACTCCCACCCGGCCGTGTACATCATGCTGCTGCCGGCGATGGGCATGGTCTCCGACATGCTCGCCTGCATGAGCCGCAAGCCGATCTTCGGCTACAAGCCGATGGTCTACTCGATGGCCGCGATCGCCGGGCTGGGCTTCATCGTCTGGGGCCACCACATGTTTACCTCGGGTATGAACCCCGCGCTGGGCATGACGTTCATGGTCTCGACGATGATGATCGCCCTGCCGTCGGCGGTGAAGGTGTTCAACTGGATCGGCACCATCTGGGGGGGACGGCCGCAGTTCAACGCGGTGTTCCTCAACGCCGTCGCTTTCGTGTCGATGTTTATCGTCGGCGGGCTGTCGGGCATCTTCATGGCGGCGGTGCCGGTCGACATCTACATCCACGACACGTACTTCATTGTGGCCCATTTCCACTACGTGCTGTTCGGGGCGACGCTGTTCGGCGTCTTCGGCGGAATTCAGTTCTGGTTCCCCAAGATGTTCGGCCGGATGATGAGCGACACCGTCGGCAAGTGGCACTTCATCCTCACGTTCATCGGATTCAACGGCACATTCTTCCCGATGCACCTGCTCGGCGTGGCCGGGATGCCGCGGCGGTACGCGGATCCGTACCTGCATCCGTATCTCGAGCACCTGCTGCCGATGAACCAGTTCATGACGATCTCGGCGCTGATTATGGGCTTCGCCCAGATCCTGCTGTTCGCGAACTTCATCTACAGCATGAAGTTCGGCAAGGTCTGCGGCCGAAACCCCTGGGGCGCGAACGGCCTGGAGTGGATCGCCCCCTCCCCGCCGCCGCACGGCAACTTCGAAACGGTCCCGGTCGTGTACCGCGGCCCGTACGAGTACTCGCCCCCCAATCGTGAAGAAGACTTCTGGCTGCAGACGGATCCCCCGCTCGGCCGCGGCCCGGCGCCGTCGGTCGCACCGGTTCATTGAGCCGTTCAGCGGGGAGCCGGAGGCGACCGCCTGATTGAAGGAAGATTGCAAATTGCAAAATGGACATTGCAAATTGCAAATTGGAAATGAGCAATTTGCAATTCGCAATTTGCAATGACCTTGAGCCGTTATGACGCCGCAGTCCACCAGCCATCCCTGGCTCCACCGCTACGCTCTCGCGACGCCCCTCGTCGCGCTGGTGACGGTGATCGCCGGTGCGCTGGTGACTTCGAAGAACGCCGGGATGGCTTTCCGCGACTGGCCGACTTCCGACGGCCACGCGATGCTGACTTACCCGTGGCTGTCCGACTTCGCCCGCGATTGGGACAAGTTTCTCGAGCACGGGCATCGTCTGGCCGGCATGCTGATCGGGTTGTGGTCCATCGGGCTCGCCGCGCTGCTGGTGTCGCGCGAGCCGCGCGGCTGGATGAAGGCCGCCGGCGTCGGCGTCCTGCTGGCCGTCATTGCCCAGGGAGTGCTCGGCGGGTTCCGCGTCTGGCTCGATCAGCGCGGCCTCGCCATGGTGCATGGCCTGTTTGCCGCCTGCGTCCTCTCGCTGATGGCGATCGTCGCCACCGCGCTCAGCAACAACTGGCGGCGGGCGCCGGAACTGTTTGCGAAGGCGGAAATCGGCATCGTCAAACCCCTCGCATTGCTCACGATCGCCCTGCTGACCTTCCAGTACGTGCTCGGCGGGCTGATCCGTCACGGAGGCCACGGTCTCCACGAACATCTGACAATCGGCCTCGTTTCGCTGGCACTGATCATCCTGAATGCCATCGCGGCCCAGCGGAGTGGTGTCCGCTGGATTCGCCGCTCCGGCTGGCTGTTGCTCACCGTCACCATCGTGCAGATCGTGCTCGGGGCATCGGCCTGGGTGCATAAGTACGGTTTCGCCCCCACCGGGTACGTCGCCGTCGCAGACTCCATCGGGCAGGTCGCCGCCCGAACGGCTCACACCGTCGTTGGCATTCTCGTCCTGATGACGGCCGCGGTGCATGCCGCTCGTGTGCTGCGCGTGGACTCCGTGTCTCAGTCGAGCGGGCCGTTGATCGTGGCTGCCACCGGGCTGACTCTCGCACGCGGGGGCGCCGCATGAGCACGTCCGCCGCCAAATGGGACGCCGTCGCCGCGGCCGCGGTCCTAGATCGACCGACCGCGATGTCCCACCTCTCGTCGCGCCTCGCCGACTACGCCGCCATCGCCAAGCCGCGGATCGCGCTGATGGTGCTGATCACCGTGACGGTCGGCTACGGCGTCGGCTGTCAGGGAGAATGGCACGTCGGCCCCTGGCTGCACGCTATGCTCGGGGTCGCACTGGCGTCGGCATCGGCCAGCGCCTTCAACCAGTACCTCGAACGCCGCACCGATGCCCTGATGCCGCGGACGGCCGGTCGCGGACTTCCGTCGGGCCGGCTGTCGGGGCCGGAAGTCGTCCTGTTCGGCGCGGTGACGGCCACGGCCGCCGCCGTCGACCTGCTGCTGTACACCAATACGCTCACCGCGCTGCTCGCCGTCGGCTGCATCGCACTCTATGTTTTGGCGTATACGCCTCTGAAGACCCGCTCAGGCGCCTGCACGGCGATCGGCGCGATCCCCGGCGCATTGCCGCCGGTCCTGGGATGGACGGCCGCCCGCGGCTCGCTCGACTCGGAGGCGCTGGCCCTGTTTGCGATCCTCTACGTCTGGCAGTTTCCGCACTTTCTGGCCATCGCCTGGAAGTACCGGGATGAATACCGGCACGCCGGCCTGCGAATGCTCCCCGGATCGGGGGGGGCACGGACGGTCGGACTGGTGGCGGCCAGCTACGCGCTGGTGCTGCTGCCGGTGGCACTCTGGCCGCGCGAGCTCGGACTGGCCGGCAACCTGTACGCGATCACTGCGCTCGCTGTCGGCGGCTGGTACGCGGCCGCCGCCATCCGTTTTGCCCGCCGCGGCACCGACGCCGCGGCGCGGAAGCTGTTATGGGCATCCCTCATACACCTGCCGGCCGTCCTGGGCATGCTCTTGTTTGATCATTGGCGGTTACTGCAATAGCGCGGCCCCTTGGGCACGCGGCTAAACGGCACATCGATAACGGGACCGACCGTCGGACTCTTTAACTGAAAACTGATAACTGACCACTGACAACTTCCCTCCCCCCCCATGTCTCATCCCCCCGCCCGTCCGGCCGTCAAAATGGGCCTCCCCATTCCGAACTCCAAGCTCGGAATGTGGCTGTTCCTCGGCACGGAGATCATGTTCTTCACCGCCTTCATCGGCACGTACATCGTGCTGTATTTCGGCTCCGTGGACGCCAGCGGCCGCTCCGCCTGGCCGACCGACATACACATCACCCACATCAGCATTTGGGCCGGCGCCATCAACACCTTTGTGTTGATTGGGTCGAGTTTTCTCGTAGTCCTGGCGCATGAGGCGATGGGGCAGCGGAACTTTCGAAAGGCATATCTCGCGTTGTGGGGCACGTTTCTCTGCTCGGTCGTGTTCCTGGGAATTAAGAGCTTCGAGTACTACGGTAAGTGGTCGCACGACATTCTCCCCGGACACATCGCTGAGACGGACGAACAGGCGCTGAACAAGATCGTCTACGAGATGGATCGAGGACTCGATCACTGGATCGACGACCTCATCCCCGGCGAAGCCGCGGTGCACGTCAAGGAAGGGCTTACCTCGCAGGTCGACGGGGCCGAGGCTCAGCTTGAGCAGGTCCGCGGACAGATCGAGGCAGCCGAGACGCGGGAGGCCAGGCAATCGTTGGAAGATCGCGAGGAACAACTGGCGGCAATGCTCGAGAACAGGGACGAGATCGCCGCCTGGTCCGCCCTCAACCGCGCTTTCGGAAAGGATCTGCGCGATCCGATCTCACAGAACGCCATTACGCTGGACCAGGCGAAGGAAGTCATCCACGAACTGGAACAGGAGCCGGCGTACGAGCCGGTGATGTCGGGCGTGCATCATCCGCAGCCGATCCTGTACGGCAACATCTTCGCCTCCACCTACTTCCTGATGACGGGCTTCCACGCCATCCACGTGATCGTCGGCATGATCCTGTTCGCGCTGGTCCTCAAGGAGGGCTCGCGGCTGAATGAGAAATGGAGCGACTGGGTCGAGAACAGCGGCCTGTACTGGCACTTCGTCGACCTAGTCTGGATCTTCCTGTTCCCGCTGATCTACATCATCCCGGGAATCTAACGTCGCCGAGAAGGCCGAGAAGAAAGGGCAGGAACACTGATTGCCGCAAATCTCCACTAATCTTTCAGTAAGGATCAGCGTGCAATGGCTGATTCGCCTGAAATGGAAAACCGGCAATTAGTGCACATTAGCGAGAATTAGGGTTCCCCCCTCCTCTTCTTAAAGTCAATTTCACCTGAAACGCGATTGAGCGGGTATGCAGACCCATTCGCCTGAATCTCATCCGATCTCCGAAGCGCCGCCGGCCACGACGCACGATGCGGACCACGCGCATCATCCGCACGTGAACTACATGGCGATCTTTATCGCCCTCTGTTTCTGCACGCTCATTTCGGCCGCGTTTGACTTCCTGCCCCTCAATCGCCGCGTCGTCGCGGTCCTGGTGCTGGCGGTCGCGGTCGCCAAGGCGCAGTACGTGATGCGCTACTTCATGCACCTCAAGTTCGAGGGGAAGTGGAAGTACGTGTTGCTGCTGCCGACCGCCATCCTGGCCTGCGGCGTCCCGCTGGCCCTCGCGCCCGACATCGGCCTGCACTACTACACGCCCGAGACCCCGCAGGTCCGCGTGCACAGCGAGGCCCGCGGCGGGCACGGCTCGCCGGCGCCGGAGACCGCTCCCGTTGAGGAGCATCCAACGACCGACGCTCATACTCACTGATCCAAGTCTGCCTGCTCCGCAAGTGGAGTGTGAGACGTCTCGATTGCCGGTAGACTGCAGGCGAACTGCACGCCCCTCCGCGCGACTCGCGGAGCGAGTCGCCTACATCGAAAGCTGCCGATGACACCATCCGCCGCCGTGACTGTTGACGCCGTGCGCCACCGCTACGGCGAGCGGCAGGCGCTGGCCGGCGTCTCGTTCGAGATCGCCGAAGGAGAGATCTTCGGCCTGCTGGGCCCCAACGGCGGCGGCAAGACCACGCTGTTCCGCATCCTCGCCACGCTGCTGCCCCTGCAGGAAGGCATCGCTGAAGTCCTCGGCCACTCCGTCGCCTCCGAGCCCGACGCCGTCCGCCGCCTCATCGGCGTCACCTTCCAGTCTCCCAGTCTCGACCCGAAGCTCACCGTCGGCGAGAACCTGAAGTTCCACGGAAACCTCTATGGCCTCGCCGGGTCCGCGCTCAAGTCCCGCATCGATCTGCTGCTCAATCGCCTCGGCCTGATGGACCGCCGACACGACATCGCGCAGACGCTCTCCGGCGGCCTCCAGCGCCGCGTCGAGATCGCCAAAAGCCTGCTGCATCAGCCGCGCGTGCTCCTGCTGGATGAACCGAGCACCGGCCTCGATCCCGGCGCTCGCCACGACCTGTGGCGGTACCTTAAGCAGTTGCGGCAGGAGACCGGCGTCACCATCCTGGCGACCACGCATATCATGGAAGAGGCCGAGCACTGCAGCCGTCTCGGCATCCTCAGCCGCGGCGAGCTGGTGGCGCTCGGCTCGCCTCAGGAGCTGCGCTCCTCGATCGGCGGCGACGTGATCACGATCGAGACCGCCAACATCGACGGCCTCCCGGCCCGCATCCAGTCGCAGTTCGGCATCGCCCCGCAGCGCGTGGGAGACGCGCTCCGAATCGAGCGCACCGCCGGCCACGAGCTGATCCGCGACCTCGTCGCCGCGTTCCCCGCCGACATCCGCTCCGTCTCCCTCGGCAAACCCACGCTCGAAGATGTCTTCATCCAGCGGACAGGACACCGCTTCTGGGACGAGGAAGTAACGCTGGCCGAATCTGAGAAACGAAAGAGTCACTGATGGCGACGACAACGGCGCCCGCCGAGGCACGTACCGCCTCTGTGAGTGAGAATGGTGGCTCCATGTGGCTCACCGTCTGGTCCCTCACGCACCGTGAAATCCTCCGTTTCGTGCGGCAGCGTTCGCGGGTGACCGGGGCCTTCCTGCAGCCGATCATCTTCTGGGTGCTGTTTGGCGTGGGGCTCAGCGGGTCGTTCCGCATGCCGGGGGCCGAGGAGAGCGGCGGGTTGTCTTACCAGTCGTATTTCATCCCCGGCGTCGCGGCGATGATCGTGCTGTTCACCGCCATCTACTCGTCGATCTCGGTGATCCAGGACCGCAACGAAGGATTCCTGCAGGCAGTGTTGGCCGCTCCTGTGTCGCGCACATCACTCGTCCTCGGCAAGCTTGCCGGCGGGACGCTGCTGGCATTCATCCAGGCGGTGCTGTTCATCGGCATCGCGCTGGTGCTGCAGGCCACCGGATTGATGCCGTCGATCGACCTGCTGATCACGCCGCTGCAGGGACTGCTGGTGCTGGCGCTCATTCTGCTGATGGGACTGGGGCTGTGCGGCCTCGGTTACCTGTTCGCCTGGAAGCTGGATTCGTCGCAGGGTTTTCATGCCATCATGGGGGTCCTGCTGTTCCCGATGTGGCTGCTCTCCGGGGCGTTCTTCCCGGCTGAAGGGAGCGGGGCGCTGAAGTGGGTCATCTATGCCAACCCCCTCACGTACGGTGTGAGCGCGCTCCGCCAGCTCATGCTGCCCGGTCCCATGCCGGCCTTTCCCTCGCTGCCGCTCTGCTTTGCGGTCACCGCGCTGTTTGCGATAGCGTGTATCGCCGTGGACGTCGCGCTGACCCGCAAGGCTCGGGCCTGAGTCTGGCGGACGCGCGATGCGCCGTCGATCTCGCGAGAACCGCGACCGGATTCCATCGCATGCGCACTGGCTGCCTGGCTCCCCTGCTGCTGCTCATCTCTGGCTCCTTCGCGACGGCGAACGACCCCGCACCGTCGCCGTTGCCAGACTGGATCTGGACGTCACAGCGCGGCGTGACGGGCAAGCTGCACTTCCAGCGAGACTTTGAGGCGTCCACGGCCCCGCAGCACACCGAACTGCATGTCGCCGCGGGTTTCTGTGCCATTGAAGTCCGCCTGAACGGCACGCCGGTCCTGTCGATGGAGGACTACAGCCCGATCACGCGACTCGACGTGACGAACTGGATCCTCCCAGGGCAAAACGAACTGACGATCACGGCGGTTGGCTCCGAAGGTCCCTCAGCCGTGGCTCTCAGTCTGGAACTCACATGGCCCGATGGACGTCGCGAAAGCCTGGTGACCGACGAGACCTGGCAGGAGCTTGGAGGCCGCCCCCGCGCCGTTGCAACTCTGGGCCGCGTCGATGCCGGTCTCTGGGGAGACGCCGCCCGCTCGATCGAGATCACCCCCTTCGATAACTACGAGCAGTGGCGGCAGGCGCTCGGCGCGGAGGCCGGCTCTGAACGCTACTGGACGGCCCCTGGATTCGAGATTGAACTGGTCCGGGCTGCACAGCCGGATGAAGGCTCCTGGGTCGCGCTGGCCTTCGATCCGCAGGGGCGAGTCACCATCGCCCGCGAAGACCAGGGGCTGCTGCGCATGTCCTTCGATCAACCGGGCGGATCGATCGCCGCCGTCGAGTCGATCAACGACAACCTGCAGGAATGCCGCGGCCTGCTGTACGTCGGTGACGATCTGTACGTCAACGCGAACAACTCAAAGGGGACGTATCGGCTTGCGAATGCCGGCGGCGACGGCCGTCCCGATGAACCGAAACTGCTCCGCGAGTTCCCCGGCACGGTCGGGCACGGACGCAATCAACTCGCGCTCGGATCCGACGGACGCATCTACAGCATCTGCGGCGACGCGGTGGAGCTGCCGGCCGATCTCCCCGATCGCACATCCCCGCTCCGGCACGCCGCCCGCCCGCATCCGGCCCTTGAAGGATTTGTCGCCGCACTCAATCCGCAGGACGATTCCTGGGAACTCTGCAGCACCGGCACGCGCAATCCGTTCGGCATCGCCTTCAACCGCGACGGCGAAGCATTCACCTACGACGCGGATGCCGAGTTTGATATGGGAGCGCCCTGGTACCGCCCCACGCGGCTGCTGCATCTTGTCTCCGGTGCGGACTACGGCTGGCGATCCGTCACCGGCCAGTGGCCCCCCTACGATCCCGATCGTCCCGACAACGCCCTCTCTCTGCTCGACATCGGCAAAGGGTCCCCCACGTCGTTGGATTTTGGATACGACAGCCACTTTCCGCCGCGCTACCGGGAGGCCCTCTACATTCTCGACTGGGCTTACGGCCGCGTCCTCGCCGTGCATCTCCAGCCGCGCGGCGCCGGGTATGTCGCCGCCGCCGAAACGTTCCTGCAAGGTCAGCCGCTCAACGTCTGCGGTCTGGATTTCGGACCGGACGGCGCGATGTATCTCGTGACAGGGGGCCGCAAGACGAAGTCCGGGCTGTTCCGGGTGCGATGGACCGATGATCCGGCAGCAGGCCACCAGGCAGTCCCGCATTCTCTGGCGGATGCGGAGCAGGCGTCGTCGCCGGGCGAATCCTCCGCAGACAATTCGCACATGGCCGAGCGGAGCCGCCATTCCTCGACCGAGCGCGATCTCCGGCGACAGCTGGAAGCATTTCATGGCCGTCCCAGCTCCGAAGCCGTTGCTGCCGCGTGGCCCCATTTGGACAGTCCCGATCCCGTTCTGCGTTATGCCGCGCGGACCGCAGTCGAACATCAACCGGTTGATGAATGGCGAGCGCGTGCGCTGGGGGAGCGCCGCATCACCGCGTCATTGACGGCGCTCATGGCCCTGATTCGCACGGTCGATACTGCTCACGTTGAAGCCGTGCTGGACCGTGCGGTCCGCTACAACTTCTCGCAACTCACCACCAGCCAGCAGTTGACGCTGCTGCACATCTATCAGTTATGCCGACATGTCGATGCGTCGCTCGTCGACGGCCGCCGCGACGACCTGCTGGCGCAACTCGCGCCGCGACCGACAAACGAGTCCTCCGCCGCGATGGCAGTCGGCCCGCTGGGGGACCGCGCACGCGTGGAGCGCGAACGCTCGCGGCTGCTCCTGCAGTTGCAGGCACCGGACGCCCTGGCGATATGCCTCCAACACCTTGAAGCGGCCCGGACGCCGTCAGACCGCCTGCACTATCTGTTTCTCCTGCGCGACGTCCGCGAGGGATGGACGCTCGACCGGCATCGCATGTACTTCACAGTGTTGCAGCAGGCGCACCAGATTCAGGGTGGGGACGGCATGCCCGGCTTTAAGAAGGCCATCCGCGACGCCGCCCTAAAGCGCCTCACCGACGACGATCGGCTGGCATTGGGAGCTCTCCTCGATGAAGCCCCCGCCGATTCTCCGCTCCCGTCGCAGGATCGACCGGTCGTGCAGCAATGGTCGCTGGATTCATTGGCCGAGACTTCGGCTCTGGACGCGGCTGCCGGCAACGCCGAGCGCGGTGCGGCAGTGTTTACCGAGGCCCTCTGTGCACGCTGCCACCGCGTGGGGGCCACGGGACCGGCTGTCGGACCGGACCTGACGTACGTCGGCCGGCGCTTTGCGCGACGCGACATCCTGGAGGCGATCCTCAGTCCATCACTCGTCGTCGCCGAGAACTATCGCAACGTCGAGGTCGTTACGACGGATGGCCGTGTCGTGACCGGCCGCCCGGTGATGGTGGGGGACTACCGGCTTCCGGTCCTGACCATTGCCGTTGATCCTCTGCGCCCCCAGGAAACCGTCGAAATTCCGAAAGAGCAGATCGAGCTGCATCGACTGGCCGAGTCGTCCCCCATGCCGCAAGGCCTGCTCGATACGCTCACGGCTGAGGAGATCGCCGACCTGCTGGCGTTCCTGCAGTCGGGCCGCGCCGTCGGCCGATAGCCCTGGCCAACCGATCGGCTGCGCCGCTCGAAGCTGCGACTCTCGATGCCGTTTGAAACTGCCGCTCCCACAGGCGGCGGACCTGCATCGATTCGGCCGCCGATTTCCGGTCAGGGACTGTACGTGGACTTCGCCTGCGGCAGCACGCGCCGGAGCCCCTCCAGATCCTCATCGGCGGCCGTGTGGAAGACATTGACCGTGTCCAGTCGCGGCAACACGGCCAGCCGCTCCAATGCCGGCCCCGTCAGTTGATGCTGGAACCGCAGATCCAGGTGGCGCAGCGACGGAAGCTGCAGGAACGTTTCGATGGATTCATCGGTCAGCGGCCCATAGTGACACGGAATCATGACGACCTCCAACTGCGGCGCGCCCGCCAGCAGCCTGAGTCCCGCGTCATCAATCCGGCAGTTCTTTGCCTCCAGCCGGCTCAGGTTCGGACTGCGGCTCACGTCGAAGCCGCTGAACGATGCATGGTTGACTCGCACTGCGCGAAGGCTGGAAGCGGCCGGCAATTCCAGCGCGACGACAGGGCCGTAGCAGGATGCAATGGTGATCTCCTCGAGTATGGGAGAGCCGTCGAGCCCGCGCAGCGCATCACCGGCGAGTTCGCAGTTGTAGATCGCGACCGACTGCAACGCCCGGCAGCGAGACAGCGGCTTCGTGTACTGCGCGTTCTCAAGATTCATGTTCGTGAATCGGACGTGCCGGCACTGCCGCAACGGATCGAGGTCCGGAAAGCGGGCGAGTTGCTGCTTCGTCCACAGCGCGTCGTAAAACTGCAGCTCCCCCACACGGTGGAACCAGCGCATCCATTCGCGATTCGCATACGGTTCGAGGATCTCGGGCCCTTCATAAACGGGACTGACGCTGACTTTGACGCCGAGCGGCCCCCTGATTTGATCGATGATTCGCCGTTCCCTGTGATACGGCCACCACACCGCCGCGACGAACCCGAACGCAACCAGGACGACGACGATCACCGCCGTCCATCCCGGCGATGGCAACCACCACCTGCGTGAGGCGCTCCCACCGGCATCAGACGAATCCGAGGTGAATTGCGGCATAGAGCCTCCTCAATCAATTCTGCCTTGGCGGCCCGGCGACTCCGATCAATGGGGGATCCGCAGTCGGATCGAAAAGGCGAGGCTCGTCCGGCTGCCTGTACCCCCACACGAAAAACAGATACTATGTCTGAAATTGCTGGAATCGCCCACAGTCGCGGCGATTCGCGTCGTGCACTCGGTTTCGATCGACCGGCATCCGCCGGCGGGAGGCAGCGATGATCTCACGAAGCACGGTGGTTAAGAATTCGGTCGTCACCCTGGCTATCGGCTCTTTGCTGACAGTGGCCACGATCTTCGCTCAGGACGAGGACGACAAGCCCGACCGGACGAACAGGTCGCGCCTCCGCGCCATGCGGGAGATCCTCGCGGAGATTAAAATCGAATCGCTGGTGGACGGCGATGATCGGGATCTGAAGATTAATCCGGATCCGCTCTTCCGCTACAACGACGTCTCCCGAGGAATCGCTGATTCGACCATCTGGCGAATCGGCACAGAAGGACGTCCGAGCGCCATCATCACGGCCGAGCTTTACGGTCGCAATGGAAACGTATTCCTCCTCAATCATGAATTCGTGGCGCTCGACGACCCCCGCATTCGCCTGCAGAGGGACATCTTTGTCTGGAAGCCGCCCGAGGGAGCATTGGAGTTTCAGACGATCTCCGGCGCCGCGCCTCCGGCGGAGAAGCCGACGCTGCGGCTCACGCAGATGAAGCGCCTGGCTCAGGAGTTTACTGCGACCGAGCAGCTTGGTCAGACGCAGATCCCGCTCCGCGGTTTGCCGACTCCCATCGACCGGTACGTCCCGTCCGCTGAGCCCGGCGCCGACGGCACGATCTTCGCCTTTGTCTGGGGGCTCAACCCGGAAGCCCTGCTCTTCATCGAGAGCGACGGCACGAAGTGGACATTCGCCTGGACTCGCCTGGGAGCCGCCAAGGTCTGGGCCGAGCGGGACGAAGCGCTGGTCTGGGAACTGCCGGCCGCAATGGAGCACGAGCACCCCACCGCGACCTACACTTCCATCCATCGAAGCGTGACAGTGCCTCCGTACTTCGACGAAGAGTCGGCACCGGAAAGCGACCCGGCAGCCGATTGAATACGGACGGGGGACCAGACGCCGGTCCCTTGCGCCGAGCGCTCAGGCGACTTTCCGATTGCGGGCCTTGAGATCGAACAGCCCGAAGATTTCGCTGGCCGACATGCTGAGCGAGGCGTTCGTGGAGTCTCCTTCCCCCAGGACGCGGGCGAAGAGGTCCCGCTTCTCGCGGAGGACGCGGTCGATCTTTTCTTCGATCGTGTCCTTGCAGATGAACTTGCTGACGATGATCTGCGAGGCGGTCGCCCCGATGCGGTGGGCGCGGTTGATAGCCTGGTCCTCGACCGCGGGGTTCCACCAGCGATCGTAGAGAAACACGTAGCCGGCGAACTGCAGGTTAAGTCCCACCGCGCCGGTGCCGTAGCTCATCAGGAGCAGGTGGGCCTGCGGATCTTCCTTGAATTTTTTGAGGATGGGCTCTCGCTTCGACGTCGGCACTCCGCCGTGATAGATGAGCGGGTTGATGTCGGCCAGGCGCGCGGCGAGCCAGTCGATCGTTTTGGTCCACTGGCTGAACAGGATCGCCTTGCCCCCTGAGGCCGCGATTTCCTCCATGTCGGCCCGCAAACGCTCCAGCTTGGACGACTCGCCGGTGAGCGGATCGAAGTTGGCGATCTGTTTGAGGCGGAGCACCAGTTCGAACACGTGCTGCACCGAGATGGACTCTCCCATCTCGTTCAACTGGATCACGCCGTCCTTCTCGGCGGCCTCGTAGGCGAGTTTTTGCGCGGGGTGCAGCTCGATGATCTCGTCCCGGTCGAAGCGCGGGGGGAGATCGGTCATCACGAGGTTCTTGGTGCGACGCAGGACGTAATCGCTGCTGAGACGCGTGAGCTGGCGGACGTCGGGCGTGCTGCGCGGCGGGATGATTCCCATGAACTCGAACAGCGACGCCATCTCCTCGGGCCGGTTCTCGATGGGAGTGCCGGTCAGGCACAGGCTCCGCTTGCGCGGGACCGACCGGACGACCGTTGAGGTCAGCGAGTCGCGGTTCTTGATCCGTTGCGCTTCGTCGAGGACGACGAGATCAAAACGCGGCAGGCCGGCATGGGCATCCAACGTCCCCGCAGCCGGATGGCCGGCGGTGCGTCCCTGCTTGAGCGAGCGGCCCAGACCATCGACAGAGAGTGACCATTCACCGCGCGGGTTCCCGTCCACGCTCTCCTCGCGCAACATCTCCTGAAAGTCGCGGACCAGCGACTCATAGTTGACCAGCAGCACCTGCGCACCGGGGATGCGCCACAGCAGCCGTCGTCGCGCGCCGTCCCCCTCGACCGTCGTCACCGGCAGTTCCTCGGCCCACAGCCGGAATTCCCGCAGCCAGTTGGGGATGAGCGGCTTGGGGCACACCAGGAGCACGCGACGCACCTGTCCCGCCCGCAGCAGCAGCCGCAGCGCGGTGATTGTCTGCATGGTCTTGCCGAGACCCATTTCGTCCGCGAGAAGTGCGGCCTTCTGCGAGAACAGCCAGGCGATTCCTTCGTACTGATACGGGAACGGCTCGAACGGCATGATCAGTTCCTGCCCTTTCAGCCACGATTCGAGCGGAGGCTGCAGCAGGTAGAACAGGCGGTCTTCCAGCGACAGTGCGTCGGCGGGCGGCTTCACACGCGTCGGCTTGCGGCTCGGACCCGGCTGGGCGCTGTCCTTGGGAGCTGAGGGCGCGGCCACGCGCCTAAGCTCCTGTTCCCGTTCGGCCGGAGCGGGCTTCGGAGGCAGAAACTCCATCCCTTCGGGAAACGTGAGACCGACCGTTTTGACCTTCGGCCAGTATGGTTTCCAACTGGGAACGAAACCGGCCTTGCCGAGCAGATCGACCGTGACGAGGTCCGCCTTCGGGACGCGGCGCAGCGCGCCGTTCATCCCGGTCAGCGGCACATCCGGCGTGCTCAGTTGCAGGTCGACTGCGCTGCGGGCCGAGCGCTCCTCGATGCCCGATTGAGGCAGCAGGTCCATGCACGATGCTCCTTCCGTGACCGGCTCAGGCGACCGCGCCCGCCCGCATCGATTCCCGCAACGCTTCGCTCACGCGTTCGAGCGGTTCGCGCAGATCGGCATCGGCGGGGAGGTTCGACAGCATCGCCGCGACGCTTTCCCGGTCTTCACCATGCTCTTCGTGGAACCGCATGACGTGCCGGCCGTGCTCCCACCGCGTCACGTCCGCGAGTTCGCGGCTCGCTTCCGGACTGACGAGGCATGCGACGGGCGAGGCGATCTGCCTGCGGAGCGGCAGCAGCGCGTCCTGGTCGGCGATCACCAGTTGCGGCTTGACGTCGAGTCGTGCAAACAGCGTCTTGCCGATCAATTCGCTGAACACAAACGGCGTCAGCGTAGGGCCATATAGGATGGTCTGCGTGCGGTTGGGGCGCACTGCGGTCGTGCACTGGAATTCCAGCGGCCGCCCCAGCTGGTTCGTGACGAGCATGCCGCCAACGTACGCACCGGCCTCGATCTCCAGCACGCGGAGGAAGCCCAGATGCAAGACGTCGTTCGGTTTTTGCCCTGCCATACTCCGTCCTGTCCCTGGACCCGCAGACCGTCTGCTGCGGTGAACATCGTCCTCAGGAACGGGGGACTTGAGAGCAACTCAGCCGGCCGGAACAGGCGGCATCTTGCACAAGCCGCACATCCGCCAGCAGTTACGTCGAAAGCATGCAAAACGCACCAGAAGGTGGCCCACGGACTGTTCACGCGGAATCAGCGGCCGTTGATTGGAGGGCGTCCTCTCTGGTCGCGTAATAGGGCCACAGGCGAAACAGGCTCATGTTGTCGAGCACTTTGTGCATGTTCTCGTTGGCCCGGCAGAACATGGCCTTGCCGCCGCGGTTACGTGTTTCACGCAGCATCGAGATCAGCGAGCCGATGAACTCGGACCCGCAATACTCCATGGCGCCCATATCCATGATCAAATTGCACTTGCCGGACTTCAGCAGGTGCCCGCGGATCACGTTCGCTTCAACGTGCAGGTCCTGGTAGCGGAATCCGTGCCCCTGCCCCTGCGGCGCAACGACAATGGTGTCGCCCACCTGCTCAACCACAAACAGCTTCAGATGCTTGACCATGCCCGCGATTCTAGGCGGCGGCAGCAGCCCGCGGAAGCACAGATTCTCCCTCGCCGCGCACGGACGAGAGCCGTTCATCGATCCGGGGACGGAACGAACACGAGCACCACCCGCACGCGCTGAGACGGAGACGGATCTCCATCGGGCGCAGTAGGCTCCGACTTGCGCGAACCGTCGAACTGCGCCGGATCGAGCGCCTGACGCTGCTGGCGATCCCGGCCGGGCGGAGCGCCGTCCGGCTGCAGTTCCGCCAGCAAATCGCGGCGAAGCGGAACCTTGTACTGATAGGATTGCTCCGGATCGGCCGTTTGAGCATCGGCGGCCAGCGGTGCCATGGGCGCCGATTCCGGCGGCGCCGTCTCCGCAACGCGGTCGGCCGGTTCCGGAGGCGGCGGAATGTCGCTTCGGCTATTTCGAGCAGATGGCGGTGGCGGCGCCGGAGTCGCGGCAGCAACCTGATTGGCGGGCGCAGCACGTGTATTCGCCGTCCCTTCCGCACGATCCATCGCAACCGATGACTCGTCGTCGGGTGACGGAGTGCTCACAAAGACGACGCCATTCAGATTGTCCAGTTCCGCAATGGCAGCTACGAACTGCTCGCTGGGAGCATCCACATAGATCCCATACAACTCGTCGGACGAATCAACCGGCTCGCCGACCTCCCCATCCGGAGTGATCGACATGATGCCGTTCTCCTTGAGGATCAACTGCACCTGCCCTAACACCTCATGCACGTCGACGACGCTGTACTCGATCAGCACCAGTTGGCCGTCGATTTCACGGAAGTCCGGGATCAATTCTCCAGGCGAGGGCAGTTCACCGCTCGAAATCAGCGCCTGCAGCCGATCGACGTCAACGACTTCAATGTGGGGTTCAGTATCGGCAAGGGGCGCGTCGGCAGCAGCCGTGCGTGGTGGAAGCGCTTCCACCGAGTCCGTCATGGTCGTAAAGGACTCCACGCCGGAGAACGCGCCTGGCGCGGATTCACTCGCCGTCGGAGTTCCGGTGTGGGCGATTCCCAGATCCCCATTCCGCGCCGGATCCACAAACCGCGACAGCGAGTACAGGCCGACGGCAATCCCCAGGCAGGCCGCCGTAGGAACGATCCAGCGCAAAGCCGCATGCCGGCGCGGACGGGCCGGCGGCGCGGCGAGAGGTTGCGCCGCCCGCAACTGCCGCATCACGGCTGATTGCAGAGCCGCCGGGGCTGCGGAGCGCGGGAGACTCTGCAGCGCCGTCCGCAGTTCGACGAACTCTTCCAAAGCGTCGCGCGCAGCGGCAGACTCCGCGAGTGTCCGCTCGACTGCTTCCCGTTCGTCGCCGTGCAGCTCTCCATCGTGGAAAGCGGACAGCAGCTCTTCGTCGTGACCTTGCATGACCGTGGTGTGTGTACGCGCGGCGTGGGTTGCCGATCTCAGGATCAGGTTTCGGATTTCATTGTGCGGCTCAGTTTGTCGCGCAGCTCCTGCCGCGCCCGGTGAATGCGACTGCGGACCGTCCCGATCGGGCAGTCTACGATCTCCGCGATCTCGTCATATCTCAGTCCGTCAATCTCCTTGAGCACCAGCACCGTCCGGTAGTCCTCGGCGAGTTCGTCCAGCGCCCGGCGAACCATTTCCTGGCGCTCTTCCGTCTGCATCGCGTAGGCGGGGTCGGCGCCGGGGCTGCCGTCGGTTGGTTCGTCTCCCATCTTGTCCCGCACGGCCTCGACCGAGGCGTGCCGGGGTTTCCGGTCCTTCCGGCGGCGAGTCATCGCCGCGTTGTAGGCAATCCGGAACAGCCACGAGTAAAAGGCGGAATCCCCGCGAAAAGTCCCGAGTTTCTGAAAGGCGAGCACAAACGCATCCTGCGAGACATCGCGGGCGTCCTCGAGCGAGCCGAGGATCTGCACGAGCGTCCCGTACAGCCGGTCCTGGTACCGCGTCACCAGCCCGCCGAACGCCTCAACGTCCCCGGCCTGGCAACGGCGGATAAGTGTCAGATCGTTGGCGCTCACGTCTTCCACGGGAATGGACGCCGACACACCGAGCTAAGTTCCGGGAAATCAGGACCTTTGCAGGTTCCACATGCCGTTGATCGAGCCACGCCGCGCAATCGTCACTTGCGGCTCCTTATGAGTCAAGCCCTTGGGAGGCAAACAATTGCGCCGAGCGACCCGGAGTCACACTTCGCGGCAGAGGATGTCCGGCAGCTGAATCGACGTCCCTTTGACGGTTACGCCGAACCGCGGCCAGTCTTCGGGCTGCGTGACGTGCTCGATGTGGTCCTCGCGGACGATGATCGTCTCGCCGATCGCGGCGGTGTTCACGGTCGGATGCCAGAACAGCGGCGTGCCGGACTGCATGCGGAACTTGCAGCGCGGCGTCGCCGTCAACTCGCAGGCCTCATAGCCGATGACGTCCCCCTGCTCGGCATGCCGCCATTCGTCGGGAGCGCCGAACTTCTCGTAGATGCGGGCGATCCGTTGCCAGGTCTCTTCGAATTCCCAGCCGGCCTGCGAGAAGAACATGGCAGTCGCCGCGACCAGTCCCGCGAACTGGTGTGAATCGACCAGGTCTTCGGACGGCTGCCCGAGACTGACCGTGCGGGTGATGCCGCAGTGCAGTCCGCGGCGGCGGCCGACGGCCGAGAGCGTGCAATAACGTTCGACGTGATCGTTGCCGAAGCCCCAGTGCCGGTAGCGGTGCCCGCGGCCGTCCGCCATCACCTGGATGCGAACAGGGATGATCTGATGCCGCAACAGGCGATGCGCGATCTGTCCGGCGATCTCTGACTCGGTCTCGCCCGGAGAGAGCGTGCGCGCGGCCGCCTCCACGGCGTGCGTCATCTGCCGGCCCAGCACTTTGAGTGTGCCGAGTTCCCGATCGGTCATCGTGCGGCGGAAGTCGGCGACTTCGCGATCGGCATTCCGCAGCCCCGCCATGTCCAGATCACCGGCGACGCGCCGACCCCGGCAGAGGTCGTCGACGAGCACGCTCCGCGGCTCTTCCCAGGGCCGCTCCTTAAGCTGGAAGCCGAGACCGGCGAGTTCTCGATCGAAGACCTGCCCCGAGTCGGCCGAACTGCACAGGGCGACGCGAGCTTCTTCGGTGATGAACAGCGTGGCGGTCGTCTCGGTGGTGCCGGGGCGGGTGTTGTCACCTCCGCACGTCAGCCAGGCAAAGTTCGACGGGCGCTGCAGGAGCAGGGCGTCGTCCCCCTTCAAATCGAGAAACGACGCGAGCAACTGGTGGCGTCGTTCGACCTCCTCGGCCCGTTCGAGATCGACGACCTGGATTTCCCCGGACGAGACCGGTTCGTAGGCAGCACGCGTGGCGACTGCCATAGGCGCCTCCGGCGTTATTAAGTTCGGCGAGCCGCACGGAAAGGTGCCGGCTCAGAAGGCCAATCGGAATGCGGCAGAGCATACCACAGGCCGCGCGGGAGTCCTAGAATCCCGAGACGGCACAGACCATTGTACGCCGGATTTTGCGATGGCGCGTCAGGAAGCGGACCGGGAAGATCTGATTGCAGAGGCGACGGCGCTGGTTGAGCGGGCCGAGTTCTCGGTTCCCGGACTTGCTCAGCCGGTCACCGCCGGACGTCGGCGGTCGGGAGGGTGGTCGATCTACTTTGGGGGAGACCCGTGTTACCACTTCGACGACGCGGGCCGACTGCGGCGGGCGTTCGCGGAGGGAAAGCTGTATCGCACACAGGGTGAGACGCTGGCCGAACTAGTGCGGATCCGTACCGCGGAGGCGACGGAACTGCGGCGGCGGGATTTGGACGCGGAGGAACTGGCGGCATTTCTCATGAACGTCACGCGAGAGCTTGAACAGCTGCGCGATGAACTCAAAACCGGTGGGGCGTGCTGCACCCGCTCCGTGCCGGCAGATTGCGAAATTGCGAGGATGCTCAGCGCCGAGTTGGAGCGAATTGTCAATCGACCGCTGCGTCTTGCGCCAGCTGTCGCCGGCCGGAAGTAAGCGCCAAGCAGTCGAGAACCATGTCTTCCCGCTGTCGGCCGTCTTCTTGAGTCACCGGAGGAACGGAGGGCACATTGCGAATCGTGCTTGCTGCCGTTGAAGATGAGTTGGCCGACGCCTGGGAGCGATGCTGCGGGGATCTCCCGGATGTGTCCGTCCATCGCGGGTCGATCCTCGACCTGTCCGTCGATGCCGTCGTCAGTCCGGCTAACAGCTTCGGTTTCATGGACGGAGGCATCGATCTCCGTTATTCAGAACGATTTGGTTGGGAACTGCAGCAGCGACTTCAGGAACTGATCCGCACGCGGCATGACGGCGAGTTGCTCGTGGGCGCGGCAGAGATTGTTGAGACGGGAAATCTCAGCATCCCCTTCGTCATCGCTGCGCCGACGATGCGGGTCCCCATGATCCTGTCGGACACTGTTCATCCCTACCTCGCTGCACGAGCTGTTTTTCTCCTGATTCTGAACGGCATCATCCCTTCCGGAATGCTGGCCGGCGAGCGGGTGTCGGACGTCGTCCAGACGGTAGCGATTCCAGGCTTGGGGACAGGTGTCGGACGAGTCGACCCGAAAGTTTGCACGAATCAAGTTCGTCGGGCCATCGAGGACGTTCTCTTCGGCCGCGGAGAGTTCCCACACAGCTGGGAGGACGCGCAACGTCGGCATCAACTTCTCTACACTGAGCGGGCGCGTGATCTGCAGCAGGGATAACTGATCATCGAGATGCGATCACGTCTGCGTGTACCGCCGAATTCACGGGCAGTCTCCAATGCGAGTTCTGATCGTCGGCTGCGGCTATCTTGGACGGCGGGCGGCCGATGTCTGGCTCGAAGCCGGGCATTCGGTCAGCGCGCTGACACGCTCGCCGAGAAACGCGGAGGAGCTTGCAGCGTGCGGCATTCAACCGGTGATCGGCGACGTGACCGAGCCGGCGACGCTCGCTCCACTCCCCGATGCCGACGTACTGCTGTTCGCCGTCGGCTTCGACCGGTCAGCGGCCCCCTCGAAGCAGGAGGTGTATGTCGACGGGCTGCGAAACACGCTGCGGGCAATCGAAGGACGCGTCGGCCGCGTGCTGTACGTGTCGAGCACCAGCGTGTACGGGCAGAGTGACGGATCGTGGGTGGACGAGGACTCGGCAAGCGAGCCGACCAGCGAAGGGGGGCGCATCTGCCTGGAGGCGGAAGGGGTTGTGCGATGCTGGTCGGAAGAATCGGGAACTGGTGCATTGATCCTGCGGCTCGCCGGCATCTACGGGCCGGGACGACTGCTGGCGAAGCTCGACGCCGTACACAGCGGTGAGCCGTTTGGCGGGCGCCCCGACGCATGGCTGAATCTGATCCATGTCGATGACGCCGCCAGAGTGGCAGCGGCGTACTCGCAAACTACGCACACCGGTACTGTCCTGGTGTGTGACGACCAGCCGGTGAGGCGAGCGGAGTTCTATGGGGCTCTGGCCGACCTGCTAAGCGCACCCCAGCCTCGGTTCGACGATTCGCGACCGGGCGGCCGAACCGAAGGGCTCAACAAGCGCTGCCGGAACGCGCGGATGCGCCGGGATCTCGAGGGTAAATTGAGGTTTCCGAGTTACAGGGAGGGGTTGACCGGGGCGATTTCATGTGTGGGCCGCGCTCAGAAATGACGGTGTACCGCTTCATTTTTCGAGTCCTGCCTGCCTGAGCACGCAGGCGTTTCGGAATCTGGTCGGGACGCGCGCAGACTCGCGGTCGCCTCTTGGCTCCCCGCTCAACGACGGAAGAAAGCCGTGATCAGATCACGGTGAATCAGGCGTCAACCTGATCCCAGTCCACGAGTTGGATGTCGGGCGCGATGATGTGCCTGATGGCGGTGCGCTGGCTGGTCTTGACTCCTTTTCCTCCGCGGGAGGTGACCTGGTACTTCTGCTGGCCGAAGGCGAGTTCGCGGTCGTGCTCGTTGACGACCTTGAGAGAGTCGCTGGGCCGGGACAGGCGGCGGCCGCCGAGGACTTCGTCTCCGGCATCGACCAGCTTAAGACCGCGGACTCCTTTGCCGGGGCCGGAGAGGATGGGGACGTCCTCGACGTCGAAATGGATCAGCCGCGCCTGCTTTGAGATGAGGAACATGGTGTCCTTCTTCTCGACAAACTCGACGTGCACGACCTTGTCCTGCTTGGCGAGGCGGCAGAAGCGGCGGCCAGCCTTGGTGGAGGGCTGGCGGAACGGCGAGAAGGGGAGCCTGAGCACCTGGCCCAGCGCGGTGGCGACGAACAGGTAGGGGGACGGCGGAGCGTTCTTGCGGACGACGTCGGCCGGAGTGAATCGGGGATCCGTCGTGGCGGCGGCGACGATGCCGGCGCCGTCCTTGAAGCGGACGTGCTTCGCGAGCGGTTCGCCGTATCCGGTGGAGGCGGGGACTTCCGACACCGGCAGCGTGTAGGCGGTGCCGTCGCTGCAGAAGAAGACGACGTGCTCCAGCGTGCTGGTCGGGACGACGGCGAGCACCGAGTCTCCCTCGCGCACGCGCAGCTTGTCCACGCCCGATGTCCGTCCGATGCGGCGAATCCAGCCCTCGCAGGAGACCACGACGTTCGTGTTCTCCTTGAGGATATAGGCCTGCGGGTCAAACTCGGCGACTTCTTCGGAAGTGCCCAATGTGGTGCGGCGCGGCGTGCCGTACTGCCCGGCGAGTTCCTGCAACTCCGTGCGGACGACGCCCCATAGTTTCTTGTCGGACTTGAGGATCGCGCGGATGCGGTCGGCTTCGGCCCGCTTCTCCTTGAGCTCCTCCTTGATGCGGCCAATTTCCAGCTGCGAGATGCGGTAGAGCTGCAACTCGAGGACGGCGTTCGCCTGTTCCTCGTCGAGCGGGAACTCGCGGCGCAGCTTCTCGGAGGCGTCCTGCTTGCCGCTGCTGTTGCGGATGATTTTGAGTGCGCGATCGAGCCCGTCGAAGACGATCGCGAAGCCTTCGAGAATGTGGATCCGCCGCTCAAGTTGCCGCAACTGGTACTCAAACCGTCTGCGGACGGTGGTGAAGCGGAAGTCGAGGAAGTAGCGGAGCAGCTCGACGAGGCTGCAGCGCTTCGGCACCATCGCCCCGTGTTCATCCGGGACGAGGCAGGTGGCGTTGTAGGCGAAGTTCTGTTCGAGTGGCGTGTGCTTGAACAGATAGGCCATCACCGGCTCGGCATCGGCGGCCGACTTGATGTGGACAACGAGTCGCAGGCCGAATTCGTCGTTGCTCTCGTCAACGACGTCCACGAGTTGCGGCAGCTTGCGGGAATCCCGGATTTCGCCGAGCGCCTGCATCAGCGGACCGGTCTCGACGCCATAGGGGATTGAGTAGATTACGAGCCGGTCGTCCGCCTGTTTTCGCTTGTCCCGGTCGAACTTCCATTCGCCGCGAACCTTGATGCTGCCGCGTCCCTCCTCGTAGGCCTGCCGCAGTTCGCGGCGATCGGTGACGATGCGGCCGCCGAGCGGGAAGTCCGGGCCTTTGACGTGCTTCATCACCTGGGCGACGGAGGCGTCCGGACTCTCAATGAGATGCACGCAGCCTGCAATAACTTCGCTCAGGTTGTGCGGCGGGACGTTCGTCGCCATGCCGACGGCGATGCCGGATGCCCCGTTGACGAGCAGGTTCGGGAACCGCGCCGGAAGCACCACCGGTTCATGCCGCGTCGCGTCGTAGTTGGGTCGCATCTCGACCGTCTCGAAGCGCAGCTCGGCCATGAGCTGGTCAGCGAGGGCCGTGAGACGGGCCTCGGTGTAACGCTCGGCGGCAGGGGGAAGGCCGAAGACTGAGCCGAAATTTCCCTGGCCGTCGACGAGCGGGTCGCGGAGGGTGAACGACTGTGCCAGACGCACGAGAGCGTCGTAGACGGAACGCTGGTCGTGCGGGTGATAGTTGCCGGTGGTGTCGCCGCAGATCTTGGCGCACTTGCGGTATTTGGCGTCCGCGGTGAGCCGCAGCTCCTGGTGCATGACGTACAGAATGCGTCGCTGCACCGGCTTGAGCCCGTCGCGGACGTCGGGCAGGGCCCGCGCCATGATGACGGACATGGCGTAATTGAGATAACGCCGCCGCGTCTCGTCGCTGATGGAGACGAACTGGATCTGGTCGATTTCGCCGTTGCCGCTGGCAGCGACGGCGGCGCCGTTCTGCTTGTTGGAGCGGCGTTTACGTTTGGCCACGGGTCCCTCCGCGGGAAGAGGAGTCGAGGGGTCAAGGATTCGAGGAGTCGAGGGGGGAGGTTGAGCGGGGGAATTCCCTCGACTCCTTGACGCCTCGTATCCTCGACTCCTGCCCCGGCGATTGTAGCGACTCGGCAATCTGGGCGAAGTTTGCCACAGGAACGGATTGCGGAGGCTCTGCGGAATTGGCGATTGTTGCAACCGTTTCAGCAGTCCGGCTTTGTGAAAGACGGAGAATCCGGAACATCCGGACCGGAATGATTGGGCGCTTCCATCGTTACGAGCCGAATTGGAAGAGGGATCGTGACGTGCGCGATCGCAACGCTCCTTCACCGGAGCGATGCGGGAGCCGCCGAGCGATTCGGGCCCTTGGGGGGGCCGCTCAACCAGCCGAGTTCGCCGCCGGCATTCGCCGATGCGGAGAGCGTCACATGAGGTGACGCACATCACACAGGGAGGGTGCCAAATGAGGGCGCTGGTCGTTGGAACGCTTGCCATTCTGCTGGGCACACTGATTCAGCAGACCGCCGTCGCCCAGCAGCGAGTGGCGTATGACGACGCCGAGGCAGCCGCCGCCGCACCGGCGCCGGTTCCGGCCGTGCCGGTGTTCACGCCGAACCCGACGGTCTACCCGCGTCTGAATGCTCCGCTGTACCCGTCGCCGGTGCAGTACGCTCCGCCCTGGTCCGGCGTGTCGATCGTCACCAACCAGGCGCTTGCGCCGCACGAGATGCTCTACCCGCACGAATACCGTGCGATGTACCCTCCCTTCTTCTACGAAGTGAAGGGGCACTGGATCGTCACTCCCACCGGTGTCAAGCAGGGGGAGATGTGGAAGGTCAAGGGGACCGAGGTGAAGGTCAAGTACAAGTCTCACCACGGTCTGTTCACCAAGTTCTTCTTCCCGCCGCGATAGTTCGCAGCGCGATCTCTCGGAAGCCTGTCCGCGTCACCATCCCGCAAGCGTGACGCGGCGCGACTTCACCCGCGAGAGCGAGTTCACCCGTTTCGACCCAGGAACCCTGACATGAGTCGCCTTTCGTTTCTGCCCGCGTGCCGGCTGGCGGTCGGCATGCTCGTGGGACTTGCCGCCCACGCCCAAGTTCACGCGGACGACTCCATCGGCGTCGCCCGCATCTCGTCGCGGCCCCAAACGGTCATCCGCGCCCAGTCGCCGGATGCTGACGCGCCGGCCCCGATCGCCGATACCGTAGCGGTCGAGGCGACTCCGATCCTGCAGGCGCAATGCGCGAACGAGCCGGGACACAACTGCCCGGCCGGTTCGATGCAGGGCTGCCCGTCCGGTTGCCGTTCCGGCTGCCCACACCAGGGAGAATTCGTCTCTATGAGCTGTCCCGCTCACGGCGGCATCTTCGACCCGAACTGCTCGCAATGCCGCTTCTTCGCCCAGCAGGGGGGCTTCGGCGACATGTGCCCTCCCGGCGGCGGGCCCTGCGGTAACGGGCACTGCGGCAGCGGGTTCTTTGAGAAGTGCGGCAATCTGTGCAGCGGCTGCGGCGACAAGCTGGCCGACATGTGCGGCAGCTTCGACTCGCTGTTCGGCAAGGATCCCGGACAGCCGCTGTTCGGCCACTACAAGATCGTCTACCCGGTCAATCCCGGTTACTTCGACGGACGGGACGGCCAGGTGTACGCGGCCCAGGGCTACGGCGGACCGGTCTCGGTCCCGCTCGCGCCCACTGTCCGGCACACGTACAACTACGGTTGGGGTGTCCCCTCCAGCCGCCTGACGCCGATCTCCCGCCCGCTCCCGCTCGGCGCCCGTCCGTAGGACGATTGAGGATCGAGAATCGAGGATTGCGGATCTACAGACGATCTCAACTCCTCGATCTCAACCCGCAATCCTCGGTCTTCCTTCCTCGCTCTTCATCTACCCCGCCGTCCCGCAACGGCGCAATCCGACGCCATACAAAGGACCCAGTCATGTTGATCCCATCCCGTCGCCTGCTGTTCTGCCTGGCCGTCAGCGGCTGGTTCGGGACGGCGGCGTCCGCTCAGGACACGCTGCTGCAACCCGTCGGAGAGCCGTCGCGCGCGCCGGCCGCAGAGCTTACTCCGCCGGTCACGATCATCGCCGATCCGGCCCTGCCGTCCACGACAATCGAGCCGATTCCCGACGACGGTCAGGCCATCGTTCGAATTACCGACTGTCCGCCCGGCAGCGGTCCCTACGGGACAAACCAGCGGAAGAAGTGCGAGCCGCCCACCACCGGCTGGGTGCCGCCCGGGCGGTACATCGTGCATCGTCACTGGGTGCCGTACTACAAGTTCTTCCCCAACAGCTGGACCGGCACGCCCACTCCGGCGCCGCAGTTGCGACTGCCGATGGTCTACATGCCGACCGACACCACGCAGCTGGGCTATTACTACCAGCACGTGCCGCACTGGCACGCTTATAACGGCATGGTCCCGCCGGTTCCGCGGCCGATGGACTGGCACGCCAAGTACCAGGCATACCCCGTCGCGACTCCGACGACGTATCGGGTCCTCCCACAGGAGGATCTTGGAGAACCCGGCGACATGCCGATGCCGGGCGATCAGGAGCCCGCGCCGCCTCCGCCGGTCCAGGACCTGAACAAGTCCGCGGCGAACCCGGAACTGCTGCAGCTGCCTCAATGAGTCATTGCGGGCGGCCGTCCACCGCGAAAACCCGGCGTCAAGCGACGCCGGGTTTTGTGTTTCCAATGCAGGTTTACCGAACCGGATTCGGCCTCCTCAGGGAGCCCCTGCCGGGTCGGCCGGAGACTGGTCGTCATTCTCGGAGTGTTCCGCTGCCGGAAGCTCGACGGCCGGCTCGGCTGGAACGGCCGGCGCCGGAGGAAAGACGATCGGATCGAACAGGCGTCCGAGCAGGACGGCCGCCTTGTCCACCGGATACTGACCGGTGACGCGCGAAACTTCCTCGATGGCGGTTGTCGAAGTCCGCATCAGCACGAGTGACGGGATGAGCTCGACATTCAGGCTGGCCACCATCTGCGAAATGTTGCCCGCCGCGTCGTCCTTGTCGAGATCCGCGATCACAAAGATCGCGTGGTCCTGATAGGGGGCGAGCAGCTTGTGCTCTTCCAGCTGCGCCCGGACCTTGTTGCAGTAGTAGTCTCCCTCGCGCACAAACAGCACGCAGATCGGCTTCTCCTCCCGCAGGGAGGCGTTGTATGCCGAAACGAGATCGGTCTCCCAGACGATCCCCCCCATCTCGACGGTCGCGGCCGAAGCCGCACTCGCCGAGCATCCCACGACGATCAGACATAACCCGCGGAGCAGACGCGACATGGAGACACCTCACCGGAAAGAGCCGAGTTTCACCGGCGGCCGATTCGGCCGCACACCGCCGATAAGACGGGCCTTTCCCGCGAGGGTTAATCCGCTGATCCAGTCAAGTCGTTCTCAAGTCCGACTCGTCCACTACTCCCGGGCCCGCGGAAAGAAGGTCTCAACATCCACGGCCGCCGGGCCTGGATCGTCCACGGCCAGCGGCTGGTCGTCTCCCCAGGCCACCTGCTCGTCCCGCAGCCGCGCCGTCAGCGCAGCGACACGTTCGGCGCGTGACGGGTCTCCGGCGAGATCGTGCGTCTCGTGCGGATCGTCGACCAGGTTGAATAGCTGGGTCACATCCACCTGGGGATAGCGGATCAGCTTCCAGTCGCCGTGACGCACGGCCCGCTGCACGCCGCGGTAGGCGAGGAAGACCGTATCACGCACGGCGTCGGCCTCCCCGCTGATGACGGGTACGAGGCTCCGGCCGTCGAGCCCCTCCGGAACTTCGAGTCCGGCAAGGTTGCAGAGCGTGGGATAGATGTCGAACAGGTAGGCGAACGCGTCCGTTTCGCCTGGCGGCACTCCCGGTCCGCGGAAGATGAGCGGAGCCTTCATTCCATCCTCATACACGTTCTGCTTGCCGAACAATCCGTGGCTGCCGATCGCCAGACCGTGATCGGATGAGAACGCGATGATCGTGTTGTCCCATTCGCCGGACTGCTCCAGTGCCTGAACGATGCGGCCGACCTGATGATCCATGTGGCTGATCATCGCGTAGTAGTCGAACAGGTGCCGCCGCACCGCATCCTTCGTCCTCGGCCACGCCTCCAGTTTCTCGTCGCGGATCAGCATCTCGCCGTTGTCAAACGGATGATACGGCCGATAGTTCGCCGGGAGCGGGATCGCGTCGATGTCATAGAGCGCGCGGTACTCCTCATTGGTTCCGCGCGGATCGTGCGGACCCGCAAACCCGATATACATACAGAACGGCCGCTGCTCCTCCCGCTGGCGGCGATCAGCCAGGAAATCAATGGCTGCGTCGGCCTCGGTCCGTCCGGCGTAGCCGCCGGCTCGCTCCTGTTCGTCCTGCAGGTAGGCGGAGTGCTCGAAGGCCTTATGCAGGGCGTGTGGGGTGTTGCCGCGTTTGCTGAGATGCCAGGTCTCGTAGCCGGCGTCGCGGAACGTCTGCGCGAAGTGTGGTCGCTGCTCGACTCCCTGAAGTCGATACAGCGACATGCCGCTGTGAATCATGAAGCGGCTTGGCAGACAGACGGCCGGCTGCGTGCCGCCCATGCAGTACGCATTGCGAAAGACGAACCCCTCGCGGGCGAGGCGATCGAGGTGCGGCGTGCGGATGTGCTCGTTGCCGAGCGCTGCGATGGTGTCGGCCCGCTGATCATCGGTCAGCAGAAACAGCACATTGGGACGCGTCGGGGTTTCGGCCGCCGGCAACGCCTGTGTGGCGGCCAACGACAACAGAAGCAGCCCGCAGTGTGTCAGTGGCATGGCGCGTTCGTGGGTCGTGGATTGAGATTGCATCATTGTTGAGGCATGTCGCCGTGAAGTTCAACAGAGTTGGTATCAGGGAGGGGCTCGCCCGGTTGCGCGGCGGGGTGCTGCGGGGTCGGGCAACTGTGCAACTTCGCAACTTGTGCGGGGGTGGGGGGAGGGCGAGAAGTTGGCGCCAAGTTGATGCAAAGTTACCGGAACCTGCGAAAAGCTGGTCGATGGGAAGTCACCCGGTCCGGACGATTGAGACCGATGATGCGGTTGCCTAACCGAGCGGGTGTGGTTGCGCTCAGGAGTGCGCAGGGAGGAGGCTACCGCCGAGACGCGGGGGTGCAATCGTGCAACTGACAGCCATCCCCCGTGCTCGCCGTCATCCCGATGAGCGATGGCACATGGACTGATTAGTCACTCAAAGGCCGGGCTGCGCATCAGTGCGGCAGTGGCTGCATCGCAGGCTGTGAACGCGTGGTCCTGACCGGTGTTGGTGACGACGAGCGTGGCCCTGTGGGCGTCCGGCATCAGCCAGACGAGCGAGAACTGGTTGGTATTGTTGCCTGCGTGCTGCAGGGTCCGGCCGAAGCGGGAATCGAAGCAGATCCAGCCGTAACCGTACGACTGTCCCGGCGCACCGCGATCGGCGACGCCCTTATGCAACTGTTGAATGGTCTCGTCCGCTGTGAGGACGGGAGCGGCGGACTCGTGCATATGCCAGGCGATGTATTTCGCCCAGTCTTCGATCGTCGTGCGGATTGTTCCACAGCCGGCGTAGACGGTGGGATTCTCCGCGCCCGGTTCCCCCGGTTTGATGGGGTCGCCGCTATCGGACCGATGTCCCCACAACACTGAATCATTCGTGCGTCGGAACTTTGCCGCCGAGTAGAACTCCGTGTTCGTCATCTCGAGCGGTTTGAACACCCGATCCTGCATCAATCGCTCAAACGGCTGCCCGCCCCGTTCCTCCAGCATCGCCGCGGCGATCACATAGCCAAGGTTGGAATAGTCATGGTCGCCGACTGTGCCTGCGGGCGCTCTGGTGAGCAGCAGGAAGCACATCCGCTCCCGTTCCTTCTCCGGTTTGTAGCGTTCGGCGAAGAAACTCGACCACTCAGGCCCGGTTAAGGGCAGGTCGCGCTGGAGTCCTCCCGTGTGCGCGAGGAGTTGCTCGAGCGTGACCTCTTTGAAGCCGTCGTGGACCGGCTGGTCGGGCCAGACTTCGGCAATCGTCGTGGACCAGCCGATGGCGCCTTCATCGACGAGCGCGGCCGCCAGCGTCGCAGTAAACGACTTGCTGTTGGAACCCAGCGAAAACTGATCGTCCGCCGCGATTTCGTCATCGGTCCCGCGCTTGCGCACGCCCGACGAGGCTGACTCAATGATGCCTTCGGGGCCGATCGAAGCCGCAATGATTCCCGGCACGTCGTGCGCGCGGCAGATTGCGGCGAGCTGGTCTTCGAGTTCGCCGGCGGCGGCCGGCATGTCCGCAGTGGCGAGAATTGAAACTGCGGCTCCCAGCAGCACGCACCACGATGTCGTGCTGAGTCCTGAAGAAAGCTGTCGAGGGATCAGTATGTTGCTAAAGCGTTTGAGAGCTCGCGACGTCATAACGTAATCCTCGATGTGCGGGACCTTGAGTCTAATCCCGGCGCACTAAGATCAAAAGGCGCTGGCGGGTACTGGACTGCGTCGCGAGCGATGAGGACGAATATTCGAGTTCCGAGTACGATTCGTGATCAGCCGAAGCATGCCGGGGTGGTGCAAACAGCAGTCGGGGGCATCAACATGGATTCCGAAGAGAACGACGGTTACGGGACTCAAATTCGGCGCTTCCAAGTGATCTTCGCGATTCCCGGGGTGATTCTGGGCCTTGGTGGTTCTATTTATGGGCTGATGCATATCTCCGAGATCGAATCCGTAAAGGCATGGGTCGGGGTCCTTGTCGCCCCCTTTTCACTGGGGGCGGCGGGGTCGGCTCTCGGGATGTGCCTCGCGTGCGCCGCTGCTCCGACTGAGTATTTGAAGGGCCCGTCGGGCGAGAAGTGGATGAGCATGATTGGAACGCAGAACGTCACGGTGGCCCGTATCGCGTGCCTCGTATTGGGCGTGCTCATCACCGCCATGTTTTCAGTGATGACATGGTTGCTGGTGTGGATGCGATAAAGCCTCGCAGAGTATTACGACTCGTATTGAGCGCAAGACAGGTTTGCGCCGGTTATGCGCCGCCTGCGAGCGGCTGCTTCCTCTCGGTGATGCGATTGCACTTGGGCGCCATCTCGCGGTTCAGTTGCAGATACGGCCGCCAGTCCGTCGGCACGTCTTCCTCGAAATAGATTGCGTCCACCGGACATTCCGGGAGGCAGGCGCCGCAGTCGATGCATTCGTCCGGATGGATGAAGAGCATCGACTCCCCTTCGTAGAAGCACTCCATCGGGCAGACGACGACGCAGTCCGTGTACTTGCAGTTGAAGCAGGGCTCCGTAACGACGTAGGCCATGAGGTGATTCCTTCCTGATTTCGAGACGGGTTCGCTTCGTAGATGAGAATCGGCACCCCAAAGCGGACATGGAATCCCCCGATTGGAGTAGGATTTGCGATATTGGGGCGCAACTGTGTCGAATCCCGAGTCCAATCGCCGTCTGCTGGATGCCTGGCACACCGGCGACGAGTCGGCCGCGACCGTGCTGTTCGACCGCTACGTGGCCAGGCTGACGGCCCTTGTGCGAGCCCGGCTTTCCCGGAGGCTGGCCCGTCGCGTCGATGCCGAGGACATCGTGCTGTCCGCGTTTCGCAGTTTCTTCGTCGCGGCCGGTGACGGACGCGTCGCGGCGCCGGACTCGGACGATCTGTGGCCGCTGCTGGTTGTGCTCACGCTGCGCAAGCTGGCGCGGCAGGCCGAACGGCATCAGTCGCAGCGGCAGACCATCCGCCGCGAAACCGAAGCCGATTTCCAACTGCTTGCCGCGGCTATCTCGGGGGATCCTGCACCGGAACAAGCCGTTGTGCTTGAAGAGGAACTCGACCAGATTCTCGGCCGGCTCCCGAAAGGGGACCGCGACATCGTGTCACTCCGGCTTCAGGGCCGGACACCATCGGGCATTGCGGCCGAACTGGGATGCACCGACCGCACGGTGCGGCGAGCGATGGAACGGGTGCGTCAGGAGATTGTCGCGCGCGGCGGCATCGACCGGGTCGAGCTGCCGACGCTGGATCGGCGGGCGTCCGAGGCGGCAGACCACGAGCCATTCGAGCGGCTGCCGGAACCTGGCGCGGACATCGCTCGCATCGACTTCAACGACATCCAGCTTCGTGAACTCGCCGGTTCCGGGGGGATCGCAAAGCTGTATCGCGCGGAGCAGATCGCGACCGGGACGCCGGTTGCCGTCAAAGTCCTGCGGAAGCGGCTGTGGGCGGATCGCCGGGGAGTGCGGAGCCTGCTGAACGAAGCGGCGGTCGCACAGCGGCTGCAGCACCCGCACATCGTCCGGCTGCGAGGTGTCGGCCAGTTTCAGCGGGGCACGCCGTTCCTCGTGTTTGACTGGATCGACGGGGGCGACGTACAAAAGCTCATCAAGCAAGGTGCTGTGTCGACCTCCCGTGCGATCGAACTGACCCTCTCCGCCGCCGACGCCCTGCACTCCGCTCACGCCGCTGGAATACTGCACTGCGACGTCAAGCCGGCCAACCTGCTGGTCCGCCCTGACGGGCACCTGTTTCTGACGGACTTCGGGTTCAGCCGGATCGGCACCGAGAAGTCACTGCAGCCCAACGGAGGCACTCCCGCTTACTTTGCGCCTGAACAACTGTCGGATGCGTTTGGCGAGATCAGCGAGCGGACCGACGTGTACGGTTTAGGCGCGACGCTCTCGACGCTGCTCACCGGATCAGCGCCGTATTCCGGACGGAATCGGGCGGATGTCATTGCGCAGGTGCTATCGCTGACCCCCTGCCCTCCCCCGTCGCGACTGCGCGACGGGGTGTCTCGCCGGCTCGATGCGGTCGTGGGGCGGGCGATGGAGAAGGAACCTGCGGACCGATTCCCGTCAGTGATGGAGTTCGCGGATGCATTGACGGAAGGGGGTGAGTTTCGAAGTTGATGGTGTTCTGCTTTCCTTGTGGCGTTCGAATCGCCGCGCATCAGCCTGTGAAGCAATTTGGCAGAGCCACGGGGGCGTTATTACAGTTGAACAGGCATAGCGGCAGAGCGCGGCCGCTGAGTTGCTCGCCCGTTTGAAGCGGACTACGCGCCCCCTCCTGACCATTGATCGCACCTTTGCGCCGCATCCAGATCTTCCAGCGCAATCCGTCTGAACGATCGTCCGGTCGGTCCACTGCGGGCCCGGTGCGCGCCGCAGCAGCGTTCACGGCGCTGCTGGTGGCGTTGCAGTGCGTTGTGGAGCTGGGGCAGGACTGGCCGCTACTGCTGCCGCTCCACTACGAGATCGGGTGGTGGGGTCCTGTCGCCGCACTGATCGGCATGTGCATCATCGTAGTCCGGCGCGGTCGGCCGCGCGGCATCGCACAGATCACCGCGTTCCTGGCGCTGTGCCTCGTGCTGATCGAGGTCAACCTGCTGTCGATGCGGTCGGAATTGCGACATGCGTGCTGGATCGCACTGGACCTGCTCCTGCGGCTGGGAATCGCGGCCGGCTGGGTGGTCGCGTGTGGAGGACTGGTGGCGGTTGCCATGTGGTTGCGGCGGCGGGTCTCCGCGCGGCGTGCGCCGGTCTGGGTCCGCTGGTGGTTCGCGACCACGATCTTCATCTCCCTGACGGAGGCAGGCACTCGAATCATCGAGCGTCCTCTGCCGGACCCGGTTGTCGAGCTGCCGGAACACTGGTCCTCAAACCGGCGATCCGCCGACGAGTTTCGGATCGTCGCCATCGGAGGTTCGACCATGCTCGGATTTCCGTACCAGCCCAAGGTCGATATCGCGACGATCTGCCGCGCGCGACTCGCCTCACGGTTTCCGGACCGGGCGTTCACAGTGGAGAACGTGGCGCTGAACGGCATCAACCTTCAAAGGGCGATCTCCGAACTGCGGCGGGTTCCGACCCGACCAGATCTGATCCTGCTGTATACGGGGCACAACGAAGTCTTCTTTGACGTGGACATCGATGCCATCCGGCCGGAAAGCAACATCCCGCTGCTCGACGACTGTTTCGACTGGTCCTCGGCCTATCGTGCGTTCTCCCGCATCACAGAGCCGCGGTATTTTTCCAGTCGGAAACGGCTCAGCGACGGTCAACGGCTGTTTGATTCGCGGCTATTCTCGGACCGGGTTGCGCAGCAACGCCTGGAACGGTTCCGGCAGACCCTGACGCAATTCGCTCGCAGCGCCCGGCATGAGGGGATCGAGATGATCTGGTTCGTGCCGGCGTACGGCGAGGGGACGTTCGAGCCGAATCGATCGTACAGCCGCGTGCCGCTCAGCGAGGAGGGACAAGCCGAGATCCTTGGCCAGTTGGCCGCGGGCCGCCGACTGGAACGGGCCGAGCGCTGGCCGGACGCGGAACAGGTCTATCGCGCCCTGCTCAGCGATGATCCCGGGTTTGCTGAATTCCACTTCCGCCTGGCGGAAGCGCTCGCGGCTCAGGACAGGATTCCGGAAGCGAAGCAGTCGTTCCGAGCGGCCATCGACTGCGACGGTCACCCTTGCCAGGCTCCCTCAGGTTACCGCCAGTGCATCGTCGACGTTGCCCACCAGGAGAGAGTCCCGCTGATCGATGCCGCCGACGAACTCTCGGCCGTCAGCACGACTGGCCTGCTCGACCGCACGGTCATCCATGACAATGTGCACCCGACGCTGCGAGGATATCTGACGCTGGGTCGCGCCGCCGCGGAGCGGGCCGCCGCGTTGCTGGTCGAGGAAGGTTCCCAGGCCGACTCTGTCGAACCGTTCGATGAAGCGGCGTTCCTGGCTCAATCCGGTTTCGACGTGCAGGACCTGGCGACGGCCTACGAGCGGATTGCCTTTACGCTGGAACACTTCGCCAGGCGGCGGTACGACGAATCGCGCCGGAGGTCGGAGGCTGGTCAGTACCGGCGCTGGTCGTACGGGCTGCAAACGGGTGCAATTCAACCCGGCGAGCAGGGGACGGAGTCACTGACGCAATTGCAACCCGGCGGAGTGCGACTGCCGCCTGCGACGCGCTGAGTTGAGTCTGAACCGCCCTGATCCGCGCAAAAGCAGATTGTGCGGTCAGTCTAAGTCCGTGGGACTACGTGCAAGGCGGATGTTGTCGAACAGCCCGCCGCCGCCGGTCGCGCCCAGCGAGAGGCTGCGGATCGCGAACGGCTCACGGCGGTGGAGTTCCCAGAGATCGACGCGGATAGTCGTCCACTCGTGCGGCGGTGCGGCAGCCTGGGAGTCTTCGATTGCGCCTTCAAAGGCTGCGGCCTGGCCGGCGGTGAGGGAGACTCCGCCGCCGTGATGCGGCCCCAGCCGCAGCGTCAGGCCAGTCGTTTCGGCGGAGGAGGCCTTCCAGGCGAACTCCAGCCAGCGGTATTCACCCGGTTGGCGAGGCTCCTCGACGATGGAGAAATCCCAGTTCGGCAGGACATGACCGAACGGCGGCTTCCAGTGCGGCGCGGTGGCGCCGGCCCGGGAAAGAGCCAGGCACTTTCCGCCGGAGAACGCATCGTCGTAGCGGAACTCGAAGGGATGATCGCCGTGAGTCATCAGACTCCGGAGGTCGACTTCGCGTTCGTCGAAGAGCACGGCGACGGGGCGATTGGCGACGGCATCAGGATGCGACGGTCCTGTCGCTTCGCCGTGGAACACCAGCTCGCCCCAGCGGATATTGCCAACAGGCCATGACGCGCCTCCGGTGGAGACAAATCGGAATCGGGCGGCCTCGACGGGCTGATTGAACCAGTGCGTGTGCGTCGGGTCGTCTCCGCCGTACAGCAGATAGGGACCGTCCTGCCAGACTTCGGAACCCGCGTCCCACCATTGCAGCCGCATGTCGCGCGTCCACGATTCGGGATGGTCGGGATCCTCGACGATCGTGATGCCCGTGACGCGCAGCTGCGAGCGGAACGTATCCACCTGCACGGCGAGCTTCTCCCGCCAGCCGGAGTCGAGGTAGCTGATGTCGGACCACTCCAGCCAGGGCGCCGCTGGCGGCGCCGGGTCGGCGTCACGGAGCCCGTTGACGTCGTGTTGCCATGTGCGTGGGTCGCCGTGCGTGGGCGGATCGCACCACGCCTCGATAAGCGCCTCGGTTTCCGCGAGCAGATTCGAGGCCAGCGGCGCGGGTTCGGCCGCGCTGTTTCCCCAGTCGGAAATGCGGCTCGTCGGCATCTCATCGGCAGCGAGGAATCTGTCCGGATCCGGAGCGGCGTCGCTCGACAGGACGATCGACCAGCGGGGCTCGAATTGCGAGTCCAGCCGCGTGAGCCGGCCCATCCAGTTGGCGACCAGAAGTCCGCCGTCGTCCAGCCAGCGTGCGACCGGCAGCGCGCCGCAGTCTCTCTCCAGCAGCCCCTGGCCGTCGGTGTTCATTACGTAGAGGGTTCCGAGTTCGCTGCCGGCGACGATCCGGCGGCCGGGGGCGTCGAAGCGCGGAGCGCGGAGGATGTCGTCTGCGGTGATGCTCCACACCAGTCCGCGGGCGGAGTCGAACAGCTTGAGTTGATTGTCGTCCGTCACGGCGGCCAGCGACCCGTCGGGAGACAGGACCAGTTCGTCGGCGAGCGTAGCGAGGGAGTTGACGAGCCGGCCGTTGCGCAGGATGAACACGCGGCCTCCATTATCGGTGGAGAGGATTGCCAACGTTTGGCCATCCGGGGTGGCGACTGCGCCCGTCAGGCGGCCGGACTCACCGAGCTGATGGGTCCAGAGAACCTCACCGCCGGCTGCACTGCGGGCGGCAGCGATGTTTCCTTCGAGCGACACCAGTGCTTCGTTGCCGAGGGGGGCCAGCAGCGGGCGGCGGCGCTCGCTTGCCCACCACTGGTCGGACCATCGCAACTGCCCGTCGCGAGACCAGACGGCGAGGCCCAGGTCTCCGGCCGACGCGATCCAGCTGCCGTCAGGCGCGACGGCAAACTGGTTGATGGGTTCCTGCCACTGACGTGCGCTGGCCCAACTTGTGCCGCGCTTGGGAAGACCGAACAGTGCGACGCGCCGCTCCGGCAGGGAGGTCGCGGGATTCAGCAGGTACAGGTGATACCCTTCAGACGTATTCAGATCGTAGCCCTGCACCGCGAAGCCGGTCGGCGTCGACTGCGGCGCGTAGGCGAAGTGATGGCCGATCCGCTGCTGCCGGGTGACCTCTCCAGATAACAGATCGACCGAGAATGCGTTGCGATCCCAGCCCGCCGCGGTGACGAGCGCCGTCTGCTGATCGTCGCTGATGCACAGATCGCGCAGCCGCGCCGCGAACGGCTCCGTCTCGAGTATCGCAGCAGTCCGCGGCACATACTGAGACAGCGAATCGGCCGGGACTTCCGGAGGGAGCGCCACAAACACGCGGGCGGGCGCATGGATCAGGTCGACCTGGAGGGAGGGACCATCAGAGCGGGCACCGGAGAACAGCTCGACCACCTGACGTCCCTCGGCGGCCGGCCAGTGAAGCGTGTCGGCGACCGGCATGCGGCTCCCCGCGGCGAGACTTACGCGCCACAACTGGCCGGGCTCGAGCGGTATCGCCGTGTCGTTCACGGCCCAAAGTAAGCGAACGTCTCCGTAGCGTCGCTCGGTCAGGAGGACTTCGGGCCGGTCGCAGTCGGCAATGGGTGGGATCAATTCGCCCCAGGCACTCTCGAGAGCTGCCGCGTGTGCGAGCATGGTCTCCCGATAACGCCAAAAGGCGCTGTCATCGTTGAGCACATGATGGTCCCGCTCGATGTGCGTGAAGTCGATCTCCAGCGGACGAGGAGAAAGTCCCGCCAGCAACTCAGTCCGGCAGGTTGGGTCGGTATAGATCGGAAGGCCGGCGTCGGCGGCGGTCTGCAATGCAACCTGCAGCGGTGGATCCAGCTCGACCGTCTGGCTCACCAGCAGCACCGCACGATAGTCCCGGAAACTCTCAGGGGTGCAGTCCTCGGCGAAGAGGAACGTGGCCGGCCGGTGCGCTCGCAGACAGGCGTTATAGGCCTCGAACAGTCGAGTGAAATAGAATCCGCCGATCCCCTGCCAGCCGAGTTCCAGCCGCATCATTCGCGTGGAGACCGGGATGGCAATCGGATCGACCGCCGAAGTCTCCGCGAGCCAGGGGCCGTACGCGGCCAGCCATGCGTTGAGCCGCCGATGAACGCTGGTCGCGCCGGGGCCCATGCCGCGCGGGTCGGACGGAGGCGCAGCGAATCCTTTCGTGGAGCCGGACTGGCCGACGCCGTCCGCGCCGCGCATGACCATCTGCAGCGCGCTGGACAGGATCTGCGCGCCCGTGCCGTCGTCGTTCCAGAGTTCGGGATGGCCCCAGGCGGGCTTGCCAGGCCGCCGGTAGAAATCGACGTTATGGGCCGAGATCATCGGCCACTGAATCTGTTCGGCCTGGAAGTGCAGGTCCACCTCGTCGGCGTTGGCGAACGTGATCGGCGGAATGATGCCGGGCTGCCGATAGGGGCCGGTCATGGCGCTGACGAGATCGCGCCGGCCGCGGGGATGCTCCACGTCAGGGGTTGCCGCCTGTTCGAGAGCGCGCTGCATCGCGGCGCTCAACCGCTGCTCTGCTTCTACGGCCTGCTGGATCCAGCGATTCGACACGGTCTCGAGTACCGGATCCCAATGGCCCTCCTCGTGGGCGCCTTTCAGCGCGGCCTCGTACGCCGCACGTTCCTCGGGTGAGGCCGCCAGCTCTGCGCCCCGCTTTTCGATCCACCAGTTCGCGGCCCAGCTCCATCCGCCGAACGCGGGATAGTCGGCGAGTCGCCGCGTCACGGTTGCGACGTTCTGCTCCATCTGGTCGGGAGGCCGCTGATCAAACAGCGTCCCCAGCGGGAGCCCGGCATCCATGTAGAGCAGGATGGCGCGCTGTTCGATCCCGGCGGCGCCATAAGCGGCGATCGTCTGCAGGATGCGGTTCTCGAATTCCGCCTTCTCGGGCGCCACGGCAACAGGGTCCGCGGCAAGCCGTGCGATCAGCTCGGCATCGCGGAGGGAGGCCTCCAGTTCGCCCAGACCCGTATTGTGTCCCAGCCGATCGACAAACAGGTTCTCGCCGATTCGACCGGCAGCGGCGACGTGCCGCGCGATTCGCTCGGGCGCGTTGAAGTAGGCGACGTCGGGATACGCCAGCGAATAGTCGCCGTGCCGCACATGGTAGAACCGGGACTCGCCGTCCCCGATCTTGCCATCACCGATCGCCAGATGCTGGTCCGCGATCGTCCAGCCGGGCAACAGCGCCGTGAGCCGGTAGTCCCCCGGTTCGAGATCGGCAGTGAGTTCGGGCGGAAGCTCGATCGAGACGACCTCGTTGGTGCTCATCCCCATGGATTGCCGGTGATGCTCGCCGCCATCACGGTCGAGGAGTCGAATCTCGATTTCGGCAGGAGCACGCGTGGCGTCCGTAGTTCGGCAGCGGACGGCAAACGGAATCGGTTCGCCGCGGCGCCAGGAGCGGCGGTTCAGCAGCGTATAGATGGAGATCGACCCCGCCGCGTCGGGCGGGCGGATCTCAATGACCGAGTCGACCTGGTATTCCGACTCACTGCCGCCGAGGCCGGAGCCGACTCGCAAGTGAAACAATCCCGAGAGATCAGCGGAAACGGTGGCACGTTGTCCGGTGACGGCGAGCTGTTCGAACTCGACCGTTCCCAGCGGCCGAATCCAGGCCGCGAGCCGAGGTGCGACGTCGCGGCCTGCGGCGTCGAACTGAATCTGCAATGAAACGTCCTCGCCGGCGATCCACACCGGTTCCGGATAGCTGACCGTCAGCCGTTCGTGTTCGATGCTGACCGCGTGGCGAAACGCGCCTGTCAGTCGATCGTAGACCTGGAACACCTCGGTGTCGGACTGCTGCCGGATCACCAGCGCATCGTCCGCGACACGTAGATGACTGATCCGCCGCTGCGGACCGGCCGTTCGATCCTCCATCTCGAGCATCAACTCGCCCGCCGGCCGTCCCCCCTCATCAAACAGGTGAATGGTCGCATCCAGGCCGTTGCAGACGTACAGCCGTCCGTCCGCATCAACATCGAAGCCTCCCGAGAATCCGCCCCAGGGGTCTCCGCCGATCTGTGATGGGACCGACCAGCGCAGGTCGCCCTCGAAGCCGTGGCATTCGATCTGATTGCCGACGATCAGGTAGAACTGCTCAGACGGCTCGTGGACGCGGAAGCCATAGGTCCACAGTCGCGGCTGACCGGGGGTGACCCTCGCCGTCAGCGGATAGCTGCGAACGATCCGTCCCCCGGCGTCAATGCGGACGATCCGCCGCGCGTGCTGATCGAGTGCAAAGAAGTCACCGCTCGATCCGGCTTCGATCGTTCCCGGCCCGTCCCAGCCAACCTCGTCATTGCCAGTGAACCCTCCGACCTTGCCGATCGCGACGCCATCCGAGCCGTACACGCTGACCGACTTTGCGAAGTGGGCATTGGAGGTCGCAAACGTCCCCTCATTCCCGGCGGCGACTCCAGTGACCGCGTAGGTGGTGCGCGCGCCGAACTTCTGCCGGCCGTCGAGACTGATCCGCAGCACGTAGCCTTCGCCGTCTCGGCCGCCATAGACGTACACGTTTCCGTCGGGACCGACGTCAAGTCCCTGGCCGGCGCCGGTGATCGCCGGATGCTCGCGCGAGACGACCTGCCGGAGTTCGACGGCGCGTACAGGATGCGATGTGAGACACGGCAGCAAGAATCCGAGAAACAAGAAAGCGGCCATCCAGAGGCATCTGCCCGATATTGAGCCGGCGTTGAGCGACGCGGCTTGCGGACCGAGTCTCGCGTTAAAGCAGAACCGATTCGTGAGCACCATTTCCGGCCTTTGCTTCGACTCGTTGCCAGGCCACGTCCGCCTGTTCGACGTGGACGGGCATCGTAGCACTCCGAGGGGTCGAACTGCAGTTGCCGATGCGGATGTCCTCCAGCCCGTTGTGGGATCGGTGACTGGATGTCGGGCGGAGAATCTCCAACAATCGTACGCTGTAGCTCTCATTCCATCGCCAACTGTGGCGGAGTGTCCTGACGACACGCACGATCCAGCACCATGCAGAAATCAACGATGACTCGAACAACTCGACGAAGTTCTGCCGCCGCGTCGATCCTGGTCCTGCTGACGGGGATTCTTCAATCGCCGGTTTCGGCGCGCGCCGAGGCTCCGGAGGGATTCACGCCGCTCTTTAACGGGAAGGATCTGACCGGCTGGAAGGGGCTGGTCGGGAATCCGAAGACACGGGCCGCGATGTCGGCGGAGGAACTGGCGGCCGCTCAGGCGGAAGCGGATGAGCTGATGCGCGCCCACTGGTCAGTCGTCGACGGGATCCTCACGTTCGACGGCAAGGGCCAGAGCCTGTGCACGGAACGGGACTACGGCGACATCGAGCTGTACGTCGACTGGAAGATCCTCAAAGGAGGCGATAGCGGCATCTACCTGCGCGGCAGTCCGCAGGTGCAGATCTGGGACACGGAATTCGAGGACTATTTCCGCCACGGAGCCGAAAACGGGTCCGGGTCGCTCTGGAACAATCAGGACCATCCGCGCTTTCCGCTGGTCAAGGCTGACAACCCGGTCGGCGAATGGAACACGTTTTACATCCGCATGGTCGGAGAACAGGTCACGATCAAGCTGAATGATCAACTGGTGGCGGACAACGTCGTGATGGAGAACCTGTGGGAGCGAGACCGGCCGATCGACCCGCGCGGCCAGATCGAGCTGCAGAACCACGGCAACACCCTCTACTTCCGCAACATCTACGTGAGGGAGATCCCCGCGGACGAGGCCAACGAGATCCTCAGCCGGCAGGGGGAGGTCGAGGCGTTCGAGAGCATCTTTAACGGGAAGGACTTCACCGGCTGGAGCGGCGACCTGGAGAATCATGAGATCGTGGACGGTGCCCTCCGCTGCAAGGAGGGGAAAGGAGGGACGATCTTCACGGAGAAGGACTACTCCGACTTTGTTGCGCGGCTCGAGTTCAAGCTGCCGCCGGGGGGCAACAACGGACTCGCGATTCGCTACCCGGGTGAAGGGCAGCCGCATATCACAGGGCTCGAACTGCAGGTGCTGGACTCCGAGGATCCCAGATATGCCGAACTCGATCCGCGCCAGTACCACGGCTCGGTGTATGGCCTGGCGCCGGCGCACCGCGGCTACCTGCGGCCGGTCGGCGAGTGGAACTTCCAGCAGGTCACCGTGCGCGGCTCGACAATCAAAGTGGAGCTGAACGGCTTCACGATTCTCGATGCCGACCTGGCGGAAGTGCAGCAGTCGAAGGACGGCGACGTGCCGGCCGGAGCGCGACGCAAGAGCGGACATTTCGGCTTCGCGGGGCACAACGATCCGGTCGCCTATCGCAATATCTCGATCCGCGAGCTGCCCGGCGACCCGGCCGAACCTCCGTCACGCGAGACGGCCATCCAGCCGACCGACGGTCCGATCCAACTGTTCAACGGTAGAAACCTGGAGGGCTTCTACACCTGGATCCGCGATTCCGAGTACGCCGATCCAAAGAAGATCTTCACGGTCCACGACGGCATGATTCACATCTCGGGCGACGGCTACGGCGGGCTGATCACCAATCAGGCTTACCGCGATTACCACATGATCCTGGAGTTCAAGTGGGGTGAAAAGACGTGGGGCAACCGGGTGGACCGCACGCGCGACTCCGGAGTGCTCGTGCATTGCTGGGGACCGGACGGCGGTTACAGCAATACCTGGATGGCTTCGATCGAGGCGCAGATCATCGAAGGGGGCGTCGGCGACATTCTGGTGTTGACCGGCGCGGACCCCGTCACCGGCCAGGTGTTCCCCACCTCGGTGACGGCGGAGATCACGACCGACCGCGACGGCGAGAAGGTATGGATGCGGGGAGGCGAGCGGGTGACGATCTCGAGCGGCCGCATCAACTGGTTCGGCCGCGACCCGGACTGGGAGGACAAGATCGGGTTCCGCGGCAAAGACGACGTCGAAAGTCCGCTCGGTGAGTGGACGCGGCTGGAGGTCATCGCCGACGGCGATCACCTGCTCTACAAGGTGAACGGCGTGGAAGTGAACGAGGCGTTTGAAGCCAGCCCGGATTTCGGCAAGCTGCTCCTCCAGACCGAGCAGGCCGAAATGTTCGTTCGCCGCTTCGAGCTCTGGCCGCTGGGCAAGGCCCCGGACGAAGAACTGCGGCAATGATGATCGTTCCGGGACTGACTCGGAACTCGGCCTGTCCGCGCACTCGTCAGCGAGCGGCGACCTGCGGGCCCAGGATGGTGACGTCGTCGAGCGGGCCGTTCGGGCGACACCAGACCTCAACGCCGGCGAACAGCTCGTTGACGCCCGTATCGAGCCGCCGTTGCCGCGAGCGTGCGAGCACGTCGAGCATCCGCTCGTGGGTGTACTGCTCCCACTGCTCGTTCATGGCTTCGGGGACGCCCTCGGCGGCATGCAGCACCGGCGAGGAGGCGTACTCGCTGGCGAACTGGCGCGCTGCACGTTCGTCCGCGCCGCGGCCGCCTTGGAGATATCGGTCAGTTTGACGAACTTGACCGGCTGCCCCTCCCGATCCAACGCCGGGTTGTGTGTCGCCTGCGACCGATTGACGGCTGCCACCCGCGAAGCCTGATTGGCCGTCCGATTTCGCCGAACGTTCCGGCGCGCGGCTGTCTGCCGCTGTTCCGTGCCACGACGATTACGACGTTCGATCATGATTCAAATCCACACAATGCTGCTGACCAACAGAAGATGCCAACCTGTGCGAGTCGCCTGGGAACCACGGAATACACGGAAGCCACGGACAGAGATTCAGAACGGAACCGCGAAAGCAGCGAACGAGGCGAAAAGGGAGTGAGTGCAATCCAGTATTCCCTCTTTCCGCCGGCGCCCTCATGCTGGCTTTCGACCCGGCGGCCTGCGATTCAAAACTCTCCTGGGCCACCGCGACCAATGTTCGCAGTGAATTGACGTCTGTCTATATAGACGATAATCTATATATTATGGCACAGCTGGACCGGGCCTTTGCAGCCCTTGCCGATCCCACCCGACGCGAAATTGTCGTGCGTCTCGCCCGTGGCGAGGCATCGGTGTCCGACCTCGTCGGCCACTTCTCGCTGACGCAACCCACAATCTCCTCGCACTTGAAAGTGCTGGAATCTGCGGGGCTGATTTCGCGTCGCCGCGTCGCTCAGTTGCGGCCCTGCATGCTGGTGCCTGAGCGACTCAAGGCCGTGACCGACTGGCTGGAGCAGGTGCAGGAGATTTGGGAAGGCAACTACAAACGGCTCGATGCGTTGCTGGCTGAGTTAAAGCAAGCCGAGAAACAGGAGCGAAGGAAATGAAACCCGCGGAAGCAAGTCTGCCGTCAGATACCGAAGTGCTGGTGAAGCGCAGCTTCGATGCACCCGTCGAACTGGTCTGGCGGGCCTACATGGAACCGGACCTGATGCGTCGCTGGTGCGGGGGCCATGCCGGTTGGTCGATGCCGGTCTGCGAGATGGATATGCGCGTCGGCGGAAAGTATCGCTGGCGCTGGCGCAGCGATGAGAACGGTCAGGAGTTTGGATTCACTGGAGAGGTTCTGGAGGTCATTCCGCACGCGAGAATCGTGCATACGCAAGTCTTCGATGCCGGAGACCTGGGCGTTTCCATGGGAGGCGAACCATCGATCATCACCGTCACGTTCCAGGAGACCAACGGCATTACCAACGTGACGACCACGATCAGATACGCCTCGAAGGCCGACCGCGACGCGGCGTTCGCAACGGGCATGACCGACGGGATGGAAGTGAGCTACACACAGCTCGACGGAGTGCTGGGAGAAATGTGATCGCTGAGAATCGTGAGTGGCGTGTGCCGCCCGTTCGCTCTCGGCCCCCGATACACAGCGACGGCCAAAAAGTTCAAATCCCGCCAGCAGTTGCTTTTGCAACCGATGGCGGGATTTGTGTTTACGTCGTAGTCGGGACGACAAGACGTCGTTTGAACTCTTTCTGACCGGAATTCAAGGCTGGGATGCAGTGATACGGCGTCGAATAGAACTCCAAAACCAATGACGGTTGGCAATTTCGCCGCTATCGGAATTGCAAGCAGTCTTGGAAGTGTCCCGCGATCGCGCTCGACCTTACTGGGGAAAACACTTTCCAAACGCCACCAGCAGCTTGAGTGGGCCGTCGAGCCGAATCTTCCGCCGCAGCAGTGCCCAGATCACGTTTCGTTCCTTGCGCAGAAAGCCGATCCATGTTTGCGAATCGGCTGTGACGTGAAGATCGGGCTGGCCGACATGCCCCTCTTTCACGCTGAGCTTTTGTTCCTGAATCACGACGGTTGCTTGCCGCTGCTCCTGGCCGGTAAACGTGAAGTGGAAAGTGGCATTCACTCCCGCCGACTTGCCGGGCTGGAAGACATTCGGCAGAAAAACCTCGACGGTGTTCGGCCGCAGCGTATTGCCCACGTGCTTGATTGTCTTGTGGGGAAACCGCTTCGCGACATGATCCTCGGCGTCGGAGTTTTTGTTGACGTAGATCGTCTCTTCCTTCTCCTGAAGGGGCTTGACGACTTCCTTGAGATGGGTCTTCCGGTTGGTTAGGAACGGTTCGATCACGTCCTCGCCGGCCGGGCAGACCGCCAGACAGTATGCCGCCTTGTAGTTCGCCCCGTAGGACAGACTCTGCCACATTGATGCCGACTCCGCGTCGCTTACCCGACCGCGGTAGTCGCGGGCGTTCTTGCTGTCGGCCACCTGCTCGACCCAGTCGGTAAAGCCCCCCATGAATTCGCGGTAGTTATGGGTGTAGCAGGCCGAGAAGTTGAAGTCTCCCTCCGACGAGATGGCCCCCACAGGACATGCAGCCACGCATAGTTTGCATCCCAAGCAGGGGTTGTAGTTGATCGGCTGGCTCGTCTCTGAAACCTCGGCATCCAATAAGATGGTCCCGAGCAGGATGAAATTGCCGAACTTCTCATGAATCACGTTGCGGTGAATGCCCATCATTCCCAACCCCGCCGCCACAGCGACCGGCTTGTGCGACACGACCCAGACTTTCCCAGGAAACCGCCCCATCTCCATCGGGAAGCCCATCGTTGGATTCATTGCCTGGATTCCTCGGTCTTCGAGCGTTTGAACCACCTTTCGGGCAATGTCGTTGACTTCCTCCCCGCTATGGTGGAATTCAAGGTTGGAGACCGAGCGCGCTGGTGTCCGAATGGCCTCTCGATTCATGCGGACCACGAAACTGATCAGTGTCTTGGCGTGAGGGAACGCTTTGAGGATGTCTTCCCGCTGGTCGTCAAGAGCGGGTCTGACGATCTCGACAAACCCCACGTCATCTGCACCGGCATCGAGGACCAACTGCTTCAGCCACCCAGTGTCCAGCGGCTCGTTCGTCGACAGAGCGGAAGGTGGGGCTTTCATGCGAATCCGCTGGACGGTTGGATGATCTTCGAGCTTCATGGGCGCTCCTTGTTGTATATGCAACTATCGGGGCAAAAAAAGTCAGCTTGCTACGACTCCTGAACCGACTCGCTTCATCGCTTGATTCAACTGTTCCACGAACCCGCCCCCAAGGACTTGCTTGACCTGCTGTTGCGCCTCGCTCCAGGCCGGAGCCGCCTTTTCCAGGAGCTTGCGTCCCTCTCGTGTCAGGCGAAAAGGCTGGGAGCGACCGTCCTCATCCGGCACAATTTCCAGCCAGCCCCGAGCTTTCATGCGTGCGACGTTGCGGCTGAGAGTCGAAACGTCGAGATGGAGATGTTCGCAAACTGCGACGGGGCGAGCCGTACCCATCTTGGCGGCGGCGACCAGGATGTTCATCTGGCTCACCTTCAGGTCGAGCGGCCGCAGGGCGTCGTCGTAGATGTTGGTGACGACGCGATTCAGCATGCGCAGCCGCACGGCAACGCACTCGCTGGCGATCTTGTCGATCATCGCTTGCACAGGCTCCGCTCCCATTCCATGTCCCCCCACATTGATTGTATATGCAATCATCTGCTTGTCAAGAGGAGGCCGACGGGCTTTCAGAGGGAATTCCGGGCGTCGCCCGATCGGGAATCGGTGACGGCCAGCAAGCGTGCGACGTATCTGCCGCCTCGGCGAAGTGGTCGCAGGACTAAGAAACAGGGGACGGGATTTGAACTCCGTAAGACCGCTTTCAATTGGCGGTTACGCCATTCTGCATTTCAACCACGATATTGCGAAGCTGCTGATTGAACCAAACGGTTACGTATCGACGGGAATACAGAAGTCGTTTCGCCGTAAAACGAAACAGCTCTCCGCCGGTGGCCGGCGAAGAGCTGCTATTGCTCCAAAGTCGGGACGGCGGGATTTGAACCCACGACCTCTTGCACCCCAAGCAAGCGCGCTAGCCAGGCTGCGCTACGTCCCGTTGTGTGAATGGGAAGATAACTGGTGCCATTCAGCATCACAAGGCCGAGACCGACGGCCATTCAGCCCGATTGCCGCTGATTGACACATTGCGCAAGCCGCCATTACACTCGCCGCGAATTCTCGGATCCGTATCGAATCTGGGGCGGTTTGTGGGGTTTTTCGTGGTGTCGGGCGGATCCCGCTTCCACCTGAACCTTGCTGCCTGCCATCTGTTCCTCACCACAGAACGTTGGAGCCTCTCGTTAGGATGACTGCCATCACCCGTTTCTTCGGTTCGGGCCCGCGGATCGGGCGGATTGCTGCTGTCCTGGTCGCCAGTTTCTGGACGCTGCCGGCCTCTGCCCAGGAGTCCGCCACCGAGGCCGAAGGAGGCGGCGCGGGCGTTGTGATCAGCTGGCTGGTGGCGCTCGCCGGCTCCATCGGCGCGCTCGTCATGGCCTATCGCTTCTACCAGTGGATGAAGGCCCAGGACGAGGGGGACGAGTTGATGGTCCGCATCGCGGGTTACGTCCGCGAAGGGGCCAATGCCTACCTGTGGCGGCAGTACAGGGTCGTCACGATTTTCTTCATCGTGACCGCCATCTTCCTCGCTGTGGTGGCCTTCGTCTTTAACGCCCAGTCGCGGCTGGTGCCGTTTGCGTTTCTGACAGGCGGGTTTTTCTCTGGTCTCGCCGGCTGGTTCGGCATGAAGACCGCCACCTGGGCCAGTTCCCGGACGGCCCAGGCCTGCAAGTCGTCGCTCAATGCCGGACTCCAGGTGGCCTTCCGCAGCGGCGCGGTGATGGGGCTCACGGTCGTCGGCCTCGGCCTGTTCGACATCTGCCTGTGGTTTGCCGCGCTCTACTGGGTGGCCCCGATGATGGGGGTCCATTACACGCTCGAGGAAATCACGGTCACGATGCTGTGCTTCGGCATGGGGGCGAGTGCTCAGGCGCTGTTCGCCCGCGTCGGCGGCGGCATCTTTACGAAGGCGGCTGACGTCGGGGCCGACCTCGTCGGCAAGGTGGAAGCCAACATCCCCGAGGATGATCCCCGCAATCCGGCCACGATTGCCGACAACGTCGGGGACAACGTCGGCGACGTCGCCGGCATGGGAGCCGATCTGTACGAGTCGTACTGCGGGTCGATCCTCGCGAGCGCGGCCCTGGGCGTGGCTGCGTATGTCGGGTTTCCCGAGATGCAGCTGATGATGATCCTGCTGCCGATGGTGCTGGCGGGCATCGGCATCGCCATTTCAATCGGCGGCATATACGTCGTGAAGACTGATGAAGGAGCCTCTCAGAAGAACCTGCTCAAGGCACTGGGCCGGGGCATTAACGTCAGCAGCCTCGGAATCACCGTCGTCGCGCTGATTCTCGTTTACCTGATGCTGGTGCGGCCGTCGGCCGCGATGGAGTCGGAGTTGTCGGCCGCGGGGCTGCGGTACGGCACGCAGATGTTCGGCGTCCTCGCGGCGGTGGTGGTCGGCCTGTTTGCCGGCGTATTCATCGGCTGGTGGACTGAGTACTCAACGAGCGACGTGTATCAGCCGACGAAGCGGATCGCCGACCAGGCGGTGACGGGACCGGCGACGGTCATCATCGCGGGCGTCGCGGAGGGCATGTACAGCGTGTGGGTGCCGATCGTGGTTGTGGGCACGGCGATCATCCTCGCATTCGGAATGTGCACGGGATTCAACTTCCAGGACGCCCAGGTCTTCTCCATGGGGCTCTATGGAGTGGGTATTGCGGCCGTCGGCATGCTGAGCACGCTCGGCATCACGCTGGCGACCGACGCGTATGGTCCGATCGCCGACAACGCGGGGGGCAACGCACAGATGGCCAATCTGAACCCGCAGGTCCGTGAGCGGACCGACGCCCTGGATTCGCTGGGCAACACAACGGCGGCCACCGGCAAGGGGTTCGCCATCGGGTCGGCGGCGCTCACCGCACTCGCTCTGCTGGCCGCGTATCTCGAAGAGATCCGTGTCGGCTTTCAGCGATGGTCGGAAACGGCCGTCGTGGAGCAGACGGAAGACCTTTCCCAAACGCGATTCACCATCATCCGACCGAATGTCCTGGCCGCGAGGATGCCTGGCGAGACCCGCAACGCGACGTTCTTGGTCTTCAAGCCGAGCACCACGGCGGGCGAAGCGCGGCTGGCCAAACTGATCGGCGACGACGTGCAGCCCGGCAGCGTGGTGACCGACAACCTTCAGGAACTGACGGATGAAGGGGCCATTGTGCGTGTCCGGGACGCGACGATGCCCGATTTCGTCCGCTATTACGACATCTCGATCATGAATCCCAAGGTCTTGGTGGGGACTTTTCTGGGAGTCATGTTGACGTTTGTCTTCTGCGCCCTAACGATGAAAGCGGTGGGACGCGCGGCCGGATACATGGTCGAGGAAGTCCGGCGGCAGTTCCGCGACATCGTGGGAATCATGGACGGAAAGGCCGAGCCTGATTACGCCTCCTGTGTCGCCATCAGTACGGCGGCTGCGCAGAAGGAGATGATTCTGCCGGCCTGCCTGGGATTGATCGTGCCACTGGCGGTCGGGCTCGTGCTCGGCGTCCCCGGCGTGATGGGGATGCTGGCCGGCGGACTGACGGCCGGATTTGCCGTGGCGGTGTTCATGTCGAACGCCGGCGGTGCGTGGGACAACGCCAAGAAGTACATCGAATCGGGAGCACACGGCGGCAAGGGGACCGACGCTCACAAGGCGGCCGTCGTCGGCGATACCGTCGGCGACCCGTTCAAGGACACGTCGGGGCCGAGCCTGAACATCCTGATCAAGCTGATGAGCATGGTGTCGGTGGTGTTCGCCGGGCTCATCGTGCAGTACGCATTGAACTTTTAGATCGGCTCTCTGAGAACCCCGGTTTCTCAGGAGAAACCGGGGTTCTGGAAAGATGACGCACGCAACGTTGGCATCCCGCGCGACGGTCAGCCGCAGTCTGTATCACGCCTGCCTTGTGGCCAAGGTCTGCGACGACCTGCGCGGCAAGGAAACGCTGGTGCTGGACCTGACCCGCGTGACGCCCCTGTTCGACTACTTCGTCATCAGCACCGGCAACAGCCGCCGGCAGCTGCATGCGATCGCCGAAGAGGCCGACCGGGTTCTGAAGGCGCACGGCTCGAAGCGCCGGAGCCTGGAGGGTTTCGAATCGAGCAGTTGGATCGTGCAGGACTTCGGGGACGTCGTGGTGCACCTGTTCAACGAAGAGGCGCGCGGGCTGTACGACCTGGAGCACCTGTGGGGGGATGCCGTGCGCATCGACTGGGCGAACGTGCTGGAGAGCGTGGATGAGGACGCTCTTGATCCGGGGGACGTCGCCTGACGCGCTTCTGGTCGTCGTGGCAGAGATGCGGGTGCAGCATGCAGTCCCGGATCATGTACGTCGAGAACAAGTCGGCGGGCCTCAACGGCGTGGGGAGGATCGGCCGGGTCGAGTTTTCGAAGACCGGGCGGACACTCTACTTCCACGGCCTGGAGCTGTCGAAGACGAAGTCCGGATACAAGTACAACCACATTGACGTCGAATCGGGGGACCACTACTGGGTGTCCGGTCCGCGAAAGGACGGCAACGACTGCCTCTATGGCGGCCAGCAGGGCGTGATCGTGGATGCCGACGTGTGGGACGATTACTGGCGGGAGATCCGCGGCCTGACCGAGGACGAGATCCCGCGGTACACCGACGGCAGGCTGAAGTAGGCCCGATCGACGACCGCGAGGCTGTCGATGTTGAAGGCGCGCGACGCCAGCATCCCGGAGACCTGCGCCAGGACGCCAGGCTGGTTGATCACCAATGCCGAAAGCAGGTGGAACGTCGTCGCCTTTCACCATGAGGAGCAGGCCCCGGAGCGGCCGGAGCCCGAATCGGGAATCGTACAGCCCCCGGACACGCCAAATAACCGAGCCGTTCGACCTTTTCAAAGTCCGTAGACGGCTTCCAGAAAGGCCATCCGCCGCGCGTGCATGACAGCCGCACCGTCGCCGTACCAGATCAGGTGCCCGCACCCGTGCACTTGCAGCAGTTCCGCTTCGGCAATCGACTGCTTCGACCATTCCGCATGCCCGAATGGAACGAGGGGATCCTGCGGGTCATGAATGATGAGTGTCGGGCACGAGATGGTGTTGGGAGCGATGCCATTGTCCTCGACCAGGATCCTCCAGTCATTCTCGATGCCTCGCGGGACCTTGGCGCAGCGGACGGCCATGTCGGCGAGCGATTCCATCGCTTGAAGCACTTCTGCGCAGTCTGCCAGGCGTTCCGCCGCCGCTCCGCCCATCGAGCGGAGCAACAATGACGGATTGGCCCGGGCGGCCCGCGCCACGTGACGGTTGTAGGCCGTCAGCACAGGGATAAAGAGGGAGTGGCGGAACAGGAATAGCGCCCTGCCGATGCCGCACGGCAGCCAGTGTGGTGCATCCCAGCGGTGGGACTGGGCGCACTGTAGAACGAGGGCGGCCGTCCGCTCCGGGTACAGTCGGGCGAAGGCTGCCGCTGGCATCCCTCCCCCCGACGTCCCGATGACTACGAGCTTCTGGGCGCCGAGCCGATCGAGCAACTGGCACGATAGCCGTGCACAGTAGTCCGCCGATCCGGAGATACCCAGAGAAGTGTTGAAATAGCCGGGACGGTTCGGCACGATCAGTCGGCATCCCGACTCGATCAGTCGCGATTCCAGGAGCAAGGCTGCGTCGTTGCCCGCTCCCGTTCCGTGGAAGTACAGAATCGGACGGCCTGTTCCCACGTCACAGTACTCAATGGTGCCGTCGCCCAGGTTCTGGACGTGCTGGGTCATATCGCTCATCAATCCGCCTGCGGCAGTGCAGTCATTCGAAATGATTCTGCCGAGTGACACGCTTCCTTCACCAGACTCCCGGGACGAGCAGGGCAGTGACGTCCTCGGCATACTGACGATATCCGGGCAGGTCCCGCTGCAGTGTCTGGTCTTCGAGTTTCGTGCGGATGACGAACAGAACGGCGCCTACGAAGGCGGGCAGCAGCGCCCAGCGTGAGCCAAGCATGACCGGGATGGAGAGGTGCGCCACAATCGCCCCCGCGTAGCCAGGGTGTCGCACGATGGCATAAGGTCCGCTGCTGACGACTCTATGGCCCTCCTCCTGCTGCACCCTCACGAACGTCTCGAAGAAACGGTTCTCGCGCATCGCCCAGAGCGCGATTGAATATCCGACGATGAATGTCAGGAATCCGCCGGCCTGAACGGCGACCGGCAAAGGCGGAGTCCATTGATAGCGCTGGACGTCGAATCCGGCGACGATGAGCGGCAAGGGGTAAATGAACCAGACGGCGCTGCCCGCGAGCCACAAATCCCAGAGCTGGACGCCTCCGTGGATGCGGGTGCGGCGCTGCAGCAGCGCGGTATCGACGATTTTGACTCCCACCAGCATAAAACTGAGCATCGCCGCGAGAAACGCCCACGCGGCACCCCAGCGGAGCGTATCCGCTGCACCGAATGCGCAGACGGCCAGCAATCCGAGAAACACCGTTCCGGCAACGATCAGCTGCATGTGGCGTCTGCTCCCGCAGGTGTGGCAGGCTTCCCGCCGACGGCGTGACTGAAGACCCCCACTCCGACTGGAAGTTCGGATCCGTTTCGAACAAGTTGGTGCAGCGGGTAGTCGAGAGACGAACCTCGGCTGACTTCGGAATGTCATCTGTATGGTACGGTCTGGGGTGCAGGCCGGCTGTTCAACCGCTGCTGATGTTTCAGGAACCGCTGCTAATGCCGCGAACTCCTTGCTGGCACGTCGATGCGTTCGCCGACCGCCCCTTCACCGGGAATCCCGCAGTCGTCTGCTTTCTGGAGCAGGAGCGGGATGCAGGCTGGATGCAGGCCCTCGCTGCCGAGATGAACCTTTCGGAGACGGCGTTCGTCCGCAGGCGGGACGAGGCGTTTGAGCTGCGCTGGTTTACTCCGGCGATCGAAGTCGACCTCTGCGGGCACGCCACGCTGGCAGCGGCGCATGTGCTCTGGACCGAAGGAATCGTGCCCGGTTCGGCGCCGATCCGATTCCAAACCCGGAGCGGCGAGCTTGTCTGCCGGCGCAACGGAACGCTCATTGAGCTCGATTTTCCGTCACTCCCGGTCGAAGAGATCGATCCTCCGGAAGGACTGCTGGCGGCGTTGGGTGTCGACGCCACATTCGTCGGTCGCTCGAAGTTCGACCATTTCGTGGTGGTCGAATCGGAGCGGGCGGTGCGTCAGCTGCAGCCGGACTTCGCGGCATTGCGCGACTTGCCCGTACGGGGCGTTATTGTCACCAGCCTCTCGAGCGATCCCCGCTTCGATGTCGTGTCTCGGTTTTTTGCCCCGGGATCGGGCGTTGATGAGGATCCGGTGACCGGCTCCGCGCACTGCAGCCTGGCGCCGTTCTGGAATGAGCGACTGCAGCGGAGCGAACTGATCGGCTTTCAGGCTTCACGCCGCGGCGGAGTCGTCCGCACGCGTGTCGCCGGAGAGCGAACGATTCTCGCAGGCGAGGCCGTGACGGTGCTCAAGGGAGAGCTGGTGGGCGATGGAGGATCGCTCTGAAGACGATCCACCCATACGGATCGCGAACAGCAGAGGGGGGTGAGTCAAACTCCAGCGGAAGCCCCATGCGCAGCAGACCACATCAGTGTAACGCGACGCGGCGGGATCGAGCCGAGGGCGGAGTTTGACCGCTTTACCGCTCCAGCACGCCGGATGCGGAGTCCATGCTGCTGTTGAGCACGGAGTTGCCTCCTTCGCGGAAGAAGGTCGACATCTCGATGATCGCCGGGCCGAGCAGGATCATGAAGACGGCCGGCATCAGGCAGAGGACGGTGGGGAACAGCAGCTTGAACGAAGCGGTGTTCGCCTTCTGATCGGCCTGCTGCCGCAGCGTCTCCCGCATGCTGTCGCTGTACTCGGCGAGCGCGTGGGACATGCTGGTGCCCATCCGCTCCGTCTGGATGAGGAGCGACGTGAAGGAGTAGACCTCGGGACGGTCGACGCGCTTGCTGAAGGCGACGAGGGCCTGCTCCAGCGAGCCGACGCGCGCGTGCTCAGTGACGATCTTGAGTTCCTTGGAGAGCGCCGGTGAAACCGACTCGATGTCGCTGCCGACGCGCTGCAACGAGGTCGGCACGGTCATGCCCTGGCTGACGCACATGTTCATCATGTCGAGCAGATCGGGCATCGACCGCTCGATCTCCGCGAGCCGCTCGGCGGCTTGGCGGCGGACGTGCAGCGTCGGCAGCGACCAGCCGAGCATCGGCAGCACGACGATCCCGCCGATCAGCCACGGCTCCAACTCGGGGGGCGCGACCAGCAGCAGACCGAGGCAGAGGATGATTGGGACGATCACTCCGAGGTAGCGGGCCGCCGCGAGGTTGTGCCACGCATGCGGTTCGTAGTAGCCGGCGTTGCGGAGGGCTTTCTTGTTCGCCTGCTTGCGTTCGTCGGATTCGGGCAGCAGCGCCGCCAGCAGTGAGGTGATTGGTCCGAAGGCATAGTCGCTGCCGTCGGCGAGCGGCGTTTCGTCGGCTTCAATCATCGGCAGAGAGGGCGCCGGACGGGGGGTGTTTGTCTCCTGCTTCTCGCGGCCAGTCGAAGATTGGCCAGGGAGTTTCCAGTTTGGCCTATCCGTCCGAGGCGACGTTGAGAGTAGGGATGCTGCTTGAGGACTCGGTCCCTCGCTTGCGCTTCGGGCTGGTGTACCGACGGCTGATGTCGAGGGGCCGGGGGTGAGGGGCAGCGCAACACTGGGCACCGGCGTGCCTTCCACGACGCGCGGGGCGCCGGCTTTCGTCGATGTCCTCGCCATCGGCAGCACCTTGGCCGCCAGTCGCGATTGCTTGCCCGGCCGATGCGGCTGCCCAGCCGGATTGCGTCGATTGAACCATTGAAACACACGCACGATCACCATTGCGGCAATCGCGCAGGCGACGCAGATGAGAACGACCTGGTTCAGCGTGTTGAGATGCATGGCCACTTCCGTAGGTCAGGCTGTGCCTGACGCAATGTGCGTTGATCGTCGATCGACGGTCGAACTGCTTGAGTGAGTCACGGATTCTGCGTATGGCCTCGATTGTGTCAGGCGGAGCCTAACCTACGAGGGCTGGCTTCGCTTGAGGACGCGGAAGACCCAGAGGCTGCCGATCACCTGCAGGACGATGGCCAGCAGCGTGACGCGGCGGCCCCATTCGGAATTCATCAGCTCGGTCAGGTAACCGGGATCGCGGAACGTAAAGAAGATCAGCACGGCGGGCGGCACGGCGACCATCAGGATCGCGGTCGCGCGGCTGGCCGCGGTGGCTGCTTTGAGGCGTCCCTGAAACTGGATGCGGTCGCGAATGGTGCGGGCGAGCCGTTCGAGCACCTGCACGAGGTCGCCGCCGGTCTCGCGATGCACCGTTAATGCGGTGACGAGGACGTTGGTGCTGGCGAGGCCGGTGCGATGCGGCAGGTCGCGGAGCGCTTCGGGGATCGACATCCCCAGCTGCAGCCGCCGCACGCAGCGGGACAGTTCACCTCCCAGGGGCTGAGGCGTGTCGTCGGCGACGATCTCCAGGCACTTCTCGAGGCTGCGTCCCGTGCGGGCAGCGCGGGCCAGTTCGTCCATCATAGCCGGGAGCTGCTGCAGCATCTGCGACTGTCGCCGCGCGCGGACGATGGCGGCGACGATGATGGGCGCAGCCGCACCGATCACGGCGGCCAGTCCGGTCGTGAGCAGGTTTTCCTGGATGACGAATACTGCCCCGGCGCAGGCCGCGGCACTGCAGACGCAGAGCGCGAGCACCATCGCGGGGGACACTTCGGACCCGGCCTGGACCAGCAGCCGGTCGAACCAGCCGTTGAGGCGGTTGCCGAGCGAGTCGTCCCCCTCGACGGCGAACGACTGCTGATCGCGAAGGATCGCAGCGAACTCGGGGCGAGCAGTGATGGCTTGAGTGGACATGGGAACGAGGGGTCGAGGATTCGAGGTATCAGGGAGTCGAGGGGATAACCGTTTAGCCGCGACTCGAAGAGGAGCTCGCTGCAACCGGCGCCGTCCGTTACACCCGCGGCTCATACTCCATTCCGGTGGCGAGTTCTCGTGGGGCGAAGTGTGATGCGTCGAACTCGAAGCCGCGGCCGGTGGCACGGCGGAGGCATTCGGGTTCGTGGCCGGTGGCGTAGAACGCTCCCTGGACGCGGCCATCCTCGCCGACGCCCGCCATGCGGTAGACGAACACGTCCTCGACGATGAACTCGTTGTCGCGGACGCCGACCAGCTCCGAGATCCGCATCACCTTGCGCTCGCCGGTGGAGAGCCGCGCGATGTGCACGAGGATCTGCACGGCGGCGGCGATGTACTGCCGGGCGACGTGTGTCGGCAGCTCGGCGCCGGAGAGGGCGATCATCAGCTCCAGGCGGTTGAGGGCGTCGCGCGTGTCGTTGGCGTGCACGGTGCTCATCGAGCCGTCGTGGCCGGTGTTCATGGCCTGCAGCATGTCGAGCACTTCTCCGCCGCGGGCCTCGCCGACGATAATCCGGTCGGGCCGCATGCGGAGGCTGTTCCGCAGCAGGTCGCGGGGCGTGATGAGTCCTTTGCCTTCGACGTTCGGGACGCGGGTCTCCAGGCTGACGACGTCCGCCTGCTGCAGCTGCAGTTCGGCGGTCTCTTCGATCGTCACCACGCGCTCGGTGTGCGGGATGAACCGGCTCAGGTTGTTGAGCAGCGTCGTCTTGCCGGCGCCGGTTCCGCCGGAGAGCAGCACGTTCATGCGGCCGCGGACGCACTGGATCAGGAAGTCCGCCATCTCCGGAGCGAGCGTGTCGAGCTTCACCATGTCCTCGAACTGCACGATCCGCGTCTTGAACCGGCGAATCGACAGCGTGGGGCCACGCAGCGCGAGCGGAGGAATGACGGCATGGAGACGCGATCCGTCGGGCAGCTTGGCGTCGACCATCGGCGAGACCTCGTCGATCCGACGCCCCTCGCGGCCGACCATCCGCTGAATGAACTGCAGCAGGTGCGCATCATCGGCGAAGGTGACGTCGGTCTTCTGCAGCAAGCCGTTCCGCTCAATGATCACGGTGCCGGCGCCGTTGACCAGGACGTCGCTGACTTCCGGATCGTCCATCAGCGGCTGCAGCGGTCCGAAGCCGTACACCTCGTCCATGAGTTCCCGGACCATCGCCTCGCGCTCCGCCGAGGGCACGCCGGCCTCGGGCCGTTCGCACAGATGCGACGCGAGCGCCCGGAGCTGGCCGCGAAACTTCTCTTCGCCGATCTCTCCGGCTTTCGACATGTCGATCGCGTCGACCATCTGTCGGTGCAGACGGGTCTTCAGCTGCTGAAACGACTGCCGCGGCGAACCGCTGCGGGGGGTGGTGGCGATCATGTCGGCTGCCTCAATGAGTCAGATGCAGTTTGTAGATGTACGGGTTCGTGAGCGATTCGACCGCGTTCGACGGCAGTGATGTATCCGCGAGCAGGGCGCTGCGCGTCGTCATGACGCAGGGCTGAAAAACGATCTCCGCCTCTCCGTCGGGCCCCTCCGCGACCGACATCACTCGTCCGGCGACCAGCCGCGTGGCGGTGACGGCCGCGTCGGCCGAAGCCAAGCTCGCCGCGGACTGCGAGTAAACAACGCAGATCCGAGGCTGCCCGATGTTCTGCAGCAGCGCGGCCTGCGAAGCCCCCGGAAGGACGGTGCTGCTGTCGAGGACGACGGCGCCCTGATCGAAGCGAAGCGATCCGCCCCAGGGAGCGAGGTCGAGTTGCGACACCCCAAAGGCGAACTGCAGCGACAGGCCCCGGTCGCTCAGCCGCGTGCCGAGGTCGATACAGCGGACATTCGCCGCCGTCTGCTCCTGGGCATCCGCGCCGATGCGGGTGCTGCGGAGGACGATCTCGGGAATGCCGTCAGGCTGCGGCAGGACTGCTTGTGCGGCACTGTCGAACGACCAGGCGTCCGCGCCGCCGCGCTGCTCGATCTGGGCGACCCACGTGTCGCGGCGGACACCACTGGGATCGGTTTCCAGAATTGCGAGCGGCAGCATCGGCACGGCTGCTCCGCCGATCGGCTGCACGCCGACGACGCGGTTATCGACCGCCGCCTGGGCGGAGACGACCAGTTCGGCGTCAGGCTGCCCGGAGACGTCCCGCATCAGCAGGGCGATCGGATTAGACCGGCTGCGCGTCCGCCGTCCGGTGACGGTCACCGCACCGGCGTTGAAGTCGGTTTCGAGGAACGCCACTCGACCGTCGCGATCGACGATCTGTCCGATGAGGATGTCGCTGTTGGATGTGCGATCCAGGAGAAGCGGCGATCCGGCGACGTAATTCTCGGCGGCCACGTCGGCCGCGCGATCGCGCACGCGTTGGGCGAGGTCGGCAGGGACGAAGTCGCTGCGCAGTCGATCATCACTCGCCAGCCGTGCGGCCCCGGCGAGCGCGGCGGCTTCCGTCGCCGTCCGCATTTCCAGGGCTGCGGCGTCGATCCACAACCGGTCCAGCACCAGCGCCATCGCCGCCCCGACTACCAGCAGCGCAGCCGCCACCGCCGGGATCAACGATCCCCGGCGAGCCGACCGAACTGAGAGGATGCGACGTTGCATGGTGAGTTGATGGAACGCAGATGAACGCAGATCAGAAGGGATGAACGCAGATCAGGTTGAGGTGAGCAGGCCGGTGCGAATGCGGAGGAGCGGAAGGGGTTGGGCGATTCTCGACGAATCGATCCCTCGCTTGCGCTTCGGGCTAGTGTGGAAACTGGCTGTCTTCCGTTCCTCTGCGCAAATCTGCGCCATCCGCGTCATCGGCGGCCCCCCTTTCACACAGTCCCCATCACAGCGTCGGGGACGCCGCGGCAGGCTGCGGCGGAGTGGAGTCATTCACGCGGCGGCCGTTGCGGAACTCATTCGTCTGACGGCCGCTGCCGTAGAACACCTCGCTCACGAAGGCACGATCCGGTTCCAGACCGAGGATTTCGTCGAGCGTCGCGCGGTCCTCGCGGCTGACGGCGACGCCGCCATTCCCGCGGCCTTCCGGCGTATAGGTCAGCGTCAGGCCCCCCTTGTCGCGAGCCTGGATCAGGATGTTGGCCTGCTCCTCGGTGAGAGCGAGCGTTACGGTGCTTCCGCCCCGGCCGGCCGGCGCGGCACCATAGGTGCTGCGGTTGAGCGCGAGCACCTTCACTCCCTTGAAGAGGGTCATCGTCAGTCCGCCGGTGGCGTCCTGGCCGCGGTAGGAGGACGGCGTGAAGTGCACGTCCACGTACTCTCCGGCCCGCACGAGTCCGTCGACGGCCGACGTGCTGTCATCCATGGAGACGGACACGGCCCGCTGGCCGGGCTCCAGCTGCAGCGGAGGGAACTCGCCGGGGGAATACAGATTCGTTGTGAGGATCGGGCGGGCCGCCTGGATCCGCTCCTTCACCACGCGGCCGATGACCACCTCGTCGCTGCGAATCGTCTCCGGCACCATCTGCGACTCGCGCAGCCGGCCGAGGGCGATGTGCCCCTGCGTGATGACGGTCCCCGGCTCCATATCCGCCAGGGCCATCGGCACGGTGAGAATCGGATCGGCGGGAGGAGCCACGTCGCGGGCCAGCAGGTTCTTGGCGACGTAGCCGACAACAAGCAGGCCCACCACGACGAGCATGAGCAGCGTCAGGGCGGCAGGGGTCAGGCGTTTCACGGCAAAGGTCTCCAGTAAGCGGTGGTCTGTGATCGGTGGTCGGTAATCGGTGTTCGGTGGTTGGTGCGCCGTCCGTGCTCCCCTCTCCCAGCCGAGTCGCATTCCCACTCCCTCTCGCAAGATGCGGGGAGAGGGGCCGGGGGTGAGGGGTAAAATCTCGACTCTTGTCTGTCCTCTGACTTCTGTCCTCTGGCCTCTCTGCTCTGCACTCTGCTCTCCGTTCTCACTCCTTTGCCATGTGCGTTTCGCAGTACAAGTACCGTCCCTCGAGCGAGAACCCCGCGGGCCACAACAGGTCTGGCGAGGCATTGCTCATGGGGACGCGGACGGCCACGTGCACCATGTCGCCGCTGGTCACGTTGATGTCGGCCAGCACCTCCATCTGCTGCTGCAGCCGCGGCGACAACGTGCGGCGAACTTCATCTTCAACTGATTCCAACGTCGCTCCATGAAGTGTCCCCTTGCGTGCTCCCGCGCGGCAGGCTTCCGCCACGTCGGCCCGCGCAAAGAACAGCAGCGAGAACTCCAGCAGCCCCATCAGGAGCAGCCCGAGAATCGGCAGCGTGAACACGAGCTCCATGCTGAGCACGCCGCTGCGGCCCCGCTGTCGCCGTCGTCGATTTGTCCGGTGCACACGCATGGGTCTATCTGACATCTGACCACTGACTACAGGCAGCTTCAGTACCGTCTCACTCGACCGATGCGGATGCGAGGAGATGGCCGTTTCTCGAGGATTCAGTCCCTCGCTTGCGCTTCGGGCTAGTGTTATGGCAACGTCGGCAGCTTCCAGATCAGCACCAGCCATGTCGCCAGTGCGACCGGAATCGCGTAGGCCATCACGCGCCGCTGCTGCCGCTGCTCGGTTGTTTCGGGCTTTGGCTTCCGTCCCTTCTTGGGCGGTGCCTTCCCCGTCGCCAGGTGTTTCTCGGCCGCCTTGCGCAAACCACCGTTGAACAGGCTCCACACCATGTATCCCAGAGTGCCCAGCAGGACGAGCACCGTGCTGACGATCACCACCAACAGTGTGAGATGGAAACCGAGCCAGACGCTGAGGGCCCCCATCAACTTCACGTCGCCGCCGCCGCCGCCGCCGATCATCCACAGGACGAACAGCATCCCGAACCCGAGCGCGAACCCCAGCGCCCCGTCGGCCAGTCCGGACCAGCCGTGAAACGCCCCCTGGTACACCCAGCCGGCGAAGAACACCGGCAGCGTGAGCTTGTTGGGAATGCGGCGATAGCGCAGGTCCCAGAGCGCGGCCGCGGCGGTGAACAGCGACACCACCGCAACGAGGATCAGGGACCCGGTGCTGAGTTCTGGCATAGGACCGTTCGGCAGGGGAGCATCCCGCCCGGTCTCCGCTGTGGCCGCGCCGATGAGGGCGGGGCGCAGATTGGGGAGACTACGGGAACACTCCGGTGACGTGTGTTGAAACCCTAACACACGTTTCCGAAACGATCCGTCCGTGTTGCCGATACGTTACAACTTCGCCAGCACGGCTGTTGTTGGTGACGGTTAAACTCACTGTGCACGCGCGAATCGTCAGATTCACGACATCCCGGAAGAATCGCTACGATCGATCGGCTCGGCGCGACCGCGTTTCTGCGAGCGGCAGACGTCAGTCTGCCGTGCCGAGCGAGAGCGCCTCACCATGCCGGACCGGACATGCGTGACCGAATCGCGGCTCGAACGCCTTTCCTGGAACTCCCGAACGTCGTGCGCTGGAACCGCGCGGAGAGAGACTCGTTGCGCATGCTGGCGTACAGTCGATTCCGGCGCGACCGCGAGTTGTGCGCGGACTACCTGAGTTGCGGCACATGGGGAACCACGGCGAATCTCAATCATCTGCTCGACCTCGCCGAAGTACTGGTGCTCGATCCTGCACCAAACGTCCGCTGGAGGATTCTGGTGGCCATCGAGGACTTCGCCGAGCGCTGTCCGGAGCGGATCTGGCCCTTCGTGGTGAAGTGGGGCTCCGTCCTCAATCGGGACATCCGCCAGGGAGTCGCCTGCTGCATCCTCGAGCACATACTTGAATTTCATTGGGACGAGTATTTCGCCGAGTCCCGCGCAGTGATCGACCGCGGCAACATCCGGTTCGCCTACGCGTTGTCGTTCTGTTGGGTCTCTCTGAATGGCGAGTTGCATCGCGGCACCGATCTCATTCGAGATTATCTGGCAACGATTGATTCGCGCCGGGCGGGCCGCCGCATACGCACGTATAGAATCAGACTTGAAGACCTCGATCCCTCACAATGAAGCCAGCGAGCGCGCAGTGCTCGGCAGACTGACGTCTGCCGCTCTTTCGCTACGGGCGGTTGAGGTAGAGCTTGACGTTCAGCGTGGCGCGGCCGCCGGCGACGATGTCGGGGCGGCCGTCGCGGTTGAGGTCGCCGCAGATCAGGTCTTCGCAGGCCATGCCGCCGTTGTCGATGACGTGCTTGGTCCACTTCGTGCCGGTGGCGTCGTCGGCCGTGTAGACGTACACGCCGGGCCCTTTGATCTCGCCGTCGCCCGGCTCGCGGTGGCCGACGACGATCTCGTCGCCGCCGTCGCCGTCGAGATCGACGCACCACACGGCGTGGCCGGCGTTGAGCGATTCGTCGATGACGTGGCGATCGGCCAGCTGGCCTTCCGGAAGGGGATCGGGGGCGGTGTAGACGGCGACGGTTGTGCCATGCATTGGCTCGATTGTGGCCATGAATGGTCTGCCGTTCGCGAGCCGGCCGATCTTCACTTCGCCGGCGCCGCTGGACTCGGGCGTGTTTCCCGGCATACCGCTGCCCACCTTCCGTGACTCGAATGCTCCGTCGTCATCGCGCCAGAACGCGAAGAGTCCCTCCTGGCTGGCGGTCACCGTGATCTGTTCGTGGTCTTCGCCGAATTCAACATGCCAGTGATTGTGCAGCCGGTTGAGTGAGTCGTCGATAACGGTCGACGGCCATGGATCGGCGGCGGGGTCAGCGGGGATTTCGAAGGCCAGCAGGCGGACTCCGGCGCCCTGTGTGGCGTTGAGCGGCGAGACGACGAGCTGCGGGCTGCCGGCCTCGAGGACGTCCGCCCAGCGCATGCGGTGCGTCCAAGGTTCGATGCCGATGGAGTGGACGCGCCACTTGTCGTCCGGGTTTTCGCCGCGGCGGATCCATTGGATCGTGCCGATCTGCGTCCAGCCGGCGCCGAGGGCGAAGTCAATCTGGCCGTCGCCGTCGATGTCGTGCGGGGCGATGCAGACGTTGTCGAGTTCCGTCTGGTCCTCGAGGATGACGTGCTTTTCCCAGCCGGGGTTCTCGTACCAGACCACCTGGTTCTCGTTGACCGCGACGATGTCGTCCTGCCCGTCGCCGTTGACGTCGGCGAGCGCGACCGCGTAGACGGCCTTCTTCGCGGCCGCGTCGTCGATGACGACTTCCTCGAAGTTGGGGAAGTCGGCGGCGAGGAGGGGAGTGGCAACGAGAGCGAGAATCAGTGTGGTGAGTGAGCGCATGATTGCGTCCGTTGCGTGGATGTAGATCGTTCCGCGAATGATACCGCGGCCTACCCACGAACGCTCCCCTTCGGGTCGCGGCTAAACGGCGCTCTCACGCTGCTTACGCGAGTACGTCCGTCACCACCTTGCACGGCTCAACGCCGGTGAGCTTGGCGTCGAGGCCCTGGAACTTGTAGGTGAACCGGGAGTGGTCGATGCCGAGGAGGTGCAGCATCGTGGCGTGCAGGTCGTGGACGGTCACGACGTTCTCGACTGCCTTGTAACCGAACTCGTCGGTGGCACCGTAGGACAGGCCTCCCTTGACCGCTCCGCCGGAGAGCCAGATGGAGAAGCCGTGGTTGTGATGGTCGCGGCCGCTCCCTCCCTGGGACATCGGCGTGCGTCCAAACTCGCCGGCCCAGACGATGAGCGTGTCGTCGAACAGCCCCTTCGCCTTGAGGTCGCGGATGAGGGCGGCGCAGGCACGGTCGATCTCCTTGGCTTTCAGCTCGATGCCGTTCTTGACGCCGCCGTGGTGGTCCCAGTCCTTGTGATAGAGCTGGATGAACCGCACGCCGCGTTCCGCCAGCCGCCGCGCGAGCAGGCAGTTGGCGGCGAATGAGCCGTCTCCCGCCTGGCAGCCGTAGTCCTCAAAGACGTGCTGCGGCTCGCCGGCGGTGTCCATCAGTTCGGGGACGCTGGCCTGCATCAGGAACGCCATCTCGTACTGGGCGATGCGCGTGGAGATCTCGGGATCGGTAGCGAGTTCGTTGTAGCCGGCATTGAGCGCTGTGACAGCGTCAACGACGTCCTGTTGACGGTCGCGGGTGATTCCGGGCGGGTTGGAGAGATAGAACACGGGGTCTCCTTTGCCGCGGAGATGCACGCCCTGGAACTTCGTCGGGAGGAATCCGGACGCCCACTGCCTCGCCGCGATCGGCTGGTTCTGGCCCCCCTGTCCGAGCGACGTGAGCACGACGAACGACGGCAGGTCCTCTGTCTCGGCGCCGAGTCCATAAGTGACCCACGACCCCATCGAAGGGCGGCCGGCAATCTGCGAGCCGGTGTTCATGAACATATGGGCCGGATCGTGATTGATGGCCTCGCTGGTCATCGAACGAATGACGCAGATGTCGTCCGCCACGGAGCCGGTCTGCTCGAACAATTCCACCATCTCCTGCCCGCTCTCGCCAAACTTCTTGAACGGCAGCTGCGGCGCGAAGCAGACCAGCTTCTGCCCCTGCAGCTGCGCGATCTGCTGCCCGGCCGTGAGGCTCTCCGGCATCGGTTGCCCGTCCTGCTCCTTGAGGACCGGCTTGTAATCGAACGTTTCCAGATGCGACGGCCCGCCCGCCATCGTCAGCCAGATGACCCGCTTGATCCGCGGCTCATGGTGCAGCGGGTTGATGACTCCCAGCGACGGCGCTGCCGACTCTTCCGCGGCGCTTGCGCTTGGAACATTTCCAAGCAGTGAGCTGAGTGCCACCCCGCCGACACCCATCCCGGTGCGCCGGAGGAACGTGCGGCGCTGAATCGCGCGCTGAAAGGAGGCGAGTGCTGTGTAATTCGAGTTCGTCATGACCACATTGTCGTTTTGGAAGGATCGCGTGCAGCCGGCATTTGAACCGGCTCGCTTCATCCTTGATGCTCTTTGTGTCTTCGTGGTTTTCTCAGTTGGATAGGTCTAAAGAGAGAACCACGAAGACACGAAGGACACCAAGGAAGTAGGTCAGTTGCGGGTGATGGTTTCGTGCAGGTTCAGCAGCAGGCGGGCGATGCTGGACCAGGCGGCGACTTCGGGTTGGCTGAGATCGGCGGGCGCTGGGGCGAATCCGACTTTCAACAGTGACTCAGCGGCCGCGGGATCGGCGGTGAATTCGGCGAGGTGCTTGTCGTAGAGGGTCCGGGCGACGTCAACCTCGTCGGGCCGCGGGTCGCGCTGCAATGCCGTTCGCCAGGCGTATTGAATTCGTGACGGCGCGTCGCCCCCTCCTTCGCGGATGATGCGCACGGCGAACACGCGCGCGGCTTCGACGTAGGTCGGATCGTTGAGCAGCACGAGTGCCTGCTGGGGGATGTTGGACGTCACCCGGTCGGCGGTGCACTCTTCGCGGGTGGGCGCATCGAAGGCCAGCATGCTGGTGTGCGGGAACGTGCGCTGTCCCCAGGTGTAGAGTCCGCGGCGATACTGGTCGGCGCCGGGGTCCGGGACGTAGGTCCGCGGCGGGAAGTTGAGGTTCTCCCAGTAGCCCTCCGGCTGGTACGGCTTCACGCTCGGTCCGCCGATCGCCGGCACCAGCAATCCGGAGATTTTGAGCGCGTTGTCTCGCACCAGTTCGGCCTCAAACCGCTGCCGGGTCTGGCGAGCGACGAGCCGATTCTCCGGATCGAGCTTGAGCAGTTCGGGCGAGGCCTGCGACGACTGCCGGTACGCGCGGCTCATGACGATCGTCCGGACCATGTGCTTGACGTCCCAGCCGCTCTCCATGAACTCGACCGCGAGCCAGTCGAGCAGTTCGGGGTGCACCGGCCATTCCCCCTGCGAGCCGAGGTCGTCGGTGTTCTTCGAGATACCGACACCGAAGAACTGCTTCCAGAGACGGTTGACGAACACGCGGGCGGTGAGGGGGTTGCTCTCGGAGGCGATCCATTCGGCGAGGTCGAGACGGGTGAGACGGCGATCGGGATCAGACGTGGTAGCGGTCGTCTCTTCGCTGAACGACACATCTGTCGTCTCGACCCCGCTCGCGATGCTCGCGAGAAACTCGGGGAGGGCCGGTTGCATGACTTCGCCGCTGTCGTCCTGCCAGTTGCCGCGCGGGAGGATCCGCACGGTGCGCGGCGGGTTCATCGAGGTCGTCACCAGGCAGCGGGGAAGGGTGGCCTCGTACTCGGCCAGTTCCTTCTCGGCCTTGGCGACTTCGTTGCGGTACTCGTCCAGCAGCGGCGTCATCGTTCGGAAGTGCGTGACGATCAGAGTCTGCTCCGCATCGGTCCGTTCGGCCGCGGGCTGGACGATCGCGTCCACCAGCTCCTGCGGCGGAAGCGATAACTGCGGCGTCGGCACGGGATCAGCCGTGATGGCCGACAGCCGGAACTTGCCGAGGATATGGTTGTCGCCGTGGGCCTGCGTCAGAGTCAACGTCAGCGTCTGCTCGCTGCCGTCGCCGAGCGGCTCAGCCAGTTCGACAACGAGCGTGTGCTGCAGCCCGAACTTGTCCGCGATCGCCCAGCCGTTGGCCTTCGGCGACTCCCCGTCGATCGTGCCCGCCGCCGACAGACCCATCTGTTCGAATGAGGCCGTCGCCGACTTGAGGGCCACCGGCTGATCTCCGGCCGCGACCGCCAGTTCGCTGAGTACGAAATTGCCGTTGGAGGCTCGACCCGGTCCGTGACCCGGCAGCCGGTCGTCCGGCAGCGCATCCAGCCGAAATCCGGTGATCCCGCTCAGCGACGTCTTGACCGTCAGCGTGCAGACGTCGGTCCCGCCGTTCGGATTCGCCGGAGCGAAGATGACCTCACCCTCTTCCACAGCGTACGCCACGCCGTTCGCGGAGGCGACGCTCTCCGGATGCAGCGGGGTCCACTGCTGTCCCGCCGCGATCTCATCCCGAATCGACTGCTCCCACGCATCGCGGGCTGCGACGATCTCCGCCGTCTCCCCTTCGTAGTACTGCAGCCAGTCGTGCACGGCCGTCTTGAGCCGCTGCAGCTCAGCAGCCTGTTCGGGATTGGGAACCAGGAGCCCGGGCCCGGGATGGCCGATGATGGGCTCCTGGATGTCGGCGAAGAATGCGCCCAGCGCGTAGAAGTCGCGAATGGAGATGGGATCGAACTTGTGGTCGTGGCACTGGCAGCAGCCGGTCGTCTGGCCGAGCCAGACGGTGCCGACGGCCCGGACGCGATCCGTCAGATAGCGCGCCTCGTAGTCCTTCGCCTGCGCGCCCCCTTCCTCCGTGGTGAGGAGCATGCGATTGAAGGCGGAGGCGATCTTCTGGTCCTGCGTGCTCCCTTCGAGCAGGTCGCCAGCCAGTTGCTCGATCGTGAACTGATCGAACGGCTTGTTGTCATTGAACGCGTCGATGACCCACTGGCGATACGGCCAGACATTGCGGGGTGTATCGGAGTGATAGCCAATCGTGTCGCCGTATCGGACGACGTCCAGCCACGGCAGGGCCATGCGCTCGCCGTAATGCGGGGAGTCGAGCAGCTTTTCGACGAGTTGAGCGTAGGCCTCCGGCGACTGGTCCGCCTCGAATGCCGCTACTTCCTCGTAAGTCGGCGGCAGGCCGATCAGGTCGAAGTACAGCCGTCGGATCAGCGTGCGGCGATCGGCCTCAGGGGAGAAGGTGAGGCCGTGCTGTTCGTGAGACTTCGCCAGCAGTGCATCGATGCCGTCGGGACCGGCGGGGACGTCGGGACGGACCGGCGGCTCGTAGGCCCAGTGCCCCTGGTACTCGGCGCCCGTTTCGATCCAGTCGCGGAGGAGGTGCTTCTGCTCATCAGTGAGCGTCTTGTGCGACTCGGCCGGCGGCATCCGGAGATCGGGATCGTCGCTGAAGATCCGCTCAACCAGGCTGCTCCCTTCCGGATCCCCCGGCACAATCGCGGCGTGATCGACGGCCGCGTCCCGCACGTCCAGCCGCAGATCGGCCTGACGCTGCTGCTCATCCGGCCCATGGCAGGCAAAGCAGTTCTCGGCCAGGATCGGCCGGATGTCGCGGTTGAACTGAATGTCGTCGGCGCACACCGGAGTGATGCATGCGAGGACGGCCATGGACGAAAGCAGGCGGGCGATCATGTGGAGTCGTATTCTGCGAAGGAGGGGCCGCGGATGACGCGGATCCGGCGGGTTTTCGCGGATCTTTCAGAAGAGCGTGACCTGTCCAGAGTCGTGCGCCGTTCCTCGTTTCACGCTGATAATCCAGTTTTGTCGAAGCCTCAATCCCTTACTGACCCTCAGCCCGAAATCGCGTGCTGTCAATTTACTGATCTGCGCGAATCTGCGTTCTCCGCGCCATCTGCGGCCCCGTTGATCAGGCCAAGATGTCCCGCACAACGTGCCCATGCACATCGGTCAGCCGGAAGTACCGCCCCTGAAACTTGTAGGTGAGTTTCTCGTGGTCGATGCCCAACTGGTGGAGGATCGTCGCCTGCAGGTCGTGGACGTGAACCGGGTTCTCGGCAACGTTCATGCCGAGATCATCGGAGGCACCGTGCGAGATCCCCGGCTTGATTCCGCCCCCGGCCATCCAGACCGTAAAGGCATAGGGATGATGGTCGCGTCCCCAGCGGGGGCGATCGTTGATATCTCCCTGGATAAAGGGGGTCCGGCCGAACTCGCCTCCCCACACGACGAGCGTCTCATCGAGCAGACCGCGCTGCTGGAGATCACGAACCAGGGCCGCGGAGGGCTGGTCGGTGTCTTTGCATTGCGTATACAGCTCGGTGGTGAGGCTGCGATGCTGGTCCCAGCCGGCGTGCATCAGCTGGACGAACCGCACACCCCGTTCCACAAGGCGGCGAGCCATGAGGCAATTGTAGGCGTAGGTGCCGGGCTGGGTGACGTCCGGCCCGTACAGGTCGAGCGTGGCCTGCGTCTCGTCAGAAAAATCAGTCAAGTCGGGGACGCTGGCCTGCATTTTGTAGGCCATCTCGTACTGGCTGATGCGGGTGGCGATCTCCGGGTCGCCGTACTCCTGCAGCTTCATCTCGTTGAGGCGGGCGATGTCGTCCAGCAGGCCGCGGCGCATCTCGCGGCTCATGCCCGGCGGATCGGACACATACAGCACAGGCTCGCTGCTGCCGCGGAACTTGACTCCCTGGTAGCGTGACGGCAGGAAACCGGAGCCCCAGTAGAAGTCGTAGAAGATCTGTCCGCAGGTGGTCCCTTTGCTGACGGACGTCATGACGACGAAGGCGGGGAGGCTGTCGGTCTCGCAGCCGAGGCCATAAGTGAGCCAGGCGCCCATTGTGGGGCGTCCCGGGAGTTCGCCCCCCGACATCACAAAGCTGATCGCCGGCGCATGGTTCACGGCCTCGGTGTGGAGGCTCTTGACGAAGCAGAGGTCGTCGGCGATGGCAGCCGTGTATGGTAAAAACTCGCTGACCCACGCGCCGCTTTCGCCGCGCTGAGCAAACGGCTCGACGGGCGCCAGCATCAGCTTGCCGGAGGGATCCCCCGTCATCGTGCTGAAGCGCTTGCCCGCAAAGTACTCCTCCGGCACCGGCTGCCCATGCAGTTCCTGCAGCTTGGGCTTGTAGTCGAACAGGTCGACATGCGTCGGTGCGCCGTTCTGGAACAGGTAAATGACCCGCTTCGCCTTGCCGGCTGCATGCGGCAATCCAGGAAGCCCCGGGACCTTGAGGGACTGAGCAGGGGTATCCGCAGCGAAACCCTCTTTGCCGAGGAGCGATGAAAGTGCGGCGGCGCCGACACCGGTGGCGGCGTGACCGAAGAGGGCACGGCGGTTGAGATGGCGTGCGTGGTCGATCAGTGGCGTCATCAAGGCGAGCGGCAGACGTCAGTCTGCCGTGATTCGGGGAATGGTCAATCGTGATTGGTCAACGGATTGCAACGTCAAATGACCATTGACCAATGACAATTCTTTCCGGTCGTGGGTCAGTTTAATCGCAAAATGGCGTAAGTCGTTTCGCGACGTTAAGCCGCGCGGCACGACTATGGTGCCGATCCCGGTCGGCCTTCTCTCCCTGATGGGTCAGCTCCCAAGAGTGATTCGTGAAGCATGGCATCGTCGTCGTCGATGCCGGGATCGTCCAGCATGTAGAGCAGAGAGAAGATCGCCTCGTACGCCGACTGCCGGGCCAACAGCGACAGGTCGCGCCGGTCGGCACCACTCGCCAAGAGCCTTTCGATGGCAGGGCCACTGTCGGCAAACGGTGCGTTGGGACTCCGCTTCGACGAATCAACTTGATAGTCGATCCATGCCCCAGACATCGACGGGTTGATCACTTCGTCCCACACCTGTCGCAGGAATTCGTCGCGAGTGGCCATAATTACATCACTACTCCGTTTGACGCTCCGCGGGGGGTGGGATATCGTCGCGCGGGTCTACCAACAGATTACGCTCTCGTTGCATCGGAGCCTAGCGATATGGCGGATTCGTTTGCTCGACGGGCGCTGGTGAGCGTCAGCGACAAGACCGGTCTGGCCGAGTTTGCCCGCGGCCTTGCAGATCTCGGCTTCGAACTGCTCTCCACCGGCGGCACGTCCCGCTTCCTGAAAGACCAGGGCCTGCCGGTCATCGACGTGTCGTCGTATACGGGATTCCCCGAGATCATGGACGGCCGCGTGAAGACGCTGCATCCGCGCATTCACGGTGCGATCCTGGGACGTCCTGACCTCAAGGAGGATGCAGCCGCAATCCGCGAACATGGCATCGTGCCGTTCGAACTGGTCGTAGTGAACCTGTACCCCTTCGAGAAGACGATCGCGCAGACGAACGTGACGCTGGAGGAGGCAATCGAGCAGATCGACATCGGCGGGCCCAGCATGGTCCGGTCCGCTGCGAAGAATCACGCCTACGTCGGCATCGTGACCCGTCCCGAGCAGTATCTGCGCGTGCTCGATGCGCTGCGCGGCGGCAAGTTGTCGATCGGGTTCCGTCGTGAACTGGCGCAGGCGGCGTTCGAGACGACGGCCCGCTACGACCGGGCGATCGCCGACTGGTTCGGGAGCGTCAACTCCAATGACAGCGATGTCGAACCCACCGCAGCCGGAGCATTCCCGCAGACGCTCCTGCTCCGCTACCAGCGGCGGGACGAACTGCGCTACGGCGAGAACCCGCACCAGGGAGCGGCCGTCTATGTCGAGCGGTCCCCCACTCCGTCATCGCTGGCGGCGGCGGAGGTGCTGCACGGCAAGCAGCTCTCTTACAACAACCTGCTCGATCTCGATGCGGCTCTCGCGATCGCCCGTGAGTTTGACGAGCCGGCTGCCGTGGTCATCAAGCACAACAACCCGTGCGGCTGCGCCATCTCTGCTTCGCTCGCGGAGGCGTTCGATCACGCCTATGCCGGGGATCCGGTCAGCGCCTTCGGGTCAATCCTGGGATTCAACCGCAGCATCGACCTCCCCACCGCGGAGAAACTTTGCGAGCCGAACCGCTTCATCGAAGCGATCATCGCCCCCGGTTACGACGCCGATGCGCTGGAGATGTTGATTACCAAACCGAAATGGAAGAACAGCGTGCGCTTGCTGCGTCTGCCGGAGTTCGGGCGCAGCCGTGGCGCGACCATGGAATATCGCAGCATCAGCGGCGGCCTGCTGGTGCAGCAGCGGGACGACCAGGAGGACCCGCGGGATGAATGGGAGGTCGTCTCCCAGCGCTCTCCCGACGACGCCGAACGCCGCGACCTGGCCTTCGCCTGGAAGGTGAGCAAGCACGTCAAGTCGAACGCGATCGTGCTCGTCAAGAACGGGATGGTCGTCGGGGTCGGCGCCGGTCAGATGAGCCGCGTCGACTCGGCCCAGATCGCCGTGCTGAAGGCCGGCGATCGGGCGCAGGGGAGCGTCGTGGCCTCCGACGCCTTCTTCCCGTTCCGCGACGGCGTTGATGCGCTGGCGAAGGCGGGAGTCAAAGCGGCCATCGAACCGGGTGGCTCGCGCGGGGACGAGGAAGTCGTCGCCTCCGCCAACGAACACGGCATGGCGATGATCTTCACCGGGCGTCGGCACTTCCGGCATTAAGGGATAACATGGCGTTGTTCAGCAGTCGTTTCGGATTTTGCGATCCTCAAACTCCGTTTAGCCCCGGCCCGGCGGGCCAGGCGTTTCGCGGTGCGGTGTCCCGAACTGTCTCGCTGGCGACGGCGCTGTGGATCGGGCTGCTCCTCACGAACGCCAGCGCGATTGCTCAAGCGGATTCATTTGCATCGTTGCGCGATGACTACGCTGCACAAATCCTGCCGCTGCTGCAGGACTTCTGCCTGGATTGCCACGCGGCCGACATTCAGGACGGCGACCTCGATCTGGAGCGGTTCGCCTCGCTGGCGGACGTCCGCAGCGATCCGGCCGCCTGGCAGAAGGTCGCTGAATTCCTCGCCAACGGCGAGATGCCCCCTGCCGACGCCGAACAGCCGACGGACGAGCAGCGGCAGCGGCTGCGCGACTGGGTCGCCGGGTACCTCAATGCCGAGGCCCTCGCCAATGCCGGCGATCCGGGGCCGGTCGTCCTGCGGCGGCTGAATAATGCCGAGTACACCTATACGCTGCAGGACCTCACGGGCGTCCCCATCGAACCGGCTCGCGAGTTCCCGGCGGACGGCGCGGCGGGTGAGGGGTTCACCAACGCCGGCGGTGCACTGGTGATGTCGCCGGCCCTCGCCGAGAAGTACCTCGCCGCCGCCCGGGAGATCGCCGCCCATGCGGTCCTCCTGCCCGACGGCATCACGTTCTCCGAACGCACGACGCGCAGCGACTGGACCAACGAGCGGATGTACGAGATCCGCCGGATCTACAGCCGCCACACCACCGGCAATCAGGATGTAAGCGCCCTCGACCGCTGGGCCGTCCCCAACGCGCTCTCCGCCACCGATGAGGATGGCCGCGTCGACCTGGTTCCGTACTGGGAAGCACTGGTCCGGCATCGGGACGAGATCCTGCAGGACCCGGCGGGCAGCGCCGCACGCGTCGCCGAAGCAGAGCAGTTGAACGCGAAGTACCTTGGTCTGCTCTGTTCCGCGCTGACCTCCTCCGATGAGCAGTCGCTGCTGCTGGCGTCGTTGCGCCGCCACTGGCGCGCGGCCGCGATCGAGGATGTGCCCGGGATCGTCGCTGAGATTGACGCTTGGCAGCGGGCGCTGTGGAAGTTCAACGTTGTGGGGCACTTTGGAATGATCCGCCCCTGGCAGGAGCCTGTGACGCCGCTCTCCGCTACCCGGGACTTCCGCGTCAAGTTGTCTCCCCCGCCGGGACCGGACGAAATCGTGATCCGTCTCGCAGCGAACTCGCTCGATCCCGATGCGGACCTGCACATCGACTGGCGTAACGCACGGTTCGAGCGGCCGGGATCGCCCCCCATTCGCCTGCAGGATGTCCGTGGCGGAGTCGCCGCATTGGAGCGCGTCCGCGCGGAAGCGGTCTCCCGGACGGAGGCGTATCTCGCGGCCGCCAACGAGGTCCGCACCGCAGGCGGCGAGCCGGATCTCAATGCCCTCGCGGCCGCCCGTGCCGTCGATGCCGACCTGCTGCGGGCCTGGCTGGCATACCTGGGCATCAATGCCGGCGGAGCCGCGGAGTTCGGCGAACTGCTGACGAAATCGACCCCCGGGGCTGGAGGCTACGAGTTCCTTCACTCATGGGAACAGCCGGGGCTCGGCGACCTGTCCCTCATCGCCAACTCGTCCGATCAGACCGTCAACATCCCCGGCGAGATGCGCCCGCATGCGATTTGCGTCCATCCGCGCCCCGAACGCTGGATCGGCGCCGGCTGGCGCAGTCCGGTGAATGGGACGGTCCGCGTCGCCGCGATGGTGCGCGACGCTCATCCCGGCTGCGGCAACGGTGTCAGCTGGTCCGTTGAACTCCGCCGCGGCTCCCAGCGCCGGGTGCTCCGATCCGGCGATAACAACGTCGGCGCCACGGCCGAGATTCCTGCGGTCGAATCTCTCGACGTCCGGGCCGGCGACGTCGTCGCACTGGTCATCGGTCCGCGGGACGGCAATCACTTCTGCGATTTGACCCAGATCGATCTGCGGATCGAACAACTCGAGGAAGAGCAGCATTCATGGGCGCTCGCCGCCGACTGCGCCGATTCGCTCGCCGCCGGCAATCCGCATCCCGACTCCTACGGCCACGCGGAGGTCTGGAACTTCGCCAGCGGTTTGCTCGCCGGGCAGACGACGTCGGAAGTCATTCCCGAGGGCTCGCTGATTGCGCAATGGCTCGATGCCGGCGACGCACTGCAAGTCGCCCAACTGGCCCGGCAGACGGCCGAACTGCTTTCGCAGGCGCCGGCAGAGGGAACTCCCACCGCGGACGCCGCGCTGCGCGATCAGCTGCTCTCACTGAGTGGCCCATTGTTCGGGCAGATCGAGTTCGCCGCTCTCGCAGCCGCCGCCACTTTGGAAGAGCGGCAGACGGCCCGTTTCGGGGTGGCGGCCGACGCGCTGAGCGAGTCCGGTTCATTGCAGACACGCCCGGGGGAACTCGTCGAGATCCGGCTGCCGGCCTCCCTGTTTGGCGAATCGGAATTCGTGGTCACGGCTGCGCTGCCGGACGATGCCCCCGCCGACGCCGTCGCGCAACCGCAGGTCGCCTTAGTACCGCTGGCGCACGCTGGCCTCGCCGCGGGAGTTCCGTTCATCGCCCGTTCCGCCAGCGACGGGGCGGCCCGGGTCGAACGCTCGTTTGACGAGTTTCGCTCTCTCTTCCCCGAGGCCCTCTGCTATGCCCGGATCGTGCCAGTGGACGAGACCGTCACGCTGGTCCTGTTTCACCGCGAGGACGAACACCTGGCCAGGCTGATGCTGAGCGACGACGAAGCGGCCCGGCTCAACCGCCTCTGGCTGGAACTGAAATACGTCAGCCAGGCGGCGCTCCGCAGCGAAGTCGGACTGGAACAGTTGCTGGAATTCGCGACGCAGGATGCCGACCCCACCGTGTTCGAACCGGTCAAGCAGCCGATCGCGAATGAAGCCGCCGACCTCCGCGGCGCCATGCAGGCCGCCGAACCGCACCACGTCGCGAGCGTGATCGAGCTGGCCGGCCGCGCATTCCGACGCCCGCTGTCCGCGAGCGAGGAGGACTCGTTCCGCTCGCTCTATGCCGGGCTGCGCAGCGAGGGGATCGACCATGACGAGGCCGTCCGCTACCTGATCGCGCGCGTCTTCACCAGCCCGGCGTTTCTGTACCGGCTGGAGCAGCCCCAGCCGGGAGAAGAGCGTTCCCCGCTCAACAATTGGGAACTCGCCACGCGGCTCAGCTATTTCCTCTGGTCCACGGCGCCCGATGCACGACTGCTCGCGGCGGCCGAACAGGGCGAACTGAGCGATCCGCTGGCGCTGCTCGCCCATTCCCGCCGCATGCTGGCCGACGACCGCATTCGCCGCCTGGCTGTCGAGTTCGCCTGCCAGTGGCTGCATATCCGCAACTTCGACCAGCACGACGAAAAGAGCAGCGAGGCATTCCCCGAATTCGCCGAGCTCAGGGATGACATGTATCAGGAGTCGGTCCTGTTCTTCACCGACCTGATCCAGCACGACCGGCCGGTGCTGAACATTCTGAATGCGGACTACACGTTCCTGAATGAAACGCTCGCTGCGCACTACGGCATCGATGATGTCGCCGGAGACGAGTGGCGACGGGTTGAAGGTCTCACCGGCGATCATCGCGGCGGGATCCTGACGCAAGCGACGTTCCTGGCCGCACAGTCGGGCGCCTCACGCACCAGCCCCATCCTCCGCGGCAATTGGATCTCCGAAACGCTGCTCAACGAGCGGCTCCCCCGTCCTCCCCAGGATGTCCCGCAGCTGCCCGAATCACCGCCGGCCGGACTCTCCGAGCGCGAGCTGATCGAGCAGCACAGCTCGGTCGAGGGATGCGCGAAATGCCACGCCCGCATCGATCCCTACGGCTTTGCCCTGGAGAACTTCGACGCCATCGGCCGCTGGCGCGAGCGGGACGCGAATGGGCACATGATTGACGTGGAGACGTCACTCCGCGACGGCACGCCCCTCAAGGGGGTCGCCGGCCTCCGCGACTACCTGCTCACCACCCGCCGCGACGACTTCGTCCGCCAGTTCTGCCGCAAGCTGCTGGGATACGCTCTCGGCCGTTCCATTCAGCTTTCGGACGAGCCCCTGCTCGACCGCATGCAGCAGCAGTTCGCCCAACACGACTACCGGTTCTCTGCCGCAGTTGAGACAATTGTCCTCAGCGACCAGTTCCGCATGATTCGCGGGGCGGACGACCCACGCTCCGACCTGGCACTGGAACCGGGCGGGCAGGATTCGGAACAGGAGTGAACAGAGGAAACGGAGAGATAACTTCCGCAGGTTACAGAGAAATCCTTTGTGTTCTTCGTGTCTTTGTGGTTTCGCTTTCCAGCGACCGAAAGAGGAAAAACCACAAAGACACGAAGGACACCAAGGGGATTGATAATCGTCAGACCATTTCGTGGTCGATCCGATCAGCGAGTCCAACATGCAGAATGCACATTCGCGTCGCACTTTCCTTCGCGGTCTTGGGATCACCATGGCGCTGCCGTGGCTGGAGTCGCTTCCGGTCTGGGGGCAGACGGCCGCGTCGGCGGAAGGGTCGGCGCCGCTGCGGTTCGGCGTGCTGTTCGCCGGCAACGGGTTTCACAAGGACCACTGGTGGGCCCGCGGCGAGGGAGCCTCGATGGAACTCGGCCGCGTCCTCGAGCCGCTCGCCGACTTCCGCGACCGACTCACCTTCATCCGCGGCCTCTACAACGAAGAGGCCCTCAAGGGGAACATCCACAGTTCGCAGACCGGCAACCTGCTCTCCGGAGCGCCCCTGGCATCCGGGGGAGAAATCCGCTCCGGCACCAGCATTGACCAGGTCCTCGCCCAGACCTATGGCCGCACGACCAAGGTCCCCAGCCTCGTCCTTGGCTGCGAGAAGTCCAACCCGTCGGTCCACAAGAATTACTCGATGATCTACAGCTCCCACATCTCGTGGAGCTCTCCGACAACTCCCATGCCGCTGGAAGTTTATCCGGCTCTCGCCTTCGACCGGCTGTTCAAGACTGACGCCTCCGCCGGCGACCGCAGCGTTCTGGACGCCATCCTCAGCGACGCCGCCGACCTCCGCCGCAACATCAGCCGACCCGATCAGCGCAAGCTCGACGAGTACCTCAACTCCGTCCGCGAAGTGGAGCAGCGCATTGAACGCGCCGGCCAGCGCGGCGAACTGCAGGGCTGGCGCCCGGCCTCGACCGAACCCGATCTCCCCCGCCCCGCCGACGGCATCCCACAGGATATCGGCGAGCACATGCGGCTGATGTGCGACATCCTGGTCCTCGCCTTCCAGACCGACACCACCCGCATCTGCACCCTCAAGCTCAACAACGATCACTCCTCGCTCAGGTTCTCGAACCTCGGCATCGACTACATGATCCACCACCTGCTCTCGCACCAGGAGTCCGACGACTGGCTGCGCGTCAACCAGTTCTTCGCCGAGCAGGTCGCCTACATCGCCCGCCGGCTCGACTCCATCCAGGAAGGCGAGCGGACCACGCTCGACAACACCCTGCTGATGTTCTGCTCCAGCATGCTCACCGGCAGCCACGACGCCGGCAAGCTCCCCGTCCTGCTCATCGGCGGCGCCGGCGGCAAACTCCCCACCGGCCGCACGCTCGACTATCTCGACCAGTCCAACCGCAAGATGTGCAGTCTGTACCTGTCGCTGATGGACCTGTACGGCACGCAGCTCGACGAGTTCGGCGATTCGCGAGAACGCCTCTCGGGATTGGTCCAGGCCTGACGAAACAGCCGGACTCGCTCTCACTCCTGGTGATCTCAATCCGCGGTCAATCAAAGTTTTTGCTAGAGGTAGTTTCATTACGTGCAATGTTGGAGTGTGGGAGGGCGACGCTCCCGCGGAGCCGCTCGATTTAGCGGGTCCCCTGACGGAGTTGGCTCGGCAGGAGCCTCGCCCTCCCAGTTCTGAAACCGCTTCTATCAACGAGTCCGGGAAGTCCGTCATGAAGTGAGCCGTCGAGCCGCATCGACACGTCCGCCGATCTGCAGACTTCAATGCGCATGTTCCCGGCCGCCCATCGCGCAGATCGCCGAAGGCACACCACCGACCGGAAGCGTGGCTTCGATGCTCAATGTCTCCAGCGAGAGGATGCTCAGTGTGCCGTCGCCGGGATTGGTGAAGCAGGCGATCCCGCCGGAGGCGTCGAAGTCGATCGCGTGATGTCCGTGATGCCCCTCGACTTTGCTGGCCCCCACTTCGAGCGTCTGCGCGATGCGGGCATCGGACAGGTTCCGGTCTCCGTTCGGATCGAGATCCACAATCGTCAGGAACTCCGCGCCCTCACCTTCGGGGCGGTCCTGGAACAGGAACGCCAGCCGCCGTCCCGCCGCCGTTCGCACGGTGCGTGGCGTCACCAGAGAGAGACCGTCAGCGACATCGATGGGAAGCTTCACGACGGCCGGTTGCGCGGCGGCCGCATCGAGGAGACAGAGCGCGGACGAGTCGCCACGGCCGCAGGAGAACAGCACCCAGTTCCGATGATTCACGAACGCGCCGGTGCGCAACGGCTTCTCCGACTCTTCATCCTTGCCCAGTGAGATATAGTGGATCTGCACCGAGTCCTTCGATTTCGACAAACTGTAGTCCGGCTCCACCCAGCAGATGCCGTCCTGCGGCGCGAAGAATACACGGTTTGAGTTGGCGATGGCGCCGTGGATGCCGCCGGTCGGAAGATAAATCGAGTACGCCGGAGCGGCGTCCTCCTCAGCCTGGAGATCGACGACGTCCACCCGCCCCATGTTTGGCCCTTCGCCATCGATCCATGCCGAGTAGGCGATCAATCCCTGCAGTGCGGCGAGAGTGATGTGGTTGCCGCCGCCCGAGAAGAACCGGCCCTGCGGTGGCGCCGCCTTCAAGTCCTCGGCGACGAACTTCGTGAACCCGTCGCGGGCGTCGTTCGCCAGGTAAAGACCTCCATCGTAGAGGTACAGGTGCGCCGGGTTGCCTTGCTCGTCATCAAGACGAGTGGCTCTGACCGACGGAGCGGCATACGTCCAGTCGGAGTGGTCGCCATGCGAATGCTCGCGCACGCCTGTGTCGACCGCGACCCAGCCGCTCTGGAAAGCGCCGTCGGCATCGTCCCGCACTCCGGCCAGGAGCACGCCGTCGAGGATCTCCATCTGAACCAGATCCTGACGGGCGACATCGAGTGTGGGAAACCCGGTCACGGGGGCCGGAGCAGGTTCCAGCGACCATTCCGCGCCGGAGTAGAGGTCGCTCCACTTCAGCGCGTCGTGCTCGCGGTCTTGCCAGAACAGCCGCACACGACGTTCGCGCGGCTGCTCGGACGAGGCCGTCACGACCGAATTCTGCAATGCAGGGGATTGAGCGCTCGCGACGTCGGCCGCGCGGTGAAGCCAAAGCGCAGCGCCAGCGACAGCAGCGCAGATCGCTGCGCCTCGAGAGAATGAACGAACCATTCGACTGGAATGCATGCTTGATATCTCCTGGGTCAACCGTGGGGGCTGAGTTAGTTTGTCATCAGAGTCAGGGTGTCTGAACCGGGAAGGGGGGGCCGACGCCCTCGCCGGATGAAGCGCCGCCGGGGCCGAACTGAATGTAGACCCATTCCGTTCCATTGATCGCGGGCTGCATCCAGTACAGGCGGCCGCTGCCCGCGTCGTTCGCATAGACCGTCGGATCACCGCGGACGAGAGGGTTATCGAACAGCGGGGGGTTCCGCGCGGCGTACTCGCTGAGTCGGTCCCGGTCCGCCACCGTGAACTCCTCTGTTCGCCGCCATTGCACTCCGTCGTCGATGATCACCTCCGGCCAGGAGGACACGATCGCGTCCTTCTCGATCGCAGTCTCCTCGGCGCATCCGGACAGCGCCACAGCGAGCAGCAACGGCGACCAGATCCTGAGGTCAATCGGCTGGTCCATCAGAATTCTCCGATCACCTGGCCGTCGTTGCGGGCAAAGAGTTGGCGGAGAGTCGCGAGATTGATGTTCTCGCTGATGAATCGCACGCTGCCGTCGCACAGGGAAATATGCGCGCCGCCGACGTGCTGGCTGCGCGGGCCGGAGACGATCTCGCCGTGATGCACGACGTCCGGCTGGTCGGAATTGGGCGGCAGATAGCCGTGGATGAGAGTGTGGTACCCCGTCCCCAGGCTCCACGCGCCTGCCCGGCCTCCCTCGTACCGCGTGGCCGGCATGGCGAGCATGGCGTCAGAGGTGGGACCGCACGGCGGACCGCCCGACACGCGCTGCATCTGCCGCTGGGCATCCAGCAACGTGAGGGTGTCGGCCCCGCGCAGCCCAAACAGAGTTTCCGCCATGAAGACGGTGTTGCTGGGACCATCGGTGATGTCGCGGAACTTCGTCTTCGATCCGCGCCAGAACAAGCCGTCGTTTCCGCTCGAACAGTAGTTGAGGTTGAGGCCTGAGCCGCCGTTAACCAGATAGTTTCCGCCGGCCCACTCGCCGCCGAACCCATCGGTATAGATGGGATTCCCGGGATCGCTCGGACAGAGCATCACGGGGATCGTGCGGCGGACAATGTCGGCCATGGCCGGATTCACCTGCGGAGCCCAGGGTAGCCCTACCTGCAGCGGCTGCGTGAAATCCAGTTGGTTGTACAGGTTGCCCTGGTCGAGATACGGGAGAATCTGCGCCTGGGCGGAGTAGCCGTACAGGGAGTTGCCCGCCTGGAGCGGAAACGAGTTGTGAGTATCGTGGTAGTTGTGCAGTGCGAGGCCGAGCTGCTTGAGATTGTTCTTGCATTGCGTGCGGCGAGCGGCCTCCCGGGCCTGTTGGACAGCGGGCATCAGCAGCGCCAGCAGGACAGCGATGATGGCGATGACCACCAATAGCTCGATCAGCGTGAACGCGCGGCGTGATTTCAGTGACGACATGATCTCACACTCCCCGATCTGAATGACGGCATGGATGAATCAGTGATGGCAGGGCGATTTCACTCAATGCCTCACGGCTGAGGCATCAAGTATTGAGGGTTGAGGGCGGATGCATCGCGGTGCGTGGCCCTGCGAACACTCCGCTACGGCGGCTTCGGCCAAAGGACTTGGTCGGACCTTGTGCGGCTTCACACCGCCGCAACGGAGCTTTGCTCGCATGGCGGCGCAGCGATCTGCGAGAGGCTGGGGCGCACCGGGACTGCGGTCGTCGGCCGGAGCGAATGGTGGACAAGCCATTCACTCGCACGAGGGCGCAGCGGGAAACGCTGACGCCTTCGGACCGTCAATCACAGCGGGCAGCCCGGGTCAAGCAGGTGGTCCGCGGGCCTCATAGGAGCGGAGAGGCTCGGACTTTCTCAGGCTGGCAGGCGCCGGGTCGGCGGTGAAGCAGTGCGGCTCCACGAGAACGAGGACCACGACCTCAACAGGACGCTGCCCCTGAGCAAACCAGCGGCAGATCTGGCATTCGTCCGGATCATGCTGCGGCCCATCGCTTCCATCCTGCGAATCCTGCTCGCCGGAATGGTGGTGATGATGTCCGCAACAATGCGCCTGGTGGCACGATCCGGATGTTGGGGCGTGGTCCGTACCCAGATCGCAATGCAAGTGCCCGCAGCAAGTGACGGCATGCCAAGCAGAGCCGCCTGTCCACAGCACCGCGTAAACGGCGAGGAGCGACCAGCAAGCAGATTGTCGGACGGCGCCGCGCATTGAGGCGGTGTTCGAAAGATTGTGCGCGTCCGACCAAGTCGCGTGCGGCCGATTCTCGCCTCAGCGATGCGAGGAGTCAAGTCGCAACTTCGCAGTATTTGCAATTAATTTGCATTTGTGCTTTCGGCGATGTGGAGCGTCATTCCTCTCACCAGAGCCGGACGGCGGAACGATCAAAGCCCTGCCGGCTGCCGGCAAGCAGGACATTGATCGGCCACCTCAGCCTCAATGGCCGTGGCCAACTTCCTCCGGGCCATGCCGATGTGCTTCACCCAGTTCGATGATCTCCTTGATCCAACCGGCATGATGTCCTGGCAGGATCTCTGCGCCGGCATGCAGTTCCTTGTCCTCTTTCATTCATTCACGATGCCGCTCAGCCCTCTCATCGCGATCGGCATCGTCTCCTGTGGTTTCGTGGTGCTCAATCGCGGCTGCATGCTCTGCCATCTCATAGTCAAGGTCGGCGATATGCAGCGAAACCGACGAATCCCTTGATGGCAGTCAGATGCCGCAGGCGCGATTTCTCATACGCCCCCTCAACGCGGCTGTACCACGACTTCGTTTGCTCCCTGATGAATGGCTCTCGCATTGTGAGTTTCCCATTCTCTTGTGTAGAGTGCCGACCGAGGGCGAGGTGCATCCCGGGTGCGGGAAAACCTCGACCTGGCGCACGATTTTGGCGCACAACGGGGTTTGCACCGTTGCAGAGTTCGTCGTAAGTCCATAGCCTGTAACACCTCGGAGAGATGGCTGAGTGGCCGAAAGCGCCGGATTGCTAATCCGGTGTACGGGTAACTACCTGTACCGAGGGTTCGAATCCCTCTCTCTCCGCCTTCCGAAAAAGCCGTCGCCCGTACCCGGCGACGGCTTTCCGTTTGCGCGACGGAGCGATGTCCCCTCGGGTCGCTTGTGCTCAATTCGTCCTTATTACGGGACGTCATTTCTCGAGCTCCTCTTCGAGAGGTTGTGTCACTTTCCGCGCCTCCGCAAGACGCTGCAGAGCCTGCGTCGATTCGGAATCGGAAGTGCGTGTGTACTGCCCGATGACTTCAGCGTCGACATGACCGCATCGAGAGTCGTTGGCGCGCCTCCGCTTTCGACGCGTCGCGGCGAAACGCATCAATGAACGACCGATCAAGGCTGCGGGCGTTCCTTCCGGTCCAGGAGTTCGCTGGAAGTGACCGCCCGCTCCGCCCGCGTTTCGCAGAACGAGGAGCTGACAAACACACGAGCCCGTCGATCGACGGAACGTGCGAGCGCCTCCTCACCTAGCAGCTACTCCAGCGACTGATTGAGGGTCGCCGGAGCGCCGCTGGAGCCGTTGCTGTCGACCAATCGTCATCAGGCTCAATGGCGGCTCACTGTGCGGCTGTGCCGTATGCCGCCTATGCATTGGCTGCTTCCAGTCCGTTACGGATACGGCTGGGCGATGACCCCGCCCAGTCGGCGCACAGTCGACCGGCGGGCCGGTTCGTCGACGGTGCTCACATCCTGCGGCTCAATGGCTGTTTCCAGCGTCATTCGATCGCCGTCTCGCTCCAGTTCCAGCGAAATCCGGCCGTCGGACGCCGCCAGCACGAGATCGACCCAGCAGAAGCGAACATCGATCGGCATGTCATCGACCGCCAGCAAAACGTCTCCGTCCTGCAATTGCAATTGGGCCGCCAGGCCGTCACGCGTCACATTCTCCACGACCGCTGCACCAAAGATGCCCCGCTCCAGGGAGAGAGCCCCGGCCGCGTCCAGGCGCAGCAACTCCGCGCCGAAATCTTTCTGCAGTTCCATCTCCATCGCGAGCGTACGACATTTGGAATTGGCCAGGCCCAGCACGAACCAACTGTCGGATCCCTGGACCGCAGCCGCCCGGTAGAGTCGCAGAGCCTCGACGACGTTCCCGGCACGTTCCTCCGACGCCGCCCGGACGATCAGCCGTTCCAATTCGCGCTCTCCGTAGTGGAATGGCCAGAGGCGATCGACGCCCACGGGGCCGCCTCCAGAGATCTCGACCAGAAACTCCCTCCACAGTGCATTCGCAACGGCGTCTTCCCCCTCGTTGCTCAACAGTTCGGCCAACAACGCAGATACCGCTGCCTGCCGGGACGTTCCCGAGAGGACCGCAAGAATGGCCTGGCTGAACGCGAGATCGGGAGGAGTCGGACTCACTTCCGCAGTCGTCGCCCACAACGCCGCGGCCGCTTCAAAGTCCGAAATCGCCGATTCCGCATCGTTGCGGCAGAGATGCGTCAATCCTCGGCAGCACAACGGGACGTATTCCGACGGATAATCGAGCAACAAGACGTCGTACAGTTCTCGCGCGTGTTCACAATCTCCGGCCTGCGCCGTCGCATAACAGTGCCACAAGCGCGTCGTGAAGTCGGGGGTCTCGCCGGATGCGAGGTATGCCTGGTACTGCGCGAGGGCACACTCCGCCAGATTGAGGTTTAGCAGCGTATTGGCGAATTCCAGCCGGATCGCGGCATCGGCAGGAGCCAGTTCGACGAATCGTTCGAGATCCTGCAGGGACGCCACCGAATCACCGAGTTCGATGTGAATCTCCAGCCGCAGACGCAATGCTTGCAACCGCAACTCCAGGTCCGTATCGGCCTGGACCACGCGCAGCAATTCGTCCGCCGCGGAATACGGCATGCCATACTCCCTGCGGCATGCGGCGCTCGACAGGCGCAGGCTCCAGTTGTCGGGAGCGAGAAGCTGCGCCTGATCAAAGTCGTTCAATGCCTCGTAAAAATAGGTGTCAGGATCGCTGTATCGGAATGAGAGCGACCAATCCTCGATCAGGTTCTCATCCATGTACGATGTTTCCGTTTGCGCGGCAACGACGTCCTGCATTGCCCGTCCGGCCAGTTGTTTGGCTTCCGCGCGGCCCAGCCACAACTCAACCCGTTCTGGAAAGGCCAGGATCGCCACATCAAAGTCTTCGATGGCGGTGTCCAGCGTCGTAACGCGGCTCTCCGGCGCCCACCAGTATTCGATGGCGGCGACGCGGCAGGCCGCTCGCGCCGCATAAGCCGGCTTATAGAACCTGTCGTGGGTGATGGCGGCGTCGAATTCCTCCAAGGCCTCAGTCAGTCTTGTCTGACGCTGGTACAGCTTGCCCCGACTGCAGCGTGCCGCCGCCTGGACCGTGGAATCTGCGCCGGCTGTCAGTTGATTGAGGATCTCCAGAGCCGCATCGGCATTGCCGAGTTCCACCAGCACCCCCGCTTTTCCCAGCAGGGCCGCCGATGAGTCTGGAGCGAGAGCGAGGCAAGCGTCGTAGTCTGCGAGTGCGGATTCATACTGGCCGTTGAGGCGGCGGCACAGCGCCCGGTTCAAGTACGGGGCCGGAAGCTCGGGCGAGGCCTGGATCACCTGCGAAAGCAGTCCTTCGGCCGTTTCATAGTCACCAGACCACATCGAACGCTGAGCATCCGCGAAGTCATTCGACGATTGCCGAGTTGGCTCGGCCAATGCCTGGGCGCACAGCATCAGCATCGCCAGGCATCCGGAAACCAGGTGAGACGGGAACGGCTGTGTTGATCGTTGCCACGCTATCGTCATGGGGGCCCTTTCTGATCGCATCGGAATCGCGGTATGAGTATGACCCGAAAACTACTCGCCGCCTGGCGTTGCGCTAGCGCGACGCTGACAGCGACTCGACGTCCGGAATGACGCAACTGATGCAGTGCAGCGCTCCGAACTGCTCGATCAGCTTGTCCGCCGGTATGAACACGATTTCAGCATCGGGGTACGCGCGCTGATAAGCTGCGTGCACCGCTGGTTCGAATCGCCGGTAACGGCGAAACGATGGCACGAACACCTTCTCGGCAAACTCGCCCCGCAGATGAATCGCGTTGAGATACGTGAAGTACGTGCTGGTTGGGCGCAACTCATCGAGCCGGCCCTGCATCTCTGTCTGGAGTTTATTGACGAAGGCTTCGGTTTCCGGGTCGCCCTGCATCTCCAGTCGCAATTCCTTCACGAATTGGATGCTTGCATCAAGGCCCTGCGCTTCCTGTGCCTCGGCGGAAGGGTCGGGGAATTCGACCTGGCCGCTGTCCGCACGCCATTCGTCGACGAGATCGCGCATGCGATGAGACCGCGAAGCGTCCAGTGATGTGCGATCATAAGTCTCTTCCAATGCCATCGTCACCGCGGCATCGGAAAAGGGGGCTAGTGCAGCGGTGGTATCCGTCAAGCTGAATGCCTGAAGCTGCCAGAGATCAGGATCGAGCGGCGAGGACTCCAGCGAATGCAGCGAGGCCTCCATCATCTGCCGGTGGTCTTCCGCAAACGACAATGGCGGAATGGGGACGCGGATGATCTCGGCGCCGGGAAACTCGGACTCGATCAGAAGTCGATTCCGCTCCAGCGTCGCATGGATCATCTCGTGGAAGTACTGGTAATAGCGTGTGGAGGCAGGAACGTTCTGGTCGTATTCCGCGAGAATGAAGCGATTCGGACCGGCGATCCGGAAGAACATGTCGATGTGCTTGATTGTCCGGCCCGGCAGCGGCTCGAGATAGACCACCCGCCGCACGCCGTAGTACCGGTGCAGGAGCGTGTTCACGAACTCAGGCTCGGCCCCATTCATCACCAGCGTCGCAGTTGACGTGAACCCGATGCCCGCCCCGTCGGTAAAAAAATCTCCGCCCCACAGCTGTAGGGGCGTACGGACTGAAACGACCGGCGCATTGATGTAACGCTTCGGCAGCAGTCCGGACAGGATTGTGGGAACGGTGTCGTCTTTGCGCCGCGTCGTGAACATCGCCAGAGCCGAAATCTCCGTGCGGACGTCGCGATACGCCGAATCGATCAGGCACAGCTGCCGTTCGCTCGTCACTCCGAACAGCGGCCCGAAATCTCGGGTCCAGTACGTGTCGACCGGTAAAGGAACCGTGTAGATCCAATGCTCCAATGCGCCCCGCGGAACTTCGACGTCGACCGGCGGCTCCGGGCGGACGTGCTCCTCCAGGTCATATTGATGCAGGACATGGAACAGCCGGCGCAGGCTGCCCAGATCTGTGTCATCCACCAGGAGCATCACGTCGGTCACTTCGAGAGCGCCCCGAATGAGCAGTGCAAACGATTCTGCGACCTCGGCATCGGCCGTGAGGTGCGACGGAACGGCGAGCACGAGGAAGCGGGCAGGGTCCCACTCGGGAACAATGCGCTCGATGTTCACCGGGCGAGTGGGAGCGCGAAAGACGTCGTACTCGGTCAGCTCCGACGCGCGGAGACGCTGCAGAAGCTCGTCGAACTCGTCCGGCCCCACCGGGAGCCGGGTTTCCAATGGAGGCGCCGGTGCGCCGAACTCCTGGGCGGCGAGGCCGCGGGCGGCGAGCACGACGATCAGAATCGCAACTGGTGCATGGATTCTTGCGACGACGTTCATTGTGGCCCCTATTGGACTGGACTTAGCTAGAGCTCGTACGGTGCGGCCCCTGAGATGCGCGAGATGGCCTGACTGAGGATCAGACGCCGATTGCCGTCCATTTCGCGCCGAAACAGATCCATCAGCAACGGCAAGTATCGCCGCGCCCGGAGTTTTCCCAACGATGTGATGCAATACGTTCCGACGTCCTGCCCGGCGTCGGTCCGCAACGCCTCCGCCAGTGCGTCCTGGGCGCCGACGGCCCCGATCATGCCCAGCACATAGGCCGCGAAATTCCGCGCGATCGGCAATCCTGATGTCACTCCGTTCGCGTTCGACAGCCAGGCCACCAGCGCGGGCTCGGCGTCAATGCGGTCGCGCGGAATCATGGCCGCCAGATACTGATGAATTGGATTCAGATAAGGACGTCCGCGTACCGCGTTCAGGTCGGCTTCGGCCAGGGCACGCGCCAGCCCGGCTGCGCAGAAGTAGAAGAACCATTCCCAGCCGGAAAACAGGATGTTCTCGGCTGCATCCCATTTCAGCGGCGTGGGGTGCAGGTAGACCTGGCCCGACTTCAACGCCACGAGCGCCCGGGCGTCCGATTCCGTCGAGCCGGCCGAGACGGCGCGCGTCCAGTTGGGATCGGCGGCCCGCAACTCTGCGGTATCGATGGGTTGCTCGAGTGCCTGCGGGAGGCCGGCGCGTTGATAACGTCGCACGGCTTCCTGGCCCAGATACCGCTTCAGCCCGGGCAATGAGCCGATATCGAATGCTGTCTCGGCCGCGTTCAATCGATCCTGCTTCAGCGAATTCGGCGGCAGGGGCTGCGAATGCTGCAGCGCATAGTTGCAGGCGTCGGCAACGTCGAACCATCGCTGCAGCCAGGTCCCCAGGTGGCCGCGGAAGATTCTGCGGAACTCCTCCGGCGTTTCGAAGTCCCACGTCAGCGCCGAGTTCGATCGTTGCAGTTCGGCCTTAAGTTGAGCCACCTCCGCATACTTCTCCGGAGAAGATCCTTCGGCAGGCGGAGCGGTCTTGAAATACACGAAAACATTGTCGGTCTGACCGGTTGCCGCGTGACGCAGCGCGCGCGTCAACTCTTCCGCCGCCCCCAGTCCTACCCGCGACCAGAAGATCACGATTACCAGTTCCGCGCTGTCCAGTTCAACATTCAGAGTCGCCTGCGGCGCGCCGGCGATTGGTGTGGCATGGACTTCCCACCGAAACACCGACAGTAACAGGCGGTGCTTTGCGGCGGTCTGCCGGATCGCGTTGATCTCCTGATCGGCGACCTCCCGCTCCGGCAACACGTCGTTGGGAGATGCAATGAATACCGGCAGACTGAGCGAGATCGTGGCCACTGGACGCCCGGCCCCCTGCTGTGCGACGTCAACCACTCAGGCACGCGTTCGTTCCGCATGCAGAACGGCGTGCAAACCAACGCAAGCGCGGCGAGGTGCGGCGCGCTTCAGGAACCAGAAGCAGAGATTCCGTAATCGACGCAAAGCCGCGTCGCTGTCCTCCGACGTCCCCGATGGTCGCTCTGCCCGATTGCCCGGAGACCGTCCAAGACGCCAGCAATACTAATGCGCTCCCGATTGTTGAAAGTCAACTTCAATTGAGCGTGCGGCTCATCGATCGATTCCGGCGATCGACACTGGACAGACAGCCGTCGGCCAGCGTCCAATCAGGCGTCGCACCGGCGTCGCCGCGGGGAGCAGAACATGCAAGTGGATGGCCAGTTCTTTCGGGTGTCGTTGGCGACGGAGGTGGAGGCGTACTCGACCCCGCACTTTGCATTGAGAGACGATCTCGAAAAGCTGGGCCGCGTCCTCAAAGCCGGAGCAGCCGAAGCCTCTGTCTTGTACTGCGCGCGCATTCTTGAAGTGCTGGCCCACGACGCCATGCAGCGTGTCGGCCAGGACCCCAGTGCGAACCTCTTCTCCAACCTCCAATTGCTCGAGCACGTCAATCGGATCGGGGCTGCGACACGCTACTGGGCCCACGCCTTGCGCCGATTGGGAAACGTCATCCGGCATGTCAACCTCCGAGTCATCGAGGACGACGCTGCTGCCGCGTCGGCGTTCCTGTGGCGCTGCATGCATTGGTTCTTTTGCGAGTTCAGTCACGGGCCGAGGCTGCCAACCCTGACGGGCGCGGGATGCCGCATCGACCTCAATCTGGACTCCGATCTGCTCCGGCAGATGCAGCTGCTGGAGGAAGTTGATCGCGCGTCTCAAGCAGACTGGTCCTCGATGCGTTTCGACTTCGCGGCGATCTCCGGGGTTCGTTCGCCGGTCCTCCGCGGAGTGTGGGCCGAGATGCTGCTGGCCCGGTCAGAGCTCGACCGCGCTCGAGAGGTGCTGGAGTCCGGGCTGACGGAACACCCGGAAGACGTAAGGCTGCGTCAGCTGCTCGGCTTGTATTACAGCCGGTCGGGACGACTCGACCTGGCCGTGGCGTACCTGGAGGCGCTGCCCGAAGGGTTCCGGGAGAACGAGGAATCCATCGGCATCCTGGCAGGCGCCTACAAACGAATGTGGCTGGCCGATCGCATGAATTCCGATTGGCTTGAGCGTGCCGAACGTGCGTACCGGACTGGTTGGAAGTCATCCGGACGGACGAACGTCTACCTCGGCATCAACGCGGCGACGATGGCCCTCTTTCGAGGTGACGCGACGGCCGCAGCGCAGCTGGCTGGAGACGTGGAGCGGCTTCTTCGTCGCCGCATGTCGTCGTTGCCGGCCGAGCTGCGCGGTGTCGGGTCGGCGTTCTCGTATTGGGATCAGGTGACGGTCGCCGAGGCGCGATTGCTGCAGGGTGATCGGCAGGGCGCGGAGGAGATGTATGCGGCCGCCTGCAGCGCTCATGCCGGGCGGTCGGCCGACATTCAAGTCGCGCTGCGGCAACGTGCGGAGATTGAGCAAGTTCTCCAGACATTCGGTCCCTGCCCAAGACCGCCGTCTTCAGATTGAAACTGACGACGCCGTCGTGCAGCGTTGTGCCGCCTGAAGCGAGACGCTCATCCCATGACGAGTCTCTTACGCGAATCGATCATTTCACGCCGAGCAGACGCGCCGCGTTGTTCCAGAAGATGTCTTCGACCTGCGCATCGGTAAGTCGTTCCGACCAGCAGGCCCACTTGAGCGAGCGCAGATGCTCCAGCCCGACCAGAACCGGTCGAATCGCGGCGTGCTTCTCACCCCACACCGGCGTCTCCTCGTACAGCCAGATGAACGAATCGGCGGCCGCGAGCGATCGACCGCGCAAATGACTCACCGGAAGGTCCGAGCCGTACATCAATCGGTCGTGGCCCAGGATGCGGATAATGGCCTGATGTGCGATCGGCTCGCAGTTGGCGCTCGTGTCGAAGTACAGGTTGCCGAGCCCCTTGAGGAGCGGCAGTCCCTCCAGATTGTGGGCCGGCTGAAAACCCCGCGCGGAATGGGCCAGCACCAGCCTGATGTTTGGATACGATTCGCAATAGCGGCGAATGCACGCGATGTTCGCCGCGTCGGCCACGGACCGCGATTTGACCATGTGCAGCGTGATCCACCAGCCTTCCTCATCGGCAACCTTGACGATCGGCTCCGGGAGGAACTCCTCGATCGCGGCCTCGAACGTCGGCTGCGACGACGCCATCGTGTGATAGCATTTGAGGCCATGCAGGCCGAGACGCCGAACCTGCTCGCGGACCCATTCCGGATCGTCCTCCGGCCGGATGAAGAACAGCCCCCGGCAATTCGCGTCGTTTGCCATCTCCGCCGCGACCCATTCACTGGCCGCGAGGGACTTGTGCCGATTCTCTGGCGTCACGAACGGAATGAACAGCGCCCGCGTCTCCCGGCCTGGATGCAGCTGCGCGATCGCCGACATGTATCGGGCAGAGCCGAGATCCTCGGGCACCGTGCCGATGGACCACGGCACGCAATCCCGGCGCCACAGATGACAATGTGCGTCAAAGATGCGATCGGGCAGGAAGGACGCGAGTTCCCGGTTGAAGAACTCATCGTCCACCGTCGGTTCAACAGCTTCAGTTGGCTCCATCATGCCCGGCGTGCCTGGATCACTGACGTTATCTCGGAATTGTGCGCAGATATCATGCGTTCGACCACATCAGGGACCCGCCGCACGTCGCAAAGCGCACCCTGTCTCACGCATCGCGCGTGATTCCGGTTTGCCGAACAGTAGCAAGCGATCTGCGGCGTTTGCACTGCGACGTGGAAGTCCAGGAAGAGTTCACCGCCGATCACCGCACGGTCCAGGACCTGTTTGTCGGCAAGAGTGTTGAAGGCCATGCTTCATGGCGAGCGGCTCGAATGGAATCCCTTGAAAGCGATGTGAGTCGAACTCGGGAATCGCAGGTACTCCGCTGAGTTGGCATCCCAGTCCACAAATGTGCAAGAATTTCTGTGACGAGCGTTACGAAGCGGCGTATCGCGTGTCCTGGTTCTCATGGGCGCTGGATCGATGACGTACCGTCGGACGTCTGCAACTTGCGTGACCGTCGTGTTTCTCGCTGGCGCTGCCGCGGCACGGGCGGAGGTGCTGGCGCCAGCGCCCTTGCGCCCCTTTCTGGAACGACACTGCGTTGCGTGCCACTCCGGTGAGGCCCCGGAGGGAGGGCTCGATCTGGAGCGAGACCCGGACGACCTGGATGATGCGGAAACTCGGCGCCGCTGGGTCTATCTGTACGACCGTGTTGCCGGCGGGGAAATGCCCCCTGCGTCCGAGGAGCCGCCGGAGGCCGCGGCCCGGTCGCAGTTTCTGCAAGTGCTCAGCGAAGCGCTGACGCGCGCCGACCGCGGCTCGCGAGAGGTCGTACTGCGGCGGCTGAACCGCAATGAGTACGAGAATACGGTTCGCGACCTGTTCGATATCTATATCGACCTGCGAACGGTCCTGCCGGCCGATTCGGCCGAGCAGGGGTTCGACACCATTGGATCCGGCCATGCGGTTTCGGCCGAGCAGATGATGCTCTATCTCGAAGCCGCCGACCTGGTGCTGGATGAGGTCTTCGGACCATCGCGCCCACCCGAGCGCATCGACAGGACAGTGAACTTCAAAGACCTGCGCACGCGCACGACGGCCGACCGCGTTGAGGCGGATGGCGTCGTGCTGTTCAGTGGAGCGAAAGCCTTGCCGATGTACGACGTGAGCGTACGGGGTCCGGCTCTGTACCGGTTGCGAATCGCAGCGCGGGCCATTCAGTCGGATCGGCCGGCGGTCATGCGGGTCGACGGGGGCGTCACTGGACGCATTCCGGGCCACGTCGCCGGTTTCTTCGAGGTGCCGCCGGGAGAGACAACCATCATCGAGCTCACTGACCGCGCCGTCGAAGGCTCGGATACGTTCGCCTTCGGACTCGTCGACGGATTTCCGTGGTGGAGCGTCGATGCCGACAACTACGGGGGAGCAGGACTGTTCCTGGGCGATATCCGGATTGAGGGGCCGCTCGAAGAGTGGCCGCGTCCGAGTCGGGTGAAGCTGCTGGGCGATACCGATCTGGATACGGGAGCGATCGACGACGTCAGGGAGATCGTATCGCGGCTGCTTCCCCGGGCATTTCGGCGGGCCACCGCGGAGGACGACGCAACGCCCTTCGTTGAGTTGGCGGACCAGGCACTCGACGAGGGGCAGCCGCTGGAACAAGCGCTCCGCCGTGCCCTCAAAGGGGTACTGTGCGCGCCTGAGTTTCTGTTTCTGGAGGAATCGCCCGCATTGACTACGGACGACGACGGACCGACCTTCATCGACGATTATGCGTTGGCTTCGCGACTCTCGTACTTCCTGTGGAGTTCGCTGCCGGATGAGGAACTCTTTGCGCTCGCCGGGCGCGGCGCGCTGCACGAACCGAGGATTCTGCGCGCTCAGGTCGAGCGGATGCTGCAGGATCCGAAATCACGGCGGTTTGTGGAGAACTTCACCGGCCAGTGGCTCAGGCTGCGCGACGTTGATTTCACCGTCCCCAACGAGCAACTGTATCCCGAATATGATCAGTTGCTGCGCCGTTCGATGCTCGACGAGACACATGCATTCTTTCGCGAGATCCTTGAGCAGGATCTCAGCGTGCAGAACTTTCTGGATTCGGACTTCGCGATGCTTAACGGGCCGCTGGCCGAGTTTTACGGCATTGAGGGTGTCACGGGCCTGGAGATCCGACGGGTCGAACTCCCGGTGGAGAGTCTGCGGGGCGGTGTGCTGACGCAGGCCAGCGTGCTGAAGGTCTCAGCCGACGGCACGCGGACTTCGCCCGTGCTGCGGGGGGCCTGGATCCTGGAGAATCTGTTCGGCGCCCCCTCCCCCCCACCTCCGCCGACGGTCGCGGCCATCGAGCCCGACATTCGGGGTGCGACTACGATCCGGGAGCAGCTCGCCAGACACCGCGACCACGAGAGCTGCAGTCGCTGCCACAGCCGTATCGATCCACCGGGATTCGCGCTGGAAACCTTCGACGTGATCGGAGGGGAGCGCGGGTGGTATCGCACGGCCCAGGGTGGCGGTTACGTCGATCGGCCGCTGCATCCTCAAGCCCCCAATCACCACGTGCGCTATCAGAGGGGCGCCGATGTCGATGCGTCGGGAACGATGCCGGACGGACGCACGTTCTCCGGGATCGTTCAGTACAAGCAATTGTTGCTGGAGGACGAGGCCGCGATGCCGCGTGCGTTGACGCGGCTGCTGCTCACATACGCCCTGGGCCGCAACGTCGGATTCTCGGACCGGCCGGAGATCGAACGCATCGTGGCCCACGTCCGGGAAAAAGATTCTGGCCTCCGGTCGATCATCCACGAAGTGGTCCAGAGTCCGGCGTTTCGCGAGCCGTGAACACTGATAGAATGCAGGTGCTTTGCGCAGAGTGCCAACAGGCCCCTCGAGAAGGCCCCCCGCATGCAACGCGTGACTGCCGGCACCGAATGCCTGACTCGCGGCCGAAAACTGTCTCGCCGGGCTTTGCTCCGCGGGGCGGGCGTTGCGCTGGCGCTCCCCGCGTTAGAGTGCATGGCGCCGGTTTATGCCGCCGGGAGATCAAGCGCCCCGCCGCCGCGACGTATGGTCGCCATCAACTTTGAGTTGTCGTTTCATCCCCCCAATCTGATGCCCCGGCAGGCGGGGCCCGACTACGAAACGACGCCATACCTCGAACCGCTGGCTGCATTTCGGAATCACTTCACGATCATCTCCGGCACGTCCCATCCCGATGTGGACGGCGGCCACGCCGCGTCGAAGTCGTGGCTGACCGGAGCTCCGCACCCCGGTGCGGCCAACTTCACGAACACCATCTCCATGGACCAACTGGCCGCGCAGGCCATCGGCCGGGAAACACGGTGGGAATACCTGGCGGTCGGCGGCGGCGGGATCTCGGTGTCGGCTAATGGAGTGCCCGTGCCGTCGAGTGCGTTCCCGTCCCATGTGTTTCGCACCCTCTTCGTTGAGGGAAGCCCGCAGGAGAAGCAGGAGCAGATCACGCGGCTGCGCGAAGGACAAAGCGTGCTGGATGTCGTACTCCAGGCCGCCGAGCGCATGCAGAAACGAGTCAGTCGACAGGATCAGCGCAAACTGGACGAGTACTTCACTTCGGTGCGCGAGGCCGAGCGGCGGCTGCACAAGGCCGAACAATGGCAGCACGAGCCCAAGCCTCCGGTCGATGTCGAGCCGCAGGCCGACATCCGGGATCCCAACGAGATCATCGCTCGCGCCCGCCAGTGGTACGACGTGATGTATCTCGCCCTGCTCACCGATTCGACCAGGGTCATCAGCTACGTCGTCGGGGACTCCAACGCGGTCGCGACGCTGCCCGGCGTGTCGATGAACTACCACGACCTGTCGCACCACGGACAGGATCCGGAGAAACTCAAGCAGCTCGGGATCATCGAAGGCGAGCATGTGAAGGCGTTCGGGGAGTTTCTCGCCCGTTTGCGGGCGGCTGACGAAGGAGACTCCAACCTGCTCGATCGCACGATGGTGCTCCTGGGCTCGCACATGCACAGCGGCGGGCACGACAACCGCAACCTGCCGATCATTCTCGCCGGCGGCGGTTTCCGGCATGGGCAGCACCTGGCCTTTAGCCAGGACAGCAATTACCCGCTGGCCAACCTCTACGTCAGCATGCTCCAGCGGCTGGGCCTCGACGTCGACCGCTTCGCATCGAGCACCGGAGCAATGACGGGGCTGGAGACGTCAGGCTGAAATCTCGCGCCGTCCAGCAGGCTGTTGCAAGGCGAGTGGGCCGGCTCCGGGGGCTCGCGACGATCCAGTTATTCGGACGCGATCCGCTCGCCGTATTGGGCCGAGTAGTATGCCTGATACTCCCCGGAGCGAATCCGATTGACCCACTCGGCATTCGACCGGTACCAGGCGATGGTCTCTGCCAGTCCGCTGTCGAAATCAACTTCGGGCGCCCATTCAAGCTCCCGTTGGGCCTTGCTGCAGTCAATGGCATACCGAAAGTCGTGTCCGGGACGATCGGTCACGTACTGAATCAGCGAGTCCGGTTTGCCGAGAGCACGGAGCAGCTTGCGGGTCAGTTCGATGTTCTTCAGCTCGCAGCGTCCACCGAAGTTGTACACTTCGCCGGGCCTTCCCCGGCGCAGCGCGGCGTCGATGCCGCGGCAGTGATCCAAAACGTGGATCCAGTCGCGCGTGTTCTCTCCGGCGCCGTAGACGGGCAGCGGCTTGTCCGCCAGAGCATTCGAGATAAACAGTGGAATCAGCTTCTCGGGAAACTGATACGGTCCGTAATTGTTGGAGCAGCGCGTGATGATCCCGGGAAATCCGAACGTATGGAAATAGGCGCGGACCAGCAGGTCGGCCGCGGTCTTGGAAGCGGAGTACGGACTGTTCGGCGCCAGTGGCGTCTCCTCGGTGAACAATCCCTCATCGCCGAGCGTGCCGTACACTTCGTCCGTGGAGACCTGCACATACCGCGCGGTCTGGTGCCTGCGGCAGGCGTCGAGCAGCACCTGCGTGCCCACGATGTTCGTCTGCACGAAAGGACCCGAATCCAGAATGCTGCGATCAACGTGGCTCTCAGCAGCGAAATGGATCACAGCCTCCGGCTGCACTTCGGCCAGCACAGCCTCCACCCGGTCACGATCGACGACGTCCCCCAGAAAGAACCGGTATCGCGGATCGGATTCGACATCCCGCAGGTTCTCAGGATTCCCCGCGTACGTGAGCTTGTCGATGTTCGCGACCACCAGCTGGGGATCACTCGCAAGGGCATGCCTGACGAAGTTCGATCCGATGAAGCCGCAGCCGCCCGTCACAAGTATGCGTTGCATGATCAAGCCCGCTGGGAATAAACCCCGAAGACTCTCGGCCTGAACGTCCACCCTAGTAGGTTGGTGACGTTGCGGGCAACTATTGGCGTCCGAATCATGCGATCGCGGTCGAATGCAGACGACCCGCGCGTTAGCCTGATTGAGACCTGCATCACGCACTGTTCAGGAGAGCACAATGGCCGGAAATCTGGTCGCAGAGCGCTGTGGCATCATTCTGGCCGGAGGCAGCGGAACGCGGCTGTACCCGATCACCAGGGTGGTCAGCAAGCAGCTGCTTCCGGTCTACGACAAGCCGATGATCTACTACCCGTTGTCGACGCTCATGCTGGCCGGCATCCGGGACGTGCTGGTGATCAGCACGCCGCAGGACCTGCCGCAGTTCCGGCAACTCCTCAGCGATGGGTCGCAGTGGGGAATGCGGTTTTCCTATGCCGAGCAGCCGCGGCCGGAGGGGCTGGCACAGGCGTTCCTCATCGGCGAGGACTTTGTCGCGGGACGGCCGTCCTGTCTGATTCTGGGAGACAACATCTTTTACGGGCACCAGTTGTCCAGGAGCCTGCAGGCGGTCTGTCAGCGAACAAGCGGGGCAACCGTATTCGCCTATCATGTTCGTGACCCGCAGCGCTACGGCGTCGTGGAGCTTGATTCAACCGGTCGCGCACTCAGCATCGAAGAGAAGCCGGCGAAGCCCAGATCGCACTACGCGGTGACGGGCCTGTATTTCTACGACTCCAGGGTCGTCGAGATCGCCAAAACGATCCGCCCGTCGGCGCGGGGCGAATTGGAGATTACGGACGTCAACCGGATCTATCTGGAGCGGGGCGAACTGATGGTCGAGGCGATGGGTCGCGGCTCGGCATGGCTGGACACCGGCACGCAGCAGTCGTTGCTGGAGGCCGCGGCGTACGTTGGCGTGCTTGAGCAGAGACAAGGCTTGAAAATCGCCTGTCCCGAGGAGATCGCCTGGCGGATGGGTTACGTCGACGCCCAGCAACTGCGGGGACTGGCGGCAGACCTCGGGAAGAGCGCGTATGGTCAGTATCTGCTGGCGCTGGTTGAATCCGAGGAACGTCCGTGATGCCTCGCTCGGCCACGGCCGGCAGATTGACTTCCCGACCCGGGTGTCCGGAACAGCGCCCGCAGCCGCTCAAATTGCTTCGACTATCGAGCCGTTGCTCTCGAAGGTCGCGTGATCTCAGTGTAGTTTCGCACGCGGCCTGCCGCGTCGAGCCTCCCGGCATTCTGCTGATCGATGCGACACCCAGTTGCGTCCCGCTCCCTCGGAAATTGCAATTCACATCCCACGCCTTACAATGACGTGCAATCTCCATCGATCCCCGATCTCCGGTGATATCCGGGCTCACTTCACGGGAGTTCCGCCTTGTCATTGCCACTCACGCAGGCCGGATTTGTCCTGGCACAGCCGATGAACTCCAGCGACATCTGGAAAGTGCTCGCCGTACTCGGGTTCATCTTTCTCGCGATCCTGGGACTGATCTTTCTGTTCCTGTTCGGCAAGTACTTCAACCTCTGGCTGCGGGCGTTTGTCACCAAGGCCCGCATCGGGCCGTTTTCGATCGTGGCCATGTCGCTGCGTAAGGTGAATCCGGCGGCAATCGTCGATGCGAAAATCAGCGCCGTCCAGGCCGGCCTCACCGACGTGCAGACCGCCGGCATGGAAGCCCATTATCTCGCCGGCGGGAACGTGCAGCGCGTCGTCCGCGCGCTCATCGCTGCCCAGCGGGCGCGCATCGACCTGGACTGGGACACCGCCGCGGCGATCGACCTGGCCGGTCGCAACGTGCTGGAAGCCGTGCAGACCAGCGTTGATCCCCGCGTCATCGACTGTCCCGATCCGCGGCAGGGGCGCACGACGCTCGACGGCGTCGCCAAGGACGGCATTCAGTTGAAGGCCCGGGCCCGCGTCACCGTCCGCACCAACCTCGCGCAGCTCGTCGGCGGTGCCACCGAAGACACCGTGATCGCCCGCGTCGGCGAGGGCATCGTCTCGGCCATCGGTTCCTCCACCAGCCATAAGCAGGTGCTGGCGAACCCGGCGTTGATTGCGCAGGCCGTGCTCCGGAAAAGTCTCGACTCCCAGACTGCGTATGAGATCGTGTCGATCGACATTGCCGATATTGACGTCGGCGAGAACGTCGGCGCACGTCTGCAGGCCGACCAGGCCGAAGCCGACATGCGCGTGGCCCGCGCCAAAGCCGAGCAGCGCCGCGCCGAAGCAGTCGCGGTCGAGCAGGAGATGCAGGCCCTCACACAGGAAAACCGGGCGAAAGTGGTGCTGGCGGAAGCCGAAGTGCCGATGGCGATGGCCGATGCTTTCACCCGCGGCCAGCTCCGTACCAATGGCAAGGCGACGTAAGGTTCGCACGGGTGCTCTCAAGACATCCGATCGCATCCTCCCGCCCACGGTCCAGGCTGCGAACCAACCCGCCCGTGGCGGCGTTGGCAGATTGTCCCAATGCGGAACAGAGCCGCCGACCCGGCCGCTCGCCCTGCACGAAACCTCATGACGCGAAGGTTTGCCTCGCGGGGTGAGGATCACACATCACCCCCGATTCGTCCCCGAACGGCCGCATGTCCGACTCACTCAAATCCCGCATCCAGCGCGGCGACCGGCTGATCACCTACGCCGTCAGTCGCGTGTTCCATCCGAACCTCATCCAGATGCTCGGGTTTCATGGCGGGTTCGACGGCTTCTGGATCGACTTCGAGCACGCCGGACTGACCACGCGCGATATCGAGCTGGCAACCATGGCCGGCCGCAGCGTCGGGTTGGACAGTTTCGTCCGGATTCCGCCCACCGACTACTGCCTCGTGACGCGCTGTCTGGAGTCGGGCGCCGCCGGCGTCATGGCGGCCCAGATCGACACCGCGGCCCAGGCGGAGCAGTTCGTCCAATGGGCGAAGTTCGCCCCCCGCGGCCGCCGCGGCCTGAATACCGGAGGCTACGATGGCCGGTTCGGTCTGCTCCCCGCCGACGAGTTCTGCGAACGGGCTAACCGCGAGAACTTCGTCGCGATCCAGATCGAGACGCTGCAGTCGGTTGAAGAATGCGACGCGATCGCGGCCATTGACGACGTGGATCTTCTCTTCGTCGGGCCGGCCGATCTGAGCCAGGCGCTCGGCGTGCCCGGACAGTTCCTGCATCCGCGCTGCCTGGAAGCGATCGATCGCGTCTCGGCCGCCTGCCGCAAACACGGCAAGCACTGGGGAGCCGTCACGCCGACCCCCGAGCACGCCGCCATGGCGATCGAGAAAGGCTGTACCCTGATCTCGCCGACCAACGACGTGCGGCTCTTTAACGCCGGAGTGCAAGCGGTCAAACGGAGCTTCGCCGAGATCTTTGCGTGACGAGGGTCGGCGCCATCGCAGGACCGGCCCCCGCAGAAACCCGGTTTCTTCAAGAAACCGGATTTCTGAGAACGTTCAATCCGGCACCCGCGTCGATTCCAGAATCTGCCGTACGATCGCCTTCGCCCGGTCTCGCTGCCCTTCACGGATCATGCCCCGGCAGGTGATGCGGTGCGCCAGTGCCGGCACCGCCAGCCGTTTGACGTCGTCCGGCACGGCGAAGTTCCGGCCCTCCAGCAGCGCCAGGCTCTGCACGGCACGGTACAGCGTGATGGCGCCGCGCGTGCTCACTCCCAATGACAGCTCCTCGTGCTGCCGCGTGGCGGAGACGATGTCGAGGATGTAGTCGTTGATCGAGTCCTCCATGCGCACGTTGCGGCACTCGCGCTGAATCCCCGCCAGTTCATCGCCGGACAGCACCGGCTTCAGCCGGTCGACCGGCTCCCCGTCGCGATGATTGTTGAGCACGTTCCGCTCCGTCTCGCGGTCCGGGTACCCGATGTCGATGTTGAGCATGAACCGGTCGAGCTGGTTTTCCGGCAGCGGATAGGTCCCCTCGAACTCGAACGGGTTCTGCGTCGCCAGCACAAAAAACGGCCGCTCCAACGGATACGTGTGGCCGTCCACCGTCACCTGCCGCTCCATCATCGCTTCGAGCAGGGCGCTTTGCGTCCGCGGCGTCGTGCGGTTGATCTCGTCCACCAGCAGCACGTTGGTGAAGATCGGCCCGCGCCGGAACTCGAACTCGCCCCGGTTGGGCAGGAACACGCTCGTCCCCAGGATGTCGCTGGGCAGCATATCGGGCGTGCACTGCAGCCGCGTGAACTGCGAGTTCAAACTGTGAGCCAGCGCCTTCGCCAGCGACGTCTTGCCTACGCCCGGCGCATCCTCGATCAGCAGGTGCCCTTCGGCGATCAGCGCCACCACGGCCAGCCGGATCGCGTCCGGTTTCCCCTGCAGCGCCTGCTGGACGTTGCTGCTCAGCCGTTCAATCATCGTGCCGGTTTCGGTCGTCACAGCAGCCCTTTGAGCGAGAGAGTTCGAGCGGCACGCAGATTATGGCGGCGAATCGGTCAATTGACAGGCCGCCGGTCGGGAGCAGTCTGGGATTTCATCATATTCGTTCTGCGGCGAGGCCGCGAACGGCCTGCAACGACGCTCCCGATGGGGCGGCTGCGTCGCCGCACGACCGGCCGCCCGGTATCCTGACGACTGCGGATGATGGACGCCAAATCACCTCGCCGAAGAACCCGGGAGATCGACCATGTCGGACCGCCTGCGCTCACTGTCTCGTCGTGACTTCCTCGCCGCCTCCGCGGCAGGTGCGGCTGCGATCACCGGCGCCCCGCGGGTGCTGACCGCCTCGAAGACTCGCGACCCGCTGACGATCGGCGAGGGTGAATTCCGCTACGAGGTCGTGCACGACTGGCCGCAGTTGCCCGACCAGTACACCTGGCAGACGACGCATAACGTCGCGGTCGATGGGGACGGGTTTCTGTACGTCATCCACGAAGGACGGCAGGAACTGGCCGACCATCCCTCGATCTTCGTCTTCGATCCCGACGGCGCCTACGTTCGCTCCTTCGGTTCCGAATTCCAAGGAGGCGGCCACGGCATCGAAGTGCGGCAGGAAGGGAGCGATCAGTTCCTGTATGTCTGCGCGTACCAGCAGGTGAAGTCGTTCGCCAAGCTCACGCTCGACGGCGAAACCGTCTGGCGGAAGTACGCCCCCATGGACGCCGGCGTCTACGCGCCGGAAGAGGACACCAACCCGCAGAAGGTCTGGGGGCGCGACCGTTTCATGCCGACGAACTTCGCGTTCCTCGACGACGGCGGGTTCCTGCTGGCGGACGGCTATGGTTCGTTTTACATCCATCAGTACGATGCCGACGGCAACTGGCAGCGCTGCTTCGGCGGCCCCGGCGACGGCGACGGGACGTTCAACACGCCGCACGGCATCTGGATTGACCGCCGCCCCGGCCGCGACCCGGCCGTCGTCGTCTGCGACCGGGCGCACCATACCCTCCAGTATCTCTCGCTCGACGGCCGGCATCTCGAAACGCTGACCGGCTACGGCCTCCCCGCGAACATCGACTCCTGGGAGAACCTGCTCCTCGTTCCCGAGTTGCACGCCCGCCTGACGATCCTCGACGAGCAGCTGCAGGTCGTCGCGCGGCTGGGAGACGACATCGCGCGGATCACCGGCGAAGGGGGGGGCGCGATTCGCAGCGACCCCGCGCAATGGCACAGCGGCAAGTTCGTCCACCCCCACGACGCCTGCTTCGACCGAAACGGCGACATCTACATCGCCGAATGGGTGGCCACGGGGCGGATCACGAAGCTGCGCCGGGTGGGGTGAGACCGCGGGAAGGCGGCGGGTGGCTGCCCCCAGCGAGGGGACGTTGCGAGGTTGATGGGGAATGCACCGCTCGGCTGGGGGCTTCGCTTCGCTACGACCCCAGCCACCCCGCCGGTGGGGTTTGCCGTGCCGGTCCTGTCGCCAGGGCCGCGGTGCGCTCTTACCGCACCGTTTCACCCTTGCCTGTGCCAGGTTGTGATTTCGGGTTTTCGATTCTGGATTGGGGATTGTCGATTCGGAGCGCGCCCCATCGGAAATCCGAGGTCGAAAATCCAGAATCACAACCTGGCCATCGGCGGTCTGTTCTCTGTGGCACTTTCCCGGTCCTCGCGGACGGTGGGCGTTACCCACCACCGTGTCCTGTGGAGCCCGGACTTTCCTCCACGGCGGCGTCCCAAAGGCCTGCCGCCGCAGCGGCCGTCCGCCCCGCTCCGGCGGAGTCATTATAGCCGACCGCGAGGGGGAGATCATCGGCCGATTGTCTGTGGGGCGAGCGGAGTGCAGGAGCGGATTCCTGGTGTTCGCATGACGTGAACCTTTGTCGGAACCTGTCGACGGGGCCTCTGACCCCGTCCGAGCCAGCGGGGTCGTCGAGCTTTCGGCCGCTCACCCGGCCTCGCAGAGGCCCGGCCTCACAGAGGCCGGCTACATGGGTTTTGGCGGAATCGGATGGCCCTGTGAGATCTGAGCGCTGGCGCGAATCCAGCTGACGGCGCACGGAGTGTGCCTGCGACTTTGGGCGATGCGGCCGGGGTTCGGTCGTTGATGCGAGTTGCCTTCAGGAAATTCCGGGGACGTGCTGCGGGTTATCACAATTGGCAACGACTGGACGCAGGTCGGCAATTGGATTTGGCTTTCCTGCGAGGTTGGGCCGAATTTGACTTGGCCCAGCGACACCGGTAGATTTTGATGCGAGTGCGGTGACTTTCGTTCAGAAGGTCTAGCGCATGGGATTCTGACCGGCGATTCCGTCCGGCCGCCGCCGATCACCGTTTCATCCGGGCCGTTAGCAGTCACGATGCCGAATACGGATCAGATCTCCATGCTGGGAGAACTCGTCCCCTGTGGTGGGGGCGATCCCATTCCGCTGCTGAAGCCGAAGCTGCTGATCGGACGGCGCGAGAACTGCGACATCGTGCTGGAGTTCGCCAATATCTCCGGGCAGCACTGCCTGCTGGAGTTGATCAACGGGTACTGGCACGTGCGGGACCTTCGCAGCCGGAACGGCATCAAGGTCAACGGGATGCGGCTGGATTCGAAGTGGCTGCTGCCGGGGGACGAACTGTCCATCGCCAAGCACCGGTTTGAGGTGACGTACGAGCCGGCCCAAGGGGCGCCTCCTCCGGAGGAGGACGACCCGTTCGCGCTGAGCCTGCTGGAGAAGGCGGGGCTGATGCGCCGCGAAGAACAGGAGCGGCGAGTGCGGCTGCCACCCGCGGCCCGTCGCGTGGACGCCTCGCCGACCAAGGCCCAGTTCTCCGATGAGGAGAACCAGGCGCTGGAGTGGCTGGGCGGTGACGACGCGTGACGAGCAAGCGCAACAAGAAGATTCGCGTTGCGTTCTCGAAGAACCGCCAGAAACGAGCCCGATCCCAGGACCTGACCCGTTCCGCACAGCGGGACATGGAGTCGGTCGAAGACCTCTCGACGACGGAGCGGGTTTCGGGCAAAGGTGACGTGACCCGGCGGCGGACGATCATTGCCAGTGAGGACGATTCGGCGGCGTCGGGCGTGCATCGCATCGCCGTCGATGAGGCGGCCTGCATCAGCGGGCGGGTGCTGTTTGCAGTGGGAGCGAACCATTGCCGGGTCCGGACCGACGACGGTCGGGAGTTTGAGTGTGCGATCCGGCGCGTCGTCCGCACGCTGGCGCGGGAGACGCGCAACGCCGTGGTCGCGGGGGACCAGGTGCTGTTCCAGCCGACCGGTGAGACGGCCGGAGTCATCGAGCGGGTGGAGCCGCGGCATGGCGTGCTGTCGCGGGGGAGCGACCGCCGGGAGCATGTGATCGCGGCGAACATCGACCAGGCGCTCGTGGTGGTTTCGGCCGCGGACCCGCCGCTGAAGCCGGGAGTCATCGACCGGTTCCTGGTGAGTGCGGAGCGGGGCGGGGTGCGGGGAGTTGTATGCATCAACAAGGTCGATCTGGTGGACCTGACGGCTCTGCAGCCCATCGCGGGGGTCTATGCCCGCATGGGCTACGACGTGGTGCTGACGAGCGTCGTCAGCGGTGCGGGGATCGCTCGGGTGCGACAGCTGCTCCGCGGGCGGGAGACGGTGATCTCCGGTCAAAGCGGCGTGGGGAAGTCGTCGCTGTTGAATGAAGTGCAGCCGGAACTGGGACGGCGCGTGGGAGAGGTGAGCGTCGATTCGGGCAAGGGGCGGCACACGACGCGCGTGGCCGAGCTGTTGCCGCTCGATACGGGGGGCTGGGTGATCGACACTCCGGGGGTGCGGCAGTTTGAGCTGTGGGACGTGATTCCCGAGGAGGTGGAGGGTTTCTTTCGCGAATTCCGGCCGTTTGTCGCGCTGTGCCGTTTTCCGGATTGCACGCACGTGCACGAATCCGGCTGCGGGGTGCAACAGGCGGTCAACGATGGCTGCATCGCGCGGATGCGTTACGACAGTTACGTACGGATTGTGTCGGGCGATGACGCTTGAGCGGCCCGGCCCCGCTGGTGGGAATCATCGGTCGGTTCGACGTCCGGAAACGCCGCGCAGGTGGTTTGACCGCTTCCCGGGGAGTCGATACCATTCCCGATTCCAATTTGCGGAGTTCGTCTGCGCATAACGACTTAGCGCGGGAACGGCGCACTGGGGTGTGCCTCGCGGTTGAATTCACCCGGAGTCAGTTCGAGGAGCCTGCGGCGTGGCGGATATCGTCGTTAAAGACATTCTGGAGGCCGGCGTTCACTTTGGTCACAAGACCAGCCGGTGGAATCCCAAGATGCGGCCTTACATCTACGGCCGCCGCAACCAGATTCATATCATCGACCTCCGCGAGACCGTCCGCGGTCTGATCCGCGCGCAGAAGTATCTGCAGCGCGTCGCCGCGCAGGGGAGCCTGATCCTGTTCGTGGGCACCAAGCGGCAGGCGGCGGAGTCCGTCGCCGAGGCGGCCCAGGCCTGCGGCATGCCGTACTGTGCGGAGCGCTGGCTCGGCGGCACGCTGACGAACTTCCGCACCGTTCGCACCCGCCTGCGCCGCCTCGACGAGCTGGAGCAGCTTGACACAACGGGCGAGATCGCGACGTACTCGAAGAAGCGGCAGTCGCAGCTGATGCGGGAGTACCGCAAGATCAAGCGGAACCTCGGCGGCATCCGGGACATGAACCGCATTCCCGAGGCGGTCGTGGTCGTCGATCCCAACAAGGAGCATAACTGCATCGCCGAATGCCGTGCCCTGGGGGTGAAGATCGTCGCGCTGCTCGATACCGACTGCGACCCGGACACTGTCGACCTGCCGATCCCGGGCAACGACGACAGCATCCGGTCGATCAAAATGATCATGGGCCACATCAGCGACGCCATCGCGGCCGGCAAGGCTTCGATTCCCAAGAAGGCCGATGAGCCGCCTGCCGGGGAAGAGCCCAAGGCGATTCCGAGCATTCGATAATCTGGCTGAGGGTCCAGGGCTAAGGGTCGAGAGGTGCGTAGCGTCCGAACGGCGACCGCCGATTTTCGGTGCGACTTGCGCGCGAACTCTGCCATCCCTTAGCCCTCCTTCTCCTAGCCCTGAAGATAATGGAGGAATGATCTCATGGCCGAGGTATCTGCTGCCGCTGTGATGAAGCTCCGGGAGAAGACCGGGCTGCCGCTGATGGACGTGAAGAAGGCGCTGGCGGAGGCCGGCGGGGACGAGGAGAAGGCGATCGTCCTGCTGAAGAGCCAGTTTGACAAAGTGATGGTCAAGCGGGCCGACAACCCGACGGAGGAAGGGCGGATCTTCGTCAAGGTGAAGCCCGACGCCGGCGAAGGGGCGATGGTCGAGTTGCAGTGCGAGTCGGCCCCTGTTTCCAACAATGACGAGTTCATCTCGCTCGGCAATGCGCTGGTGACGCAGCTGCTGGAGGGGCCGGGTGCGTCATCGGTCGAGGAACTGATGGCCCAGAAGGACCCGGACGGCTCGGGGACGCTGCGCGAGCGATTCGAGGACGTGGTCAACAAGATCCGCGAGAAGCTGGTGGTGGCCCGGATCACGCGGGTGAAGGGACCAGTCGGCGCGTACGTGCATCACGACCACAAGACGGCGGTGCTGATGCAGGCCGAGGGCGAGGGCAAGGACGCGGCGATCCTGCGCGACGTCGCCATGCACGTCGCCGCCCTGAAGCCCACGGTAACCCACGTCGATGAGGTGGATCCGGCCGCCGTGAAGGCCGAACGGGACCGTCTGGCCGACGAAGCGCGGAAGACGGGGAAGCCCGAGAACATCATCGAGAAGATCGTCGACGGCAAGATGAAGGTGTTCTACAAGGACGAGGCGGGGGTCCTGGTGGAGCAGCCGTTTGCGAAGGATGACTCGAAGAGCGTGAGCCAGGTGCTGGCGGAGAAGGGGCTGAAGGCGAGGGCGTTCACGCTGTGGGTGCTGGGGAACTGAGCGGAAGCGCCCGGCCCGTTGGGCCGGGGCTAAACGGACGCGTTTGGTCGCCGACAAGATATCGACTCGATTTACGACCCGGGCGCTGCAGGGCGCCCGGGTTTTGCGTTGCGCCGTGGGGTCGTGTCAATTGCCTCGTTGCAGGCGGTCGGCGAGGGCGAGGCCGAGGAGGCGGATGTAGCCTTCGTCGGCCTGCACGGCGATGCGGAGACCGTCTTCCTGCGGCGTGACAACGGCCCGCAAGCCGTCCTGGTCGGGGTCGGCAAAGGCGATGCGGGCGGCTTCGACGAAACCGCGCTGCTCCCCTGTGCCGCCGTTGCCGGCGAGGCCGATCCAGGTGGAGAGATGGAGATCCAGCGCCAGCAGCGGCGGTGCGGTCGATGTCGCATCGGCCGACGAGGCGGAGGCCGTGATGAAATCGGTCAGCACGCGGGGCGCATCGTCCCCGCCGAGTGCGATCCAGATTGCGTCCCCGCCGACGCCGACATACAGGGCCGCGTCGGGACCGTACAGTCGCTCATCCTGCTTGCGGACTTTCGCCGGCACGATGCGGTGCACGGAGACGCCATCGGTTTCGAAGGCCTTGAGTTCCAGCGAGGCGATGTCTTTGGACTGCGCCACATAGGGGAGAATCTGCTCCAGGGCGTGCGCGACGTCTGCGGCGTCCTCAAGATGAGCGGCGCCCACGAGCACCATTCCGCCGGGGCGATCGCCTGCGAAGGCCACCATCCCGTCCATGCGGCCCGCGTCGACGGTCGCGTCCAGAGCATCGAGCACCTGACGCACGGGATGGTCGGCTGAACTGGAGGCCGTGAAGTCCTGCTGCAGCTGATCTCCGACCTGCTTTCTCACCTGCTGCAGCACCTGGGAGACGATCTCGGCGCCTTCGCCGGAAAGGGTCCAGGCAGAGGAGGCCGACAGGGCAGCCGCGTCGGAATCGACCACGGCGAATTGCGACCGCGATGTCGTGAGCGACTGCAGAAATCCGGCGAAGCCGCCGCCCGTCCGCACGTCGAGCAGCGCCTCCAGTTCGGCCTGCTGCTGTTCGGCGGAGATCGTCAGGCCGATGGAGACCTGCTCGAAGTCGACGAGGGCCTGTTCGATGAGCTGCTCCAGCGAGCGGCTGATCCGGCCCCGGAGCACATGTTCGGCATCGGACTCGCCCGGTCGGCGCTCGCGGTCCCGTTCGGAGTCCGCGTGCAGCTTCGCGATGGCCTGATCCAGCGCGGCCTGCGGCAATCCTTCGCGGAGGATCAGCAATCCCAGGTCGTAGCGGCCGGCGAGCGGAGCGGTGAGTGCGGCGACGTCGGGCAGCGGACCGTCGAGCAACTCTCCCTTCTGAGTGACGAACGCGTACCCGTCCTGCACCCGGATCGGCACGGCGTTGTCGGGGCCGCGCAGCTCCCAGCGTCCTTCCTCCTCCAGCGGGGCGAGCGACACCTGGTTGCTGATCTTCAGAGAGACCTGCAGGTCCTCCATGCTGGTGACCGGGACGAAAGCGATGGCGTCGGGATCCCCGGCGCCGGCAGACGGCGGGTACAGCAGAAGACCGACCGGCCGGCCGCGGTCCATCCCCTGGAGATCGTTGAGGCTGGTGATGATGCCGCGGAGCTGCTGCATGCGCGCTTCGGCCCCGCCCAGGCGCAGGACGTAGTCGAGGTCGTTCAGCACCTGGTCCAGATCGGCCGCGCAAATGACGGCGGCGGGGGAGCGGGCGGCATCGGAGTCGCCGTCGGGGGCGGTCTGGCGGCTCGCTCCGGCCGCCACGAGAGCGACAGCCGAGACGGCCAGAACCATAAGGGCGCCGGCGCGCAAACGACGGTCTTGCTTGGACATCGGAATCGTGCTTGTCGCCAGGGGTTCAGATGAGCGGCCCGCCGCATTGCGAGCGTCCTCTGATGTACCCTTGAGACACGCCTGTGGTTGCAGGCGTCTTCACGACGGGAACTGCACCAGTGGTCCTGTTGGAGGGTTTGCCGAGAATCCGGTTCTACGAGGAGCGGGTGGATCTGATGCCAGTGAGTGCATCGCGGGGGTGCGCCCGGGATCAGCGTTGAGGTTTTGCGTCAGTAATGGTCGCTGAGGGGACGCGGTCACGCACGTTCCTTCCGGCGGCAGGCGATTGCCGGCGGGATTGCCCGCCACCAGACAAACTTTCATAATGCGCGCCGGTAGCGCCGTGGACAGCTCGAAGGGCGCATGCCGTGTTTTTCCACCTCCATGCAGCACTGCGATCACTGAACGGAGACGCTCATGCCGACGTATCGGGATAACTCGGAATCCATCGGACGGACGCCGCTGATCAAGATCAACCGCGTCACCGAGGGGCTCAAGGCGACGGTGCTGGCCAAGATCGAAGGCCGCAACCCGGCGTACAGCGTGAAGTGCCGGATCGGCGCGGCGATGATCTGGGACGCCGAGAAGCGGGGAGTCCTGAAGAAGGGGATGCACGTCGTCGAGCCGACGAGCGGCAACACGGGCATCGCGCTGGCGTTCGTGTGTGCGGCGCGCGGGTATCCGCTCACGCTGACCATGCCGGAGACGATGTCGGTGGAGCGGCGGCAGATGCTCAAGGCGTTCGGCGCCAACCTGGTGCTGACTCCCGGCGCGGACGGAATGAAGGGGGCGATCGCCAAGGCGGAGGAACTGGCGGCGAATCCGGAATACTTCATGCCACAGCAGTTCAAGAATCCGGCGAATCCGGAGATCCACTTCAAGACGACCGGACCGGAGATCTGGGAGGATACGGGCGGCAAGGTGGACATTCTGATCTCGGGCGTGGGGACCGGCGGCACGATCACGGGGGTGACGCGGTACATCAAGCAGGAGAAGAAGCATCCGCTGAAGTCGGTGGCGGTGGAGCCGGTGAACAGCCCGGTGCTCTCCGGGGGCAAGCCCGGCAAGCACAAGATTCAGGGGATCGGCGCGGGCTTCGTCCCCGACGTGCTCGACATGTCGCTGGTGGACGAAGTCGTGCAGGTCACCGACGAGGAGGCGATGGAGATGGCGCCGCGGCTGGCGAAGGAAGAGGGGATCATCTGCGGCATCAGCTGCGGCGCCGCGATGGCGGCGGCCCTGAAGGTGGCCGCAAGGCCGGAGAGCGAGGGGAAGACGCTGGTCGTCATTCTCCCCGATTCGGGCGAGCGGTACCTGTCCACGCCGATGTTCGATTTCACGCGGAGCTGATCGCGTTAGAACGCCAGTCGGGATGCCGTCCTCGGGGCGGCCGCGGCGATGCAGCGCGACGGAAACCACACCACAGGGTCACACATCCATGCAGAGGCGACTTTCCGCAACAGTGTCCACCGGGCTGATTGCTCTGATGCTCGGGGCGGCTTCCGCGCAGGAGGCCGAGACGAAACCGGAGGAGAAGCCGGCGCCGGAGACGCATACCGTCGCGCCGGGACCGTTCAACGTGGAAATCAGCCTCGAGGGAGTCTTCGAAGCGGAGCAAATGACGGAGGTGGTGCTCCGTCCGGATGTGTTCTCCGGCTTCGTCGTGGAGGAGGCCGTGCCACAGGGGACGAAGGTCAAAAAGGGAGAGCCGATCCTGTGGTTTGAGACGGAGGACATCGACGAACAGTTGCGGAATGCGGAATTCGCGCTGAAGCTGAGCCGGCTGTCGCTGGCACAGGCGGAACTGGAACTGGCGTCGCTGGAAGCATCGGTGCCGCTGGACCTGCGGGCGGCAGAGCGGACCCGGGAACAGGCAGTGCTCGATCTGGAGTATTACAACCGCGTCGGTGCGGACCTGGCGCTGCGCACTGCTGAGGAGTCGTTGAAGTCCTCGGAGTACAGCCTGGAGTATTCTCAGGAGGAACTGAACCAGCTCGAGCAGATGTACAAGGCGGACGACCTCACCGAGGAGACTGAGGAGATCATTCTCAAGCGGGCCCGCCGGGACGTGGAGCAGTCGGAGTTTTTTCTGCAGAGCGCGCGGGAACGGTATCAGCGAACGATCAACGAACAGCTTCCCCGCCAGCGCGAGCAGACGGAAGAAGCGGTCGTGCGGGCGGAGATTGCGCTGCAGCGGGCGCAGGCGACGCTGCCAAGCTCCATCGAGGAGAAGCGGATCTCACTGGAGAAGCTGAAGTTCACGCAGCAGAACCAGGAAGAGGACTTCGCCCGGCTCAAGGCGGACCGTGAGCTGATGATCGTCGAAGCTCCCGCCGACGGAATCGTGTACTACGGCCATTGCGAGCGCGGCAGCTGGCCCATGAGCCAGACGATCGCCAAGCAGCTGCGCAAAGGGGGGAGCGTTCCTCCGAATCAGATCGTGATGACGATTGTGGGAGAGGGGCCGGCGTTCCTCCGCGTGACCGTCCCGGAGGCGAGCCTGCGATTCGCCAGGGCCGGCACCAAGGGGGTCGCCATCCCGACGGCGTATCCTCACACACGATTGCCGGCCGAGTCGTCGGGCGTCCAACCGATTCCAGTGGCCGACGGCCAGTTCGACGGCCGCGTGGGGTTCGAATTGAAGCAGGGAGATCTCGCAATCGTGCCGGGCATGAATGCGACGGTGAAACTCACCGGCTACTCGAAGGCGGATGCACTGGCCGTGCCGACGTCCGCCATCTTCAGTGAGGAACAGGATGATTCGCAGAAGTACGTGCTGGTCTATAAGGAAGGGGCCGAGCCGGAGAAACGGACGGTCACCGTCGGCGAAGTGAGCGGCGACAAGACGGAGATCGTCAAGGGGGTCGCCGCGGGGGACAAGATCCTGCTCAAGAAACCGGAATGATGCGGTCGCCGATGCAGAGAACTCGTGAATGCACCAGCCCACGGATCGGAGTCCGTGGGCTTTCGTTGGTGGGAATGCTGTTTTGCCTGGGGGCGAGCGCGTTTGCACAGGAGGCCGTCGCTCCACCGGAGAGGGATCGCGTTCCGCGCCCGCAACCCATTGATCCGCCGTCCACCGCTGAACTGGAATCGGCCGTCACGCGGGGCGTCGACTTCCTGCTGGCGGACCAGAATCCCAACGGGTCCTGGGGGAACGCGACCAATACGAAGGACCTCAACATCTATGCTCCGGTGCCGGGCGCCCATGATGCCTTCCGCACGGCCGTGACGGCGATGAGCATCATGACGCTGATCGAGTCGGGAGATGAGCGGGACGAGGTGCAGCAGTCACTGGTACGGGCGGAGGAGTGGTTTCTGGAGAACCTGCCGAGCGTGCGCCGCGCGACGGCGGACGCGATGTACAACGTCTGGACGCACTGCTACTCGATCCCGGCCCTTGTCCGCATGCATGCACGCATTCCGGACGATGCCGGGCGACGCACCCGCATCAAGGAGTTAATCGACCTGCAGTTTGACCGGCTGACCGCGTACGAGTCGATCGACGGCGGCTGGGGCTACTACGACTTCCGTTACGGCACGAAGCAGCCGACGAGCAGCTCGATCAGCTTCGTCAACGCGGCCGTGCTTGTGGCATTTCACGAGGCGCAGCAGGCCGGGTTCGACCCGCCGCAACGGCTGGTCGACCGGGCGATCGCCGCCATTCACAGGCAGCAGTTGCCCGATAACAGCTACCTGTACGGCGAGTATCTGCACTGGAAGCCGCGGCTGGATGTGAATCGACCGGGGGGGAGCCTCGGCCGGTCGCAGGCCTGCAACCTGGCGCTGCGGCTGTGGGGGGATGACGAAATCACCGATCAGGTGCTGATCGACTGGCTGGATCGGCTCATCGCCCGCAACGGCTGGCTGGACATCGGCCGCAAGCGTCCGATCCCGCACGAGTCACACTTCCAGGTGGCCGGCTACTTCTATTACTTCGGCCACTACTATGCCGCGCTGCTGCTGGACGAAATCCCGGAGGAGCGGCGTCCGGAGTACCGGGCTCATCTGGCGAAGCTGATGCTCGACCGGCAGGAGCGGGACGGCTCGTGGTGGGATTATCCGCTGTACGACTATCACCAGCCGTACGGGACGTCGTTCGCGGTGATGACGCTGCTGCAATGCCGGGAGCCGGAGCCGGCGGAGCAGGAGTGACGACGGCGGAGGCAGTCAGTGCCGGGAGGGCAGGGCGGCGGAGAAGGAAGATTGCGAATTGTTCATTGCGAATTGCCCATTGCAAATCGAGGGTGCTTCAATTTGCGATGTGCAATGATCATTCTGCAATTTGCAATCTTGCTGTGAGCATACGCCCGGCTCTCGTGACGCCGTCCCTCTCTGGACTTGCGCTCAGCGCTCACCCGCGGGGATGGCATTTTGCGTGCACCGCCTTCAGGCGACTGTGTTCGACGTGGGTGTAGACCTGCGTGGTGCGGATGCTGGCGTGTCCCAGGAGTTCCTGCAGGGCGCGGATCTCGGCCCCGCCGGCCAGCATGTGGGTGGCGAAGCTGTGCCGCAGCGTGTGCGGGCTGACCTTCTTCGCGATGCCGACGCGCGCGGCGTACTTCTTGACCAGGAGCCAGACGACGACGCGGTTGAAGACGCGGCCGCTGCGGGTCACGAAGAGCGAGTCGGAGTCGCGTGCTCCGACCAGGCGCGGCCGCTCGTGCGTCAGATACGCCTCCAGCGCCGCGACGGCGACAGGATTGAGCCCGACGATCCGCTCCTTGTTCCCCTTGCCGACGCAACGGCAGTAGTTCTCCTTCAGGCGGATGTCCTGGATTCGCAGGTTGGCGACTTCCGAGGCCCGGCAGCCGGTGGCGTACATCACCGCCAGAAGGGCGCGGTCGCGGAGGGGATAGCTGTCTTCGGCGCACGGTGCGGCGAGGAGGCGATCCACCGTTTCGGGGCTGAGCACCGTCGGGAGGTACTGCCACAGCTTGGGAGAGCTGAGCAGGTCCACCGATGACTGCGACAGGACGCCGTCGAGCACCAGGTAGCGAAAGAACATCTTGAGCGACACGAGGCGGCGGGCGATCGTCGTCACTGCGAGGTTGCGCTCCCGCAGATGTTCGAGATACGCCACGAGCAGCTTGAGGTCGACAGCCGCGACGTCTCTGCCGCCGCGATCATCCAGCCACTCGAAGAACTGCCTGAGGTCGGTTCCGTAGGCCGCCAGCGTATTGGGGGACATTCCGCACTCCGCCCGCAGGTACTGCAGGAACGAGTCCAGCAGCGCACCGGGCGAACGGGCCGGAATGCCAACAGCCGCAGCGGAGGCGGCCGGACGACGGCGGGGAGGCATGGCGGGGAATTGAGAAGCGGCGGCGAATGGAGAGCGACGGCGCTCCCGCAATGATCGGTCGTTGAATGTCGCGGACTGCAGTCGAATCACGGCCCCGGCCACGGATTGCAGGAAAAGGTGGACGAGGGTGGCAGGTCGGGGCGACCGGGCGACGAAACGCTCCCGCGGAGATTGGCCGGGGGCGCGATGGTGCTGTATAAGGGACCGGGGAGCCTGGTCCCGCCTCGACGCGCGGCGTCGCGTCGCGAGATCGCTTGAGGCAGCGACGGCATGTCCGGCGGCCGCGAGGCTTCCGGTTCCGCACCGCATCGAATCCATTTTCACTTTTGGACGACCGCTTTGCCGCACGACCTCTACGAGAATCCGCTGAACAGCCGTTATGCATCCCGGGAGATGTCGGCGATCTGGTCCGACCAGCGGAAGCACTCCACGTGGCGTCGGCTGTGGATCGCGCTGGCCGAGGCGGAACGCGAACTCGGGCTCGACATCTCGGAAGCACAAATCGCCGAGCTGCGAGCCCATGTCGACGACATCGACTTCGGGGCGGCCGCCGCGCATGAGAAACGGCTGCGGCATGACGTGATGGCGCACGTGCATGCCTATCGCGACCAGTGCCCGACGGCCGGAGGCATCATTCATCTTGGCGCAACCAGCTGCTACGTCACCGACAACACCGAGCTCATTCAAATCCGGGACAGCCTGCAGCTGATTCGCGTGCGGCTGGGGCAGGTCATTGACGCGCTGGCGTCATTCGCGGAGACGCACAAGGACCTGCCGTGCCTGGGATTCACTCACTTGCAGCCCGCCCAGCCGACGACGGTGGGCAAACGCGCCATTTTGTGGTGTCACGATCTGGTGCTCGATCTGGAGGAAGTGGAGCATCGACTGGCGTCGCTCAAGTTCCGGGGGGTTAAAGGGACGACCGGCACGCAGGCCTCGTTCCTGCAACTGTTCGGCGGCGACCATTCGAAAGTGGACGAACTCGATCGGCTGGTGACGGCGCGGATGGGGTTCGACGCGGCGTATCCGGTGACCGGACAGACCTACAGCCGCAAGGTGGACGCCCAAGTGCTGGCGGTGCTTTCGGGAATCGGGCAGTCGTGTCACAAGGCGGGAAGTGACCTGAGGCTGCTGCAGAGCCGGAAGGAGCTGGAAGAGCCGTTTGAGTCCGAGCAGATCGGATCATCGGCGATGGCGTACAAGCGCAACCCGATGCGGGCCGAGCGGATGTGCGGGCTGGGACGGTTCGCGATGTCGCTGGCGGCGAACGGCGACCAGACGGCGGCGACGCAGTGGATGGAGCGGACGCTCGACGACAGCGCGAATCGGCGGCTGTCTCTGCCGCAGTCGTTTCTGGCGATCGACGCGTCACTCATCCTGTACCGCAACGTCGCCTCGGGGCTGGTGGTGTATCCGCAGAGCATTGCCCGTCATCTGGCCGAGGAACTTCCGTTCATGGCGACGGAGGAGATCCTGATGGCGGGGGTGCAGGCCGGGGGGGACCGACAGGAACTGCATGAGCGGATTCGCGTCCACAGCCAGGCGGCCGCGCGGGAAGTTAAAGAGCACGGCAGGCCGAACGATCTGATCGAGCGACTCGGCAGTGACGCTGCGTTCGCCGGGATGAATCTCCAGGATACGCTCGACCCCCGGCGGTACGTGGGCCGAGCGCCGCAACAGGTGGAGGCGTTCGTCCGGGACGTCGTGGCGCCGATCCGGAAGCGACTGGCCGCGGAACTCCGTCGCGAGGCGGATGATCTGCGGGTCTGATCGATCGCGGGACGACCTCGTTGTTTCGCGGGAATCGGCGGTCCGGTTCGAGCGCGGCCCGCCGAGGGTGGACTGAACTGGCGGCCAGCATGTTACAATCGCCGATGCCTGTCGACGTGGCACAGGATGGAAGCTGCGTACGGCTCGCGTCGTTGAGAATTCACTCCTCGCAATCGGGGTCCCCGACCAGCATGCGATACGCTCTCGTTGCCTTCGTCCTGATCGGTTGCGCTTCTCTGACCGCAGCGGCCGACGACGCGCCGCCTCACAACGGCAAGAACGTCATCCTCATGGTGGCCGACGACCTCGGCTTCCAGATCGGCGCCTATGGGGACGACGTGACGCGGACGCCCGGTCTCGACCGGCTGGCGGCGACGGGGACTCTCTTCACGCGGGCCAACTGCACGTCTGCGAGCTGCAGCGCGAGCCGGAGTGTCATCCTGACGGGACTCTATAACCATGCCACGGGACACTACGGGCATTCTCATGGTTACAACCATTTCAGCACGTACGACTCGGTGCCGACGCTGCCGGTGATGCTCTCGGCCGCGGGGTATCGGACTGCGTCGGTCGGCAAGTATCACGTTGCTCCGGAGTACGTCTATCACTTCGATGCGTATCCGAATGAGGGGATCGCCGGCGCGCGGAATTCCGTCCGGATGGCGGAGAACGCGATTGAGTGGATGAGCGCCGAAAGTGAGCAGCCGTTCTTTCTGTACTGGTGCACGAGCGATCCGCATCGGGGGGGAGGGCCGGGGGGGTTCGCGAACTTTCCCGATGATCCCGAGCGTTATCCCGGCATCAAGCCGGTGATGTTCGACCCGGCGGAGATCGACGTGCCGCCGTGGCTGCCGGACAACGCGGAGACGCGAGCCGAACTTGCCGAGTACTATCAGGCGATTGCGCGGATGGACCAGGGGATCGTCCGGCTGCTGGACTGGCTGGATGAGAGCGGCCACGCTGACGACACGCTGGTGATCTTCATTTCGGACAACGGGCCGCCATTTCCGGGCGCCAAGACGAACCTGCATCAGGCGGGGATGAACCTGCCGCTGCTGGTGCGAAGTCCGGACATCGAGCCGCGGGGCATCACCTGCGATGCGCGGGCGAACTGGGCCGACATCGTGCCGACGATTCTCGACTTCTGCGATGTGACGCCCGAGGCCGCGCCGCCGATTCAGACGACGGAGAACGTCGGCCCGCCGGAATATCGTCCGCAGCGGCCGAACCAGAAGCTACAGCCGGTGACGTTTCACGGCCGGTCGTTTCTCGACGTGCTCGGCGAGGAGCATCCGGAAGGGTGGGACGAGGCGTTTGCATCGCACACCTTCCACGAGATCACGATGTACTACCCGATGCGGGTGGTGATCGAAGACGACTGGAAGCTGATCTTCAACATTGCGCATCAGCTGCCGTACCCGTTCGCGTCGGACCTGTACGAGTCGCCGACATGGCAGAGCGTGCTGCAGCGCGGCGACAAACAGTACGGCGTGCGGACAGTCGATTCGTACGTGCATCGGCCGCGGTTTGAGCTGTACAACCTGGCCGATGATCCGTGGGAGACGAACAACCTGGCCACCAGTTCGGAGCATCAGCAGCGGCTGGAACAGTTGCAGAAGAAACTGCAGGCCTGGCAGGAGGAGACGAAGGACCCGTGGGAGCTGAAGTGGCGGTATGAGTAGGTCAGGGTGTTTCAAAGGAAGCGGCGTCGAGTCGAGTCAGGTTTCGAGTTCGTGAGCGATTCGCGTCATGCACAGCGCGACCCACTTCTATCTCAAAGCCTTGATGGCACCCCTCCGGGGTGCGAGTCGCGCTCTCCATCAAACCGGTGGTGTCGCTGCGCTCAACCACCGGCTACCGTATCCGACCCCTGCCGGGGTCAGCGCCGGCAGGGCGTCTGAAGTAGTTCGTGACACTCAGATATCGATGAGCACAAGGAAGGTAAGCCGTGGCGACACAGGTTCTTGATCAGCCGGGAACGGCGAATGGCGAACAGTCCGATGCGCTACCCTACAGTCTGCTGCTGGAGCTGACGGTTACCGATCCGGAGGTGATCGCGGCTCTGTGGCAGTGCAACGAGGGGGCGGAGCGGGATGAGTTCGCGGCGCGGGCCCTACGCATCGGCGTGCTGGCGCTCAAGCAGGCTCAGGGTCAGATCGACACCACGGCGGTCCGCCAGGAAGGGGAGCGGATGCTGCGGAGCATCGAGGCGGCCCTCAAGGACCACAGCCAGCTGCTCAACGAGCGGATGACGGCGCACCTGAAGGAGTACTTCGACCCGCAGAGCGGGCGCTTTCAGGAGCGGGTCGAGCGACTGATCAGCCGTGACGGCGAACTGGAGCAGGTGCTGCGGCGGAACATCGGCGGGGACGACAGCGAACTCTGCAGGACGCTGCTGAGCCATGTCGGCGACGGGAGCCCGCTGGTGCGGCTGTTGTCGCCGGACGGGAACGACGGCTTCGCTGCGGCGCTGCACAAGGTGATGGAGCAACGACTCGCGGACCAGCGTGACGCAGTACTCAGGGAATTCTCGCTCGATCAGAAAGAGGGCGCACTCTGCCGGTTTCTGTCCGAGGTCAAGGTGCACTATGACGGAGTGAGCGGAGACCTCACGCAGAAGATCGAGAAAGTGGTCGGCGAGTTTTCGCTGGACAAGCAGGACTCGGCACTCAGCCGTCTTGTGAACAGGGTCGAAGATGCGCAGAAGACCATCACGCGCGAGTTCACTCTGGACGAGAAAGAATCCGCACTATCACGCCTCCGAGGAGAACTCGTGGATCTGCTGGAGAAGCAGGCGAATTCAAATCAGCGCTTTCAGGAAGAAGTGAAGGTCGCGATCAGCGAACTCCAGGCGCGCAAGGCCGAAGCGGCCCGGTCGACGCGGCACGGAGATACGTTTGAAGAGCAACTCGCGACGTTCCTGATGGACGAGGCTCAACGCTGCGGGGACCTCGTCGAGCGAAAGGGACGAAAGGCGGGGTCCATCAGCCGGTGTTTCGTTGGGGACGCTGTGTGGGAGCTTGGTCCTGAATCGGCGGCTCCGGGAGCATTGATCGTCATCGAAGCGAAGGAATCGGCGGAGTATGCGCGGAAGAAGATGCTGGAGGAGTTGGAGACGGCGAGAAAGAACCGCGGAGCCCAGATTGGGGTCTTCGTCTGCTCCTGCAAGACGGCGCCGGCGGACTGTGAACCGCTCTCACGATGGGGTCAGGATATCATCGTGGTGTGGGACGCCGAGGACACGGCAATGGATGTTTATCTCCGCGCGGCCATGACGCTCGCGAAAGCGCTGTGCGTCCGGGAGCACCGTCGCGGTGCTGCCGAAGCCGCCGACCTGGCGGCGATCGAAGATGCGATCTCGGAATTGGAGCGGCGCGCCAAGGATCTGGATCAAATCGGGACGTGGGCGAAAACCATCGAGAACAACGCCAGGGAGATTATTAAGAAGAAGGACAAGCTCCGCGAGACGCTCGATACCCAGGTCGAAATCCTGCGTTGCAAGACGACAGCACTGAAGTCACTTACGGCGAGCGACGACGCCGTCTAACGCCCCCCCCCGGGGCGGGGCGGGGTGCGAGATTGGCGACCGAATGACGTTCGGAGCGCCGCCCGTTGGGCGGCGGCTAAACGTGTGGGGGGGCAATGGTTGATTTGACGCGGCGGGATCGCCGGCCGGAATTGATGGATGACCCGGCGCTGGATGAGGGGTTGCATCGGCAGGCGCTGCGCGGGCTGGAGCGGGTGAACCGGATCAGCGGGATTTCGCGGCTGATCTGGCGCAGCGTGCGGCCCTTGTGTCATGAGATCACCGACCGGCCAGTGCGCGTGCTCGACGTGGGGTGCGGGGGCGGGGACATCAGTGTGGGCGTGTGGAAGCAGGCTCGGCGGGACGGGAAGGGGATCCAGGTCGGGGGCTGCGATATCAGCCCGAAGGCTTTGCGAATGTCACGCGAACGGGCCGAGGCGGCGGGTGCGGACGCGGAGTATTTCTCTGTCGACATCCTCAATGACGATCTGCCGGATGACTGGGACGTGATGTACTGCTCGCTGTTCCTGCATCACTTTGATGAGCAGCAGGGTGTGCGGCTCCTGGCCAATATGGGGCGGAGCGCAGGGCGGATGGTGCTGGTCAATGATCTGGTGCGCAGCCGGCTGGGCTACGTGCTGTGCTGGTGCGGCGTGCGGCTGTTGACGCGAAGTCCGATCGTGCACGTGGACGGGCCGCTGTCGGTGCGGGCGGGATTTCAGCCGGCGGAAGTGCTGGCGATGGCGGACGCGGCGGGAATGCCCGGTGCGCGGATCACACGGCATTGGCCGCAGCGACTGCTGCTCACGTGGCGCAGGCCGGTCAGCGACGGCGGGCGGTGATGGGGCCGCGTTCAGTGGCGACGGCTGGTTCCTCACGGTCGATCAGGCGCCGCAGCAGGAGTTCGCTCACGCGGCCGCGGAAGCGCACTCTCCCGTCGATCTCGATGACCGGGACGCAGGTTCCGAATTGCTTGACGAGTTGCGGGTCGGCGTCGATATCGACCTCCACCAAAGGCGGGAGGTATTCGCGGTAGAGCGCGAGGAGTTCGCGGGCTTCATCGCAGAGACCGCACTCGGCTCTTGTATAGAGCACGACGGAATGAAACCGGACTCCGGATAGCTTCGGGGTCCAGCCGGCTTTGGCATGTGCGGCGCGCCATGTCAGCCTCAGGCCGGCCGCGAGCAGGATGATGGAGATGAGGATCAGCAGCGCCTCGGACTGGAACCACCAGCGGGCGACGGCGAGCGGGAGCAGGTTCATGGCGTCGAGCACGCCGGTGAGGAGACCGCAGCCTCCCAGCAGGAGCAGTGCGGTCCCGGCCGCGTGGGCGTGCGCGCGCGATTCTGCCGATTCAGCGTGAGGCATGGTCCGTAGGGTTCGTCCTGCGTGGAAGGGTCGTTGCGGAATCGTCAATGGCAGGCACCGGCCATTCGCGATGAATGAGATTCGCCCATCCAGGCCGAATCCCGGCAGTGGAAGGGGCCGTCATCGCGTGTTATCGTAAGGTTGTCCAGTGTGGGCGTCGCGTCGAGAATCCGCCGGGGTGGCTGTCGTCTGTACGGGTCCGTTCCAGGGACCGGGGCCAACCCTGCTCGCGACTCCCGCCGTCGCTGCCAGTGCGCTGCCGACGCCGGACCGGCGAAAGTTCCATGGCCGTCAAGATCGCCCTCGATTCCTTTCTCGCCGTCACGAAGCGGAGCAACCTGGTCAATCGGGACCAGCTGGCGGCGCTGGTCGAATCATTCGAGTCGGAGGGGGGGGAGACCGGGAACACCAAGGGATTCGCCGAGTACCTGATCCGCAAGAAGGTGCTCACTCCTTGGCAGGCGGAAAAGCTGCTGCAGGGGAAACATAAGGGATTCTTTCTCGGAAAGTACCGGCTGCTGTCACTCCTCGGGAAGGGGGGGATGAGTTCGGTCTACCTGGCCGAGCACGTGCTGATGCGCCGCCGCTGCGCAATCAAAGTTCTGCCGACGCGGCGCGTGCACGATGCCTCCTACCTGGGCCGTTTCCATCGGGAAGCCCAGGCCGTCGCGTCGCTCGACCATCCCAACATCGTCCGCGCATACGATGTGGATCACGAGCTGGACGGGGATATGGAGATCCATTTCCTCGTGATGGAGTTCGTGGACGGTAAGAGCCTGCTCGACATCGTGCAGCAGCGCGGGCCGCTCTCCGCTCGCGACGCCGCGGAATACATCCGGCAGGCCGCTCTGGGACTGCAGCATGCTCACGAGGCGGGTCTGGTCCACCGGGATATCAAGCCGGGGAACCTGCTGGTGGATACGGGGGGGACCGTCAAGCTGCTGGACCTGGGACTGGCGCGGTTCTTCGAGACGACCGAGGAAGTGAGCCTCACCGTGCAGCACGACGAGCGCGTGCTGGGCACGGCCGACTATCTGGCTCCCGAGCAGGCTGTGGACAGCCACAAGGTGGATGCGCGGGCCGATCTGTACAGCCTGGGCTGCACCCTCTACTTCTGCCTGACGGGGCATCCGCCGTTTACTCAGGGGACGCTCGCACAGAGACTGCTGGCGCACCAGACCAAGGAGCCGCCTGACGTCGAAACCGAGCGAAAGGACATGCCGGCCGAATTGTCGGCGATTCTGAAGCGGATGATGTCCAAGCAAGCCAGCGACCGGCAGCCGTCGGCTGCCGAGGTCGCGACCGAACTGAACGGCTGGCTGAAGGGTGAGTCCTCGGGCGTGGATCGCCCGACCGCGGCGTCGGGCGAAACGATCGTTGAGAAGCGCGACCGCAGCGTGACGGCGCCGCCTTCAGGACCGGTGTCCGCCGAGCCATCAGCCGCAGCATCGGACACGACGACCGAGCAGGCAGGGCCGGGGGACGACGCTCTGGGGGCGTTTCTGTCAAATCTGGACCGCGACTCGTCTGTCCAGTCCGCGCCGTCGTTGGCCAGCTCCCCTGCGCCTGGTGAAGACGCCCCCGCAGCCAACGCGGAACAGCGTCCGGCGAATCGGCAGAAGACGGCCCGCCCGCGACCTGCCGCAGCTGCGCCGGTTCCGCCCCCCACGATGTCGCCGGCGCCTGTGTTCGTGCCGCCTCCGGGCGATGCGGACCCGGAGACCGATTCGGGTTTCCCGCAATTCGATATCGGTTCCGACGTGGGCGCGAGCGCGATCAACCACGATTCGGGAATCGGCGTCGGCACCGGTTCGGGGAACCTGTCGGGCGAATCCTCCGTCACGTCTTCGATCATCGCCGCTCGAAAGCGGCGGAAGCAGAAGTCATCCAACCTCTGGATGTGGCTGGGAGGCGCTGCGGTGGTTGCGATCGCAGTGATTGCCTATGCGGTGTCGCAAGGTGACGGACAATCGTCGCAAGCCGGTAAACGGCCCTCCCCTGCGCCCGTCCCGGAGTCCGCTCCTGACGGGAGCTCAAGTCCTTCCGTTTCGACAGTCAAAGACCTGGGGCCCGAGTTGAGCGTCGGACCGTCCGGGGACTTTCGGTCCATTGCGGCGGCGCTCGATTATATCGAGGAGCATCGGACGCGATATACGGCAGAGCAGCCTTGGATCGTCAACGTCGCGGGCGGACAGGCGTACGAAGAGCGAATCGAAATTGAGGGATCGGGATTCGGGGGACTGCCGCCGGGAGTGCGAATCACGTCGACCGGTGAATCTCCGGCCGTGCTGCGCCCCAAGGGGGACGAGCCGATCATCAGTCTCGACGGGATCGAACGGCTGACAATCAGCGGATTTGTCCTCGACGCGGGGGGCAAGGATCGGGCGGTCGCATTGTCTCGATTCCTGGTCGGGACGCGGCTGGAGAATCTGGAGATTCGCGATGTGAGCGGAGTCGGCGTTCTGGCGGAGGAGGCCAGCGGACTGGCCGGATCGCCGCTTGTTCTGACAGGCATCCGCATCACGTCCAAATCGGCGTCGGCGACCGGGCTGCGGATGATCGACCCCAACCAGGTGCAGATCGACGGCTGCCGATTCGCCGGGCCGATGCAGTCGGGCATCGAGTTCGCATCGCAGACCTGGAACGCCGACGTCAGCGTGACGCACTGCCGGTTTCATGAACTCAGTACGGCGATCCGGTTTTCGGGAGCGTCCCAGGATCTGCAGCGGGTGGTGATCGGCAACAATACGTTTCACCGGGTGCAGCACGGAATTGCCTTCGCGCGGATGCCGCAATCGGGGAGTTCCGGACTGGCCGTGCATCACAATCTGTTCGCCGAGGTCTCCGGAGCCGAGGCGACAGTGAACGATGGGTTCGATGCAGCCGCGGCCGCCGAAGTGCTGTCGGCGGAGGCCGCCCGCAACAACTGGTCAACGCAGGCAATTTCGGCAGACCAGGCAGGCGAGTGGGACATTTTCAGTGAGAGCGGGCGGCGCGGGATCGCGACCGTGGGATTTGTGTCGCGCGATCCGAGTGCGGCGGACTTCCTCAAGCCGACGGACCCCGCATTGCGAAACGAAGTGCAGACTCCGGCGCCGGGGGCCGATCCCTTCGTCGGAGCGGTCTCGCCCTGATCGGCGAAGGCTGCCGTCCGGCAGAAGCATATCGCCCGGTCAACTCGACCTCTCTTCCCCAAACTCCCCCCTTCTGGTACAGACCCCCCGCGCGCCGGAAGGACCGGCGGCGCGGCGCAGTGCGCCTCAATTCGTCGCCGGACGTCTCGTCCGGATCCCGTCTTGCTGCTGTTCCTCATATCGGGAGGGCTCTTTCGTGGCCCAAGCCGTCCAAACCCGCGACCCATCCAAGACCGGCTGGAAGCTGCCGCTGCCCAAACTCCGCATGAACCCGGTCAAGGCCGGAGTCATGTTGGCTCTCGCCTCATGGCTGGGCCAGGCGTACGCCGGCTCGCTGATCGAGGTGCAGACGCAGCTCGCCCGATCCGTGCAGATGGCCGAGATGCAGCGCGAGATGTGGCTGATCGAGTACAACTCCAGCCTGATCCGTTATCCGCGCAACGAGCGCGTGACGGCGCGGGCCGCGTTTCAGGTGGTCAAGAACACACACGAGCTGCTGGCCCTGTCGGACATCGCCAACGCAGGCCTGCTCGCGCGGCGGGGCGAAATCCAGCAGACGGCCGATGACAACATCCTGCGTGCCCGCGAGTTGTTCGAGGCCCGCAACTACGGCGCGCTGGTGGGCGAGCTGGACGAGATCAGCCAGACGTTTGAATCCCGGATGAAAGAAGGGACGATCGCCAGCGCGAATGCGGGCATCGGCGTCCGCTGGTGGCAGCATGCTTTCCCGGCCCTGTTCCTGCTGGGCGTCTTCCTATGCTGGAAGGGGACGCGGCGGAACGCGGAGTACGACTGATTGTTGCGGCGCCCGGCCCGATGCGCCGGGGCTAAGCGCATGAACGGATCGTCACGCGGGCGGGGTTCTCAGTCGCTGCCAAGCTGCTTCTTGAGGAACTCGACCACGACGCCGAGTTCCTTCTTCTGCAGCATGCCGTCCTGGTCCGCGTCGATCTTGTCGAAGCTGGCGAGCAGCAGGGCGTTGACTCCGGCCTCGGCGCGGGAGATGGCGCCGTCCTTGTCGGTGTCGAGCCGCGAGAGGATCTGGTCCGCGTCAATGCCGGTGCGCACCGGCCGCCGTGCGCTCTCGCGCGATTCGTCACGGGGGATCATGACGTCGAAGTACCCAATCATCATCTCTTCCCACGACTGGTCCCCCCACTTCACCGTCGCGTTCGGATCCGGATTCGCGAGATTCTCCTCGGAGTTGTCGAAGACGGCCGTGCACAACATCCGCGTGCCGGCGGGAAGCTCTCGCGGCTCGGCGAGGACGTAACGGGTCTGCCAGTTGAAGTCGTACTCCGGCACATCCAGCAGCACTTCGCGGCCGCCGTCCGGGAGCAGTAGTTCGTAGCGGAACGACTTGCCCCGCAGATGCATGTGCGGCGACATGGAGACGAGCGTGAGCGGGGCGGGCGCGGCCGCACTCTGGGCGGTAAACTCGGCATGCGACTCCTGCGGCGGAATGGCGAAGTCCGCCTTGACGACCTCCGTCGTGATCACTTCGTGCGTCACTGTGTCAGCATCGACGAAATTGAATCCGACGCGGCTCAGGTCCTGCTGTTCCCGCCCGTTGGGCGTGTAATGCACTTCAAAGACAAATGTCGAACCCGCCGGAATCCGTTTGGCAGCTCCCTCCAGCAAGCCCTGCAGCCTCAGACCTGGCACGTACGCCGTCAGAAACACCCAGTCTCGCCGGCGCCGGTCTCCCTCAGGCTTGGCGAACACAATAATGTGGTGCACGACTTCGCGGGCGCCCGGCTGCACCTCGGATGCATTAAACCACTTGTCTTCGGTGAATCCGGGATCGACTTCAAAATACTGGTAGCGGACGCCTTCCTTCCCGCCGTCTGCGGGAACCGTGACCGGTGTGTCCCTCATGGCATACACGGCGTCCGGCGCGCGGGGCAGTGCCCAGCCTTCGGTGAACTTCCGTGGTTCCGGCAGTTCTGCCGGATCGCCCTCAGGACAGCCGTTCTCAACCCAGGTGACGATCAGGTCGCGCTCGGCATCGGTGAGCCGGCGCTCGTTGAGGAATGTGCCATGGTCGGGATGCGCGTGCCAGGGGGGCATCCGCCGCTCGCGGACGACTTCGGCGATCATCTCTCCCCAGCCGGCGACGTCGTCGTACGACGTCATCGGGAACGGTCCGATTTCGCCCGCGCGATGGCATTCGACGCAGCGGTCGTTGAACAGCCGCGCGATCTGATTGGAGTATGTGACGGGGCTGTCCTCGTTGACTTCGCGGGTGCGTCCGATGATGCAGCCCAGTGCGTCCGTTTCCTGCACGGAGACCGGCTCGCCGGCCAGCAGCTCATCGACGGCCTCTCGCAGGTCGTGCCGCGTGGCGGCGTCGCGGACGATGCCGACGACGTACTGATCGTCGATGCGTCCGCGATACCGGATCACGCGCTGAGCATCGAGCACGAAGACCTCGGGAGTCCGCTCGGCTCCGAACAGATCGGCGATGGCATTGCCGGAGTCCTTGATGATCGGGAAGGAGATTTCGCCGCGCCGGGCGTAGGCGCCCATTTCGGTGAGGGAGTCCTGCAGGTTGGAGTTCACCCCGATGACGGCCACGCCCTGTTCGGCGTAGGCATCGGCGATCTCCTGCAGGCGCGGGCCGTAGAGTTTCGCCAGCGGGCACTCGGTCCCGAGGAAAGCGACGACGAGGACATCGTGATCGGCATAGTCCGCGAGTGAATGCTCCTGCCCCTGGTAGTCGCGTCCAGCGAATGCGTCGATCGATTTGCCGAGGGGAGACCCAGCCGCAGCGTCCGCTCCCCACATCCCTGTCAGACTGCAGGCGGCGATTGCCGCGGCGAACCGGAAGGCACGAAGCATAGAGCGGGATTCCGTCAATCGTGTTGTGAGGTGGGACGTCGCGAGCGGGGACGTCCGCCGGTCCGTGAATTGTCGAATTCCGGCAGCGCCGACCGGCGCCGGGTTCGACTGATAACGATTGTACCCCTGGTGAACAATCAGAGTTTTGGGGAATTCGTATTTCCCGATCGTCCACTTGTCCCGGACGTTCCCAAGCCCTTAAGATGACTGATGTTGGAGGCTTGGTTGCGTCAGGTCGAGAGGCCGGTTCGTCATCGACGGGCAGCCTTGTCTCCGGCCGGGCCGGTCGGAAGTGGTACGGGCGGGGGAACATCGTGCTGGAATACGACTGGGAATCCAGCGTCGGGCATTGGGTCTGCAAGACGTCGCACGCGCTGAAGCGCGCCCTCACGACGTGTCTGGCCGACGAAGGGATGACGTTCCGCCAGTGGGAAGTGCTGGCGTGGCTGTCGGTGAACGGCGACCTGTCGCAGGCGGAACTGGCCGACTGCATGAATATCGAGCCGCATACGCTCGCCGGCGTTCTGCGCCGCATGGAGCGTGACGGCTGGCTGGAACGCCGCTGTTCACCGGCCGATCGCCGCCGAAACACGATCCATCCCACCGATAAGGCAGAGGACGTGTGGCTGAGGGCGGTGCAGTGCTGCCAGCAGGTGCGCTCCCAGGCGATCGCCGGACTGTCGCAGGACGAGATCGACCAGTTCAAGGCGACGTGCGAGAAGATTCGCAACAACCTGGCGGTCGAAAACGAGCCTGCTGAGTCGGCTAGGGAGCGGAGGCCGCTCGATGCGGCGCTGGCGAGCCGGTAGGTGAGCGGACGCGACAATTGGGAGCGCCGCATGCCCGGCCCGGTGGGCCGGGGCTAAACGGAGCCGTCTCCGAATCCGAGCGCAGCGCTTCCTCCGTGCCCAAATTTACTTGATTGGGGGTGGGGCGGAGCGTAGACTCGGTCAGTTCGTTAGGCTAACAAAGGAAATGTGGTGCTTCAGTACGATTTCGAGAGCAGCATTGGCTACTGGCTGACGCTGGCGAACCAGGCGCTCCACCGGGCTCTGAACGATGAACTGGCGCCGACCGGGATTACCTATCGGCAGTCGCAGGTCATCGGCTGGCTGGCGGCGGAGGGGGAGCTGACGCTCTCTGAACTGGCCGCGCGGATGCTGATCGAACCGCCGACGCTCGTCGGGATTGTCGACCGAATGGAGCGTTCCGGCTGGATCGTCCGCACCGGCTGCGATGAAGACCGTCGCCGCAAGTTGATCCGCCTGACTCCCGAGGCGGAGCCGGTCTGGGAGCAGATGGTGGAATGCTGTCTGCGAGTCCGGGGCCGGGCGACGGCGGGGCTGTCGGAAGAACAGACTGAGCAGCTCCGCGACCTGCTTCGCCAGGTGCATGAGAACCTCTCGCCGTCCGCCGTTGTCCGTGCCTGACGCCGCCCTCCTCCCACTCTGCCCTCGTAAGATCAGATGATGTCTTTAGCCTTGCATCGAAAATCGCTGATTCCGTCCTGCGCCGTGGCAGCGATGCTGTGGAGCGCTGCCGCCGCACAGGCACAGTTTGGCACATCGCCGGTCGTTGTGGCTGAGGCGGTCGAACAGGAGGTCTCGTCAGGGGAGACGTTCGTGGGGACTGTCCGCCCATTGAAGACGGCCACGATCGGCAGCGCCGTCGATGGACGCGTCGTCGACTTTCCGATCAGCGTGGGGGATCGTGTCAGCGAGGGAGAAACCCTTGCACAACTGCTGACGGAGACGATCGAGCTGGAGGTCGCCGCGGCCGAGGCGGAACTGGAACTGCGCCAGCAGGAGCTGACCGAATTGACGAACGGTTCGCTGCCGGAGGAGATTGAGCAGGCCCGGGCGCGGATGGAGGCTCTGGCCGCGACCAAGGAATACCTTACGAGCAAGCGCGCCCGGATGGAGCGGCTGCGTGAGGGAAACGCGGCGTCGGAGGATGTGCTGCAGGAATCAATCTCGGCGTCGCTCGCGGCGGACGAGGCGTATCTCGAAGCCAAGGCCGCGTGGGACTTGGCGGTGCAGGGGCCGCGGGCCGAGAAGATCGCCCAGGCTCAGGCGCGTGTTACGCTGCAGCAGGCGATGGTCGACAAGTTGCGCGACCAGCTCAACAAGCACACAATCATTACCCGCTTCAACGGCTATGTGACGCAGGAGCTGACCGAAGAAGGGGCGTGGGTCAGTCGCGGGGATCCGGTGGCCGAAGTCGTGGCGCTGGACACTGTCGAGATCGAGGCGTTCGTGCTGGATCAGCACGTGGGCTTTGTGACGAAAGGGGAGGACGTGCAGGTCCGTATCCCCTCACTGCCCCACCGGCTGTTTACGGGCCAGGTCAGCGCCGTCGTTCCGCAATCGGATGCGCAGACGCGAACGTTTCCTGTGCGGGTCAAAGTGGACAATGAGTTCGTAGATGAGCTCCCGGTCATCAAGTCGGGGATGCTGGCGCGGGTCACGCTGCAGACGGGCGCCGTCCGCAAGGCGATGCTGGTTCCCAAGGACGCCATCGTGCTGGGAGGCCCGGTCCCGATGGTCTATATCGTCGTTCCCGACGCGAAGGATCCGAAGCAGTCGGTGGCGCAGCCGATCCCGGTCGATATCGGCGTCGCTTCCGGCGACAAGCTGCAGGTGCTCCCCACGACCGGAGCGCAGGCGGCGTTTCTCAAAGCCGGCGATCAGGTCGTCGTGCTCGGCAACGAGCGGCTGCGTCCCGGACAGCCGGTGATGGTGACGGACGTCCGCAAAGACGCCGCTGATGAGAAGACCGCCGAAGCCGCCGCGCCCGGAGCCACTCCGGTCTCGGCCCCCGCCGAGCAGGCCCGGCCGTAGCCTCTCTGTTCCCTCTGTTGCCTCCTGTTCAACTTCCCTCGCTCGCCCGCGACTGACCGCACACTTTCGGTGACGCGATGCAACTGATTGATGCTTTCGTCCACAACCCGGTGAAGATCGCCGTCGGCGTGCTGCTGATGGCGCTGTTCGGGTTCGTGTCGCTGACGTCGATGCCGATGCAGCTCACGCCCGAGGTCGAGACGCCGACGATCACGATCGACACCCGCTGGCCCGGCGCCAGTCCGCAGGAGGTGGAGCGCGAGATCGTGCTGGAGCAGGAGGAGCAGCTCAAAGGGGTGGAAGGCGTCCGCAAGATGACGTCGGAGAGCATGGACTCGGCCGGCCGCATCCGGCTGGAGTTCCTCGTCGGCACCAACATGGAGGAGGCGCTGCTGCAGGTGAACAGCCGGCTGCAGCAGGTCCGCGAGTATCCCGAAGACGCCGACCAGCCGGTGCTCAGCACGTCGGATGCGAACGCGCGGGCCATCGCGTGGTTCATGCTCAGTCCGCGGCTTCCCGAAGAGGAAGTATTCGACCAGTTCAAGGCCGATCACCCCGAACTGGCCGGGCGCGTCGAGACGATCCGCAAGAAGCACAACGCTGGGCTGGTGCTGCTCTACCTCCGCAATCTCGCGAAGGAGCATCCCGAGGCCCAGGTGCTGCTCCCCTCCGACGATATCAATGTTCTCGAAATGCGGCGGTTTGCCGAGGACTTCATCGAGGCGCGATTTGAGCGCGTCGAGGGAGTCTCCAATTCGAACGTGATCGGCGGACTCGAAGACGAGATGCAGGTCATCGTCGATCCGCAGCAGCTGGCGATCCGGCAGCTGACAATCGGGGACGTGCGCAACGTCCTCCGGGCTCAGAACGACGACATTTCGGCAGGCGATTTCTGGGAAGGGAAACGGCGCTGGGTCGTCCGCACGATCGGGCAGTTCCAGAGCGCCGAGCAGGTGGAAAACCAGCTGCTGGCCAACCGCGGCGGCGCACCGGTCTACATCCGGGACGTGGCACGCGTGGAACATGGATTCAAGAAGCCCGACGGACTGGTGCGCCGGTTCGGCGGAGCGAGCATCGCCATCAACTGCGAGCGCGAGACCGGGGCCAACGTGCTGGAAGTGATGGAGGGACTGCGGCAGGCGAACAAGGAACTCAACGCCGGCGTCCTCAGGGACCGGCAGCTGTATCTGTCGCAGGTCTACGACGAGACCGAATACATCTACTCGGCCGTCGACCTGGTCGAGAGCAACATCTACATCGGCGGCGCGCTGACGATGATCGTGCTGATGATCTTCCTGCACCTGGGGGTGCGGACGATCATCACGATTCCGCTGATCGCCGCATCGGCGCTGGCGGCCGTGTTCTTCTCGCCGCTGTTCTTCCTGGCCACGCTGGCGATTATCGTCGGGGCGGGGTTCTGGTTCGCCCGCGGCGCGCTGGTGGTGAGCCTCGCGATTCCCACCAGCATCATCGGCACGTTCCTGGTGCTGGGGATGCTGGGGCGCTCCCTGAACGTCATCAGTCTGGCGGGCATGGCGTTCGCGGTCGGCATGCTGGTGGATAACGCGGTCGTCGTGCTGGAGAACATCTACACGCACTACTCGCGCGGCGAGCATCCGTTCCAGGCGGCCGTGCGGGCCACGCAGGAGGTGTGGGGTGCGATCGTCGCCTCGACGCTGACGACCGTGGCCGTGTTCATCCCGGTCGTGTTCATTGAAGAGGAAGCCGGGCAGCTGTTCCGGGACATCGCGCTGGCGATCAGCGCAGCGGTGCTGCTGTCGATGATTGTGTCGGTCTCGGTGATTCCGACGGCGTCGGCGCGGTTGTTCAGCGATCGTCGCCGCAGAAAGGTGGAGCCGGGGTCCCAGACCAGTCATGTCACGCATGAAGGGAACGGCAAGCCGGCTGCGGCTGCCGCAGCCACGAAGGCCACTTGGTCGGACCGTTTGTCACAAGGGGTGATCGCCCCGGTCAATTGGTTCGGCAGCCTGTTCGTCAGCTGGATGGTGGGCATCAATCGCTGGCTGCTGCGGGGCTTCATCCGGCGGCTGGCATTCGCGGTGTGCCTCATCGGCGTGGCCCTCAGCCTGACGTGGCTGCTGTGGCCGAAAGTGGAATACCTCCCCGCGGGCAACCGGAACCTGGTGTTCGGCATCCTGCTGCCGCCGCCGGGGTATAACCTGGACGAACTGCTCGACATGGGGCAGAAGGTTGAAGACGACCTGCGTCCGTACTGGGACGTTGATCCGGGCAGTCCGGAGGCGGAGGCGCTCGATTTTCCCGTGATCGACGACTTCTTCTTCGTGGTCCGCGGCCGCAGCGTGTTCCTGGGTCTGCGGGCCAACGACCCGCGCCGAGCCGCGGAACTGGTGCCGCTCGTGCAGTCGGTGACGCGCGGCCTGCCCGGCACGTTCGCCGTCGCCAAGCAATCGAGCCTGTTCGAGCAGGGGCTGTCGGCCGGCCGCACGGTCGATGTCGAGATCACCGGGCCCGATCTGCGCAAGCTGATCGGCATCGGCGGCCAGGTGATCGGGAAGGTTCAGGAGGTCGTGCCGGGCTCGCAGGCGATTCCGCAGCCGAGTCTCGATCTCTCCAGCCCTGAAGTCCACGTCAAGCCGCGGCTGGTGCAGGCGGCCGAGATGGGGATCGGCACGGTTGATCTCGGTTATGGCGTGAACGCCCTGGTGGACGGCGCCTATGCGGGGGACTACTACCTTGGCGGCGACAAGATCGACCTGACCATCAAGGGAGAGTCTCAGTACGCGGAGCGGACGCAGGACCTCGCGTTCCTGCCGATCGCCACGCCGTCGGGGCAGCTCGTGCCGCTCTCGGCCGTGGCGGATGTGACGCTCTCCAGCGGCCCGGAGCAGATCAACCACCGCGAGCGTTTGCGGGCCATCACCATTCAGGTCTCGCCTCCGCCGGAGATGGCGCTCGAGGACGCGATGGCCCGGATCACCACGCAGATCGTCGATCCGATCCGGGAGAGCGGCCAGCTGGAGGGGGGGTACGTCATCACGCTCGCCGGTACGGCCGACAAGCTGTCGGAAACGTGGGGAGCGCTGTACGTCAACTTCGCACTCGCGGCCCTCATCACCTACCTGCTGATGGCAGCGCTGTTTGAATCGTGGCTGTACCCGCTCGTTATCATCCTGACGGTGCCGCTGGGTGCGGTCGGCGGGATCCTGGGACTCGCTTTGCTCAACATCTTCATCCTGCAGCCGCTCGACGTGCTGACTATGCTGGGATTCGTGATCCTGATCGGGACCGTGGTGAACAACCCGATTCTCATCGTGCACCAGGCGCTGCAGCATGTGCGCGAGGATGGGATGACGCAGCGGGCGGCGATTCTCGAGGCGGTCGGCAGCCGCGTGCGACCGATCTTCATGACGACCATCACCACGGTGCTGGGCCTGCTGCCGCTGGTGCTGTTCCCCGGTGCGGGCAGTGAACTGTATCGCGGCCTGGGGACGGTGTTCCTCGGCGGACTGCTGCTCTCGACGTTCTTCACCCTGGTGCTGGTGCCGACGCTGTTCAGCCTGACGATGGACACCAAGGCCGCGACCTGGGACCGGTTCTTCCGGCGGGATGACGATGAGCCGTCCGAGCCGCAGCGTGCGGAGCATGTTGACGAGACGCCGCGGCCTGAACCGGTTGGGGCGACGTAGTGAGATTACCTGGATGACGTACGTCAGAAACCCGGTTTCTTTGGAGAAGCCGGGTTTCTTCACGCGTGCATGAGTTGGATGAATGGCCTCCTCATTCGAACGCTATCGCAAACAGGTGCTGTTCGCCGGCGTCGGCGAGGAGGGGCAGCGGAAGATCGCCGGGTCCCGCGTGCTGCTCGTTGGCTGCGGGGCGCTCGGTTCGGTGATCGCCGATCAGTTGGCGCGGGCGGGCGTCGGGCATCTGCGGCTGGTTGATCGCGACTTTGTGGAGATGTCCAACCTGCAGCGGCAGGTGCTGTATGACGAGCAGGACGTAGCCGACCAGTTGCCGAAGGCGATCGCCGCGGCCAACAAGCTGCGGCGGATCAACAGCAGCATCGAGATCGAGCCGGTCGTGGCCGACGTGGATCACACGCGGATCCTCGATTTGATGCAGGGGTGCCATGTCGTCCTCGACGGCACCGACAACTTTGAAGTGCGCCTGCTGATCAATGACGCCTCGCTGGAGACCGGCATTCCGTGGATCAACGGAGGGTGTGTCGGCAGCAACGGGCAGGTGATGACGATCATTCCGGGCGTCACGGCCTGCTTCCGCTGCCTCGTTGCCGATGAGCCTGAACCGGGGAGCACCGAAACCTGCGACACCGCGGGCGTGCTCGCCCCGGCCGTCAACGTGGTCTCATCGCTGCAGGTGGTCGAGGCGCTCAAGATGCTGACCGGACAGGCCAACCTCATCGAGCCGGTGCTGACCGTCATCGACGTGTGGGAGGGCACGTACCGTCGGCTCAAGCTCGGCGATCTCCCGGCCAAGAGCGACTGTCCCGCCTGCCGTCACGGCGAGCGAAAATGGCTCCGGGGCGAGGGAGGCTCGCGGACGACCACGCTGTGCGGCCGCAACGCCGTGCAGGTCGCCCCTGCCGCCCGCGGCACGCTCGATCTTCCCCAGCTTGCCGAAAAGCTGCGGGCTTCCGGGGAGGTCGCTTCCAACCCGTTCCTGGTGCGACTGGCACTTTCCGACGGCCAGACCGAGATTACGGTCTTTCGGGACGGCCGGGCGATCATTAAGGGGACCGAGGAGATCGCGACAGCGCGGGCACTGTACGCCCGGTACGTTGGGCATTGAGCGTGACGACGCAGGCTGGTGCAGAAACCAGGTTTCTCGAGAAGAAACCTGGTTTCTTGTGCGGTTCTCGCTTAACCGGGGGGCTCTTCGTCCGTCGAATTCTCTCGAAACCTTGAGAAAACGACACGGATCATGCTCGCTCCGGCAACCTCTCCTACGGAAATGGCCGACGACCCGCATTCATCACGGCCGGTCGCTGCCGACGCTCGTCCCGCGATCGACTGGGTAGCCGCCCTGCGCGAACACGACGCGTGGCTGCGGAAGGTCGTGCACCACCGCCTCGATGAACCCGATGCGGTGGATGACGTGATGCAGAACGTCGCCATCGCCGCCATCAACAGCGGCGACCTCCCGACTGACCCGTCCAAAGTCGCTCCCTGGCTGTACCGCGTGGCGGTGAGGCAATGTCTCATGCATCGCCGCACGGCCGGGCGGCGGCGCAGATTTCACGACCGGCTGGCGGATTCCTCCAGCACCTGGACCCATTCCGAGAACGACCCTCTCAGCTGGCTGCTCGGCCGCGAGCGGAACGAAGCGGTCGCGGCCGCCCTGGCCCGCCTGAGCGATCTAGACCGCGACCTGCTGATTCTCAAACACTCCGAACACTGGACGTACCGCCAACTGGCCGATCATCTCGGCGCCAGCATTTCCAGCATCGAACACAGGCTGCTCCAGGCGCGCCGGCGGCTCCGCCGGGAACTCATCGCCGCGTCCGTCCTCGAACCCCACGCATGTCCCACGCCGTAAACGAACTCGACATTCAGCGCTGCGTTGACGGAGAACTGTCCGAAGCCGCACAGCAGGAACTGCTCCAGCGGCTGGACGAGACGGACACAGGCTGGCGGGAACTGGCGCTCGCCTTCGTTGAAAACCAGGTGATCGCAGGCGTCTGCCGCCGCGCCGCCGAACGGGAGACAGTACCGCCGGCCGCGGTTTCCCCCACTGCGCCACGATCACGGCAGCAAGCGGCCCCTCCGATTGCGCGGCGGCGCTTAAGCGTGACGAACTGGACGGTGACCCTGGCGTCCGCGGTGATTGGCGTCGGGATCGGCCTGCTGGCCGGCGGAGGGCGCTCGGTTGTGGACTCGACGGCGACTCCGCCCGTTGCCACGGCAACGAGCGATCCTGCACCAACCTCCGCTGGGGATCCGGTTTCCCCGACCACTCACGACACGGACTTCCCGCAGCCGGTGATGAACGTCGAGTTCGCCGACGCCTCGGGCGATGCATCGAACTGGACGCTGCCGGTGTACGCGGCGGACGACCTGGGCCCGGACTACTGGCAGGCGGGCGACGTCCTGCCGTCGGAGATTGAACGGGATCTGTCCCGCCGGGGGTACCGGCTGGATCACGAACGGGAGTTCTATTCCATTCCCCTCGATGACGGCCGCGAGATCGCCGTTCCCGTGGACACCTATCAGGTCCGGTACACAGGACTGTGACGGGACGATGCACCCACACCAGCACACTAGCCCGACGCGCCAGCGAGGGCCGAACCTCCTTCAGTACTCAACCCGAATCCACGCTGCCGCCAATTCCGCCAGAAGACTCGAACGTTGCTGAACTCAAACCTCGTGTCGACTGACCCCATGTCGCTCAATACAAATGGATCGGACGCGGCGGGCTACCACTTCATGCGGCGCCAATTCTTTCATCACACAGGAAACTTGCTCAAGGAGCAGTCAGTCATGTCGATGCCCAAATGCTGGTTGTGTTTTTGGACAGGCCTGGCCCTCGCCGGACTGGTGGCCCTCGCACCTGCCGAACTCCGCGCCGATGATGCGGCCGTCACTCTGGAGGTGATCGCCGTAGAGGAATCAGCTGACGAGGCGGCAGCTGAGACTAAGCCGGCTGATGAGACAACTACCGAAGCGCAGCCGGTGGAAGGAACGCAACCGGTTCCTGCTCACGTTCAGGGAAAAGTGATCGTTATCGGCCCGGACGGCGAGCGGCGCGAGTTCTCGTTCGGGCGGGATCACCGTCATCCGGCGTTCCATGTCCGCCCGCCGCACATGTTCCGCGTCGGTCCTGCGGGCGAGCACGGCGAGGTTGAACTGGGGTTCGCTCCGGCCGACCGGCAGCCGGAAGGCTTCATCATCGGCCTGAACGCCGATCCTGCCGATGAGACGCTCCGCGCTCAGCTGGGGTTAGGAGAGACCGGTCTGACGGTGCGATTCGTCATGGAAGGGGCTCCGGCGGCCAAGGCGGGACTACAGCAGCATGACGTGCTCATCAAGGTCGGCGAGCAGGACCTGACGTCGCTCGACGTGCTGCTGCAGGCGGTGCGGGACTCCGCAGGCGAGCCGCTGACGATCACCTATCTGCGCGCGGGCGAACAGCACACGGCCGAGCTGACGCCAGTCAAGCGGATGGTGGTGGTGCGCTCGGCGCGGGTCGAGGATCCGCAGCAGTTGCGGGCCTGGATCGAGGACCGCGTGGACGGCCCCGCCGCGTTCGAGGCCCGCATTCCCGACTTCCGCGTGCAGTCTGTGCGCCCGGGCGTCGTCCTCGAAACGCGCCCCGAGCCGAACGGGCGCCTGAATGAACTCACGGAGCAGATCAACCGGCTCAACGATCAGGTGGCCGAACTGCAGAAGTCAGTGGAGGAACTCAAGCAGTCCCAGGAGTGAGCTGATTCCCGGTGTGAGAGCGAGCAATCGGCCCAATCAGCGACCCGGACGCCGCGAGCGTCCGGGTCGCTTTTCATTTGCGGTCGGCAACATTCAGTTGGCGCGCCGGAGTGGATCGAAATACAGAGTCCCGATCTTGATCAATTCCTCGTTGTGGAGCGCTTCGTTCAGCCACGACCGAATTTGCTCATGGGAGACATCGAGTTCCGGCAGATTGTCCCGACGATAGACCCAAAGCCGCCATGCGTCGAAACCATCAGGTTCACCATGCTCGCCCCAATCAAAGTCAATGGTGAGCGTAGGCGCGGTAATCTTCACCCCGTAGCCGTGCGGCTCAAGTCCAATTGTCGTGCCGTTAACATCAAACGATTGACGCTTGTGAAGTGCAGTCGACGCCCAGTCGCGGTTTGAAGCTGGGAGGGAGATGTTCAATCGACCAACGAGAATAGCGACCGCCGCATCCTGGGCGTTTCGAAACCGCGTAATGAGTTCATCAAGGCACGGATGCATTGAATCAGAGCCGTCTCTCCGCGAATCGCATCACGCCATCGGCCACAGCGTGACGCCGATCACGATCATCAGCAGGCCGAAGACTCCCATCAGGGCCGTCATGGGGGTGATGTACTTCAGCCCTTCCCCTTCGGACATGCCCGTCATGCGGGTGATGACCCAGAAGCCGCTGTCGTTCATCCAGGCGAGGGGCTTGGAACCGCAGCCGATGGCCAGCGCCAGGTACACCGGATGAAATCCGAGATCGCCGCTCTTCGCCAGACCAGAGAGGATGCCGACCGACGTGATCATCGCCACCGTGGCCGAGCCCTGCGCGGTGCGGATCGCCGTTGTCACCAGGAACGCCAGCGTGCAGACCATCGCCGGGGACGACCGCGGCAGCCCCTGAATCAGGTCGGCCACGCCGCTCTGCTGCAGCGCCATGCCGAACGCGCCGCCGGCCGCGGTGATCAAAATGATCATCCCCGCGCTTTCCAGTGCCGAGCCGACGGCCCCGGCGAGGTCGCGGAGAGATTTCCGCTTGTGCCACACCAGCGTCGCCAGACCGATCGCCGCCGCCAGCGTGAGCGCGATGTTCTTCTCGCCGAGCGTGTTCAACCAGCCGGGGGAGCCGGCCTCCGTTTCGGCCATCACGGCCTGAGCCGAGATCAGCGTCACCGGCACCACGATGGGCGCGACCGACAGCCAGAGGGGTGGAAGCTGCGACTCGTCCACTTCCGCAGCGGCCGCCAGTTCTTCCAGCGAGACGTCCCCCGTCCCCCGCAGCGGGAGGTCCCAGATTCGCCCGGCGAACTTCGCGTACGCGAACCCCACCAGTCCGCAGGCCAGTCCGACGATGCTCCCGCCGGCGATCATCGTCGCCAGGCTCACGCCCAGTTCGTCGGCGACGAAGAGCGGCCCCGGGGTCGGCGGCACCAGCGAATGCGCCATCGTGGCCCCGCAGATGATCGTCAGCACGTACACGAGATAGTTGCGCCCCGTCCGCACGCGCAGCGCCTTTCCCAGCGGGAGCATCAGATAGAAGACGGTGTCGAAGAACACCGGGATTCCAAGCAGGAATCCGCTGAAGGTGAAGGCCACCGGCGCTCCGGGTTCGCCCGTCCAGCGGAGGGCGGTCCGCACGACGCGGTCTGCGGCGCCGCTGTCGAGCAGGCACTTGCCGACGATGGCCGCCATCGCGATCAGGACGCCGATCCCCGCGCATGTCCGCCCGAAGCCGTCGGCTATCCGGCTGCCCACAGTCCGCTTCGCCCCGCGCTCGGCAGCATCCAGCTCGGCCGGTTCAATCACCGTGAGTTGCGTGAGGTCTGACGGAATCCGCCCCTCCAGGGGGCCGTGAATGCGGATGAGAGCTCGCTCGCCCGTCTCGGTCGATTTGGAAACCAACTGCTCCACCGTGGCGGTCGCGGCGACGGACAACTCTCCGGATTGTGCATCAACGGCGAGCACGCGGAGCAGCGACCCCGGCTCCAGGCCGTCGGCCGCCCCTGCATCAATCTGGAGCCGATTTCCGGATTCGTCCGCATCGAGCACCTCAAAGCTCGACTGCCGGATGAAGAACCGCTCCACCGATGCACGCGGCGTCAGCGTCGCAACGACGATCGCACCCAAGATGAGCGCGAGAAACGCATGCAGCCTCAGTGCGAGCACACCCCCGACGACGACAATCACGCCCAGCAATACGATTCCCAGCGTGATCCAGATCGACGGCACGAAGCGGCGTCTCCATCAATGCGGCGGACTTTTGAGTGAATGGAGCAATTGTGCGGCCCCGGCCGGCTCACGGCAACCAACGGCCCAGGCGGTCAGCTGTCCCAGGTCTCCTCCAGCACGACATATCCGGCCGCTTTCAGGCCAAGGCGACGATAGACCTCCTGTGCCAGGTCGTTGTGCTGTTCCACGTACAGCCTTAGGCCGACGACGTCCGGAGTGCGCTTCGCGAGTTCGCGGACGTGCTCCAGCAGTCGCCGGAAGACACCGCGCCCGCGATGTTCCGGACGCACATAAACGCTCTGGAGCCACCACAGCGTCCCGTTGCGCCAGTCACTCCATTCGGAGGTATGCATGATCTGGCCGAGCTGTTCCGAGTCCGCTTCGGCGACGAAGTAGCGGCCTTTCGTCGGGTCGCGGAGCAGCGCCTGCACGCCTGCCTTCAGCTGGGCCGCATCGAGGCGGCGGGCTTCCGTCTCCAGCGCCAGTCGCTGATTGAATTCGACGAGCGTCGGCCAGTCGTCCACGCGCGCGGGGCGAACGATGAAATCGGACATGAGATCCTCGTGCTCACCGGGATGGGCCGCGCCAACGTAACGCACCGGCGCTCAGTTCGCGAGCAGTTCTGCGGGAGTCGCTTTCATCGAATGCGCATCCTTCCGATTGCACCGGCGCTCCTGCTGCTCAGCCGGAGTTCCCTGCCGATCACCCCAAACTCCGCACGGCAAAATGGCGATAGGTAGTAGGGGCACGCGGTCGCGCAAACCTGTCCGGTCAGTCAAGCTCGCCGGACAACTCGCAGCCGCCTGGACGGCCTGCTCGCAGCCGGCCACGAAACCGGCCGCGTCCGTCAGCCGTCATCACCCGCCCAACTCCGACGATTGATTCGCTCGCATCCGTTCTCATCCACATGGGGGAAGTACCTGTGAAGCAGAATAGCCGTCTCCACGGAGATGCATCCATCCAGAAGCCCTGGTTCCGCCTGATCCTCGACCGGCTCAACTGGCCCAGCCTGTTCGCCGGGGCCGCGATCGGGATGGCCGGCGTGCACCTGGCCGCCACCCGTCCGCTGATCAATGAAGTGCGGCATCTGGACGCGCGCGTCAGCGCCGTTCAGTCCCGAGTCATTGAGCTGACCGGCGCCCAGGGAGACGCCCGTGCCTCCAACAGCCTCCTGGGCTCACTGATCGAACAGCGCGATCAGGCCCAGGCCGCCCGCGTGGCACTGTCCGAGATCGACGCCCTGAGTAATGACGTGACCGTCCAGTCCCGGCGCGCTGCGGAAGCGGGAGAGGCGCTGGCTGAGATTTCGGACGTCAATTCACGGTTGATCGCGTCGCGCGACCAGCGGGAGCTGACGAAGATCGCCCTGTCGGAGATCGAGATTCTGCAGCAGGACATCATTGCTCTGGGCAGCGCGTCGACGGCAGGTGCGGCGCACGTGGCTGATGCCGACGCCGTGCTGGCCCGGCTGGCCGACCTCAACGATCGCGTTGCCGCAACGTCCGGACGGATCGACGCTGCCTGTGCCGCGCTGGACGGATTGCAGCGCGTGCAGGACCGGATGATCGTCGCCGCGGAGCAGACCCCCGTCGCGGAGCAGTCCGCCCAGCGCGTGATTGCCCTGCAGGATACCGTCGCCGGCATCGAGACTCTGGACGCCGCGGCCGACAACGCCGATCGTCTCATCACACTCAACGACCGGATCGCCGCGACGCAGAACCTGGACGGCGCGGCCGCCAATGCCGAGGACCTGATCGCCCTGCAGGACGCCCTCGTTTCGGATCAGCGGCTGCACCTCGAACAGGCGGCCAGCAACATGGACGAGCTGCTCCGGCTGCACGCCGCCATCGCGGGCCAGACCGATCAGCTCGCCGACAGCATCGACGCCCTGCAGTTGCTCACCGATTTCCAAGGGGAGTTCAACGGCCAGGTGTCACATCTGGAAGACCTCCGTCGACAGATGACCGAGTTGATCCTGCTGGAAACGACGATCGCCCGTGCGATGCACGCCCTGGAGCCGCTGGCGGAACTCGGCAACCTCCGCCGGCTGGACGATGACGAGGTTCGGGCGGTGGCTCGCGACATTCTGGAGCGCCGCCGCGAACGGACGGCCGCCGGAGCCTCGAAGTATGAAGAGCCGGCTCCGAAAATCGACTCGCCGGCCGTCGAGGTGCTCGTCCCCGAGCCGCCGACTGACGAGTAACTCAAGCCCTGACCATGAAACCCGGTTTCTCCAAAGAAACCGGGTTTCTGTCGTTTCAGCCACCGCTGGTGAGCAGTCCGAGATCGCGGAGATGCTGCACGACCTGCTCGCGCCGTTCGCCTGAGAGCGGCTGCAGAGGCGAGGCGAGGGTTTCACTGCAGAGGCCGATCGCCGCGAGAGCACACTTGAGGCCGGGAAGGTATCCCGAGGGAGCCTCGCCGATCGAGTACAGCCGCCCCGCCAGCCGCAGCAGGCGATGCTGCAACCGGTGCACGAGGTTCAGGTCGCCGCTCACCGCCGCCTCGTAGAGTTCGACGTACAGCCGTGGATGCAGGTTGGCCCCGCCGCAGACGCCGCCGTGTCCTCCCATCAGCACCGACTCGGCCAGCAGTTCCTCCGGTCCCATCAGCACGGCGAAGTCGGACCGGTCCTCCGCGGTCTGCAGAAACTGGTTGAAGGCGAGCATGTCTCCGGAGCTGTCCTTGATGCCGGCGATGTTCGTATGCCCGGCGAGAGCGCGCACCGTATCGCCTTCAAAGGCCACCTTGCTGTGGCTCGGCATGTTGTACAGGAACAGCGGCAGCGGCGACTCATCGGCGAGGTCCGTCATCGAGCGCTGCAAATCGGACTGGTTGAGCGGGAAGTAGGGGGCCGGCGCGGCGACGACGGCGTCGGCGCCCTGTCCGGCCGCGAACTCGGCCAGTTCCAGTGAGTCCACCAGCGACGTGTCGGTGACACCGACCAGCAGGGGGACGCGTCGCTGCACGAGCGATGCCGTACGTTCGACCAGTTCACGTTTGAGCCGGTCGGTGAGGCTGGGAGCTTCGCCCGTCGTCCCCAGCAGAAAGACTCCGTGGACGCCGCCGTCGATGACGTGCTCGATCAGCCGCTCGAGTCCCGGCACGTCGAGCCGGTCGCGGGCGGACAGCGGAGTCACCAGTGGGACGAAGATTCCTTTAACGGGAAAAGCGCCGGGCATACGGATCCATCAAGGGCAGACGCACCGCTGCGCACTCTGGCAGACCCCCTTCGTCGTTCGACGACTGCCGCAGCGTCTCCGTGACTTTACACAATCAGGTCGCGGTTGACATGTGTCTCGTTCTCAATCCAGTGCAGATACTCCGGATTGCCCTGTTCCACCGGCCAGGCGACGACACACGGACAATCGTATGCATGCAGTTCCCGCACGCGCGCCGTCAACGGCTCAACGAGTCCGGATTGTGTCTTGAGGATCAGCACGGCTTCGCGGTCCTCGCGCAGTTCTCCCTCCCACTGATAGACGGATGTCATTCCGTCCAGAACGTTGGCGCAGGCGGCCAGCTTTTCGTTGACCAGCCGCCGACCCAGGTGCAGCGCATCCTCGCGGCTGGAGGCTGTTATGTAGACCATGGAGATCGGCATGGCTCGACCTTTCGTATGGGCCGAATGGTTCACGAATCGCTTGCGAGCCGCTGGATCAGCAGTTCGCGGACGACCTTGGCGTCGGCCCCCCTGGCCTGTTTCATCACTTTGCCAATGACGGCCCCGAGCGCCTGTTGCCGGCCGGCGCGAAAATCGGCGACGGCCTGCGGGCTGCTCTCGATGGCGGCGGTGATGGCCGCATCCAGGGCGCCGGTGTCCCGCACGACACGCAGCCCGAGCCGGTCGATGAGTGCATCCACCGCTGTTGTATCGGTCGTCTCGTCCTCATCGGATGCACGAAGCAACTCGGCGAACAGCTCGCGGCCGCTCTTGACGGTGATCACTCCGTCGACAATCCGCTTCAGCAACGTGCCGAGCATTTCAGCCGTAATCGGGAACTCGGCGATCGGCACGCGGCGTTCGTTGAGTTCGCGGAGCACGTCCTGCGTCACCCAGTTGGCGGCCTGCTTGGCGTCGCCGCACTCCTGGACGACGCGTTCAAAGTAGTCCGCGAACTCCCGCCCCTGGTTGATGACGACCGCCGCATCGTACGCCGAGAGCCCCTCCGCCTCCTGGAACCGGGTGCGGCGCGCGGCCGGCAGTTCGCAGAGCCGGGACCGGATCGCAGTCACCTGCTCGTCGGTAACGGTGACCGGGACCAGGTCCGGGTCGGGGAAGTAGCGGTAGTCCGCAGCTTCCTCCTTCCCTCGCTGGGCGAACGTGAGATTGCGATCGGCATCCCAACCGCGGGTTTCTTTCTCGCTCCCCGGGTCGCCGAGCTTGCGTCCGGTCCGCTCGTACTCGCGCAGCTGCCGGGCGATCTCGAACTCGACCGCTGCCTCCACGCCACGAAAGCTGTTGAGGTTCTTGATCTCGACGATCGGCGTGGCGACGGTGGTTCCTCCGGCCTCGACATGCAGGTTGACGTTGGCGTCGCAGCGGAGGCTCCCCTCCTGCATGTTGCAGTCGGAGACGCCGAGATACGTGAGGAGCAGATGCAGTTCTTCCAGAAACGCCTTGGCTTCCGCGGCCGACCGCACGTCCGGCTCAGTGACGATCTCCAGGAGGGGCGTGCCGGCGCGGTTGAGGTCGACGCGGCTGTCCGCCCCGCGGCCCGATTCATCGTGCAGGTTCTTGCCCGCGTCCTCTTCAAGGTGCGCGCGGCGGATACGCACGCGGCTGGATGCTTCGCCGACCGTGACTTCGAGCCAGCCGCTGTGACTGAACGGCAGGTCGTACTGGCTGATCTGGTACCCCTTGGGGAGGTCGGGATAGTAATACTGCTTGCGGTCCCACTTGGTGAACCGCGCCAGTTCGCAGTTGAGAGCGGTCGCGGTGATGAGCGAGAGCCGGAAGGCTTCGGCATTGAGCACCGGGAGCGCGCCGGGAAGCCCGAGGCAGACCGGACAGGTCTGCGTGTTGGGCTGATCGGGATTAAAGCGGTTCGCGCAGCCGCAGAAGATCTTCGTCCGGGTGAGCAGCTGGACGTGGACTTCGAGACCGATTACGGGTTGGTGCTTCACAGGGAGTCCACCTTGAGCGCGTTCGTCGACAGATCCGGCCGCCGGGTGTGCCAGTCGGTCGCGCGTTCGTACATGCGGGCGGCCCGGAGCAGCCGTTCCTCTTCGAACGGCGCCGCCATCAGCTGCAGACCGATCGGCAGGCCGCCGCTGCTGAAGCCGCAAGGGACCGAGATCGCCGGGATGCCGGACAGGTTCGCGCTGATCGTGTAGATGTCGTTGAGGTACATCGCCAGCGGATCGTCGAGCAGTTCACCCAGCTTGAACGCCGGCACCGGCGAAACCGGAGACGCAATCAGGTCCACGTCGGCGAACGCGGCGTCGAAGTCCTGCCGGATCAGCCGCCGGACCTTGAGGGCCTTAAGGTAATACGCGTCGTAGTAGCCGGACGAGAGCGCGTACGTGCCGAGCATGATGCGCCGCTTGACCTCGCTGCCGAAGCCCTCGCCGCGCGTCGCCGCGTACATGTCGATCATGTTCTCGAACTGCGCGGCCCGATGGCCGTAGTGCACGCCGTCGTAGCGTGCCAAGTTGCTCGAGGCTTCGGACGAGGCGACGATGTAATAGACGGCCACGCAGTAACGGGAGTGCGGCAGGCTGACCTCCCGGACGGACGCCCCCAGCGAGCGATAGACTTCGATTGCGTCCCGCACCGATCGCTCAACGTCCCCGTCCAGCCCCTCGACGAAGTACTCTCGCGGCACGCCGATCTTCAATCCCTCCAGCGGCTGCTCCAGCGCCGCGGTGTACTGCGGAACCGGTCGGTCGATGCTTGTACTGTCGCGCGGGTCGTGGCCGGCGATCGCTTCCAGCAGCAGGGCCGCACCATAGACGTCGCGCGCGAACGGCCCGATCTGGTCCAGCGAACTGGCGAACGCGACCAGCCCGTAACGCGAGACCCGGCCGTATGTCGGCTTGAGCCCCACGACTCCGCAGAACGACGCCGGCTGCCGGATCGACCCCCCTGTATCGGATCCCAGCGCGAGGGGAACCATTCCGGCTGCCACCGCCGCCGCCGATCCGCCGCTGGATCCGCCGGGCGAGCGGCTCAGGTCCCAGGGATTCCGCGTCGGCTGGAAGGCCGAGTTCTCGCAGGAGGAGCCCATCGCGAACTCGTCCAGGTTCGTGCGTCCCAGCAGCACGGCGCCGGCGGCGCGCAGCTTCTCGATCACGTGGGCGTCGTACGGCGGAACAAACCCCTCCAGCATCCGGCTGGCGCACGACGTCCGCTCATCGCGGGCGCAGATGTTGTCCTTGATCGCGACCGGAAGCCCCGCCAGCAGCGGCGGCGACTCCGCCTCACCCGTGATTGCGGCGGCCTGAGCCAGGGCGGCGTCGCGGTCCCAGCGCAGGCATGCACCGATCTGCGAATCGAATGATTCCATCCGTTCGATACACGACGAAGTCAGGGCATGCACTTCCTCGGAAGCACTCCGCAGTCGCTCCTGCAGTTCACGGGTCCCGCACGCAATCCAGTTCATCGCCCTGTTCCAAGACTTGATGTTCGCCTCGGCTGTCTCCCCCGAATCGCGCCGATGACGTTAAGCGTGCTCCAGGATGGCGGGCACCAGAAAGTACCGGCCGTCGGAACGGGGCGCGTTTGCCAGCGCCGCCTCGCGCGGCAGCGATTCGCGGGATTCGTCGGGACGGAGGACGTTCTGGGTCTCGTGGGGATGAGCCAACGGCGCGACATCGGCCGTATCGACCACGTTCAGGAGTTCGACGTACTGCAGCACGTCCCCCAGCTGGCGGGTGTACGTCTGCAGTTCGGCGTCCGACAGCCTGAGCCGCGCGAGATGGGCGACCTTGCGGACGTCATCGATGGACAATGGGGCCGACATGACCGGTTGACCTGTGTCGATGAAATGACGGGGGAACCGTGGAGGAGCGGGCTCCAGTGGGGCACGCAGACTGTAAGTGCCAGCGGTCGGTATGTCATGCGGCGCAACAAAAAACCCGGGATCAACCCGGGTGATCTGCGCGCAGACACAAGGGGACGACCGTGCCGCCCTTGTCCGCGACCGGCTGAATTGGTTCAGTTCAGATGCTCGCGGTCCTTGCGGCGCATCTCGTCCAGGATCACCGGATGCCATTCGACATCGCGGTCATCCGCGGGGGTGTAGTTCCGCCGCGCCCAGGCCCTCAAGCGCATTTCCTCGACCGCATCGACGTCCACCCCCGGCTCCAGCAGCGCTGTTGTCTCCATCGAAGACTGCTCCTTCGTTCTGGAAAGTGATACGCACGATCCGCGATCGTGGTCCGACGCAATTGATTGGCAAAGAACCCTTCCCTCATCGCGAGGGAATCGCACGCGCTCCCGGGACCGGGGGCGTCTGCAGTGGTGTGGAATGTCCGAAACTAGCACGTTCAACCGTGAATCGCAAGTGAACGCCGGTTCGCGAATCCGGGAACGTCGTGGTCGGATTCCGCCATCGAAAGTTGCCGCCCGCGGCGGCGCACCGCGACCGATTTCAGCCGGTCGGGCGAGATTCCTAGTATCGGTTCGCCGGACCGGCGTCTACATGGAAATGCATGAAGGTTTTGCGAAGCAGAAACAACCCGCACGCATGTCCCGGCGGCATCAGTTGTTCGGGACGCATCGACATTCATCGACGTGAAGCCGATCGGTTGCGTTGTACTCAGGCACGGTAAGCAGGACGATACGCAGTCGACTGCGTCCTTCCCCGACGCAACCCCTCAGGAGTTCCTGCCATGTCGGCGCAAACGGTTGCTTATCTGATCTTCGACGTCGAAGCGATCGCGGACGGCGACCTGGTTTCACGCGTCCGGTATCCCGCGGACGGACTTTCGGCGACGGACGCCATTGCCCGCTATCGGGCCGAACTCATTGAGCAGACCGGCCGCGACGTCCTGCCGCCGACCTTCATGCTCCCCATTTCGGTCGCCGTGGCGAAGATCGCCTCCGACTTCCGGCTGCTCGATATCGCCGTGCTGGATGAGCCCGAGTATCGGCCACACGTGATTGCCCGCGGCTTCTGGCAGGGGTGGCGGCACTACGGACGGCCGACGCTGGTCACGTTCAACGGCCGGGGCTACGACCTGCCGGTGCTCGAACTGGCCGCCTATCGCTACGGGCTCGCCCTTCCCGACTGGTTCAACGTCGAAGCGAAGTCGTACGAGCAGGCACGGAACCGGTACAACTGTGCGGCCCATCTCGACCTGATGGACCTGTTCTCCAACTTCGGCGCCTCGCGCGTCTCCGGAGGCCTGAACCTGCTGGCCAACATCATCGGCAAGCCGGGCAAGACCGGGATCGACGGCTCGCAGGTGCAGGACATGTACTTTGCCGGCCGCGCCGCGGAGATCAACGACTACTGCCGCTGCGACGTCCTCGACACCTACTTCGTCTTCCTCCGCTCCCGCGTGCTGCTGGGAAGGCTGCCGCTGGAACAGGAGCAGGAGATCGTTGCCGAGACCAAGTCCTGGCTCGAATCCCACGCCGCCGAGCGCCCCGCCTATGCGCACTATCTCGAGCACTGGGGTGATTGGGCCCTGCCGGCAGACGATTGACGGCTCCGGAGCCCGCTTCACTGGCGTCGATCTGCGCGGCGGGTTGGCGAGTTCTTCGCCGCGCGAAGATGCCAGAGCCTTTCGTGTCCGCGACACCCGCCGGCGCCCGACTCCGGTTGGCCCCGGGCAGGGTGTCCGTCGGCAAATCTCCAAACGACACGGCGAAAGCGGCAAAGACTGTCTCGCAATGCAGCGTGCGCGTATGATCGGTGCACAGGGACCGCATGTCGTGATGCGCGGTCCGACCGGCATTGTCTGGGCAACCGGAACTGCGGGAATAGCACGTGCAGGTGCGTGCGGCATCGTCTTCTTGCGCCGCGACAGGGCGGCGCGCGAAATAGAACAGATCAGATCAAGGGAAGTCCCATGCTGCGTCCGTTGCTGTTGTCTGTGATGTGCTTGCTGCTGAGCGGGTTTGCGTTGGCGGATGACCGGGCGGACTCCGCCCGTTTGCAGGAAAGCACCGGTCAGGCCGTCGAATTCCTGCGGACGACGCAGGCCGACGACGGCAGTTGGACTTCTCCCGAGCAGCCCGGCATCTCGGCCCTGGTGACGTTCGCGCTGCTCGAGTCGGGACTCGGCCCTGAAGACCCGACGGTGCAGAAAGCACTCAAGCACCTTGAGTCGTTCATTCAGCCGGACGGCGGCATTTACTTCAAGGACACGACGCACAAGAACTACGAAACCGCCATCGCGCTGCAGGCGTTCGACGCCGCGAACAAGGACGGCCGCTACGACGAAGTGCTCGTGAAGGCCGCCGACTTCCTGAAGGGACTGCAGTGGGACGGCACGGAAGACATCGATGAGTCCGATCCGCGTTACGGCGGCGCGGGTTACGGCAGCCATCAGCGGCCGGATCTTTCGAACACGTCCTTCTTCCTCGATGCGCTGAAGACGGCCGGCGTCTCCCAGGATGATCCTGCATTCAAGAACGCGCTGGTCTTCGTCTCCCGCACGCAGAACCTGGAAAGCGAGAACAACACGACTCCGTTCGCCGCGAAGATCAATGACGGCGGCTTCTACTACACACCGGCCGCCGGCGGCACATCGCAGGCCGGCGCCACGCCGGATGGCGGGCTCCGCTCCTACGGCAGCATGACGTACGCCGGCCTCAAGAGCATGATCTACTGCGGACTCACCCCGGACGACCCGCGCGTCGCCGCCGCCACCGAATGGATCAGCCAGTTCTATACGCTGGACGAGAACCCCGGCATGGGACAGCAGGGACTGTTCTACTATTACCACACGTTCGCCAAGGCGCTGGCGGCACTCGAGGTGGACAAGTTCGAAGAGGCCGACGGCACCACGCACGACTGGCGCAGCGAACTGGCGGACCACCTGATCTCGATCCAGCAGGACAACGGCAGCTGGGTCAACACTGCCGACCGCTGGTACGAAGGAGATCCAAACCTCGTGACGGCCTACTCACTGCTTGCGCTGTCGTATTGCCGTTGATTTCAAGGGGCCGCGGATGACGCAGATCTGGCGGATTCTCGCAGATCAGGAACATCTGCGTGAATCCGCTGCATTGGCGTCATCCGCGGCCCCTTTCTTTGTCGAGCGCGCAGCGAGAAACCCGGTTTCGAGAGAAACCGGGTTTCTGCGTCACAGCCCGACTCGCTCAGCGGTTACCACCCGCGGTGACCTTTCGGCCGCTCCGGAACCGGAGCATCGCAGGAGATCTGGCATTCGTTGTTGTCGCATTCGTCCATCCGGTCGCGGAAGGCCGAGCCGACGGTCTTGGCGTGAGTGTCGCAGCCATCCTGCTTGTGGAAGCCGGAGAAGCAGTAGCTCTGATTGATGCTGCCGATGGCGTCGCCGACGTCGTTGAGTTCGTTGACGACCGCGTGCTGGACTTCGCTGAGTCCGACGATGCAGCCGATCACCAGGATGGTGGCCACGAGCACCAGTTCGGCCGAAATGATGAAGCCGGCCTCGTCGTTCCAAAGCTGATTCAACATGATTCGAGTTCCTCTGTAGAGATTTGTGAGACGGTCGAGCCTGTCCGGCAGGGCTGCTGCCGGGGGCCAAAAACAGGTGACGGATTCTGCGACGCGCGGGTCTGATCCACCCGGTTGTCATCCGCCGTGAGCCCGCACCCGTGTCTGGCGGAGCGGAGTCAGTTTTCCTCGGCCGAGGAGTTGTGCGGGGGAGAAAAGCAGGCGGTGTGCCCGTGCGGAAGCGCTAACGCCAACGAACCTGGACACGCCCCCGGTCGTCGCTCACAAGTGCCTTTGCCGGAAGAGCTTGCGGCGGGCCAACATTCTTTGACGCCCACGCGCATCCGCATCTTGACGATGTTTCGCAATCGCAACGCGCAACGTCGCCTGAACACATTGTCAAACTCGCGGCTGGCAAAGTGTAAAGGGCCTGAGCGCCGTAACGGTTCGTGCGGCACGGACCAATCTCGATTGGCAGGTTCGCAGCCGGCGAACTATGCTTCCCGCGCGGGCCGCACTGATCCCTTCGCCAAAGTTCGTCATCCGCCGTGTGCGCGCCCCCCTCCGTAGCCGGCCTTTCGCCGCTGCCGCTCTCATCGTCGCTTGTGAGATGCTCGCGCCGGTCTGTCCGCGTCATCCTCTCATTGATCGTCGGATGCGCAGCGGTCTCCGGCTGCGGAGATGAGGAAAGCCCGCAGCTCTTGCCCGTGAACGGACGCGTACTGCTGGACGGCGCCCCCCTCGGTCCCGGATCTCTGTCGCTCCGTCCGGAGCCGGGAGGAAGCTGGGACCAGCCGGCCGGCATGATCGCCGATGACGGTTCTTACCGTGTGTTTACCAACGGCCACGCCGGTGCGCCGGCCGGAAAGTACACCATAGTGGTTTTCATTCACGAACAGCCTGCCGAGCCCGGGGCCGCGCATCCCGGACTGCCGCAGTCCCTGATTCCCACGCGCTACAACGATCCGGCGACGTCCGGACTCTTCCTTACCATCACGTCCGACGCGCCGCCGGACGCCTACGACCTGAAGCTCTCCTCCCATGCCGACTGATGCCCGCGTGCCGGCGCGCACCGCCTTCACGCTGATTGAGCTGCTGGTCGTCATTGCGATCATCGCCATTCTGATCGCGCTGCTGCTCCCCGCGGTGCAGCAGGCCCGCGAAGCCGCCCGCCGCACAGAATGCAAGAACCACCTCAAGCAACTGGCGCTGGCAGTCCACAATTACGAGTCCACGTTCAACAAACTCCCCATCAACCGCTACGGGGACTACGCATACTCGCATGTGTGGAATCATGCGTTCGAGGACTCCTACTCCTGGAGCTGGCTGGCCAGTATCCTCCCCTACATCGATCAGGCGCCGCTCTGGAATCAGGCCGACATTCCGAACGTGATGCTCCAGAACAGCCCGCACATCGCGGCGACGATCCCCACGTTCACCTGCCCCTCCGACGGGCTGCACGGCAGCGGCGCCCGGCCGGAGCGTTCGCATTACCTCCGCACCAGTCCGCGCGTCGGGATGACGAACTACAAAGGGGTGCAGGGGGCCAATTTCTGCTGGGGGGACTGGCCCAACCCGGGCACCGATGGTCACTCGTGTGAGCCGTGGGAGGACGGCGACGGCGTGTTCTTTCCCCTCAACTGGGTCCGTCCGCTCGGCTGGAACAGCCTGACGGACGGACTGAGCGGCACGCTGATGATCGGCGAGGACCGGTTCGTCCCCGAAGCTCCGGGTGACATGCACTTCGGGCTCGGCTGGGCGTGGGCGCATTCGGTCGAGGCCTGCGCGATCGCCAACTGCCCCATCAACGCCCGCCGCCCGGACGGCTCACCTTACGCGCCGACCGACTGGCAGGGGAACAACGGCTTTCACAGTTGGCACGTCGGCGGCGCCCAGTTCGCCCTGGCCGACGGCAGCGTCCGGTTCCTCTCGGAGAACATGGGCCTGGGTCTGTATCGCGCCCTCGCCACCGTCGCCGGCAACGAAGTCACCGGCGAGTTCTGAGCCGCACGCTCCCCATCACTCGGATCGGTCGAAACCCTGCGGCAGCGGGGATTCGCGCAGCCATTGCTGCGCCTCTTCACTTCCCGGCAGCGTCCACTGCACACGGACCAGAAACGTCTGCGAGCGTCCGCCAAACGTGCCCGGCAGCACCTTGGCGGCGACCTTGGCGTCCAGTCTCGCCGACCGGTTCACGTCGAGGCCGTCGATGACCCAGTCGGTATACACGCCGGAGTTGGAGACGACCGCCACGTGATAGGTGAGCGGGCGAATGGGAGAGGTGTTCTTGAGCGTCCCCTCCACGTGGAGGCGGCCGCTCGCGCCGTCAATGACGGCCCGCATCTGCACTTCGCCCAACTGCGAGTTGGTCAGGCTGATGCCGGCGGGAGGCTCGCCGGGGAACTGGACCTTCTGCCGCCGCAGTCCCGATTCCAGCGCCCGCGGAAAATCGGTCGCCAGCTCGTCGACACTCATTCCGAAGACTTCTTCGAACTGCGTTGTCCGCTGCTCGGCCGGCAGTTCCTCCAGCGTCCCCCGCATGGCGAGTTGCTGCACGTAATCGCGGTACTCGTCGGTATGCTGCGTGACGAGCATCCAGTGCAGGCACCACGCTTCGACGTACGACTCCGCCGCGAGGACGTCTCCGCCGAACGATTCGTCGTTCGCGATCACATCGGTCCAGGAGACGTCGTCGGAGTCCAGGTTCTTCGCCCGCCAGGCATAGTTGGAATTGATCTTCGCCGGATGCACGTCCACCCGCTCGCCGTTGTTTTCGAAGCCGGTGGCGATTCCCTCATCGAACCACTTGGGGATCGGGGCCAGCCGGTTGAAGACGCGGTTGTACATCAGCTGGTGGATTCCCTCGTGCAGCGGCACCTGGTAGGTGCGGCACTCCTCCAGCCGGATCGCCAGCCAGTTCGTCAGCCCGGAATAGAACCCCGCGATATTCCCGCTCGACAGCCCCCGCCCCCCGGTCGCCTCGTCCGCGAACTCGTTGAAGTCGTCGTCCGACTCGAACACGATCGTGACCAGCGGATATTCCGGCTCGCGGAGCGGGAAGCGCGTGTCGCGGGCGAACCGTTCAAAGACCGTATCCACGTTCTTCATGAAGCGGGCCGTCTTCTGCAGGAATCCCTTGGTCCGGGTCTCGCCGCGGCGATCGAGCGGCCCCGCCAGTACAAGCGCTACCACGTACGGTTGCTGAATCTGCACGCTCAGCCGGTCCGCCCCGAACTGCTCTTCGAGCACGGCGACCATTTCGGCCGGGGAGAGCGGTTCCGGACCCGCCGCGGCCTCGCGCGAGGTCACAGCCTGCTCGGGAACGATCGTGATCCGGCCGTCCGCCTGCAGCAGCGCATGAAACCCCTGCCCCGATCCCGCCAGCTGGGCCTCAACGGTCTGCTGCTCGCCCGTCTCGTCGATGTACACAAAGGTGTCGGCCCACCCCGGAATTCCAATCAGGAGAACCGGCAACGCGCTGGCAAGCTTCATGAGACGACTCATCAGGGGGACCCCTTCTTCCGCGGTTGAGGTGTGTCACCCGGCCCGGGCGGCAGTCGGTCATCGTACTCGGACGCGGCCGGTTGCTGTTCATCGGCTGCGTCCATCTCGGCGAAAACAATGAGCCGGCGGCGACGATCGATCCCCACCAGCCCGCCGGTCGCGGGATCGGCCGCGATCCCCTGGCCTGTGAAGGGCACTTCCATTTCATCCACCAGCTGCAGCACACGCCCCTCTTCAGGCACGCCCAGCCGAAACAGAACCCGGTCGTCGTGACCGGTGACCAGCAACCCGTCCTCGTGCCAGATTCCCCCGGAGAGACTGTAGTTGCCGAGCCGCGCGATCAGCTCGTCGGGATAGGTCCAGCGCTGCAGTTCGCGCCACTCGTCATCGAAACGGACCAGGAATGTTTCGGAATTGGCGCGCCCATACCTGGCGAAGTTGCACCACCAGCCTCCGTCATGCCGCACCACCCATGTCAGGCTCCCGCCGTAATCACCGAAGTCATGAAACGTCGTGAGCGTCAGCGACTCAAGGTCCAGGACCTTGATCTGGCTGAGTTCGGGCGTGAGCGGATAATTCGAGTGCGCGCAGTACAGGCGGCCTTCGAACAGGAAGCCGCTGTTCAGATGCTGCGCCTCACCGGTGCTTCGGCCGGTGGGCTCGCCGGAGAAGCGGTCATAGCGTGCGATCTCCGTGCTGGAAATCGCATAGACATGGGTGTCATCGGCCGCAGCGGCCTGATGCGCTTCCGGAGCGGCCAGGCTGCGGGACGCCTGCCAGCGCGCGGTCTCCTCTGCCTGTGCAACCGCAGGCAGCGCCAGGCCAATGGCCGCGAGTACGGTCCAGAGCGCTGATCGCCTCAACATCGGCGCGATTCCAATCGGAATGCTCGAACTGGTCCCGTCCAGCATCGCGGACGCGCGGCCGCAGCACAACGTCACGGAGCTCCGTCAGCCGGCCTTCCCGCAGCCAGCGGCGGAAGTAACGGTAGACCGTCTGCCAGGGGGGAAAGTCGTGCGGCAGCATTCGCCACGCGCACCCTGTCCGCCAGCGATAGTTGATCGCGTCCAAGACCCGCCGCACGTCCGCACGATCCCGGTGAATCGACTGCGTGCTCCCGCCAATCACCGCATGCGCTCCCCGCCATTGCGCATCGCTGAGATCACTGGGATATCTCCGCCGGTCTGTTTCCCGCCTGCGTCCCCTGCCGTCCGAGCCGAGCGCCATAACGACTCCTCTCCACAGTTTCTTGCGTCTTTTGCGCTCTCTTGCGGCGAACCCTCTTTTGGATCCTCCGCTTCAACGCTCCGCCGCCGTGCGCCGCGGATCAGACCGCCGCCGCAGATCGGCGATCTCCGGCCGCATCCAGCGGCGGCACAGTTCCGTCATCGGGATCCTCTTCCGGGCCGCTTCCTCGCGGATCATCCGCCAGTCCGAAATCGGCACGAAGATCGAGATCTGCTTCCTCAGTTCCAGCGGCCGCGCCCCTTCCGACCCGTTCATCGTCATACACAGAACTCCTTCCGAATGGTCCCAGCTCCCCAGACGTGACGCCTTGCACCCGAAATTCATTCATGCCGCCGCGGCTGACGATCCGGGGCAGCAGTCTCGGATTCAGAGACCGGTAGCTGCCGTGGATCACGCCGCCGCTCCCGTGCCGCCCGCTCTCGCCGGGGACGCCGCCGCGTTCGCCGACGAGGTCGATCGGGGTTGAGGTCGTCCCAGTCGGTGTCGTCCGCCTCCAGCCTCTGGCTCAGCCGGTCGTCCGGGTCAATCCAGCCGGGGTCATCCGATGAGAAGCGAGACACGCGCACCATGCCGGCGATCTCCTGTACTGCTGATTGGCGGCCATGATCATCCGATGCGGCCTCCGCCCGTCGTGGTCAGGCGAACAGACGGCAGTCGGGTGGCGTCCCCGTGGGAAATCCCTTCCGCAATCGGACTACCGTGTCCAACGAGGACTCGCCCCCCTTGGCGCCCCATTCACTTCCCTGTCACCACCCGATCTGCCGGTTCCCGCAGGCGTTTGACCCCTGAATAAGAACATTATACAATAAGATTCGTAATGTTCAACTAAAATAGAACATAATAAAACATTCCGGTTTCGATGCCCCAAGGGGAGGCCATCATGTCGGCAACAACGGATGAGGAGAGCCGTCGAGTGGCCGCACGCGTCCGGGCTGAATGTGTCCGGCGGGGCATGGAACTGCAGGAGCTCGCCCGTCTGGCGGGGATCTCCCGCACGACGCTCTATCATCTCGAGCGCGGACATACCGGACGCCTCCGGGCGACAACCCTCCGAAAGATCGCCGACGCACTCGATCTGACCGTCGAAGAACTCCTGTCACCGACCCCTTCCCGTCCTGCGCCGATCGGTCCGCGTGATGCATCCGCCGCCCGACGCTTCGATCGCGCAACGAATCCCCTCGTCTCTGAGGTCGTGCAGGATCAGCCACACCTCTTCACAGGCTGGTCCCCAGACGACATGGACGAACTGTGCAGCACGTTCGGCACCGGCGGACCGCTGACTGAACAGGGCGTGATCACTGCGGCGGAAGCCATCAATCGCAAGCGCGACGCAATCCACAAGCTGCACATCGTGCTGGAGACGCATCTCCGCGACCATGCGCTGCACATGATCGAGATGCTGTACGACCTGGTGGAGGCGCCTCCGTCCGATCGGCAGTCGGATGAGTCGCGACAGCCGTGACATGAATCGCGGCCGATCAGAAACCGGGTTTCTTGAAGAAACCGGGGTTCGGCAGCGCCATTGAGTTCTCCAGTCGCCCAAACCGGTTGCTTGCCGCGGCGCAGGGCGTTGACTATGGTTTTAAGTGATCACCGGATCATGGATTGCGGCTGAGCATTGACGACGTTTGATGTCTGCCGGCAGCGTCCATCCGGCGCCTGATTCCGCAGAAGACGGGGCCCGATCGGCCTGGCTTGATCGCGGAAAGGCCTGGTCCGATCCGGCGATTCCCCCCTGATGGCTGTGCCCACCCGTTGCGGGATGGACGGATTCGTCCTGACCCTGCCCTGTTGTCTTCTCCGGAAGGTGTGCTCATGACGCGGACAGTCTTTGGAGTGCTTCGCGGCCTCGTGTGCGTGGCAGCGGCGTTCAGCTGCACGCTCCCCCCGGCCGACGCAGCCGATTGGACCTACTGGCGCGGACCCCAGTACAACGGTCACTCGCCCGAGACCAATCTTCCCGAAGACTGGAACCCCGACGGCGGCGAAGGGAGCAACGTCCTCTGGAAGCGGGACGATCTGGGCAGCCGCTCGACTCCCATCGTCATGCAGGGGAAGCTGTTCCTGATCAATAACGACAGGCCGGATGTTCCCGAGGAAGAAGGGGAGCGGGTCGTCTGCCTCGATGCCGCGACCGGCGAGACCATCTGGGAGCATCGCTTCAACGTCTATCTGTCCGACGTCCCGCGCGAGCGCGTCGGCTGGTCGAGCGTTGTGGGAGCGCCTAACGAAGACCCCTCCAAGAGCCTGGTCTTCGCGCACGGGGTCTCCGGCTACTTCTGCTGCCTGAACGCGCAGACCGGCGACCTGGTGTGGGAGAAGTCGCTGCACGAGGAGTACGGGTTTCTGAGCACCTATGGAGGCCGCACGAACTTTCCGATCGTGCATGAGAACAATGTCATCTGCAGCGCGGTCGTGATCGGCTGGGGCGAAATGGCCAAGCCGGCCCATCGCTTCATCGCGTTCGACGTCCGCGGCCGCGGCGAGCCGGTCTGGTTCAACGGCACCAAGATGTTCCCCGAAGACACGACCTACAGCGCCCCGGTGCTGGCGTCGTTCAACGGAAGGCTGGCGATGGTGTTCGGCTCGGGTGATGGCGGCGTGCACGCGATGGAGCCCCGCACCGGGCGGCTGATCTGGAGCTACAGCCTGTCGCGGCACGGACTCAACTGCACGCCGCTGGTCGTGGGAGACCGCGTCTACGTCGGCCACAGCGAAGAGAACATTGACTCCAACACGATGGGACGCTTCGTCTGCATCGACGGCACCAAGTCGGGCGACATCACGGCCGACGGCCCGGTATGGCAGATTGACGAAATGGGCGTCGGCCGCAGCACGCCGATTATGGTCGACGACCGGCTGTACGTCGTCGACGACCAGGGCAAGATGTCGATCCTCAATCCGGAGACCGGCGAGCAGATCGGTCGTCAGCCGCTCGGCACGATGATGCGCAGCAGCCTGCTGTATGCCGACGGCAAGCTGTACGCCGGCACCGCCGACGGACGCTGGTACATCATGCAGCCGGCGGAAGACGGCGTGGAGGTGCTCAGCCGTGGCCGCCTCGCATCGGGCGAGGAAGTGCACGGCTCGCCGATTGCCGCGAATGGGCGGCTGTACTTCCCGTCCACCGACGCCATGTACTGCCTCGCCAAGCCTGACGCGGAGCCGACGGCCGCCGAGCCGCCGCCGAGCCTGATCACGGAAGCGCCCGTGAACGAGGACACCACTCCGGCGATCGTGCAGGTCGCTCCGGTCGAATCGCTGCTGATCACCGGCGACGGGCAGGGTGACGCACAGGCATATGACGTTCGGCTCTACAACGCCAACGGCCAATACCTCCGCACCGCCAAGCCGGAAGAAGTGGAGCTGACGATCGACGGTCCCGGCGAGGTCGCCATCAGCGGCGACGATGTCAGCCGCTGGACGTACTCGATCGATGGTGAGAATAAGGAACAGGCGGCGGTCGTCGTGACGGCCAAGTTCAACGACATCTCCGGCCAGGCCCGCATTCGCGTCGTGCCGACGCTCGACTGGTCTTATGACTTCGACGACGGCCTCGTCCCGGTCACCTGGGTCGGCATCCGCTACCGGCACATCGTCATTGATTTCGATCTGTATCAGAAACTTGCCGCGCAGGATCCGCAGGCGGGAGCGCTCTACATCTACTTCACGACGGCCTTCACCAACACCGGCCTCGCGAAGCAGACGTACGACAACTCCACTCCCGCCCAGAAGTGGACGGAGTTCCTGCGCTACATCAACCTCGATCAGGGAGCGGCCCGTCCGGCCAATCTGGAGGAGGCGCAGGCCAAGCTGGATGCTTCGCTCAAGCTGCTGCAGGACGAAGGTGTTCTCAAGGCGTATGAGTGGTCCACCTGGGATCAGCCGACCGGCGTCGAAGGCGAGACAGTTCCCGATCCGAAGCTCGTCGTCGAAAAGGGGGACCGCGAGTTCAGCGGCAACGGCGTGATGTGCAAGATCACGACCATCCCCAAGGGCATGCGCAGCCAGGGCTGGATGGGGCAGACCGGCCTTCACGACTACACCATCCAGGCGGACGTGATGGGGCTGAAGAAGAACGGCAAGCTTCCCGATATCGGCCTCACCGCCCAGCGCTACACGCTCGACCTGATGGGCGCCAGCCAGCAGTTGCAGCTGCGATCGTGGATCACGCAGCTGGAACGGTTCCACGTCAACGAGCCGCTGACGTGGGAGCCGGAGACGTGGTACACGCTCAAGTTCCAGGCCTCCGTTGAAGACGGCAAGGCCGTGCTCCGCGGCAAGGTCTGGCCGCGCGGCGAGACTGAGCCGGAAGAGTGGATGATCACCGGCGAGGACCATGTCCCCAACGTCCAGGGCAGCCCCGGCCTGTTCGGCAACGCCAAGGACGCCGAACTGTTCTACGACAACCTCACCGTGACCCGGAACGCTCCGGCCCAGACCGAAACCACTGAACCACCCGCAACGCAGTGAGCGCTGCTCGGCCGGGCGAGCGCCGGCGTTGCCGGCGGCTAAACGAAACCGACCCGTTTAGCCGGGGTGTAACCCGCGCTCCCCCGACGATCACGATATCCCGCTCCCGACTCACGATTCCCGATTCGACCCGGCTCCCCGCCGATAACGACCAGAGGACCTCCATGCGATTCAAACTGTTCTGTGCCGGCCTCGCCGTGCTGATGCTTCCCCTCATCGCGCTCCGCTCCCAGGCCGACGACGAGGCCGCCGCCGAAGACGCGACCGCCAACGCCCTCGCCCAGATCGCCGAACTGGAAGTCGGCAAGCAGGACTGGCCGCAGTTCTTTGGCTGGAGCCACCGCAATAACGTCCCCGCCGGCGAGAACATCCCCGCCGAGTGGAACGTCGACGACGGAACCAACATTCTCTGGCAGGCCGACCTCGGCTCGCAGACCTACGGCAACACCGTGGTCGCCAATGGCAAGGTGTACGTCGGCACCAACAACGGCCACGGCTACGTCGCGCGGTTCCCGGCCCTCCGCGGCGACGCGGGCGTGGACCTCGGCTGCATGATCGCCTTCGACGAGAAGACCGGCGAATTCCTGTGGCAGCACTCCAACACCAAGCTCCCGCAGGGACTCGTCAACGACTGGCCCGACATGGGCGTCTGCGCCGCTCCGTTCGTCGAAGGGGAACGCCTGTGGTACGTCAACAACCGCGGCGAAGTCTGCTGCCTCGATACCGAGGGCTTTCACGACGACGAAAACGACGGCCCCTTCAAGGCCGAAGACAACCAGAACAAGGACGAAGCCGACATCATCTGGACGTTCGACATGATGGGCGAACTCGGCGTCTCCCAGCACAACATGGCCAGCTGCTCGCTGACGTGCGTCGGCGATACGCTGTTCGTCTGCTCGTCCAACGGCGTCGATGAGTCGCACGTCAACATCCCGGCCCCCAATGCACCCAGCTTCTTCGCGATGAACCGCGACACCGCCGAGGTGCTGTGGACCGACAAGTCCCCCGGCATCAACATCCTGCACGGCCAATGGTCCTCGCCGACGTACGCCGTGCTCGGCGATCAGCCGCAGGTCATCTTCGGCGGCGGCGACGGCTGGCTGTACAGTTTCGACCCGGCCGGCGACGGCCAGGGGAACTCCAAGCTGCTCTGGAAGTTCGACTGCAATCCCAAGACGTCGCTGTACTCCGTCCGCGGCCGCTCCGAGCGGAATCACATCATCGCCACTCCGGTCGTCTATGACGGCATGGTGTACGTCGCCGTGGGCGAAGACCCGGAGCACGGCGAAGGCAACGGCCACCTGTGGTGCATCGACCCGACCAAGCGCGGCGACGTGAGCAGCGAGCTCGCCGTCGACAAGGACGGCAACGAGATCCCGCACCGCCGCCTGCAGGCCGTCAACGAGAAGGCGGGCGAGAAGGCGATCCCGAATCCGAATTCGGCCGCCATCTGGCACTACACCGGCTACGACATGAACGGCAACGACAAGCTGGAATACGAAGAGGAAATGCACCGCTCCTGCGGCACCGTCGCCATCAAGGACGACATCCTGTACATCGCCGACTTCAGCGGCGTGTTCCACTGCCTCAACGCCCGCACCGGCGAAGGTTACTGGAGCTACGACATGTTCTCGCAGGCGTGGGGGTCGCCGCTGATCGTGGACGGCAAGGTCTACATCGGCAACGAGGTCGGCGCGATCCTCGTGTTCGAGCACGCCAAGGAAATGAACATGCTCGCCGAGAACGACATGGGCAACTCGGTCTTCAGCACCCCCATCGTCGCCAACAACGTGCTCTACGTGACCAACAAGAACGAACTGTTCGCCATCGGCCAGAAGTAAGTCCGTCGAGCGCGCATCCAGCGGCCACGGAGAAACCCGGTTTCTTTAGAGAAACCGGGTTTCTGCTTGCGCCCAGTCTCAATCAGGGTCGTCTCACAGAGGCTGGTACCCGCTCGGGACGGTTTGATTGCCCCGTGTCCGCGCGTTCTGCGACGTTGCCGGGGCGAATGGTGAATTGGAATCGATCGCGCTGGCCCGCAGCATGTTCCGCGCTCGCGCTCCGGCGTCCGTATGCGGATACTCCGCCACGATCTCCTCCAATATGCCTCGCGCCTCCTCCAGCCGCCGTTGCGCGGTGAGTTCCGCGATGTCCTGATCGGCGGCTTCCAGTGCGGACTTCAGTTCCGCCTCGTCCATCAGCGCCGCCTTCTCCTGCATCCGTTTCAGATACTCCGCCCGCAACGCTTCCGGATCAGCCGCTGCCTCGGCTTCTTCGGAGAAGCCATCGGCCGGTTCGGCAAACAACGGGTCATCGGCGGGGAATGCGTCGCCTGCCTCGAATGCCAACTCCACCTCCGGCTGCTGTGCCAGGCCGACCGTGACGACGACGACGCACAGGAGTGATCCGCACGAAAGCATCCCGATCCGTTTCATCGCAGGTTCCTTTCTGCTCCAGGCCTCCGGCGAAATGCCGACACCGGCACTCCCCTCCCGCCGGACGGTGCAAAAGTGTACCCGCCACGCAGATTCACGGAAGATCAATCCCGCCAATCGCCGGTCGCTCACAAAGTCAGGCACAGTCCTCTGTGCCGCCCGCTGCGCTCTCGCTCCACACAGAACGACCTCCGGGACCACTCGCTGCTCCCCGCGGGCATCTGCACCGCAAGTTCAATGCAGTCGGTTCATTCCAACAGGCGGGAGCCACCCTACAATTGCCGCGTGACCACTTCGCGCCAGCAATCCCGGCTCTTCGACGACGATGCGGCGCCGCAGCCCTGGGAGCTGGCGGCGGACCAGGATCAGGTCGTCGCGCAGATTGTGTTCGACCGGCCGCTGGAGACCGCCTACAGCTACCTGGTCCCCGACGCCCTCCGGGAACTCGTGCAGGTCGGCACGCGGGTGCGAGCCCCGCTCGGCCGCGGCGACCGGCTCGCGACCGGATTCTGCGTCGGCATCGAGCCCGGCGGGCAGGGAGGACGCCGGCTGAAGGCGATCGCGGAGGTGCTCGACCGCCGCCCGCTCGTCTCGTCGCAGATGCTCCAGCTCACCCGCTGGATGGCCGAGCGCTACCTCTGCACGTGGGGGCAGGTGCTCAATGCGGTGGTGCCGGCCGGAGTCCGCAAGCAGGCCGGCACGCGCGAGATCACCTGCTACCAGCCGGCCGACGGCGCCGCCGAACGCCTCGCCGAACTCAGGCTCACCGCCAAGCAACGCGCCGTCCTCGATGTCCTGCTCGCCGCCGGTCAGCCGCTCCCGGTGGACGAACTGTCGCTGCGCGCCGACTGCGGCGCCGGACCCATTCGCGCGCTCCACGACAAGGGACTCATCACGCCGCTCCGCCGCCGCACCGACCCTGGCGCCGTCGACCTTCCCCCGCTTCCCCCCCAGCCCGACCTCAAGCTCAACGCCGACCAGCATGCCGCCCTCGCCGAAATCCTCCGGAGGCTGCGGGCCCGCGAACACGCCACGCTGCTGCTGCACGGCGTCACCGGCAGCGGCAAGACCGAGGTCTACATCCAGGCGATCCGCGAAGTGGTCAGCTATGGCCGGCAGGCGATCCTACTCGTCCCTGAGATCAGCCTCACTCCGCAGACGATCCGTCGGTTCCGGGCGCGCTTCCCCTCGGTAGCCGTGCTGCACAGCCACCTGTCCGACGCCGAGCGGCATGCCCACTGGGAGCAGATCTCGCAGGGGCGCGTGCAGGTGGTCGTCGGCGCCCGCAGCGCCGTCTTCGCCCCCACGCCGCACCTGGGACTCATCGTCATCGACGAGGAGCACGAGACCACCTTCAAGCAGAGTTCGACGCCCCGCTACCACGCCCGCGAAGTCGCCCGCGAGCGCGCCCGCCGCGAGCACGTCCCGCTGATCCTCGGCTCCGCCACGCCGACGCTCGAATCGATGCTCCGCGCCACCCGGAAGGAGGACGTCCTCCTCTCGCTCCCCGAGCGGGTCGAGCGCCGGCCGCTGCCGCCCATCGTGATTGTCGACACCCGCAACGATCCGCTCATCGCCAAAGGGCACGCCGTCGGCCGCGCTCTGCAGAACTCGATGCAGACCGCCCTCAAGAACGACGGACAGGTGATCCTGTTCCTCAACCTGCGGGGTTACAGCACTATCCTCTGGTGCCATCGCTGCGGCGGCGGGGTCAACTGTCCCAACTGCGACATCACCGTCACCTGGCACAAGGACCGCGGCAAGGTCGTCTGCCACAACTGCGAGTACGAAGCGCCCCGCCCCCCGGTCTGCCCCCAATGCGGCCTGCCGGGCCTCAAGTATCTCGGCACCGGCACGCAGCGGCTCGAACAGGAGGTGCGGGCCAAGTTCCCCGGCGTGTCGGCCGTCCGCATGGACAGCGACGCCATGAAGAAGCCCGGCAGCCACGACACCGCGCTCGAGGCCTTCCGCGAGGGAAAAGTCCGCATCCTGCTCGGCACACAGATGATCGCCAAGGGTCTCGACTTCCCCAACGTCACGCTGGTCGGGGTCATCGACGCCGACACGCTCCTGCGTCAGCCTGACCTCCGCGCCTCCGAACGCACGTTTCAGCTGATCGCGCAGGTCGCCGGCCGCACCGGCCGCGGCGAGAAAGGAGGCCGCGTGCTCGTCCAGACCAGCAGCCCGGACGATCCCGTGATCCGGGCCGCCTCCCGGCACGACTACCTCGGGTTCGTGCAGCAGGAACTCTCGCATCGCCGCGAGCTGGAGCTGCCGCCGTTCACCCACCTGGCGCGCGTCATTCTCCGCGGCAGCCCCGAAGACGCCGTACAGGCGGAAGCCCGCCGCCTCGCCGCCGTCGTCCGCGACTGCGCCGCGCGGGTGTCGCCGGACGTCCGCATCGTTGGCCCCGCCCCCGCCCCGATCCTCAAGCTCCGCAACCAGTACCGCTACCACTTCCGCCTGCAGGCCGCCGCCGTCGAGTCAATTCAGCGCCTCTGGCGCGCAGCCGCCCCCCACATGATCCCGGCGGGCGACGTCGAACTCACGATCGACATCGACCCGCTCGACATGCGGTAACAGCGGTAACAGGCCGCTGTCCGGTGGTGTCGCTGCGCTCAACCACCGGCTACCGTCTGGGACCCCTGCCGGGGTCCGCTGCGCGGCCGCCGTCGGTGGATGCAATCAATAAAGCGACCCGGACACACAGAGCGTCCGGGTCGCTGATGTTGCATCGAGATTCGTGAGCGCTGCTGTTACAGCACTGAGCGGATCCGCTCCAGGAACTCCTTGTTCGACGGGAATTTCTGCAACGTGCGGATCAGCTGGTCCATGGCTTCGGTCGGGCTCATCGAGACCAGGCTGCGACGCAGCATGATCGTGCCGTCGAGCACTTCCTTGGCCAGCAGCATCTCTTCGCGCCGCGTGCCGGAGCGGGAGATGTCGAGCGACGGCCAGATGCGGCGGTCGGCGAGGTCCCGGCTGAGCACCAGCTCCATGTTGCCGGTCCCCTTGAACTCCTGAAAGATCGCCTCGTCCATCCGGCTGCCGGTGTCGATCAGCGCCGTCGCGACGACGGTGAGCGAACCCCCTTCGTCAAAGCGGCGGGCCGTGCCGAACATCTTGCGGGGGATGTCGAGGGCCTTCACGTCGAGACCGCCGGTCCCGGTGCGGCCGCTGTTGCCCACCCATTTGTTGAACGCGCGGGCCGTGCGGGTGATGGAATCGAGCAGCACGAAGCAGTGCTTGCCGGATTCGGCCAGCCGCTTGCCGCGCTCGATGATCAACTGGCTGATGCGGACGTGGCTTTCCACGTCCCGGTCCATCGACGAGGCGATGACTTCGCCGCGCACCTTGCGGCGCATCTCGGTGACTTCCTCCGGCCGCTCGTCGATGAGCAGCACGATGAGGTGGATCTCCGGGTGATTGATGCTGACGGAGTTGGCGATGTCCTGCAGGAGCATCGTTTTACCGGTTCGCGGCGGAGCGACGATCAGCGCCCGCTGCCCCTTGCCGATCGGAGTGAGCAGGTCCATGACCCGCATCGTCACCGGCTCGGGCCCGGTCTCGAGCTTGATCTGCTCGAAGGGGTTGATGGCGGTGAGCGTGTCGAAGTGCTTGATCTGCTCGTAGTCTTCGACGCTGCGGCCGTCGATCGTCTCGATGCTGGCCAGCCGCGGACCCTGCCCGCGGGCGCCGGCCCCCACTTCGCCGCGAATCATGATGCCTTCGCGGAGCTGATGCTTCTCGACGAGCGAGCTGGAGACGAAGGGATCGCTTTCCCGCGCGCCGAAGTCGTTGGAGGCGTCGCGAATAAAGCCGTACCCCTTGGGGTGCAGTTCCAGCACGCCTTCGATGGTGCCGCTGGTGACGGCGGCTTCGGCCGGCGGTGCGTTCTGCTGGAACTTGGCGCGGCGGGGCCGGTTGCGATTCTGTCCCTGGTGACGTCCGCCGCCGCCTCCCTGGTACTGCGGGCGTCCCTGACGACCCTGAAAACGCTGCTGAGTTTTTGCTGGAGCCACTTCTCCTCCGGTGCCTTTGGATTTGCGACGGCGTCGCCGTTTGCGGCGCCGCCCGCCGTCCTGTTCTTGTTCGTCTGATGAGCCCTGAGCCGCGCCGTCGCCTGAGGGGCGGGAGCCTCCTTCGTCGAGCCCGGCGCCGAAGTCGTCCGGCGGCGAGTCGAATTCCGAGTCCCCTTCAAAATCGAACGTCGCGAGTTCGTCGTCGCGCTGCCTGTCTTTCGCCACGCGAAGCATCCTTTGAGCGAATAGGTCGTCTCGTTCGGACCCGGCTGCCTTGCTGCAGTTCGATCACGGTGGATCGACGCCTGCTCGCACGCAACGAGGCTGCACCGGCGCGCAGCACGAGTGTGCCGCGTGTCCCACGCTGGTGCATGGACCGATCCTCTGTATTCTCCGCCGCGCGAGACGGCGGAACGGCAGGGGATCGACTCTCACCTGCTCAACGGCGACGATCGGCCGAGGGCAGGCACGGCGGACCGCACAGCCGCGGACTCGCCGACCTTGGCTCAGATTTCCTCCGGACGCCGGATACCAGGCGATGACCGGGTGAAACAACGACGCTGCACGTTACGTTCCGCAGCGGCGGTGGTTTGAGCCTGCCCGTTCCACGCTTCGGCGACCGCGACGATGCGGCCAGAATCGGGAAGGGGCCCGTACTCCAAGTGTCTTTCACATTCGCTCGCACGCGCTCCCTGCGCGATGAGTGCAGTGCGGGTCGCTCCCGCATTGGCTGGACCGCCCCGAAGGCGGCCGCGATGAACTCTGTTCCGCTCAAGATGAAGGTCCAACCTCCAGCCCGGAGGATGACCGGCCAGCGAACGCCGCCTAACTGCGGCTCCCAACATTCCTGTTTCTGAGTCGCCGGCCCTCGGGTTGTGGGCAGTGACAGTTGATCGAGTCCCTGGTCGGCGGTCAACGCCGGGCTCCCGGTCCGTCCGGGAAAAGGGGATGCCGCTCAGGCGGCACAATGCAGATCAACGGCCAAGCACGGTCAGCAAACTGTTGGCTTCTAAACTCCAGGTTCAGCACGCCCTCAAGATCGCGCCCCGCCTGCTCCGTCTAGCTCTTCAAGACCACGGAGCGGCTGCGGTGTCGAAACACCCGCGAAGCATGCTGCGACTGAATCATAACGCCCGCAGCGGGGGTGTCAATTCAACTCTGACGACAATCATCGGCAATTCCGCACAGCCCGGTCAAGATTGGTTTCCCGTCCTCCCCTCTGTTAGGCTGAAAATTCTTCCTGGACGGTCTGCACGGACTTTCCGGCCGGACTTGCCCATCCTGCTGCGCCTGCCTGCGGACGCTCCTCACGAACGACACGCGGCGGCAGTGAAGCATTGACTGGGCGACGCACTCACCCGTTTGGCACCGCTGAACTTCATGGGCGATTTACGATTCTGGTCGCGTGGGAACTGGTATCCGCTCCCTCTCGCCGGCGGCCTGCTGCTGCTGGCGATGCTCGCCGCCGGCAGGCCCGGCGCGGGACAGGACGATGGCTCGCGCCGCACCGGCTTTCAGTCCGCGGCCATCGCCGTCAAAGGCGCCACCCTGCACGTCGCGCCGGGTGAAGTCATTGAGTCCGGCAACCTCGTCATCCGCGACGGCCGCATCGTTGCTGTCGGCACCGATGTCGAGATCCCAGTCGATGCCCACGTGATCGACGCGGAAGGACTTGTCGCGTACGCCGGGTTCATCGACGCCGCGAGCGAGGCGCTGCTCGATCGATCGAAAGCCGCGCCGCCGGAGGCAGGCCGCGAACCAGACTTCCGCCGGGATGTGCTCGCCGCCACTCCGCCCGACAACCGCCGCGGACTCACCCCCGAATTTGAAGCACGCTCGGCGTTGAAACTGGAGGAGGCGGTACTGTCGTCCCGCCGCGGCGGGGGCATGACGGCCGTGCACGTCCTGCCGCTCCGGCCCGTCGCCCCCGGCCAGGGGTGCTGCGTCTCGTTGTCGGGCCTGCCGCCGCGCGAGTCGCTGCTGTGCGAGAGCGTCGGCTGCGTCTTTCAGTTGACTCCGCCTCCCAGCGACGGCCAGAGCGTCACGCAGTCGTATCCCGTGACGATCATGGGCGCGACCGCGCATCTCCGCCAGGCCTTCCTCGATGCCCGTCACGCGCAGCAGCAGCAGCGCCTGTACGAAGCCCATGTCGACGGTGTCCCCCGCCCCGCCGCCGACCCGGTGCTCGACGTCCTCAACGACGTGCTGCAGAAAGACCGCCGGCCGCTGTTCGTGGCCGATTCGCGCGACGAGATCGACCGGGCCCTCGCCTTCGCGGCGGAGCATGAGATCGTCCCGGTCCTCGTCGGCGGCCGCGAGGCAGCCCAGCGCATCGACCGGATCAAGGATGCGGGCGCCGACGTCATCCTCCGCATCGATCTCGGCGACCGGCCCGAGGTGGAGGAGACGAAGCCCTCCGAGAAACTGGAGCCGGAGGTGAAACCCCCGGTCCGGTTCCAGCAGGACGTGCAGGCGCGCTGGGATGAGCGGGCCGCGACCGCCTCGCAACTCGACGAGGCCGGAATCCCCTTCGCCCTCAGCACCCACGGCCTCGACAAGCCGGAAGAGTGGCTGAAGCCGATCAGGTTGCTCATCAAGCACGGGTTGTCCGCCGATGCCGCCCTCGCCGCGCTGACGCGCAACGCCGCCGACATCATCGGCTGCGGCGAAGAACTCGGGACGCTCGAGCAGGGCAAGCTGGGACACGTCGTCCTCATGACGGGACCGCTGGAGGACGAGCGCAGCAAGGTTCGGCACGTCGTCGTGGATGGCCGGGCCTTCGAGTTTAACAAGGACGCGAAGCCCGTTGAGCCCGAAGCCACCCCGAGCGAAACCCTGCAACTGTCCGGCACGTGGAAGGTCAGCATCGACGCCGGCGAAATGCAGACCACCAATGGCGTCCTTGAACTCACGCAGACCGACGCACGCCTCAACGGCACGTTCTCTTCCGAGCAGGGGAACGGACGGCTGACCTCCGGCAAGGTCAGCGGCGCGGACGTCGAATTCGTGGTGGCGATCGGGGCCGGCGACCGCGAGATCGCACTGACGTTCAAAGGAACGCACTCGCGCGACGAGGAAAGCGGCGAGGAGTCGCTCCAAGGCTCACTGAAGTCCCCCTTTGGCGCACCCACGGAGTGGTCGGCCGTCCGCAGCAAGCTGGAATCCACCGCCGATGACAATCCGGTTCAGCTCAGTATCGATCCGTCTGACGATGAGCCGGACGACAAGAAATCGAAGACCGTTGCGGCGAACGATCTCCCGACCGAACTGGAATCCGACCGCGAAGGGCCGGCACGCTCCACCGGCGGCAACCTGCTCCTACAGAACGCGACCGTCATCACGGTCGCCGGGCCGGTGCTGCAGGAGACCGACGTGCTGATCCTCGACGGCCGCATCGCGGAGATCGGCGTCGACCTGCAGACCGAGGAAGAAGTCACGACCATCGACGTCGCCGGCTGGTACGTGATGCCCGGCCTGATCGACACGCACAGCCACATCATGATCGAGGGGGGCGTCAACGAGTTCTCGCAGTCGATCGTGCCGGAAGTGCGGATCAAGGACGTCGTCCGGTCGAACGATGCGTCGGAGTACCGGGCGCTGTCGGGAGGTCTCACCACGGCCCGGCTGCTGCACGGCTCGGCCAACGTCATCGGCGGTCAGGACGCCATCGTGAAGCTGAAGTACGGAGCGCCGGTGGACGAGCACATCCTGTGGGACGCACCGCAGGGGGTGAAGTTCGCACTCGGCGAGAACGTCAAAGCCCGGACCGACCGGTTTCCCAACACGCGCATGGGCGTCGAGGCGACGCTCAAGCGGGCATTCTTCGAGGCGCTCGACTATCGCCGCCAGTGGCAGGAATACGACCGCCTGCAGGAGCGCGGCGGACGCCGCGCCCGCCGCACGCTCGAGCCGCGCCGCGACCTGCGACTCGAAGCCCTCGCCGGCATTCTCGACCAGGAGGTGTTCATTCACTGCCACTGCTATCGGGCCGACGAGATCCTGATGCTGCTCCGCACGGCCGACGAACTCGGCATTCATATCCAGTCGCTGCAGCACGTGCTCGAGGGTTACAAGATCGCACCGGAGATCCTGGCCCACGGGGCCAGCTGCAGCACCTTCAGCGACTGGTGGGCCTACAAGATCGAGGCCTTCGACGCGACCCCGTTCAACACCACGCTGCTGTGCAAGGCGGGCGTCAACATCGTCGTCAAGAGCGACGATGCGGAACTGATCCGCCACATGAACCTGGAGGCCGCGAAGTCGCTCCGCTACGGCAACATGCCCGAAGAGGACGCGTTCCGCATGGTCACGCTCAACTCGGCCCGCGAACTGAACCTCGACGACCGGATCGGCTCCCTCGAAGTCGGCAAGGACGGCGACATCGCGGTATTCAACGGCCACCCGTTCAGCCCGTTCTCCCGCTGCGAGCTGACCATCATCGAAGGGGACATCTGGTTTGAGCGCGCCGCGCGGCCCACCGCCATGTCGGAAGCCTCACAGGAGCGCTCCGCAACGCCGCCGCAACTCACGCTCGCCCCCACCGCCGTCCGTGAACGGCGGCTTGAACTGCCGCCAGGCGACACCGGGACATACGCGCTTACGGGCGGCCGCATCCATCCCGTCGATGCGGACGTCATCGAGCAGGGAACCGTCATCATCGCGGACGGAAAGTTCGTCGCGGTCGGCAAGGATGTCGAGATTACCGAGGGCGCGGCGGTCATCGACGTGACGGGCTTCGAACTCTACCCGGGCCTGATCGACAGCGGCACCACCGTGGGCATCAACGAGATCCGCCAGGTCGGCGTCACGCAGGACTTTGCGGAATCGGGAACGATGCAGCCCGACGTGCGGGCCGGCACCGCCGTGAATGTCGACTCCGAACTGATCCCCGTCGCCCGCGCCGGCGGCGTGACCACGGCCTTCCTGCGTCCGGCCGGCATGACGGTCTCCGGCCAGTACTCGCTGATGCAGACGTCCGGCTGGACCTCGGAAGAAATGGTGCTCGACTACGAAGCCGGATTGTCGCTCGACTGGCCGCAGGACGAGAAACGCGTCGCCGCCCTCAAGGAACTGCTCAAGGAAGCCCGGCTCTACGACGCCATCCGTTCGCAGCCCGACGGCGAACGCCCGGACGTGATTCAGGATCCCCGCTACGAAGCGCTGCGTCCCTACCTGCACGGCGAGAAGCGGGTCTTCATCGAAGCCGACAGCCGCAAGGCGATCGCCGAGGCGCTGCTGTTCGCCGAGGAAGAGAAGTTGAAGATCGTCATCACGGGGGGGACCGACGCCTGGAAGCTCGCCGATGAACTCAAGACGCGGGATGTCCCGGTCATCGTCGGTCCGACCATGCGTTCCCCCACCGATGGCTGGGATCCATTCGACGCTCCCTACACCAATCCGGCCCGGCTGCATGAAGCGGGCGTGCTGTTCTGCATCCGCTCCGACAACGCGTCCAACAGCCGCAACGTCTCCTTCGAGGCGGGCATCGCCGTCGCCTACGGACTGCCGGAAGAAGAAGCGCTCAAGGCCATCACGCTGAACGCCGCCCGCGTCCTGGGGGTCGAAGAATCGCTCGGCTCGATCACCACTGGCAAGACGGCCAATCTGATTATCACCGACGGCTCCCCCCTGCAGCACACGACGCAGATCAAGGGAGTCTTCGTCGCCGGCCGCCCCCACGCCCCCGAGAGCAAGCAGACCCGCCTCTACGAACGCTACCTGCAACGCCTCGAACCGGCGCAGTGACAGGAGAGCAGAAAGGTTTGCACAGAAGGCCGCGAAGGAAACGAAAGGGGTGGGGCTATCCGTCACACTAACCCGACGCGCCAGCAAGGGTCGAGCGTTGCCGAGCTTCCGACGGAGTTTGCATTGCACCACAACGGAAACACCGGCGTAGCGGACTGTTGATTCGAACTTTGCCGACCTCGATCCTGGCGACACCTCATTGATCTTCCGATCGGCACGACTGCGCTATACTTCGTTTCCTTCGCGGCCTTCTGTTCAATTCCCTTTCGTCGTACGTCGTTCCTGTCGACACCCACGCCGCGAGGCCGCTGTCATGGACGGGTTCCAGCACTTGCGTGTCACCCGTCACGACCGCGGTGTCGTGACCGTCACGCTGGATTGTCCCGGTCGCTCGGTGAACGTGATCAGCCGGGGAATGCTGGCTGACCTGTCTCGCGTCGTGGATGAACTCGCCGCAGACTCGACCGCCCGGATGCTGGTGCTCCGCAGCGCCAAGCCCAAGGGCTTCGCCGCCGGGGCCGATCTCGACGAAGTGCGGGCGCTTTCCGATCGCAGCGCCGCCGAGGATTTCCTGAACGCCGGGCGCAGCCTCGGTGCACGGCTGCGAAACCTGTCGATTCCCACGGTCGCCCTCCTGCACGGCGTCTGCGTCGGCGGCGGAATGGAACTGGCGATGTACTGCCGTGCCCGATTCGCCGTCGACGACTCCACCACCCAACTGGGACTCCCCGAAACGAAGCTCGGACTCATCCCCGGCTGGGGTGGCACGCAGCTGTTGCCGGAACTGGTTGGTCCGACTCGCGGGGCCGGGATGATCGTGGGTGCGGCACTGGTGACGGCGCGCGAAGCCGCGCGTTTGGGACTCGTGCAGTTTGCCTGGCCTTCGTCCGAGTTCGAGAGCCAGGTCGCACGCATCACGCAGTTGCAAGACCTGGCCCCCGACCGCCGCTCCAGCCGGCACGGACGGCTCGCCCGGTGGCGCTGGAACTGGCAAGTCTCAACGCTGCGTCGCCAGAGTAGTGATGCGGCAGCAGATAATCCTGCCCTGCACGCAGCCGTCGAATGCGTCGACGCCGGCGTCCGTTCAGGCTGGGACGCCGGCCTGCAGGTCGAACGGGAGCACTTTCTCCGCATCCTGTTCGACCCGCGCAGCCGCCGGCTGCTCGACCAGTTCTTCAAGGATCGCGGGCACGCGAAGTAAACAGAGCAGGAGGCCGCTGGCGTGCCGCAGACGACGATGCTGCCGCAGAAACGCCGCGCTTCAAGGACTCTGCCAGCGGCGAAGCACGTTCACCAGCGGCAGGGCGAATGCGATCGCGATGGCCGCGAACATGAGAGCAGCCATCAGCACGCCAGCGACGTTGACGTGAATCAGCGAGTAGCGTCCTCTCGAATCGGGTCTGGTTCGATCGAGCGCCATCGAATCCTCGACGTGAATCCGCAGCTTCTCAGGCCGTGAGCGGATCGATGCCGGACGCCATATCTTCCGCCAGCTGTGCCTGCTGCTGGCGATGCATGCGGTAGAAGGCGATGCCGAATCCGCTCAGGAGCGTAACAGGCATCCCCAGCATGAAGAGGATGCTGTACATGTAGGCCTTTGGCCGCGCGTTCCGGGCCGCGGCTTCCATGCTCCCCGTCTCGCCACCCTCTTCATTGGCGTACTTGCACAGGGGACAGGCCTCTGCAACGGGCGTTGCGGCCGAGAAGCCCAGGGCGGTCAGCGCGATGACAGTGGAGAGGAGGATGCGTCGCATGGCGGATTTCAGATTGGACGCCGTGTGCGAACGGCGTCCGAAGCTCTACAGGTGATACAGCATGTAATAGATGATAACCCCGGTCACCGACACGTAAAGCCAGGTCGGGAACGTGATCCGGGCCAGCGGGCGGTGCCAGCGGATGTTGCCGCTGAGACCGAGGTAGATCGTCACCGGCGCCAGAAACGGCACCATCGCTGCCAGAAACACATGGCTGATCAGGATCGCATAATAGATCGTCCGCAGCGTCCCGTCTCCCTCAAACTTCTTGCCGTGGGACCCGGTGTAATGGTGCAGTGCGAAGTGATACGTCAGGTAACACGCCAGAAAGGCCACCGAGACGAAGAAGGACGTGAGCATCATTCGCTTGTGAAACTGCACGCGTCCCGCCTTGATCGCCGAGAACCCGACCAGCAGCAGCACCGTGGCCAGGCCGTTGAGCATGGCGTTGGTCCGCGGCAGCCGGGCAGCCCAGTCCGGGAGTTCGCTGAGAGGATCCGCCGGGGGAGCTTCCCGCTGGGCGGGAGGCGGCGGAGACTCCGGCTGCACCGGTCGGTTCTCGACGGGCGTTTCGATCTTCCCCTGCAGCACCCGCTGCAGGCTAAGGACCTCGCTCTCCTGCCCGCTGGCGTACATCCCCAGCACCTTGCCGTCCGGTCCCACGTGCACCAGGCTCAGCGAATGGGCGAATTCATAGCCCGGAAGCCGGTCGGTCCCGAAGTTCTCCCATGCGGCCACTTTGAACCCGTGCCGGATCAGCCGGTAGACCTCAGATTTCTCCCCGGTGAGGAACAGCCACCGCTCGGGGTCGGCGTCGTAGATCTCCGCGTACTGGCGCATCTTCTCCACGGTGTCGTGTTCCGGGTCCACCGTGATCGTCACGAACCGGATGTCTTCGTCCGCGACCGCCTGATTGATGTCGTACACCTGCTTCACCAGCAGCGGGCATGCCCCCGCGCAGCGCGTAAAGATAAAGCTCGCCACCCAGGGCTTCCCGCGCAGGTCTTCCGCGGTGACCGTCTCGCCGTTCTGATCGACCAGCGTAAAATCGCTGATCTCCAGAGGACTCCACGGCACCGCGTCGGCATCGGGATCCAGCTGGACGACAGGCGGCGACGGCTCACTCGACGGCTCCAGCACGATCGGATTCTGCGGCGAATCCCCCGGCTGTTCGAGCTGGTCGTCGGCCATGAGGAGCCGCGGCGATCCTGCGGCAAGCATGCCGGCCAGGAACACGGCGGCCGCGATTAGTGAGCCAAAACGTTGGAACATGACAAATGCAAGGTCGCAGGGCCGGCCCGGAGCAGCAACTCCATTCACGCATTCTATCTCACCCCCCCGCCCCCGCCTCCCGGTTCCCAGCATCGGGAAGAGGGAGAATGGTGAACCCGCGCGAGCGATTCTGCGCAGAGTCACACACTTTGGTGAGCTGGTGAGCTCCGCTACGCGTGTCGCCAGACATGGCCGTCCACGATCGTCAACCGCCCCGCCGCGTAAAGCCCGATCGCCTCCGGATAGGCTTCGCATTCGGCCTCGAAGACGCGGGCGGCGAGCGTGTCGGGCGTGTCGTCCTCGAGCACGGGGACGCAGCGTTGCAGGATGATCGGCCCGTGGTCGTATTCGTTGTCGCAGAAGTGCACGGTGCAGCCGGAAACTTTGCAGCCGCGGGCCAGCACCGCTTCGTGCACGTGCCGGCCGTGCATGCCGTGCCCGCAGAACGCAGGGATTAGTGCCGGATGAATGTTCATCACGCGCTGCTCGAAGTCCGGCGGGATCTCGATCCGCGACAGGAACCCCGCCAGCACGACGAGGTCCACGCCGGCATTTCGCAGCCGGTCGAAGAGTGCCTGGCTGTAGTCCGCGACCGAGTCAAATGATCTGCGGGACAGGAGATCGCACGCGATCCCGAGTTCACTGGCGCGCGTGATCCCCGCACACTGCCGGCTGGCGATCACAATGGGGACCTCGGCGCGCAGGCGTCCGTCGCGGATGCGCTGCTCGAGATTCACCAGCGTTGTGCCGCCGCCGGAGATCAGCACACCGAGACGGAGAGGGCGGTCGTCGTTCAAGCGTCGTTCCCGGTTGTGGAGGCATTACTCGAATGGCGGAGCGGGAGGCGCGAGCGGGCGGTCGATCGACTCCAGCCCGGCGAGGTCTTCCGGTTTCGGCTCGTTCAGTCGGGCTCGCCGTTGCGCCTGAAACGCGCGATCTCCCCGCGACGCCCGCCAGGTGAAGAACACGAGTGCCGCCATCAGGATCAGGACGCCGGCATAGATCACCGGCACGGGGATCGGAAAGCGGACGGCGGCGGGCTCATTGACGGCCACCGTGCGGGCGAGGATCAGCGGTGCGACGCGCCCCTTGCGGTCCTGCGAAGGATACAGATGCAGCTTGAGGAAGTAGCCCGCCACGCTGACGCCGTCCACCAGGTCCTCCCCCAACGGAAATCCCGGCGGCAGCTCCGTGCAGATCACCGTGGTCGGGTGCTGCTGCGAGTCCGAGGTGACGAGCCAGATCTCGTACAGGGGATCCAGGCCGTAATCATTGTTGGCCGCGTACTTCACCGACTTGATGGCGTGCCCCTGCACTGCGACCGGCTGGCCGCGATACGCGTCGGGATGCTTGAGCATGTCGGCGAACAGGGGAAAGTCCGCGGCCTCCGGCGTGTGCAGCTCGCGGGACTGCTGCCAGCGGTCGTGGACGAACGCCGCCGCCGCCGCATTCAGCTCGCCGGGAGGGACCCGCCGCACGTGGTCCAGAATCCCGAAGTAGGCAGGTCGCTCTTCAAAGGCCAGCTCCGTCCGGTCCGCGACCGCATCCAGTTGCAGCGACTCGGCGTCGAGACTGACATCGGCCGACTGCGCGGCGGCGACCGACGGCAGCCCGAGTGTCAGGATGAGGGTCGCGACGCGCAGCATGGGAGGAGAGGATAAGTGAAGGATCCGTCCGCATTGTGTCGCATTCATGCCGCTCCGTACAACCGGCTGATCAGGGACCGCCGGGTTGTGCGGCACGCCGGACATGGTGCAGAATCGCCGCTGACTGGCACGATGCCCCGGTGCTCCCGCACTGACAACCTGCTGCGCGACCGAGGCGTCCCCGTCCGCGGCTGTTCCCGATCACGACTGGAGTCCGAGTCATGCCCGCCCTGACGTTCACGCGCAATGACCAGCCCACCATCGGCGTCGAGGTCGAGTTGCAGCTGGTGGACGGCCAGTCGTACGAATTGACCTGCGCGATTGACGAGATCCTGGCCGGACGCAACGCCACGCTGGAGAAACGCGTCAAACCGGAGCTGATGCAATGTTACCTGGAGATCAACACCGACGTCTGTCGCAACGTCGCCGAGGTGCGGAAGGACCTGCAGTCCACGATTGAGCAGTTGTACCGCCTGACCGATCCCCTGGGCGTGCGGCTGTTCTGGGGGGCGACCCATCCCTACTCGTCCTGGCGGCGGCAGAGCATCACGGTCAACGACCGCTACTACATGCTGGTGGATCTGATGCAGGACATCGCCCGCCGGCTGGTGACGTTCGGCCTGCACGTGCACATCGGCGTGGAGTCCGGCGACAAGGCGGTGATGGTCTGCGACCGCATGCTGCGGCACCTCCCGCTGCTGCTCGCGCTGTCGGCCAACTCCCCCTTCTGGGAAGGGCGGCCGACCGGGCTGCACTCCAACCGCTCCAAGATCATGGAGATGCTGCCGACCGCCGGCCTCCCTGTGCAGATGCGCAACTGGAGCGAGTACACCTGGCTGGTGAATCACCTCGTGGACACCGGCTTCATTCACACCATCCGCGAAATCTGGTGGGACATCCGCCCGCACCACAACTTCGGCACGGTGGAGATCCGCGTCTGCGACATGCCCCCCAACCTGGAGCAGGTGCTGGCGCTGACGGCCCTCATTCAGTCCATGGTAGTCGCCATCTCGCGCGAGATCGATGAGGGGACGTACCAGTCGGAATATCATCCGATGATGGTCGCCCAGAACAAATGGCGGGCTGCGCGCTACGGCGCGGCCGCGAACCTCGTCAACAGCGACGACTACCAGCCGCGCACCGTGCAGCAATCGGTGAATCAGCTCGTCGATCTCCTGCTGCCGGTCGCGAAAGAACTGCACTGCGCCGACGAACTGCAGTTCTGCCGCCAGTTGCCGCAACAGACCGGCGCCGAGCAGCAGCTCAAACTGTACGACGAGACGTACAGCCGGCACGAGGTGGTGAAGCGGATGCTGGAACGGCACGAGTGGCGGCGGTGAGCGAATCGGGCTGTCGTCAAAGGACGTGACCGGTAGAATGGTGGTCGTCGGCGATGCCGTACTATCGATTCCTGTCGAATGACGAGAACATCGACCACCTGGCGCAGCATGGGATCACGCCGGCCGAGTTCGAGTCCGTCGAGGAGAATCCCGAAGACCAGGATGTGAGCTGGTCGACCGGATTGCCTGTCGCATTCGGGTATACGGATGACGGTCGCTACATCATCGCGGTGTACGAATTACTGGACGACTGGACTGTCAATCCGGTGACGGCTTACGAAGTTTCAGAATCATGAGTTCGGCCATGCCACGCGACTCACAGAATCCACCGGACGGCGAGAATCGGCAGGAGCGAACCGCAGAACAGCGCCGCCGGATCGCTGACGAACTCCCCGACCTGACCCGTCGCAACAAGCTGGCGCGCGAGGCGAAGGGGGAACCGACGCTCAGTGGCGAGCTGCGTCGGGCTGTCCACACCAGCGAAGTGCCGTTGGCCGAGCTTGCAGACGCGGCGGGAATCACTCCAGTGATGCTCAGCGAGTTCCTGACCGGTGAAAGAACGTTGCGCTCGGACGTCCTGGACCGGTTGGCGCACGCTCTGGGATACGCCTTGAAGCCGGGTACCTGAGCGAGTCGCAATGCCGCCGCGGCCTCCCCCTTCGGCCCACAAACTCGTCGATGTCGATCTCGACACGCTCGCCGCACTGCAGTTGTTCCTCGGCATGTCGCAGGCCGATGCGTACGAGATGTACGCGCTGCAGAGCAGAGGCGCGCAGGAACTGAGAGACCTGTCGGCGACCGGCTTCGAATTCTACCTGGAGCCGGCCGTCCGGTATGTCACGTCGCCGCATGCGGACGGGGACTGGGAGATCCTCCTGTTCCTGCTGGGGTCCGTTGCTCATCAGATCCAGCACCGCAGGATCACCGACGATGCCGCTCGATTGATCCGGGAACTCGTGAACCACATCCAATCGAACATGGACAAGTTCCACGTCGAGCAGACTCGGAATGGCCCCTTCATCACCGACTCCGCCGGCACACGGGAGCAGTTGGCCGAGATCGAAACGGAGCTCCGCCTGCTCGAGGATCGGGGTGAGTACTGGCCCCTTGACCGCTGATTGCGGGCTGGAAGGCAGAATGTGGCACTGCTTCTCAATTGGGGCGTCATCCGATATCGTGCCCTAAGAGCAAACATCGTCGCTGCATGGGCGACCGGGCGCCGAATGTGAGGCCTCACGGATCGCGAGGAGAATACAGATCAATGGACCAGGACGAGATACTGCTGGACGCCGAGGACCGCATGGACAAGGCGGTCAAGATCTTTCACGACCAGCTCCAAGGGTTGCGGACCGGCCGGGCGAACCCGGGTCTCGTGGATTCGATCCGCGTCAACTACTACGGCTCGCCGACGCCGATGAAGCAGCTGGCCCAGATCAGCGTCCCGGAGCCGCAGCAGATCGTGATCCGCCCCTTCGACGCCGGCGTGCTCAGCGACATCGTCAAGGCGATCCAGTCCAGCGACGCCGGCCTCGCGCCGAACTCCGACGGCCGGCTGATCCGCCTCAACATCCCGCCGCTCTCCACCGAGCGCCGCCGTGAGATGGCGACGCGCATCGGCAAGTTTGCGGAAGAAGCGCGCGTCGCGATCCGCAACGTACGCCGGGACGCCAACAAGCATGCGGACCAGTCGCAGAAGGACAAGGTCCTGACAGAGGACGACTGCGAAACGGCCAAGACGAAAATCCAGGACCTGACCAAGTCTTACGAGGGGAAGGTCAACGACATGGCGGCCGCCAAAGAGAAAGAGATCATGGAGGAGTAGACCGCCGCTGCGTCCCTGCTGTTTACTCAACCCCGGCGTCCCGCGGACGCCGGGGTTTTTGCGTCGCATGGCGGACGCGCTGCGGAGTGTCATGCGGCTGGCGCGTGTCATTCCCGTGCTCGAAGGCGTTCGATCGGGCATGACGGGCGCAACCGTCACCCGCGTTGCGATCGTCGCAGCAGTTGCGTCAGGGGGGATCGTCGCCAGCGGTTAATCGGCGCAGCGTGCATCGTGCGCATGCCCGGCGCGCGGATGATGCACAACGGTCCGATCCGGCCGTTTCCGCAGGGCCGAACGCAACGCGCAGTCCGATTCTGATCGTGGGCCGCGTTGAACGCTCCGTGAGGAGATTGTGCGTCAATCGACGTATAGCGGACCTCGGAGCCGCCGGACTCATCAACGTCGGAATGCGCGATCGGACGGAATCATGAACAGGAAACGCACCCTGCTGACCCTCTGCGGACTGGCGACCGCCGGTTCGCTCTGCCTCACGGGATGCGCCACCCAGCGGGCCGAAACGGGCACAGCCTCGGGCTGGTCGGCCATGCTCTTCCCATGGCGGAATCTGGCCGCAGATTCGGAATCATTGTCAGAACCCCCCGAACCCCCACCATATGACCCGGCGGCATCGGCTCAATTGCCCGGCTCCCGTCGCGAACCGGTGTACTCCAATCCAGGAGAGTATTACCAGCCGCGGTCGACGGCGCCGCAGCCGTACGAGTTGATCCAACCCCCGCCGGCTCCTCCCGCCTCCGATTCCGGCTTCTTCGAGACCGAAGCGGACGCCGGCAACAATGACGCGCACCGCACTTCGCGCCCTCAGCCGCTGCAGCCGACGTCGGAGAGTGACGAGCCTTCGCGGCTGCGGGACCTGTTCGACGCCGTCCGCGGCCGGCGCACGTCCCCCCCCGTGCAGCGCATTCCGCTGGAAGGACCGGTCGCTGCGGGTCCGCACGCACCCCGCGCTCAGACCGTCGGTTTCGACATCCCCGAACCCGTCCTCCTTAGGCAGCCCGAGTTCGTCGAGTGATTGAACATGCGACGAATCCGGCGGCTTGTCACGTCACACGACCATAAACGCACTGACACGCGTAAAACGCTGGCTGCGAATCCTCACTCCAATGCCACGTCATTCCTGAAACTCAGCCGGGCCGTCAGCGCATCAACGTCGCCTGTATCCCCCGTCGATCTCAGCCGGTCGTCGTCTCCAACCGGGGCAGCCGAAGACTCAACAATCCCGCCGCCAGGCTCGCCGCCGCCAGCACGTAGAACGCATCGGCCAGCGATCCGTACGTCGTGAACAGCTTCACCGCTCCCGCCACCACGATCCCGGCGGTGCCCCAGCTCACACCCATCGTGATCGAACTGGCCGCGCGCGGATGATGCGGGAGCATCTGCTGACCGAAGCTGATAAACACCGGCATCGCCACACCGAGGACGAACCCGGTCAGGCTCATCACGGCTGGCAGAGCCGCTTGCGGCACATGCGGAATCGCCGCCAGGCACGGTACCGCTGCCAGCGGCAACACCCAGAGCACGCCCCGCTCCCAGCGCTGCCGCACCAGCAGGGCGCAGATAATGCTGCCGGAGCCCACGCCGAACATGAACGCCGACTGCAGCGCGCCGATCTGCTCCCGGTCGGTAATCCAGTACGCCACCACCAGCGGCACTCCGATCGCCGGGACGATCCGCAGCGTGCCCACCGACAGCAGCAGCGCCCACACACCGGCCTCTCGCTGAGCCGCACCGTCGTGTCTCGCGGATCGGCTGCGGGCCGGCGGCGAGGGCAAGTGGGCCCGCTGCGTCCACAGGCAGCCGAGTGCGAACAGGCCGACGGCGCCGCACCACAGCAGGACGCTCAACCCGAACGCCGACGTCAGCCGCGCCGACAGGTACGGGCCGATCGACTGTCCGAGGTATCCGCACAGAGCGAAGACCGCCATCATCCGGCTGCGACGGCTGGGGAACGTCATGCCGGCCGCCGCCGCCCCCTCGGGATGAAACGCGGCGATCCCCAGCCCGCCGACTACCAGCAGCAGCCCCAGCATCCACTCCGACTGAGCAATCCCCGACAGCCCGACACACACGATGCCGACCAGTGGACCCGCCCACACCAGCCACCGCCGCGGCGCGCGGTCGGCCCACCAGGCGAACAGCAATTGTGCGAATGACGTCGCCGCGCTCCAGCCGACGTACACCCACAGCAGGCCGCCCCGCTCGATGCGGAGATGATCTTCAAATCCCTGCCACAGGGGATTCACCGAGCCGGCCGACACATCCACCAGAAAGTGCGTCGCCGCCAGCAGGCAGATGGCGATCAGCGGAGAAGCGGCCGCCGCAGCTGCCTCCCCCGCCGACGATTCGCTGTCGACCATCGACGCCGCATCCGGTGCCGCGACGGCTTCGAACTCATCCGCGACGTCGTCACACTCAGGTGTCCACGTCGCCTCATTCACGATGCCGTCACTGCGCACGGGCGTCCCCTGCAACAGGGTCCGAGAACAGCGCGACGCTCGCCGTGAAGCCGTGCAGATGATTCGTGCCGGAGACCGGTCCCAGCTCTCCCATCGCGAAGAAGCCGGCCAGCGGCAACGGCCCCGCCTGTTCCTGGATGACCTGCGCATCATGATGCGGCTGCGCGAACATTCGGGTGCCGCGGCCGTTGCAACTGAACAGCAGCGCCGCGTCCGGCGCACCGCCGCTCGCCAGGGACGAGGCGAGCAAAGCCTGCAGGTCTTCATCCGCCGCCTCTGCGTCGCGGACATGAAACTGCACGGTCTGCCCCGGCCGCACCATGTTCCCGAGTGCAAGCGCGCCGCTCTCCCGGTCGCCCCCAACGACATTTGCGATCAGGAAATCGCCCCGTTCGAACTTCTCCTGCGCCGCATCGATCGCAATGCCGACGTGCGGCCCGCGCTGCAGCAGTTCGCGATCCCGCTGAGAGGCCGCGTCGAACACTTCCTGCAGGCACAGCATCGCCGGACGTCCGCCCAGCTCCATCACCACATTGCGATCGGTCCGGGTCGCGACGAAGGTTGGACCCACCGGGCGGCAGCCCTGTGAAACGACCGAGCGCACTTCCACCCCCGGCCCGATCAACAGTCCAACGCCGCCGGCATGCAGCGACTGGCTCCCCCAGTAGAGACGGTTATCCCCCGGCGCAGCCGCGCCGCTCGCCATCCCTCCGACCAGCGGCAGACTCGGGTACTCCTCCGACATCCGTTCCATCACCGAGTCCGTCGCGCAGGAGAACGGATCTCCGAGGACGATTGCGACCGACGGCTCTGCAAAATCGTCCACCGTCGGCAACCCCTGGCAGAGCAGGCCATCGGGAGTCCGTTCGAACGCAAAGTGAAACGAATGCAGCGCGGTGCCGGGGAGTGACGCCGCCCATAAGCTCAGTGCCGGGCGTCGTTCCAGTTCTTCGCCGCCGCCGATCACCGTCTCGCACGTGCAGCCGATCAGATGCCGCGCGTTCAAACGCTCCTGCACCAGCTGCGGCAGCTCTTCGCATTCGGCATGATGCGCCGAGACGAACAGCACGGCGGCGTCGATCGGCTCTCCACGACGTTGCTTGAGGACAGCGTTGACGGCCGCTTCCGCGGCGGCCCGCGAGTCGGCAAGCGTGTTGTGGCTGGCGGCGAACGGCATGAGGACGATCGGTCTCGGCGTGATTGGAACGTCGCATTATAGCGGAGCGCCCGCGTCGAGAACCGTTCCGGCCGGAATGATCCGCATCTTCTCCGGATTCCGTTCGGAACCCGTTCTCGCGGTGGCTCGGCATGTCGGGCGAGCCCGGCTCGTCGACCGGCGGGTTCCGCCATTCGGCGTTCCCGTCGGCGGGAAGCGCGTGCATTACGAATCCTTCTTATTGTCGGGCGTCGAAACCGGCAGTAGAATTCAATGCTTGCCGGTCAGTTGAGGTGAAATACGCACGCAGTGTCGCAGCGACCCAAGGTACTCGTCTTCGGAGGCAAGCCGGCTGAAATCACGCCGGTCACCGGAGAGTTGATGGAGCGGTGTCATGTCATCGCCGTCGATGATCTCGCCGAGGGTCTGTCACTGCTGAACGCCGGAAACGTGCAGGGCGTCTGCACCGTCGACCGCCAGCTCACATCCGCCGAGTTCCTCCTCGAGACCGGCGGCGTCCTCCAACTTCTTCCCGACGGCATCGCCCTCATCGATGTCGACTCCCGCATCCTGTGGTGCAACGACCACTTCCAGGCGCTGGCGAAGCGGACGGAGTCGCCGGTCGGCGCCGACTTCCTCGACGCCTTCGGCACCCCCGAGATCCTCGGACCCGACTTCTGTCCCGTGCATACGGCACTCGGCTCCGGCGAAACCGCCCGCAGCACGCTGAGGCTCGCTGAGAAATCCTACGTCCAGCTCGACGTCACTCCCGTCCCCGACGCGCAGCGCGACTTCCCCAGCTACCTCATCGCCGTCGTCCGCGACGTCTCCGACGAAGTCGTCCAGCGGCAGATGCTCAATGCGGTCTACCAGGCCGGCCTCGAACTCGGCGACCTGCAGCCCCAGGAAGTCCTCGACATGTCCGTCGAGGAGCGGATCGAACTGCTCAAGTCCAAGATCCTGCACTACACGCAGGACGTGCTCAAGTTCGAAACCATCGAGATCCGGCTGCTCGAACCGGAAACGGACAGGCTCAAGCCGCTGCTCGAAGTCGGCATGGATCCCCAGGCCGCCCAGCGTGAACTCTTTGCCCGGGCCGAAGACAACGGAGTCACCGGCTTCGTCGCCGCCACCGGCCGCAGCTACCTCTGCGACGACATCACCAAGGACAAGCTCTATCTCCCCGGCGCTCCCGGCGCCTGCAGCTCGCTCACCGTCCCGCTGATCCTGCACGACCAGGTCCTCGGCACCTTCAACGTCGAAAGCCCCCGCTGCGCCGCCTTCAGCCAGCACGACCTCCAGTTCCTCGAACTGTTCTGCCGCGAAGTCGCCATTGCGCTCAACACCCTCAACCTGCTCGTCGTCGAGAAAGCCACCACCGCCGCCGCGAGCACCGAACGCATGCTCTGCGAGATCGCGGCTCCCGTTGACGAGATTCTCAACGACGCCGCCTGGGTGCTGGAGCGGTCGCAGGGACAGGACGGCATCGTCACCGAGCGGCTCAAGCACATCGTCCAGCAGACGCGCGAAATCCGCGAAGCCGTGCAGAAGGTCGGCCAGTCCGTCTCGCCGGAACTCAGCCGCGCCGGGATCATCCAGGAGAACAGTCACCCCGCCCTCAAGTCGCGCCGCATCCTCGTCGCCGACAGCGACAGCGGCGTGCGGCGGGCCGCTCACGAACTCCTCGGACGCTACGGCTGCGTCGTCGAAACGGCCCACAGCGGAGAGGAAGCCCTGCTGATGGTCCGGGCCTTCCATTACGACGCCGTCATCGCCGACATCCGCCTCCCCGACATGAACGGCGCAGACTGCTTCCGCCGCATCCGCGAGTCACACGAACTCCTGCCCGTCATCCTGATGACCGGCTTCGGCTACGACTCCACGCACTCCATCGTCAAGGCCCGCCAGATGGGCCTCCAGGCGGTCCTCTACAAGCCCTTCCGCCTCGACCAGCTTCTCGCCGCCGTCGAACAGGCCGTCAGCGGACCTGTCCCGTCCCTGACGTAGATTCCGGCGTCGCTCCCAATCAAAGTAGCCGGGTCAACCCGTGATCCGGAATCAGCGCGCGTCGGATATTCGACGTCCCGAGCCAGTTGCCTCGCGTCAAAGCCAGCACCGCTACTGCCGTCCCGCCAGCTCCACCAGCGTACGAACCATCACGCCGGTCCCGCCCCCTTCCTTGTGCGGCTTGCTGCTCTCGGCGAACGCCGGCCCGGCGATGTCCAGGTGCACCCACGGCGTCTCCCCCACGAACTTCTGCAGAAACTTCGCCGCCGTGATCGACCCGCCCCACCGCGTGCCGACGTTCTTGCAGTCGGCGACTTCGCTCTTGAGCTGCTCGTTGAACGAATCGCACATCGGCATCTGCCAGACCTCCTCCCCCGCGGCCTTCGCTGCTGACAGCACGGCGTCGCACCACGGCTGATCGTTCGTGAACGCGCCCGCGATCTCCTCGCCGAGTGCGACGACGCACGACCCGGTCAGCGTCGCCAGATCAATCAGCTTCGCGGCACCCTGGTCCACCGCGTACGCGAGCACGTCCGCCAGCACGAGCCGCCCTTCAGCGTCGGTGTTGTGAACTTCGATCGTCACGCCGTTCCGCGCCGTCAGCACGTCCCCCAGCTTGTACGCGTCTCCTCCCGGCATGTTCTCGACCAGCCCCATCATCCCCACGACGTTCACCGGCAGCTTGAGTCGCGCGATCGCCGTCATCGCGGCCAGCACCGCCGCCGCCCCCGACATGTCCCCTTTCATCGTCTTCATGCCGTCCGACGTCTTGAGCGACAGACCGCCGCTGTCGAACGTCACCCCCTTCCCGATCAGCCCGATCGGCGCCTGGTCCTTTGCCCCTCCGCGATGCTCCAGCACGACGACTCGCGGCGAGCGCGTGCTGCCGCGCGCTACCGCCAGCAGCGACCCCATTCGCTCCTGCTGCAGCCGCGCCTCGTCCAGGATGTCGCACTGCAGCCCGTGTTCCTGCGCAAGCTGCTCCGCGCGGCGGGCGAAGGTCTCGGGATACAGCTCCCCCGGATGGCGATTAATCAGCTCCCGCGCCAGATTGACGGCTTCGCCCACAATCCGGCCCCTCTCAACGGCCGTCCTGATGTCATCCGCCGACTTCCCGGGAACAGCCAGCGTCGCACGCCCGAATTCGAATCGCTCCGGCTCCCGGCGATACAGCCCCTGTCCCACGCACCCCACCGTCAATGCCACGGCGGCCGGCTCCGCGAAGCCCGCGGCGCACTCCGCCGACGTGCACGCCGTCGACGGCACCGCCAACGCCACGTGCTCATACGCGCGGGACGAAATCCGCCGCACGGCCGACATCAGCGTGCGGTGAACTCCCGACGGCGTCAGTTTCTCCGGCTTGCCAAGCCCCGCCAGCAGAATCCGCCGCGGACCTTTCACGAGCGCGTCACGAATCTCCAGAAGATCCCCCGCCTTCCCCGTCAGATCCCCCGCTTCGCGCAGCCGCGTGATGCGACCCTCAATCGCCCCGTCGAGCTCCGCCAACTCGGGCGGCAGGTCGCTCGCTTCCGATACGAGAACGATCAACCAGTCCGCCTCAACAGCGGACAACGGCTGCGCAACAACATTCAGCTCCATCAGTCAGGCTCCATTCCAGGGTGCGGCTCATTCGACCGAATTCAGATGCCCGAGTCCAGAGTCCCGCGCCGTGGCTGCTCGGTGGTGCGGCTGCTCAATGTAAGGCTCGCCCCCTCCACCCCCCTCTCCCCGCGAGACAGCTCTCTATTCCCCACAGCTTCATGCGGGGAGAGGGGACGGGGGTGAGGGGCCGCAACTGACGCACTTTCTCGGAGACACGCCCAGCGATCACTCACGTTCTCCAGTGGTGCTGTTCGTTGCTCGACTCGCTGTACGGCTCGAATCCTCCCCTTCGCTTGCGTTACGATGGAGAGCAATGCTCCACATCCGCACCTACCAGCCCGACGACCTCCCGACGCTCCGTGCGCTCACGGCCGCAGCATTCGACGGCGTCTCCATCGACCAGGGGATCGAACGTGCGTTCGGTCCGATCAATGGCCGCGACTGGCGCTGGCGCAAGATGCGGCACGTCGATGAGGACGCGCAGCGCGACCCGGCGGGGATCTTCATCGCCGAAGACGACGCCGGCCATGTCATCGGATTCATCTCGACCTGGTCCGACCGCGAGGCGGGAATCGGCCACATCCCGAACCTGGTCGTCGCGGAGGGACGGCGCGGACAGGGGATCGGACGGCGGCTGATCGAACACGCCCTGCAGCAGTTCCGTAACGCCGGCCTGACGCACGCGAGGATCGAAACGCTCGTCCAGAACGAGATCGGCAACGGCCTCTACACGTCCATCGGGTTCCGCGAAGTCGCCCGGCAGATTCACTTCGCAATGGACCTCTCGGCCGGCCAACCCTCCGGCAAGGCGACCCGCTGATGCGCACCGCCATCATTGGAGCGCACGGACAACTCGGTTCGGAACTGGCGCGCCGGCTGGCCGACGCCATTCCGCTCGGACGCGCTGAGATCGACATCGCCGACGCAGCCTCCGTTACGGCGGCGCTGGACGCGCGACACCCCGAACTGGTCATCAACGCCGCCGCGTACAACCTCGTGGACGGGGCCGAAGACGAGCCGGACGTCGCGATGGCCGTCAACGCCGGCGGCCCGCGGAATCTCGCCCGCTGGTGTGCCGCACACGATGCCACGCTGGTGCACGTGAGCACCGACTACGTCTTCGGCGACGACCCTCAACGCGACCGTCCCTACACCGAAGATGACGCGCCCGGCCCCGTCAGCGCCTACGGCCGCAGCAAACTGGCCGGTGAGAATCACGTCCGCACCGAATGCCCGCGGCACTTCGTCCTCCGCACCTGCGGCCTGTACGGACGCAGCCCCACGCAGCAGAAAGGAAACTTCGTCTCCACCATGCTGAGGCTGGGGCGCGAACGGCACGAACTCCGCATCGTCGACGACCAGCGCTGCACCCCCACTTCGGTCACCGACCTCGCCGATGCGCTCATCTCCCTTTCACAGACGAACGCCTACGGCCTCTACCACGCCACCAACTCAGGCAGCGCCACCTGGCGGGAGTTCGCCGAAGAGATCTTCCGCCTCGCCGGCCTGAGCGTCCGCGTCGTGCCGATCTCCTCGGCCGACTACGGCGCCCGCGCTCAGCGTCCCCCCTACAGCGTCCTCGACTGCAGCAAACTCGCAGCAACCCTCGGCCGTCCGCTGCCGCACTGGAAAGCCGCGCTGGCGAACTTCCTCAAGTGAGTGCCGCGGCGATCGCAGAACGATGCTCAGAAACCCGGTTTCTTGAAGAAGCCGGGTTTCTCCAGCACCTACGGCGGATCATACCCCCCGCGGCAGTAGGGATGGCAACGGCACACGCGCCACACGCCGCGGGCCGCGCCCGAGACCGCGCCGTATTTCTTCACCGCCTGAATGAAGTACTCGCTGCACGAGGGAATGTACCGGCATTGCGCACCGGCCAGGCTCTGCAGCAGCGGGCTGATCGCCAGCTGGTAGCAGCGCACCAGGCCGATGAGCAGCAGTCCCGGCAGGTTCCAGAGGAATCGCAGCAGCTTCACTGCGTTTGTTCCGTGTGAGTTGGCGGATCGCCCGCAGGGGGCGCGGGCGGCGTCAGCAGTCGTTTGGCCAGCCGGCGAGTCAGGGCTGTCAGCGATGACTGGTACTCCTGCAGTCCCGCGCCCGAATTCTCGCGTGGGATCAGGATCAGGTCGAGTCCTTCGGGGACGTCGTGCTGGCTGAGCCGGTACGCTTCCCGCAGCAGCCGGCGGATTCGATGCCGCACGATCGAATTCCCATGCTTGCGCGACACGCTCAACCCGATGCGCGTGGATCCCAGCGGATTGACGGCCGCGAAGACCAGCAGGTGACTGTCGCCGGCCCGCTGCCTGAGCCCATAGATCCGCTCAAAGTCGCGCTCGCTGCGCAGCCGCCGTGTGGAGGGAAAGGGAAACTCGGCCACGGCTATGCCGACCCCTGTTGCTCTGTCGAAGCTCCGTCGTCGGGGGAAGGGGATGCACTCTCATCCGCGGGAACGGGAGGGGCCGCGGTCTCCTGTCCGCGCCGTTGCTCCCTCGCGCGGCTCTCCCGGTCGTCCAGCCGCCGGGCGATCCCGCGGGCCGCGATCGCGACGATCAGGATCAGCAGCCCCGTCAGCGCGATGCTCGTCACCATCATCGTCAGCGAGATCACGCTCCGCGCCCGCTGCTTCTGCTCGGCCGTCCGCACCGGTTCTCCGTTCGGCGCATGGTTACTCACTGCGGACCCATCTGTCTCGTCTCCCGACTGTGCGGTAACATCGGCAGCGAGAACGCACAGCGCGAGCGATGCCAGCAACAGGCGCGGCAGAATCTGACGGATCGGGACTACCACAGGCTCGCCCGGGGTGAGAGGGGAGCGGCTTCATCGAACTGCCGCAGCAGGTCCGCGGCACGTTCGTCCAACGTCCTGGGGACGACAATCTTCACGACCACGAACTGATCGCCGCGGGCCTTTGTTTTCTGATCCGCCACGCCCAGTCCGCGCATGCGGATCTTCGTTCCCGAGGACGTCCCCGCGGGGATCGTCAGCGTCACCTGCCCATCGCTGAGCGTCGGCACATCCACCTTCGTCCCCAGCGCGGCTTCGGCGATCGTGACCGGCACGTCCAGCAGGATATCGTTCCCCTCCCGGCGGAAGTATGGATGCGGAGCGACGCGGACCGTCACCAGCAGATCGCCCGCCCCGGCGTCCCCCGGCTCTCCCTGCCCCGCCAGTCGAATGACGCTCCCTTCCCGCACACCGGGAGGGATCTTCACCGTCATCCGTTCCACCTTACCGTTCCGCTGCAGCGAGACGTCGTGGTCCCCACCCGACGCGGCGACCGTGAACGGCACGTTGATCTCCGAGCGGAGATCGGAACCACGCCGCGGCTGCGCCCTCGTCCGCCCGCCGCCGCCGCCGCCGAACTGCTGCCCGAACGCGCCGCCAAAGATGTCCCCCAGATCCACCTGTCCGCCGAACAGGTCCCCCAGGTCAATCGGCCCGCTCCCGCCGCGGAAGCCGCCTCCCGGAAACGGCCCGCCTCCGGCCCCACCGGCCGCCTGCGCATACTTGTACGCGTCGCCGAACTGGTCGTACTGCTTCCGCTTGTCGGCGTCTCCCAGCACCTCATACGCCTCGGCCGCCTGCTTGAACCGCTCGGCCGCGGCCGTATCCCCCGGCTTCGCATCCGGATGATTCTGGCGCGCAATCTTCTTGTAGGCCTTGCGGATCTGATCCGCAGTGGCGTTCTTCGGAACCCCCAGCACCTTGTAGTAGTCTGCCATAACCCCCGTCAGTCAGAGATGTTCACACCCATCATAGACCCCCAGCGAATCGCAGTGGAGGCATCGACAACTTCTTTCGGCAACTCGATTCGCCTGATCCGGAAACGAGGCAGATTCCTGACTCATGCATGGTGCTCTTGGTGCCTTGGTGGTTTCTCATTGACCGGGCCAAATTGAACCACAAAGACACCAAGGGCACAAAGAAGTGGAAAGTATTGCGTCGACTGCGGACTGCCCGGACTCATCTCGGACGCCCACACCAAAAGACGTGCCAATCGTCCTTATCCGTGCGCATCCGTGAGATCCGTGGTTGACCCTGGGGTTCGGCCACGGGGCCGCAATGGAGGACTACGTGGTTCCCGCACGTAAAGGGTCGTCTTGTCCCATTTTGCGCCGTCTGCGATAACCCCGCCGTCGCTCCATCATCGCCGGACGCCGACTCGCCGCACGGACGCAGCGTGGACCCTCCCTCCTCACAACTCGTGCAACGCCTCGCCGCTCTCGGACTGGGGACGTCGCGCGAGCTGCGCCGCTGCCGGCCTCGCGTCCGCCGCCTGGCGCGCGACCTCCCCACGTTCGACACCGTCTGGATCGATGCGCTGGTCCAGGACCGCCGGCTCACCACGTTTCAGGCCGCCGTCCTCGGGTCCCCCAGCCCCGACTCACTCGTCGTCGGACGGTACGTTCTCATCGACCGGATTGGCAGCGACCGTCAGTTTACCCACTACCGGGTCCGCAGCCGCGACGACCGCCGGCCGCGCGTTCTCACAATCGTCGAGCAGCCCGCCGAAGCCCACTCCGCTGCCGCCCGGCTGGAGAACCTCGTGGAGCGGCTCCACGCCGCCAAAGATCCCAGCGTTGGACGAATCGAGGCATTCGCCGCCGAAGCCGGGCGGATGATCGTCGTCGGCCCCTGGGTGGAAGGGCCGACGCTGCAGGAACTGCTCGTCCGCCGCGGGCGATTCCCTACCGACGTCGTCCTGGCTCTCCTGAGGCAGATCGTCTCCGCCCTGTGCGATCTCGACCGCTGCGGCGTCGTGCACGGCGACCTCCGGCTGCGCAATGTGCGGCTCACCGCGCGCGGCGACGCCGTCCTGATGCGGCCCGGACTGTTCCCCGCCCTCTGGCCCGAACTGACGATCCACTCCGAGCTTCCCCCCGACTGCTACGACACCATAGCACCCGAGCTGATCGACACCGGCCGCCCCGCCACGAGTCGCAGCGACATGTACGCTCTCGGCTGCATGATGTGGGAGCTGCTCGCCGGTCGCCCCCCGTTTCCCCACGGCGACCCTCTCGCCAAACTGGTCGCACACCAGACCCGCCGCATCCCCGATGTCCGCATCTGGTCCCCGGAGACCCCGGCCTCTCTCGCCGACCTGATCGTGCGTCTGACCTCCTCCGATCCGCAGCAGCGACCCGCGGGCTTCGAGCCGATCCGATCCGGCCTGCGCGGATCACGCGCATCGTCCCGTCGGCGTCTCTCGCGCTTCCTCGCCGCTTTCGGCGCTCCTGCCGGACCCCATCGCCCGGCCGAGGAGGAACGTCCGCGCCGCCCGTTCTCGACCGCCGCCGCCGCGATGCTCCTGCTGCTCTGTGCGGTCGGACTGCTCCATGCCGGAGCTCGGACAGAACTGCTCCATATCGCTCAGTCTTTCACGCAGCGACTGCAGCCGACCGACGAACCCGCGCCGCCCAAAGATGCATCCCCCGCAGAGCAGCGCCTGGCCGAGATCGGCCGGCCCGATGCGGACGGCGTCATTCGGCTGGAATCCGCGACCGAGTATGCCGCGGCCGAGATCGCCGTTGTCGGTCCCCTCACGCTGCGCAGCACCGGCGACGAACCGGCCGTGATCGTCGTCCGCGACGGACCGCTGCGCCTCTGGGCCGAACGCGTCGTGCTGGACAACGTCATCCTGCGTGCAGAATCCGCAACCGCCGGCGGCGATCTTCCCGCGCCGGATGCGTTGTTCGTCGTCGATTCGCAGGACCTCGCCATGCGCCGCTGCGCGTTCGTCCCGCAGGAATCCGGCTCACAAACGGCTCTCGTCTGGTCTCCGCTCGATCCCGCATCGGCCGTTCCACAAAGACTGATCGTGCGGGATACCGTGTTTGCGGGTCCCGGGACAGCGCTGGACCTCATGCTCCCCGCCACGTCTCTCGATCTCGACAACGTCCTCAAGGTCAGCGCGGGCCCCATGCTGCGGTTGCAGGGGAACGCATCCGCCAGTCGTCGCCCCCTCAGGCTTGCGGCGCGGCGCGTCACCCTGCGGGCCGCGGGCGCACTGATCAGTTGGACCGGCGACGGAGCCCCCTGCGTCGTCGATGCCAGCCTCACCGACTGCGTCCTCGACGTCGCCGGCTCCGCCCCTCTGCTGGAGCTCGACGCGCCGTCGCTCCCAGGCAACTGGCACAGTGTCATCCGCATCACCGGAGAAGGCTCGATCCTCCGTCCCGAGACTATCATTGCCGGGCGCCGCGACTTCGCGGGAAACACCGAACCGCTCCCCTCCGATCAACTCGCCATCGAGGGTCTGCAGCTGGCGGAGTTCACGTTCGCCGGAGACGACCCGCTGCTCCCGGATAGCTCGCGTGTTGAGGGAAGCGTGGGATATCGCCGCTCGGCACGGCCGCCGGGAATCGCGCCGGAGCGGTTACCCCGGCCGGCGCGCGATCCCTACAATTTGGCGGAAGCAGCCGGCTCCCAGCCCCCTCGACGCTCGAGACGATGACGTTTCCTCCCGGCATGCTGGCGACCACCAGCATCGATGAAGTTCGCACCGCCGTCGCCGCCGCGCGCGCCGACGGCCGCCGCATCGCTTGCGTCCCCACCATGGGCGCCCTCCATGCCGGGCATCTCAGTCTGATGGAGCATGCCCGCCAAGTCTCCGGGTTCGTGGCCGTCACCATCTTCGTCAATCCGACGCAGTTCGGGCCGCAGGAAGACCTCGCGAAGTATCCACGTCCGCTCGACGCCGACCTCAAGGCCTGCCGGGACGCGGGCGTCGAGCTCGTCTTCCTCCCCGACGTGGAAGCCGTCTATCCCGCAGGCTTCGCCACGTTCGTCGAAGTGGACGGACTCTCGACCGTCCTCGAAGGCGCAGCGCGCCCCGGACACTTTCGCGGCGTCACCACCGTCGTTCTCAAGCTCCTCAACATCGTGCAGCCGGACGTCGCCGTGTTCGGCCAGAAGGACTTCCAGCAGCAGGCCCTCATTCGGCGCATGGTTCGCGACCTCAACGTACCGGTCGAAATCGACGTCCGTCCCACCGTGCGCGAGGCGGACGGCCTGGCGCTCAGCAGCCGCAACGTCTATCTGTCGCCGGTCGAGCGGAAGTCGGCGCTCAGTCTGTCCGAAAGCCTCAACCGCGCCAGGGACTGCCTCCTGCAGGGTGACACCGACCTGCACAGCATCAGGGAGGAGATGTTGACCACCCTGCGGTCGCGCCCCTCAGTCGAACCGGACTACGCCGTCATCGTCGATCCCGACACGCTGCAAATGTTGTCGCACCCCCAGCCGCACATGGCTGTCCTGGTGGCAGCCAGAGTCGGCTCGACAAGACTCATCGACAACCTCGTCGTTGATTTGCCGGCAGCCAGTGACCCGTACGACGGCCTTCCAAGGCCGTCGACCCCATGACCGGTCTCGGAAGGCCGGTCAACGTTACATCGCTGAGCGCCCTGCGCTAACACGGAACACGTCATGCGACAGACCCTGATTCGAATCGCCCTGCGGGAGCCGTGGGTCTTCTGGAAAACCGATGCAGACACCGGTTTGCCGCTGGTTGGCATCGGGCTCCTGCTCGCCGCCGCCGCCGCGGCCTGGCTGGCGTATCGCCTGATCCTCGCGCGAGGGCAGTTCCGCGACGTCCCCTGGGCCACGTTCGGTCTGTGGGCCGCCGCCATTCTGATCGTCTCCATCCCCGCCGTCGCGGCCCGGATGCCCGTCGCCAGCATCCCCGTCTTCGGCTACGGCTTCATGCTGCTGGTCGCCTTTCTCTCCGCCCTCTGGTTCGCCCGGCGCCAGGCACGTCGCGCCGGCATCGATCCCGACCTGATGTACGACCTCGGCTTCTGGCTGCTGCTCCCCGGCATCGCCGGAGGACGACTGGCATACCTGTTTCAATACGGCCAGTACGTCTTCACCGCACCGGACGGCACCCCTCTCCAGGGACGCGACCTGATCTTCGCCGCCTTCAATCTCTCCCAGGGAGGCCTCGTCCTGATCGGCGCGATCTTCGGCGGCGCCGTCGGCTTCTTCGCCTTCTGCTGGAAACGGAAAGTCCCCGCCCTTCAGCTGGCCGACGTCATTGTTCCGTCCATCTTCATCGGCATCGGCTTCGGCCGACTCGGCTGCCTCCTTAATGGCTGCTGCTTCGGCGACGCCTGCTCGCTCCCCTGGGGCATCACGTTCCCGCACGGCAGCGTGCCGTTCCAGACGCTCGCCGAACGCGGTTTCCTCGACCCCGCCGCCCCCGCCACCATGCCTCTGCATCCCACGCAGATCTACAGCGCCCTCGACGGCTTCATCCTCGCCACCGTAGCGGCCCTCTACCTCCCCGTCCGCCGCCACCCCGGCGACGTCCTCGCCCTCGGCTGCATCCTCGTCGCCATCACCCGCTTCCTGATCGAGTTCCTCCGCAACGACGAAATGGGCCAGCTCGGCACCGGCCTCACCATCTCCCAGCTCTACAGCCTGGGCATTTTCACTGCAGGAGTGGGACTGCTGGCGTACCTCCGGCTCACTGGCAACCGCCCGAATCACAGCATCAGTCGCCCGAACCACGCCCTCGCCAACACCCGTCCCGCATAGGCCCGATATCAGCGCGGGCAGACAATCAGTCCGGCCGGAAAACTGGCTCACCCCAACGAAAAACCCCGGCACAAAGACCGGGGTTTAAAACGCGACGTGGCACATCATTGAATGCCCAAGACAGGACTTGAACCTGTACGGGGAGTGAATACCCCACTAGGTCCTGAACCTAGCGCGTCTGCCAATTCCGCCACTTGGGCTGCGGTTGCGACGTAAGTATACAGCGCGAATGCGGACCGGCAACCGAGCGTCCCGCGGGATCACATCTCCCGGATCGTCATCCCGCCGTCGATCTTCAGCACCTGGCCCGTCGCGTACGGAAGGTCCCCGCGGACCAGCATCGCCGCGGCCCGGCCCACGTCCTCCGGCTCCCCCCATCGGCGCTGCAGCGTCAACCCGTCGGCGATGAGGCGGTCGTACTTGTCGGTCACTCCGGCCGTCATGTCGCTGCGGATGATCCCCGGCTGAATCTCGTAGACCTCGATCCCATGCTCGGCCAGCCGGGCCGCCCACAACTGGGTCGCCATGCGGGTCGCCGCCTTGGTGAGGCAGTAGTCGCCACGGTTCCGTGAGAGAATCTCGGCAGAGACGGAAGAGACGTTGATGATCACGCCCCGGAAATCGGGCGACGTCTCCCGCTGCTCGATCATCCAGCGCGCCGCCAGTTGCGTGAGAAAGTAAGGCCCCTTCAGGTTCACGCCGACCACCCGGTCAAAGCTCGCCTCGTCGGCGTCGAGAATGTCCTTGCGGCCGGGGGACGTGATCCCGGCGTTGTTCACCAGCACGTCGAGCCGGCCGTAATGGTCGCGGACCTGCTGGATCATGCGGCTGCGGTCCTCGGCCGAAGCGACGTCTCCCTGGCAGTAGATGGCCTCGGCGCCGTCAGCCGCGAGGGCGGTGAGCACCGGCTCGACTTCGCTCTGCTCACGAACACCATTCAGGGCGAGCGCGCACCCTTCACGGGCGAGGCAGCGGGCGATGCCGAGCCCGATCCCCCGCGCCCCTCCGGTGATCAATGCGACGCGCTGAGTTCCTGGCATGAGCATTCAGAGAAGGACTTGTATTAGGCCCGGCGTTCACGCCTAGACGTTGCCCACATCGTCGCGAGGCAGGTAACCACGGAATACACGGAATACACTGAAACTGCGCTGCTGCAGGAGCCGGAGTCGAGCAGCGACATACCGACGGCGAGCCCGGGCAACTCGGTATGAGGGCGGCTCGAAATTGATTGCGACTCCGGCGAAAGCCTCAATTCCGTGATTTCCGTGTATTCCGTGGTTCTGCCTTCTAAGCGACGGAGGAGAAAAGTGGGTATGGGCAAGGCGTTCACGCCGGGCCTACTACAGAGGACAGAGGATTCAGTCCACCCGGTAACCAATAATGCAGTCTACCCGGCGGCGGTCCCGGCGACGACTTCGTGCTCGTGCAGATAGGACGGATCGACCGGATAGTTGCGGAACTGGACGGTGTAGTGCTGCTCGAACCATTCCTGGATATCGGGGAGGCAGCCGGCGTCGTAACCCGGCGCGACGTGCAGCAGCCGTCCGTTCAGGGTGGAGCGGATCTCTCCGCCGTCCACGACGATCTCGCCCCGCCGCAGCACGTAGCGGGGGAGTTCGAACATCCGCTGGATGTCGTCGTCGGGCTGGTAGATGGTGATGTCGGCGTCGGCGCCCGGGCCGAGGTGTCCTTTCCGGTCGAGACCCAGCATCCGCGCCGGCGCGGCGCGGGTGATGATCGCGATCTCATTCAGCGTGTACTCGCGGGTGAGATCGGGCAGCGTGCAGCGCTGGCGGAGGCCGGGCGGGACGCGCTGCAGCATCTCCTGCCGCCGCCCGCGATCCATGAGCAGCGCGATGATCTCCGGATACGCGAGGAACGAGCCGCCGTTGGGATGGTCGGTGCTCATGGCGATCCTCCACGGATCGGCGGCGAGCAGGTACCACTCCAGGCCGATCGCCCATTGCAGCGAGTGCACGAGCGACTTGTCCTTGTACTCCACCGGCACGATCCCGCAGCCCGCCTCCATTTCGGTGTCCGCATTGAACCACTTGCGGCCGAAGATCCTGTGCAGGTAGTAACCCAGCGGGCCGTCTCCCGTCATCGACGTCGTCTCGCCGAACAGTACCTGTCCCACGTCCACGGTCAGGTTGTCGTGCGTGTTGACGTACTCGACCAGTTCGGGAACCTTCGAGTGAAACGTCGACTGCTCGTCCGGGTCGCCGCCGTAGCTGTGAAACTGAATATGCGTCAGATGCCCGCGGCGGCCTTCGAGGGCCCGCATCGTGTCGAACGTCGTCTGCCAGTTGCCGGGCAGGCCGAGGTTGTTGCAGTGGATGTGGACGCGGTGCGGCAGGTTCAGTTCGTCGACGACGTGCGCGACATCCCGGATGATCTGCCGCGGTGAGACGCCGAAGTGTTCGACCGGGTCGTCGATGCTGCGGGCGTTGCCGCCGGTGGTCTTCCACATCTCCACGCCGCCGGGGTTCACCAGCTTCACCGCGTATCCGCAGGCCGCATTGAGCAGCCAGGCGACATAGGCCCTCAGCCGTTCCGGCTCGCCCGCCTGGATCTGCCGCATGATGTAGTGGTTGTTCCCCATCAGGACGTAAAAGCCCTTGTCGATGATGGGGGTGTCGTGCAGTTCTTCGAGCACGTGCCGGGCGGAAAGGGGCGGAACGGCGGCGTCGAACGCCGTCGTGTAGCCCAGACCGGCATAGAGGTAGCCTGTGGCGAACGTGCTTGGCACGCTGCCGGTCGTTCCTGAACGGGTGAGGGGAGTGCGGCGGACTGGCGGCGACGTCCGTTTCTCCTCAGGGCGAAGTTTCCGCGCGGCGTTGACCTTGGGGCCAGCGATGTGGCAGTGCATGTCCACGCCCCCCGGCATCACCACCATGCCGCGGACGTCGAGCGTGCGATCGGGGCGTACGCCGGGATCGGACGGCGGCGCGATCATCCGTCCGTCCTGCGCCCACAGGTCGCGGACTTCACCGTCGATGTTATGGCGCGGGTCGTAGACGGTTCCGCCGGCGAGCTTGAGCAGCGACATTCAATGCGAGTCGAGTCGGGACCGGATGACCGCGCGGGCGAGAGTCAGGTGGGCGGATCAGTCGAGGTACAGAAACTCGTTGGAATTCAGCAGCACGTGGCACACGTCGGTCAGCGTCCCGTCGCCATGCTCAGCGTCCAGGAACGCCGTTGCGCGATCCAGCTCTTCCCCCGTGGGATCGCGTCCGAACGCCAGCCGGTAGGCGTGCCGCACCTGAGAGTCCGCACTCCCCGGCACCTCGTTCTCAACCCGCTGCGCAAATGCCTCGGCCCACTTGAGCACCGGCCCGCCGTTGATCATCAGCAACGACTGCGTCGGAGTCGTTGTCGTGGTTCGCTCGCCGGTGCCGATGATCCGGTCCGGGAGGTCGAACACGTCCAGCACGGCGTCGCGCGCGTTCCGTTCGACCTTCACGTACACCGAGCGCCGCGGCTTGTTCCCTTCGACACCCGGCCCCCCCGTTCCCAGCTTGAGTTCCCCCGACACGGCCAGCATCGAGTCGCGAATCTGCTCCGCGGTCAGCCGCCGCACGGGGAAGCGCCACAGCAGCCGGTTCGCCGGATCGAGCTGCTCGGCCGCCGCCGCAGCGGGATGGATGGAGCTCTGCCGGAACGCGGCCGACGTCAGAATCTCTCGATGCAGCCGCTTCAGGCTCCAGCCATGATTGACGAACTCGGCCGACAGCCAGTCCAGCAGTTCGGGATGCGACGGAGGCTGTCCCAGGTTTCCGAAATCGCTGGGGGTCGCCACCAGTCCCGTGCCGAAGTGCTGCTGCCAGATGCGGTTGACGATCACGCGGGACGTCAGCGGATGGTCCGGCCGAATGAGCCACTGGGCGAATGCCGTGCGGCGACCGGTGGAATCCGGCGCCGTCGGGACCGGCTCAATCACGGCCGGCTCCGGGTCGAGGATCGTGAGGAATCCGGGATCGACTTCCCCCAGCCGCTCGCGATCCGGAATGAAGACCACTGGGGCGGTCGGACCGGTATCGGTGACGGTCTGTCCCGGCGTCAACGGCGCGGGCTTGAGCGGATCGGACTGCGCCAGTTCGGCCTCCAGTTCATCCCACACCGCCTGCTCTTCTTTCGACAACTTGCGGATCGAAGTCGTTTCCGCGCCCAAAACCTGGCGATAGACGAGGTCCGCGATCTGTTTCTCATACGGCGTGCGCTCGTCGGCCGGCTTCGCCCAGATCGCGCGGATCTCCTCCACGAACTTGCCGACCGCGGCCTTCTCCGCCGACTTCATCTTCGGCCCGGTGATCTCATCCATCCGGGCCAGCACATCCCCCGCGGCCGCTTCCCACGCGGCCTGTTGTTCGGCATGCGCCGCGATCTGCTCGGGCGTCGCCAGCGGCACGTCGTCCCGGAAAGTCAGGTTCGCGAAGAACGCCTGCAGCCGGAAATAGTCCTTCTGCAGCAGGGGATCGAACTTGTGATCGTGGCAACGGGCGCAGCCCATCCCCATCGCGAGGAAGGTATCGCCGACGTTGTCGGTGATGTCGTTGAGCATGTCGCGCCACTGCCCCATGGCGTCACGCTGGTTGTATTCGTAGATGCCGTGCCGGAAGTAGCCGGTGGCGGCGAGTGCATCCGGATCGTGCGGCGCGACTTCGTCTCCCGCCAGTTGCTCCAGCACGAACCGGTCGTACGGCTTGTCCTCATTGAACGCAGCGATGACATAGTCCCGATACCGCCACGCATGGGGACGCAAGTCATCCTGCTTGTAGCCGTCGGAATCGGCGTAGCGCACCAGGTCCAGCCAGAAGCTGGCCCACTTCTCGCCGTAGCGCGGACTCTCCAGCAGTTCGTCCACCAGCCGTTCGACCGCCTGCGGCGAATCGTCCGACAGAAACGCGTCCACCTGCTCCGGCGTCGGCGGCAGTCCGATGACGTCCTGATACAACCGGCGAACCAGCGTCTCTTTGGAAGCCTCCGGCGCCGGACTCAGGCCGGCCTCCTCCAGCCGAGCCCACAGGAAACGATCGATCTCGTTGTGCGACCACCCGCTGTCGTTCACGTCGGGGGGCGTCGGATGTGTCAGGGGTTGGAACGCCCAGTGCGCGCGATCCTCGTCGGTGATCGCCGGCTCTGACCTCGCCGCGGCAACGACCTCGCCAGCCGGCCAGGGTGCGCCCATCTCAATCCACTTGATCAAGGCAGCCGCCTCATCCTCCGGAAGCTGCCCGTCCGGCGGCATCTCGTACGACTCATACCGGATCGCCTCCACCAGCAGGCTCGACTCGGCGTCTCCCGGTTCGATCGCCGGTCCCGAATCGCCGCCCGCAATGGCGCCCTCGCGACTGTCGAGACGCAGCGCCCCCTTCTGCTTCTCTGCGGCGTGGCACTCATAGCACCGCTTCACCAGCACCGGCCGCACTTCGCTCTCAAAGAAGCGAATCTCGTCTGCCGTAAATACCGGCGGCTCGTCGGAGCGGGCGGGCAACGTGGCCGCCAGGGCCAGCAGGAACGGGAGCACGTGTCGCAAGTTGTGTCGTGTCATCGGCTTGATCTGATCCGGTGCCCAAGCGTCGGCAGATTCGTCCTATTCTACGAGAACTTCCGGAATCCGAAAGCGGCAACCGCCGCCCCTCGAAAATCATTGCAAATCGGCTCCCATCGGGGACAATCAGAGGAACCTGTCACGCACGCCTGTCACGTCTCGTCGCGGAAACTCCCAACGGAGGTGCAGCATGGACGAAACCATGGTCGATGATGCTCTGAACCTCGATTCCAGCGGGACCTTCGAACTCGGACGGGCTGTCGTTCCCATTCCAGCTGCGGAAACGGACGCCGACGTGCCGGACTTCCCTGCAGCGAAGCGCCGCCGCGACTCGCGTCACAGCGAATTCCATTCGTTCGCGTTCGATGCGGACGGGTCCACAAGTTGACGACGGCTGCCGTCAGCGACGCGCTCCTCTTCGAGTCGCGGCGAAACGGCGGCGTCGTCGCGTGAGTCAGGTTCCGCGTTCGATGCGGCACTGCTGGGCCGGGAGTTCGCTCGCTCCACATGCGCCGGGCTCGCGATCGCTGCAGGCGGTGAAGCCTTCGGGTTCCACCTGCAGCGTGATGTGTCCCACCTCGAAGCGCTGCTGCAGCGTCTGGCGCAGCGCCCTCAGTTGCGCATCGGCCGCGTGCTGAGCGTCCACCACGACGTGGGCCGACAGCGAATCGATGCCGCTGGAGATCCGCCAGACGTGCAGGCAGTGCACGTCCCGCACCCCGGCGACCCCCAGCAGGCACTCCCGCACGTCCTGCACCGGGATGTTGGCCGGAGCGCTCTCCATCAGCACGCTCACGGCTTCCCGCAACAGCCGCCAGGAGGAGAACACGATCAGCACGCAGATCAGGGCCGAGGCGACCGGATCCACCCATAGCCAGCCAAACAACCTGAGACAGATCGCGGCCGCGATCACCCCCACGCTCCCCAGCGTGTCTCCCAGCACATGCAGCCACGCGCCGCGCAGATTCAGGTTCTCGTTCCGCCCCCCGTGCAGAATCCAAAGCATCGCCCCGTTGACGAGCAGCCCTCCCACGGCGATCCACAGCATCAGCCCCGACGCGATCTCGGGCGGCTCCCGCAACCGCTCCCATGCCTCATACAGAATCGCCGCCGACACCGCGATCAGCGTCGCGCCGTTAACGAGCGCCGCCAGAATCTCCGCGCGGTGATATCCGAACGTCCGCTGCGGACCCGGAGGCTGCGACGCAATCCACACCGCAAACAGGCTCAGCCCCAGCGCCGCCGCGTCCGACAGCATATGACCTGCGTCCGCCAGGAGCGCCAGCGAATTGCTGAGCAGCCCCCCGATGACTTCCGCCGCCATGAACGCCGCCGCCAACACCAGCGCGGCGGTCAACCGGCTGCGCTGCCGCTGCGCGCCGTGGCCGTGAGCATGTGCATGGTCGTGGTCGTGGTCGTGCATCGGGATCCAGACGGTACTGCGGCCCCTCTTCCAATTCCTGCTTCCCTAAGTGTAGACCCGCGGCGCAGTTTCCGTAGGCCCTGACGCTCCGCCACGCAAATACCGCCGTCAACAGCTCCCGGTCCCGCGCCGCACGCCGCGATGCTCAAAGTACCGGCTCAGCACTCGAATGCGATGCACCTGATACGCCACGATCATCCCCGCGATCAGCAGCATCGCGGCAAACAGCCCTGGATAGTGCGACGGCAGGTCCGGACGCTCCGGTCCGGTCAGCAGCAGCACGGCCGATGCAGCAAGGCACACCGCCGTCATGAACCAGACCATCCGCACACGGAACCACAAGCCCGATGCGGCCACCAGCATCGGATAGCCGGCCAGCAGCAGGTCGCTCGGTCCGTCAGCCAGAAACAGCACGACGGTAAACAGCAGTCCGTCCAGGGAAGCCCATAGGAAAGGAATCGTCGCCGCCAGCCGCCCCGCTCCCTGCAGCTTCTGCAAGGCGATCGACAGCACCCCCCACAGCACGAGTACTCCCATCACCAGCCAGTGATCGGGATGTTCCGCCGTCGACAGCATGAAATTCACCTGCACGATGCCCGCACCGATCCCGAGGCCGAGCATCCGCGACACCAGCGCCGGCTCACGGCGGACCCAGCGCTGCAGCCGATGCCAGACGCTCACAGCCGGCGCCTGAATCGGCTCTTTCCGCAGATGCCGCTCCAGGTCCTCGGCGACTGCCGCCGCGGACTCGTACCGCCGCTCCGGATTCTTTTCCAGGCATCGCAGGCAGATCTGCTCGAGATCGTCGGGCACGCGGGGGTTCAGCTTCCGCGGCAACTGCGGTTCCCGCTCGAGCACGCACAGCAGCGTGTCCAGCGGATTCTCCTCCCGAAACACCGGCCGCCCCGTCAGCATTTCATACAGCATCGCCCCCAGGCTGTAGACGTCGCTGCGTGCCGTCACATGCGCCGACTGCCCTCGCGCCTGCTCCGGAGACATGTAGCAGGGCGTGCCGATGATCGTCCCGGTCGTCGTCTCGCGGCTGTCACCCGACAGCACCTTGATCAGCCCGAAGTCCGTCAGATGCGGCTCGCCCTCCGCGTCCACCAGCACGTTGGAGGGCTTCAGATCGCGGTGGATGATCCCCTGCGTATGCAGGTAATGCACCGCCCGCGCCACGTCGGCCAGCATCGCCGCCGCATGCTCCGGCTCCATCGGTTCCGCTTCGCTCAGCAGGCTGGCGAGCGTCGTCCCCTCCACCAGGTCCATCACCAGGTAATGCTGCCCTTCGCATTCCCCGACGTCGTGCACCTTGACGATATGCGAATGCGTCAGCCGCGCCGCCTCGCGCGCCTCCTGATAGAACCGCCGCAACTCCTCCGCCGAGGCCAGCTGGCTCGCACGGATCATCTTCACCGCCACCGTCGCCCCCAGCGACTTGTGCCGCGCCCGATAGACGATCCCCATTCCGCCCCGCCCGATCTCCGCCAGCAGCTCGTAACCGCCAAAGTTGCGCGGAAACGCCGCGGCCTTCTCCGCCGACTCCGCCAGCGGGCTGCCGCTGCTGAGCGTGGACCCGTCGCTCCCGGTCGATCGTCGCGGGCAGATTGACTCCAGCGCATCAAGACAGTCGAGCATCTGCCCCAACTCGGGAAACGCCTCCAGCAGCTCCGGGGGCGGTTCGAGTTCCCCCCCTTCCCCTCCTCCTCCGCGCAGCGACTCCACGTAAGCGTCCAGCAGCGCGAACAGCCGCTCCTCGCTGGAACCGCTGCGTTCGATGGTGGCGGACGAACCGGTCGACATATGGTTTCAGAGTCGAGCCGAGCAATGACGGCGAATCGTTGAGCGAGTCGCCCGGAGAGGTACGCGTCTCATTGTGTCTCACCCGTCGGCCGCATCAACTCCTCGAGTTTGCGGATCGCCCGCATCCACAGCATCTGCACCGCGGGCCGGGATCGTCCCATCCGCTCGGCGACCTCGTCGAACGGCAGGTGCTGCAGGTTGCGGAGCATGATCACCTCCTGGTGATCGGGAGCGAGCTTCGAGATCGCGTCGGCCAGTTCAATCTGCCGTTCCTGCTCGGCCAGGATCTGGCTGGGAGACACGCAGTCGTCGGGAGGATCGTGAAACACGACGTCGGAGCCGTCCCCGGTCGGCGAGGTCAGCGGCACTTCGCGCCCGATCCGCCGCTTGTCGGCCCGAAACCGCCGGATGAAATCGTGCGTGTTGTGCGTCAGGATCTGCCGCAGCCACGCCAGCCATTCCGCCTCGGTCTGACCCTGAAACGCGTTGAATCCCCGATGCGCCTCCAGCAGCGTCTGCTGCACCAGATCGGACGCATCGATCTTCGTCCGCATCCAGCTCTCAACCTGCGCCCGCGCCACCAGGTCCACGTAGTTGCGGCACTTGGCGAACAACTGGTCGCGCGCTGCGGCATCACCGGCCCGCGCCTGTTGCAAGAGCGGCGCCAGAATTGAGCCCGATGGCGAATTCATGCTTGAATGAGTCAGCTGGAGCAGGGATGGCAGCACACGGCCGCATTATCCCCCATCAGCCCCCCGTTCGCACGCCCAATCCCACACCGGGCGCGGGAGCACTCCAAACTCGTCCTGCTCAAGAGCGCCCCCGAAATGGACGAACCGGACCACGCGACTCGCCTCCACCGTTGAGCCAGGGCGAATCGGGATCATTCGCTCCCGGAGCCGGGCGAGGTGATTCAGCCGGACCGTCGTTGCCTCTTGTTCAATTCCGGCGGATTAACGGGCGGGCGCTCGCTCGGGCACGACGCCGCGGAATTGTTCGACGACGGCCCGCATGGCTTCGTCCTGCTCCAGGTTGACGTACTGCTGCCACCATTCGATGGACGTGCCCAGGTCGCCGTTGTTGCGGTCTTCTTCGAGGAGTGCCCGGTTGAAGTAGGCGAGGGCGAATTCCGGGTCGAGCTTGATGGCTTCGTCGAGCAGCTGGCCGGCCTGTTGCCAGAGCTGCGTCTGGGACGTGCGGTCGGTCGCGGTGTAAGCGATCGTCATCAGCCGGGCGGCCCGCAGGTTGAGCGAGGTGGCGGTGACTCCGTCGAGGGCTTCGGCGCGGTTGATGAGTTCTTCGGCTTCGGCGAGTCGGCCCGCGGCGATCTGGATGGCCGCCAGTTCGAGCAATGCCGGAGCACTCTCGGCGCCGCCGCTGACGTCGGCAGTCGCCTGCTGCACGATGCCGTCGACGGCGTTGCGTCGGGCGGCCTGTTCTTCCGGCGGGAGATCATCGCCGGCACCGCGCGTGCCCATCTCCCGGGCGGCAAACGCCATGTAGGCCAGAGCGGGCGTGCGGCGCATCGCCAGGACGGGCGGTTGCTCGGGGGTGAGCGTGTAGACGTTCTCTGCGGGAGGAAGTGAGAGGGGCGCGACATGCGCGACGGTCCCGGGGTCGTCCGGGCCGCGGCTGGCGAGATACGTGATGCCGACGGCGATCAGGAGGGCGGCGGCGGTGAGCAGGGGTTGAACCGCTCGCCGCCAGGTGACGGGCGATTCACGTCGGCCGCCGTCGGCGACGAAAGGGAGCGGCTTGTCCGTCGGCGCCTCTACGGGAAACTCTGTGCGGATGGCGTCGAGAATCTCCATGGCGCGCGGGCTGCGGTCGATCAGCTGCCGCACGCGGGCGCGCTCGGCGTCCCCCAATCTTCCTTCCGCATAAGCGGCGAGCAGGTTGGGGTCGAGCCTCGTTTCGTCCTCGGCGGTAAGTGTGTCCCAGATGTTCATCGTAGGCTCCTCCCCGTGGCGTTGCCGCGGTGGGGCGGGTGATTCGGTTTCAGTCGGATGAATGCGGCGCGAAGGCCGTCAATGGGTTGCCGGAATGGACGAGGTCAGTGTGCGAATCCGCGGTTACGAGGCCTGTATGACGGAGAGATCGGGGGAGATCTCGCGCCCTCCGAACAATTCGTCCAGGGCGGTTTCCACCCGGTCGTTCAGGTGCTCGAGTGGGACGTTGGTTTGCGCGGCGAGTTCCTCGGCGATGCGCGCCTGCGTGCGGGAGCGCCACAGCTCCAGTTGCTCCTGCAGCCGTGCGATGCGGACGGTGGACTCCTCCATCTGCTCCGCCATTTCGGCGAGCGACCGTGCCTGCCGCCATTTGAGGAACGCGAGGCGGAACAGCCGGGGCTGCTCGTCGCGCAGACGGCGAAAGGCGTCGAGCAGCTTCTGCAGCAGGAGCGGCTCGAAGAACGCGGGGAGGTTGCTGCGGAGTGCGGCGACGATGGTGTCGTGCGCAATGCCGGATTGGGTGCTGAGGTCGCGACAGGTGGCTGCGGTGGCGGAGAGGAAGTATTCGGTGATCTCGCTGGCCTGCTGGCTGACGCGGGCCTTGGTGACGCCGTACATGCGGGCAATCTGGACCTGCTGAGCACGCAACGGGAGCCAGAGGACGGCTACCTGGGCGAGGCGCTCGCTCTTGCGATCGCTGAGTTCGCGGAGCGCGCGGTTGAGGTCGGACTGGAGCCTGGGGCGGAAGCGTTCGACGAGTTCGCGGAAGGCGACGTCGTCGATGGGGCGCGGGTCCTCGCCGCGGATCTCGGTCTGCGGTTCGCCCGCCTCTCCCTGCGGCGGGGCGCCGGGTCCGCGCGTCTCTTCGATGAGCATGTGATAGGCCATCGAGAAGAGCCACGTCCTGAGCGTGGAAAGTCCGAGATATTTCTCCAGCCTCAGCCGCGTCTTGGGGACGGCGTCGGGGTCGTCGGCATCGTCGAACGGCGGCGTGCCGAGATGCGAGTTGGTGACGGACCACGCCTGGCTGAGGACGTTGTCGACGACTTCCTGTGCCCGCCCTTCGGAGAGGCGGTTGCGAAACTGCTTCACCAGCCGTCGTCCGACCTGGGTGTCGACGATCTCGACCAGCCTCTGGCAGGCCGCGTTGTCGCGCGCGAGGCAGGCGGAAGCGAGGAACAGGTCCGACAGGGAGAGCGACGGCACGTGCTCTTCGAACGTCACGCGTCCCTTGCGGCGGCGACCAGGCCGGGCGGACGGTTTCGCATCGCCGGCGCTCTCCTTGCGGAGGGCAAGCTGCTTGATGAAGCCTTCGCCTGACGCTCCGGCGACGTGCGGAACCAGGTCATCAAACGGTTGGCGACAGCCCGGAGGCTGCGTTTCGGCCAGCTTCTCCGACATGTCGGAGAAGCCTTCTTCGAGCACCGGCTCGAACGTCGCCCGGAAGGCGATGACGGCCTCCGACTCGCGGCGGGCCACACGGACGGCGAGTTGTCGTTCCGGGTCGGCGGTCGGGACAGCCATCGTACGTCGTCGCTCCGCGGTACGTGCAGGACGTTCGGCAATGGCGAGGCACAGATTTCCCATACCGTTGTGACGGTCGGGACTGGACCGGGTAAAGGCCGAATCGCAGGAGATCGGGCCCGCCAGTTTACAGAAGTTGCCACGTAGAGCGGACTTCCGCAAGCGTGGGGGAGGTTCGAAGGGTGTCGGAGCCGATTCCCACGGTTCGCACCACGCGGCCCCGGCGAAAGCTCAGCGTAGTAGCGGATCCAGCGGACGGCACACGAAGTGTGCCTACGACTTTGGGCTGCGGGCTCGCCGCAGGGCGGGAAGTGACCTTCGCGGAGGAAGAAAGTCGGCAGCCGACATGGAGCGGATTCTTCGGAGTGAGTTAACCGATGACCTTCGAAACCTGCCGCGAGTGGCGTGCCGGCGTTTGGGCGCACCAGCACTTCTCCGGGCCGGTCGGATTCCGCAGGGACTGACCCGGACCACCCCGATACAGAACTCCCTGCCGGTCAATTCAGATGTCGAAGTTCGCACTCGACAGGAGTTCAACCAATGAAGCGGATCGTGCTGGGGACCATTGCTGCGGCTGTTGCGGTCGGGAGTCTGCTATTCACATCGGTCGGAGACGGACAGGAGCGGCAACCCCGCCGCGACCGACCACGGTCGGGAAACCGTGAGGCCGCAACCCCGACTCCGCTGCCGGACGCCATCGAGGAAGCGCAGACTCCGCGCGAAATGTCGAAGGAGCGGCCGGAACAGCAACTGTCCGAGCACGACAAGTCCGATGTGTTCAACGCAATGAAGGCACAGCCGTCGTCGCCGGTATTTGAAGAGCAGCCTGCGGACGGAAAGATCACGGGCTTCGATTTCTATCGCGACCCGCTGAACGCGCCCGAGCCGTTCACCACGCTCGAAGAGATCATGGAGAAGGAGACGGCGGCGCGGCCGATGGTGATGGCGGCGCAGCGCGAACTGCTGGAGCAGCGGTACAACCTGGAGCCGAAGCTCGATTCGGAAGTGACGATGACGCGCGGGAAGCCCTTGTGCGTGGGCCCGACGGCCCGGCTGCCGGAAGGCATGACGTGGGAGAAGCTGGCGGAGATGACGCCCGCCGAGATCAAGGAGCAAGGAGTCTTCCCGTATCCGTCGCTGCCGCATCCGCTGCAGGTCAACGGCGGTCAGGTCTTTCCGGCAATGCAGATCGAAATGTTCCCGCGGCTGCAGCGCTATGACGTGGAGTTCGACCTGCCGGAGGCGTTTCTGCCCGAATTCCCGCCCGCTATCTTTCTGAGCAACCGGCCGGAACTGGGCGACGTGTCGCGCGGCGAGGTCGTTTCGATCAACAACTATTACCGATTGTTCAAGGACCTGCTGACGCCGGTGCAGCTCGACGGGCTGCGGCTGCTGCTGACGCCGTTCCCGCAGGAGGAGTTTAATCCGACGGATGACCGCAAGAGCCCGCAGCCGAGCCTGGGCGTCACCTGCCTCGACTGCCATGTCAACGGCCATACGACGGCGCAGTTCCATCTGAATCCCGACAATCGTCCGCAGGAGCGGCGGTTCCGCATCGACACGGTCAGCCTGCGCGGCATGGCGCACCAGCAGATCCACGGCTCCAAGCGGAGCCTGCGGTCGGTGGAGGACTTCACGGAGTTCGAGCAGCGGACCGCGTACTTCAACGGCGACGCGATTCATGCGATGAAGAAGGGCTTCATGGTGCTGGACCGGGTGCAGGTCAGCCACATGGCTCAGATGCAGAACATGTTCGACTTCCCGCCCGCCCCCAAGCTGGACCCGATCACGGGGCGGCTGAACCCGGAACTGGCGAGCGAGAGCGAGATCCGCGGCGAGGAGATCTTCCGGGGGAAAGGACAATGCGCGACCTGCCATCCCGCCCCATTCTTCCTCGATCACCAGCTGCACGACCTGCATCTGCAGCGATTCCTCGACGAGCCGGGCGACGGCCCGATCAAGACGTTTACGCTGCGGGGCATCAAGGAGAGCCCGCCGTACATGCATGACGGCCGCTGCCTCACGCTGGAGGACACGGTCGAGTTCTTCAACCTGGTGATGCAGCTGGGTCTGACTGCGGACGAGAAGACGGACCTGGTGGCGTTTCTGCGTTGCCTGTGATTGCCGCCCGTTCAGCCTGGGCCGCTGGAGCGCACGCTCCGGCGGCCCTCTGAGGCTGGAATTGGGCGATTTGCCGGATCATCGGGAGGAACGGGCTCGCACAGTCGTGAGGCATGTCAATTGCATAGGGCTGCGGCATCGTCGGCCCACGAGAGACACCTGAAGGACACGATGCCATGCTGCCCCCGACCGCCCAGCGCGTTTCGCTGAATACCGATCCGGAAGTGAACGACCGCATCCGTCAGCGGACGGAGGCGAACATCGAATACTACGGGTCGCTGGGACCGCTGGGCATTGAGCGGCGATTGCGGGAACTCGATCAGGAGTGGGACGTCGAACGCTGCCTGGAGACGATGGCGCCGTCGTTTTCGCTTGCCGGCATGTTCCTGGGCACGACGTTGAGCAAAAAGTGGCTGCTGCTCCCGCTGGCCGTGCAGGCGTTTCTGCTCCAGCATGCTTTGCAGGGGTGGTGCCCTCCTCTCGTCCTGCTGCGCAGGCTCGGCGTCCGCACCACGGCGGAGATCAATCACGAACGTTACATGCTCAAGGCGTTGCGCGGTGATTTCCAGGGCGTGTCCGAATCGCAGGACGAGGCATTGGTGGCGAAGGGTTATGTGCCGTCGCTCGCCTCGAGATAAGGCCGATCCTCCTGGTTCTTCTCCCCCCCCTTCACGTTTCAGCCTGCGTTCGATGCCATGCCGCTCCTGCTCGATGCCTCGGAGACCGAAGCCCTCCCGGAGCCGCACTGCCTGTTGCCGCGCTATCGCAGCGTGCGCGCTCTAACGGAATGGCTGTGCGAGCCGCTGTGCATTGACGACTACGTCGCTCAGTCCATGCCCGACGCCAGCCCGGTGAAGTGGCACCTGGCCCATACGACGTGGTTCTTCGAGACCTTTGTGCTGAGCCGGGCGGTGGCGGGGTATGAGCCGTTCCATCCCCAATTCGGCTATCTGTTCAATTCCTATTACAACTCGGTGGGTGAGCGCGTCGCACGGCCGCAGCGGGGTTTGATGACCCGGCCGACCGTCGCGGAAGTCGAGGAGTACCGCGCGTTTGTCGATGAGCAGATGTCCTGCCTGCTGGTGCAGGGAGACGTCTCGCCGGAGCTGGCGGGGATCATTGAACTCGGCCTGCATCACGAGCAGCAGCACCAGGAACTGCTGCTGACGGACGTCAAGCATCTCCTGTCCCACAATCCACTGCAGCCAGTTTATCGTCCCGCACTGGCCGATGCCGGGGAAGAGGCTCTGCCTTCGCGCTGGTTCTCCTATGAGGCGCAACTGGCGTGGATCGGTCACGAGGGAGAGGGTTTCGCATACGACAATGAATCCCCGCGGCACCGGGCGTTCGTCGAGGACTTCCAACTGGCATCGCGGCTCGTCACCAATGGCGAGTTCCTGGAGTTCATCGGAGACGGGGGCTACCGCCGGCCGGAGCTGTGGCTCTCCGATGGCTGGGACGCCGTGCGGGCGAATCAATGGGACGCTCCGCTGTACTGGCGGCGCTGCGACGGAACATGGCTGACTTTCACGCTGTCGGGTGAACGGGAAGTCAGCCCGGCGGAGCCGGTCTGCCACGTGAGCTACTACGAGGCGGATGCTTTCGCCCGATGGGCGGGAGCCCGGCTGCCGAGCGAGGTCGAGTGGGAGCTGGCGGCCGCGGATCGCCCGATCGAAGGCAACCTGCTGGAAACCGGGGCGTTGCATCCGTGCCCGCTGGAGGTCCCGGCGGATGAAGAGCCGGCACAACTGTTCGGAGACGTCTGGGAATGGACGTCGAGCGCCTACTCGGCGTACCCCGGCTATCAGCCGGCGGCCGGGGCGCTCGGTGAATACAACGGCAAATTCATGTGCAACCAGTTCGTGCTGCGCGGCGGATCCTGTGCGACTCCGCCGGGGCACATTCGGGCCACTTATCGGAATTTCTTTGGTCCGGCCGCCCGCTGGCAGTTCTCTGGAGTTCGACTCGCGCGAGATTTCTCATGATGCATCACATCCGACAATTGACGACCGCTCCCGCGCTCTCTCCGCGTGAACAGTTTCTCCGCGACGTATGCCGGGGGCTGGAGCGTCGTCCGCGCACGCTCCCCTGCAAGTATTTTTACGACGAGCGGGGTTCGGACCTGTTCGAGCAGATCTGCGAGCTGGACGAGTATTACGTCACGCGGACAGAACTGGGAATCACACAGCGGTACGCTGCCGAAATGGCCGCGGCCGTCGGCGATAACGTGCGGCTGGTGGAATTCGGCAGCGGCAGCAGCCTGAAGTCCCAGATCCTGCTCGACCACGTGCGGCTGCCGGCGGCATACGTCCCCGTGGATATCTCAAGCGAGACACTGCATCGGTCTGCTGAACGGATCCGCCAGCGCCATCCGGGACTCGAAGTGCTGCCAGTCTGTGCGGACTTCACGAAGCGGATCCGGGTTCCGCAACCCGTGCGGACGCCCCGCCGCACCGTCATCTACTTCCCCGGCTCGACGATCGGCAACTTCGGGCCTCGCGGAGTCGAGAAACTGCTGAAAGGGATGGCGCGGGTGTGCGGCAAGCAGGGGGGTCTGCTGATCGGCGTCGATCTGAAGAAGAACCGGTCGGTGCTGGAGCGGGCCTACAACGACGCCCGCGGCGTCACCCGGGACTTCAACCTGAACCTGCTCGTGCGGATGAACCGGGAGCTGGGGGCCGACTTCGATCTCGACGGGTTCGAGCATCGCGCGCCGTTTAATGAGCGGGCGGGGCGAATTGAAATGCAGCTGGTGAGCCGCCGAAGTCAGTGCGTCCAGATCGGCGAGTTCGTCACCGAGTTCGAGCCGGGCGAGTTCATCCGCACCGAATGCTCGTACAAGTACGAGATCGGCCAGTTCGCGAGGTTGGCGTCCCGGGCCGGCTGGCGGCTGCGGCAGGTGTGGACCGACGACGAGCGCTGGTTCAGCGTGCAGTATCTGACCGTGGTCTGATGCGATGGATTGGCGTCGGCGAGTCAGTCGTCCACGTCGCCCGTGTGCTGAGCCGACTCCCGGTCGAACGCCGCCGAGCGGGAACGGCCGAAATGCGGACCGTGCAGCAATTCGTGGGCGGTGCTCTCGATGCGGTGCATGCGACCGTCCAAATGGGCGACGCGAGCAGCGACCTCGTGCGTCGTCTGCTGCATCCCGCCCGAAACGAGCGTGATGACGCCGAGCAGGAGCAGCATCTGGCCGGCGGTGGTGACCAGCCAGCCGGTGGGTGCGTAGGCCGGGGGCCCGCCGAAGTAGCCCCACAGGACCAGGGCCGTACCGACAGTGAGGACGGCGACCCCGAGGTACGCCATCAGCTGTCCCCAGGTCGATTCGCTGCGGCCGGGGGGGCGCTTCTTTGCCGAGGCGGCGACGTCGAAGTGGGGCGGGGGTACGGAGGCATGGGCGCCGTCATCGCGGCGGACGCGCTGCGCCTCGGGAGGAGACGGACGGTCGGGTGCGCGCGCGGTCGGCGATGACTGCGGCACATGCGACCGGGCTCGCTCATTGATTGGATGCGCCGCGTCGATCCGAAACTGCCGAGCCGGCGACGTCTTCCGGGATTCCTCAGCGGCCGGGGGTGACTCCTGACGGCGGGGTGGGATTAGCCGCTCCGCAACCTCGGGGGTCGTCGCGTCGTCGTCGTTGTTGGAAAGCTCGGAAGACGGCGCCTGGGCGGCGGGGCGCAGAGCGCTGGTTGGCTTCTGCGGAGTGGGCTCAGATGGCGCGGCCGGAGCGGCTGCGGCCGGTTCCGGCGTTTCGATGCGAGCAGCGGTGCCGGCGGGGTTCGCTTTGGCTTCGCCCGAGTTGTTCTTCGACAACCGGGCCAGCACATCGCGGGCGCGCTGCACGTCCGGGTGCAGGCTCGGGGCGAAGACTTTGCGGACCTCTCCGCCGCACGCCGTGCATAGCAGCGACTGCCCGTCCGCGGCAACTTCGGTGGCGACGTCCGACTGGCACTGCGCGCACCACATCAGCATGACTCCGTCCTGGCGCCGGGCAGCGATCCTCCTGCCCCAATTCCGCAATGAAACGGCCGGGAAAGTACGCGAATCCCGGCCACTCGGGCAAGACCGGTTCCTGTGGAGCGGGCATTCCCGTTCTCTGGGCCCGGTTCAGGTTGCGGCCGGGCTTCTCTGGAGAAACCGACGGATGTGGGCCAGGACCTCGTCCGGTGCGTCCTCGAAGACGTAATGGGACGCATCCGTCAGCCGGTGCACCTCTGCCTTTGGAAATCGCTGCTCCCATTCTTCGAGGAAGGCGGGGGTGAAGCACCAGTCCTGCATGCCCCAGATCAGTTGCATCGGAGCGTCGCGGAACTGTACGAGCGACTCCTCAACCTGCCTCAGTGTTCCATAGCTGGGATGCGACGGCCGGAGCGGGATGTCCTGCACGAACCGGTGAATGGCGATGCGATGCCCCCATGTGTCGTAGGGAGCGAGCAGCCCGCGCCGCGCGGCCTGCGTGAGATGATTGCGATCGCTCATGGCCATCCACAGCGCGGCCCGCGCGAACAGATTCAGCCCCCGCACTCCGAGTGCACCCAGCAGCGGAACGCGGCAGACGGCGATCCGCCAGGGGATCCGCGTGGACCGGAACGCGGCGGTGTTCATCAGCACGAAGCGTTCGAACCGGTCGGGCATCCTTCCCGCGGCCCCCATCCCGATGCATCCGCCCCAGTCGTGTGCCACCAGCGTGACGTTGCGGAGATCGAGCTGCTCAATGAGCCGGCCGAGGTTCTCGATATGCCGGTCCAGCGTGTAGTCGTACTCCTGAGGCTTGTCGGACAGTCCGCACCCGATGTGATCCACTGCGACGCAACGGTACTGCGATCGCAACTCCCGGATCAGCCGTCGCCAGGCGAAGGACCAAGTCGGGTTGCCGTGGACGAAGAGGAGGACCGGAGCCGAACGCGAATCACTCGACTCGACGCTCACCGATCCGTCCCGTGGTGCGAGCGGCCCATCATCCAGATAGTGGTAACGCAGCCTGTCGAGGTCCAGAAAATGGGACGTGAACGGGTATTCCTCGGCGAATCCCTCTCGATCTGATCCGGGCGGCGACGTCATGGCCGGGGGAGTATCGAGGGGCTTCCGACGATCGTCAATGCACGTGCTCCGGTCGCCGGCATCATGCATTGGCCAGCTGCCGGACGACCGCCATGATCTTGGCGAAGTCGTTTTCGACGACGACCGGGGAGTTGGCGAAGTTGCGCGGGTCGCGGCTCCCCTCGCCGGCGGAGTGGTAGTCGACCGTCGCGGTGGGATCCTTGAGCTGATGCCCGGTGAGGATGCAGACGACGCGGTCGCCGGGGGCGATGACCCCTTGTGCCCGCAGCAGCTTCGCTCCGGCGACGCTGGCCCCGCTGGCCGGCTCGCATCCGAATCCGCCGGCCCCAACCTGCGCCTTGGCGTCGAGGATCTCGTCGTCAGAGACTTCGCGGACGACGCCGTCGCAGGCTTCCAGTGCCCGCAGGCATTTCTTCAGGTTGACGGGGCGGTTGATTTCGATCGCGCTGGCGAGCGTCTTGGCCTTGGCGCCCCGCGTATCGAGATCCGCGTAGAACCGGTCGATCAGCCCCTGATCCGGTCGCCCGCCGTTCCAACGCAGACCGCTCTTTTCATAGAGCTCGTACAGAGTATTCGCGCCGGCGGCATTGATGACGGCGAGCCTCGGCAACCGGTCGATCAGTCCGAGTCCCTTCAACTCGAGCAGTGCCTTGCCGAAGGCGCTGCTGTTGCCCAAATTTCCGCCGGGGACCACGATCCAATCCGGGACCTCCCAGCGCAGCCCCTCCAGGATGCGGTAGATGATCGCCTTCTGCCCCTCCAGGCGGAACGGGTTAACGCTGTTGCAGAGATAGATTCCTCCTTCGTCGCACACGCGCCGCACCTGGGCCAGCGCATCGTCGAAGTCGCCGAGGATCTGGATCGTGGTCGCTCCGTAGTCGAGAGCCTGCGACAGCTTGCCGTAAGCGATCTTCCCGCTGCCCACGAACACGATCACCCGGAATAGCTGCGTCGTGCTGGCATAGATCGCGAGTGAGGCGCTGGTGTTGCCGGTAGATGCACATGCCGCGACCTTGGCCCCGACCAGCCGCGCGTGCGTCGCCGCGGCCGTCATGCCGTTGTCCTTGAAGCTCCCGGAGGGGTTGAGTCCCTCGTACTGGAGGAACAGGCGGCCCTCCTTCAGCCCGACGTAGCGGCCGACGTAGTCGGAGCGCTGCAGGATCGTCTGCCCTTCGCCGATGGTGACGATCTGGTCGTCGGGAGCGAACGGCAACAGTTCGCGAAAACGCCAGACGCCGCTGGCGTCGAGCGGGTTGTGCCGCGTCCCCCACCGCCGTTCGAACTCCCGCAAGGAGGAGGGGACCGGGACGCGATCCCAGTCGTACTGCACGTCGAGCAGTTCGTTCGTTTCGGGGCAGACCGTGAGCGTCTGCTCGACCCCGTAAGTCGTCGAAGCCCCCGGGGCGATGCTGGCCTGAAACGCCGCGTCAGCCAATGAACCAGAAATGGTGTGAACTCCCGGACGAGAACGCTTGCCTGAAGTCTATCCCATTTCGGCCGCCGCCGCTGGGATGCGTCCGCGAGACTTCGCTCACAGATGCAGCGGGGGGTTGGTACGCGGTCCCCGAGGGACATATGCACGGCGCCGCCCCCAGCGGACGGCACAGTGGACTGTGCCTGCGACTTTTTGCGGCCGCGTCCGCGCGGGCATTGCCGGGGAAGAAGCGCGGGCGAAGACGATCGCTGCGTATGATGGTCAGCGGACGCCGTCACGGCGCATTTGCGTCACCTGGCGACGATACTTCGTGGCCTTGTTGATGAACATTTTCTTCTTCGGCTCGCTCCCGGCGAGGGTGGCGAGGTGCGTGTACTTGTCCGCCAGGGCCTGCTTGACGTCAATCAGATTCTTGTCGCGGTTCATCCGACCTGTATCCGGCTGCAATGGGTCGCTGTGATGGAAGCCCGGCAATATAGCAGCCGGAGTTCCGACTTGCACGGCCGGCCGTCGTGTTTTACAATCACAAAACGGTTTTTTTGACAAATCAAAATATCAGTCAACCAAGCGAATTTCAGATGTCCAGACGAGCGGGGAACGTGCGGATGATCGCTGCGGCTCTCGCACTGCCCTTCCTGTCCCTGTTGGGCTGTACCGGTGGCGATGCCGCTTCCTCCGGGCCCGCGGGCGCGGACGACGGCAAAATCACCATCGTCGCCACCACGGGCATGGTGGCCGATATCGTTCGCCAGGTGGCCGGAGAGCATGCCGAGGTCATCGCGGTGATGGGGACGGGCGTTGATCCGCATCTCTACAAACCGTCCACCAGCGATCACGAGAAGCTGCGACAGGCCGACGTCGTGTTTTATTCAGGGCTCCTGCTCGAGGCCGGCATGGACGAAGTCCTCAAGCGGGCCGGTGCGAGCGGCAGGCCGGTGTTTGCCGTGACGGAGAACATCGATCCGTCGTACCTCAACTACGCGGCCGAGTTCGAAGGGCATCCCGATCCGCACGTCTGGAACGATGTCTCCGCCTGGAGCGAGGCGGTCGAGTTTGTAGCGACCGCACTTGCTGAGCAGGATGCGGCACATGCCGGGGAGTACCGCGCCAACGCGGAGCGGTACCGTGCGGAACTCGCCGAACTCGACGAGTACGTGCGCGGCGTCATTGCCAGCATTCCGGAATCGCAGCGGTACCTCGTCACGGCCCACGACGCGTTCGGATACTTCTCCCGCGCGTACGGCATTCCGGTCGAGGCTGTCCTGGGCATCACCACGGAATCCGAAGCTGGCGTCGACGATATCAACCAGCTGGTTGAGTTCCTTGTCACCAACGAGGTCCCGGCGGTGTTCGTCGAATCCAGCGTGAACTCCCGCAACCTGGAGGCCGTCATTGAAGGCGCGGCCCAGCGCGGCTGGACCGTCAACGTTGGCGGAACTCTCTATTCCGATGCAATGGGGGCGCCCGGCACCTACGAGGGGACGTACATCGGCATGATCGACCACAACGCCACCACCATCGCCCGCGCTCTCGGCGGCGAAGCGCCGACGGCCGGCTTCCGCGGACAGTTGACCCAGAAGTAGCCGGGGCACTCCGTGAACCGGAAGCGGTATGCGTCGGCCGGCACGACTTCCTATTTGAGCTGATTCCGCGGCACGGAGTGACGCGGCTACTTTGCAGGACGCCCGTCATTGGGGCGGATGGTCACCGGATGTCGACACTCACCGATTCGATGCCGAATCTCGCCGGCCGCGATCATCCCGCGGCGGCCCCTCTGTCGATTCATGACATGACAGTGGCCTACCATCGGCGGCCGGTGCTGTGGGACGTCGACTACATCGCATCACCGGGGCGTCTCGTCGCCATCGTGGGTCCCAATGGGGCCGGCAAAAGCACGCTCATCAAGGCGGCGCTCGATCTCGTTCCCAAGGTCTCAGGCGAAGTGCGTGTGTTCGGCGAGCCATACCGCGAGCAACGCAGCCGGGTCGCCTATGTCCCGCAGCGCAGCAGCGTCGACTGGGACTTTCCGGTGAGTGCGCTGGACGTCGTAGCGATGGGGCTCTACCGGCAGATTGGCTGGTGCCGGCCCGTGACGCGCCGCTGGCGTGACAAGGCGCGAGCGGCTCTGGATCGCGTCGGGATGGCCGATTACGCCGGTCGTCAGATCAGCCAGCTCTCCGGCGGACAGCAGCAGCGGGTGTTCCTGGCCCGCGCCTTGGCGCAGGAAGCGGACCTATACCTGATGGACGAACCGTTCGCCGGTGTGGACGCCGCCACCGAGCGGGCAATCGTCGAATTGCTGCGAGAGCTGCGATCGCAGGACAAGACAGCGCTGGTGGTCCATCACGACTTGCCGACGGTCACCGAGTATTTCGACGACGTGCTGCTGCTCAACATGCGCGTCGTCGCCGCCGGCCCGGTGGAGGACGTCTTTACCGACGACAACCTCCGCGCCACCTACGGCGGCAAGCTCTCGCTCCTCGACCAGGTCGGCAGCAAGATGGCGAGGTGAAGAGTCGCAGGCACACTCTGTGTGCCGTCCGCTGCGTGCCGAACGATCCCCCAGCGATCAATTGGGACAACCTCCGACGCACTCCCATGCGCGATAGAATCCATAGTAACAGCGTCACTTCGTGACGCGGCTACATTGTTATGCCGTTCCTGCTCGCCGACATCCTCGACCCCGCGCTGCTGGCCGCCGCCGCCCCGTCGGCGTTCGAGCGATTGATGCGCGTGCTGACGCTGCAGGATCCGAACACGCGGACCGTCCTGCTGGGGACGTCGCTGCTGGGCGCAATGGCGGGTGTCGTGGGGGTCTTCATGCTGCTGCGACGCCGGGCGCTGATCGGCGACGTGGTGGGTCATGCGGCGCTGCCGGGGATCGCCGGCGGATTTCTGATCGCCGTCATCCTCAGTCCCGGTTCGGCCCGCAGCCTGCCGGTGCTGCTGAGCGGCGCGTTCATCGCCGGGGTGCTGGGGGCATTGTGCGTGATGCTGGTGGACCGGTACTCCCGCGTGAAGTCGGACGCGGCCCTCGCCATCGTCCTCAGCGCCTTTTACGGCGGAGGCGTGGTGCTGTTCAGCGTGGTGCAGCGCGTTCCCACCGGCGCCGCGGCCGGTCTGCAGACGTACCTCAATGGCAAGACGGCCTCTTTGCTCGCTGCCGATGTGCAACTGTTCGCCGCCGCCGCCACGATCATCCTCGTCCTCACGCTGCTGTTCTTCAAGGAGTTCACGCTGCTCTGCTTCGACAACGGATACGCCGCGGCGAGCGGGTGGCCGGTGTTTCTGCTGGACGCGGTGCTGATCACGCTTGTGGCGGCCGTCACCATCATTGGGATGCAGAGCGTCGGACTGCTGCTGGTGGTCGCGACGCTCATCACCCCGGCGGCCGCGGCCCGTTTCTGGACCGACGACATCCGCCGCCTGACATTGCTCTCGGCGGCGCTGGGTGGCCTGAGTGCGGTCGTTGGAATCGCTTTGAGTGCCGCGATCCCCCGCGTCGCCGCGGGCGCGACGATCGTGCTTGTCGCGGGCGTGCTGTTCGCCATCAGTCTGGCGTTCGGCACGCGCCGCGGTGCGGTATGGCGCTGGCTGGAGCACGTTCGACTAGAGCGACGCATCGCCCGCGACGACCTGCTGCGGGCTGCGTTCGAGGTTGCGGAGGATCGCGCTGGGGGCGAACCGGAAGATGCCCGGCTGATGTCGGCCGATATTCCCATCGACCAGATCGCCCCCGCCCGCGCCTGGAGCGCCGGCGACCGTCGGCGGCTGCTGAACTGGGCGACATCGCGCGATTTGCTACAGGCGACGAACGGCAGCGTGCGGCTCACGGAGCAGGGACTGGCCGAAGCCCGGCGGCTGGTCCGCAATCACAGGCTGTGGGAGCTGTACCTGATGCGCTACGCCGACGTCGCGGCCAGTCACGTCGATCACACGGCCGATCTGATCGAGCACGTCATCGATCCGGGCGTCATCAGGGAGCTCGAGCGCACACTGCACACGCAACATGAGCCGGACGTGCCTGCGAGTCCGCATCCGATTGGGGACCAGGAGTCAAGGATTCAAGGAGTCGGGGATTCAAGGGATCAGAACGAAGCTGCCGTCCCTGCTCCATCGACCATCGACCATCGACCATAGACCAGCCGTGACCTATTTCGCCGACCATGCTGCCGACATCAAGATCGCCGCGACTGCCGCGGTGGCGGCGATGTCGTGCGCGCTGCCCGGCGTGTGGCTGCTGCTGCGCAGACAGAGCATGATGGGGGACGCGCTCAGCCATACGGCGCTGCCAGGCACGGTGATCGCCTTTCTGACAGCGCACTGGCTCTCGGAAGCGGGCTGGCTGGGACCGCTCGGCGCCGGAGGCGCTTTGCACCTTGCCATGTTCATCGGTGCGGTGGCGATCGGGCTGCTCACCTCGCTCCTGACGGAACTGGTCCAGAAGCTGGGGGGCGTCGAGAGCGGCGCGGCGCTGGGGGTGGTCTTCACCTGGTTTTTTGCGCTCGGCCTGTTCCTGATGCGGCTGCTGGCCGACTCGGTGCACATCGATCCCGATTGCGTCCTGTTCGGACTGCTGGAGACCGTCATCTGGGAGGAGGGCATCCCGCGCGCCATCCAGGTCAACGGCACGGCCCTGCTGCTGAATCTGGCCCTGATGCTGGTGTTCTATAAGGAACTGAAGCTGGCCGCGTTCGATCCTGCGCTCGCGACAACGCTTGGCGTCAACGCCCACATCATGCATTACTGCCTGATGGCCGCAACGGCGGTGACCGTCGTGGCGGCGTTCGAGTCCGTCGGCAGCATTCTCGTCGTGGGATTGCTGATCACGCCCGCCGCCACCGCGTATCTCCTCACTCACCGCCTGCGGACGATGATCCTGCTGAGTCTGGTGCTGGCGGCGATCAGCGGCGTCGCGGGCCACATCATCGCCCGCACGCTGCCGTCCCGCGTGTTGCCGTCGCTGGGGTTCCCGGAAGTGGAAGACGTCCTCACGAGCGGGATGGTGCCGGTGGTCGCCGCGTTCCTGTTCGTCTTCGCGTGGCTGTTTTCTCCGCGGCAGGGCGTGGCCGCCACGCTGGCGGGACAGGCGAAACTCGCCATCCGCATTGCCGGCGATGACCTGCTCGGACTGCTCTACCGTATGGAGGAGCGCGACCTGGACGCATCGACGTCGCTGGCGCCGACGCTTGTCGCCCAGCGCCTGGGCCTGGGGCGCTGGCTCCGCGTTCTCACGGTCCGGCGGCTGAAGCGCAAGCAATTGCTCGTCGAGACAAAGGCGGGGTACGAACTCACGCCGCGCGGTCGCGAATCGGCCCAGAAGCTCGTGCGCGCGCACCGCCTGTGGGAGGCGTATCTGCAGAAGCACTTCGCCCTCCCCGAGGACCATCTTCACGCCCCGGCCCACCGCGTCGAGCACTTCATTGATCGGCAGATCGAGACCGAACTCACCAGCGAGCTCGAATCGCCTGACGTCGATCCCCACGGCCGCGCCATTCCGGCTTCCGATGCGTCGACGTCGCCGTGACATCGTCGATCCTGCTTTACCAATCCCGCGGACGGCCGCTGCTCCGGATGGGGATCTTCACCAGGCCCAGCGAATTCTGCTAAGAGACCGGCCCGGGGGACGTGATCAGAGCGGGTAATCCTGCGTTCATTCTTGGACGATGACATGCACCGACTTGCACACACGACGACCCGAGCCGCCGCTTTTTTGGTGATGGTTATCATTGGACTCGGCTCTGGTCGCGTCCACGGGGCCGGAGGGACGAGCCAGGTTGCGACCGTCGGACAGCCGGTGCACGAACAGTCACATTGGCCCGAAGGGACCAGGGAGTTCCTCGAACTCCCGGAGCGGAAGGATGGCTGGAACGGCTGGTTCAGTGAGTGGCCGAGCGATGTGTGTCATTACGAGCTTCACGCAGCCGATTCGGAGCAGCTCAACAAGGTCATCGCCGCCTTCGGTCGAATCGAGTCCGACAATCTGCAGATTCGACTCTCTCCCATGTCGGAGCCGCGCGGACTCGATTGGGTGCTGTCGTTACCGGAAGGCAACGGAACGCCGGCGCTGTTTTCGATTGGCAATCAGCAGCAGATCAACGACTGGTACCAACGGCTTCCCGGTGGAAAGTTCGGCGTGATGCAATTCGAAGAGACGCCGGTGGCGGTCCCGCCGACGCTGACGATCTTCGTTGGGAATGACGTCGTCGACCTGGCGGACCTGCAGATCCCGGATCACATTGCCGTATCGGCTGGATATGTCCCGACAATCTTCTGGGAATGGCACCGGACGAATCGGCCTCAACGGCCGCCCGCTGCCGAGAGCGAACCGACCCCGCCGGAGATTCAGGCCGCGGCCGACGCAATCTCGTCGTTCCTCAAGCAGCGACAGGCCGCCGCCGATGCAAAGGCCGGCTCCGACGATGAATAGTGACCGCAAGCAGTCGGCCGCGCCGATTCACAGCGTTGATACGGCAGTGGGGTGCACTTCATCGTCGCGGGCGCTCCGCATCCACCACAGCAGCGGCAGCGCCAGCAGCGAGGCGCCGCACATCGCCAGAAACGCTGTGCTGTAGCTGCTCGCGGCGATGATCTGCCCGACCGCCAGGCTCGACCAGGACTCGCAGCCGTTCGTGGCTCCCATGAAGGCGCTGAACTGTGTCGCGGCAATGCCTCGGCGCGTCAGGTCCATAAAGAGCGCGTAGGAAGCCGCCGTAAACACCCCGATTCCAAACGCCGTGGCGGCCAGCAGCGTCAACAGGTGCGCGCCGCGCTCTCCTTCCCACATCCAGTCGGCCCCGGCCAGCATGGCAATCGGCAGCACGAACGACAGCAGCGAGAGCGCGACGCAAAGCCGGCGGGAGATGCGGTCAGCGAGCCACCCGCCGGAGAGCGCCCCCAGCACCATCAGCCCGATCATTGGAAGCATGGTGAACAGTCCGATCTCCTCCTTCGAATAGCCGCGATCCACGAGAAACGGCCCGAGGACGACTTCCAGCGACTTGAACGCCGCGCCGCCGAGGAATGCGAACAGCAGTCCCTGCCAGGTGCTCAGCGCGGCGGCCGCGCGCACGAATTCGCGCCACACCTCAATCGCCCGTTCCCGCAACGGTTGTTCGAGTCCGGCGGCCGGCGGACGGGAGCCGGCGAGGAGCAGCATGGAGCCGGCAATTGTCGCAATCAGCAGTCCGGTGACCGCCTGATTCCCGATGCGGGCCGCCATCAGCAGCGCGCCGCCGCCGAACATCGCGCGGCCCAGCAGCATCCCGGTCTGCATCCAGCCGTTGAGCCGGCCGCGCTCCGCGAGATCGGTCACCGAGATGCACAGCGCATCAATCGCCACGTCCTGCGTGGCGGCCGCCAGCGCGTGGACGAGCAGCAGGCTCACGATCGTGCTGAAGTCCGCCCGCAGGTCCAGCCAGAACAGCGGGACCATGGCGCCGGCCATTACGCACTGGGCGGAGATGATCCACTGCTTGAGCGTCCACCGTGACCCGCGGAGCACGTCGACCAGCGGCGCCCAGGCGAACTTGAACGTCCACGGCACGACGAGCAGCGCCGTAAACGCGGTGATCCGCTCGATGGGAACGTCGGCGACTCGCAACCACGTCGGCAGCGCCAGCCAGAGGAAGCCGATCGGTGCTCCTTCGCTCAGGTACAGGGCGGCGAACAGGACTCGTCGCCGGAGAGGAGTCGCCAGAAAGTCCATGACAGAGGCCGCATCGGCGCGCGGACCCATGTATCAGGCTTCGCGCTGGTCAATTACAATGGTGGATGTTGAGTCTTTTCGAAACCTGAAGCCGCTGCAACCGGAATCGTGCACCATGAAGGACGCACCTCAAGGACCGATCGATCTCACCCAGCATGAGTGGGCCATCCGCGTGCGGCCCCTCACGTCGGCGGACTATGACGAACTCGTGCAGATGCAGCTCCGCTGTTTCCCCGGCATGGTCCCCTGGAGCCGCGAGCAAATCGAAAGTCAGCTGCGCGTTTTCCCCGAAGGACAACTGTGCGTGGAGGTGGACGGCAAGCTGGCGGCCTCCAGCAGCTCGCTGATTCTCAAGGCGTCGGCCGGGCTGGAGTGGCATAACTGGAAAGCCGTTTCGGATTCCGGCTATATCCGCAACCACGACCAGCGCGGCGACACGCTGTACGGGATCGAGATCATGGTCGATCCCGAGTTCCGCGGGATGAAGCTGGCCCGTCGTCTGTACGAAGCCCGCAAGGACCTCTGCCGGCAGCGGAACCTGGCGCGCATGATCATCGGCGGCCGCATTCCCGGCTATAAGCCCCACTCCGAAGAGATGTCGGCCCGCGAATACGTCGAGCGGGTGTCGGAGAAGGCGATCTACGACCCGGTGCTCACGCCGCAGCTCTCCAACGGCTTCGCGCTCCGCGGCCTCATCCCCAACTACATGCCGTCTGACGAGGCCTCCTGTGGATACGCGACGTTCTGCGAGTGGCTGAACCTCGACTATCAGCCGAGCAAGCATCGCCGCTTCCGCTACGTGCACGATCTCATCCGGCTGTGCGTCGTGCAGTACCAGATGCGGACCATCCACAGCTTCGACGAATTCGCCAAGCAGTGCGAATACTTCATCGACGTCGCGTCGGATTACAAGGGGGACTTCGTCCTCTTCCCCGAACTGTTCACCACGCAGCTGCTTTCGTGCGTCGAGGCGACGCGACCGGGACTGGCGGCCCGCCAGCTCGCCGAGTACACGCCGCAGTACCTGGACCTCTTTGCCGACCTGGCGGTGCGCTACAACGTCAACATCGTCGGCGGATCGCAGTTCTCGGTTGAGGACGACACGCTCTACAACATCTCGTACCTCTTCGGCCGCGATGGGGCGATCGGCAAGCAGTACAAGCTGCACATTACTCCCAGCGAACGCCGCTGGTGGGGCGTCACGCCCGGGAACCGTGTTGAAGTATTCGAGACCGACTGCGGGAAGGTCGCCATCCAGATCTGCTACGACATCGAATTCCCCGAGACGACCCGCATTGCCGCCCAGAAAGGGGCCCAGATCATCTTTGTCCCCTTCAACACCGACACACGTCACGGCTACCTGCGCGTCCGGCACTGCTCCATGGCCCGCTGCGTGGAGAACCACCTCTACGTGGCAATCTCCGGCTGCACCGGGAATCTGCCGTTCGTGGAGAATGCGGACATCCATTACGCCCAGTCCGGTATCTACACACCGGCCGACATCGAGTTCGCCCGCGATGCTGTCGCCGCGGAATGCAATCCGAACGTCGAGACCATGATCATCCACGACCTCGACATCGACCTCCTCGCCCACCACCGGCAGGCGGGCTCCGTCCAGAACTGGAACGATCGCCGCACCGACCTGTACCGCGTGCAATTTCAGGAAAACGGCGAAGCATTCGACGTGTAGGTTCTTGGAGACGACGGCGAACAACGCCCTCGGTCGTCGCAGGCACAGTCCGTTGTGCCGTCCGCTGGGCTGCGGACAAAACACGGCGAACTCCGGCACCACGCTTGCCTCCACCGCACAAGCCGGCTCCTCTCAACCTCTGATCGCCGGCGGCACGCCGGCAATTGATGGAGACCCACGGCAGTCCTAAGATGGGCGGCGAATGGACCGCTCCCTCTCTCGTCGCAACTCTCCAGCCCCGATCGTGGACAAAGACTCGCTCCAATCCGAAAGCTGCGCCGAGCAACTCAAGGCCCTCAGCGAGCCGATCCGCATCCGCATCGTCGATGCGCTGCGGCAGGGTCCGCTCGCCGTCAGCGACATCGCGAACCGGCTGGACGTCGAGGTCGTCACCGTGTCGCATCATCTGGGGATCCTCAAGCACGCCGACATCGTTCAGACGCGGCGCGAAGGAAGATTCATCTATTACAGTCTGCGTGCGAACGTCCTGCAGCGCGCCCGCGGAGCAAGATCGCCCGACTATCTCGACTTCGGCTGCTGCCGCCTGGAGCTTCCCAGGGAATGAAGTAAGTCGGCCCGCATAAGAGTCGCAGGCACAGTCCTCTGTGCCGTCCGCTGGGCTCACTGCAACACACGGCGAACTCCGGAACGACCTGTGCCGTTCCACGCGGACTCGCTCCCGCACCGCGGGAAATCGCCAAACTCCCGTTTGGTTGACCCCCCCCGGCGGGATGATAGGATGGCCCCCGTCAATCTTCGCGCCCCGTTGCGCGGCGATTGGCCTGACGTTAACAATTTCCACGGTCCTGTTGATTGCCTGACGGCGCTGCCGGCCCGGTGGAAGTGCTTGCGTTCGAGAGGCTGGGTTGGGTCACGACGGTTCCGACCGCAGCGGGCGCTGCCTGCATGGGCAGCAGCAGTCCGTTTCCCGGAGGGGACCTCGTCGGCCAAAAAGAGCTGTACCAGGTTCGTCCCCGTTTGATGGTCGTGGCATGAGCTGTCTGGACGCATTGATCGCGATGATCGTCCGCTGCCTGCTGGGCCGGTCCGCACTGGTTCCGGTGCGGATTCCCGGTTCGCCGGCAGCCGAACAGAGCGTGCGTTCCCTGAGCGTTTCGGCCTCGCCTCCCCTGTGGAGCGCGGTGCTGCACGCACTCCGGGGAACGGCGCCGCCCGGACCCTGGTGTCCGCGGGCGCGTGGCGGCGGGGGACGTTTTCTGCATTCCGGACCTCGCATCCGGCGGTTCTGACCTTCTCTTGAGTGCGGTGCTTCCAGAGCGCAGTCGCGCGGAGGAACGGTCCTCCGACGCCGAACCTGCGTGTTCCGGCCTGAGGCTTCGTCGGGCGGCGTCGGCTCCTGCACAGAACAATCACTGTTCTGAGCGGGAGCTGACAGAGACAGCCCGGTGCCGAGGGGCGCCTGCACCGCGCTGACGGGACCGGGATCGCCGCGCCTGGCGACGACCCGCAATGGGCGACATCATCACAGCCGGAATCGTCGGACTCGCACTCGGGGCGGTCCTGGGCTTCTTCTTCGACCGCGTCCGGCGGGGCGCGGCGTTTCGCACCCGCGACGAGATCCTCAAGGAGGCCGAGCGCGAGGCGGACGCCCTCCGCAAGACGAGGGAACTCGAGGCGAAGGAAGAACTGCTGCAGCGTCGGGAAGAGCTGGAACGCCAGCTCAGCGGCACGCGTGAAGAACTGCGCGAGCAGGAACGCAAGATCGACCGCCGCGAATCGCAGCTGGAAGAGGAGCAGGAGAACCTCCGCAAACGCGAGCGGATGATCGAGACGTCGCAGAACCGCCTCGCCGAGCGGGGCAAGGCGATCGAGATCCGGGAGCGCGAACTCGAGAAGCTCGTCAAGGAGGAGCAGGAAGAGCTCTACAAAATCAGCGGACTCAGCAAGTCGGAAGCGACCGACCGGCTGCTGCAGCGAATGGAGCAGGACCTCAAGAACGAGACCGGCAGCCTGATCCTCAAGCAGGAGCAGGAACTCAAGCAGAACGCGGAACGGCTGGCCCGCGAGATCGTCGGCATGGCCGTGCAGCGCTACGCCTCAACGCACACGTCCGAAACGACCGTCTCCACCGTCGACATCCCCAGCGACGAAATGAAAGGCCGCATCATCGGCCGCGAGGGGCGGAACATCCGCGCCTTCGAGAAGGAGACGGGGGTCGACGTCATTGTGGACGACACCCCCGGCGTCGTGGTGGTCTCAGCGTTCGATACCGTTCGCCGTGAGATCGCCAAAATCTCTCTGCAGAAGCTGATCCAGGACGGCCGCATCCATCCGTCCCGCATTGAGGAGGTCGTCCGCGAGACGCAGAAGGAGATGGACGACCGCATCATGCTCATCGGCCGGGAAGCGGCCGACGAGGCGGGCGTCGGCAGCCTGAAAGAAAAGGTCCTGTACTACCTCGGCCGGCTGCACTTCCGCACCAGCTACAGCCAGAACGTGCTGCGGCATTCGGTCGAAGTGTCCTACCTCACGTCGATGATGGCGGAGCAGCTCGGGCTGGATGCGACCCTCGCCCGCCGTTGCGGCCTGCTGCACGACATCGGCAAGGCCGCCGATCACGAGATGGAGGGCGGCCACCCCGCCATCGGGGCCGATATCCTCAAGCGGCACGGCGAATCGCCCGAGGTCGTGCACGCCGCGGCCGGACATCATGACGACATCCGCCCGGACTATATCTACACCGTCCTCACCGCCGCGGCCGATGCCTGCTCGGCATCGCGACCCGGCGCCCGCCGCGAGACGCTCGAAAAGTACGTCCGCCGGCTGGAAGAGCTCGAAGCACTCGCCCTCGGCTTCCCGGGCGTCAACCAGGTCTACGCCGTGCAGGCCGGCCGCGAAGTCCGGGTGATTGTCGATCCCAAGTCGATCAACGATCGCGGCGCGGCCAAGCTCGCCCGCGACGTCGCCCAGTCCATCGAGCAGAACATGACGTACCCGGGCGAAGTCCGGGTCGTCGTGATGCGCGAAACGCGTTCCGTCGGCGTCGCCAAGTAGATCCCGCTCCTCACGGTAGCCCGCCGCATCAGCAAGGCCCGAACGTTGCCCAGCATCAATCGCAGTTTCGCGCCCGCCGTCAGACGATCGACGACCATTGGCGGAGAAGAACCGGTTTCCATCGAAGCGTGAGCGTTTCCGTCTGGACCTCGGTGCCAAGGTCGAACTGGATGACCATCGTCGTCTTGATCTCCTCCTGACCTTCAAAATCAAACGCCAGGGAATTGACTGTCCTGTCCGAGAATTGATTCTGGTCGGCCGTAAGAGTCAACACCGGCTCACCGGGAGGCACCAACAGATAGGAAGCGCCGCGATCCGATTCGATTTGTATCGAGACGATCGTTACGGAGTTGAGATGTGGTGTTTTTGGCGTCGCCACCACAAACAGCTTGTACGGGCCCGCAGTGATGTCGGGATTGTCGTAGGCGTACCACTCGAACTCGAGTGTGCAGCTATCGAACTCAACGGGGTAGAGGCGGCGTCTCTGTTCCTCATCGGAGCCAGCATCGACAACGGATGCGACTCTGTACGCAGCAACGTAGTAGGTGGTCTGGGAACGCACCCAGAGCATGAGCCCGGCGCACGGCAGCACCGGCAACAAGAGCAGTCCGCTGCAAGCGAAGATCAATCGTCTCCGATTCATCGCCGCACCCCCGCCTGTCGTATCATCAGCGACGCCCGGTAACGTTCGGCCCGTGCGGACATCGCGGGCCTGCATCGCCCATTGTTACGGCGCGTCAATCGCCACGGCCTCGTCCAGATCAATCAGCCCGTTGCCGTCGCGGTCGATCTGCTCGAAGTCGCTGCGCTCACCGAGAAATTCGCGCCACGTCAGGTCGCCGTCCTGGTTGCGATCCATCTTGCGGAACCACGTGGGGCCCGAAGTCATCGGCGTGATGCGGGCCAGACCGGGGTTGTTCTGCATCATCTGCTGGCTGGCGGCGATCAGCAGCGAGTCGGGGCGTTCGGGCGATACGATGAAACCAAACTCGCTCCGCAGGTCGCTCAGACCCAGCCGCCCGTCCCGGTCGTGGTCGTAGCGTCGCATGCGGCTGTAGGCCTCCTGGAACTCGCGCGGCGTGAGGCGGTTGTCCAGGTTCCCGTCGAGAATCTCGAACAGCGTCTTGGCGTCGTCCGAGACCGTCAGCACCAGCGTCGCCTCGGAAAGCCCGGCGTTCGTCTCGGCGTACGACTTCAGTTCGTCGCTGGTCAGCATGCCGTCTCCGTTGGCGTCGATGCCGGCAAACTCCGCGTCGGGGAGGCCGATTTGTGCGAAGTTCGGACGGAGCGCGGCGAACTCCGCCTCGTCCAGGTAGCGGTTCTTGTCCGCATCCACCTCGATCAGCTTGATGCGGATCTGCTGCACCAGCACGGTGGCGTCCGACATGAACCCGTCCCGATTGTTCGAGGCGCCGACGCTGACGGGCATACCGGCAAGAGCCAGTTGATGGCGGTTCGGGGCCTCGCGGCGGCGGGGCAGATGCTGCACCAGCTCGTCCGCTGACTTCGTATCAATGGCACGCACGTCATTGCGGCGAACGCGCACATGCAGGACGAGCGTCGGCTCGGCCGCATCCAGGAACGCAGGAAGCTCGGACTGATCGAGCACTCCGTTGCCGTCCACATCGGCGGCCGCGACGTCGTCCTGGGAAACGCCGCCGATCTGTTCGAGGCGAACCCCCACCGGCTGACCCGCCGCCACCGACGTCGACCCGTGCCACGTGATGATGCGGCTGGACGCGATCTGGCATTCATCGGCGGTGTCGATGGCGACGATCGGCAACTGGGCCGGCTCCGTCGCCTGCTGCAGCAGCAGCGCCTGGCGGATCGCCGTGGGGAACGGCTGCAGTTCCGCCACGCTGAGCGCCTCGTCGTCGTCGAAATCAAACTGATGCAGCGTGGCAAGTCCCTGTTCGACCTCCTCCCGGGAGACCTGCTCGTCCCCGTTGAGGTCCAGCGGCTGGGTGAGCCGCACCGACTGCTGCAGCCGCGTCTTGAGTTCAAGCTTGAACCGCGGCCCCAACTGCTCATCGACGAACGTGAACAACTCATCCGGCGTGAGAACGTCGTCCTGCGGCGCTCGATCCAGTTCCCGCCAGCGGTCGCCGAGCGTTTCGGCGTTGGCGGCGAGTTGGCCGGTCGCCGGAATGCGGGCCGCCTCGTCGGGAGACAGCCGGCCGTCGGAGTCGGCGTCGAGGGTGCGGAACACCACTCCGGCATACTCCCGCCGAATCGACGTCACGCTCTGTGCGCCGTTATCGATCTGCAGCCGCAGCAGCACGATCCCCTGCGGTCCGAGAAACACGAGGTCATGCAGCTCCAGTTCCGATTCGGTCGAACTTGAAGCACCGGGGCCCTGCGCCGGAGCCGATGTGGACCACGCGACTGCCGAGACCGGCAGTGCCGCGATGAGAATCAGCCGGCGGAGACGACAGGCAGAGGTGGACATGGGCGCGCACCCTCACTTCCGAAGGTTCTGCAACATTTACGTTTCAGCATACCAATCTGTTGGAAGATCGGCAGGTGCGGAGCCAACCGAAACGACTGCCGGGGTGACGCGGCGGTCGCCGGCAGCGACCACGCCCCTGAATGGGGCCCTCACCGCTTCGCACGGGCCGCACGCACGCGGGCCGAAATGCGGTTGAGCACCTGCTGCGCGCGACGCTCTCCGTCCTGCGTCGCCAGCGACTGCGCGTTCTGCATCTGCAGCAACATTGTCTGCAGCGTCTTGCGGTACCCTTCGAACTCCCGGCGGATCTCATCCTGCCCTTCGCACGGACGCCGGCGGGCCACGACCTGCAGATACGTCGCTTCGAACCAGTTCCGCCGGCCCGCCGCACTCGCCATGCCGAGGTCATGGTCCTTGATCAGTTTCGACAGCCGCGATGCCACGTCGCGCAGCCAGCGGCGGGCCTCCTGCCACTCATTCTGATCCAGCCGGTCGGCATGCAGCCTTTCTTCGGGCGTAAGGTCCCGATTGAGCTTTTGAACACGGGACTGCGTATCGTGCAATTGCTTCCTTGCCAGCTGAAGCTGGTGCTCCAGTTGAGTACTGGCGTTCCAGTCGGCGGCGACCCGTTCGAGCGTCAGAGTCGGGCTTTCAGGCTGGGGGAGCACCTGCAGCTCCGGCTCATCGAGAATGATGAGGATGCCCGGGTCATGACCGGGCATCGGCGGAGGCAGCGTCGCATCCCACATGGGATTCGTCCCGTTCCGGCTGTCATAAGAGCCGCCGGCGACGAACCACCGGGACACCAGATGGGGATCAATTCCAAGGGCGGCGATCGCGCGCCGCAGCGTGCAGGCGTGCGCCAGAGACGGGGCGGCGTACATGGCGTCCGGCAGCCGGACGAGCACGCCCTGAGTCGCCTGCGGAGGACTCCACCACGCCCACAGGCCGAGTGGTGCGTCCGGCGAAGGCGGATGCTGCTCCCATGTCGTCGAAGGAGGATGCCGCGTATTCATGGCGACCCCGCCGTCCCGGTGTGCTGCCCCGGCAAACCTCAACTGTGAGGACGCGCGCCGCGACTGCGCTGCATGCCATGCCCGATAGCGGCGCACCGCTGCCGGGCCCGCCGGGGTTAGCGGCGTTCACCCGGGGTATACGCCGCCCTGACCGGGAACGGTCAAAGGATTCCCGTCCTGCGGCTGCGGATTTGGAGGATCCGAGAGCGAGGACACGTCCCGATTCAGCGGGAGGCGTCGGCCGGGGAATCCTGGCCGGACACCCAGTCCGTATTGAACCGGGCGACGGTCAGCAGTCCGATCTGGTAGTTGCTGCCGTCCACCGAGCGACGCTCGTAGAAGCAGAGGATCGTGCCGTCGGAAAGGACGGCCAGATCGCTGTAGCCGCTCCGGCCGTCCTCCAGCAGTCGGCTGTGCGGCCACGTCCGGCCTTCGTCGTAACTGAGCTTGATCGAGACGTTGACGCGGTCGCGGCTCTTGCCCGGCGCTTCCTGGCCGTCGCCGCGGGCCAGGTTGTCCGGATTGGCGAAGGCAATGCAGTTGCGGCCCCCCGTGCGCTCATCGCTGACCCGCACAATGCTCGCCATGCAGATCGGCTCCAGCAGGGCGTCGTCGAACCGGGGGGCGGACCACGCGGTCGCGCCGTCAGGGCTGGTGGTGACGATCCGGCGATGAGTGTGCGATTCGCTGCGCGTGTTGAGCATGACGGAGCCGTCGGCCAGCTGCACAATGCAGGTCTCATTCGGCCAGACGAACTCGGGAGTGTCGGGGACGGCGATTTCGCCGCGCTTCCAGGTCGAGCCGTGGTCGTCGCTGTATATCGTGGCGGTCACGGAGGGTCGGTGTGCGTGTCCGCCGGTGCCCGTCGATAACCAGACAGGTACGACCAGCCGCCCCTGATGGGCGCCATGAGTCAACTGGATCGCGTGGCCCGGCCCTGTTGCGAGCACGCGCCAGTCGTAGTCGGTACGGAACTCGTCAAACGTGGATGTGATCTCAACCGGCTCGGAGAACGTGAGGCCGTCGTCCTCGCTGCACGTATAGAAACAGCGCATGTACTCCAGGCAGTACAGGAAGTGGATGTCGCCGGAATCATAGTCCACGATGGCGACAGGATTGTTGACCGTGTTCTCGCCGGGCCGGTCGAGGTTCTGTGCTGCGGCGACGGGATTGACGGGCAGATCGCCTTCGATGTGGATCAGATTGACCGGCGGCGACCAGGTCCGGCCGCCGTCGGTGCTGCGCCGCAGGTGCACGTCGATCGGCCCCCAGTCCCCTTTGCCGGTCACGCGGGCTTCGCAGTACGCCAGAACTGTGCCTGTCGGCGTGACGACGATCCCGGGGATGCGGTAAAGGGCGTAGCCGTCCTCTCCGGCCTGAAACAGGTCGATTTTCTCCAGAAACGGTTCGCCCGCAGCAGAACGACCCGGCACTGCAGCGGCGCCGATCAGCAACAGCAACCCGGCGAGAACGCCGACGCGAGGCAATGGCGGGACGATCATGGATCGGATGAGGACCTTTCGGGAGAGGAATCGGCAGCGGTCGCACCGGGGATGCGGTGTGGAAAACGGTCCTCCGCCGGAGGGCCGTCCGCCAGTCCCTGCGACCAGTATCGCACGCGCTCAATCGTCTGCTCGCCGCGGAGGAAGTACAAGCCCGGGAGTGCGTCGACGTGCGCGGCGCAGGCCGACTCGGTGCGAGTTCTCCACCCCGGGGATGGTTCAACCAGTCGCATGCTCTCCATCAACGCGACGAGCTCTACGCCGATGAGCTGATGCCCGTCGATCGTGGGATGAATATGGTCGATGAGCCACAGGCGTCCCAGAATGCCGTTGCGCGTGCGGGCTTCGAGCAGCGCGTGCGAATCCAACAGGGGCGTGCCGGACTGATCGGAGATTTCATCCAGAATGGACTCCATCGGCGAGAGGATCCGGAGCGGGCAAATATCCTCATCCCGGGCCTGGACGAACGCGGTGCGGGCCGATTCGTATTGGCGCAGCGATTCCCGGCACTTGCCCAGGACGTACCACGTCTCCGCATATCGTGGATCGATGCGCAGCGCCTCCTGCAGGAGCGAAACCGCCTCCGGAAGTTCGCCGTCCATGGCGGTCCCCGCTTGGGCGATCAGTTGCTCCCAGCGCTGCCGCTCCGCTGCGCTGAGCCCGCTTCGATGCTCGGATTTGAACGGCGGCTGATCGGCCAGGTTGGAAGGCTCGTTGATCAGCACGACCGGCACCCCGGCCGTCTGGCAAAGTTGCACCATCCGGCGGACGTTGAACTCGAAGTGCTCGATCACTCCGGCGCGCCAGGAATCGTCCCGATGAAACGCGGCGATCCCGTCGTGATAGTCCAGCATCGCGTCCGCATCGGCGGGAAGCAGCGGCCGATCGGCGCGCGGCACCGCCCCGATGTCGTCACCACCGATCAGCTCCCGCGTCAGGACGACCAGCCGGCTGCGACTGAGCGCCGCCAGCGGAGCCGCAACGGCCGAGGGAAGATGTTTGACGTCGGCGTACGTACGATCCTCGAGAAACTCATTGTGGCCCGTGCAGAGAATGATCAGGTCGGGTTGATGCTGCAGGCATTCCTGCAGCACCGGGACGAGGCGGTAACTGGCGTACGAAATGCCGCCGCAGTTGACCACCTCCCAGCGGCGCTCCGGGTCGGCTTCGTGCAGCGCGATCTCGAGAAACCTGGTGAACGAGGTCTCCGTCGAATAGGGGCGCCCCTGGACGGTCGAGCCCCCGAGGCAGAAGACGCGGAACTCGTCGCGCGGTTTGGCCGCGGCGAAGGAGTCGGGCGCAAAGAATCGATACCGGGACGGGGCAATCTCATACCGCTGTTGATCGTCGGACTTCACAAACAGCGGATGCACCGCCTGAAAGCCGACGAACGGATCGTCGTAGTCGGTCGGCTTCCCCCAGCCACAGGCGATGCAGAGCAACTCAGCCAGCAGGAACGGCAACACGCCCGCTCCGATGGCGGCGAAGCGGAATGTCCAGCGTCGGCAGCGACGGCAAGTCATGGAACGGGCGGGATAGCGGCAGCGCGGACAGAGTCAGGGGTGCAGTAGTCTTTAGGTTGTCCGCAAAGCGGACAACCTAAAGTCGCAGGCACACTCCGTGTGCCGTGCGCCGGATTCGCGACAACGCTCCGCTCTCTCCGGGCCACGTTGTGCAAACTCCAGAAATCCGCTCCTGCACCGAGTCACGAATCCTGACTCTTCCATCTTAACGGTTGCAGGCGACCGGCGGAGCGATCGAGAGGACGCACCAAAGTTACGAAGGCCATGCCGTCCCGGATTACGGTTGCAGGTCCATCGCACCGTCAGCACACTGAATTCACGAGAGGCGGTTTCAGCACTGGGAGGGCGAGGCTCCTGCCGAGCCAACTCCGTCAGGGGACGCGTTGATACGACCGGCTCCGCGGGAGCGTCGCCCTCCCATACTCAATTCCAAGTAATGAAACTGCCTCTGGAGTCTTCGAGGTCCGTGGTCCATCGGGGGGAGCGATGATGCGCGCGTGGATGATCGTCATGGCGTTCGCTGTCGGGACGACCATCCCGGCCTCAGCAGGCTTCGAAGCGGGAGCCGGAATGCGCGTCATCACGCCCGATCCGCTGCTCCCCGTTTCCGGTGGAGTCGGCGTTCCGCAACCGGCGGAGGCGAAGCAGGGAGAACTGACGGCACGCGCGCTGGTCCTGCGCAACGGCGAAACGACCGTGGCCATTGTCGGGCTGGATTTGCTGGGCTTCCCCTCCGTCCTGGGGGATCGCGTGCGGCAACGCGTCTCCGGCATCCCGGCAGAGAACATTCTGATCGGGGCCACCCACACGCACAGCGGTCCGGACTGCTACGCCTTCCCCACGCCAGACGGCGGACACACCGCCGACTTGGAGTATCTCGACAACGTCTGCCGGCTGACCGCCGAAGCGGTCAATGAAGCCCTCGAAAACCTGCGCCCGGCCGTATTGAAGATCGGCACCGGGGAAGCCCGCGGCAAGATTGCCTTCAACTATTACGCGCCGGCCCTGTACGACCCGCGGATGTCGGTCATCCAGGCCGTAGAACAGGACGGCGACGTCATCGCAACGCTGATCAACTACGCCGTACACCCGGAAGTACTGGGGAACGATGCCGGATTGATGAGCCCTGATCTCTGTGGACCGCTGTACGACCGGATTGAGCAGCAGGCCGGCGGTATGGCGCTGTTCATGAACGGCGCTCAGGGAGGCATGGTGACGGCGGACAACCGCAACCTCGACGAACTGCGCGACGCTGACCGCGCCGTCTGGACCGCTTCGCGCAGCTGGGAAGAATGCGTCCGCATCGGCGAGCTGATGGGGGACGAAGCGCTCCGCATCATCTCGGAGGCCCCCGTTCAGCCGGACCCCGGGCTCTTCTGCACGTCAGCCGATGTGCGTTTCCCGGTGGAGTCCGACGTGCTCTGGGCGATCATCACCGGGTCGCCTCTCGACTATCCCCACAACCCGGACCGCTCCGTCACCGCCCGCATCAATCTCGTCAATCTGGGCGACGCTCAGATTCTCACGATCCCCGGCGAAGCGCTGCCCAATATCGGTTACTACCTCAAGCGGAAGATGCGCGGCCGCCACCAGCTCTTGTTCGGCCTGACGAACGACGCGTTCGGCTACATCCTGACAAAAGTCGACTTCCAGAGCTTCGAGCGCTACAACTACATCTCGCGGACCAGCCTGGGAGAAATGACGGGCGAGATTCTCATCGAGACCTCGCTGGAATTGATCTTGGACGCTCCCGCCCCGGACGGCTCGTGACCGGCCTCGTCCGTACGCATCCGCGCCCCGCACCGGGGTCGTGTCTCGACGGCGATTGACCCGGCGACGGTCCTCGTATTCGGCGCGGTCGATGTCGGTTCAGTGCTCGTTGCTGCTGACGCACAAGGCTAATCCTCAGCACAGCCCCTCGATCGGCTCCGCGTAGTAGATGTGATGCGGCCGGTCCGCTTCGTCCCGCCACGCCGCCGTTGCGGGGATCCCCAGGGCCTGGTAGATGGTCGCCGCCATGTTCTCCGGACGCTGCGGCGAGTCGGCGGGATAACCCCCCGTCTTGTCGGACGAGCCGATGACCGTCCCCCCCCGGACGCCGCCGCCGGCGAAGAACACCGACTGCACCGCCCCCCAGTGGTCGCGGCCGGGGAGCTTGTAGAACTTCGGCAGATGCGAGATCCGCGGCGTGCGGCCGAACTCGCCTGCCATCACGATCAGTGTCTCATCGAGCATTCCCGATGCCGAGAGGTCGTCGAGCAGAGCCGAGAGAGCGCGGTCCGTCGGAGGGAGCAGTTTCTCCTTGAGATGCGGAAATGCCTCGCCGTGCGTGTCCCATGACTCGTTGTTGCCGAGGTTCACCTGCACCATGTTCACGCCGATCTCCACCAGCCGGCGAGCCATGAGCAGCGACCAGCCGAACGAGTTACGGCCGTACCGGTCCTGTGCGTCGTCGTCCGCGGCGGTGACGTCGAGGGCCGCTTTCACCTGGGGATCGACGAGCAGCGAGACGGCCCCCTGCCGGTAGCGGTCGAAGCTCTCAACATTGGCGTGCGCATCCAGCTCGCGCCGCTGCTGTTCGAGCGACGCGAGCAGATCCACCCGGCGTACGAGCTTGCCTTCAGTCAGTCCGTGCGGCAGCGACAGGCTCGGCGCCTGGAAGACCCGCTCATCGGGGTCGCCCCGCTCCTGGTGATCGAATGCGTACTCCGGAAACGCTCCATACGACCGGTTGTGAAACGGTGAGGCCTCGATGAACCAGGGATCCCGGCTGGGCCCCATCTGGCCGGCGAACTGGCCCGGAATGACGCGGCCGGAATTGTGGATCAGACGCTCCGGCAGCACTGCCGCCGGCGGCAGGTTGTTTCGCGGCGCAGTGACCGATCCGGCAATTGCCGTCAGGGCGGGCCAATCGTTCGGTCCCGGCTTGCTGGGATTGAAGCCCGGAGGGACGTCGGACCGGCCAGTCATCATGATGTGATGGCCGGCGGAATGGTCGTTCGAAGGATGCGTCAGCGACCGGCAGATCGCCCACATCCGACTGCGCTGTGCCAGCAGCGGCAGGTGCTCGCAGATGCTGATGCCGGGAGTGTCCGTCTGGATCGGGTTGAACTCGCCGCGGATGTCGTCGGGCGCTTCCGGCTTGAGGTCGAAGCTGTCGTGCTGAGCCAGGCCGCCCGAGAGAAAGATGTAAATGCAGGCACGGGCCGTCGGCGTCACCCGTCCGCCGTCAGCCGCGGCGGCCTCACGCAGCGCCGCGACATGGTTCATGCCCAGCCCCAGCAACCCGATCCCGCCGGCCTGAAGCGCCGTGCGGCGCGAAACGGCCGGATGCCTGAACGGACAGGCCATCGAGGCAGACGTCATCGCAATGCTCCCGGCTGCGTGCGGACGAGACTGGGGTTCTCAAGCACGCATCAGGATACATTGATTCATGCCCGCGCTCAACCCGCAGTCCGGTTGGTGCAGGCGCGAATTCCGGCAAGGGGAGGCTGACCTTTCTCGGATAAAGCTGGGACTGGATCAACGTCCGGCGACGGAGACCGAGTGCGCCTTCCAGATTGGGCATGCTCATCCGGATCGACACGGTTGTAGACCTATCGTGGCGGGGTTCCGCCCGGTGCGGTCGTATTCGGGGTCGCAGTACTGCCGGGTGTTCCCGGCTGGACCGGTGTCGCCGGTACGCCGACGGCGCCCGTTCCGCCTCCCAGCGGGGCGACGATGTCCCCCGAATAGTTGCCGGCCGGCGGAACGTTGGTCTGAGTGGATCGCACATTCGTGACGGGCTGTCCCTGCCGCGTCTGCATCTCGGCCAGGATGGCGTCCAGCGTTGCCTGCTGTGCCTGCAGCTGCTGCTGAATCAACTGCAGCATCTGGGTGAGATTCTGTTCGGAGCGCGTCGTGCGCTGCGTCTGCACCACGCCCACTCCTTCCAGCGGGAGCAGGTAACTCAACTCCTCGCCGTCGCGCTGCACCGTGATGTTCACGTCCTGATCGCCCTGCTGCACCTCCTCGAGCAACGCGTGCACGCGATCCAGCGTTCGCACATTCTCATCGTCGATCTTGACGATCACGTCCCCTTCCTCCAGGAGCGCCTTCGCGGCGGCCGAGTTCTCTTCGATCTTCTCGACGCGCACGCCCTCATCCGTGTCGGCCAGTTCCCAGCCCAGATCAAGCTGCAATGAGTCCGAGCGGCTGCGGCGCGTCTCGGTGGTCACGCGCTCTTCCGTCACGACGTCGGCCTGCGCGGCATCGGCCTGCCGCGTCTCCGCTCTCTGCGCCTGGGCAGGTGCGTCGACGGCCAGCCATCCGGTCAGAATCGCAGCGCGCATCAATGACGAAGAAACTGTTGGAAAGGCATGCATGGGAGTCCCCTGTCGTTTGTGTCCGGACTGTGTTACACCGTCGTCGTCGCCTATTTTTCCGGCAAGGAGGACGCGTCACTACCGGGGACTTCCCGGCTCCATCCCTGCGGTTTTCACCGACAGGGTCGCTGACGTGCCAGCTGCGCCCTCGGTCAGGGAGCGCCACATGGAATTTCGGAATCATTTGCAGAACGCGCTCCGAGCGGCGGGCGGGTTCGCCGCGGGCGACCTCTTGTGGTACACCCTCTTCGCCGGCAGCCTCTGGCTGGCCTTCTACGTTCTGCTGAAGACGCTGTTCCGTCGCCGCAAGATCGTGCCAGGCGCGCCCGCCTGGCCGCAGATCGCTCGGGAGATCGCCAACTCGGTCCGCAGCGTGGCGATCTTCGGGCTGACGGGAGGGCTTGTGGTGTTTCTCGCCCTCTCCGGATTCCGCCCCCGGGTGTATCGTTCCATCGACGAGTACGGCTGGGCCTGGTACGCCGCGAGCATTGTGATCGCCGTCTTCGTCCACGACGCCTACTTCTACTGGACGCACCGGCTGCTGCATCACCCGCGGCTGTTCCGCCGCGTTCATCGCACGCACCAACTGTCCCACAATCCCACGCCGTGGGCGGCCTACAGCTTCAGCGCCGGCGAAGCCGTCGTGCAGGCCGGCATCGGTCCACTGCTCGTGTACACGATGCCCATGCACTACTCGGCCTTCGTCGCCTTCATGACGCTGCAGATCACGTTCAACGTCTTCGGCCATTGCGGCTACGAGATCCTCCCCCGGTGGTTCCTCCTCTCGCCCCTGGGCAGGTTTATGAACACCGTCACTCATCACGCGATGCACCACGAGAAAGTCCACGCCAACTACGGACTGTACTTCAACATCTGGGACCGCCTGATGGGCACGAATCATGCCGAGTACGAATCGCGGTTCGCGCAGGTGACGCGGCCGCACGGCACGGCCGGCGCGCCGACAGGCCGGATTGATTCCCGCTCGCCGCTGCCGACAGAGGCGGCGCGAAGATAGTGCCGCGGCCCGTTAAGAGCGGGCTGCTTCAGGTGATGACGGATGGGGCCGGCGATTCGCTGAACGAGGTCGGCCGCCACAGCCAGCGCTGCGCCAGGCCCAGCAACGCTCCCCACACCACTCCCAGCGGCAGCGTCACCCATCCGGTGGCGGCGGGAGCCAGCAGCAGCAGCCAGGGGAGCGTGACGATCCCTGTCATCAGCAGCGAAGTCGCCAGGGCAAACAGCACGTAGCTGACGACGACGCTCAACGCCCCCATCGCCGCCCCGCGCAGTGCGCCGCTGTCGCTACGGCGCATCATCCCGCACCACCACGTGATCCCGCTCGCCACAAATGCCCCCACGGCCGGTGATATGACAAACAAGGGCAACAGATCAGGCAAAGGCTGGTTGGGATTGAGCAGACGCTGCAACTGGTAGCCAAACACCGCGGCCATCCCGGCAAACGTTGTCGCCACCAGCAACGTCCACGCGATGCGACCGGTCACCATGTCTCTCCCGGGGCTCGCTCTGCGACTCGGCAGCTGCTGTCGCTGTTTCAGACCGACCAACCGCAGCGGGCCGCAGCGATTAACGGGACCTGTGAATCTCGAATGTCACATTGCGGTCAGCATCGGCGCAGAGTCCTTCAGGAGCCAATGACGGAGAACCCGTAATGTTGCGCTTCGTCAGTTGGGTGGTCGTCGGCGCAATTGCAGGTATCGTCGCTCTGCCGGTGTGGGGAGCCGTCTACGGCTGCTCGGAAGGCTGGCAGACCGGCCGCCAACTCCCTCCTGGTATGCAGGCCGCGGCGCTCTGTTCATGACCGCCTCCTTCTGGCCGATTGCAGGTGTCCTCGGAATCGTTGCCGGAACGATCATCGGCAGTGCCAGCTGTCTTGTTCGTCGCTGGGAGCTTCGTCGGCGCTGACCCCGCATGGAAGCCGACGGCGACGGAGGGATTGCGCTTGACCATCCGCGCCCTCCGCATTGCTTCTGTTCCGCATCGGATCGCGCTACACTGACATCTGTCCGCAATACGCTGCCAGTGACGACTCCGCGGACAGGGATGAACCTCGCCTCACTCAGTCCTCGGTTGTCGCCATGCCGATTGAAGTCGATTGCCCGGCCTGTTTCGTCCCTTACCGGCTCGAGGACGAGTTCGCCGGGAAGCGGATCAAGTGCAAGCAATGCGGGGCCGTCGTCCCCGTGCCTCGACCCGGAAGCCGGCAGGCGGTCGTCGAGGAGGATCCCTGGGACGACTCGCCGCCGGAGGCTCCGCGTCTCGCTGCCAGTTCGGGCAAGAAGCGGCGCAAGAAGAAGGCAGCGTCAGGAGGGCCGCCGCTCGGGCTCGTGCTCGGGCTGGGTGGAGGGGCAGCCGGATTCGTCCTGTTGCTGGGGGTGATCGGAGTCTTCTGGCCCCCGATGCTGGGCGTCCTGAGCATCGGCGGGATGATTATCGGAATGACGCTGTGTCTGGTCGGCGGGGTGGCCTGCCTGATCGCCGCCTTCAATGAGGATCCCATCTGTGGGGTGATGTGGATCTTCGTCCCCTTCTATTCACTGTATTACATCATTACGCGGTTCAGCGAGATCGGCCGGTGGGTCGCCATGTGGGGGGCGGGCGTCGCCGTCGTGATGCTGACCGCCTGCTTCGTCGGGGTGATCGGCAATCTGGGACAAGGTCTGGCGGGAGGCGGGCCTCCCGTGGGCGGCGGTGGTGCGGGGCCGGCGTCACTGTTCGGCGGCGGTGCGCAAAACGATGCGAGCCGCAACAATCTGAAACAGTTGGGGCTGGGCCAGCACAACCATCACGATGCCCGGCGCGGCTTCTCCCCCCAGCCGGAAGTCGCGGGGAATCCCGTGAACTTCAGTTGGCAGACGGGCCTGCTGCCGTATGTCGAACAGGCGCCGCTCTACAACCAGATCAATCGCGATCTCCCCTGGAACGACCCCGCGAACCTCGTGCACTACCGGCAGACCATCCCGCCATATCAGCACTCGCTCGCCAATGAGACCACCAGCGCCGAAGGCCTCTCCCTCAGTCACTACGCACTCAGCCAGCCGCTGCTTGGTCCCACAGGCGCCGGGCTGCATCTCCGCGACATCCGGGACGGCTCCTCAAACACGCTGCTGATCGGCGAGGTCGGCGGCGGCTACAAGACGTGGGGCGATCCCTCCAACACCCGCGATCTCGCGGCCGGCCTCACGCCCGGACCGAACACCTTCGGCAATCCCTCGGGTGAAGGAGCGTACCTGTTGCTCGCGGACGGCTCGGTGCAGTGGTTCGGCAGCGACACCAGTCCGGACGTGCTCCGCGCCCTCAGCACCCCCGCCGGCAGCGAAGTCGTCCCCTTCTGATGGACTAGCCCATGCCGGCGCCCGACCCCACAGCTCTTGACGAACCGCCGGCGCGGACGAGGCACACGGCCCGCTATCGGCTGGTCGCGATTCTGGGCGGCGTGCTGGCGCTCTTCCTGCTGCTCACGGCCTACATTATTTGGCGCGGCGGCCGGACACAACGCGTCATCGCGGAGATCGAGGCCCGCGGCGGTCAGGTGCATGCTTACAACACCGATGGCCCCGCCTTCGTTCGCATTGCGGCCCGTCTCGCAGGGTTTGACGAGGGTCCCACTTACGACGTCTTCCTCGATGGCCCGGAGTTCGACGACGCCTGGCTCACCGATAACGAGTATCTCGCCGCACTCCCGGTCAGGCAGTTACTCCTGCGGAATACGCGAGTCCGCCGGGAGGCAATACGAGAACTGTTGCGAGTCCATCAGTTGCACACCTTCACCGCACCTGGCTCTGTGGTGCAGGACGACGACATGTTGCTTCTGGGAAACCATCGCGATCTCACGCATCTCAGCGTGGAGTACACCGCCGTCGGAGATTCCGGGCTGATGGTAATCGGTCCGGAGCGACTGCTGTATCCCATGCTCGGCGGATCGAAAGTGACTCCCGCCGGATTATCCGTCTTTCAGGGCTCAACGAAGCTGCAGGGCATCGGACTCGACGGTCGCCAATTGACTCCCGAAATTGCCCAGATGCTCCTCACCTGCCCCAAGGTGCACTTTGTCCGCCTGGTCGGTCCCGAGGTGGATGACGCCTGCCTGCAGAACCTGAACGGGCTGAAGTCATTGACCGGCGTCGTTCTGGACGGCACTTCCGTCACCGACGAAGGCATCGCTCAGTTCAATGCCACGTCTCCCTCTTGCGGCGTCCATGTCGTCCCTCCCGAAGAGCGATTCTATCCACCGCCGGTGCAATCCTTCCGCTGATTCGCCGACCGCTTGATGCCGCTCCGCTCCGTCTCTACCATCGCCCCCGTTCGTCCACACGAAACACCGCGGGAACCGACTGCCGGCCCGCTTCACCTGTAGCGACGGCGACGCGCCAGCCGGCCGACGCCCATTCGGAACGACATCAGCATGTACAACGTCACGCTCCTCCCCGGCGACGGCACCGGCCCGGAAATCGTCGAAGCCACCCGCAAGTGCGTCGAAGCCACCGGCGTGAAGATCAACTGGGACGTCCAGGAGTGCGGCATCGAGGTCATCGAGAAGGAAGGCCGAGTCCCGCCGCGCGTGCTCGACTCCATCCGCAAGAACCAGGTCGCCCTCAAGGGACCGATCACCACCCCCATCGGCAAGGGATTCCGCAGCGTCAATGTGTACCTGCGACAGGAGCTAAACCTCTACGCCTGCGTCCGCCCCTGCAAGAGCTACAAGGGAGTGCGTTCGTATTATGAGAATACGAACGTCGATCTCGTCCTCGTCCGCGAGAACACCGAGGATTTGTACGCCGGCGTCGAGTTCCAGGCCGGCCAGGATGCGACGAAGCAGCTCATCAAAACGATTAACCAGTTCGCCACGGGCAAGAAGATCAACACCCGCGACGACTCGACCGGCATCTCGATCAAGCCGATCTCCGTCGAGGGGACGCGGCAGATCGTGAACTACGGCTTCGACTACGCCGTCCGCTTCGGCCGCAAGACGGTCACCTCCGTCTGCAAGGCCAACATCATGAAGTTCACCGACGGCCTGTGGTACGACGAGTCGCGCCGCGTCGCCCTGGCGTATGGCGCCAAGTTCGAGTGGCCGGACCTCGCCGACGGTGTGGAGCCCGATTCCGAACTCGTCGGCAACGTCAAAGACGGCTCGCACCTCGCCTACAACGAGCGGCTGATCGACAACATGTGCATGCAGCTGGTGCAGAAGCCCGAGCTGTACGACGTGATCATCACCCAGAACCTGTACGGCGACATCCTCAGCGATCTGTGCGCCGGCCTCGTCGGGGGCCTCGGCGTGGCTCCCGGCGCCAACATCGGCGCCGAGTGCGCGATCTTCGAAGCGACCCACGGCTCCGCCCCCAAGTACAAGGGGCAGAACAAGGTCAACCCGACCGCCGTCATCCTCTCCGCCAAGCTGATGCTGGAGTACCTTGGCGAGAAGCAGGCGGCGGAGAACCTGGAACGGGCCGTCGCGGAGGTTATGGCCGAAGGCAAGGACGTCACCTACGACATGAAGCCCGACCGCAACGACCCCACGGCCGTCGGCACCCAGCAGATGGCCGAAGCCATCTGCCGCAAGCTCCGCTGATCTGTCGCGGCATCGTGGGCGACGTCAGCGGACCGGAGGGTGTCGCGTGAGAAAGGTCCCCGCCAGCTGGGCCATCCGGTCGACGAATTGAAAATAGCCTGCCTCGGCCTGCGGCGGGCTGTTGCCGCGCTGGCAAACTTCCAGAGCAACACCCAGCCCCGATGCCAACCGCCCGCCTCGGCCGATCACCAGCACCGTGCCGGGCAATGCCGAGTCCCCGTTGGTTGGATTGGCGATGGGAACCCGCATCATCCGGCACGCGGTTTCGCTGATGATCCCCTCGCGCCAGGCCTCGTCAATCGGTACTGCTGACCATCCCGGCCACGAGCCGCCCGACGCCGACCACTCCGACAGGCATCGCCAATCGCCCGGCTTCGATCGCAACCAGAAGCGGCACGCATGCGCGGCCAGCGACTTCCCGGTGACCTCCAGAAGGACGTCGGCGAAGTGATCGAGCGAACTTCCCTCCTGCACAAGCCGCTGGACCTGGCGGACATTCTCCATGATCTGCTGCCGCACCTGTTCCACCCGAGCCTGGGACGACGTCGGGCCGGAGCCGGGCGAGGGACGCGGCGACACGGGACTCGGCGGAGTGGGAGGGATGGCGCGAGGCTGCGCCGGTGCTGTGGGTGCATTGGACGTCTGCGTGACGCCTCGTGGTGGCGTGAATTCCGGATCGAACTGCGACAACCAGTCGACGCACGACCGGAGTGACGCGTGGTCCGGCGGGACCAGTTGACTTCGAATCTGAAGAGCCGCACGCATGGCGGTGCGGGCTTCCGGCAACCGGGATGCACGTTGCTCGGCCACCGCCAGGTTGAACTGGATCGACGCTCGGTGCAACTGGTTGTTGCGATCACCCGGGAAGTCGATCTGCGCGGCCCGGCTCAGGTGCGCATGGGCGTCCTCATTGCGTCCCAGGTCCAGCTCGGCCACACCGAGTTCATTGAGGGCGAGGCCCACCAGGTTCGGCGCTGCGGCGGACGCTCCGTCGATCCGCTCCAGCAGGCGCAGTCCCGTCTCGCGGGCTTCCTCCCTCAGTCCAAGTCGTCGCTCGCAGGAAGCCTGTCGCTGCAGCGCCGTGAGAATCTCATTGTGGTCCTCCGGGAGGAATCGGCTGAAGGCGTCAACGCTCCGGACGGCCAGTTCGCGGGCTCGCTGCAGGTTCCCCGCCGCCTCTTCCACCATCGACATCAGGATGTAGTTCGTGCCGTACTGCCAGTGACCGTCGGGAAACACGCGCTCCAGCACGTTGAGCGCGAATTGAAAGTGCTCGCGTGCCGCATCCAGTTGTCCGAGGGCCAGCTCACACCGGCCTAACCCGGTGTAAGTGGTTGAGATGCGCGGGTGGTTCGCCGTGAGTACCTGCTGTTCGATGTCCAGCGCCCGCTGAAACAGGGGCAGCGCCTGCTGGGGACGGCCGAGATCCTGATCCAGCTGCGCCAGGTTAAAGCAGGTGTCGGCGACGTCGAGATGCACGGGGCCCAGGGCCTCTTCCTGCAAGGCCAGCACCTGGACCAGATCGGCGCGAGATTGCTCGCGATGTCCTTCATCGCGAGCCAGCAGCGCCGCCTCGAGCAGCGAATTGTGGTCGTCCAACCCCTCCGCGTTCCCGCGCAGCGAGATAGACTGACGACGCGCCTCCGTGACCGCCTGGCGATTTCCCAGGTGCGATTCGACCACCGCCAGACTGCTATAGAGTCCCGCCAGGGCTCGATCGTGCTCACGTCCAACCAGGTTGGTTGGCCACTCGGCAATGGCCTGCCGATACAGGTCGCGGGCTTCCCGCAGATTGCCGATTCGCGCGATGGCCGTCGCCAGCGAGCCCCGCGCCATCGCGACCTTGTGCAGATCACGTGGGGTCGCCGTCTCGAAGACATCGAGTGCCTTCGACAACAGCCGCCGGTCATCGCCGTAGCGTCCCGCGCGGCTCAGGACCCGGCTGGCCATGTAGCCAAGGTCCCCCGCATCCACGTCCTCTTCAGCGAACAACTGCCAGGCGAAATCCCGCATGGGCTCGGCCTGCCACAGATCGTCGATCGCAGAGCGTTCTCCCAGAAGGCCGTCTCCCAGCTCGAACACGAGAGACACCAGCTCATTCATCAGCCGGTCGTGTGTTCGCCGGGCGCGCCGCGATCTTCGGACAATGAATACTGAGGCCAGCCAGTCGCGCAGGTTCCAGCGACGGGGATTCACCGGTTCGCTGCCAAAACGGCTGCGGACCACCTCCTGAACCACGCGATGCATTCGGGCGACCTGCGACGATTCCGCCCGGACGAGCAGCCGCAGCCCATCCAGGCGCCGCTCGATCCGCCGCCAGGGATCGGCGTGGCCGGGGGTGGGATTGGCGGCGGCTTCCGGAAACTCCTCTCCCACGACTCGCCGCAGCCAGCTCAGGGGAACGCGGTCCGGCGGCAAGAGCGATGCATACTCCAGAGCCAGCATTTCCGGAGGGGTTAAAGATGCCAGAGTCGGATCCAGCAGTGCCCCGACCTGCGTGGGCGCATGGCCGCTGGGCGTGGCCGCACCACTCGCGGCCGCATCATTCAGCGTGGCGATCCATTCGCCCCGAATCCGCTGCTCGAGATACGCGACGTATCCGACCTCCGGGTTCTGCCACAGATACACGGCCACGACCTCGAGAAAGAGCGGATGCCCCCCCAGCGTCTGCACGATCTCCCGCGCCGCGTGCCACTCCGCTTCGTTGCGGGGGGGACGGTGACGCTCCAGCAGCTGCAGCCCCTCGGCGAGCGGCAGCTCACCGAGCGTCACACATGCGGCGCCGGGCAACCGGTCCGGTTCCAGTCGCGTCGTCACCAGAACATGCACCTGCGGACCGCCGGGCAGGAATGCAGCTCGGTTCTCCGCCGACAGGACGGAGGGATCGTCGACGTTGTCCAGCAGCAGCAGGCACCGCGGCCCCTGCTCGAACGCCAGCCGCACTCGCGCGAACGACGCCTCCACGTCCTCCCGTTCCTCGGGCGTCAACGCGATGTCCCGGTACGGCGCCAATTGCACGATTGCGCTGCGGAAGTCGGTCACGCCCGCCGCATTGATCAGGAAGCGGCCCCCGGGATAATCGGCTGCGAACGCGTGTGCGTACTCGAAGGCGAGAGCGCTCTTCCCCATGCCCCCCAGGCCCTGAACGGCCGCAATCGCCCCCAGCTGGCCGTGCAGCAGGCTCGCCTTCAGTTGCCGCAGTTCCTCCAGTCGGCCGACGAAGTTGCGGTTGTGTGCAGGCACCGTGGTCGGCGAAGCGTCGCCCCGCTCGGCGCGTTCCAGCCGGTCATTGATCTGCTGGTCGAGCAGCTCCAGCCGCGAGCGCACGTCGTTCCGCTGCAGTGCGGCCGGACCTTCCTCCCGCCACGACCGGACATCCAGGTACTGCCGGCGACGCAGGTCCGCCGTCCAGCGATCCAGGGCGGCTGCGGCCGACGACTCGGTCAGTCCGGGCACCGTCGCAGTGTAAATCGGAGTGATCCCCTCGCCGGGCATCGCCCGTGCGAGTTCGTACTCCACGTAGTGCTCCCATTCCAGGCGGCAATACTCACTGGCAAAGTACGCCGGAGACAGGACCGCCAGCATCACGCGGGATTCGCTCAGTCCCCGCAGGATCCGGTGTTCCCAGTCGTCTCCGGTGCGGATCTCGTCACAATCGAAGAAGGTCTGCAGCGGGCGTGGCGTGAACCGGGCGTGCTCCTCCTGCAAAGCATTGACGAAGGCGGTGACCCACCCGTCGCGGTCGTCGACATGCGCGTAGCTGACGAAGAGGTCGTATGACATCGATGGCCGCGCCCGCCCGCGTCCTCCTGTGAAACCGAATCCGGTCAAGCCGGCCGCTCTGGTTGCATCGCTGACTGAGAGCGCAAATGATGCCAACATCCGCCCCAACCTGCACGTGAACGACAATGGCGCGCATCGCCAGGTTTCGACGAATCCTGATTCTGCCGATCGCTGCCGCCGTGATTGCCGGGCTGACGGTATACCGACTGCAGCGGGAGCCCTCGCTGCCGGGCGGCGCTGTGCAGACGGCTCCGACACCGAGGCGATTGGCGCCCCGATTCGAGTTGTTCGACCAGCAGGGACAGCTCGTCAAGTTCGAGCGCTACCTGGGCAGGACGCGGCTGATCGTCGTGTTCTTTGACGCCGAGCAGGGCGCCGATGCGGATCCGCACCTGGTCGCACTCCGGAACGGCATGGACGGCGTCGAGCGGGCCGGAGTGCAGGTCATCGGCATCAGCACGGCGACGCGTTACGCCAACCGACAGGCCGAGGAGCGGGCAGGGGAGCCATTTCCATTTCCGCTGCTGACCGACATCGACCCGCAGCAGCCGATCCCGGCCCCGGTGCATCAGCAGTTCGGACGATACGACGTCGAGAGCCAGACGACCCAGACCGGCGTGTTCCTGATCGACCGCGCCGGGATGGTGGCCTTTGCAGGAAACTTGCCGCAGCCGGTCGAGCAGCCGGAACGGCTCATCGGACTGCTCACGCGCGGCCAGTGGCCCGTCGGCGTGCCATAAGGACGGGGCACCGAAGATCACAAGAGGTTTCGCCGAATCCGCTGTAGCCGGCCTCTGTGAGGCCGGGCGAGCGGGTGAAAGCTCGATGGCCCGGCTGGCGCGGACGGGGTCACAGACCCCGTCGACAGAGTTTGACGGAAGTTCAAATTGATCTGCAGAAGGTCACGAAGGAAACGAAGGCATTGGTTTGCCAAGCACGCAGCCATTGCAGCCTTTGTTACCTCTGCGGCCTTCTGTCCAAATCCCGAATGTCTCTGTGCCGTGGTGAACCGGTGAGCAACCGGTGCAGCCAGGCGAGCCGTTGCGAAGTCTCATTCCGTATCGCTGAGTTCTTCCGCGTACCACTCATCGATCGGCCGTGTGAGTGTCCAGCGGGGGGATTCGGCTTCGGGGACGCGCTGCATGAGGACGACTTCCAGCAGATCGTATTGCGTCACGTCGTGATGCTCGCGGGCCAGCGCGGCCAGTCGCCGAGCGATGTCCGTCGACGCCCGCTCATCCGCATTCGGATCGGCGTCCACCCAGATGATGACGCGCAGGATCTTCGGGCTGCCGGTCTCGTGGCTGCGGTGCCGCCCGCCCACCGCACGCGGGCTGGAGCCGGGAAACTCCGCGGCGATGGCGTTCTGCAGGTCTCGATACGGGCGCGTGTACATCTCCCAGTACAGCCACAGCGCGCCCACCATCAGCAGGGCGAAAGCGAACATGCCGAACACGACGTAGCGGCCGTTCACTCCCGGACGCGAACTGCCTGGCTCAGACGTCGACACGCTCTCTCCTCAAACTGGTGGACCATGCGGGTTGCCCAATTGGACTGACGCTCAAGCTCGAATGCAATTGCCGCAGTTCCTCGCATTCCGACCCGCTCAACCCGTTGGCGCTCCGGAATACCACTGATACCATCAAAACCGCTGTCCATCGCAAACCGGCGAGAACCCCGACATAGATCGCAGATAATGCCCGGAATGCAGACCGTCACGGCCCCGCCTTCCACGTCACGCGCAGCGTCCCAGTCCGCCCTGCGGGATCTGCGCGGTCTCGATACGCCGGCCGAGTACACGGCCCTGGCCCGCGGCCTCAACTGCACGATGTACCGCTGGATGGGCGCCCATCCCGGACAGCTCAACGGCACGCCCGGCACGCGGTTCTCCGTCTGGGCCCCCAATGCGACCGAAGTCTGCGTCGTCTGCGACCGCAACGGCTGGCGCCACGGCGGGTTCTATTTGAACTCCAGCGACACCGGCATCTGGTCCGGCTTCATGCCGCAGGTCGGCCCCGGCGAGGCCTACAAGTACAGCATCCGCACCCGCTGGGGCGAGATCATCGAAAAGGCCGACCCCTACGCCTTCTACGCCGAGCATCCGCCGAAGACGGCCTCGATCGTCTACGACCTCGACCGCTACACCTGGCGCGATGCGGAGTGGATCCAGCGACGCCGCGCGACCAACTGGTTCGAGGAGCCGGTCTCGATCTACGAAGTGCACATCGGCTCCTGGCGGCGGCCCAAGGACGGACGCCGCTACCTCACTTATCGCGAACTGGCCGACGAGCTCGTTCCATACGTGCAGGAGATGGGCTACACGCACCTGCAGTTGATGCCCATCACCGAGTACCCGTTCGACGGCTCATGGGGATATCAGGCCACCGGCTACTTCGCACCGACCTGCCGCTACGGCAACCCCGACGACTTCCGCTGGTTCGTCGATCACTGCCATCAGCGCGGGCTGGGGGTGCTCGTCGACTGGGTGCCCGCGCACTTTCCCACCGACGGACACGCGCTGGGCAAGTTCGACGGAACGGCCCTCTTTGAGCACGACGACCCCCGCAAGGGGTTCCACCCCGACTGGAACACGTACATCTACAACTACGGCCGCAACGAGGTCCGCAGCTTTCTGCTGTCGAGCGCGCGGTTCTGGTGCGACCAGTATCACGTCGACGGCCTGCGCGTCGATGCCGTCGCATCAATGCTCTACCTCGACTACTCCCGCAAATCGAACGAGTGGGTCCCCAACTATCACGGCGGCCGTGAGAACCTCGAAGCCATCGGCTTTCTCAAGGATCTCAACATCACCATCCACGGCGAGTACCCCGGCGTGATGATGATCGCCGAGGAATCAACGGCCTGGGGGGGCGTGTCGCGCCCCGTGTACGACGGCGGCCTCGGCTTCACGATGAAGTGGGACATGGGCTGGATGAACGACACGCTGCACTACATTCGGCGCGATCCCATCCACCGCGGACATCACCAGAACGAACTGTCGTTCCGGATGATCTACGCCTTCCACGAGAACTTCGTCCTGCCCCTTTCGCACGACGAGGTGGTCCACGGCAAGCACGCCCTCATCTCCCAGATGCCGGGAGACTACTGGCAGCGGTTCGCCAACCTGCGACTGCTCTACGGCTACCAGTACACCACGCCCGGCAAACCGCTGCTGTTCATGGGAGGAGAGATCGGCCAGTGGACGGAGTGGAACCACGACTCCGAACTCGACTGGGCCCTGCTGGGCTTCGAAAAGCACGACGGCCTGCGGCGGTACATCGGCGATCTGAACGGCGTCTATCGACGCGAGAAGGCCTTGCACGAACTGGACTTCGACCCGGCCGGCTTCTCATGGATCCAGGCGGACGACGCGGCCAACAGCGTCTTTGCCTACTGCCGGCATTCGAAGCAGCATGCGGAGTCGGTCGTCGTCATCATGAACATGACGCCGGTCCCGCGCAGCGACTACCGCGTCGGCGTCCCCGAGGCCGGTTTCTACCGCGAGATCCTCAACAGCGACGCAAAGATCTACGGCGGCTCCAACATGGGCAACGCCGGCGGCGCCAAGAGCGAAGCCACCCCCATGCACGGCCGCCCCAACAGCGTCCAGGTCACCCTCCCCCCACTGGCCATGCTGCTGCTGAAGGCGGATGCCACTTAGTGCGGTTCGATCGGCGGCGGCCAATTGCCGCGCATGGCGCGCTCTCCTGTCGGGTCGCGGCTAAACGGAGTGTGGCTATCGTCGACTTCGCTACGGCCAGTGCCAGCCGGTGTCGCCGATGAGCAGCGGCAGCACCAGGAAGTGATGCGCGAAGTCGCTGACCACAAATCCCCATGCGATGCCGCAGAGGACGCCGCTCCGACGCGGCCGCTTCCACGCCAGCCAGATCAGCGGCAGCAGCGGGACGGCCCAGAACATGTGGTGGATCTGCAGCAGCAGCGGGGCCGTGCGATTGAACTCGACCGCAGTTCGCTGCAGTCCGAACCGCAGATAGAGCGTCACGGCCTCGGTCAGCACGGTCACGGCGATTCCGGTGGTCCAACCCCACCGGCGACGCGCATCGGTTCCGGCCTCAGGCTGCGGCATGCGTCACCGCGTCAATCCGTCACCAGTTCCGATTCCGCTTCGGTCCCGGTCTGGACGGCGGTGAGTTCTTCGGTGAGTTCCACGGTCTCGCGAAACGCCGTGCGGGCTTCGGTGGGGTTCTTCTCTTCCTGGATCGTCTTGGCCGTCCACTTCACGATGCCGAAGGGCATGTCGCCGCTCACGCTCCGCCACGCCTCGCTCTCGTTGGTGGAGCGCTGCGTGCTCGTCTCCATTTGCTGTGTTCCTTTGAGCACGTTGACCGTGACGGACCCGGCATTCGGCACATCGGCGGACTGCTCCGTGCCGTCGGTCTGCAGATCGCGGTAGTGCCGAAGCAGCGACAGGTTGGGATAGATCTGCAGCACTTCGCTTTCGAGCGGCTGCGCGGGCTCGTCACCCAGCTTGCGATACCCCTTCACCACCGGGATATACGAGCGATAGATTCCTTCATCGTCGGAAATTTGGCCGTCGATGTACGACTCGGGGACCAGCACCTTGTAGATCCGCGTCGCACCGGGACCGGGGTCGGGGACGCCTTCGACGAAGTTGGCGGTGACGATCTTGAACTCCAGCCAGCGGCACATCTCGGTGACTTCCTCGCCGTCGTGGTCGAGGTCGTGCGTCGCCTCTTCCTGTCCGACCGACTTGATCTCCAGGTTCCGTTGCCACTGCAGAGTTAGATCCCCTTCGGTGGACTGCGGCCGCCGAACGAGCTGCCGGTAGGTCCCCTCATACCGGACCCACGCCCCGTCGGCGGGGAGATTCCAGAGCAGGCCTTGTGCGTCGGCAGACTGGGCGGTCAGCAGGAACGCGGCACTCGCGGCGACCAGCGTGCAAAGGCGCATCGATCACTCTCTCATTGGAAAGCACCCCCTGCAGGGAGCGGACTGCCCGGCGCAGTCGCCGCAGGATGGCGGACTGTTCTCTCCATCCAGTTTCCCACACGATCAGACCGGTCGCAACTTGCGTCTGCCAAACTGCCCGGAATAGCACCGCCCGCCGCCATCGCCATACCGACTGGGCAAACTTCAACGATGACCGCACCAACGTCCGATCACGTTCGGTTTGCCTGACCGGTGCGTCCGGCCTTCCCTGTGTCACCGCCGCACCGGCACGTTCATCCCCGCCTCCGTTTCCTCCGTTACCTCCTGTTCACCGTCGAGCAAGATCAGGCGGCGTCGCGGCAACTTCGGCGAAGGGGAATAATTGCCCGGGGCATTCAGTGGCCTTGAGGTCGCCGTGGCGGAGCACCTGGTCGGTCTTAAGTCCACACTCGGCCTTCAGTGACCCCACCAGCCGCTTCACTGCGGACACCTGGGCGGGGCTGGGGGGCGACTCCTCGAAGTTCCCGACGAGGCAGATCCCGATGCCCATGCGGTTGTATTCGTTAATGCCGGCATGGGCCCCGGAGGACTGCTCCTGCCAGCGGAACGTCGGCTCGATCGCCCCGTCCGGCATACCGTTGCCGTTGCCGATGACGAAGTGATAGCCGATGCCGCGCCAGTGGTTGCCGGAGCCGTCGGTCCGCTGCTGATGCGCTTCGTCGATGCTGTCCACACTTCCGCTCGTCGAGGCCGTGTGATGCAGGACAATGTACTTCCAACCATGCATCGGTGCGGCCGGCGTCCACGGGAACATGCGCGACAGCGGTTGGGCGGGTGGTTCGGTGATCAGCGGCGGAGTCGGCGTCCGCGGCCGGAACAGGTCGGTGGCCGCAGGATCAGAACGATACGGAATCGTGGCCGGCGGCGGGGGAGGCTGCGACTGAAGGCACCCGGAAACCAGCGTCGGGGCGGCCGTCAGCAGTCCCACCACGCAGAGCAGCATCCCGTGCACGATGAACCGGGCCAGCACGGCGTGCGGCGGATCGCCCGAAGCAGTCTGGCGTGCTGAGGCGTCGCTGGCGTCCATGCCAATTCGGGGATTCCCAATCCCGGGGAGTGCTGGCCGAAGTCTGGAACAGCCGCTGCGTTGCGGCCTACAACAGGTGGAATCTATGGGCGATCCCGAACGAGGGTCAACGTCGGTCCCAGGGACGCCGTGCCCGCGAGATTGGACCCGTCAGCCCGCCAACTTCCTCGCCGATTCAAGAGGACGAACCTGCCGACGGCTAGGGCCTCATTGATTGGGAGTCAAACGACCCGCAAATCCACGTTCTGTTTGTCAGTCCGGCGGGAGCCCCGTCCGCAGTCAATTTGGCGGAAATTGTTGGCTTTCCTCGTTTTGGAGTCGCTCACGCAATCCGGGAGAAATCAACCACCCCCGTTGACGGACAGGGTGCTTACGCCTACTAATTGAGACGGAATGGATTTTTGGAGATTTTGTTACCGTCCGTGAAAAAATCGTGGACGGTCGGATCAGTTGTGTTAGGATGGCCGCCCAGTCACACGTTTTTGTGAACTGATGCAGCGCTGCCGCTTCGTCGCGTAACCCATTGTTTGCACGAAGGTTCGGGCGGCTGAATGGGACTTTGTGAGCGAACACGAAGTTCCGGTTCTCAGAGGATGGGTAAGGACGCTGACGATGAGAACCCGCTTGCTCAGGCCGGCTGGGGCGGCCCGAAGAATGAACGTATCTCCGTCGACGCCGCACATGGTGCGGCACATCGATGGTTGGCGGCCACCCCGTTATTCCTGACCGACTGCAGGGCCCGTGCGGGCCACTCCCCGGAATCCGCTTGCCACGGTTCGCATTCAGGCGAATCTGCAACCGCGTTTGCCCTGTGCAGCGTTCCAGCCATGTCTCCGGACACACGTGTATTCGTCGATCCGAGCCTCCGCCAAAGTTGCGCCCAGGTTCGCGGAAACTGGAATGCCTGCGATGCGCTTGAAATTTGTGTGAGTTGACGGTGTTGTATGCGACCCGCGACCGGACTCGGTCCTGGGGAACAGACCCATAGATCGGCTGACGACTTTCTGAATCCTGGTTCCTGAACCCTGAATCCCGCTTCTGCAGCCGCCCAGGATGCGGCGGCCCGAGTATCCCCGCAAGTTTTTCTGAGGAGTGACCTGTGCATCGACTGGACGACGGACTGAAGGCGCTGATGGATCGTGCCAAGGAGCGAGGTTTTCTGACGTACCAGGCGGTCGATGAATACCTCCCGGACGAGGGGGGTGATCCGGTCATGGTCGAGCGCATCGTCCAGGGCCTCGAGGAGATGGACCTGCCGCTCATCAATGACCCCGCCGCGCCCCGCACCGTGGCCGACAAGACGCGCATGGAGCAGCAGGCCCGCGGCGACGACTCCCACCAGGTGGACGTCTCCAAGGTGCTCATGGAGCCGGACGCGCCGATGTCGTCGCGCGATCCGATCCGCATGTACCTCAGCCAGATGGGAAACATCCCGCTGCTCTCGCGTGAGGACGAGATCTTTCTCGCGAAGCAGATCGAGATCACCCGCCGCCGGTTCCGCCGCACGATCATGGAGTCGGATTTCTCCCTCGCGATCGCGCTCGACATCCTCGAGAAGGTGCACGTCGGCGAACTCCCGTTCGAGCGGACGCTGCGGACCTCCGACACCGAGAACACCCACAAGGACCAGATTCTCGGCCGGATGCCGCACAACCTGAAGACCCTCAAGGTCCTGATGGCGGACAACCGCGCCGACTTTGAGCTGCTCAACCAGACCAGCGGCCGCAAGGAGCGGACGGAGATCAAGCGCCGCATGCTCATCCGCCGCCGCAAGATGTGCTGCCTCGCCGAAGAACTGAGCGTCCGCACCCACCGCCTGCAGCCGGTCTACAAGCGGATGCAGCAGGTCGGCGAACGGATGACGGAGATCGAGCGCGACATCGCCCGCCTGAGGAAGCGGACCAACGCCGCCGCCGACATCCGCATGCTCGAAACCGAGCTGAACGAACTCGTCAACATGACGCTCGAAACGCCCGACGAGTTCCGCACCCGCCTGGAGCGCATCAAGGACCGCAGCGACGCCTGGACTCACGCCAAGCAGCAGCTCTCCGGCGGCAACCTGCGCCTCGTCGTCTCGATCGCCAAGAAGTACCGCAACCGCGGCCTCTCCTTCCTCGACCTCATTCAGGAAGGGAACGCCGGCCTGATGCGCGGCGTCGAGAAGTACGAGTATCGCCGCGGCTATAAGTTCTCGACCTACGCGACGTGGTGGATCCGTCAGGCCATCACCCGCGCGGTCGCGGACCATGCCCGCACCATCCGCATCCCGGTGCACATGTTCCAGAGCATCTCCACGCTCAAGGCCAAGAGCGAGCAGATCCGCCAGCAGACCGGCCGTGAGCCGACGACTGAGGAACTCGCCAAAGAGGTCGGCCTCTCCGTGGAGGAGACCGAACGCATCATGAAGACCTGGAAGCACCCGATCAGCCTCGACACGCCCGTCGGCGAGAGCGAGGACTCGAGCTACGGGGACTTCCTGCAGGACGGCAGCGAAGGGACGCCGGCCGACTCGGCCATGCACCAGATGCTCCGCGACAAGATCAACCACGTTCTCAAGAGCCTCACCTACCGCGAGCGCGAGATCATCAAGCTCCGCTACGGCCTCGGCGACGGCTACAGCTACACGCTGGAAGAGACGGGGCGGATCTTCAAGGTGACCCGCGAACGCATCCGCCAGATCGAGTCCAAGGCCCTCCGCAAGCTGCAGCACCACACCCGCGCCGAGCACCTCCGCGGCTTCGTCGAGTCCCTCTACCCGGACGGCGACCAGCCGCTGGTGGGAGCGGAGCAGGAGTCAGAACTCGTCGGCGTGTAACGCAACTGAATTCAGACGACCCTTTGAGAAGCCCGGTTTCGTGGAGAAACCGGGTTTTCTCATGCGCCGACCAAGATCGTGCTCAGCGGAGTAGCCGGGCCGTGGGCAACTGTGATTGGAGCTGCCCAAAGCCTGCTTCAGTCACTTGACTGCTTCTCACCCTCAGGGACTTGAGGTTGGTCAGACTGCTCAGTTCCTGCAAGCCGGCATCAGTAATGCCGTCGCTGTCCACTGAGAGGTGCTCAAGCTGCTGAATCTGGCCGACGTCGTGCAGGCCCGCATCTGTAATGCTGGTCCATGAGAGAGAAAGGCTCGTCAGATTCGGCAATGCCGCCAGTTGTCCCAGGCCGTCATCAGTGATCCGTCTGCCTCCCACCCGAAGAGTTCTCAAACGGGTCAGTGCCGAAAGGTGCTGCAGGCCGCGAGCGGTGATCTGGCAGTTCAGTTCCAGCTCTTCCAATGCCGACAGCTTTCCGATGTGCTGCAGTCCGTTGTCGGTGACGTTCACATTATCCAGCCAGAGTACACGGAGTTTTTGCATGCCTGAGAAGTGTTCCAGCCCGGCGTCGGTAACGCGCGTGCTGTCCAGCAGGAGTTGCTCCATGTTCTGCAGATGACTGATGTGACCGAGTCCGGTATCGCCGATGTGCGTATTACTGAGATCGAGAGACCTGAGGTTCTCCAGACTGTTGAGCTGCGCAAGCCCGGCGTCCGTAAGGGCGGCCCCTTCCAGCGAGAGAGTCTCCAGGGTCTGCAAATCCCGAAGGTGCATTGCAGAGGCATCCGTAACTCCCGCGTCGCTGAGGTCAAGCCAAGTCAGTTCGGACGCCCCGCGAAGATACTGCAGCCCGGCTTCGGTGGCGTGCCGATCACGCAGTTCGATCCGTGTGACATCAGTGAACCCGGCTGCGGCTCGGTCACCGAGAATCTTGCTGACGGCGGTGCAGAGCCACGCCGGCCGGGCGGGCTGCGTGTCGTAGTCCGCTCCAACGATTTCGAGGTATCGAATCAAAGCGTGGCGCCGGGCAATCGACGGCCCGAACGCGACCGACAGCAACGCCAGCCCCGCCAGCATAGCCGCGGCCGTCAGGCGGCCCGGAGACGGCAGCCAGGTCGTCCTTGATCTGGCTTGGATCGAATCATCCATGAAGACCACCCGTAAACTGTATGGCGATGGCACCCTCTGACGGTCGCCTTTGAGGCGGTCGGAATCCGGGCGGCGAATTGTCGTGTCGGGAATGGAACGCGGTCAATACGAAGCTGTCTTGCGCGGCAACGTGTCAACGAAGCGTGACGCCTTCTCGATCCACTCGTCCAGTTGATCGTCATCCGCAACGCCATCGGCGGCGATCCGAACCCAGCCCGTCATGGGACGGCCGGTGATGTCGAACTCGCGGACGAACGGCTCGCGAAGCGCCTGTGGATACGCGTCCGGTCCGACGCGGACGACGAGCGAATCTCGCCACACGGCCACGCATACATTGCCGTGCACAAGGAAACCGATGCAGCCGAACATTTTCTTTTCGGCGAGACCGCTGCGACCGCTCAACCGGCGACGAACGCGGTCGGCGAGGGTCTTGTCGAAGGGCATCGAAGAAAGCTCAACAGTTGGACGTCACACCAGCCCCGGGATCGGGTCCGCGTCGGTGGCCGCCTTCATGATATCGGCAGGGAGGCCGGGGATGAGGCGGACCTGGCCGATGTCCATCAGCGTGTGCAGCACGGTCGCGACCAGGTTGGGGATCGTGACCGGTTCGGAGAGGGGCTCGCTCACGTCACGCGTCGACTGTCCGATGACCTGGCCCATCTTGAGGCCGCCGCCGGAGAGCAGCAGCGGCGCGAGGCCCCCCCAGTGGTCGCGTCCGCCATTCCCGTTGATCTTGGGTGTGCGCCCCATTTCGCCGCAGCAGACGAGGAGAATGTCGTCGCTCAGGCCGCGGTCAGCCACGTCCTCGATGAAGGCCGAGATCGCGTGATCGAACGGCAGCCCCATGTACCGCATGCCCTCGTCGACGCCCGCGTTGTTGGCGTCGGCATGCATGTCCCACACGAAGTTCGTGGTGACGGTGACGAATCCCGCCCCGCGCTCACACAGCCGGCGGGCGAGGAGCATGAGCTTGCCCAGCGACTTCGCGTTGTCGGCGTAGCGTTCGTGGTTGTTCCAGCGCTTGTCGATCGACTCCGGGCGGACGAGCGATGCGGTGTCGTACCGGGCGATCGTGTCGGGGTCTTCCTGCGACACGTCGAACGCATCGACGACTCCGCCCAGCAGCGTATCGAACGCCTGTTGCCGCAGGCTGTCCACGTTGGCGAGCACCTGCCCGACGTCACGGGCGCGCTGAATGCGATCGAGACCGGCGAGCAATGTCCGCCGGTCATCCAGCCGGTCCAGCGGCAGGTCCAGCTTCATGCTCTGCCGCAGTTCGCCGCCGCCGCTGGGTGCGAACGGCGAATACGCGGCACCGAGCGTGCCCGTCGATTCGAACTCGCCGAACTGCTTCTCGGCCGGCATCGTCGATTCATCGACGGCCCGCGGATAGAGAGCGACATTGGTCGGCATCCCGCTGCCGGGCCGGTTCGCTCCGGCGACGCGCGAGAACAGCGAGCCAAGGTTTGCGCCGTAGGTTGCGCGGCCCACGATCGGCTTGATGTCGTGATTGCCGTCGCCGGTCCTGAACGACCGCACAATGCTCGTTCGATCGGCCAGCGCCGCAAGTCTCGGCAAGGCGTAACCGTAGCTGATCCCCGGAATCGACGTGGCCACTTCGCCGTTCACGCTGCAGACGCCCGGCGGGGCCGTCATCTTCGGGTCGAACGTCTCGATCTGGCTCGGTCCACCGTGCATGAACACGAACACGACTGACTTGCCGGTGAGCAGCGATGAAGCGTTGCTGCCCCGGGCCGCGGCGGCCAGCAGGTCCGAGAACGCCAGTCCGCCCAGAGTCAGGCCGCCGACGCGCAGAAACTCGCGCCGATCGTGTCGTCCACTGAATCCGCCGATGTGCAACATGAGCGGCCTGGGGGCGTGGGGTGAGAGAACTCGCCCCAATATATCAGTCGTCGCTCATGCGTTCAACGGGCGCGTCGTCGGAGTCCAGCCAGGGTCTGGTCGCCGGTTCGTGGGGGAGCGGACGTGTAGCATTCGCACCGTATTGGGCCCGGCGTTCACGCCGGGTTTGTGAGTGCCGATCTAACACCGGCAGCCTCGTTCACGAGGCTTCTCGCTGAAAACGGCTTCAGCCAGAAGTGTGAGAGACCGATCCACAGCCGCCGGCACTCAAGATCGCTCGACTTCCATGCGCACTGGTGTCAATTCATGCCGGCAGGTCAGGCCGAAGCCTGGCCTCCAACACTACGGCATCGCGTTGCTGACGGCGACCTTCCCGACGAGACGGTTCTCCGGGAAGTTGGCGAGCACATAAGTGTTGCGCCCATCGTCGATGCGCACGGCCGTCGGCTCACTCCGGCCGATGGGGCCGTGATAACCGGCCGGCGTCAGATCGACCAGATGCTCACCCGCCGGGAATTCGATCCGCAGCACCTGGATCTCATCGGGCAACAGGCCCCAGCAGCGCGTATCGGGGGCCTCAGTGGCTTCCCAGAGAACGCCCCCCAGCGTGAGCGCGATATCGGCGACAGGGTTCCCGGCCGCGCCGACATTGTCCTTCACCGCGTAGACCGCGGCCTTTTTGACGACCCGCCGCGCCACGGCCCGTCCGACGATGCCGGGGTACTCCGCTTCGTAGTGGGTCATCGCCAGCCGTCCCACGTCCACCAGCGTCGCCGTCTCGCCGGACGGCTGCCCGTCGACGGCCACGATCACCTTCTCCACAGGACTGGAGCGTTCGACCAGCTTCGGGACGCGAATCGGCGCAATGGTCGGCGGAAGTTCATGTTTTCCAACCGCGCTCACGATGCGATCCGCCACCAGCAGCGCCGCCTGCGTCGGAATCTCAGTCGTCTCCTCCTTCGTCGGACCGCGGCCCACGAGGGCGAACACGTACAGCACGCCATGCCCCGGCTGCATCGGGACGTCGAACTGCGCCCGCTCCAGATCGGCCGCTCCGTCGCGGAAGTCCGGCTGGTAGGAGACGACCATTGTCCGCGCCCGGATGACGTCATCAAAATTGAGCCGCTGTTCCTCGGCGATCGCCGCCCGCATGTAAGGTCCGAGGGCCACCTGCACCTGCTCCAGCTCCGGATGCTCCTCGAATCCTCCGTCGTCGTCGATCAGCTTCCGCTGTTTGTCGGAGATCTGCAGTGCGTACGCCTGTGCGTCGCCGCCGCCGGACATCAGATTGGAGATCGCCAGAAACGAGAGCAGCAGAATCTTCTCGTGGTCCTCGCCCGCATAGGCGATGGCGTTATCATCCGTGAGCATCGAGAGGGCGCCCTCCGCGGCGCTCTTCTGCTCCAGATGATCGAACCGGTCGCGGACCCGCCGGAGCAGCCGCTCCGATTCCTGCGGATTGCCGTCGGCAAGCTCGATCATCGCCTGATCAAGCAGCAGCACGTCCGCCTCTTTCTGCCGTGGTTTCTCCAGCAGCCGCTCGATGTCGCCCCGCGCCGCCGCCAGGTTGCCGCTGTAGTAATCGGTGCGGACCTGCCGCAGCCGGTCCACGTGCGATGCGCAGCTGGCCGCCGCAAGCAGCAGAAAGACGGCCAGAGCCCGGTACAGAGCACGTTCGCGCATACTCGTTGTGCTGGTGACGACCGATTGTTCTATCGATTCCCGCGTTTCCGCGCCGAAAGGGGAACTGCGACAATGGCGAATGGAACGAAAGAGTGGGAGGGAAAGATTGTGAGTAATGACAACTCAGCGCCGCGTCACCTTTCGCAGTTTTCGCGCCTTTCGCGGTTCCAGCTCCGTCGTTGCTCCAGATCACCCTTGGCTGGTCATCACGAGTCCCCGAAGAACGGCTTGCGGTACTGCTTGATCTTCCCGAGCGGCGACTTGTGGTAGCCCTTCCGCAGGTCGGCCGATTCCTTGTCGGTGTGCCCGCTGCGGATGTCGATCAGTTCCAGCGTCAGCAGGTAGTCGCGCTGGTAATCGTGATTGCTGGTCGTCGTGCCGGAGGTGATGGTCGCATACAGCAGGTAGTCGAACGGCTGCTCGAACTGCTCCATCGACGCCGCGAACATCCGCTGGTTGTTGACGATGAACAACTGGTCCGGCCGCAGGCCGCACTGCTGCAGGCCCGCTTCCACGTAGCGGCGGTTGATCGGCTCGAACATCTGCGACTGGCTGATGAGCGTGTCGATGTGCTGGTAGATCTGCTCCTTGAAATCGCCGATCTCCTCGGCGCTCTTGTTCTCGACGCCGACGAAGCAGATCCGTTTCCGTTCGACGGAGCCATAGCCGGTCTGCTGCACCTGCTGCAGTTCGTCGAGCTGCCGGCCGAGCAGGCGACCGACTGACTCGTCGATCAACGGCTTCCAGGTCTCGGCTCCCGCCGTGTGCGAGCCGACCATGTCGCGATCGCTGTCCTTCAGGACATGCGCGTGCTGCGCGTTACGGCAGCCGGCAACGGGGAAAGCGAGTGCCACAGCGGCCGGAGCAACGGCACGCAGAAAGCAGCGGCGGTCCATCATGGGCCTGTTCCTCAGGTTGCAACGGAATCCATCCCGTTGTGTCACGCTGCGGACGGAGCGAGTCCCTGCCTCGTGCCGCGCATAACAGGGGACGCGAACAATATCGGCACTCTGCCGGCGCGGATAGAGCGGGTGGGCGCGCGCGGGCTCCGGATTCTGCCCAGCCGGTCCGGATTCGGCAATTCTCAACCTGAAAAGGGGCAAAGTGGAGAATTCAGGCTGAAACGAGAAACGCAGGTCGGCCATCCGTGACCCACCCGCGTTCATTGGCCGACATTCGAAGGGAGATCGCGTCCCATGCGATCAAGGGCGAGCGCCGGCCGTTTCTCAGCTTCCTAGAGCGCCTCTTCTCCGGTTTCGCCGGTCCGGATGCGGACCACCTGGGCGAGATCGGTGACGAACACTTTCCCGTCCCCCACCTTGCCGGTGCGGGCCGCTCCCGCGATGACTTCGACCACCTTGCCAGCGATGCCATCGGGGACGGCGACCTCAATCTTCACCTTGGGGACGAAGTCCACCGTGTACTCCGCGCCGCGGTATGTCTCCTTATGGCCGCGCTGCCGGCCGAAGCCCCGGACCTCGCCGACGGTCATCCCCATCACGCCGGCGCCCATCAGCGCCTCCTTGACGTCCTCGACCTTGAAGTGCCGGATGATCGCTTCAATCTTTTTCATGTGGTGAGCCTTTCAGGCGGTTCGCGCCGGCGATGCCTGGCGAGCCGTGGGTCAGGAGCGCTTCTCGTCCGCGTCGTCTTCAATCAGTTCGTACTTGCGCAGCTTCTTGTGGAGCGTGTTGCGGTCGATGCCCAGCCGGGCGGCCGCCCTCGTCTTCACTCGCTCGCAGTCCGTGAACACCTGCGTGATCAGTTGCCGCTCGACGGACAGGACGATGCGGTCGAACAGATCGGCCGCCTGCGGTCCGGCGAGATCCACCTGCTTGCGGAGCATCTCGTCGAGCATCATCTGCGGGTCGCCGTCCGGTCCGTTCCGCACGAGCATGCCCATCAGCTGCTGGGCCTGCGCGTCGGAGAGGATCGCTTCGACTCTCAGGTAATCCCGCTGCGGCCTCGATTCGTCTGCTGCTGCCGAATCGACGGTCTCCCCACGTGAGGCGGACTCGTCCTCCGGCGTGGACTGCGGACCTTCCGGAAAGACGTGGACAACGATCCGCTTCATTCGAGATGGAACCAGCCCGTTCAGGTGAATCAGAACGACATTCTCCGCCAGCCGTCGACCTGCGGTCGCCCCGCCGGCCGCGCGGCAGGCGGGGCGACTTCGGCAGATCGATATCGATCGTCGACCGGCGCTCAAACTCCAGCCGGAACGGGACGCGGGCTGGTGCCGTAGGCGGGGGAAACACCCCCTTCGGTCGGCATCGGCGAGGCGTGCACGATCGCCGGCGGGTAGGCGTGCATCCCGTGCTCGCAGATGTCCAGGCCTTCGATTTCTTCTTCGGCGCTCACGCGGAGGCCGACCGTGTACTTGATGGCCAGGAAGATGCCGAGGCTGACGCCGAACGCCCAGATGAATGCGGCTCCGACACCCAAAGCCTGCACGCCGAGCTGAGCCACTCCGCCGCCGTTGACGAGGCCGACTTCCGTGCCGAACAGACCGATGGCGAGCGTGCCCCAGGCGCCGCAGACGCCGTGCACGGAGACCGCGCCGACCGGATCATCGACCTTGATCTTGTCGAAGAACAGCACCGAGAAGACCACCAGTGCGCCGCCGATCGCGCCGGTGAGGATTGCCATGCCGGGAGTCATGATGTCGCAGCCAGCCGTAATCGAGACCAGTCCAGCCAGCGCCCCGTTGAGGGCGAACGACGTGTCCGGCTTCTTGAAGAGGATCCAGGAGACGATCATCGCGACCGTCGCGCCGCCGCAGGCCGCCAGGTTTGTTGTCACGGCGATCATGGCGAAGTCGCCGCCGCCGACGGCTGTTGTGCTTCCCGGATTGAAGCCGAACCAGCCCATCCACAGGATGAACACGCCCAGAGCGGCGAGCGGAATGTTATGCCCGGGAATCGGCTGCGGCTTGCCTTCCTTGTACTTTCCGATGCGGGGCCCGATGACGAGCGCACCGGCAAGGGCCGCCCAGCCGCCGACTGAGTGCACGACGGTCGAGCCGGCGAAATCCAGAAAGCCCTTGCCTTCCAGCCACCCGGCGCCGGTATCTGCCACCAGACCGTTCCAGCACCAACTGCCGAAGATCGGGTAGACGACGACTGTGATCAGCACGGAGTAAATCAGGTAGGCGACGAACTTCGTCCGCTCGGCCATCGCCCCGGAGACAATCGTGGCGGCCGTTGCGGCGAACACAGTCTGGAAGATCAGGAATGCCCACCCAAAGTTGCCCGACACAATCGCATCGTCTGCGCTGGCGTCGAACAGGAAACCGCTTTTGCCGATCCAGCCGCTGGTGACCCCGAACATCAGACCGAAGCCGATGGCCCAGAACGCGAGCGAGCCGAGAGAGAAGTCCATCAGGTTCTTCATGATGATGTTGCAGGCGTTCTTGGCCCGCGTGAAGCCGCATTCAACCAGCGCGAACCCGGCCTGCATGAAGAACACCAGGAATGCCGCCAGGCACGTCCACAGGATGTCCACGTCAGCCAGCGCCGCCGACTCCGGCGCCGCGGCAGCCTCCTCCTGGGCGAAGGCGTGACCGGACAGCGCGGTCACCAAAGCGACCGCCGCAACTGCGGTCATTCCGGTCCTCAATCGTCTGCTCAACATCATGTGGATTCCTCGTGCCTAGGGTTCAGCCATGCGGATGGGGAGCGCGTCCCACGCGGCGCCGGTCAGCGGCGGGGCAATCCGTCGCACCCGGCGGCTCCGGCACGCAATGCGGGCGCGCCCCACGGCGCGCACGTTTTCCGCATTCGGCTCAGGAGAGGCCAACGTAGAGACACGAACACCGGCGAGCCGCGCGGGACGTTGACCGCTGAGGCGCGACGACCGGTCAGCGCCGCAACCGGGGCAGGCCCGATGGCGACGCTCCACGCCGCTCAAAGCAAAGGTCGTACCATCGTCACCATCGCACCGGCGCGCCGCTGGCGCCGCACCGCAATTTCATGCGGTTTTCACCGCAATCTGTCGTCCCGATCCTCAGGGGTGCGGAGCCAGTCAGCAGCAGCCGTGCCCATTCCGGTTGCATGACTGCTGCGCCGCGTCGCAGGGACGCACCCCGCGGTGAACGAGCCGGACACCCGCGATGGGCGACATGGAATCGGCAGGCTCCGGCCAAGTCTCAGCGATCGGATCGCGCCGCAGCTTCAGAACGCGCCGACCGTCTCGCCGCCGTCCGGCGTGGACAGACCCTGCAGCACGTTGGGAGCGATGCTGTCCGAGACAAAGCGAACGCTGCCGTCGAGCAACAGCACGTGCGCGCCTCCGGGAGACCGGCTGCCGAATCCGTCCGGGCCCGCATTGATCCCCGATGCCGGATCCCGCATGTTGGTCGGATCCCCCCAGCCCTTGAAGCTGCCCGCCGCCTCCCCGGCGTAAATCGTGTTCGACGTCCCGTCCGTAATCATCCGGATCGTCAGCGGCTGATTCGGCGCCGACAACCGCGAGTTGAGGCTGTAATGCGAAACGGCGCTGCCGTCGGACGCGAACTGGCTCCCGGGCTCCGACGGGTGCAGATAAGTCATCACGACATTGCGAAACACGGGAGCGTTCGCGGGATCGTCCCACGGAGCATCGAGATTGAGAGAATTGTAGAGGTGCGCCTGCTCCATGTAGGGCAGCATCTCCGTCTGCCAGCTGTGCAGCGCGGTCCCGTCCTCGGTATACAGACCCGTGGGAAACGCCTGTTGCACATCATGATGATTGTGGGCGGCCAGCCCGATCTGCTTCAGGTTGTTCTTCGACTGCGTGCGACGGGCCGCTTCCCGTGCCTGCTGCACGGCGGGCAGCAGCAGCGCGATCATAATGGGAATGCACGCCAGCAACAGCACGCCCCCGATCACCGCCAGAATGATGATGATTACAGTCGAATTGCTGGTCTCGCCGCGCCGCGTCGGGAAACAGGCCTGCTGAAACCAGCTGCGACCATCCAGGGAACGTTGAGACTGCATTGGAACTCCCGCTTCGACGTGAAACGAACGGCGCGCCGCCGCGCAAGGCACGCCTCCGAGTCTATCAAGTCTTTCAATTGTCGGAAACAACGTCGTGCGGCAAAGCGAGGCGCGGATCCGTTTGCTCGTGATGGCGTCAAACGCCCGGCGACGGCCAGTCCCCGGAAGCCGCTCCCGCGACGCGCTCTATCGGCGCGCAGGTCGTCGAATTGCCAGGCGTCTGCCGGTGACGCCGAAACAATGAGACGAAATGGCTCCCCTTCTGATAAAACCCGTCTGCGGGCTGGTCCCGCTCGTGTCATGCCCGAATGCCCCGTCCTCGAATGAGCAGGGGGGCGTCGTGAGGAGCAGCGCTGCGATGGCTTATGTTCTGGCGGATGTCGTTTCGGAAGCCGTCATCGACGTCCCAATCGACACGCTCGACCTCGCCTACTGGGTCTACCGGATGGGGGACCGCGACTACCGCGCCTGCGCGCGCGGTCACTTCGCCTGCGGATCGAGTCCGCTCCCGGGCGGTGCCCGCGCCTCGATCAACGTCGAGTCCGTCGGAGGCCATCTGCTCGTACAGCACTACGAGCCCGAAGTGCTCGCGCCCGCGCACATCCGCATGGTCTCGCACGCCTCCGAGATGTGGATCTTCCGCCTGGTCCCGTCCCGCGTGCGCGTGATCTGGGACGTCAGCCTGCATCCCCGCGACGAGTCGAGCTGCACGTTCCGTGATCACATCCGCGTCGAGCATCGCAGCCGGCTGCTCTGGCTGCTGAGCAGGCTGGCCCTCATCAACTGGGTCGTCCAACGACACGACGATGAGGAGACGCCGGGCTTCGCCGCGAACTGTAAAGAGGTGTGCGGACGCCGGGAGTGAAGCACCCGCTCAACGTCCGCCCACGGCCCTCAGCCCCGGTTCTCGACGGACATGTACTCCCGCACGTCCGAACCGGTGTAGACCTGCCGCGGGCGGGCGATCTTCTGCTCGGGGTCTTCCATATGCTCCTGCCACTGCGCGAGCCAGCCGGCGGTCCGCGGGATGGCGAACAGCACCGGGAACATCGTCACCGGCAGTTCCATCGCCTGGTAGATCAGCCCCGAATAGAAATCCACGTTGGGATACAGCTTCCGTTTGACGAAGTAGTCGTCCTCCAGCGCGATCCGTTCCAGCTCGATCGCCACATCGAGCAGCGGGTTCTTGCCGGTCACCTCAAACACGTCGTACGCACACTTCTTGATGATCGTCGCCCGCGGATCGTAGTTCTTATAGATCCGGTGGCCGAAGCCCATCAGCTTCAACTCGCCCGTCTTCACCCGCTCAATATACCCCGGCACGTTCTTCTTGCTGCCGATCTCCTCCAGCATGTTGAGCACGGCCTCGTTCGCCCCGCCGTGCAGCGGGCCGTACAGCGCCGCCGCCGCCCCGGCCAGCGAGACATAAGGATCCGCCTCCGACGACCCGATGGCCCGCATCGCGCTGGCGCTGCAGTTCTGCTCGTGGTCCGCGTGCAGGATGAACAGCACGTCCAGCGCCTTGACCAGCGCCGGGTGCGGGTCGTAGGCGTTGTCCACCATCTTGAACATCATCGTCAGGAAGTTCGCCGTGTAGCTCAGGTCATTCATCGGGTAGTTGTACGGCCGCCCCTGAGTGTGCCGGTACGACCACGCCGCGATCGTCGGCACCTTGGCGATCAGCCGCTTGATCTGCAGCGCCCGGTTCTTCGGCTCGCGCACTTTCTTCGCCTGCGGATAGAACGTGCTCAGCCCCGCCACCGTGCTGATGAACATCCCCATCGGATGCGCGTCGTACCGGAACGACTCCATTGACCGCTTGATGTTCTCGTGCACGAACGTGTGATGCTCGATCGAGTCGATCCACGACTCCAGCTGCGGCTTCGTCGGCAGCTCGCCGTGGATCAACAGGTACGACACCTCCATATACGTGCTGTGCTCGGCCAGCTGTTCGATCGGATAGCCGCGATACCGCAGGATCCCTTTGTCCCCGTCGATGTACGTCACCGCACTTCGCGTGCTCGCGGTGTTGAGATAGCCGGGGTCGTACGACATCAGCCCGAAGTCGGCGTCATCGACCTTGATCTGCCGCAGATCGGTCGCCTTGATGGTCCCGTCCGTCACGGGGACCTCGTACGACTGGCCGGTCCGGTTGTCTTTGATCGTCAGAGTGTTGGGCATTGGGTGATCGGTCGTCGTTGTTCGTCTTCAGCGAGCGCCGCCTTCGCCGCACGCGTTCCTACCTCAACAGGCTTCGCTCCAGCACGTCCTTCGCCTGCTCAAAGTACGGCTGCCACACAATCTCCGGCTGGCCGTGCTTCAGGCAGTCCCGCACTTTCGGCAGCGTGTTCCGCGCCATGTGCGGGCAGCGGTTGCAGGCACAGGTCTCGCCGGTGTCGGTCATGATGCCGGGCACCGGAATATACTCGTGCTGCGGAGCGGCATCCCGCAAGGGGTGGATCATATTGGCTTCGGTCGCCACAAGGAACTTGGTCGGCTCCGAAATCGAGGCCACGTGCTTCCGCATCTTCTCCGTGCCGCCGATGAAGTCGCTCACCTCCAGAATGTTCTGCGGGCATTCCGGATGGGCGATCACGACGGCGCCCGGCGTGTTCCGCTTGGCCCGCAGCAGATCCTGCAGGCTGAACACCTCGTGAACCATGCAGGAGCCCGGCCAGAGGATCATCTTCCGTCCCGTTACCTCCTCCAGGTACCGGCCGAGGTGCTGGTCCGGGACGAACAGGATCTCCTTGTCCCGGGGGACTTTGTTCTCGATCAGTTCGCGGGCGTTCCCGCTGGTGACGATCCAGTCGCAGAGCGCCTTCACCGCGGCCGAGGTGTTGATGTAGGCCACCGTGACGAAGTCGTGCCCCTCCGCCCGCAGCTTCTCCTGAAACGCGTGCAGCTTTTCCGGCGGACAGCTCTCCGCCAGCGAGCAGCCGGCGAGCAGGTCCGGCATTAGCACCCGCTTCCCCGGGTTCATGATCTTGGCCGACTCCCCCATGAAGTGCACACCGCAGAATACGATCGTGGAGGTCGTCACCTCCGTCGCATCCCGGGCCAGCTTGAGGGAGTCGCCGGTGAAGTCGGCGATGTCCTGAATTTCCCCGTCCACGTAGTAGTGGGCCAGGATCGTCGCGTCCTTCTCAACCTTCAGGCGGTCGATCTCCTCCATGACGTCCAGCGGGTCCTCGTAAGGAGCGGCCGCCACGTCCGCTGGCGTCAGAATGTCGAGCGTCATTGCCATCGCTGCACCTCAATTCGTCGTGAACACGGCATTATATCCCGGCCCATGCACGATTGCATGCGGCATTCGCGATGGATCGGGGCGCGCGAAGGAGGCCGCGGATGACGCGGATTGGGCGGATTTTCGAAGATCAGACCTCTTGACGTCGTAACCACTGCCTCAGATCGATGCCGCTTCCAGTCGGGTCGATGTGACCAGCTTTATCTGCGCGAATCTGCGAGATCCGCGTCATCCGCGGCCCCCTTTTACCCGCCCCCCCGAATGACACCCCGCCCCTCTCCCGGTATGATCGACCGTACACACCATGCCAACCACCGCCATGCCTGCTGAATCACTCCGTATCCTCGTTATCGGCGCTCATCCCGACGATTGTGACCTCAAGGCCGGGGGCGTCGCCGCGCTCTATACACAACTGGGGCACGAGGTCCGCTTCGTCAGCATGACCAACGGCGAATCCGGCCACCAGAAAATCGCCGGCAAGGAACTCGCCGACCGGCGACGCCGGGAAGCCGCCGACTCCGGAAAGGTGCTCGGCATCCGCTATGACGTCCTCAATCATCGCGACGGCCGCCTGCAACCCACCATCGAAGCGCGGTTCGAACTCATCGCCCTCATCCGTAACTACAAGCCCGACCTGATCCTCACGCACCGCCCCAACGACTACCACCCCGACCATCGCTACACATCGCAACTGGTGTGCGACGCCGCCTACATGGTGATCGTCCCGCCGATCGTCCCCGAGGTTCCCGCCCTCCGCGAGAACCCGGTGATCGCGTACCTCTCCGACTGCTTCGAACGCCCTTACCGCTTCGCCCCCACCGTCGCCGTCGATATCGAGCCGGTCCTCGACAAGGTCGTCGACATGCTCGACTGCCACCGCTCACAGTTCTACGAGTGGATGCCCTGGAACGGCTTCTACGACGAGCCGTTTCCCGAGGACCCCGCCCAGCACAAGCCCTTCCTGAGGTCGCAATACCTCAAGAAGATCGCCTGCTACGCCGACCGACACCGCGACCTGGTCATCCAGACCTACGACGAAGAGCGCGGCCGCGCGATCCGCTACATCGAAGCGTTCGAGCCCTGCGAGTACGGCGCCCCGCTGAATGATGCGGCGCGGCGGCGATTGTTCCCGTTCCTGCCTTGAGTCACCCGGGGCAGCCAAAGACGGCCGGCAGGCGCGAGGGGCCCGGCATTCCGAAGCCAACGAACACGGTGCACTTCGCCTGCAGCAAGTCGTTCAGGCATCCGGCCTCGTCGAACCGCGTGCAGCAACTTTCGGTTGTCCGCGAAGCGAACAGCCCAAAGTCGCAGGCACACTCCTCATGGATGCCGTCCGCTGGGCCGTCTGTCGGATAAAGTGATCGCCGGGGACCGATCCGTCCGTCATCCCACCCCCCGTGCAGAGCTTCTGAAACCGATCTCCCTGCAGGCCGGTACATCTTGCCTGAGGCTCCGATTCGCTCCCGATCGGAATGACCTTTGGTGTGCGCGGCTGCAATCCGGCTGGTCCGATACGGCTGAACCCGGCATAATCTTGCGGCGGGGTTTCACCCCGCCGCTCGTTACGAAACTCGATTCGCAAGGAATGACCGCTATGTCGCTCGCCCGGCTGCGCGTGATGGTACTGGTGGCCTGCTGCTTCTCCTACCTGGCTCAGTTCGCCCTGGCCGACGGCACCATCGCCCGCTGCGGCGAAGGCTGGCTTGAAGAGATCAACGGCTACCCCGTCCTGCACCTCAAGGGCTCCCCCTACGAAATGGGCTACCAGCACGGCGCCCTGCTCAAAGAGCAGGCGACGCGCAACTTCAACAACATCCTCAGCATGGATGAGGAGAAGAAGGTCGAACTCGGCCCGATCGAAGTCCGCCCCACCGACGCCATCAAGACGATCGTCGGCATGCAGCGGAAGTTCGTCCCGGAAGAGTACTTCCAGGAGATGCAGGGCCTGGCCGACGCCTCCGGCATGCCGCTGGACGACGTGCAGATGGGAAACTTCATCCCCGAGCTGTTCCACTGCAGCGGGTTCGCCATCATGAACTCCGCCACGAAGGACGGCACCCTCTATCACGGCCGCGTGCTCGATTACGCCATCGACTGGGGCCTGCAGGACCATGCGGTCATCATCGTGTACGAACCGGATGAGGGCATTCCGTTCGTCAACGTGTCGTACGCCGGGTTCGTCGGCTGCGTGACGGGCATGAACGCGGAAAGCGTCTCCATCGGCGAGATGGGGGGCGGCGGCCTTGGGCACTGGCAGGGGATGCCAATGGCCCTGCTCGTCCGCCACGCACTCGCCCACGCCGAGACGCTGGACGAAGCCTTGAAAGTCTTTGAAGAGACGCCGCGGACCTGCCAGTACTTCTACGTTGTGGCCGACGGGAAGACGAACGAAGCGGTCGGGATGGAGGCATCGTGGAACGTGTTCAGCGTGGTGCGTCCCGGTGAGGCCCATCCTCTGCTGCCGCACGCCGTCACCGATTGTGCGCTGCTCTCGGCCGGCGACCGCTACGAGGAACTCGTCCGCCGCGTGCAGGCCGGGCACGGCGAATTCACGGCGGAGTCCGCCATGCGGCTGATGGACCGCGGAGTCGCCATGAAGAGCAACCTGCACAACGTGCTGTTCGAGCCGAAGACGACCAGGTTCTGGGTCGCCAACGCCAGCAGCGACAAGCAGCCCGCCGCCGAACAGCCGTACCATGCGTTCCAGCTCACCGACCTGCTCGGACGAACGCCTGATATGACCAGCCCGGAGATTCCGATGGTGGTGCAGGCGGCTGCAGCGCAGTGAAATCTGGCACGATTGATCGACCTCCGAGAAACCCGGTTTCTTCAAGAAACCGGGTTTCTGCTTTTGATGCTCGCACGACGTTCAATCAATCCCAGCAATTCGCAGCACAACGGCGTAAGCCTCGCAGGTCCTATGAACGGAGCCTGCAAGTATGAGTGCACCGACACCCCGGCTCGATCGGGAGGTAATCGCAGCATCCCATCATCAGTTGCTGACAGCCCTTGGCTGGAAACGACTTCGCCGAATGTGGGCCAAACTGGAGATCCTAATGGGACTGGCCGCGATGGGCTGTGGCGTCATTGCCGCCCAGAGCCTGACAATGCCCGACCCCTGGATATCGAACCCACTTCAATGCATGACAAGTGTCGCACTGCTGACACTCGGCGGCTATTTAGCGCTCGCCGGCCATCGAAGTCATCTATACCAGTCGCAGACGCAAATCGCCGCCTATCTCGTGGCTCGTGGAACCAGAGGGCACGATTGAATGGCTCCCCACGGGACCGCCCCTGACCTTCCGCGACACCGCGAGCGGAATCCCATCGTCAGCTCGCTGTGCATCGGCGCACTCGCCTTTAGTGTGCCCATGCTGTATCTGGCAAGCTACGCCCCGGTCGTCCGCTGGGAGGCGAGTTTTGTCCACACCGATCCGATCGACTCTAAGGACTTCCCGCTCTATCGTCCCGCGGACTGGGTGATTGACCGAACACCGCTGTGCGGTGCAATGATCTGGTGGTCGGACCGCTGCGGAGTGGCAGCTGAGTTCCAATGGGCGTATCACAGTCGAGAACACGATCGTCGTGAAGTCCAGCGGCACAGCAGGAACGCGGAACGCTCGAAGCGCCCGCCCCCCACCATCCGGCCGCGCGAGCTCAGGCCCTGATCCGGTCGCGACATCAGGGCGAACGACTCTGCGAACTCACCGCAGCACGCGTACTTTCATCACCGAGTCGCAATACACCAGCGTGAAGGACACGGTCGCGAACACCACCACGAACGCCATCCAGCAGGCCGTCACGGTGACGATCGAAAACACCTGCAGCAGATTGGCGAAAGTGATCTCCTCCATGTCGTCCACGGCGAGCGTGTCCCCGCCGCAGACGATGAACGCCGCCGCCAGCGCGGCGAATGTCGCCAGGCCCGTGGCGAGGACGAACGGAATGATCGAACTCAGCGCCCGGAAGAACCGCTTATAAAGCGCAAATCCGTTCTCGGTGACCACGCGGTACAGGATCTTGACGGCGTCCGCGATCGAGCAGTTCTCGACCCCGATCACGGTGGGCGCGAGCGACAGCGCGATGAACGCGGTCAGCGCCAGGATCTTCACGAGGAACGTCGGGATGATCAGGAAGCCGCCGATTGTCGGGCCGACGTCTTCGATGTGGCAGATCTTGTAGATCAGTTGTTCAAAGAACCCGATGAACAGCGAGGCGAGGATGAACACTCCCAGGGCACCGAGCACGAGCGATGCGGCCCGATTCATCACCAGCTTCCACGCTTCCCGCCAATGCGGACAATAGTTGTGGCGGAACTTGTGGACCGCCAGGCAGCCGATGCCGCTCGCCCCGCAGACGTACGCCAGCCAGATCGCCGCCGGGAACATCAGCAGGCCCGCCACCGGGTGTACGAGATAGGCCAGCACGCCCCCGAGCACGAACAGCAGGATCGTAATCGCCGCCCACTGCAGGGCGTACGTGATCATCATCCGGTCGAACGCCACGTCGCCGATCGCACCCAGCCCGACGTTGACGCTCGGCCCCGCCTCCGAAGTTAGCGGAGGGGGAGCAGCTCCGTCTCCCGCCACGGGGAACGTGGGATAGCCCGCAGGCTGTTCGGTCCCCCCTCCGTATGGCGGCCACTGCGCATACTGGCCCTGCAGGGCATAACTCTCCGGCGCGTAGGGTTGCTGCGCAGGCTGATACGATTGCGGCCAACCGTAGGCAGGCGGCGCGCCCGTCTCGACGGCAGCAGGCGGATACGCCTGATACTCCGGCTGCGGTTCATCCGGAATCGCCGGCTCACCGGGATTCGGCTCAGGCTCCCAGGCCGTCGGCTCAGCGTTCGCGTCCTCCTCCGGCGCGAATTCTTCGGCCGGCGGTTCCGGCACGGGCGGCAACTTCGGACCCGATGGCGGGGTGACCTGAAATCGCTGCCCGCAGGCTGGGCACTTCACCCGTTTACCGGCGAGTTCGTCCCGGGCCCGAAACTCCTTGATGCACTTGGGACAACGCAGTGAAATGCTCATGGTGAAGTGGTGCTCATTGGGGCGTGCACCGCGTATGCTGCCGGCGGCGTCCTGGGAGGGACGTACTGTCGTCTCTCGGACTTTGCCAGAATCTCCGTCGATTCGCCAGCCGAATCCGCCCATTGCTGGGCCGTTGAACTCAGCCGGACCGGATTGCCTTTCTGTTGCCGCAGGTCCCGCTCTGTCCGGGCACGGCTTCAGGGAATCTGCAGGAATGGCAGGGAACCCATTCGGACGTGGCCTAAGCGAGTGTCGGGCGGATTCACTTCTCACTCCTCCGCTCCCGGTCGCCGGCGTGCAACAGCTCCAGGCATTTGCGACAGGTCACTACGGCCCGGTCGTCCGTGGCGATGCCTTCCACCTCGGCCCGGTGTGCGGCTTCCCGGTCGCGGGGATTGCACAGCACCATGCCGTCTGCATTCAAGGCATGCCGGTCGCGTTTCCGCCTTCGGTCTCGGGACATTTGGTGTCATCCCACGTCGTCGTGAAGGTCGCCGCGATCGAGCGGGTTGCTGCCTGACGGCGCGACGGCCTTGCACGTGTTATCATCACGTCGTACCATGATAACATGATTCGCACGCAGGTGTCGTTCGATGAGGAACTCTTCACGCGCGCCAAGGAAGTTGCGCGCGCGCGGGGCATTTCGCTTTCGGAACTCTGCCGCCGCGGAGTCGCGGAGCTGATCGCAAAGGAACGGAGCGATAAGCCCTGGATGGCTTACGCCGGGATGTTCGAGGGGCGGCCCGACGACAGTTCGTCGGTCGACGAAGTTGTCTATGGGCGCGAGCGTCCATGAAACCGCGCGTGTTTCTGGACAGCGGCATCATGATTGCCCAGCTGTCGAAGAGCGACCAATGGCACGCACAAGCGGTCGCACTCTTTGACGGGCCGACGCCGGCGTGGAGTACCTCTGCACTCGTGATCGCGGAAGCCTATTCCTGGTTTCTGCACCGGATGGGGGAACAAGCCGCGCGCGGATTCCTCGAATTCGTGGACCGGTTGACGAGTCTGCGGATTCTCGACGCGACGCGTGAGCATCATGAGCGCGTGAAGGCGACATTGAACCGCTATCGCGGGGCACGCCTCACATATGTGGATGCGTCCAGCCTGACGTTGCTCGATCAGCACAAGATCAAGCGAGTCTGGTCGACCGACTACCATCTCGCACTCTCCGGTGCTGAAATCCTGCCGAGAGTTTGAAGGCTCAATCGGCGTATCGGGCGTTTGAGCGCCGGAATACAATGTCCGTATGGCTGGAAACTCGTTTGGACAAGCGTTTCGGATCACGACGGCCGGCGAAAGCCACGGTCCGGCAAACGTCGTCATTATCGACGGAGTGCCGCCCGGCATTGCGGTCAGCGTGGAAGACCTGTCGATCGACCTGGCGCGGCGGCGGCCGGGGCAGAGCCGGATCGTGACACAGCGGGATGAGCCGGACGAACCGGAGATCCTGTCGGGAGTGTTCGAGGGACGGACGACGGGGACGAGCCTGGCGATTATGGTCCGCAACAAGGACCAGCGCAGCCGCGACTACTCGGAGATCAAGGACGTCTACCGGCCCGGCCATGCGGACTACACCTTCGACGCGAAGTACGGCTTTCGCGACTATCGGGGGGGCGGACGTTCGAGCGCCCGCGAAACGACCGTCCGCGTCGCGGCCGGCGTCATCGCCAAAAAGCTCATCGAGCACGAATTCGGCGGGCGGGTCGTCGGCTACGTCGCGCAGGTCGGCAACATTCGTGCCGAGATTCCCGATCCCGCCGCAGTGACGCTCGATCACGTGGAAAGACTGCCTGACGGTGAACCGAACATAGTCCGCTGTCCCGATCCCAATGCCGCCGCCCGGATGATCACGCTCATCGAGGAGTGCCGCAAGGAAGGAGATTCCATCGGCGGCGCCGCGGAGATCGTCGCGGCCAATGTCCCGCCGGGGCTGGGCGAGCCGGTGTTCGACAAGATCAAGGCGGACCTGGCGAAGGCGCTCTTCAGCCTGCCGGCCGTTCTCGGCGTGGAATACGGCATCGGCTTCGGCTGCGCCACGCTGCGCGGCAGTCAGAACAACGACGTCTTCGAAGCGCAGTCGACGGCCGAAAAGCCGCAGATCGGAACGCGCACGAACCGCCACGGCGGAATGCTCGGCGGCATCACCAGCGGGATGCCCATCGTCCTCCGGGCGGCGGTCAAGCCGACCAGCAGCCTCCCCATCGAGCAGGAGACCGTCACCAGCTCCGGCGAACCGGCCAGAATCCGGACCAAAGGCCGCCACGACCCCTGCCTGCTCCCTCGCTTCGTGCCGATGGCCGAAGCGATGGTCGCAATCGTCCTCGCCGATCACTGGCTGCGCTGGAAATCGCAATGCGGGGACCGGCCGAACGCCTGATGCAGCGCCGAATCACGGAGCGGCTGGCTCCCCGGCCTCCGGCGCTGGCTCCAACTCGACGATCTCCACGTCCGAGAACCAGGCCGTGCCGTTCGCGACACCGATGCGGAATTCCGGCAGTTCTTCCGGACGTAGCGGCAGTGCGGCCGGCTTGAGATCATTGACGCCGGCGAACCATCCCTCAGGCTGACGTTCGATCACGACGACCGCCGCGCCAGGCAGTTCGAGCGGCATCGCTTCCAGGACGGTCAGCGGCGCCGTGTCATTCGTCCGCTCGCCAAGGGCTACGCCATCCGCCGTGACGCTCAGCACGTAGCGTGGTCCGTTCCGACCGGCGACCGCAGCGAGTCCAAAATGCACTTCGGCCGCCTGCGCGTCCCGGCGATGGACGAGCAGGATCAGCCGATAGTAGGGAGGCGCGACGGCCCGGCCGTCCACGTTCTTGAACAGGGTGCGGGCGAGCAGACCGTCGGTCCCGGCAATGACCGATTCGCCCGGCGGAACGGACCACTGCCCGCTCAAGTTGGTCCAATCGAGAATGGACGTGCCATTGAACAGGTACCGACCGGGTCCGGTTTCGGCCATCGGGGTGCGTTGCGGGAGTATGTGCGTCCGCGCACCCGGCAACATCCAGACGCCGGCGGCAACTGCTGCGGCCGCGACGCAAACCAACACGATCCACTTCGTCAGAGTGCGCCGACCGAACCAGGGAGTACTCTGCGCCGTCGGCATCTCGCGAGTTTCAACCTGTGCTCCGTCAGCGGTGATGGTGCTGTCGACGTCATCGAACCGCACCGGAAACTCCGGCGCCTGATCGGCAACCGAGGGCCAGATTGCATCAATCTGCTGGAGCAGCGCCGCATAGCCGGCGGGCCGCGAACGGGACTCGGCAGACATCATGCTGCGGACCAGCGCCGTTGTGTTTGGAGAAAGATCCGGGCGCAATGACTCCAGTTCGGCCGGCCCTGTGGACAGTTTCTGGGCGATAATCTGGGGCAGGCTCAGTCCGTTGAACGGCGGCGTGTCCGCCAGCATGTGATAGACCGTCGCTCCGAGTGAATAGATGTCGGCCCGCGAGTCGACCCGGCTTCCCTGAAACTGCTCCGGCGCCATGTAGTGGGGGCTGCCGACGGTCGCATTGTCTGACGTCAACCGCGTGGACACCTCGGCCTGCTCCGTCAGCAGCGCCAGTCCAAAGTCGGCGATCTTCACCATCGGCATTCCCGGCGGCAGCGGAAATCCATCCGGCGGCTCGACCAGCAGCAGGTTCGCCGGCTTGATGTCCCGATGCACGATTCCCAGGCGGTCGGCATGCGATAACCCGGCGGCCACCTGCCGCGCGATGCCCCAGGCCTTGGCTTCGCTGAGCGGCCCTTCCTGCTCCAGAAGGCTGTGCACGTCGATTCCCTCGACCCGCTCCATCGCGAAATACAACCGGCCGGAGGCGCTGCCAAAGTCATGGATCGCGACAATGTTGGGATGACGCAGCTGCGCGAGCGTCCGCGCTTCCTGTTCGAACCGTCGTGCGACCGCGATGTCGTTCATCCGTGAGATGAGCACCGTCTTCAACGCGACCACCCGGCCCAGGCTCGTCTGCCGCGACAGGTACACCATCCCCATTCCGCCGCGGCCGAGCACGTCCAGCACTTCGTAACCCGGCACGGCGTCGGTAGGCCGGACGAGCGTTTCAGCTGCATCCACCTGCACCGCGTCCATTAACCCCAGGGCCAATGCTGTCGGACCGGGGTGCTGCTCCGAACGGTCGGATTCGCTCTGCAGCCGCTCCGCATCCTGCTCGCTCAGATAACCCAGGCGGCAGGCGACCTCGCAGAAGGCGGCTGCGGCTCCTTCGATCCGATCGGGTCCGGACGACATCAGGGGCCTCCGGCAAACGAACACCCATCGTCAACTATGGCGACGCGCCGCTACGACGGCGGGACAGCTCCGGTCTCCACGGCCGCGGGAGCAGGGTCGGTCCCGGAGTCGATCGTCAGGAGTTGATCGATCTGCTGGAACAGCGCCTGATTGCTGGGCCGGTCCGCCAGATGGGCGCCGACGTAGGCAAACCGCACCTGCCCCGCCGCGTCGATGATATACGTCGCGGGTTTGGAGAGGTCCTGCCGGATTCCGAGCTGCTCCACCGCCGCCAAATTCAGGTCCAGCCACACCGGAAACGGCACGACCCGGTTGGGATCACCCAGGAGCGTTCGCACGTTCGACAGGAACGGCTCCAGGTTCTGAGCGTCAGCCTCCGCTGCAACAGGATAAACCACCACAACCTCGACGCCGCGCTGGACGAACTGCTCATAGTCCGAGATGAGCCGCGCCGTCTGAGTCGAGCAGTAAGGACAGATTGGGTTCGTGTTGCCGCGCGTGATGACGAGCACCACAGGTTTCGCATCGGCACGGCCGGTCAGTGAGACCGGCTGCCCGTGGACGTCGACGAACGTGAGCGCGGCCAGTCCCGGCCCGAGATCAGCATTCGACTGCACGCTGTCCAGGAACTTGATCTCGCCGGGAGCGTAATAGCTGTTGTAGGAGCCATAAGCGTCCTGCGGGGGCGCGGACGTCTGGGCGGGGGGTTGCTCCGGACAGCCGCAGGACGTGCAGATCGCCATCAATGCAGCCGCCACGCCCCCCCATCGGCGCAGCACCTGCATTCCGGCGTGGCCCAGTTGAAGCCCGCCGGCATGCTCCTGCTGTGCCAGCGCCCCGCGCGCCTCAATGCTCATGACCGTGCTCGTGGGAATGGTCGTGTGCATGGTCGTGGCCGATCTCGGCCTCGTAGGTCTTGTCCCCCACAGCGATAACGAGGTCCCCCTGAACATCCTCGATGTCATGGACCGACTCGGGGACCGATCCCTCGGTCAGTTCAAAACGGGACGACTGCCCGTCGCTCTCGCCCTCCTGCGGGACCGCCTGCAGCGTCAATGCCGTCGTCTCGCCGCCCGCTTCGAGGTTCACCGTGATGTTTTCCGCGGCGATCGGCGCGGCGGACGAGCCGTCCGGGCCCAGGATATAGACCGTCAGCTTGCGGTCCGCACCCATCACGACTTCGGCATGATACTCCTCATCGCCCAGCTCAATCACGTGCCCGTCGTGCGGCCCGTGAACGTGCGCATGCGCGTCCGGGGGCGTCACGTTGGTAACGTCGTCCCCTTCACTGAACTCCCGGTATTCCTCTTTCGCCGGACAGCCCAGGCTCAGCAACGCCAACGGAATCAGGCAGGCGATCAACTTCCAGGGAATCATCAGCAGTGCTCCTTGCGGCCGGGGTGTCCAATTGGGGCGACCGACCGGCTCTGGTCAGGCCGGTGCGTCTGTTGGCGATTGTATGGGGCCGCCAGGCTGTCCGCCACCGGTTCGCAGGCAGCATGCCTCGCCGCGGAAGTCCTTGACCCACCGGCCCGCCGGGCTGAGGTCAGGCTGAATGCGAAGTGGCAACCGCACCGGGTCCGACTTACACTGTAGTGACTCCGCCAATCGCCGCCGGGCGCTCGCCCGCGCTGCAGACGTCCCCGCTACGCTGGACCCCCGTTTCATCGGAACACTTCGCCATGCCTCCTCGCGACTGGCTGCATGAATTCGTCAAGGACGGCACGATCAGCAAAGATCAGCTCGAAGAAGCCAAGGACATGGCCGCCAGCCTCGGCATCGCCGTGGAAGACGCGCTCGTTCGCCTCGAATACGTCGATGCCGGACGCATCGGCGAGGCCAAGGCCAAGGCCTACGGATTCCGCTTCGCCGAACTCGACGGCTTGGAAATCCCTCACTCCGTCATCGAACTCGTCCCCGAATCCGTCGCCCGTGAGAACCTGGTCATCCCCGTCACCTTCGACAACGACCGGCTCTCCGTCGCCGTTGTCGATCCCATGAACTTCGAGGTCGTCGAGAAACTGAGGTTCATCCTTAACCGCGACGTCGAAATGCTGATGGCCCCCAAGGACCAGATCCTCTCGGCCATCAATCGCCATTACGGTCAGAGCCAGACTGAGTCGGTCGACTCGATCATGCTCGAGTTCACCGAAACCGCCATCGACTTCACCGAGGCCGAGCTCTCCCGCGCCGAGATCGAAGCCTCCGAAGATGAGAATTCCCCCGTCATCCGCCTCGTCAACCTGATCATTCAGGAGGCGGTCAATATGCGGGCCAGTGATATCCATGTCGAGCCGTTCGAAGATCGGGTCCGCATCCGTTACCGCATCGACGGCGTCCTCATCGAACGTGACAGCCCCCCCAAACGACTGTTGGCGGCCCTCACCAGCCGTCTCAAGGTCATGGGCCGCATCGACATCACTGAGAAGCGCCGACCCCAGGACGGCCGCATCAAGACCCGCGCCGCCGGCCGCGACTTCGACCTCCGCGTCAGCGTCCTCCCCACCCAGCACGGCCAGGCCATCGTGCTGCGAATCCTGGACCGTGACAACATCAAAATCGGCATCCGGAACCTCGGCTTCAGCGAGGAGAACTACCGCAAGTTCCAGAACATCATCCGCCGTCCGAACGGGATTTTTCTGGTCACCGGACCGACCGGGAGTGGCAAAACGACGACACTCTACTCCGCCCTGGGTGAGCTCAATCGACCCGACCGCAAGATCATCACTGCCGAAGACCCCGTCGAGTACTACCTCCCCGGCATCAATCAGGTCGAAGTCCGCGCACCGATCGGCCTCACCTTCGCCCGCATCATCCGGGCAATGCTCCGCCAGGCACCCAATGTCATCCTCGTCGGCGAAATCCGGGACACCGAGACGGCTGACATGGCTATTCAGGCTTCTTTGACGGGACACTTGGTATTCAGTACGCTGCATACGAACGATGCGCCCGGGTCCATTACACGTCTCATCGACATGGGAGTGCAGCCGTTCCTCGTCGCATCCAGCGTCATGGCCATCATGGCGCAACGCCTCGTCCGCGTCGTCTGCTCCAAATGCGCAGAACCCTACGAGCCCGCACCCACCGAGCTGCAGAACTTCGACTTCACCGAAGACCAGCTCAGCACGGCCCGGTTCCTCCGCGGCAAGGGGTGCAACCACTGCCAGCACACCGGGTTCCGGGGCCGCAAGGCTGTCTTCGAAATGATGCTCATGAACTCCGTGCTCCGCGAGATGACGTTCCGCAGCGAGCCTACACAGAACCTCCGCCGCCAGGCACGGCTATTCGGCATGAAGACATTGGTCGAAGATGCTGCCGAGAAAGCACTTATGGGAATCACCACCCTGCCCGAAGCGTACAGCCTCAAGTCGGGCTCCGAATGAGACAGGGCTCCGGACCCGGCAGGCATCCTCAGCATCGTCGACGGCCCGCGCAACAAAAGGCCGCGCCATCGTTCAGACAACAGATCAATGCATCGCAAGCCCTCCTTGACCGCACCGCGGGCGCGCCGTCCGCGGGGAACGATCCGCAACTCGAAAGCATGGCCGTCCGCTCTGGCCAGCCTGCCCTTGAGGTGGCTCACATCCTGATCGCGGGCTCCGTCTGGCCAGCACCGGTCACAGAATCGGCTCTGGCCCCGTCGCTCGGATCGTCCCCTCCGGTTCACCCGATACGCATCCCGTCTCCCGATTGCATCCGGAGATTGGAGTTTCTCCTGGATCGGTCGAATAATCCCGTCGCTGCACACGGACTCCCGTCATTCAGCCGGCCTCTCACATTCTCTTCATCTGACGTTGGTCCAATGTGGCCCAGTGATTCTGCCGCAGCGGCCACCGGGAGTCACCCAATCCAGATCCTGTTCAGATCAACGAGGATACGAAGTCGGAAGCTGCGATCCCCGTATTCGAGACGCGCACACCGCGTCTCGGCGCCCGCACGTCCCGTCGTTCCCCGTTCGGCAGCCTGAGAGACCGACATGGCCTTTCTCCAGATCGACAAGCTTCTCGACACCGTCGTGCGCGAGAAAGCCAGCGACCTCCATATCACCACCGGACAGCCCCCCGTCGTCCGCCTCGGCGGCCGCATGGTGAAACTCGAGACCAAGAGCCTCGAACCCGAGGACACGGTCTCGCTGATGAAGTCCATCACCCCCGAGCGTAATCAGCAGGAGCTGCAGGAGGTCGGCGGCACCGACTTCGGCTTCGCCTTCGGCGACAAGGCCCGCTTTCGCGTCGCCGTCTTTAAGCAGCGCGGCCAGATCGGTCTCGTCCTGCGGCGAATCCCCAACGAGTTCCTCACATTCGAACAGCTCGGCCTCCCGCCGGTGATCGAAGAGCTCATCACCAGGCCCCGCGGCCTGTTCCTCGTGACCGGTCCCACCGGCAGCGGCAAAACCACGTCGCTCGCCAGCATGATCAACTTCATCAACGATCATCACGACCATCACGTCATCACGATGGAAGACCCCATCGAGTATTACCACAAGCACAAGAAGTCCACGATCAACCAGCGCGAGGTCGGCGTCGACGTCCCCTCCTTCCCCGAAGCCCTCCGCCGCGCACTCCGTATGGATCCCGACGTCATCCTCGTCGGTGAAATGCGCGACCTCGACACCATCTCCGCCGCCATCACCGCCGCCGAGACCGGCCACGTCGTCTTCGGCACCCTGCACACCACCGGCGCCCAGGGCACTGTCGACCGCATCATCGACGTCTTCCCCACCAACCAGCAGGAGCAGATCCGCACCCAGCTGTCGGTCGCCATCATCGCCGTGCTGAGCCAGGCATTGCTCCCCCGCAAACCCAAGGGACTGGTCGCCGCCTACGAGCTGCTGGTCGTCACGCCGGCCATCGCCAACCTCATCCGCGAAGCCAAAACCTACCGCATCAACTCGTCGATCCAGACCGGCCGCAAGTACGGCATGCAGCTGCTGGACGACGCCCTCTTCGACCTCTGGCGCAAAGGACTTTGCGAAGAGCGAGACGTCGTCGTCCGCTCCAACCAGCCCGGCGAGCTCAAGGCCCGCATCGCCAACGCCAAGAAAGGCATCTACGACGATGAGGAGGGGGACGAAGAGGACGACGACGACGACTGGGAAGAGGACGACCAGTAAAGGGAAAGGTGGTCGAACGTTGGCTGACGTTGGTCGTTGGCCGGTGAGTCTCGCAACGAGTCAATGCTCGATCTGTAAGCTCCCGACGCGAGCGGCCACTGACATCAATCCCGGCACGGCTTTTCACTGACAACTGACAACTGTGAACTGAAAACTCCCTCATGGCCCAACGACGCCTCGGACAGATCCTCGTCGACCTCGGATACCTCAACGAGGACCAGCTGTGGGACGTGCTCGAAGAGCAGAAACAGTCTCCCGGCGAGGTCATCGGACAGGTGGCGGTGCGCATGGGGCTGGTCACCCAGGAGCAGGTGACCGAGGCGCTGGCCGAGCAGTGGGGCATGGCGGTCGTCAATCTCGACGAGACCAACATCCCCCCCAAGGTGCTGGAACTGGTCCCCGAGACCATGGCCAGCATCTACAAGATCATGCCCATCAGCCTGAAGGATAACGTCCTGACGGTGGCGATGGCCGATCCGCAGAACGTCGCCGCCCTCGACGACCTGCGCAACTTCCTCGGTTACGACGTCCGCGGCGCCGTCTCCACCCTGCAGGCGGTCGAAGCCGCCATCGGGCGTCACTACGCCAGCCGCGAAGACAGCATCGAGGACGTCATCAGTTCGCTGGATTCGCTGGACGCTGACGAAGCCGAACACCAGCGGGGCTACGACCTGGGGGGCGAAGAGGAGCTCGCCGAAGCGCAGCCGATCCGCAAGCTGCTCAATATGGTCATGCTCCTGGCCATCAAGGACCAGGCGAGCGACATCCATTTCGAGCCGTTCGAGGACGAGTTCAAGATCCGCGTCCGGGCGGACGGCGTGCTGTACGAGATGGTCCCCCCGCCGCGGCATCTGGCGAACGCCATCATCAGCCGCATCAAGGTTATGGCCGAACTGGATATCGCCGAGCGCCGCCTCCCTCAGGACGGCCGCATTGAGCTGAATGTCGGCGGCAACCCGGTGGACCTCCGCGTCAGCGTCCTCCCGACGATGTTCGGCGAGTCGGTCGTCATGCGAATCCTCGACCGCACCGTCGTCCAGCTCGACCTCAACAAGATCGGCTTCGACGCCAACACCCTCGCCCGCTTCCGGGACATGATCCGCCGCCCGAACGGCATCGTCCTCGTCACCGGCCCCACCGGCAGCGGCAAGACCACCACGCTCTATTCAGCCCTCAACGAACTGAACGATATCGAGACCAAGATCATCACCACCGAGGATCCCATCGAGTACGACATCGAAGGGCTGGTGCAGGTCCCGGTGAACGCCGATATCGACGTCACCTTCGCCAACGTGCTCCGCGCCATTCTGCGGCACGATCCCGACGTCATCCTCGTCGGCGAGATCCGGGATTACGAGACGGCCGAGATCGCCGTGCAGTCGGCGCTGACCGGCCACATCGTGTTCAGCACTCTGCACACCAACGACGCCCCCACCGCCATCACCCGTCTCCGCGACATGGGGGTCCCCCCGTTTCTGATCACGGCGACGGTCGAAGCCATCCTCGCCCAGCGGCTGGTCCGCAAAATCTGCGTCGAATGCCGCACGCAGTTCGAACCCTCCGACGAGCTGCTCCTGGAGCTGCAGCTGCCGATCGAGCAGGCCCGCAAATACAAGTTCTACTACGGCAAGGGGTGCCAGCGCTGCAACAACTCCGGCTACAAGGGGCGCACCGGCATCTACGAGTTGATGGACATCACCGACGACATCCGCGACATGATCACCTCCGACGCCTCGGTGGACGACATGCGCAACATGGCACGCACCCAGGGCATGACGACCCTCCGCGAGGCCGGACTCAAGCTCATTTTCGACGGCGTGACGACGATCGACGAAGTCGTCCGCGAAACCGTGATGGAAGATCTGGACTGAGCGAGTTCACAGTTAACAGTAGACAGTTCACAGTCAGCGGCTCACCGGCCTCCATGCCATAACGAGGAACAAGTGGTTCACGGTTTCAGATGACGTCCGCAGTCAAAGCACTGTCCACTGTCAACTGTGAACTGTAAACCAAAGCGGAGCTTTGACATGCCAACCTATCAATACGAGGCCATGGACAACACGGGCCTCGAGGTGAAAGACACCATCGACGCCACGTCTGAGGCCGAAGCCCAGACGATGATCCGCGAGAAGGGGTTCTTCGTCACCAAGATTGCGGAGAAGGGCCGCCGCAAAAAAGGGGACAAGACCAAGGCCGACGGGAAGGCCACCAAGGCCAAGGGCGCGCCGCGGAAGCGCCGTTCGCTCTCCATCGGCGGAGTGCGCTCCAAGCAGCTCACCACGTTCACGCGGCAGCTCTCCACGCTGCAGGACGCCGGCCTTCCCATCCTCCGCTCTCTCCGCATCCTCGAAGGGCAGTGCAAGCCCGGACCGCTCAAGAACTCGCTCAACGGCGTCATTGAGGACGTCGAATCCGGAAACACCCTGTCGGAGGCGATGGCCAAGCAGCCCAAGGCCTTCGACAACCTGTACGTCAACATGGTCAAGGCCGGCGAGGCTGGCGGTGCGCTCGAAGTCATCCTGCAGCGCCTTGCGGAATTTAAGGAGAAGGCCCAAAGCCTCAAACGCAAGGTGCAGGGAGCCATGATCTATCCCTGCGTGGTCATCTTCGTCGCCACCGCCATCGTCGGCGGGATCATGTACTGGATCATCCCCAAGTTCAAAGAGATCTTCACCGACTTCGGCGTCCCACTGCCGGCCCCCACCATCCTGCTGATCGCCATCAGCAACTGGGTTGTGAGCTACTGGTACCTGATCCCGGCGATCCCGGTCGGCTTCTTCCTGATGTACAAGATCATCAGAAAGAACCGCACCGGGGCCTACATCCTCGACCGGATCACGCTCAAGATACCCATATTGGGGAAGATCGCCTCCAAGAGCGCCGTTGCGCGCATGGCGCGGACATTAGGCACGCTGATCGCCTCCGGCGTACCGATTCTCGAAGCCTTAACCATCGCCCGCGATACTGCGGGCAACGAGGTCTTCCGCCGCGCGTTCGACCACATTCACTCATCGATCCGCGAGGGCGAGTCGATGGCCATCCCGCTCAAGGAGACCCGGATCGTGGACGACCTGGTCGTCAACATGGTGGATGTCGGCGAGGAAACCGGCGCCCTCGACAGCATGCTCTACAAGGTCGCCGACGTGTACGACGAAGAAGTCGCCGTCCTCGTCGAGGCCCTCGTGAGCATCCTGGAGCCCATCATGGTGGTGGTCCTGGGGGGCATCGTGGGTTTCATCGTGTTCGCCCTGTTCATGCCGCTCATCGCCCTCCTGCAGTCACTGACGTAACAAGAGCGGCAGACGTCAGTCTGCCGAGCCCTCGCAACCCGAACGGCGCTCCATGCGGTACTGGCTCCTCACCAGCACGTTCTACGGCAACTGGCTCCCCGGCGACCGCCGCGGGTTCGTCAGCCGCGTCCGCGATGCGCGTCCCGGTGACGACCTCCGTTCACCCCGGCGGGAGCACGATCGGTACGGCGATGCCTATGACGCCGACATCGCGCAGCTGGAGCGCCATGCCGCATCGGTCATGAAGGGGCCGGCGGTCCGCATCCATCGCGCACAGGCGGACGACCTGCTCGCCCAGTTTCAGGAGACCGCAGCGATCCGCGGATGGAGTCTGCTCACGACAGCCATCATGCCCGACCATGTCCATTGGGTCATCGGCCTCGGTGACGACGAGCACGGCCGCGACGGCCTGCAGGATCTCAAGGCGTACGGCAGTCGCAGACTGAACAAGATCTGGGGCAGGCCGGACTCGGGAACTTGGTGGACATCGAAGGGCTCGACGCGCCTGCTGCCTGATGAACCGGCGCTCAGAGGTGCATTCGAGTATGTCGCCCGCAGGCAACCGCAACCGCTCGTCGTGTGGATTGCGCCCGACTTGCCACCGCACTCAGCGATCACAGCACTCGGCAGACTGACGTCTGCCGCTCCTGAGCATGTCTGCCGCTCCTGAGTTGCGGCACGCGACGTGCGAAATTGAACAATCCGACTTCACGACTCAGACACAACCGAAAACTCGCTGCATTTCGCAGCACGCAGACCAGTTAACACGGCAAACAGCGATGCGAATCACAGCACTGTGACCCGTGACTGAGAGACTGACACTGTCGCCGAGCGGCATCCCGCCACGGGGCCGCCCGGCCTGACCCTCACAACCCTCACGACACCAGCCCCGCGACTTCGGGAGCCGCCGATGACCGCCAATCGCCCCGCCACTCCCAGCCGCCCGCACTCCCCCGCGGCCTCGCGCGGCGGTTTTACGATCATCGAATTGCTGATGGTTGTGGTCATCATCGGCATCCTTGTGGCGCTGCTGTTTCCGGCGCTCCGCGGGGCGATGCGCAATGCCCGGGAAATGGAGGTCGTCACGGAGATGCGCGCCTTTGAGAAGGCGATCACCGACTTCAACGGCCGCTTCGGCGTCGAGCCTCCCAGCTTCATGATCCTTTATGAGGACGGTGACGACTGGGCGCCGAACAATCCTGCCGGCGTCGTCTCCGATGCCCAGCATCGGGCCTCCCGCGCGATCATTCGCCAGATCTGGCCCGATTTCAACTTCAGCGTGGATTACGACCTCGACCGCGATGGCACCACCGGCGAGAGTGGTGTGTACGTCATCCTGAATGGGTCTGAGTGTCTCGTCTTCTTCCTCGGCGGCCCCGCCACCTTCGTCGATACTGACGGCGACGGCACGAGCGACTCGTACGCGCCGCAGGGGTTCGCCGCCGATCCTGGAATCCCGTTTCGCGGCGGCGGCAACCGGATCGGCCCGTTCCACGAATTCGAAGTCTCCCGGCTCGTCGACATCGACGGCGACGGCATGCCCGAATGCGTCGACCCGCTCCCGGAGCAGGACGTCCCTTATCTCTATCTCTCAAGCTACGACGGCAGGGGCTATCAGCCGTTCGGCCTCGACTTCGACTGCACTGGTCCTTCAGGCATGGGCAATGCCGACGACGAACTCACGAACGGAACGTTGGCGGACATGTATTACGTCTCGTACACGGATGCATGCACCAACCAGCCACAGAACCCCAACTCCTTCCAGATCATTTCGCCGGGTGAGGATGGCGAATACGGCACCGGAGGCTTGTACAACGGCGAATCCGTCGGGTCGTCATCGGGCCGCGCGTTCGAACGGGACAACATCACCAACTTCAAGGGCGGCCGTCTGAACTGAGCGAGTGTTCTACGAGCGGCGGGGTTGAACGCCGCCGTTCACGTCCAGCGATCATCGGAATTCCACACACCATGCAAGCCCGCCGGCACAATTTGAGCTTCGCCCGCCGGTCCCGCTCCGGCTTCACGATGATCGAATTGCTGACGGTGGTCACGATCATCGCCATCCTGGTGGGCATCAGCTACGTGGTGCTGGCGGACTCGCTGGTGAAGGCCCGCGTCGAGGCAACCCGCGCGACGATCCGCCAGCTGGATTCGGCCCTGCAGGAGCGGATCGACGGCTTCAATCGCATCAACTTCCGCCCCCAGGCGCAGCAGCTCCAGATTCTGTATGCCGCAGGGGGCAATACGCCGCCGACGATCTCGGTCGAACTGGCGGAACTGATGATCCGCAAGGACCGTTATCGCGCCGCCTTCCCGCAGCGCGAAGAAGACTTGTACGGATTCAACTGCGCCGATGACGGCGGCACCGGAGACGACGCTCCACTGCTGGCAATCTGGGATGCACGGGTCAACGTCAGCAATCATCAGCCGGAGACGGAGAGTTCCGAGCTGCTGTATCTGATGCTGACTGAGGGAGGCAGCTTCGGATTGCCGTCGATTGGCGTGGACCGGTTCACCACTCGCCATATCGGAGACACTGACAACGACGGCGTCCCCGAGTTTCTGGACGACTGGGGCCGTCCGCTGCGGTTTTACAACTGGACGACGCGGCTGATCCGCTCCTCGTCGGTTTCCGGCGCCCCGGACATCAACCGCAGCTTTTTCATCGCCACAGTCGGCAGCCTGATGCCGGACGTGATCGAGCCTCCATCCGCCACGCTGTCGAGCACTGCTTACAATCACCCGCTCAATCAGGATCCGGACGACCCGACCGGCGGCTTCGCCGCCAGTATGTCGGCCACCGGGGTGTTTACTTCGACATTCGATCTTGTGGATCCGATATCCGGCGCCCTGTTCACGACCGGCCAGCCCTTCAATGAAGTGAACTACCACACGCTCGACACCTACCACATCCCGCTGATTCTGTCGGCGGGTCCCGATGAGGAACTGGGCCTGAACGAGCCGACGGCGACGGGGGCCGCGCGGCTGGCCCTGCCGCTGGCGACGGGACCGACGGACACCGATGCCCTCGACCCGCTTTACGACAATATCACTAACCGGCAGCGCTAAGGACACGCGTCATGCGCTCCGCGCATTCCACTCAACAACGAGAGACCGGCGACCGGCGACCCACGGGTTGCACTCCGTGGGCGTGCGCACGGCGGTCCTCGAGCGTGCGGCGCGCATTCACACTCGTTGAACTGCTCGTCGCCATCACGATCCTGGTGATCCTGACCACGCTCGTGCTGGCCGCATTTCAGCGCGACGACGGGGACCGGCTCAACGCGTCGGCGCGGCTGATCCAGTCCTATCTCGAGGGAGCGCGCTCCCGCGCCATCAGCGAAGGCCGGGTCATCGGCGTGCGGCTGATCCCCAGTGCGAACGATCCGTTTGTCGTCGAGAGCATCGCCTACGTCGGCTCGGCGGGGTATGCGACCGGCACGCTCTCCATCGCTCATGACGGTTCGCATTGGGTCATCTCGCAGCCGGCCGGACTGTGGCACCGGCTGTCCACGCCCGATGCGACCAGTCGCCCGGAAGGCCGCGACCTGCTGCGCATCGGCTCACGGATCGAAATCCCGGCCGGCACGGGGAACTGGTACACGATCGGCGTCGTCGAGGATTACAACGACAACGGCGTACTGGACACGCCCGAAGAGGACGACCAGTCGTCCGGCATGCCGCTCCCCCCGATCGACAACAACAACGGGCAACTGGACTTCATCATCCTCGACCCCTCGGGCAACAATGAACTGTTGTCGCTGCGGGAACACTACTCCCCCAGCATCTGGACCGGCGGCGGTTACGCCGCGCAGCCGGCGACCGGCATTCCCTACCGCCTGGAACTGGCCGCCACGCTGCTTCCCAACACCGAGCCGGTGCTGCTGCAGCGCGGCACATGCATCGACCTGGCCGCCAGCCGCATCTCTACGTTCGACATCCTGTTCGATCCGCGCGGCAACCCGGTCGGCAATGCGGCGACCACGGGACTGCAGCATCTGTACGTGACGACCGTTTCCGACGTCGAGCTGACGCGCGGGCGATTCGTGAATCACCCCGCCAACGGCACGAGCACGCCGCTGCCGGTTCCGATCGTGCCGGCCGTCCCGCCGACGGTCCCCAAATTTGAACCGTATATCGTGACTCTCTTTTCCCAGACCGGACAGATCACCACCGCCCGCGTGGACTTTACCGACTCGGACTCCAACGAGATCGCCGACAGCCCCTTCCGTTACGCCCAGCGCGGCCGGGAGGCGCAATGAGACGTTTCGTTGATCGTCCGGCGCGCGGCGTCCCATCCCGCGGATTGCAACCCGCGGGCCGGAGGAGATTGCGCAAGGGGCGGGCGGGTGCGACGCTCACCGAAGTCCTGATGGGCATTCTCATCATGGGCGTGGGCGTGGTTTCGGTGTTCACGCTGTTCCCGATCTCGATCCTCCGCGCGATCCAGGCGACCACGCACACCAACGCCAAGATCCTCAAGCTCAACAACGAGGACCTGCTCCGCTCCAACCCCACCGTGCTCGATTTCAATCAGCACATCGGCGCGGGGAGTGATCCCCAGTGGCGGGGGCAGTGGTCCCCCGGCACTTCGTACCAGGTTGGCGACATCGTCTCCCCCTCGGTGAAAACCGGCAGCGCACTCCCGACGCCGCACCGCTGGTACCAGTGCCTCATCGCCGTTCCCGACCCGGTGACGTCCGGACGTTACGAACCGGCGTGGAGCCTCTCCGGCGCCACGGTCGACATCCGCGAGGCCGAGGACCTGAACGGGAACGGCACGCTCGATCCGGGGGAAGACCTCAACGGCAACGGCACGCTCGATTCCAACGACGTCAACGGCAACGGCGTCGATGACATCCTCATCTGGGCGCCCGTCTCGTTCGTGCAGGTCTACGATCAGCTGTCGATCGACGGCGGCAGCGGCTATGCCGGCGCGCCGGTCGTCCCGCTCGATTCGACCACGGTCAACCCCGTCGTCTCAACGTCCCGTTACGTCGTCGATCCGCTCGGCTGGGCAACTTCCGCGGACGAAGTCGCCGCCGGCGGCGCAGCGCTCTACCCGATCAACGAGTTCGGATGCCGCTCCAACCGGACCACCGGAGCCGGCTTGACATTGTGGGTCGCCGATGAGATTTCGACGGCGCCCATCCTCCGCATCAACGGCGGCATGAGCGCACTGGCTGCGGCCGCCGCGAACACGATGCTCCCCGACAGTTGGGAGCAGGTGCTGGAAGCGACGCCGCTGGTGACGACGGACGCCGACCCGACCGGTCCCACTAACGGGATCGTCACGTTCCCGCCGACGACCGATCTCTCCGGCATCGGCGGAGCGCGGCGGATCGTCCTCACATCGACGGACGGGACGATGACGTTCGTCCGGGACATTCTGCCCGATACCGGGACGGCGGCCACCAGCGGCATCGACCCCGGCGCCCGCGAGGTCCGCTGGTCGTCCCAGCTGCCGGCGCCGGCACGTTTCCCGCTCGCCCCCGGCGGCGCTCCCGAACTCGATGTCGGCCTCGCCCGCATCGAGAACTTCGACCGCCGCTACTCCTGGTTCCTCACCGTCCGCAAGGAAGCCTCGGGCCGTGCCGACATCAAAGTCGTCGTCTGCTTCAAGCGGTCCGTGACGGCCGCCGAGGAACACGCATACGTCGCCAACTTCGGCAACGCCGATATTGACATCGATGAGGACGGCAACGCAGACAATATTGCCTCCAACCAGGTGCAGATCGCCTGGAACTGGTCCGCCGGCGGCAGCTGGCCGACCGGTGTGGAGCACGTACGCGAGAACGAACCGCATCCGCTCACCAAGCCCGGCAACTTTCTGCTCGATGCCCGCGAACTCATCTGGTACCGCATTCAGAGCGTCGTCACCCGCAGCGAAAGCAGCGTCAGCGGCACGCGTTCCACTGCCATCCTCACGCTCGACCGCGCCGTCGAAGTCCCGACTCCCGACGACAACTCGGGACCGCCGGACGTCGCCACGCCTCCCGGCCGGGCCATCCTGATGCGCGGCATCATCGACGTGTATGACCTATGACCATCTTTCGAGTTGAGAGTGCAGCGTCGGGAGTCGAGTACATCGGCCGCGATCGCGCCGCGCACGCGTCCCACGGGATGCAACCCGCGGGCTTTCGGAGACGACTTCGCGCGCGGACCACTCACCACTCACCACTCACCGGGCGCAGCGCGTTCACGCTCGTCGAAATGATCGTGGCGACGGCGCTCGTCATGCTCATCATGCTGCTGTTCGCCGAGATCTTCGGCGCGGCGGTGGGCACGCTCACCGATCAGAAGGGGCTGGCCAACAACGACCAGAAGGCCCGCACCTTCACCGCTACGCTCGGCCGCGATCTTGATCTCAGGACGTTGCGTGCGGCCGTCAACCGCGGCTCGTCCGTCGCCGCTCTCCGCGAGTTCGACGCCAACGGCAGCGGCAGCTTTGACGAGCTGGATCCATTGGAGGACTGGAACCGCAATGCCGCGTTCGACGGCATCGGCCTTAATCCGCGCGGCATCATTGCCCTGCAGCCCGGCGAGCGGCCCGACGCCCGGCAGGCGGGATTTTTCTATCTGTCGGAGAATGACCCGTTCGACGACACGGACGACGTCCTGCATTTCACGGTGTTTCTCAACGAGTCGCATCGTGATCCGCTGGTCAATGATCCCAACCAGGTCCCGTTCCAGGGACGGGCGCTGAATCTCGGCTCAGGCCGCAACCAGCCGGATTACGACGACGGCCAACTGGGCGACGGTGCGTCGAGCAGCCGGGCCGCCGAGATCTGCTACTTCATGCGGAACGGCAATCTGTATCGCCGCGTGCTATTGATCCGCGACCCGTCGTCCAGTGCGGCCCCGCCATTCAGCACGCAGCCTTCGGGAGGCGTCTCCGGCACCGGCGGACCGTACGGACTCTTCAGCAATCCGTACTCGACCGGCCGCAGCTTCTACAATGACTGGGACTTCTCCGGCACGCGGATTTACGTCGCCGACACCAATACAAACAGCATGGTCGATCCGGAGCCGACGGATGCGTACCGCTTCCAGTTCCACGGCCTGGAGTCACTCGACAATTCCCTCGGCACGACGAACGTGCCGCTCGGCATTCCGGGGAACCGGTTCGGCTTCCATCGCAGCGGCGTGCCGCGCGAATGGCTGCTCGACAGCTCTGGCAACCCCATCGCCTACATCGGCCGGTTCCTGCACGAAGAGACCTCGCATTCCAACTTTTCGTATCCGGGAGAGGAAGCGGCCGCCGGCGCCCATCCGCTGCAGCGGACCGATCTCACACTCAATGCATTCGGCATCGTCACGCAGTACGCCGGGGGGAACCGCTCCGGCGAGGACATCCTGCTCACGCACGTCGAAGCGTTCAACGTGGAGGTCTGGGACCCCGGCTATCACGAGGACGTGGACAACGACGGCACGCTCGACTCCGGCGAGGACGCCAACGGCAACTCGCAACTCGACAGCGGGGCCTGGGTGAACGTGGGCAACTCGTTCGGGCTGGGGCGTTACACGCAGTCGCCGGCGACGGGCATCAACCTGACGTGGGGAAATCAGAATCCGGGGTATGGTCCGATCCCCGGCGGGGCGAACCGCGTGTTCGATACGTGGCATCCCTCGTCGTCCGCGGCGGCGCCGTTCCGCCCGCTGCAGATTCCGCCGTTCCTGGATACCAGCGGCACCGTCAATCCCAACGTCGTGGCGACGTGGGGAACGCCGACCGACCCGGCAGTGGGCCGCGTGTTCTTCCCGGGCGGAGGCGGGGGCGACTTCTCCTACGGGTACGTCGTCATCGGCCGCATCGGCGGGAGCCCGAGCGTCGGCAGCCGCGAGCCGGACTGGGCCCGCGAGCCGGGCAAAGTGGTTCGCGACGGGGGCATCATCTGGCAGTGCTTTGACAACCGCCTCGGACTGGAACGGATCCGGATCACCGTCCGCTACCGCGACGTCGGCAGCGATCAGGCGCGGCAGGTCACGCTGATCCATTCGTTCGTCGAGTAAACGTCCAACGGGCTGCGGGGACTCATCCCGCCGCTCATCGAGACCGTCATCATGCAACGCAGCATCATTCAACCCGCCCACCCGCGTCATGGCGGCGCGGTGATTATCGTGGTCCTGGCGCTGCTCTCGAGCCTCGCGTTCCTGGGATTCTTCTTCTACTCCTGGACCGACATGGAGGCCAGCAGTGCGATCACATGGGGCGATGAGCCGTCCAAAGAGGTGGACTCCGACGCCATCGACGACTTCGCCCTGCAGCAGATCCTCGTCGGCACGCCGCCGCAGTACGTGGACAGCGCGCTGTACGGCAACTACTGGTCGGTCCTCTCCAATACGATCGGCCGGGTGAACGCCGACGGCACCCCCACCGACGTCAATCCCCACACGGGCCGCGGCATCACCATCCGGTATGTGGACGCGGTCAATAACTCCACGGGGGTCGCCCCGCCGGACGGTCTGCCAGACCTCACGATCGATGTCAGCGTCCCGCCGGACGGCATTCCTGACGTCCCCGGGTTCGTGTTCGACCATGACGGCGACAACACCGGCGCCGGCAGCTTCGACCAGGATTCCTATGTCGTCAACCTGAGCGCCACCGCCAATGGGGGATTCCCGTACGCCACTGGGGGCGGCTACGACTTCCAGCCGGACGCCGGCTACACCTACCCCGACATCAACTCGTTCTTCCTGGCGTACGACGCCTGGATCCCGCCGACAGCATCCACCCCGGTGACGCGCGTCATCATCCCTTCGTTCTTCCGGCCGCAACTGCTGCCGCGGAAGCGCGTCAACGGATTCGGCGACGTGTTCACGGATACGGCGACGATTAACAAGGTGCTGCGCCCGCACCAGAACCATTTCTATACGGAGGATCTCAACGGCAACGGCATGCTCGACGCCGGCGAGGACTTCAACGGCAACGGTTCGCTCGATGCAAACATTCCCCGTTACCTCTCCGCCGCCTTCACACAGGCCCGCAGCGGCGACCGTGACCGGATCATCGCCCCGTTCCCCATGGCGCCGGGGACGGAGATGGGAATCTTCACCGGGGCCGGCGACGACTACCAGCTGGACGTCGACGCCGACCTCGACGGAATCCTTGACTCCATCTGGCTCGACCTCGACCACCCGATCGTCAACCTCCCCGACGGCCGGCAGGCCGTGCCGATGTTCTTCGTCAAGATCATCGACGCCGACGGACTGCTCAACCTCAACGCCCACGGCTCGGCCGATCTGACCTACGCTTCCGGGTTCACGCATCCTTTCGGCCGCGATTCGACCTCCGGCATCGCATACTCGATCACCACGTCGAACCTCGGCCTGTCCCCGTCCGAGGTGAATCCGACATGGGCGCTGTGGGCGCAGCCCCACAACTCAGCCCATCTGAACGCCGGCCATCAGGACTACGTGCTCCAGGACCACGCCGCGTTCTTCGGATTCTCCCCGTCCGCCTACTTCGGCGGCGCGGCGACGCCGTCCGAGAAGGCCACGGTCGCGGCCAACATGGAGCTCGGCTTCCTCCTGTACGGAGGCGGCATCTCCAGCGGATCGTCCGTGCTGCCCGGTCGCTGGGGCGAACCGGGGTTGATCTCTCCCAGCACCTCGACCGTCCCCCGTCCCGGCTTGACGGGGACCGACGACGACCAGGACGCCAACGCCTCGATCGGCCCGGGCAACCGCAAGTCGTACGGCGGATTCCCGTGTTCCGACCAGGACCTGCAGGGACTTACGGTCCCCGCGTACGTGCACCCGCTCGATTTCCGCGGCATCGGCCAGTATCTCGATCGTTCCACTCCCAGCGGGGCCGAGCGCGCACTCGCTGCCAATCCCATCTCCAACAATCCGAGCACCTGGCCTGAGTACGACTCCAACTGGCAGGAGCAGGGGACGTCGGTGTTCCATGCGGTCAACACGTGGCGCAACGCCGCCTCCGGCTCGCTGCAGCCCGGCGCGATCGACGGCCTCACCGATGAAGGGGACGAGACCTACCTGGACTATGATTTCTACGACTCCGACGATGCGCCGTTCCCGCCGGCGGAGAACGCGGCGCTGCATTTGAGCGAGTCGCACTGGAATAAGATCGGGCAGCCGTCGCGCGCCCGCGAACTGGCGTCGCTCAACTTCCGCGACAGCCGCGTCGCCTCCGAGATCCGCAAGCAGTTCGGCACCGACAGTTGGGACCGCCTGGAGTTCGCGCAGGCGCCGCTCCCGGTCCCGGCCACCGGTTCGCCCCGCGCCTGGGAACGGAGCGCCTGGTCGCATCCCCGCAACAGCGACTTTCAGTCCACGTCGGCCTTCCCGCCGCAGTTCAGCGGCGCGGCTGCCGGCACCACGTTCGATCCCTTCCGTCCCGAAGTCCGGCTGCTGCTGAAGTCGGAAGACACCACCTCCAACATCGGCTTCGACCGCCGCGCGGCGCGGCATCGGCTGAACATTAACCGCATCCTTTCCGACGACACCGATCCCTACGACGGTTACACGGCGTTCGACACCAACGCCAATCCCCGGTACCGCAATCTCGTGCCGCATCCGGATTTCACCGGCTCCACCGCCGGGGCCACCGTCGCCCCCATGCTGCACGAGAACAGCCCTCCCGCGGCGTCGATCCCCTATCCGTTCGCCAGCATAGCCGCCGATCCCGTCGCCCAGGAATGGTGGGCGCGTTACGACCGCCAGCGCCTGGCCCGCGACATCTATGTCCTGCTCTACACCATCGCCGGAATCGACGCCGACAACGCGACCACCGGCTCCCACTCCGAGGACCTCGACGCCGATGGCATTCCCGACCGGGTCCGCGAGTTCGCCCAGTTCGCCGTCAACTACGTCGACAACCTCGACCGCGACAGCGTGATCACCCGCTTCGAGTACGACATCAACCTCGGCGACGGCTGGAACGCCCCCAGCCAGGTCGTGTACGGCATCGAAGCGCAGCAGCTCGTGTTCAGCGAAGTCATGTGGGTCAAGGCCGCCGAGATTACGACCGGCAACAACTCCGACACGTTCTGGGATGACTCCGACGCCGAGCACAACTTCCTGTACATCGAGCTCCGCAACACGTCTCCGTTCAACGTGCCGCTCGATGAGGAGACGTGGCGGATCGTCCGGCAGCCCTCGTCGGCTTCCGGCTCCCCTCCGGGCGCAAACGACGGCGAACTGGCGTTTCTCGACCCCTGCGCCGACGTCGGCCCCGGGCAGAACTTCATCATCGCCATGCACGACAACACCATCACGAGCCCCGGCGGGATCCGCTCGTCGACGCTCTACGTCGATTATGACGGGACCGATATCTTCAAAGCGATCGTCCCGTTCAACGTGGCGGACACGGACGGCAGCCTGCCGACCGACGAAAGCGCCGATCATCCGGCCCCACTCGCCGACCTGGATGTCAGCTACACGGACGGCGGCACGAACGATCATTCCACGCACTTTTCACTGAACGCCTACAGTGGCGGCACGGGCGGAGGGACGCTCGTCGCCGCGGACGACTCCGCTGCGGAATTCGACCTCGTCCTGCAGCGTCGCGCACATCTGAACACGGACGGGGCCATTGCCCTCTCCAGCGCGGACTGGATCGAAGTGGACCGCATCAACGTCCTGCCCCAGACGCTCAACGTGGAAGGCAGCGGTGGACCGCAGGCCGCGGTGGCGAACCTGCCGAGTACCGAATGGGACGAGCCGTTCAAGCTCCGCGCCAATACCACGACTCCGACCAGCGGAACTCCCTACCCGAACCGCCGCCATACGATCGGCGGCCCCGCGCCTCGGTCGAATCCGGCCGACGCGTCCACCGATCCGGACAATCACCTGGCCAACTCGGCCCTTCGCACCAGCGGCGAGTCGTTCCACGTGTGGGAGCCCCACTTCGACCGGGACTACTCGTCCATCTATGAGCTGCTGTCCCTGCCGATCTACGGCGTGCGCAACGCCGTCAATACCGAGAACCTCGCCATTCCGGACCTGCTCGGCGGCGCCACCGAAAACCTGGCGCAATCCGGCACGCCGCCGGTGATGTCGGGACATCGCACGGCCGCGGCGCGGATCTTCAATCCGCAGGGGGTGGACAACGGCATGGGCGTGCTGATCCGCGCCAACCGCTGGTACCGGCTGTTCGAGTACATCGACGTCCCGTCCCGCTCCAACCTCGAGCTCCGGGATCGTTACGCCCTGCAGCGGCGAGTGCCCGGCCTGATCAATCTGAACACGCTCCGCCACGATCCGGTCATGGCGGCCCTGGTCGATGATCCGCAGATTCGGCGGTTCGGGGACGGCATGACAGTCGGAGCTCCTGACTTTTCGACAACCTTCCCGTCGGACAACGTCGGCTTCGACGACACTCCGCCGACGAATCGCAACTGGTTCCTGCGACTGCTCGTCGCCCGCGACGGCGCGGACGTCATCTCCGGCGGTTACCCGTTGCCGGGCGTTCCCGGCACGCGCCCCTTCCTGAGCATGGCGTACATCGATCCGAATAATCCGGATTCCAGTCTCCGCAATACGATGCTCCGGCCTCATTTTCAGTCCGGTGCGCTCAACAATCTGCAGCTGTTCGAGGCCCGTTCATCGACGGATGCGGACGGCAATACGACCAACGGAGAGAACGCCGTCGATTTCCACACCCGCCACCGGCTGCTCAGCAAAATCGCGAACAATACCACCAACCGCTCCCACGTGTTCATGATGTGGGTTGGGTATGAGTTATTTGAAGCCCATCAGCCCGACGCGGCGAACTTCCCGAACTTCGTGCAGATCGGGGCCCGGATCGACAATGTGCCCGGACACCGGGAGTTCGTGGTGGTGGACATGACGCGTCTGGAAGAAGCCTACAGCGATCCCGATCCAACCGACGCCGTTCCCGGCCGCTTCGACTGGCGCAAGTTCATCATCTACCGCAAACGGATTCAGTAGAGGCCGACACAAACGAGCCCCCGCACACCAGCCCGCCGCGCCAGCAAGGGACGAACGTTGCCAAGCGTCGCCCCCCGAGAACCCCAGTTCTCCAAGAAACCTGGGTACTGTGGCCGTCCCGTGGCGCACCCTGTGGCGGTGAGGCGGACGACCCTCCTTTCGGGAGCAAACTCATGACCATGTGGCGGCAACCTGGCCCAATATGGCCACAGCGCGGGGGGGGGTGAAAAAGTTGCCATGTTGCCATCTTACTCCTGGTCGCGGGGGCGCGGGCTGCTCGGCAGACGAACGTCTGTCGCTCTCCTGCCACTCACGCCACAATCCGCTGCTCGGCACGCAAATTGCCAAACCGAGACATTAGGACGCCCGGAACCGGTACAAAACCATGAAAACAAGCGGTTTGGGTGTTGATTTCCTTTTCGAGTCCGCGTTCTCTGGATAATAATGGGAGAAATCGCGTCTCCCCCGCGTTGCAGAATGCAGCACCCCCCGGCCGGTCCGGATGCTGCGGAACGCCGCGGATTGATGCGATCCTCTCCGGCCTGGTCATCCGGGCCAGCGGCGTTTCCACCTGCTCAGATTCGTCTGAAACTGCGTTCACCCGGCGTTTTGCCCACGGCTTGAGGAGCCCGACCATGCGAGTGCAGCGTACCCGTCCCGTGACCCACCGGAAGCCCGAGCGCGGCGGCTTCACGCTCATCGAGCTGCTGGTGGTGATCTCCATCATCGCCGTGCTGATGTCGCTGCTGCTGCCGGCCATCCAGAACGCCCGCGAAGCGGCGCGTCGGATGGAGTGTTCCAATAACATGCGGAACGTCAATGTGGCCCTGCACGCGTTTGCCACATCGAACAACGGGCGCTTGCCCTACTCACTGACGGACGTCACGGATCCTGCGTCGATGAAGCTGGTGTTCTCGAACGGGAGCACGACGGACGTCCGCGGTGCACCCTGGACGGTTCAGCTGCTTCCGTTTATCGAGCAGCAGGGGCTGTTTGACCGATTGCAGACGTCGACGAACGTTTCGCATCCCTCAGATCCGAATTCGACAACGAACCTGGGGCTGACCGCCATCCAGGTGTACAACTGCCCGGACGACCTGAACGGCGAGACAGGCGGGAATCTGTCGTTCGTGGCTAATATCGGCTACACGAATTCCGTGCGTTGGACGTCGACGACGACGGGCGGGAGCATTAACGCAGTTCACACCGTTTCCAAGACGCCCGCGGGGACGGAGGGCTACGATTGGAGCTTCAATGATTACGGTACCGGTGCCCCGGAATTCACCAGCGACGACGAAGACCTCACGCAGGCCAGCGGCGTCTTCTTTCAGCAGTATCTGGCGAACGGGTTCCGCCCGAGTCTCGATCGGATGACAGACGGTCAATCACAGACGGTCTACCTGACGGAGAATCTTCAGGCAACGGCCTGGATTTCCTCTCAATTGGACGACGTCGGCTTTGTGTTCCCCGCTGCCGGCTCGACGGACAATCAGATTGCCGATGGCTCCGTTCCCAACGGATTCGGTCCGGCGCCGACCGGCGCGAAGAGTTCCGGCATGGCGTATTCGTCCATCAATCTCACGGGCACGCCGCTGGCGGGCAGCAAGATCAACTCCAATCTGAACGCCGCCGAAAGCGCAGCTCCCCGGCCCAGTTCTTACCACCCGAATGTGGTGAACGTCTTCTTCGCCGACGGGCACGGCCAGACGATCTCGCAGAACATCAGCGACGACGTCTGGGCGCGGCTGGTGTCGCAAGGCGGAAACCGCTACGGCCAGAATATCCTGAGCGACAACAGCTTCTGATTGTGCTCAGGATTACGAGAGGCTCCTCACCACGGCTGCGATCATTCGCAGCCGTGGTTTTGTTTATGGGGAGGCGACAAGTATGCTGAACAGGGAGCCATCGGTTGTTGACGATTCCGCTGCGCTTCCCCTCCGGCAGGGCCAATCGATCGTATGATGCTCCGCTTTCTCACCCAATTCGACCGCAACGAACTCGGCTGCTCTCGGAGGGAATGGCTGCGGCTGGGGGGACTCGGCGGTCTTTCGCTGCTGACAGATGCCAACCGGCTCGCCATCGCCTCCGAGCACGGTCAACTCCTTCCCCACGGATTCGGGCGGGCGCGGTCGGTGATCGTGATCTTCGCCAGCGGCGGGCAGAGCCACATCGACCTATGGGACCCGAAGCCTCACGCACCGGCCGAAGTCCGCGGTGCATTCGCCTCGATCGAAACGTCGACGCCAGGCCTCCGGTTGTGCGAACATATGCCGCGGATCGCGCGCGTGATCGACAAGTGCACGCTGCTCCGCTCCCTCTCGCATGAGGATCTCGACCATGGCTCCGCGGTGCATCTGGCGCTGACGGGACGGTATCACCCGCGGCGCTCGTCGAACCCGCCCGCCTCTCCGTCGGACCAGCCCTGCTACAGTTCGGTGCTGCAGCGCGTGCGTCCCAGCAGCGAGTTCGTGCATACGGCGGTGCACGTCAATGGGCCCAACCTCGTGCCGTTTGAGCCGGCCCCCGGGCAGTTTGGCGGACTCCTGGGGAAGCGCTACGACGCATTCACCGTCGGGGACGTCTCCGAAGGGGACCTCGCGGCGCCGGGACTGTCGCCTCAGGAGGAGTTGCCGGGCGTGCGGCTGGGACGCCGGGAAGAGTTGCTGACAGCTCTCGACCGGTATCGGGTTGAGGTCGGCTCAGGGGCGTCCGCACGCCGCGGAATGGAGAAGGACGTACTGTACGAGCAGGCGTTCGACGTGCTGTCTCAGCCGCAGACACGGGAAGCGTTTCGGCTGTCGGCGGAACCGGCCCGATTGCGGGACCGCTACGGCCGCAATCGCTCAGGCCAGGCGTGCCTGCTGGCGCGGCGACTGGTGGAGGCGGGCGTGCCGCTGGTGACGGTGTTCTGGAACCACAACAATCGCGGGCAGGATAAGGCGTTCGGGGATATCAACGAGTGGGGCTGGGACACGCACAACGACATCTTCTTCGGACTGAAAGAGCAGCTGCTGCCGCGGTTCGATCAGAGCTTCTCCGCGCTGCTGGAGGACCTGGACGAGCGCGGACTGCTGGACGAGACGCTGGTGGTGTGCATGGGCGAGTTCGGCCGCGCGCCGCTGGTGGCGCTGGAAAGGAACTTCGCGGGCGAGACGCCGGGCCGCAAGCACTGGGCTAACGCCTACTCGGCGGTTTTCGCGGGGGCCGGAGTGACGCGCGGAAGCGTCGTCGGCGCAACGGACGCGCAGGGGGGATACCCGGTGGGAGACCGCTACGGTCCCTGGGACGTCATCGCGACGATCTTTGCGGCGCTGGGCATCGATCCCGCATCGCATTACACGACGGCGCAGGGTCAGCAGCTGCAGATCTGCGACGGCCAGCCGGTCGCAGCACTTTACGGCTGAGCGGCCGCGAAGCCTTACATCCGTTTGGGTGCCGGTGCGGCAAATGCGACTTCGCGGTGGCCGGACGGGTTGGATTCAAGCGACCCGATCCGCGTGGGAATGCTGCCGATTTCGCTGGCCGCCGAGCCGAGGACGACCTGCTCGGGGATGGCGTCGGCGAGATAGTTTTGCCACCAGGCCGCCGCCCGGGTTTCGTTCCACTCGCCGACGTGACGTGAGCTGGAGAGGCGGTCGGCGACCTGCTGTGCAGTGAGCGGCCGATGCTCGGGGTCCTTCTTCAGGCAGTCCATGATGACGGACTCCAGCACCGGATCGATGGGGCGGTCGCAGCGTGCGGACAGCGCGACCGGAATGGTGCGGATCTGGTGCTTGAGCACCTCCGAGGTCTCGCGGGCCTTGAACAATTCGCTGCCGGTGAGCAGGAAGTAGCCCACGGCGCCGAGCGCATACAGATCGCGGCGGGGAGTGACGAGCTGCGGCGAGGTGATCGCTTCGGGGGCGAGATATTCCGGCGTTCCGCAGACGCCGTGGTGGCGGGCATCCATGGCGCAGGCGAGACCGAAGTCGAGGACTTTGACAAAGTCGCCGATCCCCCCGCGGCGCGTGAGCATCAGGTTGTCCGGCTTGATGTCGCGATGGATCAGGCCGAGCTCATGGGCCTCCTGCAGGGAGCGGCAGGCCTGCATGAGGATATAGATCACCCGTCCCTCAGGCTGGGGTCCATAGCGGCGGACGAGTCCGGAGAGCGTGAGGCCCTCAATGTACTCCATTGCGTAGTAGAAGACCCCCTGGGGAGTGATGCCGTAATCGTAGACGGCGACGGTGTTGGGGCTCGTCAGTTGGCAGGTGAGCTGGACTTCGGACTCAAAGCGGGTGATGGCGGCGCGGTCGATGGAGTTGGTCTGCAACAGCTTGACGGCCGCGGGCCGCTTGAGCAGGCAATGTCGGGCGCGGTACACGACGCCCATGCCCCCCTCGCCAATCTTGTCTTCCAGCGCGTAGTTGCCAAGCTGCCGGTCGAGCAGGACCGATTCGAGACGGCACCGCTCGAGCCGGGCGAGGGCCAGCTTCTCCAGACGGACGGCGAGTTGCGAACTTTCGTTCGGTCCCCCTTCCTCCCCGCCGGCGGCTTCGTCCACGCGGGCAGCGACGTCGAGGCAGACGAAGTGCGGATACTGATCCTGCAGAGTCAGCAGGCGATCGATGCCTTGCGGGGACTGCTGCATGGAGTCCGGCAGGAGAGCCGCGATCACCGTGGCGGCGGCGGCGGTCCGGGAGAGCGCGGCGTCGCTCAGGACTCGGTCAGTCTGGTGATGCAGGGCGACGCAGGCAGTGAGCTCGTCCGGAAATCCCCAGTCATGCATCAGCCGCGCGAGGAGTTCGGCATGGGTCCAGCCGAACTGGCCCCGCTCGAAATCGACGAGGTCGCCGTTGCGATAGTCGAACTTGCGGTATTCGTCGCTGTAGGCGTCGGTGAGGACGGGGAGCAGCAGGTCCTGCAGCAGGCTGGCCGTGCGCGCGGTATCCGGATCGCCGCCGACGATCTCCGCCGTGATTCCGGAGAACAGGGACCGCTCGGTATTGTCCCGCTGGAAGCGATGTGGATGAATAAAGCTGGACGTGACCCCGCGCAGGGCCTGCTGCAGCGCCGTGGTGAGCAGCACTGTGCGCGTGCGGCGGATGCCCAGCGCGGCCACCGCCCGGCCGGCCGAGTGGATCTTCCATTTGAGCCCGAGTGACGCCGCGTTTACGTACTTCAGGAGTTCGACGATGAGCGCGGAATCGCGCTCGATGATCTCGGCGAGCTGGGCATTGGTGACATCAGAGCGTTCGGCGAGCTGAGAGAAATCAACGACCGATTGCGGCATCACAGGGAAGCGGATGCGCGCGGGCGGTTCCGCATCGGCAACCGCCGAAATCGATTCGCTGCACAGCCGAGACCAGTCCACCTTCACACGGCCCATCCTGTCGGTCGAGGCGGCGCGCGGCCGCCCTGGTTCTGAACCAACTGAAAACGTCAATGGTCGTTCCACGAACGATGGCCCCGCCTCCTGCCTCCGGAGCACCACAATAACATCGTATGATGCAGGGGGCTGCGTGCGGCCCAGCGAGGCTGCTGCGGCGTGAATTGTCCAATGATGGTCCGCTCAGTCGCGGTATGCCGGATCGCCGGGTGGCAGAGGCGGGCGTGAACATTCGGGATGGCTGTCAGAATCGACAGGTTCATTGCCGGCGGAGCGGCTGGCGTGACCGGCGCATCTGCATCGGGAAGATGGAGCGAGCCGCCGGGGGCCTCGCCTGACGTCTTGGAGTGTCGCTCCGGTGCAGACGGATGCGCCGTCCCGCAGATGGTCAGAGAATGGGGGCAGCTCTATCGAGCGAGCAGGTGGTTATTGGCCATCGTGATGCCCGAAAGCATGGAGCCGACGATGCCGAGATAACCCTGATCGGTGCCGCACAGATAGAGATTGCGGACGGGTGTGTCGCCGGTGAGCTGCTTGTCGGGAGCGCCGTAGACCGCGCCCCGGATGTGGCCCGTGAAGCGGCGGATGGTGCGCGGGGTGAAAACGTCGGTGTCGGTGACGAAGCTGCGGAAGTCCGGGATGAAGCGGAGGGCGGAATCGACCATCTTCCGGCTCCAGCTTTCCTTCGCGGCGACGTATTCGGGTTCGGGGCGGGACATCCAGTATTCGGGATCGGCGAGAGCCGTGATGCGGAGGCAGCCTTCGGAGAGGTGCTGGTCGTCGGAATAGGCGAAGTTGTTGGGGGAGCAGATGATGCCGCTGCGGACGTCGCAGGGTTCTCGCGGGGGAGAGTAATGAAAACGTTCTGAGTCGTTGTAGAAGACGATGGTGTCCCGGTGGCCGAACTCCCGGGGCTGCCGGTCGAGCGTGAAGATCGCTTCGTTGAAGGAGATCTCGCCAGCGGGGGGAGGCTCGAGGGGAGCATCGGCTTCGGTCAGCAGGCCGATGGTCTCAGCGGCGCCGATGGAGGAGAGCACGTGTTCGGCCTGGATCTCGCGGCCGTCATCGAGAATGACTCCCGTGACGCGGCCGTCGCAGGTCGTGATCTTGCGGACGCCGTGCCGCAGCTTGAGTTCTCCTCCAAGCTCCTTGTACTGGCGGACGAGCGTCTTGAGGATACGTCGGACGCCGGCGAGGGGACGGGCGAAACCCTGCTCGAAGATACTCTTGAACATGATGCAGAACTGGCTGAAGTCCATGTCGTCGGCGCGGGCGCTGCCGTAGAACATCAGCGGGCAGAGGAGCATGTCGGTCAGCAGCGGGTCGTCGAGGAACTCGCCGATCAGGGCGCGGGCGGACACGGGCGGCTGATCGAGCCGCGTTTCGTCGAACGCATCGATGTGGGCCGTCAGCCGATTGAAGGCGGCAGCCTGATGAGGGAAAGCGGCGGCGACCTCGCTCCGCAGCAGCTCGAAGTCGTTGTTGAACCGGAGGCGGACCTGCGGAAAGATGACGGACGATCCCAGTTGCGGACTCAGGTCAAAGTCGTCCCAGCGGAGGCGGAGCTGCTTGAGCAGCTTGGCGAGCGGACCTTTCTTAGTGCCCGGCGGCGCGTAGTTGGTGACGGCGTGGAGGCCGACGTCATAGTTGCGGCCGCGCAGGCGGTAGAACGAGTTAAGCCCACCGATCGTCGTGTGACGTTCGAGGATGCAGACGGATTGATCGTAGTACGCGAGCCTGATTCCGGCCGCCAGTCCGGACATCCCGGCGCCGATGATGACGGTATGGTAGCGCACTGTCTGGGCTCGCTTGAAGCGCCGGATGTCAGCACAAACGTGCAACCATGAGGCTCAGCAGCCACAGCGCCGGTGCGGCTGAGTTCAGGATCAATCCCCACCGAGACCCGGGATTGCGATCCCGTTGCGACAATCCCTGAATGCCGAATGCAATTCCGATCATGTGCAGCAATCCGACCAACGGCGCGACGACCAGCAATGGGAGCACATCCAACTTGATCTGATCCGGCCTCAACACGTCCGACGCCAACATGGCGACGACGGCCATCGCGAACACGGCGCACGAACCAATGCCCAGATAGGATCGTTCGACAGATGACCGCATGAGCAGTTTCTCCGACCCGCCATCGGGAAGCCCGATGCGACTCTGCAGGCCCTTCGATAACACCGAGGTCTCAAGTGTACTCGAAGGAGTCGTCCGTACGACACGGATCAAAGCGGGTCGTCGCACAGTCTTCCTGACCGGCGGGCACTCTGGCGAAGCTCTGCTTCGTCAGAGTGCCTTCCCAGGCGGAGCCCACGAGGGGGATGGCGATCAGCGTGTACGAACGGGAGCTGCTGCGCTCACACGGCCGCCGGTGCGTCTTTGAGCATTGGGGACAGGTAGTCCACCGTGCTGTTCATGGAGATCAGGTGCTCGTAATCCGACTCGGGGATCTGGACCCGGTACTGCTTCCGGAGCTCCATCACGATGTCGAGAAAGTCCATGCTGTCCAGTTCCATCTGTTCGCGGAACGGGACGCTGTCGTTGAGATTGGACAGGTCCTCATCGGGCGCGATGCGCTCGAGGATGTCCACGATCACAGTGCGGATTTCCGCCGGTGCCATTCACTCTACTCCGTCGCTAATCGAATCCTGAGTCCGCCACAAACAGTGATCCCGCTGGAAGGGGACGCCGACGGCGCCGCCGCCTGCCAACGGGAATCGTACGCGGGCCGCGTCAGTCGTAGACGCCCCCGAGATCGCGCGGGACCTTGCGGACGATCAGAACCGAGTTGATGCCCAGCATTCCGAACGAGTTGTTCAGAATGAGCTCCACCCGCTCCAACCGCCGCGGCTCATTGGCCACAATCTGCCGCACGCTGCAACGCTCGTCCTGCTCGTCGAGATTGATTGTAGCGTGGGCGATTTGGTCCTGAAAGGCAGGCACATTGCCCAATAATTCGAGCGCCCCGGCTGCGCCCATGGCGTGCCCGATAAAGCTTTTGGTGTTGTTGACGGCCAGGGAGGGGCGGTCGCCGAACACCTCCTGGATCGCCAGGCACTCCTCGATGTCACCCTGCTCGGTGGCCGTGGCGTGGCTGCTGACGATGTCGATGTCCTCAGGCTGCAAGCCGGCGCGCTGCAGCGCCAGCCGCATGCATTGGGCCTGCCGCGGGGCGGAAGGGAGCACGAAATCGGTGGCGTCCGAGTTCATTGCCCAGCCGACGATCTCGGCGTAGATCTTCGCTCCGCGGGCGACGGCGTCGGGGAGCCGCTCCACGGTGCAGAGCGCTCCCCCCTCGGCGACCACGATGCCATTGCGGTCCACGTCGAACGGACGGGACGCCTTCGTCGGGTCGGCGTGCTTCGCCAGCGCGCCCTGGCTGGCGAACGACGCAAAAATACCGAACGTATGAATGCTCTCCGATACACCCCCGGCGACGGCCAGGTCGACTTCCCCCAGCCGCAGCATCTGGGCGGCATGGATGAACCCGGCGTTGCCTGCGGCACAGGCGGCGCCGAGCGTCAGGTGCGGTCCAGTGATGCCCAGGTTGAGCGTGACTTCGCCAGCCGGGTTGTTGGCGACGGTGCGAGGATTATGGTGATGCGACCAGACGCTGGTGTCGTAGTTGAATTTCGAGATCTCGAAAATCTCGTTCTCGGTCTCGACGTTGCCATGCTCGGTGATGCCGATGTAGACGCCGACGCGGTCCTTGCTTACCTGATCCCAGGTGTGCCCCGAATCGCGAACCGCCTCGTTGGCACAGTAAATCGAAACCGAACCGGCACGCGTGCCGCGGCGGCGTTCTTTCCGCTTCTGGTACTTGAACTCGTCAAAGCCGCAGACTCCGGCGAGCACGGACCCGATATAGCGGGTTTCGTAGGGACCGACTCCGGACTTCCCGGCGAGCAGCGCGGCCCGGTATTCGTCCAGCGAGTCCCCGTTCGGCGCAGCCAGACCGACGCCCGTAATGACAATCCGGCTGGGGTCGAGAGCGGCCGACATCGGTGAAAAGTCCTGAGAAACGCCCGGCAAGGTTAACGGCTGGCCCCGGGGCTGACAAGCGGCGCACCCGGTGTTTCCGGGTATCGGGACTCGACGCAAACAACGGACAGATTGACGGTTCGGTACAGTCGTCGCGTCATGATGATCGACGCAGGAGACTCACCGCCGCTGTACTGAGTCTCTCTGACTCACGATCGCTGCCCGTGGAGGACGACCGGATTAAGGGGATGGAGCCTGCGTGGCCCCAAGCGAAGCTGGCTCAAACAGGCGGCGGGCCAGTGAACAGGGCGAGCACATTCGCAACGCGCGGAGTTGGGAGGAGGATGTCATGATGCGGCAAACCAATTGCCACCGGCGTCGCTCGTCGATGGCTCGGGATCTAAGAACCTCTAAACTCATCCATTGTATTGTTTTCCGCAGGCCGAGGGCGTAAGGTAACGCGCGGTCACGTCCCTACCCCTTCAACAAGGAGCCGACATGCAGATTCTCAGCATTATCATCGGAATCGCCGCGCTGGTGTGCTGGATCCTGGTGCTCGTGGCGCTGTTCAAAAACGGAGACGTGCTGGCGGGTGTGTTCTCGATCTGTCCGCTAGTTGGCTTCATCATGGGCTGGGTTCGAGTGAACAAGTACAACCTGATGCCAGTGATGCTTGTGTGGACCGGGTGCATCGTGGTGAATCTGATTTTGAACGTGGTGATCGGCGTCGGGAACATGTGACGCCGCTCCCGCTCGGGAGCTCAAACAGCAACGACCCGGACGCTGGCGAGCGCCCGGGTCGTTTTGCTTCAGGAGGCAGACTACGTCAGTTCCGCCGCTGGCCGGACGCCGTCGCGAGTTGCTGGGCGGTGCCGGCCACCTGGATGGCGGCCGTCACGTCCGGATCCTGGGCGAGCGAACCGGTGAAGGGCTGGCTGCCGGTGTTCACGTGATAGTCGGGGGTCACTCCGGTTCCGGCCATTTCGCGGCCGTTGGGGGAGTAGAACTTGGCTGTGGTCAGCTTCAGTTCACCCGACACCGACTGCAGGGGGAAGTGGGTCTGCACCGTCCCCTTGCCGTAGGTGGTTCGTCCCACGATCACGCCACGACGGTTCTCTTGGATGGCGGCCGCGAGGATCTCGCTGGCGCTGGCGCTGTCACCGTCGACCAGCACCACCAGCGGGATGGACCACGTCCGCTCCCAGCTCGCCCGTTCGTCCATGTTGTCGCCGGCGTTGCGGCCGCGGGTGGCCACGATCCGGCCGCTGGGGACGAACAGGTTCGCCACGTCGATCGCCTCGGTGAGGAGTCCGCCGGGGTTGCCGCGGAGGTCCAGCACCAGAGTCTGCATCTTGTGCTGCTGCCACAGCTGCAACATGGCCTTCTCCAGGTCTTCCTTCGAATTCTCCGAGAACTGCTTAAGCTTCACGTAGCCCACGGTGCTGCTGAGCATCTGGGCTCCGCTCACGCTGCCGACGTACACGCTGCGGCGAGTCAGGTTCACACTGAAGGTCCGGCCGGTGCGGTTGATCTGCAGGGCGACCGAGGTGCCGGAACGTCCGCCGATCAGGCCGGCGATCTGGTCCAGCGACATCCCCTGCACGGAACGACCGCCGATGCCGGTGATAATGTCCCCCTTCTGCAGACCTCCCTGTGAGGCCGGGCTGTTAGGAATGGTGTCATTGATCAGCGCTCCGTTGTCGTGCTTCTTCAGCTCCACGCCGATGCCCACGACCTGCTCCTCCAGCACGGCGCCGGGACCGAAGCCGGTCTTGCTCGGGATGAAGGCCGAGTACTTGTCGTGTGAATCAATGGATTCATTCAGGAACTCCAGGGCGACCGCTTCGCGCCGCACGCCGATGCGGCGATTGGCGAGTTCGGCCACGTACTGGAGCATGCCGAGCGCTTCCGTCGAGCTGCGGGCAGGAGACTGCTTGAGCTGCGCGAGTTCGCTCTGCAACTGATAGGTGGAGGCCGCCGACCGGTAGCCCGCCGCCTGCAGGAAGGTGGGGTTATTGAGGGCCGATATCACGCCGTCGATCGCCGCACGGGTGCGGTCCTCGTAGGACAGCGGGCTGACGTGCCGGCTGTCGATCATGCGGGACGCCTCAGTGAACAGGGACGCAATCTGGTTCATGCTCGCGGTCTGCAGGAAGCCCAGCATGCGGGAATCCTGGTACCGCGCGGTGATCTCCGTCTGGCGATCATCCGCAGGGGACGACGTCGGAGGCGGGAGGTTCTGGTAATTAGGATTCAGGTTGGGGTCGAAATAGCCGGGAGCCGTCGGGGCGACCGGGCTGGAAACCGGAGGAGTCATCTCAGTCGCCGGGCGGAGCACGACGGCCGTATCCACCGGGACGTCGGCAGCGGTCAGCGGAGCAGAGACGAGAGACAGGACGAAGGAGAAGGCGAGCAGCCAGCCGAAACGGGTTGAGTGGCGATTGGTCATGGGGAAGGTCCTTTTTCCGTGAGTGGTGAGTGGTGGTCGTTGGAGTAGCGAGTGGTTAACGGGATGCTGCCGTGGATGCGGCGGCTTTCGGATCGACGAGGGCGGCGAGTTCGGCCCGGAGGACCCGGACGTCGGCCGGCGCGTCAATTCCGAGCTTCACCTTGCCGCGCCCGGTGGAGATCACCTTGACGACGATCTGGTTCCCGATCTGGATCAATTCGTTCTTCTTGCGAGTAAGAACCAACATGGTTCGGCTCCTTGTGCCATGAGTTTCCGTGGTTCAGGGAATCTGAGAAGGCGTCGATTGACCTCACTCAGATTCGTTTTCACCGCAACGTGCGGCGAACGTGTTGTCGAAAAGCAACGGGTGTGCCAACTGGCTAGACCACAATTCAAATCTAACCACAATATGCTTGTGGCAAATAGCTTGCGTGCAATGCGATTTTTCGATCGACTCTCGTGTCAATCCCGAAACGGCCATCCTGACGAATTGCTTACAAATCCAGATTGCAACAATTTCATACCACAATCCGAGTCCAAGTGAATCCACAAGACGCCGAACAATGTCCACAAATAGACACCACACGACCAGCATGACAGTTACGTTAGCATTTCCTGTGGGGAAGAACAGGCAGACAAGGGGGGCCACGCAAGCAGCGGCGGGCCATTGCTCCGCTGATCGTGTCTCAGACGCCCGACTCCCGAGTCCGTGACGGACCGATGCACGCGAACTTGCAAATCCTCCCCGATGACTCTGCGGGTCGATTCCGTGACTCCGCCTGTGCAGTGCAGAACTCACCACCTGCAGCGGCTCTCGCCGTCGAGCCGGCCCCGCCCCGTGAACTCCCCTGCCAGTCCCGCTACACTCGCCCCCTCTCCCTCACAGTCCTCCGTCCTCTGACCTCTCCCCCCGTCCTCATGCCGCTCCTCGCGCCGCTCGACGACTTCCGCACAGCCGATCTGCCCGAGCGGACGGCCGGCTTCTGGAAGCTCGCCGGGCCCGGTGCGGTGCTCGTCGGCCTCTCGATCGGGGCGGGGGAGATCATCATCTGGCCGACGATCGTCGCGAAGCACGGGGCCGGAATGGTGTGGGCCGCCGCTATCGGCGTGTTCCTGCAGTTGTGGATCAACTTCGAGATCGCCCGCTGGACGGTCGCCACCGGTGAAACCGTCTACACCGGCTTCGCCCGCGTCTGGCGGGGTTTCGGGCCGACGTTCATTTTGCTGACGATCCTCGGCTGGCTCGCTCCGGGGTGGGCGCAGGCCTCGGGAAGCGCGCTGAAGGCGCTGATCGGCGGACCCGAACTCGGCGCCGGGACGGTGCTGGGGTCCACCACGCTCTGGACCTGCGTCACGTTCGGCATCGTCATTCTGCTGCTGTTCGGGCCGAAGCTGATTTACAACTCGGTCGAGAAGTCGATCGAAGTGCTAATCCTGATCGTGACGCTCGGACTGATCCTGGTCGCCGTGTTCGTCGGCACGGCCGACACCTGGGCCGAACTGGGGCGCGGCGTCATCAACGTGGGGTACAAAGCAGACGACTTTCCCGCGAAGGAACTGTTCATCGCGCTCGTCTTCGCGGGGGCCGGGGGCACGGCCAACCTGTTCTACACGTTCTATCTGCGCGACAAGAACATCGGCATGGGGGCGCTGATCCCCGACCTGAAGAGTCCGCTCCGCGGCCGGACGGAGGCCGTGCCGTCGACGGGGTACCGCTATCCCGACACGCCGGAGAACGAGCGGCGGTTCCGATCCTGGTGGATCTACATCCGCCAGGACCAGACGCTGTTCTTCTGGCTGCTGAACACGGTCACGCTGATGCTGTTCATTTTCGGGGCCCTCGCCGTGCTCCATCCGCGGGGGATCGTGCCGTCGTCCGGTTCGCTGATCTGGGACGAGTCGCAGATCCTGGGGGACGTGTTTGGCCGCTGGGGCGAGGGATGGGGGCAGGCGGGGCGGACGATCTTCCTGATGGTCGGCGTGGCGACGCTGTTCAGCACGCAGCTGGCGGTGGTGGACGGAGTGTCACGCTCGATCTCCGACATCCTGTACACGAACTTCGACTTCGCCCGAAAGCGGCAGCTCAGTTGGTGGTACATGGTGATCGCCCTCGGCTGGATCGCGGTCGGGATTGTGATCACGTTCGTGATCGAGTGGTTTCAGCTGAGCGGACAGCTGGGCGTGTTGTTCAACGCGGCCTACATGGGAGGCTTCGCGATGGCGGTGTACGTGCCGCTGATGCTGTACATGAATTTGCGGTATCTGCCGAAGTCTGCACGGCCGAAACCGCTCAGCATCGGGATGATGTCGCTGGCATCGGCGATCTACGTCGGTTTCGCGGTCTACTGCCTGTGGACGGAGATTGCATCGCGCGTCGGCTGAGGGTGCTTTGCCTGCCGAACGGAACTGTCTCGCGAAGACGCAGGGACGCGGAGTGAAAAGCTGCCGGCCTTCCTCTTCTTCTCCCTCTGCGCCTCAGCGACTCTGCGAGAGATTTCACTGAGCACAGGCTTCGAAGACGGTCGCGACGGCGTTGCCGCCGCCGAGGCAGAGGGCGGCGACACCGTAGCGGACATTGCGTTCGCGCATCGCGTGCAGGAGCGTGACGGCCACGCGGGCGCCGCTGGCGCCGATGGGGTGTCCGAGGGCGATGGCGCCGCCGTGGACGTTGACGCGGTCGGTCGGTAGATCGAGGCGGGCGAGGCAGGCGAGCGTCTGGACGGCGAAGGCTTCGTTGATTTCGAACAGGCCGATGTCGTCGAGAGTGAGTCCGGCGCGATCGACCGCGATGCGGACCGCGTCGACAGGGGCGATGAACAGGTCCTCCGGGGGGCCGCCGGCGGTGGCGCTGGCGAGGATGCGGGCCACCGGCGAGATTCCCCGTTCGCGCGCCAGAGCATCGGAGGCGACGACCAGCGCGGCGGCCCCGTCGCTGATCATTGAGGAATTGCCCGCGGTGACCGTTCCGTCTTCAGCGAATACCGCCCGCAGGGTGCCGAGCTTCTCGAGACTAGTCTCGCGGCGAGGGCCTTCGTCGGAACGAATCGGCACGGTGACGGGGGTGGTGTTCGGTGAAATGCACACGATCTCCGCCGCGAATGCGCCGCCATCTGCGGAGGCAATGGCGCGTTGATGGCTGAGCAGTGCGTACGCGTCCTGCTGCTCGCGGGTGATGCCGTCGGCACGTGCCAGATTCTCGGCGATCACGCCCATCGACAGGCCGCTAATGGCGCACTGCAGGCCGTCGGCGAGCATGGAGTCTGTTCGCTGCTGGTCCGATTCGTCGGCGGCGTCGCGGGAGATGAGCAGGGGAGCGCGGCTCATCGACTCCATGCCGCCGGCGACGATCAGCTGCGCATCGCCGGCGCGGATCGCCTGGCTCGCGAGCATGACGGCCTGCAGGCCGGAGCCGCAGACTTTGTTGATGGTGAGCGCGGAGACTTTGTCCGGCAGGCCGGCCTTGAGGGCGGCCTGCCGCGCTGGGGCCTGCCCGATACCGGCGGAGAGCACATTGCCCATGATGACTTCATCCACCTGCACCGCACCCTCATTCCACTCCCCCATCCCCGCCCGATCGAGCGCTCCGCTGACGGCGATCGCACCGAGTTCCGTCGCGGGGACTCCGCTGAGTGCCCCGCGGAACTTGCCGATCGGTGTGCGGCAGGCTGAAAGAACAACGGCATCCGGCATGGGATCGCTCGCGCTGTGATCGAAGAGGAGTGCTGCAGGGAGTCACTCCGATTATACGCGCCGGCCGCCGGAGATACCGGCGCACGGCCAATAGGTAGTCCACTCGCTCCGCGAGTGGAGCGAGTGGGCTTTCCGACGCAGGAACGTACACAATCGTTGGAACGCACATTCACGCGAGTCGCGGAGCGAGTCAGCTGCTTTCCGTCGCTTAGCGGAACAGGCCCCGTTCGCCGCGGAGCAGGTCCCAGGGCTCGGGCAGTCCGGCGATCCGCGCCGACGCCATGTAAACGGTCGCGCCGAGCGCGACCGGAACAATCGCCCGCACCGCACGCCAGGTGAGATCATCGCCCGATGGCAACAGTTCCAGCACCAGCAGGCAGGCCGCCGCCATCACGCACGTGCACAGCAGCGATTTCAGCACCGTGCGTCGAATAGAAGTCCATTCCAGCCGCCCGGCCCGGCTCTGCAGCAGCCAGATGGCCAGTAACGACTGCAGCGCCGCCGCAGTCGCCGTACCGATCGCCAGGCCGACTCCCCCCAGCACGCACAGCAGCACGATATTCAGCAACAGGTTGAGCGGGGCGATCACGAGTCCGATGCGCACTGGCGTGATTCGGTCGCCAATGGCGTAGAATCCGCGGTTGAGGATGAGCAGGGCGATGTAGGCCCAGACGGCGGCGCCGTAGACGGCGACCATGCGGGCGGTGAGGCGGGCATCGTCGGCGTCGAACTGGCCGTGCTGAAAGAGCAGGGACGTGATGGGGCCGCTGAGAACGACGAGGCCGGCGGAGGCGGGGATGCCGATGGCGATGGTGAGCCGGACGCCGTAGGAGAGGTCGGAACAGAGGGCCGCGCGATTGCCGGACTGGGCGTGGCTGGAGAGGAGCGGGAACAGGACGGTGCCGAGGGCGACGCCGAAAACTCCGAGGGGGAACTGGTACATCCGCTGTCCGAAGTAGAGGGCGGAGGCAGTGCCGGCGTTGATGGAGACCGGAAGGATATCGCCGAGCGCGGTGTTGCCGGCGGCCCAGGCGATCAGGCTGTCGAGCATGGCGTTCATCTGCCCGACGCTGAAGCCCAGCACCACCGGGAGCATGGCGAGGAACACTTCGCGGACACGGGGACGGGCGGTGCGCCATTCGCCGGTGAACGCAAAGCCGCGACTTCGGAGCGCCCAGAGGGCCAGTCCGAGCTGGAGTGCTCCGGCGAGGACGAGGCAGGCGGAAATGAACCGGATGCGGAGGAGCGGATCGTGCAGCAGCACGGCCGCCGCGGCTGTGCCGCCGAGCCAGACGAGATTGAGGAACACCGGCAGCAGAGCCGGCCAGGTGAAGTGCCGCAGTGAATGCAGGATCGCGCTGATGAGGGCGGCGAGGCAGATGAATAAGAGATAGGGGAAGAGGATCGCGAGCAGTTCCAGCAACAGCCGGACATCGGCGGTGAGAGAGGTGGTGAGGAGCGCAGTGCCGAGGGCCAGTTCGGCGGCGGCGACGAGCGTCAGCAGGATGCCGGCGAGCGATACGAACACCGCGGTGGCCATTCGGCGTGGGGCGCTCTGGTCCGGGCTTTGCATTTCCCGCACGAAGATCGGCAGGAAGGCCGACGTGAGTGCGCCTTCTCCGAATAGCTGGCGCGCGAGGTTGGGGACGCGGAACGCGACGGTGAACGCGTCGAGGATCGGCCCCGCGCCGAACAGGGCGGCCAGTGCCATGTCGCGGGCCAGTCCGAGCACGCGGCTGAGCAGAATGCAGAGGCTGACAATCCGGAATCCCGAGACGAGCGACGTCCGCGCATCGCGCTGCGGCGGCTCGATGTCCAGCTCCTGCGCGGGATCCTCCAGATCGGCGTCCATGGGCTGCGGTGTATTGAAAGCCGCTTCCACGGGCAAGCGGCAGGCGGCGCTCATCCGGATGCGCGGGCGCCGCGTTCATCGAACGATGCATCTGGCTTGCCGAGGTCGGTCACGGTACGATCGCCACGTCGCGGCAGCGCTGTCGCGGGCCGCACGAACTCAGTTTCAGCAGAGACTTCTGAATGGATACACCGCAGCGCCGCCGCGACCAAGAGCGGCCGCCGGAAGGGGATTCCACCGGCGGCGTGATTCCCTACAAGAACCCGAAAGCGCTGATCGCCTACTACTGCGGCGTGTTCTCGCTGGTCCCCTGCCTGGGAATCGTGCCGGGAATCGCGGGACTGATTCTGGGACTCATGGGCCTGCGTTACCGGGCTGCGCATCCGGAGACCAAGGGGGCGGCGCATGCCTGGATCGGCATCATCCTCGGCGGGCTGATGACGCTGGTCTGGGGGGGACTGATCGCGATGTCGCTGTTTGGCGGACTTCTGCAGTGATCCGCGCCCAGGACGGGCAGAGGAGCGCGCGGCTGCGGCCTGGTACTTTCGGGGTCGCTGCGCGGGTATGATGCCGGTCCTGTCGTGGTTTGCTCCGCTCTCCAGTCCAAGGGGTGAATCGTATGCGCTCGCTGGCCATGCTGTTGCTGTCGGTTGCGCTGCCGTGTGAAGCGGTCCAGGGGGCCGATCCGGAACGGCCCAACGTGTTGGTGATTCTCATCGACGATACCGGCTGGGGAGAAATCGGGTTCCAGGGGGCGGACGACATCCCCACGCCGCATATGGATTCGATTGCGGCCGAGGGGGTGCGGTTCACGCAGGGCTACGTGGCGGCGACGTACTGCAGTCCGTGTCGCGCGGGTTTGCTGACCGGCAAGTATCCGACGCGGTTCGGGCACGAGTTCAACAGCGCATCCCGCAACGGTGGGCTGCCGCTCGACCAGGTGACGATGGCCGACCGGGTCAAGGAGCTCGGGTATGCGACATGTGCCGTCGGGAAGTGGCACCTGGGGGAAGGGTTGGAATATCGGCCCACGGAGCGGGGATTCGACGAGTTCTACGGCACCGTGGCGAACACGCCGTTCTTCAATCCGCCGAATTTTGTCGATTCGCGCGTGGGTCTTGAGGTGCAGCCCGTCAAGGACGAGGACTTTTATCTGACCGACGCCCTGGGAGCGCGAGCCGTCGAGTGGCTCCGGGAGCACGAGGATGAGCCGTGGTTCCTGTACCTGCCGTTCAACGCGCAGCATGCTCCGCTGCAGGCAAAGCAGAAGTACATCGACCGCTTCGCCCACGTCCAGGACGAGAAACGGCGGCTGTTCTCGGCGATGATGTCGGCGATGGATGACGCGATCGGCGGGGTCCTGCAGCAGGTCCGCGATTCGGGACAGGATGAGAACACGATCGTGTTCTTCCTGTCGGACAACGGGGGTCCGACGCAGTCCACGACGTCGCGCAACGGCCCGCTGCGCGGATTCAAGTCCACCACCTGGGAAGGAGGCACGCGTGTCCCCTTCTGCGTGCGCTGGACCGGACATTTGGCCGCGGGAGAGGTGTACGAGCACCCCGTCATCCAGCTCGACATCCTGCCAACCTGCCTGGCGGCGGCCGGCGTGGAAGCGGACCCCTCCTGGGAAATGGACGGCGTCAATCTGCTGCCGTATCTCACCGGCGAGAACCAGGAGCGTCCACACCAGACGCTGTACTGGCGATTCGGCGATCAATGGGCGATCCGCGACGGCGATCTGAAGCTGGTCGTCGCCCGCGGGGGCAGCGGCGAGCCTGAGTTGTACGATCTTGCGGAGGACATCGGCGAGACAGAGAACCTCGCGGCCGAGCGTGCCGCGGACGCGCAGCGGCTGTTCGCGATGTGGAGCGAGTGGAGCGCGCAGCAGGCCGAGCCGCTCGCGCCCAAGGAGCAGAACCGGCCGGCGAACCGCAACCGGAACCGGAATCGCCAGCTGCAACGGCAGAACCAGCCGGCGACGAACTGACAATCAAGACCGATAGGATTTCTCGCAGAGTCGCGGAGGGGCAGAGAGCAGGGAGTTGAAGCGGCGCTGCTAATCCTCCTTTGCGCCTCCGCGGCTCTGCGAGATACTTCCATTAAGACTTGGCGACGCAGGAGTGCGAAGAATGTTTTTACAGCGATGCGGACTGTTCGGCGTGGCAGTGAGCCTGCTCTTCCTGTCGCTTCCCGCGTGGGCCGCCGAACCAGCGCCCGCTGAGGCATTGGAATTGTCGCTCCGCTCACGTGTTGAGACGAGCGCAGGCTCCGGAAGACACCATGCCGTCGTCGAACCGCAGTCGTGGGATCCCGCGACGACAGCCCTGATCGTCTGCGACGTGTGGGACCTGCATCACTGCTTGAACGCGGTGCGGCGGGTGGGGGAGTTCGGGCCGCGGTTGAATGAGGTGGTGCAGAACGCGCGAGAGCGGGGGGTGACGATCATTAATGCGCCGAGCGACTGCATGGAGGCGTATGGCGATCATCCGGCGCGGCGGCGGGCGATGGAGACGCCGAAAGCCTCGCAGTTGCCGGATGACATTGAGTCGTGGTGCAGCCGGATTCCGTCGGAGGAGCAGGCGGTGTATCCGATCGACCAGTCGGACGGCGGGGAGGATGATGACCCCGCAGAGCATGCGGAGTGGCGGGCGAAGCTGGAGGCGATGGGGCGCAACCCGAACCTGCCGTGGGAGCAGCAGTCGGACCTGATCGAGATCGACGGGGAGCGGGACTACATCAGCGACAAGGGGGACGAGGTCTGGAGCATTCTGGAGGAGCGCGGGATCGAGAACGTGATCCTGACCGGCGTGCACACGAACATGTGCGTGCTGGGGCGGCCGTTCGGGTTGCGGCAGATGGCGAAGAATGGAAAGAACGTCGTGCTGATGCGCGACATGACGGACACGATGTACAACCCGGCGCGGTGGCCGTACGTCAGCCACTTCACGGGGACGGACTACATCATCGAGCACATCGAGAAGTTCGTCTGCCCGACGATCACCAGCGATCAGCTGATCGGCGGCGAGCCGTTCGTGTTCGAGAACGACACGCGGCCGCATCTCGTCATCGTGATGGCCGAAGATGAGTACCAGACGGAGCAGACGCTGCCGGCGTTCGCGCGGCAGCATCTGGGGAAGGCGTTTCGCGTGAGCCTGCTGTTTGCGCGGGACGACCAGCCGAACGACATCCCGGGGACGGAGATCCTGGACGATGCCGACGTGCTGCTCGTGAGCGTGCGGCGACGGCCGTTGCCGCCGGAGCAACTGGAGGCGTTCCGGCGATTTGCGGATTCCGGCAAGCCGATGATCGGGATCCGCACGGCGAGCCACGCGTTTGCGCTGCGCGGCGACGCGGCTGCACCAGAAGGGCTGGCGATGTGGGCGGAGTTCGATGCGGAGGTGTGGGGGGGTAATTACACCAACCATTACGGCAACAGCCTGCAGAACGTGGTGCAGCTGGCGGAGGAGCAGGCGGAGCATCCCGTGCTGAAGGGAGTGCCGACGGAGCCGTTCCCTGTCGGTGGCTCACTCTACAAGGTCTCACCGCTGAGGGACGGGACGACCGTTCTGATGACGGGGCGAGTTGAGGGAGAAGAGCCGGAGCCGGTTGCATGGACGTTCGATCGCGCGAGCGGCGGGCGATCGTTCTATACGTCGCTGGGTTACCGCAGCGACTTCGAGGGGAATCCCGATTTCCAGCGGTTGCTGGTGAACGGGATCTACTGGGCCGCGGGGCTAGAGCCGCCGGAGGAGATTACGGTGGCGGGGACGATTGAAGATTACCGTCGGCAGTGGATGCCGATGCCGGTGCCCGGGACGTGGGAGGAGGGATCGGGTGGCATCCTCAAGAGCTACGAAGGAGTCGCCTGGTATCGATGCATGATTCGGCTTCCCGAGAGTTGGGGAGATCAGGAGTTGATTATGGAGTTACCGGTCCTGCCTGCGGAGTACGAACTTTGGCTGGATGGGAAACGGAGATTCGGACTCGATGCTCGTTCAGCAGTCAACGCCGTGGGTGGCGTCACGTTGTGGCAGACCGGATGCACTCGCCCATCGCAGCAAGGCTGGAACTGCGGTGATTTAACGGAGATTGCGGTGCGGGTCTCAGGTGCGGGATGCATCTGCTACGGTCTCGAAGACGAGTTTCCCCGGGTCTATCTGACTGACGACCCGGACACTCACGTCGACCTCACCGGCACCTGGCAATTCCGCATCGGCGACGATCCGTCGTTTGCCACGCTGCCGCTGCCGGCGAAGTTTGCGGCGGCGACGGAGATCGTGTTTGAGCCGGATGAAGTTGAATCCGTGGCTCCGTGAAGATTGTTGGAGTCCAGCCTTCAGGCTGCAGCGCTGGACTTTGACGTCAGCAGCCGCCGTCGAAGCCGGATCGCATCGGCAGGCTCAGCGGGGCAGGCTAAAGCCTGTACTCCAACTATGCGCTCTGCGACATCCACTCGGTGTGGGCGGCGCGGCGGAGGGTTTCGACGTCGAAGGCGACCGGTGTGACGCGGCGCGGTTGCGGGTGCTCGATGCGCGGGGAGGTGTTGAGGCCGAACAGGACCTCGATCAGGGCCAGCACTCCGACCGTCAGGCCCACGGCGACCAGGGCGAACAGCATGAAGAACACGGTCATGAGCAACATGGCTGGGGCTCCTCAGTCATCAGGGGTGTCGGTATGAGTCGGGGGGGGGCGGTGTGAGTTGGATTCGTTGAACTTTGATGGGCGCTGGTTCCGCGTCACGAAGTGGTGCGGGTACGTTTGTTCGTTGCATGGTCCAGCGACGTTCGGCCCTTGCTGGCGCGTCGGGCTAGTGTGCTGCGTCGGGGCTACCGGGGGATTGACGGGGCGCATCGCGAGCGGTCAAGTTTTTCGGTTGTTCTCAGAAATCCGGTCAGGTCCGATTTGCGGCCGGGGGAGCGGAGTTGCTGAGGGGAATCGATCGCAGGCCGCGGAGGAGGCTGCGCGGCGGTTCCTCCGCGGCTGCGACGCGGGGCGCCGGTGTTGGGGTTCGGCCGCCCGACAGAAAGCTAAGCGTCATCCGGCTGCAGAAGTTTCTCGAATTTCTCCTGCAACCGTGACAGCATGCGGCGGACGGTCCGCTCCGAGATGCCCAGGGCCTCGGCGGCTTCGTCGTTCGTCTGGTCCTGCAGCTTGAGGTCGATCAGCTTGCGCTCGTCCTCGTCGAGCGAGGTCACCAGCATGTCGAACGTATCGGCGAACTCCGCGGCGGAGTCGGGCGTCGGCCCGCCGGCCACGAGACCCGAGTCGCCGTGTCCCGCGTCTCCGGAATCGTCCCCGGCATCCACGGGAACCTCACGCCCCACGCCGCGGGACTTGCGCTGATGGAACCGCGCCTTCTCGCGCAGTTTCGTCAAGGTGATGGCGCACAACAGGTTCCAGAGACGCTGATTGTCCTCGAACTGGAAGTAGCCGACCTGGGCCCGGCGGAAGAAAGTGCGGAACGTTGACTGGATGACGTCGTCGGCGTCAAACCGGCGGCGCATGCCGGGGGCCAGGCGACTGTCGGCAATGTTGCGTAACATCGGCCCGTATTCTGCGTAGAAGCTCCTGAGGACATCGGAGTCCCCGTGCGTCAGCCCTTGAATCAGGCGTTCCCAGTCGAGATCCGGAGGCCGGTCATGATCGGACATGAGTTCGCGGATTTTATCGTGATGCGGGAGCGGATCGCAGTTACGCCTTGCGCCGCCCGCATAGATGTTACGGGGAAGGCCGCATCAGGGGAGCCCGCCGGACTCCTGCATTCTCTCCGGTCCGGCCCCCCGGTTACAATGCCGCCGAGTGACGAACGGTGCGACGTTCGGCCTGACGCCCGGCCGGCAGCTTACTAGGCCCGTCCTGTCCGCGGCCGCCCGTCGGCGCGCCTCATGCACCCTCAAGGCGACGACCATGTCCAAGCAGGGAGATCAGCTGGCTGCGGTGCTCTCGCAGTTCGAGGAGTCCTGGAAGCAGGGCATCCCGCTGTCGATCCGGGAGGCGCTGCAGCGGGCGGACCTGTCGGGGTTCAGCGTGCAGGACGCCGCGTATCGCATGCTGGTGAGCGAGCTGATCAAGCGCGAGATGGAGCAACGGTGGGAGAGCGGCGACCACGCCGACGAATCGCGCTCGCTGCGGATCGAATCCTACATCGATCAGTTTGAAGAGGTGCCGTTCGGCGAAGAGACCATCATGGAACTGGTCGAGCACGAATACAGCCTGCGGCACGCCAGCGGCGACTGGCCGGAGATCGACGAATACGTGCGGCGCTTTCCGCAGGTGGCCGACATCGCCCGGCGGCGGCTCAAGAACCTGCGCGACGACCTGGTGACGCAGACTTCGATCAAGGAGCTGTTCGTCACCCCGGCACTGATGGCGGCGGACGAAGAGCCGTTCGACAACGACGACTCCGCGCCGGCCGCGCCGACATGCCCGGACGTGACGGCATTGACGGAAACGCTGCGGACGATCCGGCCGTTCGATGAACTGTCGATGCACGTGCGCGAGGCGATCGCCACGCATGCCCAGGTGCGGGAGTTCGCCGCGGGTGAGATCCTGCTGCGGCAGGGGGAAGTCGCGGACAGCCTGTTCATTCTGCTGGAAGGGATGGCCGACGTCTCACTGCATGAGGCAGGATCGGTGCATTCCATTGCGCGGCTGGACCGGAAGACGGTGATCGGCGAACTGGGGCTTGTCACGCACCAGGTGCGGAGCGCGGACGTGGTGGCCGTCACGCCGGGCTGTGCGGCCATCATTTCCAAGGACCATTTCGAACACATCGCCGGCCGGTATCCGCGGCTGAGCATCGCCATGTCGGAGCTGATCGCCGAGCGCGTCGGCCATCTGACGATCGACGTGCTCTGCGGGAAGGAGATCGGCCCGTACCGCATCCAGCGGCGGCTGGGGCGCGGGGCGATGGGAATCGTCTACGCGGCACAGATGAAGGGAACGGGGGACATGGTCGCCCTCAAAATGCTGCGGCACGACCTGGCCTTCGACCGGATGGCGACCGAGCGCTTTCACCAGGAGGCGGAGATCGTCCGGGGACTGTGCCAGGACAATCTGGTGCAGGTGTATGACGAGTTCTCCGAGTACGGCACGTCGTTCATCGCGATGGAGTTGTGCGACGGGCCGTCGCTCTCCGACCTGCTCGACCACGTCGGGCCGCTGCCGATGGAGGTCGCCAGGCAGATCATCGGCCAGCTTGCCGCCGGTCTCGTTTGCGCCCATGAGGCGGGGGTCGCGCATCGGGACCTCAAGCCGGCGAATGTGCTGCTGACGCGGGAGGGGATGGTCAAGATCGCCGATTTCGGGCTGGCACGCTGCCTGACGACCGACGCCGCAGCGCTGACGGCTTTCGGGCAGATCGTGGGGACGCCGCGATACATGGCGCCCGAACAACTGGCCGGAGAGCGGGGCGAACCGAAGTCGGACGTGTTCGCGCTCGGCGCCATCTTCTTCGAGATGCTGGCGGGCCGGCCGGTCTTCATGTCGGCGCGATTCACGCAACTGCTGAAGGAGCGGGCCAAATTCACGATGCCGGAGCCGAACCAGATCCGGCCGGGACTGGACCGCAAGACCTACAGGCTGCTGGAGGCGCTGCTGGAGGAAGACCCGGACGCGCGCAACGTCGATCTGTCCGCACTGGCCGAATGGGCGGCGCCGGTTGACCTGGCGGCGCTGGGCGTGGACGGGTGCGTCGGGCCGGTGTTTGCGGCGGCGACGTCGTCGGACACGCATCTCGACGCGTGAGCCCCAATTCTGCTTAACTGGTCAGGCGGGCGACATCGAACGGGTGTGGACCGGCCGAAGCAGCCTTGGCACGTGAGTGCGGCGGGTCCTCGCGGAAAGCAACGGGCAGCAGTCGCGGGCCAGGTGGAACTTGTTTGGGTGCGCGCAGTAAGTCTCCACACCGCATGATTGCCGCCCGCCGCGCCGCGAGGCCCCGCCCCGCTCACAGAGGCGGACAGAAGCAGGATCGGCGGCGTTCAGGATGAGCCGAGGATCGCGCGCGTGACGGCGAGGCCCATCCAGACGGCGGTACAGCCCAGCAGGAGGTTGGCAGCCACGTTCAGCAGGCTTTGCCGCAATTGATGCTCCAGCGCGAGTTCGACCGTTTGCAGGCCGAAGGCGGAGAACGTGGTGAGTCCGCCGAGGACGCCGGTGATTAGGAACGCCTCCCAGTCGCGCGTGAGCCAAGTGCGTTCTCGGGCGATCGCCATCAGGATTCCGATCGCAAGACAACCGGCGATGTTGACGATGAGAGTCCCGCCCGGGGCAAACGCCGGGAACTGACGCTGCGCCCAGCCGTTGACCACGAAGCGGCACATGGCCCCGATCGCCCCGCCCGCTCCGACTGCCAGGAGTTGCCACATGGGAGGCTCTTGGTTGCAGGCCGGGGCGATCTCGGATGAAACCGCTCGGCGGGCCGGCATTGACCAAACGCCCGGCCCGATGGGCCGAGGCTAAACGGACGATCGTGTCACGGTGTGGTGCACGGTGTTTTAGCGGCCGAACTTCCAGAGGTGTCCGTCACTGCGGATGTAGAGGGCGTTGCCGGCGACGGCGGGGGTGGACAGAATCGTTTCGTCGAGTTCGCGAGTGGAGACCAGTTCCCCCTTGCCGCTGAGGTCGACGACGTGTCCGGTCCCCTCTTCGCTGAAGACGAACAGGTGGTCTCCGGCGATGACCGGGCTGCCGCTGTAGTTGCCGGTGAGGCGAAGCTTCCATTGCTCCTTGCCGTCCTCGGTGCTGGCGCAGGTGAGGATGTTCGGGCGGCCCAGCACGTACACCTTGCCGTCGTGCACGACGGGGCTGGCGGTGCCGGGTCCGAGCGATCCCTCCTGCCAGACGATCTCGGCGACTTCCGGGGTGTTGCCGCCGGGGCGAATGGCGGTGAGGCCGTGCGACGGAACGTAGGCGACGCCATCAACCGCGACGAGGGAAGGGATCGTCGAGGCACCGTCGCCGTAGGTCCAGACCTCTTCGCCGGTGCGGGGTTCGACGGCCGAGACGCCGGCGGAGGACTGCAGCAGCACGAGCTGCTCGCCGCCGTCACCGGTCCAGAGGGCGGGGGAAGTCCAGTTGGCGCGGCGGGGGCGCTCGATCTTCCAGCGCTCTTCGCCGGTGGCGACGTCGAGGCCGACGGTGAAGGAGTCCGTGTCGTTCTCCACCATGGCGACGAGCGTCTCGTCGGCCACGAGCAGGGAGGACGACATGCCGAGGCTGTTGCTGGCGTTCGGATAGTCGTGGGTCAACCCGCGATACCACAGCAGGTTGCCGTCGAGATCGAGGCAGACGACGTCGTTGGAGGAATAGGAGGCAAAGATGCGTTCGCCGTCGCTGGCGGGGGTGGGTGCAGCGACGCAGGTTTTGGGATGCGAGACCGTGCGGCCGGTCGCCCAGAACTCACGCTCCCACAACTGGGAACCGTCATTCGCGGCGAAGCAGAGGACGTGCAGCCGATCCTGGCGGTAGCCGCTGGAGGCCGTCACGACGATGCGGTCGCCAATGACAATTGGGCTGGAGAGTCCGCGGCCCGGGAGATCGGCCTGCCAGTCGACGGTGCTGTCGGCGGACCAGTCGGTGGGGAGATCGGCCTGCGCCGCGACGGCGGAGGTGTCGTCGCCTCGGAACTGCCGCCAGTCGGCGGAGGCCGTGGTGGTAAGCAAACCGAACAGACTCAACAGGGTAAAAAGTGTTCGCATGGTGGATCGGGCTGAGAGGAGATTCGGAGTTGCGGCGCTGGTCGAGTGGGCCGCGTGGCAGAAACCCGGTTTCTGCAAAGAAACCGGGTTTCTGGGTTTCTGGGAGCTTACTCCACGCGGGCGGCTGTGCGTTCTTCGGCGGAGTTGAGGCCGCGGCCGGTGAGGTCGCAGATCCTCAGCTGGAAGGCCCAATCCTGGGCCCAGTCTTCCGTCTGCTCGTTCTGGCAGACCTTGAGCAGGATCGTGTTCTCCCCCTCCTGCAGTTCGGCCTGCACGCTGTACTGGTCGAAGAACATCCCGCGGTGGTACTCCTCCTGGCCGAAGACTTCCTTGCCGTTGACCCACAGCTTCCAGGCGTTGGGAGTGCCGATGCGGAACTCGACCGGTCCGGCCTCGGCGGCGACGAACCCGGTCGCTGTGTAGGTAACGGCTCCCTTGTGGGGGGCGGTGAGTTCCGCAAGGTCGACGCGGCCGACCTTGCCGACGTCGTAGACATCGGGGGGCGTCGGCGCCTGGACCGGCTCCCAGCTGACGGGGCCGAGCTGTCCCTCGTATTCGGCGTCAAAATTCAGCTCCTCCTCGGGAGGATAAACGGCGGCGAAGCCGATGCCGCCGCGATTGTCGAAGGGTCCGATCACTTTCCACTCGGTGACGAGACCGAAGTGGTCGACGAGATCGACGGACGCTCCGAGCTTGTCGAGCGATTTGGCGAGCAGTTCGACCTGATCGCCATCGACGGCCCCCTGCATGGCGGCCCCGTATGTGGTGCGGGCGGCGTCCTGCTTGCCGTCCGCTTCGAGCTGCTCGGCTTCGTCGATCAGCCGGGCGACCGCGTCGCGGCGCATCTCCGCGCTGGGATCGCTAATCATCTCCGGGATGATGCGGTCGGCGGCGGCGGGATCGGCTTTGATGATCCACTCATACGCCAGCCGTCGAGCGCGCGGGTTGTGGGAAGTCTCGGCGAGGAAGGCTTCGAGATCGGAGACCGGCAGGGTGCCTGTTTCGGAAAGGACACGATCGGCCACAGACTCAAATGCCCCTCGCAGCCAGTTGACGGCGAGGGGATTCGCACCGTCCATTGCGGCAAGAATTCGCGTTAATGCGTCGGCATTAGCTTGTTCGATGCGCTGAATCGCAGCCGTGGCGGCGTCGTGGCCTTCCCCCTTCGGGCCGACCTCGGTGATGGCTTGCAGATCGTCTCCGATTGCATCGGCCGCAGCGCGACCCGTCCATGCCAGGGACAATGACATCAGTGTCAGACATACCAGGACTGTGTGACGCATGCGTATCTCAGGAATTCTGGTAATGGATCAACGGATAAGCCGAACGCCTTTTTGTGATTCCGCCAGCTGACGAAGTGTACTTGCCGGCAGTGCAGAATTCACCCGGGAGCAGTCGAACTCCGCAGGTTCCGGCGATACGTCAGAATCCCATCGGACGACCAGAAACCACATTCCCGGCCCTCGTTCGCACTTTCGGTCGCGACAAGTCCGCTCATCGCACCGGCGAGTTGATGACAGAAACCGGAGCGGCTTAGAATCGACGCTTGATCGTCAACTCTGCCTCACCTCTCTGAATTCTCACCGGGAGACGTCATGGGACTCTTCGACAAGCTGCGCAACGAGCTCATCGACATCATCGAGTGGGTGGACGACTCGCGGCACACCCTGGCGTGGCGGTTTCCGCGCTACCAGAACGAGATTAAGAACGGCGCGCAGCTGATCGTGCGGCCGGGGCAGGTGGCGGTCTTCGTACATCGCGGGCAACTGGCCGACATGTTCGAGCCGGGGAATTACACCCTGACGACGGACAACCTGCCGTTGCTCAGCACCATCATGGGCTGGAAGTACGGGTTCAACAGCCCGTTCCGGTCGGAGGTGTATTTCGTCAGCACACGGCAGATCACCGAGCTCAAGTGGGGGACACCGAATCCCATCATGCTGCGGGACCCGGACTTCGGCCCGGTGCGATTGCGGGCGTTCGGTACGTACTCGATGCGGGCCGCCGATTCCAAGGCGCTGCTGAAAGAATTGATCGGCACCGACTCCAGCTTCGAGGCGGACGAGATCACCGAGCTGATGCGGTCGATCATTATCACGGCGTTCGCCGACATGCTGGGTGAGTCGAAGGTGGCCGCACTGGACCTGGCGGCGAACTACCGCGAGTTCTCGGACCGGCTCCGTGCGGAGGTCATCGAGCGGGTCGACGATGAGTACGGCCTCGACATTCCACAGCTGAACATCGTCAACATCTCGCTGCCGGAAGAGGTTGAGAAGGCCCTCGACACCCGCAGCAGCATGGGGGTGATCGGCGACATGAACAAGTACCAGCAGTACCAGCTGGGAACGGCGATGCTCGAAGCCGCCAGCAACCCGGCCGGCGGAGGCATGGGCGAGGGCATGGGCCTTGGGATGGGGTTCGCGATGGCCAACCGCATGGCCCAGGCGCCGGGGATGACGGGCGCCACCCAGGCGGCTCCCCCTCCCCCGCCGACCAGCGTGTGGCATATCGCGGTGAACGGTCAGACCACCGGGCCGTTCGATGACCAGCAGATCGTCGGTGCGATCCAGCGCGGCGAACTCAAGCCGACGTCGCACGTCTGGACCCCGGCCTTGGGCGGCTGGACCCAGGCGGGCCAGGTGCCGCAGTTGTCTAGCCACTTCGCCGCGGCGTCGCCTCCGCCACCGCCGCCGCCGATGTAAATGCGCTGCCTTTCGGTGCCAAAGGATAAGGAGAAAGGCATCCGCAACTGGCAGAACGCCTGTCTCCAGCCTCTCAATCAAGAAAGTGCCAGCGTCACATGATTCAGACCGTCGAAGCAATCGTCGACGATAACGGACGGGTGGAATTGCTCGAACCGGTGCGTGTCAGAGGGCGGATGCGCGCATTGGTGACAATCCTCGACGAGCCCGCTGGAGCACTGGGCGAGGCTGCGCTCCTGGCGGAGCAGTCGCTCGGTGTTGACTGGAATCGACCGGAGGAGGATGAGGCGTGGGCGCACCTGCAGTCGGAGCAGTAGTGCTTGTTCGGTTTCCGTTCTCGGACCTGTCACACGCCAAGCTGCGACCGGCCGTCTGCCTCGCGGATGCTGGACTCGGCGACTTTGTGCTGTGCCAGATTACGAGCAAACCCTATGGGGACCCCCGAGCCGTCCCGATTCGGAAGTCGGATTTCGCGAAGGGTTCGCTTCGAGTCGCAAGCTTTGCCCGGCCGGGCAAACTCTTCACCGCAAATCACACTCTCATTGCTCAGTCGATTGCTACTTTAAAGCCCGCGTCTCGCACACGGATCGTTGACGCAGTGGTTGACCTGCTGCGTCCCTGATGCTGATTCAATTGCCCGTCGCTTCCGAATTCATGCAGGCTGTAATGCCCGACTCTGCGTCGCCCACTCCCGTCGAAGTCGAGGAGATCCCCTCCATCGCCGACGTCGAAGTCCTCGGCAAGTCGGACGTCGCCGGGCAGACGACCGACGAGGGAAAAGGCCGCGTGTTTCCCTGCGAAGGCTGCGGGGCCGATCTGCACTTCCACATCGGGCAGCAGCGGCTGAAGTGCCCGTACTGCGGGTTCGAGAAGGAGATCGACCTGCAGGAGGACGCGGCGATCCGCGAGCAGGACTTCCATGCCATGCTCGAGCGGATGCGGAAGCTGCACGACGAGGGTCACGCTGACGATCAACCGGGAGACTGCGAGGTCCGCTGCGACTCATGCGGCGGGACGGTGCTCTTCTCAGGGACGCTGACCAGCACTGAGTGCCCCTACTGTGGCTCGCCGATCCAGCGCGAGAAGATTCACTCCGCCACGCAGCGCATCCCCGTCGACGGCGTGCTGCCGTTCCTCATCGATCGCCAGCGGGCCAGACGCAATCTGTCGGAGTGGGTCAAGTCCCGCTGGTTCGCGCCGAACGAGTTCCTGAAGCGCGGAGCGCAGGGAAAGTTCAACGGCGTCTATCTGCCGTACTGGACGTTCGACTCGATGACGTTCAACGTCTATGCGGGAGAGAGGGGGGAGAACTACACCGTCACGAGAGGGACCGGAAAGAACCGTCGCACCGAGACGCGGACGCGCTGGTACCCGGCGTCGGGACGGTTTCAGCGGTTCTTTGACGACGTGCTGGTCGTCGCCAGCAAGGGGCTGCCGCGCGACTACATCCTCGCGCTTGAACCGTGGCCGCTGGGGAAGAGTCTCCCGTTTACGCAGCAGGTGCTGGCGGGACATCTGGCACGGACTTACGACATCGGGCTCGACGGGGGCTTTCACGACGCAAAGATCCGGATCGACGAAGCGATCCGGGCGGACGTCCGGCGGCGAATCGGCGGCGACAAGCAGCGGATCCACAAGCTCGACAGCCGCTACGACGCCATCACGTTCAAGCACCTGCTGCTGCCGGTGTGGATGCTGGCCTACCGCTATCACGACACGCCCTACCGCGTATTCGTCAACGCGGCGACGGGCGAAGTGCAGGGAGAGCGGCCGTACAGCTGGGTCAAAATCCTGCTGGCGGTGCTCGCGGGGGCGATTGCGGCCGTCGTTGTGGCGGCAATTGCCGGCCGGTGACGTTCCGGGCGCTCGCCGTCGCGCACGCAAAAGCCCACGGGGTGCAACCCGTGGGCTTTATGGTTGTCGAGTTGTGCTGCAACGAGTCGATTACACCGAGAAACTGCTGCCGCAGCCGCAGGACTTGGTGACGTTCGGGTTGTTGAACGTGAAACCGCGTTTCTCCAGGCCGTCGTAGTAGTCGATGACCGTGCCGTCGAGGTACAGGTCGCTCTTCTTGTCGATGGCGACCTTCACGCCGTGCTGCTCGGTGACGTGGTCCTTCTCCTGGCTGACGTTCTCGGCGGTGTCGAAGCCGAGCTTGTACTGGAAGCCGCTGCAGCCGCCGCCGGCGACGCCGATGCGGAGCACCGTCTCGGTCGGAAGGTTGGCTTCGCTCATGGCCCGCTTGACTTCGCCGGCCGCTTTTTCAGTGACGTTGATCATGGGTGGAGAGTCTCCTCGATGGTACGGGACGGTATCGGGGGACCGTCCGGATGGTCGGTTCAATTATAGCAGCAGGGGGCGGGAATCAAGGAAGATCGGACCGTTATGCTTCAAGGGGCCGGGCGAATTCTGGTGGAGTGCATGATTGCAGCCCGGAGTTCGCGGTGGGCGGCCGGGGGTCCAGCGGTCGGCACAGGGGACTGTGCCGGCGACTTTGGGGACACCACTCGCATGCCGGGCGGGGCCTGCTATGGTCTATCGGCCGATTGCGGAGTTCCGCCGCAGAAGATCGCACGGTCCGCACGATTGTCCAGTTGTACTGAGAAACCATGCCCACGACCCAAATTGACGATCTGACCTTCCACTACCTGGACGAGGGGAGCGGTCCCGTTCTGCTGCTGGTGCACGGGTTTCCGCTTGATCACACGATGTGGCGTCGCCAGATTGAGCATTTCGGCGGGTCCCGCCGGGTGATTGCGCCGGACCTCCGCGGCTTCGGGGGCAGCGGCGTGACCGAGGGGACCGTGACAATGCAGCGGTTCGCCGACGATCTCGCGGCGATCCTCGATTCGCTCCGGATCGAAGCCGTCGATTTCTGCGGCCTGTCGATGGGGGGCTATATCGCCTGGCAGTTCGTCCAGCGGCATCGGGCAAAAGTGCGGTCCCTCATCCTCTGCGACACCAAGGCCTCCGCCGACACAGCGGAAGGGCGCGAGACGCGGATCGGTCTCGCAGAGAAAGTTGTGCAGCGCGGGCCCGGTTTTATCGCCCAGACGATGCCGGACAAGCTGTTTTCGCAGCATACGCGCGACCGGCAGCCGGAGATCGTAGCGGAGATTCAGGACGTCATCCGCCGCACGGATCCGCAGGGAGTCGCCGCCGCCTCCCGAGGCATGGCGGAGCGTCCTGACGTGACGCCACTGCTCCCGTCGATCGACATGCCGACGCTCGTAATCGTCGGCGACGAAGACGCGATCACGACCCGCGACGAGATGTTCCAGATGTCGCAGGCGATCCCGTCGGCGGAGTTCGTCTCCGTGGCCGAAGCCGGCCACATGGCGCCGCTGGAGCAGCCGGCGGCCGTCAATGCCGCGATCGAGGCGTTCCTGTCGCGAATCGGCTGAACCGCAGGAATATCGAGCCGGCGCTGCGGATCAATAGGGAGCGGAGATCCTGCCGCAGGCTTGCGCGCTGCGGCGGCCGGCAGTCAGCAGGAGCGGTGTATGCGGCTCAACCGACGACGCGGCGCCCACTTCTCATTAGAGGCGGTTTCAGAACCGGGAGGGCGAGGCTCCTGCCGAGCCAACTCCGTAAGGGGACGCGTTAATACGACCGGCTCCGCGGGAGCGTCGCCCTCCCCCACTTCACCCTTCCAAGTAGTGAAACGGCCTCTAAGCTTCTGCGGCCGGCAGCCCGCGTGGCGGTGCATCGGGTTGCTGGCAGCCTGGTTCGCCTCCGGCTGCGAGGGGAATCACTACCGGCTGGAAATGTCGGTGGAGGGGGACACGCTGCACCGCCGGCTCACCTGCTGGCGGGAAAGCGGGAGCGAGGATGATCGACGACTGCACCCGATGCCCGATTCGGAACTCGACCGCATCGCGCGGGCCTACGGGGTTCCCGCGCCCGAATCCGCCGAACAGGAATTCACGTTCAACGGCGACTTCCAGGGAAGCACTCCCGGCGACATCGGCGGGGCCGGAGCACTGACGGCGTGGACGTCCGACCTGGGTCGCAGTTGGGCGTACGTGGAACGCTTCCGCGGGGATGATGACCTGACGGCGTCCCTCGACCAGCGACGGGCGGCCGTCAACACACTGTGCGACGTCCTCCTGGACTGGCTGCACCTCGAACTCGGCGACGGCCCCGAGTTCGAAAACGCACGCCGTTTATTTCAAGGTCCGCTGCGATCGGACTTCCTCAATCTCGCCACCTATGCCTGGACCGCCGCGGCCGTGCAGGACGCCGCGCAGCACGGCGAATACGACTTCGAGTTCGCACTGCGGGCCGCCACATATGCGGCCGAGCGCGATTACTTCGACGTCAAGGACGTGCCGCAGCTGTTGGAGGCGGCGGAGCGCAACGATTCAAAGCGGCTGCTGGCGGCTGTGCGCGAGGCCTTGGCATCGAAGCTGGACCGCGACTCGCTCGGGGAACAATGGAGCTTCCTGGACGACGAGACTGCGCTGCAGATCTCGCTGAACCGGCATCTGCGTCAACACGCCGGGTACCTCGAGTTCGTGCAGCGGCGGCAAAAGGCCGAATCGGACGTCGCGATCCCGCCGCCCACGGAGTACGTGGCCGAACTGACGCTGGCGACAGTCGGCACCCAGTTCGGCGGATTCGACGGCCTCGAAGCATCCCTGCAGTGTCCGGTGGAACCGTATCGCACGAACGGGGAATGGTTGGCCGATGAGCGGGTCTCCTGGAATCGCTCGTTGAACTCGATCGACGATCCGCCGCGGAGGGTGCTGCCGCCGCTGCTCTACGCGATGTGGAGCGTCCCCGACGCAGACTACCAGTCCGCCCGTTTCGGCCGCGTCATCCTGCAGGACGAAGCGCTCGCCGAATACTGCCTGTGGCATTCACTGCTGACGCCCAATCAGCAGCAGCAGTGGGGCGCCCTCCTCGGCGGCCTGGATCCCGGCTCCCCGGCAGCCGAGTGGATCGAGGAATTCCGCTTCGCCCCGCACGATGAAGAAGCCGAAACCCTCGCAGCACGCGGTCGGGAACTGCTGCTGGGTGCTCTCCAATCGCAGTAGCGGCGTCGTTGTTCGAACGCCGCTCTATTCCTCAAACCAATCCTCCGGAATCTCCAGCGACCACACGTCGCTGGTCAGCGGCTGCGCGTGGCCGCCGGCGACCCAGAGCTTGTCCTGAAAGACGAACACCGAGTGCTCGTGGCGTTCCTTCCAGGTGGTCTCCGTCTTCAGTTCGGTCCAGTTCACGCCGTCCTGCGAATACCAGACGTCTCCCCAGTTCTGCCAGGACTCCCCCGGCTTCGAAGCGCCGCCGATGACCCACATCCGGTCGCGGTAGACGGCTGACGAGAACCAGATCCGCGGCGACCAGGGCGCGGCGGCCGTCAGCTGTTCCCAGTGTTCGCCGTCTTCGGTGACCCAGACGTCGTTCAGCACTTCGTACTCCGGCACGTAGTTGCCGCCGCCGAAGACGTACAGCTTGTCGTTGAGCACGGCCGCCTGGTGATAGGCGCGCGGCGACCAGCCGGCGTCGGCCGTTACGAGATCCCATGTCTGGCCGTCGGCCGAAGACCAGACGTCGTTCTTGAGACTGGAGCTGTCTCCGAAGTAGTAGTTCTCAGTGCCTCCCAGAATCCACATGCGGTCTTTGAAGACGACAAGCGCGGATGCGATCCGCGGCGACCACCCGGCATCGTCGGTCGCCTGTTCCCAGTCCACGCCGTCGGTGGACGACCAGACCTGGTTACTGGCGGAGTGCCCCTCAAGTCGCCCGTTGTACCAGCCTCCCATGAACCACATCCGGTCCTGGAACGTAATCGACATCGACAGATCGCTGTGGATCCAGGGAGCCGACTTGGTGACCTCCGTCCAGGTCGCCCCATCGGCGGAGGACCAGACGTCGCGCGGCGGAGCTTCGTACGAGTTGAACCAGCCTCCGAAGATCCAGAGCCGATCGCGATAGACGAGTTCCCCCTGCGAGTCCCGCGCCTGCCAGCCGGCGTCATCGGTGACTTTCACCCAGTTGAGCGCGGCGGGTTCCGCCGGCTGGACTGGACTGGTTAGACAGGCCAGCACGACGAGTGGAGTCAGTCCCCAGCCAAATCTGGTCATATGCAACCTTTGTGAATGGGAGGCGGCGGACGGACGGCCACCTCGGTTCAGACCGATCTTGACCCGTTTGGCCCGGTTCGCGTACACACCCTCGCCGCATTTCGACCGGACCGCCAATCGACTGTACCCTCCCGTCGCGGAGGCTGCAGCGCCGCGGCGCGGTTTCTGCGCCGGACCGTCAAGGACGGCGGCGTCCGACACTCTTCAGGGGACCAGCGATGCCCATTCTTCACGCTTTGCAGCATGCCACGGATGCGTTTCAGGAACCGTATCCGCACTGGCAGATCAACGGTCCTCTCAGCGAAGCCATGCTGCAGGAGATCGTGCGGACGCCCATTCCCACCGGTCAGCGCGTGTACGACGGCAGCCGCGCAGCCGACATGGGAGGCGGCGGCGTCGACGGCAAGCTCCGCTGCTACATCGAGCGCGAGAACGTGCACAAGTTTCCCGCGCTGGGCGGCCTGATCGACGAACTGCTTGACCCCGGCACCTACGAATACATCGGCGGACTGCTCGGCCGCGATCTCCGCGACGCCTATCTGCGCGTCGAGGTCATCGCCGACCGTTACGGCTTCTGGCTCAAGCCGCACAAGGACATCAAAGAGAAGCTGATGTCCATGCTCGTGTACGTCAACAAGTGCGGGGAGTCGGCCGAACTGGGGACCGACATCTACGACGGCGACCTGCAGCGGGTCAAATCGATCCCCTACCTCGACAACCTCGGCTACATGTTCGCCCCCGGCGACAATACCTGGCACGGCTTCGAGAAGAAAGAAATTAAGCAGGAGCGCCGCTCGATCCTGATCAACTACGTGACCTTCAAGACCGACTGGAAGCTGCCGGGACGACGGACCGCGGCCGCCTGACGCCGAGCTGATTTCTCATGCCCAAAAGAAACCCGGTTTCCTGACGAAACCGGGTTTCTTTGCACGCGGTATCTGCGATTCACCCATGAACGTATTCATCCTGTGCACCGGCCGTTGCGGCTCGACGACGTTTATCGAAGCCTGCCGGCACATCACCAACTACACGTGCGAGCACGAGTCGCGGGCGCGGATGATCGGCGACGAGCGGATGAACTATCCGCCGCGGCACATCGAAGCCGACAACCGGCTGTCGTGGTTTCTCGGGCGGCTCGACCAGAAGTACGGCGACGACGCCTGCTATGTGCACCTGAAGCGGGACGACCGCAAGACGGCTCACAGTCTGCTCAACCGCTACGACGCCGGCATCATGCGGGCGTACGCGGCCGGCATCCTCATGCGGAAGGACGCCCGCCACGAACCGCTCGACGTCTGCCTCGACTACTGCCGGACGGTGAACGCCAACATCGAGGCGTTCCTCAAGGACAAGTCGAACACCCTGACCGTGACGCTGGAGCAGGCGAAGGATGGCTTCCGCGCGTTCTGGACGCAGATCGGCGCTGAAGGAGACCTCGACGCCGCGCTCAACGAATGGGACGTCTGCTACAACGCGTCGGATTCCTCGCTGATCGGCCGCGCGGTGCGGGCGGTCAAGTCCATTCCGGCGCTGGCCCGCAGCGCTTGACGCCGGCTGCTAACGCGATTCCGCGATCAGCGTGGACGCGACGAAGTCCTCGTTGAGCGAAACGCCCAGGCCGGGCCCGTCGGGGACTGTGATCCAGCCGTCCACTGCCTGCACGCGCTCGGTCGTCAACTCGTGCCGCAGCGGCGAGTCTTCAACGCAGTCCTCGAACAGGAACGCATCTCGGCAGGTGCTCAGCCAGTGCAGGCTGGCGGCGACGGTCAGCGGGCTGGTGTAGCAGTGATTGCAGAGCCGGGCCCCGATCTCTTCCACTCGGGCGCGCAGGTACGCGGCGTCGGTGAAGCCGCAGCGGGAGAGGTCCACCTGGTAGATGTCGAGCGCCCGCCGGTCGATGAGCGGCCGGAACGACTCGCGACCGCACTCTCCTTCTCCCGCCGCAATGGGGACGGGCGAGCGATCGCGGAGCCAGGCGTAGCCGTCGACGTCGTCCTCGCGGAGGGGCTCTTCCAGCCAGCCGATGCCGTATTCGGCGAATGCGTGCGCCCGCCGCAGCGCGGTGCGGGCGTCCCATACGCAGCCGGCGTCGATCAACAGGTCCGCCTCGGGTCCGAGCCCTTCGCGCGCCCCGCGGACGAGTTCGATGTCGAGAGCTTCGTTCTGCCCCATCGGCTCCCAGCCGAACTTGACGGCGCGGTAGCCCGCGTCGATCCAGCGGCCGCCGATATCGGCCGTCTGTGCGCCGTCCCGTCCGAACAGGATCGATGCGTAGGCCTTCAGCCGGGCATGGTGCTTGCCGCCGAGCAGGCGATGAATCGGCTCGCCGAAGTGCTTTCCCTTGAGATCCCACAGCGCCATGTCGACGGCCGCCATCGCGGTGATCGCGACCCCCTTGCGGCCGTAATACATCGTGCCGCGATACAGCTTGTTCCAGAGCCGCTCGTGCTCCAGCGGGTTTTCACCGATCAACAGCTGCCGCAGACCACAGGCGATATTGTGGCTGAAGGGTGCATCAATGATCGCCTTGACGACTTCAGGGGATGAGTCCGCCTCGCCGACTCCCTCCAGGCCGTCGTCCGTACGGATGCGAACCAGAACGGAATCCTGGCTGCTGGCGGTCCTCGCCTGCACCTGTGGAATGCGGAGAATCTGACAGACGACTTCGCTAATCTGCATGTTGCTCCTCCGTGGTATGGCTGGCGGCAGTATAGTCGCGGCGATCTTGTGTTTCAGTACGAGAGAAGACGATGGGGTCAGGCCGGTGATTGACCCTTCAATTCCGCCACGGCTAGAATCGCGATGCGCCCCGTCTTCTTGTAATGCATTACAGTGGCTATCCTTCGCGTTTTGCGTGGCACCGCTGCCGGAGCCGTATTCGAGCTTCAGGGGGAGCGGACCATCATCGGCCGGCATCCCAACTGCCACGTCGTCCTGGACAACGGGGCGATCAGCCGGCATCACGTCCAGATTCTCGAAAGCCACGGCAGCTACTACGTCGAGGATCTCCGCAGCCGCAACGGAACGTCCCTGAATTCCGACGCTCTGGAAGGACGGGCCGAGCTGCACGACGGGGATCAGATCCGCCTGTGCGACATCACACTGGAGTTTGAGCTGCATGGGTCTTCGTCGAAGGTCGGCAGCTCGAACCGCGCGGAGGCGGAGACCAGCCTCGGCGAGCGCGTCACCGACGAGCAGCCGGTGATCGAAGGGAGCGGCCTGTTCGAAGAGGACAGCTCCGAGCTGGCCAGACCGGTCAAGTTCGAGTCCTCCTCCGTGCTGGGCAAGATCGATGTTCGCCGCGGGAGCGATGAATCGGTCAGCCTGCACCCGGAGCTCAAGCTGCAGGCCATCCTGGAGATCACGCGGGCGCTGGGACGCGAGCTCGAAGTGGATGCGGTCCTCCCCAAGGTCCTCTCCGCCCTGTTCCAGATCTTCCCGCAGGCGGCGCAGGGGTTCGTGCTGCTGAAGGACGCAGAATCGGGCAAGCTGCTGGTGAAGGGGACGCGCGTCCGGAAAGGGGGCGAGGCAGACTCGGTCGCGGTCAGCATGACGGTCGTCCGGCAGGCGATGGAATCCGGACAGGCGCTGCTCAGCACGAATGTCCTCGACGACTCGCGATTCAAACAGAGCGCCAGCCTGAACAAACTTCAGATTCGCTCCGTGATGTGCGCCCCGCTGATGGGCTATGAGGACGCCGCCATCGGCGTGATCCAGATCGTCACCCGCGGCGCCAAGGACGTATTCAGCAATGAAGACCTCGATCTGCTGGCGAGCGTTGCGTCGCAGGCCGCCCTGGCCATCGAGAACGCGACGCTCCACGAGGAGGTCATGCGGCAGCGGGAACTGGAGCGCGATCTCGAATTCGCCACGCAGGTGCAGTTGGGATTTCTCCCCAAGGCCCGGCCACGCATCAAGCCGTACTCCTTCGCAGACTACTACGAAGCGGCTCTGAGAATCGGCGGCGACTATTTCGATTACGTCACCATGCCCGGCGGCCGGCTCGCGGTCACACTCGGCGACGTCGCCGGCAAGGGAATGCCGGCAGCGCTGCTCATGGCGCGGCTGTATTCGTCCGCCCGCTACCAGCTGCTCACGTCTCCCACACCCGCCGCAGCCGTCGCCGGTCTGAACCTGGAGATCGCCTCCAGCGGCCTCGGCCACCGGTTCATTACGTTCCTCGTGCTCGTGCTCGATCCCGCCACGCATGATGTCACGCTCGTCAACGCGGGCCATCTGGCTCCGCTCGTCCGGCGCCGCAATGGCTCCGTCGAGCAGGTCGGACGCGAGGAGTCTGGCCTGCCGCTGGGAATCGTTCCCGACCAGGAATATCACGAGGCCCAGCTGCATCTCGATCCGGGGGACTCCATTCTCGCGTACACGGACGGCGTCACCGAGGCGATGGACGGGGGACGCGAGATCTACGGCCGACCGCGACTGGAGAGCTGCATCGCACGCTCGTCGGGAGACATCGACGGGATGGTGAAGGCCATCATCAACGACGTCGAGGACTTCGTGGGTGAGAACGCCCTGCGGGACGACACCTGTATCGTCGGCTTGCAGCGGCTGCCCACCTGACCCCGCGGGAAATGGATTGCTGTAGTTTCCTCGGAGCGTAACAGAGTCATTCAGCGCATGGCGTCTCAGTCGCATCAGACTCCTGACCTTTCCGTCAATGGAGTCCTGGGACCAGACGGCTCCATCGCCCGCCGGCTGCAGACTTACGAGAGCCGCCCCGAACAGCTGCGCATGGCGGACGCCGTTCGTGATGCGATCGCCCGGCAGACCCATCTGCTCGTCGAAGCCGGAACGGGAGTCGGCAAGAGCTTCGCGTATCTCGTGCCGGCTATCCTGGCCGCGGCGTCTCAACCGGGAAAAGCCGGCCGCGAGCGGCGGATCATCGTCAGCACGCATACCATCAGTCTGCAGGAGCAGCTGATCGCGCGCGACATTCCGTTTCTCAATTCGGTGCTGCCGGTCGAGTTCTCTGCTGTGCTCGCCAAAGGCCGCTCGAACTACGTCAGCCTCCGCCGGCTCAAAGGGGCCGGCGAGCGCGCCGGCTCGCTGTTTGGCGAATCCGCCGAACTCGAGCATCTCCGGTCGCTGCGCCGCTGGGCCGCCGACACCAGCGACGGCAGCCTGGCGACGCTCGAATTCCGTCCGCTGCCGCAGGTGTGGGACGAAGTCCGCAGCGAGCACGGCAACTGCCTGGGCCGCAAGTGCCCGACCTACGAGGAGTGCCACTTCTACAAAGCCCGCCGCCGCGTGTGGAACGCCGACATCGTCGTGGTGAACCACGCCCTGTTCTTCTCCGATCTGGCGCTCCGCCGCGAAGGGGCCAGCGTCCTGCCTGACTATGACGTCGTGATCCTCGACGAGGCCCACACGCTGGAACAGGTCGCCGGCGAGCATCTCGGTGTCTCGATCACCAGCGGCCAACTGACGTATCTGCTCAACAAGCTCTACAACGACCGGCAGCAGAAGGGCCTGCTCGTCCATCACATCCTCCCGCAGGCCCAGCAGTTGGTGTCGCACTTGCGGTACGCCGTTGACGGTTTTTTTACGGCGATCAAGGACTGGCTGGAGCAGCAGCAACCCGGCAATGGACGAGTCCGCACGCCGCTGGCCATCGGCAACCCCGTCAGTCCGGACCTTCGCCGCCTCTCGGCCGAGCTCCGCGGATATGCACACCGTTTGGAGGCCGAGGAGCAGAAGATCGAAGTCACCGCGGCCGCCGATCGCCTCGACGCGCTCGCCCATTCGCTCGACTTCTGGATGAAGCAGACCCTGGCGGATTCCGTGTACTGGGTGGAGGTCAGCGGGCGCCAGCGGCAGCTGACCAGACTCGTCTGCGCACCGATCGAGGTCGGCTCGCTGCTCCGTGACGAGTTGTTTGCACAGGTGAAGACCGCCATCCTGACCAGCGCCACACTCTCGGTCGGCGAGGACGACTTCAGCTTCTTTCGCCAGCGGATCGGGCTCACAAAGGCTCGCGAGCTGAAGCTGGGCAGCCCGTTCGACTACCGCACGCAGGTGAAGCTGGTGCTTGCGGAGGGCATGCCCGACCCCACCGGCCGGAGCGGTGATTACGAACGGGCCGTCTGCGAACGCATCAAGCGGCACGTGGATGAGATCGACGGTGGCACGTTCGTGCTCTTCACCAGCTATCGCATGCTCAAGGCGTGCGCCGAGCGCCTCACCGGCTGGTTCGCCTCACGCAATCGCCTGCTGCTCTGCCAGGGGGACGGGCTCGACCGCTCAGCCATGCTGGAGCGATTTCGCAAGGACGGCCGGGCCGTGCTGTTCGGCACCGAGAGCTTCTGGCAGGGCGTCGATGTCCCCGGCGACGCCCTGCAGAACGTGATCATCACCAAGTTGCCGTTCAGCGTGCCCGATCATCCGCTGCTGGAGGCGCGGCTGGAGAAGATTCGCGAGGATGGAGGGAACCCCTTCATGGACTACCAGGTTCCCGAGGCCGCCATCAAGCTCCGCCAGGGGTTCGGCCGGCTGATCCGCTCCCGCAGCGACACGGGACAGGTCGTCATGCTGGATCCCCGGATTCGCACCAAGCGTTACGGGCGGGTCTTCCTCGAAAGCCTACCGGAATGCGACGTGTCCGTGGAACCGGACGGCTGAGGGCAGGCGCCAACGGCGTTCTCCAGTCCGCGCCGTCGCCATTCCTCGAACGCCTGACCTCACCGAGCCGTTCTCCGCGACTCCGCTGCGCCGTTCGTCGCCGCAGGCTCGTCTTCGGTCGCAAGTCGTGGACGGAATTCAGGATCAATCATTTCCCATAGCATGCCCGCAGGACCAGCCAGCCCACCGCGATCCGCTTGATTTCGCTCTCCAGCCGCCTGATAATCGATGGTCCACTTTGACGTGTTCGCCTCTGGAGCCTGCACCGCGAAAGCCGTCCGATGACCAAGAAAGACATGGATCAGTTCAAGTCCCTGCTGCTGCAACTCCGCGCCCAGATTCGCGGAGACGTGCGGCAAATCAGCAGCAGCGCCCTGGACGGCGGCCAAGACTCCAAGAGTCCCACTCACATGGCCGAGCTTGGCACAGAGACGTTTGAACAGGACTTTTCACTGGGCGTGATGGAGCGCGACCAGGGACAGCTGGAGCAGATCGAAGGAGCCTTAAAACGCATCGATGAAGGCGTTTACGGCCTGTGCGAGAAATGCCTCGCCGAAGGAAAGTCCCCGGCCAAAGCTATGATCCCCAAGACGCGTCTCAAGGCTGTCCCCTTCGCCCGTGAGTGCGTGGAGTGTGCCCGCAAGCGGGAACGCGCGATCTACTGAGGCCCGCAATCGGCACCGGCAGCAGGGAAAGCGTCTTCCCTTATGGAGGCGGGAGTTCGTGGTATCTCGAATCTCCTCCGCCGGTCGATCCCGTCAGGTCGGTGAAGTGCGGGGGTGGCGGTAGCAGTTCGACGTACCCCTTCTCGCCATCCGGACCCTCCGGCTCCAGCCGCCCCGTGAGTGACGCCGGACTGTTGCTGCCGGGAGTGACCTCCGATCCCGGGGACGACGCGATCGGCGGTGCATGCTCGTAGACCGGAGGCGTCTCCGACAGATTGCGTCCCATCCCGGTCATCGCCGCCAGAATGAGCCGGGCGCTGGCATCCAACGCCTGGTTATTCTCGGGGACTTCGATAATGAGAACCTGCGCCTTAAGACGTGTCGCGGCGAACTCCTCGATGGAGCCGGCTTTGAATTCTCCGTCAAACGTTGTCGCCAGCACGTCATGCTCTTCGCTGAGTCGTCCCAGCAGCTCAATACAGGCCGCATTGCCGGTGATCAGCGGTCTTCGTCCCCCTCCCGTCCGCACGTGCACAACTCGCTGAGGCTGCAGGTCGCCCAGAAGTCTCAGCAGCACTCGCGTCTCCGCTTCGCTGGCCGGATGGGGCCCCGTCTCCGAAGTCGGATTCGCCGTGAATCGTGCGGATGGAAAGTTTCGATTGAGGTCCACGCCCCGGGCATTCTTGGCGATGTGCTCGGCCAGCGCATCCGGGTTGGGATCGCGGATCAGCTGCGCCGTCAGACCATCCAGGCTTTCGGGCTGGGCATCGATCCGGGACAGCAGCGCATCCATCAGCTTGACGCTGTGAGGATCGTTCCCGTTGAGGCTGCCGGTGACGAACACATGCTCGAGTCCGGATCCGCGAAGCGCCGTCTGCATGCGCCGGCGCTGGGTGCTCTCGTAGTCGGAGCGCCACGCAGGACCGTGCGGCGTCGCCGCCACCGGAGACGCCGTGACTGATGATTGACTTCGCGCTGCCGTCGCTGAAGCCGGCGGAGTGCCTGTCGACTGGCCCAGTTCGATCCGCGGCCACAGATAGGCATTGGGATCCGGGATCACCGGTGCACTGCGGAACGGATCGCCCGCAGGCACGCCCGGTTCCGGCGCCTCGCGCACCGGATCGGGACGCGACTGCGTCTGCGCCGGCTGCGGCCATGCCGCGCACCCCGCGCTCAGCAGCGCCCACCCGCTCACGATGTGCCGAACCGCACTCATCAATCCCTGGTCCTCTCAACCTTCTGGCTTGTGACTTCGGGCGATCGGCCTTAGTCCTGCTCGACTCCCAGCAGGTACCGCAGCTCCTCGAACCGCTGCGCGTATTCCTCGCTGGAGGAGTGCACGTGCTCTCCTTCGGTGATGAACCGGATCGTCTCGCTGTACCGCACGCCGCGGTCGCCCAGCACTTCCTCGAACGGCTCCAGGTCGTGTCCGTACATGACGAGCAGCTTGTGCTCGTCGAACTGGACCTCCATCGGGATCCGCGGATTGAGGACCGCGATGCCGGTGCAGCCGTCGTCGAGCAGGATGTCCTCAAAGTCGTACAGCGTGCTTTTGAGGATCGGCAGGTCGATGTTCTCGCGGTACAGGTCCTGGTGCTTCCCGCCATCGGCCTCGTGACTTGTCTCAAGCACGACGTCCACTTCGTCGCCAAGCGGGTCAAGCAGGTCCATGAACAGGTCGAACAGCTTCTCCCGCGTCTCGGAGACCATGAGCACAGGCACGTCGATCGACGTCTCAGGATCGCGGTACACGTCGCGGCGGCAGCCGGCGCTCGGCACCACGTCCAGATTGAACGACGGGCGCACCGCGTCGGTCAGCAGGAAGCTGCCGTACCGCGCAATCGACAGATGCTGCTCGAGTTGGTTCTCCGAGATGCTCTCGAAGCTGCTATGCCCCTTCGCTTGGAATCCGTCGCGGAAGGTGGTCTTGATGACGCGCTTGAGGAAGCCCATGAGGAGTGTCCCGAAGTGGTAGTCGTGTGCAGAGAGATGACAACTGGGCCGGATGAGGGACGTCCCGGCGATCAGCCAACTCTAGCACGCCAACGGAGCGCGGCTGGCAATCGTGCGCTCGGTTCCCGTCTTTTGCGGGAACCACCCTACGCGCAGGCGGACGGCGCCGTTGACGCATTTCGGGGACTTGCGAGAACGATTGCCGATTGCAGCGAACGCAACACCCGCAGAACCGGCACAAACCGCGCAGCACTCACATGGCTGCAGAACCTCGCCGCATCGGCCAGAGCCGGACATCCCACGGTGCTCTCCCCATGATCTTCCTTGCGACGGCAAGTTTCTGCACCGGCCATCCTCGATCCCTCCGCTGTAAACTCGAATTGATCACCGCTCTCAATATGGACATTCCGCTGCACCACGCACTCCAAATTCCGTGTTGGAACGCTCCGTGGAGTGCGGTTGTAGCGAAGCCTGTCCGGTGACATGCCCCCCGTACGGCCGCAGACGGGCGAAAATCGGGCGGACCGTCAGACCGCTCGATAGACTCGTCTCTCTATGACCCCGCACCAACTGGGCATCATGCTGCTGTCGCTCGGCCTCCTGATCGGGACCGCGCGGCTCTTCGGCGAGATCGCCCGCCGCTGGAGGCAGCCTTCGGTGCTCGGCGAACTCCTGGCAGGCGTCCTGTTGGGGCCCACATTGTTCGGGGCGCTATCGCCGGACACGCAGGCGTTTCTCTTCCCCCGGGAGGGAATCAACGCCGTTGTCCTGGAAGCCATCAGCTCGCTGGCGATCGTCCTCTTCCTGCTCGTAGCCGGGATGGAGGTGGATCTCTCCATCGTCTGGAAGCAGGGACGTTCCGCGCTGAAGATCGGCGTCCTCGGAACAATCCTGCCGTTCCTGGTGGGTCTGGCGTCCGCCTGGTTCGCGCCGGGGCTGCTCGGACGCGAAGCGTCGGCCGATCCCCTGATCTTCGCGCTGTTTGTCGCCACCGCCATGGCGATCTCGGCCCTACCCGTGATCGCGAAGACGCTCATGGACCTCAACCTGTACCGGACCGATCTCGGAATGGTCGTGGTGAGCGCGGCGATCTTCAACGACCTCATCGGCTGGACCGTCTTCGCGATGGTCCTCGGCATGATGGGAGATTCCCCACAGGGGATCGGCATCCTCGGGACCATCGGCCTGACGCTGCTGTTCGTGCTCCTCATGCTGACCGCCGGCCGACGGCTGCTGCACCTCATCCTTCCGCGGCTGCAGGCCTACACGCCCGGCCCCGGCGGTGTGCTGGGATTCGCCGTCACCGTGGCCCTGCTCGGCGCGGCCTGTACGGAATTCATCGGCATCCACGCGATCTTCGGCTCGTTCATCGTCGGCGTCGCGCTCGGCGAATCATCACATCTGAAGGAGCGCACCCGCGTCCTCATCGACGAGTTCGTGTCGTTCATCTTCGCGCCGGTGTTCTTCGCCGGCATCGGACTCCGCGTGAACTTCGCGACGGAGTTCGACCCGCTGCTGGTGCTCACGGTCCTGACGATCGCCTGCGTCGGCAAGATTGCCGGGGCCGTGCTGGGGGCCCGCTGGGGCGCCTGGCCCGCGCGCGACGCGTGGGCCATCGGTTTCGCCATGAACGCCCGCGGCGCGATGGAAATCATCCTCGGACTGCTCGCGCTCAGGGCCGGCATCATCCGCCAACCGCTGTTCGTCGCTCTGGTGGTGATGGCCATCGCGACCTCCGCCGTCAGCGGCCCTCTCATCCGCTGGGCCCTGCAGCCGCGCCGTCCCGATCGCTTGCTTCCCCGGTTCTCACCGCAGCGGTTCATTCGTAATCTGCAAGCGACTTCGCGTCGGGACGCGATCCGTGAACTCGTCGCAGTCGCTGCCGCGCAGGCTGGACTCGACGCGGCTGCGATCGAGAAAGCAGCCTGGTCGCGCGAGCGCGTGGCCGCGACGGGCATCGGTCACGGCGTCGCCATCCCGCACGCCCGAGTCGAAGGACTCAAGGAACCGCTCATCACCGTCGGCATCTCCGAGGCCGGCATCGAGTTCGACGCCCCCGATGGCCAGCCGGCCCATATCGTCTTCCTCGTGCTCACCTCGGTGGACGATCCGGAAACCCAGTTGAACCTCTCCTCCGGCATCGCGAGGCTGTTCCGGGACGTCGAGTCGCTGCCTCTCGCCCTCCGTTCCGAAACCTACAACGAGTTCATCGCCGCGCTGCGCTCTCTCTCCGCCAACGGCGATCACGCTGACTCCGCTGCACCGCAATGACCAGCCTAAGTCGCCGGCACAGTTCTCTGGGCTGCCGCTGTGCGGCCTTCCAATACACCGTGAACTCCGGGACCGCACCAAGCCGGAATCCAGATCGCCATTGCCCGTCAAGCACCACATTGGACACCCGCCCCTGATTCGATAACGTGGCGCGCCGGTCACGTTTCCCAAGAACCCGTTGCCTCGTCCAATGCCGCTCGACCCCCAGGCCCGCGAGTTCCTCGACAAACTGCAGCGCTCGCGCGCACCGTCAATGCATGAACTCTCACCCGACGACGCCCGCGCCCTCGTCGTGCCGCTCCGCATGCCGCGTGAGGAGCTGCGATCGATCGAGAACCGCACGATCCCGGGTCCCGCGGGTGAAATCGCCGCCCGCATCTATCATCCCGCCGACGCTGATCGAAACCCGGTTACTTCAGGAAACCGGGTCCCCGCCGATGTGGAATCTGTTCCGGCGTTATCGCTTCCGGTCGTGGTCTACTTCCACGGCGGAGGCTGGGTCGTCGGTTCGATCGCCAGCCACGACGCGCTCTGCCGGCGGCTGTGCAATCAAGCGGGTTGCATCATCGTCTCCGTCGAATACCGGCTCGCTCCGGAGCACAAGTACCCCGCCGCGCTCGAAGACTGCTTTGCTGCCACGAGGTGGGTCGCCGAGCATGCGTCAGAGCTGGGTGGTGATCCTCAGAGGCTCGTCGTGAGCGGCGACAGTGCGGGCGGAAACCTCGCCGCCGTCGTCGCCATCATGGCCCGCGACCAGGGAGGCCCGCAGATCGCCCGGCAGGTGCTCATTTATCCGATCACCGACTACATGCCGGAGTACGACTCCTATCGCCGGAACGGACGCGACTACTTCCTCACGACCGAGTCCATCGCCTGGTTTTGGGAGCACTATCTCGAATCGTCCGCGCAAGGGAGCGAGTGGCAGGCATCGCCAATCCGGGCAGCGGACCTGAGCAGTCTCCCCCCCGCCACGGTCCTTGTCGCCGAATTTGACCCCCTCTACGACGAAGGATTGGCGTATGCGGATCGCCTCGAAGCCGCCGGCGTCCCCGTCCGGCGGATCGTCAGCGAAGGGCAGATTCATGGGTTCATTCGCAGGCTGGACCTGTTTGAGAGCGCCTCCCGCGCCGTGCAGCAGCTGGCGGAGGATCTTCGCGATTCTCTGTTCCCATAGGTCGAATCGAGGCGTTGATACGGCAGCTTCGTCATTTCTGCTGAAGTCTCTCTCCACCTCGCGAAGTTCTCCTTCAGTTTCAGCCGATCTTTGCTATGAGCGGCCCGATTTCGACGGAAAGGGACTTCCGACATGTTTTGCTCAGACTGCGGCTCCAAAGCGAACGGCAAATTCTGCTGGAACTGCGGCGCCGCCCTGCATCAGCCGGCAACCGCAGCCTGCGATCCCCTGCCAATCGAGGAATTCCTCGAAGATCCCGACACGGATAGAGTCGTCTTGTTGTCCGACGTTGAGATCCGATCAGCGGACCCCGACTGGTCCCACGAAGTCCGCTACGAAGTGCTTCGCAAGCACCTCGCCGTCCAGAAACTGATCGCCCACCATGCGGCCATGGCGCCCACGCGAATCAGCGGCGAGAAGTTCCTCCAGATCTGCGCACCGCTCACCGGCGGAGTGGCGCTCGACAAGGTGGCGACCGTCTCGCAGTCGTTGTATTCCTCCATGGGCATCGCCACCGGACAGTCACGGTCAGCTTCGATTCCCCGCCCCGTCGGCAGCGCGCTCGTCGCGCTCCTCTGCTCCATGGCGCGTCAGGGACTCACGCTCAAACAGGTTGATCAAGCGAGCGACGGTTGCGTGATTCAGGCCGAACTCCCATCCGACCTCTGGTCGCTCGCCGGCTCGCTCGTCATTACGGTCCAGCGAGCCGGACAGGAAACCACGATCGAAGCCACCACCCGCATCGGCGGCCAGTGGATGGACTGGGGCAAGAGCCGCCGCTGCCTCGACCGCCTGTTCAGCGACGTCGAAACACTCCCCGTCGCGGCTTGAGTGCGCGATAGGCTTCGAGCGGAACGGCCCGACGACACCCCGTTGCCCAGGTTGATCGCCTTGAGTGCATAGGGGGAAGGCCGCCGGCGCGAACAGTGCGTTTCAACAAAAAACACCCTCGCGTCGGATGACGCGAGGGTGTTTTAAAATGATCCGGCGATTACCTACTTTCGCACCTTTCGGCACTATCATCGGCCCTGGCAGCTTAACGGTCGTGTTCGGAATGGGAACGCGTGTGACCTGCCGGGTATGTTCACCGGAAATCGTTGCGACAGCGGTCAGGCCGGCGCAACGCGGATTGTATGCATTGGCGACAGCATTGCGTGGTGAATAGCTCCGAGGGGCGGATGCCCGCTGCGGTGCGATTCGGGAACAAAAATGGTCAAGCGTTCGTCCGTTAGTACCGGTCGGCTGAAGCGATTGCTCGCCGTACACCACCGGCCTATTTACCTGGTCGTCTTCCAGGGGACTCAACGAAACCTGATCTTGGGAAAGGCTTCGCGCTTAGATGCTTTCAGCGCTTATCCGAGCCGTACGTAGCTACCCTGCGCTGCCTCGAGCGAGACAACAGGTACACCAGAGGTACGTCCCTCCAAATCCTCTCGTACTAGGGAGAAAATCCCTCAAGTTTCGTACGCCCACAGCAGATAGGGACCGACCTGTCTCACGACGGTCTAAACCCAGCTCACGTACCACTTTAATCGGCGAACAGCCGAACCCTTGGGAGCTTCTTCACCCCCAGGATGTGATGAGCCGACATCGAGGTGCCAAACCCCGCCGCCGCTATGGACGCTCGGGCGGGATCAGCCTGTTATCCCCAGAGTACCTTTTATCTGTTGAGCGACGGCCCTTCCATTCGGAACCGCCGGATCACTAAGTCCGTCTTTCGACTCTGCTCGACGTA
>JBGTSJ010000004.1:0-842 GCA_041940305.1 Planctomycetaceae bacterium
TGCGGTGCGTGGCCACGGAAGATCGTGCTGCGGTCCTCGCCGAGCACCTCATCACGCACCCAGTGCAGCCCGTTCTCGATCGCACCCCAATGGTCACGCGCCAGCGTCAGCAGATCCTCCGGGCCAGCCGTTGTGCGGGGCAGCGAGGTGATGTAACAGGTCGTCTCAAGCTCACGTTTCGCGCCGATCCTCCGCTCCCGCTCGATGCGGCAGACCTGCTGCACGCCCGGCCAGTCCAGATAACCGTTGAGCACCGTCGTGCTCGTCAGCGTGCGACGTTCGATGCGGCCGTGCCCTTTGTCGACCGACGTGGCGCGTTCACGCTCCAACCGTCGCTGGCGCTGGATGAAGGGGGGAAAAGGCCCCGTCCGGGGCCGAGAGTGCCAGCGAGATTTCCCGCTCTAAACCGGCCTGATTCCCCTTCACGGCCAGGAAGTAGTGTCCTCCCGAATCGAGAACCTGCTGGCACACTTCGCGGTGGCAGAACATCGCATCCCCCACGATCACGCGTCCCTCGAGCACCAATGTCTGCAGCAGTTCGAGAGCTGCCTTGTGCTCGTTGGTCTTCTCGTCGACGCGACACTGGCTGAGGACGCAGCCGGTCTGGTGATCGACGGCGGCCAGCAGATGCACTGCCCGGGCGAAGGGACGCAGCGTGCCGCAGAGCGTCTTGCCGTCGATGCTCACGGCCTGCAACTGCTCGGGGTTGAGTTCGATGCCGAGCGCCTCATGGACCCAGGCGGCGAGGGCTGCTTCCAGTGTGGCGGGATCAAGTTTCATCAACAGGTCGCGGAAGCAGTCGAGTTTGGGGGGGCGGCGGGTGTATCCCATCCAGTGCCAGA
>JBGTSJ010000004.1:852-337137 GCA_041940305.1 Planctomycetaceae bacterium
CCGCAGACGACCGCCGTGAGCATGGCGGACAGAGAATGACGTCGTCCCTTACGCCCACGTGGATCAGGGAGTTGCGCCAAGACGGCCAGCAAACTCCCGCCGGGGGCGGATGTCACAGATCGACCTCCTTGAATGGGATAGGAACCTCCTCAAACTCACCTCCATTCTACGCACGCCGGTCAAGGGGTACTTGGCGATTGCCCTGCTGTGCTGTCTTTCGGCTTTCGAGAATCGTCGGTTGTGTCTAGAGTGATAGTCAGGCGGCGCAATGTCGCCGTGCCGAGGGAACGGTCGCTCGGTTCGCGCGATGAGCGGAGTTGCGATATGTTCACCCCATTCGAAGAACTCGAATACCTGTCGGAGTACCTGCCCGAGGAGGGAGAGTGCGTCCTGGTGACGCGTCAGGATGGGGAGTTGCACTGCACCGAGTGGCACGGCGACCGGCTGCGAGACGGGATCGACGATGCGTCGCTGTACGGGCTGCTCGTGCAGTGCAACGAGGCTCTGAACGCCCGCGCGACGCTGCCGCTCTGGGCGACCGGCGTCGGAGTCTTCTGGTTGCTGACCGTCGCCTTCGTCGTCGGCGGACTGGGTTGGGACCGGTGGTTCCTGGTTCCGGGGGCCGGATTGACAGGATTGTGGATGTGCTTCCTGTGGATTCGGCTCCGCCAGCAGCGGACGTTTCAGTCGCAGTTGCTGCCGCGGATTCAGGCAGCGGTGCGGGCGCGGCAGATTGATGTTTCCTCTCTCCTGGCCGGCATGCGGCAGCATGCCGAGCTGCGGACCCTGCTGGATCAGTTTGCGCAGTCGCAGGGGGCCTGCCGGGGCGAGTTCGATCAGCCTGCGTGAGCCGGTCAGGCGGAGCGCTCTTCGGTGGCGGAGTCGCCGCGCATCTCGAACAGGAACCGCGACGGCATTGACGGTCGCAGCTTGCCCCACTTGCGTCGGGCGGCGGCGCGCGTCAACGTGAGGTGGTCCTGAGCGCGTGTCACGCCGACGTAGGCCAGCCGTCGTTCTTCTTCGATCTCCGCATCCGTCGCGTCCACGCTGCGCTTATGGGGAAGCAATCCCTCCTCCATTCCGACGAGGTAGACTCGGGGAAACTCCAGTCCCTTTGCGCTGTGGAGCGTCAGCAGCTTGACGGCGTCCTCGGCGGCAACTTCGTCCTTGTCGGTTTCGGACTCGCGACCGTCGAGAGCCAGGTCGGATAGAAACTCCGCCAATCCGGGTTTGCGGGCGGTGGCGACGTACTCCGTCACCGACTGCACGAATTCATCGATGATTGCGGTGCGGGCCAGTTGCTGTTGCGGGTCCTTGTACTGCCGCTGGATTTCATCCTCGTAGCGGATCGTCTCGATGAGAGCGCGGACGTGCTGATCCAGCTGTTGAGGCTCCGCGTGGAACCGCGACCGGAACGACTGCAGGAGACCCGCGAAGGTCGCAATCGAGGCCGCTGCTTTCGCCGGAATGTCGCCGTCGCGGCCGGCGTCCTGCGTCGCATCCCAGAATGAGCGCCCGCTCGCGACCGCGCGTTTGAGGACTTTCTCGACGGTCGCGTCGCTGATGCCGCGCGCCGGCGTGTTGATGATCCGCAGCAGCGACGTCTCATCGTCGGGATGAGCGATGACCTTCAGATACGACAGCAGGTCGCGGATCTCTTTGCGGTCGAAAAACGACTGGCTTCCCAATAGCACGTAACGCAGTCCGGCGCGGCGCAGTTCCGCTTCAAACAGCCGGGGCTGCTCGTTCGTGCGGAACAGGATCGCGACATCCCGCAGCGGCACGCCTTTGCGCTCCGCCAGGAAACGGATCTCGAACACGACCTTCTCGGCCTCGACTTGCTCGTTCTCGAACTCGAGGAATCGGACCTCCGCGGCCGAACGCTTCGACGTGCGGAGCACCTTGGCGTGCCGCTGGCGGTTGCAGCGCACCAGCCGGTTGGCCACGTCGAGAATGCGGTCCGTACAGCGATAATTCTCCTCGAGCCGCACGATCTTCGCGTCGGGAAAGTGTCGGCCAAAGCTGAGGATATGCGCGACTTCCGCGCCGCGCCAGCCGTAGATCGACTGGTCGTCATCTCCCACCACGCACAGGTTGCGATGTCCGGCCACCAGCGCCTGGATCAGCCGGAACTGCACGCCGTTGGTGTCCTGGTATTCGTCAATCTGCACGTGTTCAAACCGCGCCTGATGCCGGGCCAGCGCCGCCGGAGACTCGCGAAACAACTGCTCGGTGACGCCCAGCAGGTCGTCGAAGTCGAGCGCCCCCGATGCCCGCAGCTTTTCCTGGTACCTCCGGTAGCCCATCGCCGCGAGGAACTCGCGATCGTCCGCGGCGATCTCTTTCGCTTCCGCGGGGCCCATCGCGGCAGACTTCCAGCGGCTGATCGTGTACAGCAGATCGCCCGGCTTCAGCGATTTCTCCGCAACGCGGATATCGCGGAGCACGGTCCGCGCGAGTGATTCCTGGTCCCCGCGGTCCAGGATGCGGAAGGCGGAGGGATAGCCGATCGCTTCAATGTCGCGCCGCAGGATGTTGACGCACAGTGCATGAAACGTCGAAATCCACGGGCGGGCCCTCGTCTTGCCCCCCAACAGCTGGCGCGTCCGTTCCAGCATTTCGCGGGACGCCTTATTGGTGAACGTCACCGACAGGATGCGGTCGGCTGCGACGCCGCCGCGGATCAACTCCACCATGCGGCAGGTGATGACTCGCGTCTTCCCCGTGCCGGCGCCGGCCAGCACGAGCAGCGGCCCCGACTTCGTCAGCACGGCGTCCCGCTGGGAGGCATTCAGGTTGCGCAGGTGTTCCATCACGGCCTGAGAATGACGTTGACGGCAGAGAGCGTGGCTCGGGCAGCGACGGGGAACGTGCGGTATGCGATCCGCCGCTGTTCTGTCTGCGACACCGGGATCTCAGCTCTGCCGGCGCGGGGACGTGGCCCGGCTTACTCCTCGATCGTGAACATCCCGAGACGTTCGCCCGCGGCACGAAACTCGTCCGCCATCTTGCGGGCCGATCGCCACCGCCGGTCCGGGTCGGGCTCCAGCCCCTTCATGATCGCCGCGGCGACCTGCTCGTCGAGGTCCGGCACGAGCTCCCGGATGTCGCGCGGCGGCTTGTTGATGTGCTGCATCACCGCTTCCAGCGTGTCGCCGGGAGGCCACGGCATCTTGCGGGTGAACATCTCAAAGCACGACACCGCATAGGAAAAAATGTCGATCCGTTCGTCCGTCCGCTGCCGCTTGATGAGTTCCGGCGCCATGTACAGCGGAGTTCCCGTCCGGTTGCCGGGCGCCTGGAACGCCTCGACGTTGGGCACCACCAGTCCGAAATCGATCAGCTTCAACGTGTCCTCTTCGTTGATGACGACGTTCCGCGGGCAGAGGTCGCGATGGATCCAGTTGTTGCGGTGCAGGTACTCAACGGCGTCCCCCAACTGCACCATGTACCACAGCCGGTTCTGCTGCATCCGCTCATTCTGGGCATCGATCAGGTAGCTCAGCCCGACCCCCTCGATGAACTCCATAACGAGGTACTGTTCGTCTTCGGTCGTGATGCCGTGCTCCAGAGTCCGCACCACGTTGGGGTGCCGCAGCAGGACGGCCACCGTCCCTTCCGACGGCCGGTTCATCCCCACGAAGCGCCGCTCCAGCCGCGTGGTTTTCGCTTTGTCGAGCACTTTCAGCGCGACGATGCGGCCGGAGACGGTGTCTCGCGCCCGCCAGACCTTGGACATACTCCCCTGCCCCACGCGCGCGATCAGTTCAAATCGGCGGCGGATGTCGAGTTTCTCGACCTTGGGTTCGCGGCGGAGGATCTTCTCGATGAACTTCATCTACTTGCCGCAATAGTCGATAAGGCGGGCGATCTCGGAACGCAGTTGCGGCCGCGGTACGATCCGGTCGATGAACCCGTGGGCCAGCAGGAATTCGCTCGTCTGAAAACCTTCCGGCAGCGGCTTCTTGACAGTCGCCTGGACGACTCGCGGCCCGGCGAAGCCGATCAGCGCCCGCGGTTCGGCAATCACGACGTCCCCCAGTGACGCAAAGCTCGCCGCAACGCCCCCCATCGTGGGATTGGTCAGCACGGAGATGAACAGTCCCCCCGCCTCGTGGAACCGGCCCAGCGCGGCCGATACCTTCCCCATCTGCATCAACGAGAAGATTCCCTCATGCATCCGGGCGCCGCCGCCGGAGCCGCTCACGATTACCAGCGGCAACTTGCTTCGCGTCGCGGCCTCGATGGCCCGCGTCAGCTTCTCGCCGACGACGGAGCCCATGCTCCCCATGATGAACGACGAGTCGGTGAGTCCGAATACCAGGGGGCGGCCGCGCATGTGGCCCCGGCCGACGATACAGGCCTCCGACAGCCCCGTCTTGGACTGCTCCGCCGCCAGACGCTCGCGATAGGGCTTTTTGTCAACGAAGCCCAACGGGTCCAGAGGACGCAAGCCGGCGTCCCATTCCTCAAAGCTGTCGGTATCGAGGAGTTGTGCGATGCGTGCCGTCGCGGGCACGTAAAAGTGATACTCGCACTCCGGACAGACCCGCTCCCCCTGCTCCACCTGCTTGCGAAACAGGGTCGCGCCGCAGTCGTCGCAACGCAGCCAGAGTCCTTCAGGAACGCCTCGCTTCTTGCGCGACACACTTGGCTCCGCCAATTCGGACTGTGCTGTCTGACTGACGCTCATACAGTTTGGCTCCAGCACCCGGTCCGCTGTCCCGTGTGGCATCCGGCGGCGCCTTCCCCAAGTCGGCCGTCTGTGGATGAGTTGACGTGATCCACGACGCGGAGGTCCGTTCCGGTAAGAGACCCGGCCCGTGACCGCGGACCAAGGTCGCAACATCGTAACCGCAGGGCCCCCGATCATGCCACGTTCAGGGGGTGCGGGCATCAATGTGCCCTATCAATGCGGTTGGGCGACTCCCTGGGGGGCCACGGGAGTCCGGCCATTCACTTCCACAAACTCATCGATCACCTCGACGCGACGCTCGGCCGCACAGCCGCACATCGGGCCCGGCAATGACGGCTCGCCGCCGCGGAGGACGCTGGCGATCATCGTCGCCAGGGGTTCGGGCGCCACCACAACGAACGAATGCCGCCGCTTTGACGGTCGCTTCAGCGCCCGGCGGACCCGCTCGTACGCCTCGCCGCACGTCTCTCCTTCCGGCGGACAGATCGCTTCCGGCTGCTCGCGCCACTGCTTGTAAACGCGCGGATGCTTCCGCTTGACGTCGTCGAGCAGCATTCCTTCCCACAGGCCGTGATTCAGGTTCTCGAGCCCTTCGAGTTCCTTCACCGGCACATCGAGAGCCGCTCCGAGTTGTCGCGCGGTGCTGAGCGCCGGTTCCGTCGGAGACGCATAGACGACGTCCAGCGGCGTTCCGGCCAGCCGGTTGATTGTCTCATTCACCTGCGTCTGACCTGCGCTGGTCAATGGCAGTCCCAGCGCACCCTGGATGCGCGACTGCTGGTCGAAATCCGTCTCGCCTGGTCGAACCACAATTGCGATCGACATTTCCCTCTCACTCGTTAGGTCAATTGCGGGCTGCGGCCGCAGTGGCGCGCAGCGACGCGATGGCGGTCCCGTAATCGGACTCGCCGAAAATAGAGCTGCCCGCGACAAACACGTCGGCCCCTGCCGCGGACGCTTCCCCAATCGTATGCGGGCCGATGCCGCCGTCGATCCCGATCAGCAGGTTCTCCGGTGACAGACGGCGAATCTCGGAAACTTTCTTCAATGCATCCGGTCGAAACTTCTGGCCGCCAAATCCCGGCGGGACGCTCATCACCAGCACCATGTCACACTCGCCCAGAGCGGCCTCGATCGCCGAAACCGGCGTGTCCGGGTTCAGCGACAGACCGGCCACGCAGTCCTGTTCGCGGATGCGGCGAAGCAAGGGCGTGGGCTCCGGCTCGGCCTCAATGTGGAAGGTCAACGCCTGACATCCCGCCTTGATAAACTCGTCGACATAACGGCCCGGCTGGGAAATCATCAGGTGGGCGTCGAACGGCATGTTCGTGAGCGGACGCAGGCCCTCGATGACTACGGGTCCGTATGTCAGGTTGGGGACAAAATGCCCGTCCATCACGTCCAGGTGCAGAACTTCCGCGCCGGCGCGTTCCAGCAATGCGACCTCGCGGTGCAGATTGCCGAAGTCGCACTTGAGCATGGATGGGGCAATCAGAGGCAGTCGTTGCCTCAGATAATCCAGGACAGCCTGCCGGCTCATGAGACCTTGCCAGGAAGTAAGTCAGCGCGGGCCAAGAGCTCCTTCTTCGCCCGAAATCGACGGAGTGACGCCTCGTGGCGTCCGGCAGAATTTGGCTGGCCGTTATTCTGACGCCTCGCAGGGACTGCGTCCAGCACAATCCGGAAATCGCAAGGCTTTGCGGCGCATAGGGTTGTGGGTGTCGCCCATTTCGCGGCGTTCGCGCCGGCCACGAACGCCGCGTTCGGCGTGCTCTCGAAGGCGGCCTACAAAGCGGCCAGTCGCTTGATCAGGTCGGCCGTCCGGTTCGAGTAACCATACTCGTTGTCGTACCAGCTCAGGACCTTCACCAGGTTCCCGCCGATCACCTGCGTCCACGGTGCATCAAAGATGCTGCTGTGCGGATTGCCGATGATGTCGCAGGAGACGATCGGGTCTTCGTTGTACTGCAGGATGCCTTGCAGCGGTCCTTCCGCGGCCGCCTTGAGCGCAGCGTTAATCTGCTCCGCGGTAGCGTCCTTCTTGATCACCGCCACCAGGTCGGTCACGCTGCCGGCCGGCACGGGGACCCGCAGGCTGATGCCCGTGAGCTTGCCGTTCAAATCCGGGAGCACTTCACCGACCGCCTTCGCAGCGCCGGTCGAGGTCGGAATGATGTTGATCGCCGCCGCCCGTGCCCGGTGCGGATCGCTGTGCAGCTGGTCCGACACGCGCTGATCGTTCGTGTAAGCGTGCACGGTCGTCATCAGCCCCTTCTCGATGCCGAACTCCTTGTGCAGCACCATCGCCAGCGGAGCCAGACAGTTGGTGGTGCAGCTGGCGTTGGAGACGCACTTGTGCTCCGGAGTGAGCTGATTGTCGTTCACGCCCAGCACGCAGGTCAGGTCCGGCTTGTCCTTGGCCGGGGCCGAGATAACGACCTTTTTCGCCCCGGCTGTGATATGGCTGTCGTATCCCGGCTTGTCCCCCTTTTCGCGGCCGGTGAAGAAGCCGGTGGACTCCAGGGCGATCTGCACTCCCATCGCCTTCCACGGGAGATTCCGCGGGTCGCGCTCGGCGACGACCTTGATCTTCTGGCCGTTGACGATCAACGTGTCGCCGTCGGCCGACACCGTGCCGGGGAACCGTCCCTGCACGCTGTCGTATTTCAGCAGCATGGCGAGCGCCTTGGGATCTCCCAGGTCGTTGATCGCCTGGATGTCGAATTCCCCCTTGCGGCTCATCATGGCCCGAAACGTGATGCGTCCGATGCGCCCGAAGCCGTTAATGCCGACTGGAATTGCCACCGCGATGTCTCCTTCAATTGATAACGGTCGTGCCGCGTTCCGAGCGCGCACCCCGAACGGTCTCATACTCGTGGCGGGATTCTAGTGGCCCTCTCACCCCTGCTCAAGTAACCGCCCGATGCCGTGCTGATTCCCTCGGGCTTCCTCACCAGCCGGTTCGGTTCGCTGTGACAAGCCGCACTTGAGGGACGTAGTTAGACCCGGTTCACTTCTGAGAGCCGCTCCCCCGCATCGTCTGGCTGGTGGGGGCTTTTGATGGCAGCGGTGGTAGACTGTGCTTCAGCCGGAGCCCTGACAGGTCAGGATGCTGGACATGGATCAACAGCCAGCGAGTCGTCAAACCATAATCGGCTGGCTGGCTGCGCGGCCGAAGAGATTGATCGGAATTGCGTTGCTCCTGCCTCTCCTTTACGTAGGTTCCTTCGGCCCCGCGTGCTGGTTGACAAGCCGGCGTCAGGCACGCTTCGATTGCCCGCAGGCAATGGCAGCCTATTGGCCCGTTGGGCGGGCTTTTAGGCTGCTGCAGGATGAGCGGCAGCGATCTCATCATCCCGCGGTTGATCTCGTACTGCGAATAACGAACGGCGTGTTGACATGGTGGATCACAGTCGGACTCGCGGAGGGCGACAGCGCGATCTTTCGTACCGGGCCCAAAGACGGTGACAAGATGGTCATAGAGTCGCCCGCCCGATACTTCTGAGCCAACGCGAGACCTCCCAAGGGATCCCACGAGCAATTGACCCCTGGTCTATTTCGATACACTGACTGAGATGCAGGCCGACGCAGGAAACTTCCGCCGCACGCTACATTTCCGGCGCCTGCGATTCGCTTTCGTCGCTGCGACGATGATGTCGTGCCCTCCACCGGCACAGGCTGAGGAAGACGCCGTCCGCTTCCACTTCCTCGACGACCGCCAAGCCGAGCAGGACGTGACCGGCCGCGTCCTGGTGACCGCCGCTGATGGCGGAGTCCTCGTCGAAGACGAAACGGGAACCTACTGGACCATTACGCCCGACCAGTTGCATTCCCGCGAGGACCTCGGACGCCCATTCACATTGCTCGACGCGGGACCGCTGGGGGAAGTGCTGCGGCAGGAACTGGGTGAGCAATTTCACGCCGTCGCCACTCAGCACTACATCCTTTGCTCCGATGCCGATCCGGAGTTCACCGGCTGGGTCGGAAAACTGTTCGAGCGACTGCTTCGCGCCTTTCTCCGGGAGTGGCGGAATTCCGATCTCACCCTGCAGGAGCCGACCGCCCCCCTCGCCGCCATCATCTTTGCGACGCAACAGGATTACGCCGAGTTCGCCACGCGGGACGCCGGACCGCATCTCGCCGCTGTACCCGGCTACTACTCGATCCGCACGAACCGCATCGTTCTGTATGACCTCGCCGCGGCTGCGCCGGCCAACGGCGCCCGCCCGGATGCCGATATCAACCGCCGCGCGGCCGCCGCCCCCGGCAATGTGTCCACAATCGTCCACGAGGCGACGCACCAGATCGCCTTCAACTGCGGACTGCACGTCCGCTACGCCGACAATCCGCTGTGGCTCACCGAGGGCCTCGCCATGTACTGCGAGACGCCCGACCTGCATTCCGGCAGCGGCTGGACCACCATCGGCCGGCTCAATCAACCACGGCTGCGCGACTATCGCGCCCTCGCCGACGGCCGCCGCGAGACTGATTCACTGACGCGCCTGATCCAGGACGATTCCCGCTTTCGCGACCCCGAGCACGCCCCCGGCGCCTACGCCGAAAGCTGGGCTCTCACCTGGTTCCTCATCCGTGCCCGACGCGACGACTACGAAGCATACCTGCGGCGCCTGGCGGAGAAGCCACGGCTGCAATGGAACTCCACGGACGACCGGCTCGCCGAGTTCGAGCAGGTCTTCGGCGATCTGCCGGAATTGGACGCGGAGTTTCAGCGATACATGTCCCGCATTCGAAGCCGATAACCCACCTCAGAGCGTCTCTGAGAAACCCGTCTGAGAAACCCGGTTTCTTCAAGAAACCGGGTTTCTGCATCGTCTGGCGATTACGCTATAGACCTGGATCCGACTGCCCATGAAGCGCGCCCTCATCACGGGAATCACCGGACAGGATGGTTCGTACCTGGCCGAATACCTGCTCGAACAGGGTTACGAGGTGCACGGCCTGGTCCGGCGCGTGGCGCTCGAAGACCCGGCGCATCGACTCTCGCGGATCGCGCATATCCGTGACAGGCTGCATCTGCACGCGGCGAGTCTGGAGAACTTTCCCAGCCTGTTCAGCGTCATCAACCAGCTCCGGCCGGATGAGCTGTACCATCTCGCCGCACAGAGCTTCGTCTCCTACTCCTTCGACGACGCGTTCTCCACGTTCCATACCAACATCGACGGTACGCACTTCGTGCTCGAGTCGGTCAAGCAGGCGGCGCCGGACTGCCGCGTGTACTTTGCGGCGTCGAGCGAGATGTTCGGCCACGCGCACGAAGTCCCGCAGACGGAGAACACGAAGTTCCATCCCCGCTCGCCGTACGGCATCTCCAAAGTCACCGGGTTTCACCTCTCGCAGAACTACCGCGAGGCGTACGGAATGTTCGTCTGCTCGGGGATCCTGTTTAACCACGAGTCCCCGCGGCGCGGATTCGAGTTCGTCACCCGGAAGATCACGTCGCACGTGGCACGCATCAAGCAGGGTCTCGCCACGCAGTTGCCGCTGGGCAACCTCGATGCCCGCCGCGACTGGGGTTACGCGGCCGACTACGTCCGTGCGATGCATCTCATGCTCCAGCAGGAGACCGCCGACGACTACGTCATCGCCACCGGCCGCACGGATTCCGTGCGCGACTTCTGCGAGCTCGCCTTTCGCCACGCCGGGCTGAACTATGAGGACCACGTCGTCATCGACCGTGAACTCTACCGACCCTCGGAGGTTCACCTGCTGCTCGGCGACGCCTCCAAGGCCAGAGCTCAACTGGGATGGGAGCCGACCTGTGATTTCGAATCGCTCGTCGCCATGATGGTGGACCACGACCTGCAGCACGTCTCGGCGTGAGCCAAAGAGGAACCACGGAAGGCACGGAATACACGGAACAAAAGGAGGCGAACCGCGAAAGCAGCGAAAGACGCGAAAATCTGGTCAGTGCAATCTCAGTCTCTGGCTTTGTCTCTTTTTCGCACATTTCGCTACTTTCGCGGTTCATCTCTTGAATTCTCTTCTGCAATTCCGTGTCTTCCGTGGTTCTCAAAACTTTCGAGTCACTGCTGTTCCTGTTTTACATCCGCTGAACTCACAACACCGCCCGACCTGATGGACCACGTGCGCTTCTGGGACCTCGCCGTCATCGTCATCTACAACGTGGCGATCATCGCGATGGGCTTCGGGTTCCTGAAACGGAGCGGCAGCAGCGAGCGGTTCATGTCGGCCGGGCGGTCGCTCCCCGGGTGGGCGGTCGGGCTCTCCATCTTCGGCTCGTACGTCAGCAGCATCAGCTTCCTGGCGAATCCGGGGAAGGCGTACGCCGAGAACTGGAACTTCTCCGTCTTCGCCTTCTCGATGCCGATTGCCGCATGGATCGCGGCCCGCTGGTTCGTCGGCTTCTATCGCAGCAGCGGAGAGGTCTCGGCGTACCAGCACCTGGAGCGGCGCTTCGGCGCGTGGGCGCGCACTTACGCGGTCGTCTGCTTCCTGCTGATGCAGCTCGCCCGGCTGGGGACCATCCTGTACTTACTTGCCGCCGCGCTCCAGCCGCTGCTCGGGGGCAGCGTGACCACTCTCATCATTGTGATGGGCCTGCTCGTCACCATCTATCCGTTCGTCGGCGGGACGGAAGCGGTGATCTGGACGGGCGCATTGCAGGCCGTAGTGCTGATGGCCGGAGCCGCGGCGTGCGTGTGGGCCTTGCTTGCCGGGATGCCGGAAGGACCGGCACAGGTCTTCGAGATCGCCGCCGCGCACGAGAAGTTCAGCCTGGGCCGGGACGATCTGTCCCTCGCCGCCTCCACGTTCTGGGTGGTCCTCTGCTACGGCTTTGTCACGCACCTGCAGAACTTCGGCATCGATCAGGGATACGTCCAACGCTACATCACGGCCGATTCGGATCCCGCGGCCCGCCGCAGCATCTGGCTGGGGACACTGCTGTTTATTCCGATCTCACTCTTGTTCTTCTTCATCGGGACGGCGCTGTTTGCCTACTACCACGTGTATCCGGATCTATTGCCGACCGTTGACGCGGCCACCGGCGAGCCGTTCAAAGCGGACCACGTCTTCCCATACTTCATTGCACATCAGTTGCCGACCGGCGTCACCGGACTGGTGATCGCCGCCATCTGCGCCGCCGCGATGGACTCCAACCTCAACTGCTCCGCCACCCTGATCCTCGAAGACCTCTACCGCCGCTACTTCCGTCCCGGCGCGGGCGAGCGCGAGGCGATCACCGTGTTGCGGGCATCGACCGTCATCGTCGGCCTGCTGAGCATTGGCGTCGGTCTCGCCATGCAGGGGGAGCAGACGATCCTCGATCTCTGGTGGAAGCTGGCCGGCATCTTCGGCGGAGGCATGATCGGCCTGTTTCTGCTCGGCATGCTCGCTCCGCGGGCGGGCAGCCGTGCAGGGCTGACAGGAGTTGCGGTCGGTGTCGTGCTGATCCTCTGGCTGACGTTCTCTGCCGGCCTTCCCGACGACTACGCAATCCTCCGCAGCCCCTTCCACAGCCTGATGACCCCGGTCATCGGCACGCTGGGCGCGCTCGCCGCAGGACTGACGGTCGCCGCGATCCGCCCCGAATTGCCGCACACGGATGAGGGGCCTGACGCCGAACCGGGACGCGATTAATCGCGCTGACGGCTCAATCCCACCACCAGCGCGACACATCCTCCGGCGGGATGACGCGGGGCTGCAGCGCCGCCGCAGTGTTTCCGCCGTCTGCTGCCTGACGTGTCAGCGTATCGGCGACCTCGTGTGGATCGAGTGTCACTCCGCCGACCAGTCCGAGCATCATGCCTCGCTGCACCGGTCGCGTCGTCGCCTCGGACGGGACGGTATCGGGCACCGGCAGCGACTCCAGCGGCAGCCGTACTGCATCACGGAACAGCTCTCCCTCCCAGCCGATCCGCTGCAGCACGCGCTCCTTCCGCAGCAGTGCCGCGACGACGGCCAGGTCGAACGCATTCTGCAGTTCGGCGAACACCGGCGATGCGGCGGCCAGGTCTTCGTAGTGCTCGGTGAACTGTTGCGCGAACTTCTGCGTGCTGGCGCGCGTGAAGGCCGAATCGGATCGGATGCCGTCGTCGCCGATCTGTTCCTCCTGCGAGAGCAGTTGCACGCGTTGACCTGCGAGCTGAAATGCGTTGCCGTCGTCGCTGACGTAGATTGCCTCGTAGTACGGAGCAAACCACCACCGCTGCATGCTGTTGCCGTTGGGCGCAAGCAGCGACAGATGGCTCCGCACGGCCCTCACGCCTGACGGCTCCGCCCCCAGCGAGATCCGCTTCATCCGGTAATCGGCTTCGATCAGCACCCGGCCGTAGTGCGAGTCCGCCGGCACGCCCCAGATCACCACGTCCTGCATGCCGAGAATCTCGGCCAGCTGCGCGTAGCGCCGCCGGGCGCCGGCCGTGCTGGTGGGAGAGTTGTTCCGGCCAGCAAACTCCTGCAGCGCTGCGAGCCGATCCTGATCGGGATCGATGGAGCAGCCGATGGACCCCTCGCCGCCGAAAACCGATCGCCACGCGGCCAGCAGGTCGTCCAGGGGTATCGGCGGGCGCCCCGTGCTGAGCCCGCGCATCCGGCCGCCGGCATCCGGCGCGAATCCCTCCGCCGGTCCCGCCAGCACTACGTCCTGTTCGGCCGGATTGACGAAGATGTAATCGATCCGCTGCAGCCCCACGAGATGGCGAACGTCCTCGCCCAGCGGCTCCCCCGCATCGAGAGCGGCCTGAATCGTCCGTTCCAGCCGCGGCAGCGAGACCATCCGCATGTCGCTGTGCGTGCGGACGTCCGCCGAGAGATGCTCATCGGCAAACGCCTCCTGCTGCCGCCGGGCCAGGGCCGGAGACGGCGCCCGCGTGAACTCCGGCCGCACCACTCCATCGGCGTCGATCACGATGCCGTTGGCGTTGCCGTTGTTCCCGTTGTTCTGTGCGGCGGCCGGATGCGGCAGCCCCCCCCAGGCAATGAGCGCCACCGTGATCCACGCGGCCCGCGAGGCAGTTTCAATCCTAGCCCGAAGCGCAAGCGAGGGATCGGATCGTCGAGAACCATCGATGCCGTCACATCCCCGTCGGATTCGTATGACGGTTCCCAAACTGTCTGTCGACATGATCGCTCCCGGAGTGGAAAGGCCCCGCAGGATTCTCGTCAAGCGTCATTCTACGTCGCCGTGTCCGGTATCGGCGAGGGCCAGCCTCTTCTGACGTCGCGATGCTGCAACGCATGGGAGTCACTTGATACGATCCGGTCGTTCTCTGCATCTCATCGAGAACCGGAGGTAACTCATGGTCTGCGTCGCTCGCCGCTGCCTGCTCGCTCTTGTCGGCTGCTCACTGGCTGTGTCCTGCTGGCTTCGATCCGCCGGGGGACAGGAGCCGGAACCGCTGATGCTCACCGGCCATCGCGGCGCGATCAACATGGCGGCGTTTACCCCCGACGGCGAGCGGGTCGTCACCGCCAGCGTCGATCACACCGCACGGCTATGGGACGCCGAGTCTGGCGAGGTCGTTCGCCTGTTTGAGGCACATACGGGACCGGTCTACTGCCTGGCGGTCTCGGCCGACGGCCAGTTGCTCGTCACCGGCGCGCAGGACAATACGCTCCGGCTCTGGGATATTCCCCAGCCGCGGCCCATCCAGTGGCTCCCGGTTCACGAAGGCTCCGCCGCCGGCCTGGCCCTCTTCCCCGATGCGTCGTCACTCATCTCGGTGGGGGCCGACAACAGGCTCCGCATTCAGCCTCTCGCCGGAAACCTGCCGCCGACGGCCCGCGAAGGTCATGCCGCCGAGGTCCTCAGTTCGGCCGTCCGCAATGACAATGCGATGCTCGCCACCGGCGACGCTAACGGAGTCGTCCTGCTGTGGAGCCCGGTGATTGAACAACCGCAGGCCGAGATCGGCGCTCACGCGGGTGACGTCGCGGCCGTGGCCTTCCATCCGAACAACCAGCAGTTCATCACGGCCGGCGGCGACGGCACGCTCAAGCTGTGGCAACTGCCGATCGCCCCTCCCCGATCACTCGCCGGCCACACCGAAGCGATCCGCGCACTGGCCCTCTCGCCGAACCAGCCGCTCTCCGTCAGCGGCGGCGATGACAAGGTGCTCCGCATCTTCAATACGCAAAACGCCCAGCTTGTGCGGGAGATCCCCGGACACGCCGCCGCCATCACGTCCGTCGCGCTGAGGAACGACAATGCACTGATCGCGTCCGGCGACGAATCGGGGCAGATCCGCTTCTGGAACTTCGGCGACGGCGCGGAACGCCTCGGCTTCGGCGGCCACGACGGCCCCGTCAACTCGATTGCCTTCCACCCCGATAATCAGCGCGTCGCCTCCGCCGGCGCCGACGGGACGTTTCGCCTCTGGCAGATTCCCGCGGCGCCGCAGCCGCTCGGCGGTCAGGGTCAACCGCTGCGGGACGTCACCATCAGTCCCAGCGGCCAGTGGTTCGCCACCGCCTCCGACGATCAGACGGTTCGCCTCTGGGACGCCAACGGCGGCGCACTGCGGGCAATTCAGGGCTTCGGCCAGCCGGTCCGTGCAGTCGCCTTCTCCGGAGACAGCGCGCAGATCGCCGCCGGCGATGCGCTGGGCGTCCTGCGCATCTTCAATCCCAATGACGGAACGCTGCTGGCCACACTGGGCGCACACACCACTCCACTCATCGGCATCGCTTATGCTCCCGCCAACGATGCGGTTGTCACACTCGCAGAGGACGGTAGCCTGAAGCGCTGGGCGATTCCCACCGCGCCGCGCGTGCTCGCCGGCCACGGCCAGCCGGTGCAGGCGACCGCCATCACGTCCGACGGCGCGACCGCCGTCACCGGCAGCCCGGATCAGACGGTCCGCGTCTGGAACGCGGCCAACGGCCAGGCGATTCGCAACCTCGAAGGACAGCAGGGTCCGGTCCGCACGGTCGACGTCTCTCCCGATGACCGTCTGGTCGCGGCCGCCGGTGACCTCGGAATCGTCAAACTCTGGAATCTCGCGGACGGCGCCCCGCTCCCGCCGTTGCTTGGCCATGCGGGTGCGATCACTGACGTCGCCTTTGGACCGGAAGGAACGCAGATCGCCTCCGCCCATGCCGACAACGTCATTCGCGTCTGGCAGACAACGCGCGAGACCGTTGAATTGCCCGGCGACAAGTCCCCTGCGCAGGCCGCCGCGATTTCCCGCGACGGGACGCGGCTGGCCGTGAGTGGCACAGCCGGCGACAAGCCCGCCATCTTCATCCGCGACCTCAAGACCGGGAATGTCGTCGCCACGATCACCGGGCACGAAGGGCCGATCACGGCGCTCGCGTTCAACCAGAACGGCACGCGGCTGATTTCCGGCAGCGGCGACAAGACCGCCCGCGTCTGGAACGCCGCCGATGCCCAGTATCCGCAATTGTCGCTGCTCCCCGATCATCCCGGCGCGGTCGTCGCCGTCGCTCTGAGCGATGACGGCGCGACGGCGTTCACATCCGGCACCGAAAACGACGTCCGTCAATGGAATCTCGCCGATGCTTCGCTCACGCGGAACATCGCCGGCCACGGCAACCAGGTCACGGCGCTCCAGTTCGCAACCCCGCACATCGTGTCCGCCTCCAGCGACGGCACGGTTCGCTGGTGGAATCCGGCCGACGGAGCCGCAGTGAAATCCGTCAATCACGGCGCCGCCGTCTCGTCCATCGCGATCTCCCACGACGGAACCCGACTGCTCTCCGGCGGGGCGGATCAGAACGGAAAACTGTGGAATACGGCGGACGGCCAGCTCGTCGCCACCCTCGCCGGGTCGCCGGCCGTTGTCTCCGATGTCGCGATCTCGGCCGACGGACTGCGGCTGGCCTGCCGGTCCAGCGACGGGATCCGCATCTGGGATGAAGCGGGTCGCCCTGCGGAACGCGTCGAGTCGGTCGAACTTGCCGCACAGGGACTCGACTTCGGGGCCGACAGCCGCAGTCTTGTTCTCACCGCGAACGACGGCACGGTCCGCACGATGCCGCTCGCCGTGAGTGTCCTGCTGGCAGGCCATGAAGGCGCCGTCGCCGGCGTCGCGTTCACTCCGGACGGCAAACACGTGGTGAGCGGCGGCGCCGATCTCGCCGTCCGTGTCTGGTCCGTCGCCGACGGCGCGATCGTTCGGACGCTGGCGGGCGCCACGCAGCCCGTTACCGGCGTCGACGCCTCCGCCACAACAGCGGCCGCCGCATCAGCCGACGGACACGTTCATCTGTGGAATCTCGCGGAAGCGATCGCTGCTCCCGCCGGACCGCCGCTGCCGGCAGCCCGTTCGCTCGCGCATGCGGCTGCAGTCCGTGCCGTCGCATTCAATGGCGACGGCCTGCATCTGGCAACGTGCGGCGACGACCTCATCGTCCGCATGTGGGATGCGACGACGGGGCTCGAACTCGAACGTTTCGCCGGTCACACCGCCGCCGCACAGAGCGTAGCGTTCGCCGCCGACGGCAAGACTCTGCTGTCCGGCGGCGCCGACAACACGGCACGGGCCTGGACCGTCTCGCTCACCGCACACACCACACTGCCGCAGCCGGCCACCCACCTCGCGTCGCTGCCGGGGGACATGGGCGTGGCGACTGTCGACGGGGTAACTCCCAATATCTCGATCTGGACCGGAGCCGCCGAACCTCCGCAGTCAGTCCCCGTCGGCCAGATCCCGCTCACCGGCATCGCCGTGGCCCCGGATGGATCCGAAGTCGCCGTCAGTGACACGGAAGGACGCTTGCACCGGCTCTCGCTCCCCGACCGCAAGCCGCTGGCATCGCTCGAAACGGGGTCGCCCATCGTCGCCATCGAATACAGCGGCGACGGCGCACAGCTCGCGACGGCCGACGCCCAGCAGCGGGTCCGCGTCTACGCGCTCGAGCCGTTCCGGCTCCTGGAAGAAGTCGTCATGCAGACGGCCGTCGCCCGCTTCGCCGTCTCACCGGACTCCAGATCACTGCTGCTCCAGGGGGCCGAGCCGACGCCGTTCCTGCTCAAGCGCTCGCTGCTCTCGATCATCGATGCCCATGCCGACGGCGCGACCGGCGTCAGCCTCTCGCCGAACAGCCAGTTCGCGGCGACCTGCGGCAATGATCAGGCCGTCCATCTCTGGAACCTGGGGGACGGCCAGCAGGTCCGGTCGTTCGATGGATTGGAGCAACCGGCCACCAGCGTCGCCTTCTCGGCCGACTCGAATCGCGTGTTCGCTTCTGCGGTGGACGGCGCGGTCCGCGTCTGGAACACCGGAGACGGCAGCGAACTGGCGAGCGTGTCGCATGGCGCGGCGGTGACGGAAGTCAGCCCCTGCCCGGACGGATCGAAGTTCGCCAGCAGCGGCGCCGATGGCATCGTCCGCGTCTGGGATTTCGCGTCGCAGCAGCAGATGCAGTTCTTCGCCGGTCACGAAGGCCCCGTACAGGCCGTGCGGTTCGCATTCGATAACAAGACCGTGATCTCGGCTGGTGACGACAAGTCCGCCCGCGCCTGGAACGTCGCGGCCCTGTGGACCACCACCGCCCATCCCGGCGGCATCCGGGACCTGGCCCTGTTCGCCGGCGGCGGACAGATCCTCACGTGCGGAGCCGATCAGCGCGTCGCCGCCTGGAACACAGGCAACGGGCAGCTCATCCGTGAGTACGCCGGCGCCGGAGACGTCACTGCCGTCGCGGTGCGCAACGACAACCAGCGGATGGCGACCGCGGTCGGGGACCAGATCGCCGTCTGGAACCCCAACGACGGCAGCCGCCTGGCCGAATTCGCCGGCCCAGCCGACGTGCACGCATTGGCCTTCAGCCCCGATAACCAGAAGCTCGCCGCCGCGGGCGAAGCCGAATTGCGGATCTACGGCCCGCCGACGCCGCCGCAGCAGGGAGTGGAACTCGTTCCGCATCAGCAGGTCGCTGCGGAATCCCCCCTTACTGACATCGTCTTTACCGCCGACAACCGGCGTCTGTACGGCACGCACGCGAGCGGCCACGTGAGCGAATGGGCGTACGCCGCGCCGGCGCCGGTCCGTCAGTTCAATCACGGCGGCGCGGTGTACGGCGTCGCCATCAGTTCCGACGGCAAGACGATCGTCTCCTGCAGCGCGGACCAGACCGTCCGCATCTGGGACGCCACGAACGGCCAGCAGCGGGCCCAGTTGAACGGACACCAGGGAGCCGTCTACTCACTCGCGCTCAGTGCCGACGCCGCGCTCGCCCTCTCATCGGGGGCCGACAACACGCTTCGTCTCTGGGACATCGGCGGCGGCCGCCAGCTCAAGCAGCTCGCCGCGGGGGACGGCAACGTCTACTCGATCGCCATCAATCCCCAGGGGACGCTGTTCGCCACCGCCGGCGCCGACCGCACCGTCCGCCTGTTCGACCTGCTGACCGGCGGCGAGGTCCGCTCCATGCCCGGCCATCCCGACTACATCCACTGCGTCGCCTTCAACCCCGAAGGCACCCGGCTGCTCTCCTACGGCTACGCCGGCAATCTGATGTTCTGGAACCCGGCCGACGGCGCCCAGGTGCACGCCACCCAGATCGGCCGCGTCGGCAACTTCGCCGCCTGGTCTGCCGACGCTCAGCGCCTCATCCTCGCCAACGGCAATGGTGAAGCCCAGATCGTAACGGTTCCTGCTGCCGCCCGATGAGTTGATGATTCGCTGGCGGGGTCCATGGTGCTTTGGGCCGCCGCTTTATTCGTCACCGCGGCGGGAAGATCGCCGTAAACGGCGATATCGGCACCGACAAAACGTTGAGATTCTCGCAATATCACGAAATGAGCAGGCGCGAGAACATCGGCACGAGTGTTGCCTTGGAGCGGTGGCTGACACGCTCCTCCTCCGAATCCAGGAACTGACTCGCCGAATGACTCCCCTCCCCCTTCCTCGTCGCCGTGCCTTCACACTGATCGAACTGCTCGTGGTCATCGCGATCATCGCGATTCTGATTGCCCTGCTGCTGCCGGCCGTTCAACAGGCGCGCGAAGCGGCACGCCGCACCCAGTGCAAGAATAACCTGAAGCAGATCGGGCTGGCGCTGCACAACTACATCGACACGTTCCGATATTTCCCGCCGAGCGCCGCGGTCGATCTGTCCGTCACCAGTACGGGCAACAACGGCTCCTGGGGCGTCCACGGGCGACTGTTGCCGCACCTCGACCAGGCGAACATCTACAACCAGGTCGATCTGGCCGTCGCCTGGGATTTCCAGCTGGCGATCAACGGCATCAAGATTCCAATCTACGCCTGCCCCAGCGACATCAGGAGCGACGAGGCCCGCAACACGGGCGCGGGCAAACCCACCCTCTATCCGACAACCTACGGATTCAACTTCGGAACGTGGTTCGTCTTTGATCCGGCGACCGGCCGCGGCGGCGACGGCATGTTCTTCCCCAATTCCAAGCTGTCGTTCCGGGATATGGTGGACGGCTCGTCCAACACGCTCGTCGCATCGGAAGTGAAAGCCTGGACGGACTACACCCGCAACGGCGGCACTCCCGCCGCGACGCCCCCCGCCAATGCGTCCGAAGCCGCCACCTATGTCGCCAGCGGCGCCGAGTACAAGAACACCGGCCACACCGAATGGCCCGACGGACGCTGCCACCACGAGGGCTTCACGACGACACTCGTCCCCAACACGGTCGTTCCGTACAACAACGGGACCGCCACGGTGGACGCCGACTACAACTCGTGGCAGGAAGGCAAGAACGGCGGTGCGGGCAATCCGTCCTACGCCATCATCACCTCTCGCAGCTACCACGAAGGAATCGTGCACGTCCTGCTCGGCGACGGCTCAAGCCGATCGGTCTCCGAGAACATCAATCTCGGCACCTGGCGGGCGCTCGGCACTCGCGCCGGCGGCGAAGTCATCGGCGAGTTCTGAGACGGGACAGTCTGCTCGCAACACATGGACACGTGCCGTCACAGCACGATGGTGTACGTGCCGGTCCAGTGCTCCCAGCCGCGGCGCATCAGGTAATACTCATTGTACGGCCGGTCGTCGGTGATGATCACGTCCGGATCGTCGCTGGCGACCGCCGCTGCATCGATCTCCGAACCCATCACAGCGGCGAACAGCGACTCCACGGGGTCGCCCGGGCTCCACTCCAGCAGGTCGTTCCGCGCGGACTCCGGCAGGCGATCGGCGAGTTCAACCGCCGAACGTTGCGGAATCGGCTGTTGCGACGCCAGGATGTGATATCCCCAGCCGTCGAACGCCCGCATCACTCGCACGTGAGGAAACTCCTGCGAGATGGACCGCAGCAGCGCGCGAAACGTGGACAGGTCCCCGCCGGGATACCACTGGTGAAGAATCCCGTGTTCGGTCAGCCGCGGCTTGACCAATTGGTAGAACTCCGTCGAGTAAAGCAGGCTCGAAGCCGCGGCCTCCGGCGGGGGAGGCGGGTCGAGCGTGATGACGTCGAACCGCTCCGTGGTGCGGCGCAGGAACCGGCGTCCGTCGTCGATGACGATTCGTCCGAGCGGGTCGCGGCGCGTCTCGTCCGCATCGCTGAAATAGAACTCGAATGCGTCACCCACGCTCGGCACCAGTTCCACGGCCGTCGTGCGGACGTCCCAGCTCAACAGCGATCGGTACGTGGTTCCCATCCCGAAGCAGATGACCAGCGCCGACTCCGGACGGTCGGAAACGTGCGCGAGCGGCAGATGCGCCATCAGCTTCGTCGTCGGCGTCAGCGACGTGATCGACTTGCCGTTGACGAGCAGATCGCTTCCGCCATTCTCCTTCGTCAATGCAATGACGGTCGCCGTATGGTCCCGCAGCACCAGCGCCCCCTGCCGGGCATAAAGTTCCTCATAACTGGTGCCCAGCATCGCCGCCGCGGCAAGGCACAGCGTCGCGATCCCCCACGCCAGCCGGTCGCGGCTGGAAGTCCGTCCCGCACCCCCCTCAACCGGCGGTCGGCCGCCGCGCAGCATCACGGCCGCAATCAGCCATAACGGGACGGCCAGAATCACTCCGCTCCAGTGCACTCCCACGAGCGGCAGCAACAGGTACGACGCCGCCAGCGGACCCAGCACGCAGCCCACCACGTTGATCGCATAAGCACGCCCCGCCGGCGCTGGATCCCCCCGGGAATACTCGTCGATCAGCTTAGGCGTCAGGTATCCCAGGATCCCGCAGTACGGAACAATCCCCAGCAGCAGCCAGCCGATCTGCAGCCACTCTCTCGGCATCGCCGCCCGTGGATCGCTCTGCAGCAACTGAACGGCGGCAGCGAGCGACAGCAATCCCAGCAGCAGCGAGTTGGCGAAGGGACGCCCTCTGGCCAACTGTCGGCGATAAAGGGCCGAACCGCACCAGGTGGCCAACAGATACGTAAAGAGCAGTCCCGCGAACGAGTACACCTGCGTCTTCAGCACCGGCGTGAAAGCGCGGGTCCAGACCACCTCCATCCCCATCGACGCCAACCCGGTGAGGAACAGCACGCACAACGCCAGCCGCGGGCGAGGCGCGGCATCAGCATCGGCGGGAGCAACGATCGGCGCGGCGGCGGGCGGCGTTGCGGCAGCGGCAGCAGGCTGCAAGCTCTTGCGCAGGCTGACGAGCGCCGCGATCCAGTTCGCCCCCATCGCCACGGCAAGCGTGCCGCGGAAGCCCAGCAGTTCAACCAGCACGACCGGCGTCAGCAGCGTCCCCAGCATTGCGCCGAGCACATTCGCCAGGTACAGATAGCTGAAGCTGTCTTCACGCTGCTGCTCGGCGCGAATAGCCTGCATCATGAACGGAAACGTCACTCCCATCGCGACGCAGAAGGGGGCCAGCATCACCAGGATGACCGCGGCCGAAGACGCCAGGTAGCGGAACGAATCCGCCTCGCCCGCCGGAAGCAACACGTCCTCTCCCCACGCGAACAGCAGCGGCACGGCGATCCCGCCCGATCCGATGAACACCTCTGCCGCCGAGTAGGCCCGCAGCGCGCTCTTCCGGGACCACTGTCCCCTGCGGACGATCGCTCCCGCGCACCATGAGCCGGCCCCCAGCCCGAACATGAACACCGACAGCACAACCGAGATGACCGGTGTCACGACTCCAAACGCGGAGAACGCCAGCCGCAGCCAGACAATCTGATAAACCAGGCCGCTGAAGCCCGACAGAAAGAACAGAGCGAACTGCCACCGTGTGCCGCGTGTGCGCATCGTCCCGCCAAGATAGAGCCGTCGGCCTCACACCGGCAATGGACCGGCGCCGGATTCCACTCGATTCCGGGTGACGTGCGTTGCGGCCCGCGCGGAAATGACTGGAGGATGACGGCGCGTCAGCCCGCCGCCTCGACAATGTCTCCAAACGCCTTCATCTCCACCGCTCCTCCGACGACGAGCGGAGTCCGCTGATGCAGGCCCTCCGGCTGGATGTCGAGGATACGACGGCGGCCGTCCGTCGCAACGCCCCCCGCCTGCTCCGCCAGGAACGCAATCGGATTCGCTTCATACAGCAGGCGCAGCTTCCCTTCCGGTTGCGCAGCCGTCGGCGGGTAGAGAAACACCCCTCCCTTGAGCAGCGTGCGGTGAAAGTCGGCCACCATCGAACCGATGTAGCGACTGGCGTATCGGACACCCAGCCCGCCGGTCCGCAGCTGATCCAGATACGTTCGGTACGGTTCCGAAAAGCTGTCGCGGTACGCCTCGTTCACGGAGTAGTATTTCCCCTGCTTCGGCATGCGAATGTTCTCGTGACTCAGGACATAGGCCCCGATGGCCGGGTCCAGCGTGAAACCATGCACGCCGTTGCCCACGCTGTAGACAAGCACCGTGGAGGATCCGTACACCACGTAGCCCGCCGCCACCTGCCGAGTGCCCGGCTGCAGGACCCACGTCGACACGTCCTTCGACGCTCCCCCTTCCGGCCGCTTGAGCACCGAGAACGTCGTTCCCACGCTCACGTTCACGTCGATGTTCGACGACCCGTCCAGCGGATCGAACACCACGGCGTAATTCGCCCGGGGCGACTCGTGCCGGATCGTCACCGGCTTTTCGTTTTCCTCCGACGCCAGAATGCCGATGCTTTCGCGCACGCTCAGGCAATGCAGCAGCGCTTCGTTGGCGTACACGTCCAGCTTCTGCTGCACCTCTCCCTGGACATTCACGTCCCCGTGCGATCCCAGGATGTCGGTGAGTCCCGCCCGGCGGACCTGCGCCTGAATCATCTTGGTCGCCAGCGTGATCCCCGACAGGAGCCAGGAAAACTCGCCCGACGCCCCGGGAAACCGCCGCTGTTCCTGAAGAATGTGCTGCTGGACTGTCAGGATCGGTCTCGCCGCCGCAGGGGACGATCGGACGTCCTCGTCCGTGGAAATTGCGTTCATAAGTCGTCTCGAGCAGGATCTGGATTGGGGGCGATGCTCGGGGGAGCAGCTATCTGTTGTCGCAGGCACAGTCCTCTGTGCGGTCCGCTGCACTGACTGAAAACACAGTCCACCCCGGGATGAGGTGTGCCCTCCACAGGCATCCGCTTCTGCATTCATGCGCGGAGCCGATCGAACTTCGGTCTTGGCAGGCGGGAGAGCGGGTATCATCCTACACGGTACTCAGTCCAAGGCGTACGCCGACGCCAATGCGATCACATGAGGCAGCGCCAGGGACTGAGTTGCTCTGCTGGCTCCATTTGAGGCACGTCGACATGCAGGTTCGTTTCGGCACATCGCTGCTTGAACTCGCTCAAGGCGACATCACGCTGCAGGAGGTGGATGCCGTCGTCAACGCGGCCAATTCCGCGCTGGCCGGCGGCGGAGGAGTCGACGGCGCCATTCACCGTACGGCCGGACCGGCTCTGATGGAGGAGACGGCACGACGCTATCCGGAGGGCTGTGCCACCGGCAGCGCCGTCATCACCGGTGCAGGGCGACTGCCGGCCCGACATGTGATCCACGCCGTCGGACCCGTCTGGCAGGGAGGAGTCAAAGGCGAACGGGCACTGCTCAAATCAGCATATGAAGCAAGCCTGAGGCTGGCCGTGGATCACGACTGCCGCTCCATCGCCTTCCCGGCAATCAGCACGGGAGTCTACGGCTACCCGGTGGACGTCGCCGCAGAAGATGCACTTGCGGCAGCGAGTTCCTTCCTCCTCGAGCACGGCGCCCCGTCCCTTGTCCGGTTCGTCCTGTTCAGCGCCGGTATCTACGCTGCGTTCGCCCGCGTGCTCGAAGACCTGACGTAACATCGCAGGCACAGTCCTCTGCACCGCCCCCTGGACTGTCAGCAAGTTCCGGCAATCACCGGGACCGCGTATGCCCTCTCCTGATCGACGCCTGCAGCTCACGATCCCCCGTTCCGCAGGAAATTGAACCGTCGCCACGCTGCCAGTACCGTGGGGAAATGGAACTGGCGTTGCTCATTCTTGGCATTGGCGCCCTGATCTGGTGGCTCGGCGTCCGGCCGGCGGATTGCGTGATTCGCCGCCGAAATGGGAGCACCGAGGTGCGTGGCCGGCTGCCTGCCGGCCCACGGCAGCAAATCGAGCAGCTCCTGGAAACAGAACTGAGCGATGTTCGCAGCCTGCGCGTGGCCATTCGCTACGCCCGCGGCCCACGGCCAATCCAGATTCGCATTCGGGGAAAGGTGTCCGCCGGTCAGCGGCAGATGATCCGCAACTTCCTGCTGACCGAACTGTAGGTCAAATGACCGGACTGGTCTCAGCGCGCCTCGGACTCCAGCGAATACTCCTCGATCTTCTTGTGCAGCGTATTGCGATTGATCCCCAGCCGCGTCGCCGTTTTAGTCTGCGTTCCCTGACACATCCTGAGGACCTGCAGGATCAGCTCCCGCTCAACCAGTCCCATGACGCGCGGATGAGCCGATCCGTCCTCGGCGGCGTCTGCGAGGCCGCGTGACACCAGCTCGGAACAGAGCGACTCCAGGTCGCTGCGCGTAACCCGGCCGACCCGGACGGGCGCCTCGCCGCGCACGTGCGGCGGCAGCAGGGCGGACGTCAGCGTGTCCCCGTCCGCCAGAACCACGGCCCGCTCAATATAATTCTCCAGTTCACGGACGTTCCCGGGCCACGCGTACGACTTGAAGTAGGCCAGGGCGTCGGACGCGATGCCGGTCACGCTGCGTCCGTTCTCCGCCGAATACTTGTCCAGAAAGTGCCGAGCCAGGGCGGGGATGTCGTCAGCATGGTCCCGCAACGGGGGCAGGTAGATCGGCACGACGTTGAGTCGGTAGTACAGGTCTTCCCGGAACTTGCCCAGCTCGGCGAGTTCCCCCAGGTCGCGATTCGTGGCTGCGATGATCCGGCAGTCGACCGTGATTGTCCGGGTGTCTCCCACCCGTTCGAACTCGTGCTCCTGCAGGACGCGCAACAGCTTGACCTGCAGCGTGAAGCTAAGCGAGTTGATCTCATCGAGGAAGATTGTGCCGCCGTGTGCCGCCTCGAACCGGCCGGTGCGATTATCTACGGCGTTGGTAAAGGCTCCTTTGACGTGACCGAAGAGCTCGCTTTCCAGCAGCGTTTCGCTGAGAGCCCCGCAGTTGACGCGAATGAATGGTGCCGTCCGGCGCGGGCTCAGTTCATGCACCGCCCGTGCGACCAACTCTTTGCCGCTCCCCGTCTCTCCGAGCAGAAGCACTGTTGCGGCGCTGTCAGCCACCTTGCGCGTCAGCCGAAACACCTCTCGCATCGCCAGGGACGATCCGAGCATGCCCGGCAGTGTCGCGTCGGACTGCAGTCCCTCTGAATTCGACATACGTTCCCACACAACCTTGCAGTTGCAGCAGCGAGCGCAGCATCAATGCAGATAATATAGGCGTTCATAGACATTCTGGAATCCTAAACGAGAAAAAACAGTGTTAAGAATTGCTCGAATCTGCACTCGTATCACGAGATGTGCCCTGAAATCGCACATTTGGTGAGGTGTATGCTCATTATTTGTGCATGTTGGTCACGTGCACAACTCCGGGGTGAGCGAGGAAAGCCTCGCACCAGCTTGTCCGCAGCCGCGGAAGGAACACTCGAAAAAGGCAGGCGGACTGCGTTGACGCCCACAGCCAGCGCAGATACTCTTTAGCAATTGAGATTCAATCTCATTTTCAGATCGGCCGCTGCCTCTTGAGCGCAGGTTGCAACGGATGTCGTCGACGACGAATGAGACCGACAGAATGGTCTGTCACTGCCTGCAGATCCGAGAGTCGCAGGTCGTGGACTGCATCGCTGTCACGGGGGCCGAAACGGTCCGCGAAGTCAGCCGCCACAGCGGGGCCGGGGCTGGCTGCATGGCCTGTCACTGCCGCATCGCCGAGCTGATCGGCTGCCGGATGACCGCAAAGACGTCCGTCCTCGCCTCGCGGTCATCCTGACGTCCGGCGTCTATTTCCCGTCGTCTTCGCCGATCTGCGACTGCAGATAGTTCTGAATGCCGATCTTGTCGATGAGGTCGAGCTGCGCCTCGAGCCAGTCGATGCTGTCTTCGGATTCCCGGATGATCTGCTCCATGATCTCGCGGCTGCCGGCGTCCTTATCGGCAGTGCACAGCACGACGCCTTCGTTGTACGTCTGGCTGGCTCGTTTCTCGATTTCCAGATCGTTCTCCAACTGCTCCTTCACGTCGGCGCCGACTCGGATCACGTCGTAGCGGGCGATCTCCGGCACTCCCTCCAGGAAGATGATCCGGTCGATGAGCAACTGGGCGTGCTTCATCTCGTCGATCGACTCTTCGTAGTGATGGGCGGCCAGCTTGTTCAGCCCCCAGTTCTTGCACATTCGGGCCTGGCAGAAGTACTGGTTGATGGCCGTCAGCTCGATCGTCAGTCCCGTGTTCAGCGCCTCAATAACGCGCTTGCTCCCCTGCATGCTGTCTGCTCCGGTAGATTGTGTCTCTCGTGGTTGAGCCAGGATTGTAGGGAGTTTTGCGCGTCGCACTCCAGCGGCAACCGGCCTGGTTGCATCGGAATTCGGCGATTGACATCGAGTCCGGCGATGTTACTGAGTCTCAAGTCAAGGGGGGCGCGATGGGGACGTGGAACAGACTGTCGATTGCGGGCCAGTCGGCCGAGCTGTTTGAGACAGCAACGGATGTCCGTCCGCAGGCCGCAGTGCTGTTTCTTCACGACGTGGATCTCAAGACGCCCGCCCAGGATCCCGAGTTACGCACGGCGCTTGAGCGTGGGGGGCTGCCCGTCGTGGCCCCACAGGGGGGCCGCTGCGGATGGCTGGACCGCATCTGCAGCGAATTTGATCCCGAAGTGACGCCGATGCATTGGCTCCGTGGCCACCTCCCAGCCGAGCTGACGAAGCGCTGGGAGATCAGCCCGCCGTCAATTGCCGTGTGCGGCATCGGCATGGGAGGACAGGCGGCGCTCCAGCTGGCATATCGCTTTCCCCGGCAGTTCCCGGTTGCCGCCGCCGTCTCCCCAACGGTGGACTTCCATGAACAGCACGGCAACGGGTCGCTCCTGGACATGATGTTTGCCACAAAGGAGGCCGCGCGGCAGGAGACGGCCACGCTGCACGTGCATCCGCTGAACTGGCCGCCGCATCAGTGGTTCGCCTGCGATCCGGCCGACGCCCTCTGTTTTGAGGGTTGCGAGCGTCTGGCCAGCAAGCTCGCGTCCACAGGCATTCCCTTTGAGTCCGACCTCGAAACCTCGTGCCAGGGCCGCGCTCGCGAGTACGTCCATCTGATGATTCCCCGCGCGATCGACTTTCTGGTCGCGCGGCTGAAGGCAGCACCCCGCGGGGCCTGACGACCAGCAATCCGGACGGCCGGCGCCTGAGCCCGAGGCCGCCAGGGCATCGCGGCATTCCGGGCGGACGCCGGCTTCCTCCGTTGTCCAATTTCTGTCGCCGTGCGCATTATCCCTGTAAGCGGCCGTTACGAGATTCATTCGCAGCGCACGGTGACGACGTGATCTCTGGCAATGGGACTGACGGGCTGACGATATCGGTCAGCCGGCAGAAGCTCGTGCAGGTTCTGCTTCGTGAGCGGACGCAACTGCTGGCGTGGCTTCTCGCTGTGCTGCGTGACGGACACCGGTCGGAAGACGTCTTTCAAGACGTCATGGTGCGCGCACTCGAACACGAATCCGGATTCGAGGACGAACAGGGTATACGGGCCTGGGCCTGGCAGGTGGCGCGGCGTCGCGCGTTCGAGTTGTTGCGTCAATCCCAGCGGCAGGCTGCAGTGTTGGATTCGGCCGTGCTCGATCTGCTCGCCTCCGAACTGCGGCAGCGCGATCCCGGATCGGTGACCGACAGGATCGACGCCCTCGGCCGCTGCCTCGAAGAGCTGACCGACAATACGCGGGAAATCGTGCGATTGCGATATGGGGACGGTCTCACGGCCCGAGATGTGGCGTCGAGGCTGCGTCGTAAACCGGAAGCGATCTACAAGACGCTGACCCGCGTCTACGCCACGTTGTCCGCCTGCATCGAGCGGCAGTTGCGACGAACTGAAGGGGCGACGGCATGAGCAGTTCGGCTCCGCGGTTCGAAACGGACGATGACGTCGCCGAGGCGGTACTGCGCTACCTCGACGACGCGCTGTCCCCGAGCGCTTTGTCCGAACTGGCGCGTCGAATCGAAGCCGATCCGCACAGGAGGGCATTGTTTGCGGATGTGCTGTTGCAGGCACAGGTGCTCACCGATTACGGCGGACGGCAACATGCGGTCCCGGGCCGCTCGAAAACTGACCACTTCGGCCGGAGCCATCGATCTCGCCGACGCGTCTGGCAGGTGATGTCGGCCGCGACGGCGGTGGCAGTCGCGTGCATGCTTGTCTGGCTTGCCGTGCGAAGCAGCGCCGGGCCGACGGCTGCCACGCTCGTGCAACTGACCGGAGAGGCCGTGATTGTGCGGCCATCGGGCGAATCACAGGTGGCCGTCGCGGGCGAATCGCTTGGTCCGGGTGATCGGATTGAATTGCGGGGCACTGACGCCTCGGCCGTCGTGGAACTTGGAGCCGTTCGCGTGGACCTCGCCGGGCAGGCCCTTCTGACTTCGGTTGCTCCGGACCAGATCCGGCTGGAACGGGGGAAGGCTTCGGTTCAGATCGATGGACGTCTGTCTGAAGCGCTGCGCGTCGCCACTCCTCATTCGGAATCCACCGCCGCCAGCGGTGCGTTTCGGATCGTGGTGACGGAGCCCTGGACAGAACTATGGGTTGAGTCCGGCCGGCTGGAGTTGACCAGTCGCACCACCAGCGAACGACTGGTGGTCGAGGAGGATCAAAGGGTGCTTGTGATCCCCCAGCGGGAACTGATCGCACGGACCACACCGCAATTACTGCCGACGCATTGGAGCGAGGACTTCGAGAGCGGCATCCCGCCGGGCTGGCTCGGCCGGTTCGTTGCGCACGACCTGCCTCAAGGCTCTCAGGGCGCTATCGGAGTGCAGATCGAACGCCGTGACGACGGCGCCTACTACTCAATCGGATCGTCCGCAGCCTGGGACGCCGGCATCGTCCGCCTGACGGCAACAAGCCACCTGAACATCACGTACCGCCTCGAACAGCGGCCCCAGTGGTGCAACCTGTTTCTCTCCACCCGATCCTCCGGTATGGGCCCCCCGGAGTATTTCCTGAATCGCATCAAGAACTCCGAGCTATGGGAGGTCGCCGGAGAGTGGCGGACCGTGCGGATTCCGATCACATCATTCGAGAAGAAGACGGACGGCGAGTTCAGCGACGAACCTCCTGCCCCCGGCGAACTGGCCACGGGGTTTCTCGTGAGCAGCATCGACACAGGCCTCGATCTCACGATCGACCGCATTTGGTGGACGGAGGACGGTCCAGGTCGCGTTACGTTCCTTCCGGTTGGTTCGTTCAACGAGGACGCACGGCAATGAATGGGCGCTGTCGCTCGGCCGCGTGCCTCCGCGCGCAGTCTGGGTGTGGCTGAGGAGTATGCATTAGAATGACGGGTGCCTCTCTTCGAGCGAAAGGTGATTCAATGCACTATGTTCACCCGCGGCTTCAACGATTGTCCCGGCGCACCGTCTTGAAGGGGATCGGAGCCACGATCGCACTACCGCTTTTGGACGCCATGCTCCCTCGCCGCGCCTGGGCCAGCGGAGCGACCCCCGAGATTCCCCCGCGCATGCTGGTTGCGCACTACGGCACCGGCATGAACGTGCGGGAATTCTTCCCTGCCGGAACCGGCCCCGACTGCACGTTGCCCCGGATTGTGCGCCCGCTGGAGGCGTTTCGCGACCGGATGACAATCCTGTCCGGAACGTATCTGGCACATGGCGGAGGACATACGGGTGATTATACGTTTCTGACGGGCGCCGAGGGCTGGACGTCGTCCGGTATCCGCACGGCGGTCTCAGCGGACCAGCTAGTGGCTGGCGCGATCGGCGCCGCAACGCGGTTCCCTTCTCTGCAGCTGTCGATCGAGAGAGGCACGAACTTCGGACAACAGGGCCTGTGCACGTTGTCCTGGAACGCCAATGGTATTCCGCTGGCGGCTGAAAACGATCCGCATGCGATTTTCGCCCGACTGTTTGAAGTGGACGATCACCAGGCGGCGCGCGAGCGCAACGCGGGGTTCCGGCGGCGGGGCAGCATCCTGGACTATGTGCGCGGGCAGGCGAGCCGGATGCAGGGCGCAGTCGGCGCCGCGGATCGGGTGAAGCTGGACGAGTACCTGACGTCCGTTCGGGAGATCGAATCGCAGCTCCAGCGGGACATCGACTGGTCACGCAAGCCCAAGCCTCAGCCGCAACTCGACGGACTGGGTGACTACAGCCAGTCCCTCACACCGCAGTCGCCGGGATTCGATTACACCGCTTACTCCAGGCTGATGTACGACCTGATCGCGCTCGCCTTCCAGACCGACTCCACCCGGGTGATTACGTACAACGTCCGCCGCGAGATCAGCGGCGGCACCTTCCCCGTGCATGACGTCTCCAAGAACTTCCACGCACTGACGCACCATAACAACGACTCCAAAAACCTGGACGAGTTGGCCCAGGTGGACGAAATCAACATGGGCTTCTGGGCGCGGTTTCTGGAGCGGCTGGACTCGATCCCGCAGCCGGACGGCCGCAGTCTGCTCGATCACACCGTGCTGGCATACTCCAGCGGAATGGGCATGGACCACTCACGGGACCAGTTGCCCACGGCCGTGTTCGGAGGATCGGCGCTGGGCGTCAGGCATCACACGCATCTGCGGCTTCCGGACAACACGCCGTTGTCGTGCTTGTGGCACACGATGGCCGACCGCATGGGATTGCAGGCCGAGCGCCTGCAGGACAGCCGTGGACCGATTGCGGAGCTGCTGGCGTCATGAATCCTGTTGTCTTGATCCGGATGCCCTCTTGCGTCGCCGCCACGCTCGTACTGCTGCTGGCGTCATCGGAGCTGTCCGCACAGCAGGGGACTGCGATCACGGATTCGCTTGGCATCCAGCTGCAACTGCTGCCGGCGGGTCGGTTCGAGATGGGAGAGCACGACGCTGCCCCCGGATTCGAGAAGGATCACACCGGGTTCAACATCGATGATGAGCGCCCGCTGCATCCAGTCGTGCTCACGCAACCGTTCTATCTCGCCCGCGCGGAGGTCACCATTGCACAGTTCCGGGCGTTCACGGAGGCGACCGGCTACCGAACGACTGCCGAGCGCAGCGGCAACGGCATCGTCGGCTGGGACCCGACTCCACCAGCCGATCTTCCTGACTATCAATGGGCGTTCCGGCAGAAGCCGAAGTTCAACTGGCGGAATCCGGGCTTTGCACAAGGTGACGATCATCCGGTGATTGGAGTCAGCTGGGACGATGCGCAGGCGTTCTGCGAATGGCTGAGCGCCGAGGAGGGCGCGTCCTATCGCCTTCCCTCGGAGGCCGAATGGGAATACGCCTGTCGGGCGGGGACGACTTCGTACTTCTCCTTTGGCGACGCGTATCGGGGAGTCATTCAGCGGCATGCGAATATCGGCAATGCGGAACTGGAACGCGTCGCCCCCCGGCGGGCGACGAGGCAATGGATTTTCGATCCCGACATCGAGCCGGGCGACGCCCACCCATTCACCGCGCCGGTGGCTTCCTACGAAGCCAACCCCTGGGGACTGCACGACCTTCACGGCAACGTCTGGGAGTGGTGCGCAGACCGTTACCTCGATACCTGGTACGCCCAATTCGATCGGGATGGATATCAGCAACCCCGGCGGCGCGCCGTCGACCCGCTCTGCGACCAGCGCTGGAACGAACACGGCGACTGGCGCGCGATCCGCGGCGGCTCCTGGTTCACGGCGCCGCGCCAGGCTCGCTCCTCTGGCCGAGGATACTTCGAGCAGCAGGACGCCGCGTGCTATCTCGGCTTCCGGGTGGCACGCGATGCGCCCGCTGAGTTGGTCCAGCCGGCCCGCACCGCGTTTGCAGCTTCGGAAGCGGCGCGGGCCGTTCTGGAGCGGCTGGTGGGACCGTTTCGCGAAGAACGGGATGGACGGCTGCAGATTCGATTGCGATTCGAGCAGATCAACGGCACGTTGCTCCAGGCGCTGCGCGAGATGCGCGAGCCGGTTGATCTGCAGATTGACGGACAGGGACGTTTCTCCGCCACGCAGCTGACGGAGATCGCTCAGACGGCCGACCTCCGCGGTTTGAGTCTGTCCAATCCGGCTCCCGGGCTGAGTGATGCGGATTTCGCCCCGCTCGCTCCGCTGAGTGGATTGGAGGTGCTGCAGATCTCCGGTACTCCCGGGCTGACGGACGCCGTCTTGCTGTATCTTTCCGACATGCAGCGCCTTCAGCGACTCGAGGTGCAGGGAGACGCAATCACTGATGCAGGATTGATACAGTTGCCTGCGCTGCAGCGTCTGGAGCGATTGCAGCTGCAGCACACGCTCAGCGAAGGGGCGGTCCTCGCACGGTGCAGCGGGTCGCCGCTCGAGTCCGCATCATTCGGCCGACTCACCGACGCGAATGCGGAGCTGCTCCAGGAGTTCCCGCGCCTGCAGAGCCTCCAGTTGCAGGGATGTCCCCTGACCGGCCGTGGCCTGCAGTCAATCGTTTCACTGCCGCGGCTGCGCGATCTGGACCTGTCAGGCTGCCGCGACATCACCGATGCAGAGTTCGGGCCGCTCGTTGAGGCACGACGGCTCGCGACCCTCAACCTCGGAGGGACACAGGCCGGCGATGCGGCGGCCGAGGCGATCCAATCGCTCAATCAGATCAATAACCTGCACATCGGCAGCGATCAGCTGACGGATCCGGGCCTACAGCGACTCTGCCTGGCGGTGTCGCTGGAGCACCTCTACCTCAGCCGCGACGCCGTCAATGTCACCGACGCCGGGTTCTCGGATCTGTGGCGGCTTCAGCGGCTTCGCAGTCTGTACGTATTCGCTCCGCTGGTCGACGGCAGCGGACTCGCTGCGCTGCACGAGTTGCCGCAACTCGCCGCGCTGACCCTCAGCACTCCCGAACTCACCGACGACGCGCTGCGGCATGCGGCCGCCTGCCGGAATCTGGAACGGATCAACCTTGGCGACTGGCAGCCGGGCGGCCCGCCGCTGATTACCGATGAAGGACTGCTCGCATTGGACATCGCCCCCCGGCTCACGCAAATCAGCCTCTTTCGCGCGAACACGCGGATCACCGACGATGCCCTGTCGCGGCTCCGCCAGAGCGATTCCAACCTGCGGCTGGACGTCCATCAATAGCACTGCTTGCCACCGTACCGACGCAGCATGATCCGCCCCGCTCTGTTCATTCTCCTCTGCGGTCTCTCCCTGTTGCCAGGGTGTGGTGCAGAGCCCCCAGTTGCGCCTTCCGTTGACGACTCGGCGATGGTGAGCGCCACACCGGCAACGGATGTTGAAGCAACGGAGAGCGCGGCTCCGGTCCCGCAGATCGCTCCGGTCGCTGACCTGCCGACCTTTGAGGAGCATGTGCGTCCTTTTATCGAAGAGCACTGCGTCGCCTGCCACGGACCCGAGAGCGCCGAGCAGGAATTGCGACTCGACACGCTCGCTCCGGATTTCGTCACTCGTCCTGAGGCCGATCACTGGGTCGAGATCCTCGACCGGTTGAATCTCGGCGAAATGCCCCCCGCCGAGGAGCCGCGCCCTGATCCCGGACAGTTGATCGCAGTGACGGACTGGATCACGGGCGAGCTGCGGCGCGTGCAGGGAGCCGCGCAGAGCACGGGAGGAGTCGTGCTACTGCGACGGCTGAACCGCCGGGAGTATGCGAATTCCGTGCGGGACCTCCTCGGAGTCGAATTTGTGGAAGGTCAGGGACCGCTCGACCGTCTGCCTCCCGATGGATCGATCGCCGGATTTGACACGGTCAGCAAGGCGCTGCTGCTCGACCCCTCCCTGATGGATGCCTACCTCGCCGTGGCACGCGACGTGGCCGGTCAGGCGGTCTCGTTCCGCCCCCCGCTGGTGCCGACCAAAACGATGCGTTTCGAGTTCCGCGACACGCCTGACTCCGCGATGGCCTACATCCTCAACGGGCGCGAGGCGTACCTTGAAGAGGGACGCCTCGTCATCATGGCGGGAGGCGCCCGGACGTATGCGAGGTTGCGGCATCCGTTCAACAATTCCGAGATCCCTGTCACGGGGGAGTACCGTGTCCGTGTGCGTGCCGCTGCGGTCCCCGGCGCCGACGGGGCGCCGGTGTACATGGACGTCACCTTCGGCTCGGTGGGGAGGATTGCACGGTTTCGCGTTGATGCGAGACCTGATGAACCGGAAGTGTACGAGTTCGAGGGGACATTCGATGCGGCCGTTCCGGGTGAGTTTCAGGTTTCGCTGGTCAACCCCACCGAGTTCGGGAATCACCAGCAGGAGTGGTTGCACGAGCATAGCGCGATGCAGGAACTGTTCGAGGCCGGCCGACTGCTCGAATCGACACGGATGCGGGCCCGGATGCGGGCGGAGGGCTCGTACGACGTCTACACGCGCGGCGCGTTCCATCCGCGCGTCGTGGATCTCACCCCCCTCCCGAAGCTCCACCTGGAATGGATCGAAGTGATCGGCCCGTTGCAGCCCGAGTATCCTCCCAGGAGCATGCGCCTGGTCTTTCCGGACGGTTGGACCGACGAGCAGTTAACCCCGCCTGCCCTCCGCCGTGTTTTCGCCCGCCTGCTGCCGCGCGCCGTCCGCCGGCCGGTGACTCCCGTCGAAGTCGAAGCTCTGACGGCGCTCGTCACTGAGGCGCTGGAGCAGGGCGAATCCCCTGAGCAGGCCATTCAGACCGGACTCGTCGCCATGCTCTGCTCGCCGGACTTCCTCTATCACTTCGAGCCCGGTCTCTCGCTTGAGCGACGAACTCTTAATGATTTCGAGTTGGCCGCCCGGCTGTCGTACTTCCTCTGGTCCAGCCTCCCTGACGAGGAATTGGCGGAACTGGCGGCCAGCTCCCGACTGAGCGACCCCGCGACGCTCATCGCCCAGGTCGACCGCATGCTGGCCGACTCCCGATCAGAGGGATTCGTCCAGGGCTTTGCACGGCAATGGCTGAGGATCGACGAATTCAACCGCTTTCCTCCCGACGAGCAGATCTTTCCCGAGTACTATGCCACCGACATGGTCGGACTCGGCGACGACATGCAGGAGCAACCTCTCGCATTCTTCCGCGAGGTTCTGCACGGCGACCTGCCTGTATCTTGCTTCCTGAGCAGCGACTGGACCATGCTCAACACAAGACTGGCGACCTTCTACGGCATCGACGGAGTCGCCGGTGAGGAGTTCCGCCGTGTTGAATTCTCAGATCCGGACGCTGCTCCCTGGCGGGAGCGGAGCGGCTTGCTCGGCATGGCCGGCATCCACAAGTGGGGCAGTGACGGAAACCGCACCAAGCCTGTCGAGCGCGGCAAGTACATTCTTGACGTGCTGTTCAACGATCCGCCCCCGCCTCCCCCCCCCAACGCGGGCGAAGTGGAGCCTAATCTCAATGGCGAACGTCTGACCGTCCGCGAGCGGTTGGCCCGCCACCGCGAACAGCCCAGTTGCAACCACTGCCATCGACGCATCGATCCCTACGGTTTGGCGCTGGAGAACTTCAACGTCATCGGCCGATGGCGGGACCGACTGGACGGCGAGAAGCCCATCGCCCACTGGGGCCCGGACCGCCCACTGATCAACTCCGGCGGCACGCTGCCGAACGGCCGCGAATTCGCCGATTTCCCTGAGTTTCAGCAGGCTCTGCTGGAGCAGGAGGACCGGTTTACCAGAGCTCTGGCCGAAAAGTTGTTCGCCTATGCGCTCGGCCGCGTCGTCGAGCCGTCCGACCGGATCCTGATTGATTCGCTGATCAGCGATGCACAGCACGAGCGGGCGACAATTCGCCGTCTCCTTCAGGGAATCGCCGCCTCGGAGGCGTTTCGCACCAAGTGAAGGCCCTCAGCCTGACGCTCTCACTGCTGTCCGGGGTGGCGCCGGAGCGGCCCCGCTGGGATGCGTGCATCATGCAGCCCCTGACGACGCTCGGGGAGTTCGGCTCCTCAAGCAGCCGTGCCGATCTCACACAGCCCGCAAAATGGCGGCCGCGCTCTGCCCAAGCATCGTGCGGTTGACGCTCATCGCGGCACGATTGCGGAGGGGGAGCGGCTCGTCGTGGACGACATTCAGCCGGCAGAGCGGATCGGGATGCTCGTAATTGAGCGACATCGGCAACTCGCCATGCCGCAGCGACAGGATGCTGCCGGCAAGCTCGACGGCGCCCGACCCCGACTCGAACGCGCCGAAGTAGCTCTTCAAACCGATGACAGGAATCCGCTCGGCTGCGGACCCCAGCGCGCGGTGATATGCCCGGGCCTCGAGCCAGTCATCCCGCTGCGTGCTCTTTCCGTGAGCATTGATGTGGCCGATTTCTTCCGGGCGGATGCCGGCCCTCTTGACGGCGGCCTCCATCGCGCGGACGAGCCCGGTCCCCTTGCCGCCGGTTTCCGCGTCTCGTCCATCGCAGCCGGCCCCGACGGAGAGGACTTCGCAATAAATCTCGGCGCCGCGCTCCACCGCGTGTCCGTACCGCTCAACGACAAAGACTCCGGCTCCTTCACCGACGATCGTGCCGTCCCGGTCCAGATCGAACGGACGGCAGGCGCGGGTCGGATCATCTTCCCGGCGGGAGAGGTCTTCAATCAGCATCCGGCGGGCAATGTCCACCGGGTGGATCGCCGAACTGGACGCGCCGACGATCATTACGTCGGCCTGGCCGCGCTGAATGACGCGAATCGCCTCCTGCAGGGCGAGCAGGGCGGAGGCGTCGGCGCTGGTGATCGTATTGTTCGGGCCGCGGGCGTCGTGCTCGATCGCCACGTGGCACGCCGGCATATTCGGCAACTGGCTGAGCAGCCACAGCGGAGCGATTTCGTCTCCCCATGCCTCGTAGCGCTGCTCGTTGGCCGCATCCACAAACGCACGTGAAGCCTCGGTCAGCTCCTGCGGTGTAAAGCAGATGTGGCCCGCCCCAAACTCCACTCCCAGCCGGTCTGGATCGACGTCGCCTGCCGCGAGTCCGGAATCCTTCATCGCCATGGATGCCGCACAGACACCCAGCTGGATGTCGCGGGACATGACCTTCAGGAACTTGCGGTGGTAAACGTGCTCCAGGGGATCAAAGTCGCTGATCTCCGCCCCGAGCTTGCAGGGAAGGTCGCGCGTGGGGAGCGATTTGAGATAGCCAATACCCGATCGCCCGGCGATCAAGTTCCCCCAGAATGGGGACTTGCCGGTACCGATGGGTGAGATCACACCGACCCCGGTGATGACCACCCTTGGGCTACCCGATCCAGCCATCATAGCCTGAACCCGTCCAGGATGTCGCAAACGCTCCGACGTTATTATCGGAGCCTTCGCACCCAGCAGGTGACTCGAACGCACCCTGTCCCGCAGGAGCCCCTGGCGGTCCTTCGGAGGGGGGAAATCAAATGTGGCGGGAAATCAAGTTAATGGGCGGGACCGGAGCTGCATCCGTGACGCAACCCGGTGAAGGAGGGTTTAATTCCGAGCCCCACACCACGCGTACGCAGTACACCTGATGGATATCGGACTGCCCAAGCGGCCCAGCGCCGCACTGACCCCAGCCAGGGGCAGCCGAATCGTCGACAATTACACCCGGTTTCGAATTTGCTGTCAAGCTGCCAAATCCTCGGCCAGTCCGGTTCGGCAGGTTTCGGTACGGGGAGAGAGGGAGCTATTGGCGGAGGCCCGATCGTAAAGCAACCCCCGGCGACGTATGCCAGACTGCGGTATGAACCGGTCGCCTTCAATGGGCGACTCCCTGTGACGAGGCCGATCTGTTGCAAAGTGTTAAGCCAAAACTTCTTACGACACACGGTTAGCCCAGTTGCCGTATTCTCGCCAGGATTGCAACCAGCGAATCGAATCGGCCGATCGTGAAGCAGGCACGTCCGTACAGATGGCCGAGAGCGTTCAGTCCTCCGCGGGATCGGGCTGGCTCAAATTGGCTCAACTGACTGTCGCCAGTACGACCTCGACTTCTTGGCGGCGATACGTCTCGCCCTAGAGAAGTGGCAGCAGTGGGACTGGAGGAACGCTCACGGGAGGTATTGGGGGCCATTCCACGTCATTGTCCGCCTCCCCCTCAATCAGCCACATGTTCCGGAATACGACCGGATTGCCATGATCCTGCAATCGAATCGGGAGCGGCTGCGGCCCTTCAGGCTGGCCGGCCCCGGTTTTGTCCGGTATGGCCACGTTGTGGTGAATGGCCACGCCATTGTGCCAGACACTGATGACCGCGCTTCGGGTTTTCCGTCCTTCTTCATCGAAACGGGCGGCCCGAAAGTCGATATCGTACGTTTGCCACTGCAGCGGGGGCAGGCAGACGTTAACGTCAGGCGGACGCGACTTGTAGAGCGCGCCGCACTCATTGTTGAGCCCATCCAATCCAAACGAGTCGAGTATCTGCACTTCGTAGCGCCCCTGCAGGTAGAGCCCGCTGTTTCCTCGGGCCTGGCCGGTGGCGGCGGGCTTGTAGGGAATCCGGAACTCGGCATGCAGCCGGAAATCTCCATACGGCGCCGCTGTTTCGGTTCCGGGAAGCAGCAAGCCGTCTTCGGTCATTGTCGGATTCTGAAGCGCAGGAGATGCGGTGCCGTCAAAGAGGACGACGGCGTCCGCAGGTGGCGCCAGGCCCATCGTGGGGCTGACTCGCTCGACACGGCGAAGCTCGCCCGCAATGCGTCCATCCTTGGCGTATACGGTCGCGGCATCGTCTTCGAGAATCATGTCGTACAGCTCACCGCGGAGTTCGATGAACGAGTCGATTCGCTGGCCGGCGAGCGGGTATTTGAGAGCGTGTGCCCACCCGCCGCCGGGGAGACCGCCCCAGAACTTGACCGCATCGAATTGCCCGTCACCGCGGGCAATCACCTGCAGGCCGACGCGCTCGGAAGTCCGATGCGAAGGCTGGGCCCGCTGCCACCCGACATACTCCCCTTGGAAAGCAAAATCAGCATCGGTCACCGCAGGATCTGTATAGACCCCGTCGTCAGCCGCAAGTGGGGAAACTGTCACGACGAATGCAATCGTCCCCAGGATGCGATGGGAATACGTCATGGTGGTCTGTCGTGGATGCGGCGGACGAACTGCGAATGAAGCGCCTTCGAAGACCAGTCTGCGCAGACTGGAGGGGAGAGGCAAGTGAATTGCGCCCGGATGGGGCTGGGGGTAGTGGGGTCATTCCAAATGACCCCACTACCGGGCTGGGAGGAATTCTCGGCCGCGATCACGGTTCGGTTCAACAACTCCACTTGAACCAGGAGTGCTCGGCGACGCTGGAGTAATCCGATTGCTGGTAACCGCCGAACATCGAAGTTGACGACCACTCGCACGCCCGGTGCATCCGGAGTGCCGCGCGAGTCCGGGTTCCCACGGGGGCGCGGCTTGCGAAAAGCGGGCCGGGTTTGGCGTTGTGAGAGCGATGTTGACCAGCGATCGCCGGCCGCTAGAATGCAGCCCGCGACGGCCTCGCCGCCGCCCCGGGGTGTGGCTCAGCCTGGCTAGAGCGCTTGGTTCGGGACCAAGAGGTCGCAGGTTCAAATCCTGTCACCCCGATTTTCTCTAACTGATGCTGAAACAGCAGTCTCTGTTACCTGCCGACGGTCGGCAGTGCAGCCTGAGATTCAACGAGATCCGGTAGACTACCGGATTCGGTGAACTGGAGGTTGCACTCCCATGCCGAACACGTCCACGCTTCGCGTCCCGTCCTACCGTCGACACAAGCCCACTGGGCAGGCTGTCGTCACGATCAACGGTCAGGACATCTACCTGGGCAGGTGGAACACTGCGGCCAGCAGAGCCGAGTTCGACCGCCTGATCGCTGAGTTCCTCGCCAACGGGCGACGACTTCAATGCGATGCCGATGGGACCGTGGTCGAAGTGCTCAATGGCTACCGGAAGTTCGCGGAAGACTACTATCGCAAAGGCGGTCGGGTCACGAGCGAGTACGCGGGCATCAAGGAAGCGCTGAAGATCGTCCGCGAACTGTACGGCCGCACGACCGCCAACGAATTCGGTCCGCTGGCCTTGAAGGCCGTTCGGCAGCGGATGATCGTAAAGCACGTGCAGTGCCGCTGATCAGTCGGACAAAGGTCTCGAAGACCGACGATCTCGGCGAGAGTGTCTTCCTGCGGACGCTTACGTTCTCTGCGAATGTGCGATCGGGGCGTTACTTTCTGTAAGATGAAACGCCCCATCAATCAGCCACTCCGAACAATTCGTGAAACGCTCAAGCATTCAGTCTACTGCGGCGTCCCAACCGGCTGCAGCTGCACAGGTCACTTCGCTTAGTCTGCTGTCTCGACTCCGGGACGGTGACCGGGAGGGGTGGGAACGGCTTGTGCGGCTGTACGGTTCGCTCGTGTACAGCTGGTGCCGCCGGGCCGGACTCAGCCGGGATGATGCGGGGGACGCGGTGCAGGACGTCTTCGCCTCCGTTTCGCAGCACCTGCATCAATTTCGCCGGGAGCGGCCCGGAGACAGTTTTCGCAAGTGGTTGAAAACCATCGCATACAACCGGGCCCGCGAACATCATCGCCGGCAGACTATCCGCCCGCAGGCCCAGGGAGGCACACAGGCACAGATGCAATTCGCCGCCGTTCCGCAACCCGAGCGGGAGGTCCCGATCGAGTCCGGGGACGAAGACCACAGCGAACGGAAGCATCTGCTGCTGCAGGCCATCGAACTGGTGCGCGGGGACTTCGAGGAGAAGACGTGGAAGGCGTTTTGGGAAACTGTCGTCGCGGGACGGGCGGCGACGGACGTGGCGGCTGATCTGGGGACGACGGCCAACGCGGTCCGCATCGCCAAATCGAGAGTCAGGGCGAGGCTAAGAGAAGAAATGGACGGCCTGCTGGAATGACGCAGCGGCCGTTCGGGACAGCACAGACAGCGATCACGTGCGGGAGATCGATATGGCTGAGAGCGACCCGACGATTGTCGAAAGCCACTGCCCGAGCCTCCCTGATCTGCAGGCGTTCGCCGCCGGACGCCTCAGTTCCGAATCCACTGACTCGATTGCGGCTCACGTCGAACAGTGCGCGTTCTGCCAGGCAAAGCTCGAAACGCTCGACGGCGCCGAAGCCTCAATCGACGGGTGGGTGCGGCCGGAGTCCGAGATCGAGTTCGTCGACGAATCCGAGTGTGAAGAAGCCGTCGCCGCCGTGGCCCGGGGGGGCGCCCCACCACCGTCCGCGGCCCCCTCTTCGCCGGGCGGTTCCGCACCGCGGCGGCTGGGCGACTTCGAACTGCTGGAGCGGCTGGGCGAAGGGGGCATGGGGACTGTCTACAAGGCCCGCCATGCCACGCTCGGGACGACGTATGCCGTTAAGCTGCTGCATCATCGGCGGCAGGCCGATCGCGCCACGATCGAACGCTTTCAGCGCGAAATGGTGGCGCTCGGCCGGCTCGACCATCCCAATATCGTCCGCGCGGTCGACGCCGGGGAAGAAGACGGCATCCACTATCTGGTCATGGAGTTCGTGGACGGCGTCGATCTGGCGCGCGTCCTGCGGCAGCGCGGAGCGCTCTCCATTTCCAACGCCGCCGAGGCCGCCAGACAGGCGGCGCTCGGACTGGCGTATGTGCATCAGCAGGGGCGCGTCCACCGCGACGTCAAGCCGTCCAACCTGATGGTGGGGACGGATGGTACGGTGAAGCTGCTCGATCTGGGACTTGCCCGCGTGGAGGAGTATGCGCTGGATGAGGCGCCCGGCGCGACCGACGACGTCCTCGAACTCGGCTCGACCATCGAGCTTACCCGCACGCACCAGGTGATGGGGACGCTCGAATACATGTCCCCGGAACAAGCCGCCAGCAGTAAGTCGGTGGATGACAAATCCGATCTCTACTCGCTCGGCTGCACGCTCTACAAGCTGCTCACCGGCCACTCGCCGTTCGCCAGCGAAAAGTCGATGACGGCCATGAGCCAGGTGCTCGCCCACGTGGAGAAGCCGGCCCCTCCCGTCCGCAACTTTCGTCCCGAAGTCCCGGCTGAACTCGCCGCGCTGCTGGAACGCCTCCTCGCGAAGCGCCGGGAGCACCGTCCCGCTTCGGCCGCCGATGTAGCCGCGGCCCTCGCACCCTTCGCGGCCGGTGCGAATCTGAAGAAGTTGTCTCACGAGACGCCGGCGGCGGCGGACGCCTCCTCGTCCGCAGGATCATCCAAGACCGTCGTGCTCCCCTCCTCGTCCAACCACGTCAGGCCGCGCAAGCGCGTGCCGTGGGGAGCCGTCGTGCTCGCGAGCACGGCGGTCCTGTTGCTGGTCGGCTGTCCGGTCGGGCTCGTGATCTATGCTCTTACGCAGATCGACCGTGAAGTGTTCGTGGAACGCGGGCCGGTGATGGTGACGCCGGCGCCTCCGATCGTCCACGAGTACTCGAACGGCGACGCGGCGAGCTCGAACAGCACTGTTGCATCCGCTGAATCCGACGCGAACGATGCGCTCACCGCGGGCGAGGCCGGTCCGGTCGTCAATCTCATCCCGCTGCTTGATCCCGAGCGCGACATCCGGGGCAACGACTGGGCGCTGGTCAACGGTGCGCTGGTCTCGCGCGCCGACGTCCCGTCGATGCTGCACTTCCCCTACCGTCCGCCGGCACACTACCGCTGGGAGGCCACGGTGCAGCGACTGGAGAATGCCGAAAGCCTGCAGATCGGGCTGGTTGCCGGGGGGCAGCCGTTGGTGATCATCGTCGATGGACATCCCGCGGAGGGCCCCTACACGGGGATGTACCGGCTCAACGGGCGAGGCATCAATGCGCATCAGACCAGCGTGTACACCGGGCAGGTGCTCCGGCCGGGACAGCCGGTCCGCCTGGCGGCGTGGGTCAAGCATGACGGAGGGCGGGCTCATGTCCGCCTCGACGCAGACGGCCAGACGCTCTTCTCGTGGCTCGGCTCCATCAGCAGCACCGGCTCGGACGGCAACTTCCCTCCCAACGACCCCGGCGCCCTGTTCCTCGGCAACTGGACCGCTTCGCTGCGCGTATCCGACATCCGCCTCATTCCGCTCGCGGGCGATGGCGAAGTCATTGAGTTCACCGACGCGGCTGCCGATCCGCAGCGCGCCGCTATCGAACGCGCCGTCTGGAAACGAGGCGCGGTCACCGTTCGCACGTCCGACGGCCGGCGCGCGACGGTCGAGCGGCTGTGGGACATCGAGGACGGAATGCAGATTGTCGAAGTCGACTTTGCCCGCAATGAGTGGATCAAGGACGCCGACATCCCCTACTTCGCGGGAATCGAGACGCTCACAGCGCTCGACCTGTCCGGTACCGCGGTGACGGCCGCCGGCTTTGACACGCTGGGCCCGCTGCCGAATCTGCAGCGACTGTCGCTCTCGCAGTCGTTCGGCCCCGGAGCGCTGCCGCGCATTGTAGAAGGGTATCCGAACTTAGAGGTGCTGGAGGCGGCCGGGAACCGCATCGTTGATGAAGACCTCGCGTCGCTGACCGCGCTGACCGAACTGCAGTCCCTCGATCTCAGCCGCACCTCCGTCACCTCGGACGGGATCGCGTCCCTCCCCGCGCTGCCAGCACTGAAATCGATCAACCTGGCCGGGACCGCGGTCGATGACGCATCTTCGCTCACGGCCGAAAGGTTTCCGGACCTCGCCTGGATCAATCTGCTCGGAACGAACATCACTGCCGAGGCCGCCGCGCAGCTTGATCGCCGCGACGGTACTGCGGTGCAGAACGAGCGGTCCGACACTCCGAGTGCTCCGGAAGCACCCGTCGCAGGCGGCGGCGCGGTCGAGGTCGTTCCCCTGATCGACATCGAGCGCGACGGCGACGATTGGGAGACCGACTGGACCCGGGAAGAGGGGGGCGTGCTGCACACGCATCCCAAGTCCCGGGTGTTCCTGCCGGTCCGCCTGCCGATGGAGTTCGATCTGGAGTTGTCGGCCCTGGCGGCGGAGCCGGTCGATGCCACGATCGTCGGACTCGCTCTGCCCGATGGAACGCACTTCGCGATCGGATTCGATCACCGCTACGGCAAGAACTCGGAAAAGCCGCCCGTGATGATCCTGCACGGCGTGGACGGGCAGCAGCAGGGGAAGAGCACTGTTCAGACGCAAATTGAGACCTTCCCGTCCGGTTCCGACCCGGTCTCGCTGATCGTGCAGGTGCGCGGGGAGGGTGAGCAGATCCAGATTCGCGTCATTCACAACGGCGAGGAAGCACTGGCGTGGGACGGGGATCGCACTCGCCTGCAGCTGAATGATCCGTGGTGGCTCGGTCCCGATCCGACGCGCCCGTGGATCAGTCAGTGGGGGGGCGTTCTCGAGATCCGCAGCATCGTCGTGAAACCCGCAAGCGGCAGCGTCGAGTTGCTGAATTCGCCGCGGGACCCGGTTCTCGTTACTGACGGAATGTCCGATTCCGGCGGCGCGGACGCCGAATTCACGGCTGTCACCGGCTATGGTCCGATTGACCTGATCAGGTTAGTGGACGTTGAGCGCGACTCGGGCGAGTGGGGCGCGCCGTGGCAGAAACAGAACGGCGTCCTGCAGGTTCCACGGCGGTCCCGGATCGGGCTTCCCATCGCGCTGCCGATGGAGTTCGACATCGAGATGACCGCCACCCGGCGGGCGCAGGGGAATGCGCCGGTGTTCGTGCTCCCGCTGCCGGACGGCACATTATTTACCGTCGGGTTTGATCATCGACCCGAGCAGGGCTCATACACCATCCTGCATGGGATCGACGGAACCGTGGAACTGAGCAGCCCCGCCATGACGCAAATCGAGACGTTCCCGCAGGACGTTGCCGCGCCGGTGGATGTGCGCATCAGCGTCCGCGGGACCGGAGAAACCATCGACTTGCGGGTTGCTCAGGACGGAGTGGAGACGCTGCACTGGGAGGGAGATCGCTCCCGATTCGACATGCCGCCGGACCACTGGTGGTCCGGCACGGACCTGACGCGGCCGTGGATGGCGCTGTTTGACGGCGCCTTCACAATCCACAAGCTGCGGATTACCCCCCACAACGGTCGGATCGCGTTTCCCGACTTCGGCCCCTCGCACGGCACCCACGATCGGGCCGTTGCCGAATGGGTCCTTGCTCACGGCGGCATCGTCAAGCTTCTCTTCAGCGCCGACGGCCGCGAGCAGGAATTCACCGCGGTCAATGCGCTTCCCGAGCGCCCCTTCTGGGTCCGGTCGATCAATCAACTCGCCGGCAACGAACTGCCGCGCGAATGGCTGCAGCAGGTCGCCACGCTCTCACACCTCAAATGGTTGGTGCTCTCGGACACCTCATTCGACAACGCCGATCTTGGCCCGCTTGCCGAACTCAAGACCCTGACGCACGCCGGCCTCTGGAGTTCGACGCTGAACGACCAGGGGCTGCATCCTTTCGCGGAGATTCAGGGCCTGGAGCAATTATTCGTCGGCAAAACTTCAATCACCGCGGCCGCATTCGAGCCGTTTCGGGAGCATCCGACGCTCACGAACATAGGAATCCCCGAAGTGGGCGACGTCGATGCGATCTGCGAGATCGCAGCGACAATTCCGAATCTGAACCATCTCGGTCTGGGCGCGTCGCCATTGTCGGGAGATGGGCTGAGAGCACTGGCTGGGACGGAATCTCTGACGAGGCTGTACATCAACAGCTGCCCGAATCTGGCAACCGAGGACGCCGCGAGCCTCCTCGGCCTGCCGAACCTCGAGACGCTCCACGTGCACGGCAACGGCTGGGGACCCGCCGCCGCCGAGCCGATCGGCCGGCTGACCAGTCTCCGCAACCTGTCGCTCGACGAGAACCCGCTCGGGGATGAAGGCATCGCTCATCTGGCCGGTCTCCGGCAGCTCCGCGAGCTCAGAGCCTGGGACGTCGGGATGACGGACGCATCCGTCGAGGCCATCGTCGGCATGCGGACTCTCCAGATCCTGTCCATTGGCGGCAATCCCGGAATTACCGACGCGTCCATCCCCCTGCTGAGCCGGATGGACTCCCTCCGCGAGCTGCAGGTCGGCGCCAGCGGGATCACACTGGCCGGCATCCAGAAGTTGCAGGCGGCGCTGCCCAACTGCGTCGTCTATGCCCACACTTCGTCCAACTCCGACGAACTCGATCTGCGCGGCCAGATCGTCAGCGACGCGACGCTCCCGAGGATCATCGCCGGGCAGCAGCCCAAGACCCTCATCCTGGAGGGTCCCGGCATCACGGATGCCTCCGTCCCCTACCTCGCCGCGCTCCCCGGCGTGACGCGACTGAAGCTGCACGGCGTGAGCATCACCAACGAAGGTCTCAGCCCGTTCGCCGCCGCCCACAGCATCAACTGGATCGAGTTCTGGAACATGCCGCAGATCACCGAAGCGGCCCTCCCCCACATCGCGCGGATCCCGGACCTCAAGGCCGTCGCCTTCAAGTCCACCGGCGTCTATGGCCCCGGACTGGAGCATTTGCACGGTCTCGGCCTGGAATGGTTCTACCTCGGCAACACGCAGTTCGACGGCGAGATGCTGCGGCAGTACGTTATTCCGTTCCAGGAACTGAAAGGGCTGGACCTGGCCGGATCCCGGATCGCGGACGAAGACGTTGAAGACATCGCAGGGATGACCGTCACCGACTACTTGCACCTGGGCTTCAATCCCAACATCACCGGTCCCGGCCTGCGCTTCATCCGGGACTTGCCTCCGTTGAGAAACCTCAATCTCGACTTCTCCGGCGTGGACGACGAGGGTTTGACGCATCTGGCCGGGACCACAGAACTCCAGAACCTGCACGTGCGCAACACGTCCATCAGTGATGAGTCGATTGAGACGCTCGGCACGCTCACCGGACTCCAGAGGCTCGATGTCTCCCGCACGTGGCTCACCGACGAGGGGGTCGCTCGCCTGCGCGAGCTGTTGCCGCAGACGACCGTGATCGCCGATGAACTGATCGTCGCCGCCGGCTACCCTCCGCCGGATGCCGAATTTGTCGCAGCGGACGCCTGGAAGCCGTCATTCTCACCGGAGGGCGCGCAGCTGGCCTACGGGCTGCCGCAGGGAAAGGGGATCGCCATCGCCGACCTGGAGTCGGGCGAGACGCGAATGCTCGTCGATCGCGGCAAGGACGCTGCCTGGTCCCCCCGCGGAGACTGGATCGCCATCGTTCACGAGTCTTCCCATAATGCGCACGATGAAACCGTCTGGCTGTATCGACCGGATGCAACGGAATCGCGCGAACTGGTGACGGGCCTCTACCCGTTCTGGATCGACGACGGCCGCACGCTCGTCTATTACTCGCGGGAACTTCCCGGACTGATGAGCATCGACATCGATGATTCCGAGGCCCAGCCGGTCGAATTCCAGCCGCGCATTCCGTCCTTCTACTGCACAGCCACGCAGGACGGCGCCTACCTCGCGTACGGGCACAGCGGACGGGTCGAAGTGCTCGAACGCGCTACCGGCGAGATCGTCTTCCAGCACCAGTTCGAACAGGATACCGGTACGGGCCTCCCCGCGTTCTCCTGGGACGGAGAGTTCCTCGCCTACTCCACCTTCGGCACGGCAGCGCAGGGCATCTGGCTGCTGGACTGGCGCAGCGGCGAAACCGTCCGACTCAATCAGGCCGCCTGCCAGTGCCCCGCCTGGTCGCTGGACGGCCGGCAACTGGCCTTTGACTTCCGCTTCAACGGCCCCGGACGCGAGTGGCTGGAAGTCTGGCGAATGGACGTCACGAACCGTCTGCCGGGTCGGCAACCGACGGCCGATCAAGGACCGCCGCGGACGTCGCTGTTCGTCGTGGACGAGGACGGATCGGGATGGAACAAACTGGCGGACATCGATGAATTCGGGACGCTCGGCTCTCCCGCTGTTTCGCCCGACGGCCGGCTCATTGCCTTCGACGGCTGGCGCTCCCAGGACGGAGAGAAGAACGTTGACGCCCGCCTCCTCATCGCCGACAGCGACGGCACGAACGTCCGTGATCTCGGCGACGGCGCAATGCCCACCTGGTCGGCAGACGGGCGACTCATTGCGTTCTGCCGCTATGGCTCCAACCAGGGAGTCTGGATCTGCGGTCCGGACGGTTCCGGACTTGAGCTAATCGACGGCGCCGGCTGGGGCGCAGAGGGAGCCCCCGACGGCGGGCGCATCTTTTACTACCGCGGGCTCGATCTGCTGCTGTACAACGTTGAGTCGGGGCGCAAACAGATGATCCGGCTCCCGCATGAAGACAATTACATCAAGATCTACTGGAACGGGGCCTGGTCGCCCGATGGTCGCCGGTTGGCGCTCGTCCTGGGGCGGAACGACGGCCTGTTCGACGTCATCACGCTCGACCTGGCTGAACCTCAAGAGTCCTTTCGCGTGCATCACACCGGGCCCGGCGTCGCGCAGAACCTGGCCTGGCATCCGGACGGAATGAGGCTGCTCGTTCCCCTGGAAAATCGCGACCGCGGTTTGCTTCAGATCTACCAGATCGACCCTGTCGGCGCTTCACCACTGCAGTTGTTCCCCGGCCAGGACCCCGACCGCAACAACTCCGGCATCGGCTGGTTCCCTGACGGATCACGCCTGGTTGTCTGCAGCCGCACACGCGAATGACGACCTTCGGGACCGCGAGGCCGCACCTCCTGGACTGAAACAAATGTGAGGCCGCCAATGGCACGGATTCTCGCCGATCCACGTCCGTGTCGATCCGCAACATCCGCGTCATCCGCGGCCCCTCATCGGAATCGAATCCTTTGCGAAACCGCTGCCGGCTGAGCTGAGACGACTCGGCGGAATACACCCTTCCCGGCCACATGCACGCCGAACGATCGAGAACGACACCGGAAGCGGATGCGGCCCCGGCGCCGGACGAAACCATCGTTCGTTCCGACGTGGCGCCGCGCGAAACACAGTTTTTCGACGACGTTGAGTCCGGCACGATCGACCGTTCCAGCGTCGCCGACTTCCAGTTGACGTACTTCTTCGCCCAGCAGGCCGCGACTCAAGACGCCGTCGAGCGCGGCGAGCAGCCGCACGGCGCCCGCTGTCCTCGCTTCGGACGCTTCGTCCTCCTGGAACTCCTCGGTCGCGGAGGCATGGGGGAGGTGTACCGCGCGCTCCATGTGCGGCTCCGCAAGCTCGTCGCGCTCAAGATGCTCCCCGCCGAACGCGCCGCCGACCCGCGCGCCCGCGAGCGATTCCAGCGCGAGATCCGCATCATCAGCGCGCTGCATCATCCCAATATCGTCCGCCTCGAGAATGCGGGGGAAGTGGACGGGCTCCCCTACCTGGTGATGGAGTACGTCCCCGGCCTCAATCTCGCGCAGCTGCTGGAGCGCGGCGGACCTGTCGGCGTGCCGGACGCATGCCAACTCGTCGGTCAGGCGGCCGTCGGCCTGGCGCACATCCACGAGCACGGACTCGTCCATCGCGACCTCAAGCCGTCAAACCTCATTCTCTCCACAGCCGGCGCCCTCAAGATCGCCGATCTCGGCATCGCCCGGCTGGCCGACGGCGAAACCAGCATCACCGAAGAAGGCATGCTCGTCGGAGATCCTCATTACGTTTCCCCTGAGCAGGCCGACGGCCATCCCGCCGACATCCGCAGCGACATCTACAGTCTCGGCTGCACCCTGTTCGCCCTGCTCGCCGGCCGCCCTCCTTTCGCCGAGGCCGGCCCCCCCGCATCGATCCTCGCCGCTCATCTGCGACAGCCGTTTCCCGCTCTCTCCGATCAGCGGGATGACATCCCGTCGGGCCTGCAGCGCGCCGTACAGCGTATGACGGCCCGCGACCCCGCCCGCCGTTTCCAGACACCCGCGGAGATCGCGCAGGCCCTCGCCCGCTTCGCCGGGGGCTGCGACCTCGTGGGACTGCTCCGCCGCAGCGAGTTCGCTCCCGTCGCAAGACTGGCCATCGGCAGCATCAACATCGACTCCGCCGAATACCTTTCCACGTCAGGTCCGCGGCCCCTGCCGCCCCCCCGGCGCAAGTGGATCAGGCCGGTCGCCTGGACCTGCCTGGGAGTCCTGCTCACCATCGGGATGTTCGCCGCTTACAAGTTCATCGGCCGATCGCCGGCCGACCGAACCGGACGAACGATAGCCGAGAACCACGGCGCATCCACTCCGGATGATCCTCTCGCCCGCACAAGTTCCGTTTCCGTGGACTGGAACGTTCCCCAGAAGGTTTCGACGAAGGAGTCAACTGCCGAAATCCACGCTCCTCCGACAATCCTCGCGTCCGTCGTCCCGGAGCGGGACGCTTTCGACGCGGACGTCACACTCGATGACGGCAAGCTCCACTTCGCCGCCCCCGACGACCGCGGGCTGCTGCAGTTCCCGGTCGCGATGCCGCCCGAGTACAGACTCGACCTGCTCGTCGAGCGCATCGGCGGCGAGGACTCGTTCGGCATCGGGATCAATGCCGGAACCGGTCGTATGCTGGCGCTAATCGACCACGTCGTGGGGGATGAGCCCACAAACGGCTTGATGCATGCCGAACTCGGCCAGCAGCTCACAATCGTCGATCAGCAGAAGGGCCGCATGCTTCCCGCCGGAGATCCGATCCGGATACAACTCGTCGTCACGCGGGATGAGGTCGGCCTGCGGATCGAGGATCCGCTCGGCGCACTGGAGGGCTCCGCCGGCGAGATCGGCTGGCTCGAAAGCTGGTGGCGCGGCGAGCCGGCCCGGCCGCTGTTGTCGCAGTTCGATGCCTATTACCCCGGCTCGCTGTTCCTCCACTCGTTCAAGAGCGCGTTTCTACTGCACGACCTCTCCATCTCCGTCCCCGACGGTGCACCCGCACCGGCGCCGCTTTTCGCGCCGGCCGCCGGTCCCGAACGCAGTCTCGCCGAGCGCATCATCTGGAGCGGCGGCACGGTCAATGTGCTCGATGCGGAAGGCAAAGCCCGGACCGTCAAGCTGCTTCCTGATCTCCCTGATGACCCCTGGATTATCGGCATCGATGATCGGGACATCAGCCCCGCGCTCCACCTCACTGACGATGTGCTCCTCCGCATCGCCGAACTCGAGGGCCTCAAGCAGCTCGATCTGCGCAGCAGCAATGTCACCGATCACGGCCTCCAGTTTGTGAGCGACCTCCCCTCGCTGGAGTTCCTGGGGCTGGGCGGCAGCCGAATCACGGGAGCCGGACTCAGCCGGATCGGCTCGCTCCCCGCCCTCAAGAAGATTTACCTGAACAATATGCGGATCGGCGACGCCGACGTTCAGACCCTCACCCGGTTTCCGACTCTGACCTACCTCTGCCTGTCCAGCTGCGACGTCACCGATGAAGGCGTCCGCGAACTCGCCGGCGCATTCCCCGATCTTTATCACCTCTGCCTCAAATTCACCGACGTCGAAGGCGAGTCCCTCGCCAGCCTGACCGCCTTCCCACACCTCCGGGAACTGCAGCTCACCGGCACCGGCGTGCGTGATGAGCATCTCGCTACCCTGTTGGACATGCCGTCGCTCACAATGGTGGACCTCATCGGCACACAGGTCACCGACCAAGGCGTCGCCAAACTGCGCGGCGAGCGGCCCGAGCTGGATGTGAAGAAATGAACCTCCGCGTCCCCGTCATCGCTGCGCTCGCTTTGCTGCTCTCCGCAGGCGACCTTCGCGCCCAGGGTCTGCCTCCGCCACCTCCGCCGTCGCTGCGCAGCATGCTCAGCGACCCCGCGCCTCCCCGCGGCCGGCGCTTCGCCCTCATCGTCACCGGCCTCCCCGGCGACGAAGAGCACGCCGCCGCCTTCCAGCGCAACGCCCAGGCTTGGCGAAAGTTCCTGACCACCCATGGCGGCGTGGCGTCCGATCGCCTCGTCGCGCTCTTCGGCAAGCCCGCCTTCGGCAGCACGACCGGGACCGACAACTCGAGCGATGCAGCGCCTGCCGCCACGCGCGAGAATATCACCCTCGCCATCACAGATCTCACGTCGCAACTCACTCCGGACGATGCGCTGTGGGTCTTCCTGCAGGGGCATGGCAGCCATGATGATCGGCACGCCTGGCTGCATCTCCCGGGTTCCGATCTGACCGCCGCCGAGTGGGCCGACCTGTTCGCCCGCGTCCCCGCGCGCGAACAGGTCTTCTGGATCACGCAGTCCGCCTCGGGTGGATTCCTCCGGCCGTTCTCGCAGCGCGGCCGCATCGTCATCACCGCGACCGCTCCCACCGGCGAGGTCAACGAGACCATCTTCCCCGAAGTCCTGGCCGAGCATCTCAACCTCCCCACTCGGCTCAGCGACGCAAACCACGACGGCCGCGTCTCAATCCTCGAACTCTTCCAGGCCGTCTCCTCGCAGGTCGCCGCCCAGTACGAAGAACAATCGCTCGCCGCGACTGAGCATCCATTGCTCGACGACAACGGCGACGGCGACGGCACAGAATCCGCCGATCTCGAACCCGATGCTCCCGCCGATACCAATCTCGACGGCCCCCTCGCCGCCCGGACATTCCTGCACTCGCACTGAGACCCCGGACTCCTCACATCTGCGTGAATCCGCCAGATCCGCGTCATCCGCGTTCCCCCTTCGACACACAGCCGCCATGCCCGAACCCCCCAACGCCCGTCCCGAGATCGTCGACCGCCTCCAGCAGGCCCGCAAACGGCTCAAGGATGAGATCGCCCGTGTCGTCATCGGCCAGTCTCGCGTCATCGACAACCTGCTGATCACGCTTCTCTGCCGCGGGCACGCGCTGATGATCGGCGTCCCCGGCCTCGGTAAGACGTTGATGGCCCGGTCGCTGGCGCGGATGCTCGACATGGAGTACAGCCGCATCCAGTTCACGCCCGACCTGATGCCCTCGGATATTACCGGCTCCGACATCATTGAGGAGGACCCCGACACGGGTCGCCGGCGGCTGGAGTTCTTCCGCGGCCCCCTGTTCGCCAACTTCCTGCTGGCCGACGAGATCAACCGCGCCCCGCCCAAAACGCAGGCCGCGCTGCTGCAGGCGATGCAGGAACTGGAAGTCTCCGTCGGCCGCGAGACCTACAAGCTCGATCCACCGTTCTTCGTCGTCGCCACGCAGAACCCGCTGGAACAGGAAGGGACGTACCCGCTCCCCGAAGCCCAGCTCGACCGCTTCATGTTCGACATCCCCGTGACGTACCCGTCGCGTGAGGAGGAAGCGCAGATAGTCAAAGCCACCACCGGCAACGAGTCCCCGCAACTGCAGCCGGTCCTGTCCAAGGCGGAAGTCCTGGAGTTGCAGACGCTCGTCCGCGGCGTCCCGGTGGCGAACGACGTGGTCAACTACGCCGTCGATCTCGTCGCCGCCTCGCGACCCGACGGCGGCGGCCCGCCGCAGGAACTGCACCGCTTCATCCGCTACGGGGCGAGCCCCCGCGCGACGCAATCGCTGATTCTCGCCGGCAAGGCGCGTGCGATCCTGCTCGGCCGTTTCCATGTCGACTTCGAGGACGTCCGCGCCGTCGCCCCCCCCATCCTCCGGCACCGCCTCGCCCTCAACTTCCACGCCCGCACCGAAAACGTCACCGTCGACAACGTGATCTCCAGGCTCCTCGAAACGGTCCGAACGCCGTAGCTGCGTAATAAGCGATCCGCCGTCAGCCATCAGCCATCCATGCCGTCTCTCGACGTCCGCCCCGAACACCTCACGTCGGCCCAGCTTCTCGCGGCCACCGACGATCTGGAGCTGATCGCGCGGACCGTCGTCGAAGGCTTTCTCCACGGACTGCACCAGAGCCCCTACGTCGGCTTCTCCGTCGAGTTCGCCTCCCATCGGGAGTACATGCCCGGTGACGACCTGCGCCACATCAACTGGAGACTGTACGGACGGCACGAGCGGCTGTTCGTCAAGGAGTTCGACGCCGAGACGAACGTCGAAGTCCACCTCATCGTGGACGCCAGCAAGTCGATGACGGCCGAGGGCAAGTGGTCCTGCGCGGCGCTGCTCGCCGCGGCCATCGCCCATCTCGCCGCCCGGCAGCGCGACGCCGTCGGCCTCACGCTGTTCGCCGACGGAGTCCTCGAACATCTCCGCCCCCGCGGTACTCCTGACCATCGGATGGAAGTGCTCCACACGCTCGCCCGCACCCGCGAACATCCCGTCTCGCGGTCGCCGCGCGTGCTGCACGAGATCGCCGAGATGGTCCCCCGCCGCGGACTTAAGGTCCTCATCAGCGACTTCTACTTCGACCCCGACGACCTGCGGCAGGCGCTCGGCCACTTCGAGCACTTCGGCCACGAGTTGATCCTGTTCCACGTCCTTACCCCGCTGGAGCACCATCTTCCCGTTTCCGGTCCCATCCGCTTCCGCGACATGGAGACCGGCGAAGAGATCATCACCCACAGCGAACAGATCCGCGACGAGTTCACGGCGACCGTCGGCGCATGGCAGGCCGAACTGCAGAAGCTCGCCGCCATGCACAACAATGACTACGTGTCCCTCACCACCGACACACCGCTCACGTCGGTCCTGCGAGACTACTTCCGGAAGCGGGCTGAACTGTATTGAGAACAGATAATGTGGAACAGGAGGCAACAGAGATAACAGAGGGCCGTGATACCGACTGGTAAGTGCTCATGATATTTACATCATTGATGGACGAGTTGCGGTTCTGGAAGTCCTGCTGCTCGCGCGGAATTGCAGTGTGCCATGTCCCCAAACCGTTTCGCGAAGAAGCGAGGTGCTGGCTGGTCGTCAAGCACGAGACGTTCGACGAACGCAGACAATGGATTGCGTCTCATACGTTCGATTCCGAGCACGAGATAGTGTCGGCGATTCTGAGGTATCTCAAAACCGGCGATGAACCGGAGCCGCGTTACAGCGACGCACAACCGGAAGACTAATCCGTCCCGCGCAGCTCTCATCCAACGGTAGTCACTGATCCTGATCCTCTCTCCGTTTCCTCAGTTGCCTCCTGTTCGAATCTCTTGTAACGGGTCCCATGCCGTTCCAGTTCATCCATCTCGGCTTTCTCGCCGCCGGCGCGGCTGCGATGACGCTGCCGATCTGGATTCATCTGCTGTTGCGACAGCGGGCCCGGCCCATGGAGATCGGCTCGGTCCGCTTCCTGCAGGCCGTCGTCCGCCGTACGAAGCAGCGGCAGCGCATCCGTCGCTGGCTGCTGCTCGCACTGCGGTGTCTGGCCGTTCTATTGCTCGGCCTGCTGTTCGCCCGCCCCTATCTCCCCGCCGCCCCCGCCGACGGACGCACGCGCGAGGCCGTGTTCCTCGTCGACCGCTCCGCCACCATGCAGGCCCTCGACGGCCGCCGCTCCGCGTTCGATGAGGCGGTCGCTCTGGTCGAGGAGCGGATCGCCGAATCTGGCGAGCAGGCCCGCGTTCATATCGGCCTGTTCGACGCCGACGGCCTGCAGTCCGTCACTCTCGATGAACTGCGGCAGGCTCGGCCGGGTTACGCGGCCACCAGTTACGCCGAAGCCTTCGCCTGGAGCGTCGATATTCTTACCACCTCCGAGCGCGCCGACCGCGTCGTGGTGTTTCTCAGCGACCTGCAGGCATCGGGACTCGAAATCGAACCTCCCGAGTTGCTCCCCCCCGATATCCCGCTGGAGATTGTCGACATCGGCCGCTCCATCTCCCAGAACCTCGCCGTCGAAAGCGCGCGCCCCGCCCAGGTCGAAATCCGCCCCGGGATACCGATCGCGCTTTCGGTTCGGCTGTTCAACGCCGGCGCCCTCCCTGTCAACGAAGTGCCAGTCACCATTGAACTCAGCGGACCCGCCGGCGACGTCGAGCATCGCCAGTCGGTGGGTCTCGGCGCCGGCGGGCGGGTCACCCTCGACATCCCGCTGGAGATTGACGAACCCGGCGTCTGGCAGGGCGCGGTCGATCTCGATTGGGACGACCCGCTCCCCTGGGACAATCGCCGCTTTGTCGCCTTTGAGGTTCGCCATCCCGACCGGGTCCTCCTTGTTGACGGCGACCCCGGCCGCAACGAATACGATAGCGAGACCTACTTCCTCGAAACGGCCCTGCGACTGACGACCCCTGTCGGTGACGGGCCGGCCCGCACGTTCGAGATCGAGCGGCTGGTCTGGGAACGGGGCGAGGGGTTCCCGGCTCTTGACGGGTTCCGCCTCATCGTGCTTGCCAACGTCGGACGATTTACGGACACCGACGCCGCACGACTCCGCGAGTTCCTCGACGCCGGCGGCAACGTGCTACTCTTCGCCGGCGACCGCATGACGCCCGCCGTTTTCGAGTCGTTCGTGGACGCGGGAGTCCTTCCCGCCGGGCCGCTCCCCGCTCCGCGCGACCATGCCGCGCGTATCACCGAAATCGCCGCGACGCACCCGGCCCTCGCTCCCTTCTCCGACCCACAGCACGGAGACCTCCGCCGGCTCACCGTCTCCCGCCTCCTCGATCTGCGAATCGAAGACGAGACTCTACAGGACCGCTGGGACACCGTCCTCCTCCGTGCGGGCGATTTCCCGCTGATGGTTGAGCGCTCCGTCGGCGACGGCCGTGTGATCCTCGTCGCCACCACCGCCGACCGCGGCTGGAACGACTGGCCCCGCGGACGGCTCTACGTCCCCCTGGTCCGCCAGCTCGCGGCTTCACTCACAGGCCAGCTCGATCCGCGCCAAACCGTGAATGCGCGACAGACCACCGCCGCCAACCCGCCCGGTATCACTGAGGACGACGGGGCGCTGCTCGTCCGTAATCCCGAGCCGCGCGAATCGCGCGTCCAGCGGCTGACCCCTGAACAGTTCCGCGAAGCCCTCGGCCTCGTGAACGACCCCGAGGCCGAACGCAAACTGCAGGCCCGGGCGCTGGCGCCCCCCGGCGTTTCGCGTTCGGACGAACTCTGGCCCATCCTCGTCTGGATCCTCCTCGCCGCCCTTGCCGCTGAGACCCTCCTCGCCAGCCGGGTCGCCGAATGAAATGCCCGCGCATTCCTGATGAGGAGCCCCTCGCGTCCCTCCCGGCCACATGAACCCCCATGGGCGAAACACCGCCAGTCGCCGTTCCACGTATGAAATTCGACGAAGATCCGGAATAATGTCAGAGTCGCAGGCACATTCTGTGTGCCGTCCGCTGCGTGTCCATGTGCACATCGCCCTCGACGGGCCAGGAACCACGCGATGATCCAGGCTACGCTTCCCCACGTCGCCCCCACCTCCCGCACTGCGAAGCGACGGCATCATCAGCAACTCCTCGACCTGCGGGACTCCGCCCGCCGCCGCCGCATGGTCACAGCCGCTGCCGCCGCGCTGACGCTCCTCATTCTGTCCCTCGCCGCCGTCGCCACGTCGGACTACTTCCTCGAACTCGCGGCATTCATGCGCGGCATTGCCGGCGCGTTAGCCTTCGCACTCGCCCTCTCCGCCGGCTCATTGCTCAAGCGTCGCCTCCGTTTCGAGTCCACCGATGCCGCCGCCGCAGCCGAAGCGGCCTGGCCCGAACTCGGCCAGCGGCTCCGCACCAGTCACGACTACGCCCTCTTCCCCGATGCCGTTGCCCCGGCCGATCCACGGCTGGTCGCCGCGCTGAGTGAAGAGACCGAGCACAAGGTGCAAGGGCGCGAATTCGACGAACTGGCGCCCAGCCGTATGCTGTGGGCAACCCTGGCCGGTTGCGCCGTTGTCCTGTTCGCCTGGCTGGTAGCGCTGCTGATCGTGCCGGAGTCGCGTGTCGCCACGGCCCGCACGTTCCTGCTGCCGGCACAGTACACCACGGTCGCAATCGCGAAGCTTCCCGAGCGGATTGCCCAGGGGGACGCCCTCACGATCACCGCCGAAGTCAGCGGCCGTCCGGTCCAGTCCGCCCGCGTCCTCTATCGACCTGCCGGTGATGGCGCGCCGGGTGAGTGGACCGAGGTAGCGTTCAAGCCCGCGAAGAAGGGACCGTTGCGCGGGGTGCTGACGGCCCTCGTATCCGATTGCCGGAGTGACCTCGAGATTCGCATTGAAGCCGGACCGCTGCCGCACCCGGACCGCATCGTACTCGTGCAGGCGCCGCTGACGCTCGACGAATGGACCGCCCGGATCACGCCCCCCGCCTATACCCGGCTCGCTGAAACCGAAGGCCCCGCCGACGCACTCCGCATCCCGGAAGGATCGAGCCTCGACTTGGCCGCGCGTTACAACCGGCCGCCGGAAAGTGTCACGGCGGTGTTCGATCCCGCCATCGAACTCCCAGGCTGGCGGCAGCGACTGGAGGACAGCGTCGCGGAGGCATCCATCGGCCACCTGCGCCAGTCGGTTGCGGTGACCCTCCATGCCGCCGCGGCCGACGGCATGACTGATGAATCCTACCCGTTGCGAATCCGCGTTGTTCCCGACGAGTCGCCGCGGATCCGGTTCGCTTCCCCCGCCGAAGACGCCGAGGCCGTGCCCACGCAGGAGGTGCTGTTCTCGATCGAAGCCGACGACGATTACGGTCTCGCCCGGGTCGGCGTGATTTACAAGATCGGCGACGGTCCCGAGCAAACATTGTGGGAGAGCAGCCCGGCAGATCTCCCGGATTCGATCCGCCACTCGATCATCCTCCCTTTGGAGGACCTCGATCTCACCATGAACGAGGCAATCACGTACTACGCGTTCGCCGTCGACAACCGCGAGCCGGACGCGCTGCGGGTTGTCAGCGAACTGCGGTTCCTCGACATCCGCCCGTTTCGTCGCGAGTACGAGTTCCGCGAAAGCAACTGCAGCGGCAACTGCCAGGGGGAATGCCTCTCACTGGAGAAGCTGATCGCCACGCAGCGCGACATCCTCCGCCGCACATTCGAATCGCTGCAGCGACCGGACTCCACCGACGCCCCGTCCCTCGCCGCGGAAGAGCGCGTGCTGCAGGAACAGACCGCATCGCTCGCGGCCGCACTCGCCGCCCAGGTCGAACCCGTGCCGCCGCTTGAGGACGCGGTCGCATCAATGCGGCACGCGGCGGACGCCCTCGACTCCGAAATGATCGCGATGGGCCAGGTCTTTGAAGAGCAGGCGCTGGCGCAGCTCATCGAAGCGCGGCAGAATCTGCGGAAGATCCTCAAGTTCAGCAACTCGCCGTCGGCCGCCGCCTGCCGAAAGGTCGACCGGCAGGAACAGCAGAAGCTGCGCCCGCCCGAACGGAAGCCGCAGGAGCAACAGCAGGAACAGTTGGCCCGCCTCCGCCGCGAGATGGAACAACTCGCCGAGAAACAGCGCAGCTTCTGCCAGTCGGCCTCCCAGTGCTCCAGCAGTTCGCAGAGCCAGTCACAAAACCAGAGTCAGTCGCAAAGCCAATCGCAGTCTCAGAGTCAGAGCCAATCGAAGTCGTCGAGTCAGCCGTCATCGGAGAATCCCTCACAGCAGGAATCTGGTGAAACCGAGTCGTCCAGCGAACAGCAACAGACTCCGTCCCGCGAAGAGTTGGCTCGCGCGCAGCAGGAAGCCGCGGAGTCGGCCCGGCGACTGCAGCAAGAACTGGCCGACGGACGCTTCGGCGAACTCGCTCCCGAACGGATGCAGGCGGCGGCCGACGCGATCGAACGCAGCGGCGAGTCGATTGAAAGCGGCGATCAGGATGCCGAGTCCATCGCCGCCGCGGAGCAGGCGGCCGCCGATCTCGAACGGCTGTCCGAACACCTGGCCCGCCGCCACAATCCGGACTTCGGCCAACGGCTCGACGCCGCCCAGCGCGCAGCCGAGCGCCTCGGCGCCGACCAGCGGGCGCTGGAGGGTGAAATCCAGCAGGTGGCCGGTGATGGTCGGTCGTCATCGTCCGGCGACGCGCAGCAGCAGGGAGCGGAGGAGTCGACCGAGAGCCGGCAGCGTCAGTTGGCCGGAAAAGGCGAGGAACTCTCCGACCTGTTGGACGAACTGCAGGCAGGCGCAGGCGAGCAGGACTGGTCGGTGCAGCGCAGGCTCACTGAGGAACTGGCCGCGCATCCGCCCGGTTCTGCAGTGGACGCCATGCAGGACGCCGCCGACCAGTTGGAAGCGGGCCGAGCCGCACAGGCGGCCCGCTCGGCCGATCAGGCCGCCGACGACCTGGAAGGTCTTGCCGCCGCACTCCGCGATGTGCAATCGGAGTTCGGTGAGGCCCAGCTCGAACAACTGATTGCGGCCGAGCAGCGCGCCGCCGAACTACTCGAAGAACTGCGGCGGGCCCAGTCTGACGCCGAGCGTTCTCTGGCCGAGTCGCGGGCCGCGGAGTTCGTCACAGCCACGCGTCCTCTCGCCCGCGGCGACCGGCCGTTGAGCGAAGCCCTCGATCGGCTGGAGGAACTCCTCGGAACCGCCTCGGCCGCGCAGGGAGACGCCCGCCAGGCCGACAACGCTTCGCCCGTAGGATCGGCCACCGACCAGGGCCTCACCAGCGACGACCCCGGCGAACGGAAGATCGAGGACCGCGGGCTCGGCGCCTCTGCGCAGAACGCGTTTGAGGGTTTGCGGAATGTGGACCGCGTCCTGCAACGCCGCATTCAGGAGGCGATCCTCAGCGGTTCGCTGCAACAATCCAACGACGCCGTCCACCCCGACTACGCCCGCATGGTCGAGGATTACTACCGCACCCTGTCGGAGGACATCGAGTAAGCGGCGTCGCCCCCGGGGGAACAGATTTCGGTTGTCCGCGCAGCGAACAACTCAAAGTCGCAGGCACACTCCGAGTGCCGTCCATTGGATGCACGACAACGCAGAGCTCTCTCCGGGGCCACGTCGTGCCAACTGCAGAAGTCCGCTCCGGCGCCCCCGATGAACCGATCGTGACGTCAGCCGTTACCGATGACGTGGCAGCCCCTGTACGACGTCTTGCTTTACGGACCGCTCATCGGAGCGATTGTCCTGCTGGTCGTGATCGCCCGCATCATCGCGGTCGCTCCCAAGCAGCGTTCCTGGCTGCTCCTCGCCCCGCGGCTATGCGTGCTCCTCGCGTTGGCCGCGCTGCTGCTCAATCCGGTCGAGCGCCGCGAATCGCAGTTGCCCCCACAGTCCGCGTCCACCACACTGCTTGTGGACTGCTCCAAGAGCATGGTCCTCGGCCGGCCCGAATCACGACTGTCGCAGGTCCAGCGCGCGATCGATGAGGCGACGCGCGCGTTGAATCCGCAGACGCGGCCTACGATCGACTTCTATCGCTTCGGCGAACATCTCGTGGCGGTCCCCGGACTGGCCGAACTGGCTCCCTCCGACGACGCCTCGCAACTGGCCGCCGCGCTCGAACGGCTGCCCGCCCGCTTCGGCGACCGGCTCCCGCGCGCCATCGTCGTCTTCTCTGACGGAGCCGTAGACTCCGCCGAACGGCTGCCCGAACTCGCCGCCGCGTACGCCGATCTGGGGATTGAAGTCCACTCGTTCTCACCGCCGGCAGAGGAACTCCTCGGCGACATCGGGATTACCGATCTGGCTGTGCCGCAGCGCGTCACCATCGGCGACGCCGCGACCATCCGCACGACGATCACGAGCAGCGGCTACGACGGGCAGCGGGTGGTGCTCGCCGTGCGCCCGGCCGATCGGCCCTCGGCGCCGGCGGCGGCCACATTGCCGGTCACGTTGACCGGCGGACCTCAACCCTTCGAACTCGTCGTCCAGGTCGATCAGGACCTGGGTGAACTCGTCTTGGAGGTCCCGGAGCTTCCGGGCGAGGCCGTCGCCGAGAACAACTCGGTCCCCTTTCGCCTCACCGAACGCAGCCGGAAGCTCAAAGTCATCTACATGGAGGGGACCACCGGCAATGAGTATCGCTGGTTGCGGGACGCGTTGCAGGAGGACACGGACATCGAGTGCGTCCCGCTGACCGTCAACAACCAGTACGCCGCGCGGCCCACGCTGCAGCGCATCGATGATCCTTACCGCGGCTATCCCGTCACGCGCGAGGAGCTGTTCGAGTACGACGTCGTGATCTGCAGCGACATCTCTCAGGCCGCCTACACGCCGGAGCAGATCCAGTGGACGGTGGAACTGGTCGCGCAGCGCGGCGGGGGCTTCGCCATGGTCGGCGGACACACGGCGTTCGGCTCCGGAGGTTGGGACCGCACCGACTGGGAGAAGCTGATTCCTTTCGACATGACCGGCCGGCGCGACTACCTCGGAACGGGGTTCAGCGTCCGCGTGCCGGTTGAGGTTGAATCGCATCCGATCTGGCAGATCCTCGACGACCCGCAGCAGAACCGCCGCGCGCTCGACGCAATGCCGGCGTTTCGCGGCACCAATCTGATTTCGCGCGTCAAGCCGGCCGCCACGCTCCTGGGCGAGACCGCGACGCCGCTCCCCAATGTCGGCGTAATGCCGGTGTTTGCCTGCGAGACGTTCGGCCGGGGCCGCACGTTCGCGATGTCTACCGACACCACCGTGGACTGGGGCCGCTACTTCGAGTCGGAGTGGGGCGAAGGAGACAACCGCTACTACCGCAAGTTCTGGCGGAACGTCGTCCGCTGGCTCGCCGAAAACTCCCGCGCCTCCCAGCGCCGGCTGTTGGTGCAGACCGACCGCCTGATCTACGCCCCCGGCGACCCGATTCAGGTCGTCGCGGAGGCCTTCGACAGCAACCTGGAGCCGACCACCGGCTACCGCGTCACGGCCCAGTTGCTGCCCGCCGCCGGTCCGACCGCCGAATCGAGCGTTCCAGTTCCCTCAACCGAACTGGCCGCAGCCACGTCGCAGGCCGAATACGCCGCAGAACTCCCGGCCCGCTTGCCCCGAGGCCACGACGACCCGACCCGCGCGATGCAGCCGGCACGCCTGCTGGTCACTGCGTGGGACGGGGACGAAAACGTCGCCGAGTCCACAATCAATCTGCAACTGCTGCACCGCTCCGACGAATGGCTCGACCCCCGGCCGCAGCCGCAGAATCTGGAACAGCTCGCGGACGCCGGCAAGGGGCAGCGACTGCAGACGAGCCGGCAACTCGCCGCCCTGCTGAACCAGTTTCGCCCATCCCCCGGAGAAACGCTGGTGCACACCCTGCCCCGATGGGATGCCCCGGCACTCTGGGCCGTCCTGCTCGGACTGCTGGGACTCGAATGGTGCCTGCGGCGGATGATGAAACAGCCCGAACCTGCGGGCTGACCACTATCTGGTCGAAGAAGATCGGCGTTCAGATCGTGGATGCCGAGTTGGTGGACGCAGGGCAGGGACCTCAGGGGAAACGTGACCGCCGCAATTTGGAAACAGCATTCCACACGCGCTCTTCGGACGTTTCCCTTCGTCGTTGCTCGCTCGGCCTTCGGCGGTTCGGCATGCCGGCCACAAGTGTAGTCTGTTTCAAACAAAGGGACTGCCTCCGCAAAGCCGCGAAGCCACGAGACACACTCAGACAAGACTCAATTGAAAGTTCAAGGACTCCGCCATCGCAGTCAGCAAGGGGAGGCTTTCGTCTGAATCGGGTGCAATGAGCTTTGGACTGACAAACGAGAGGCTCGTGGGAACCTTCCATCTCGCTTTGCGAGAAACGAAAACGATGTCCGTCTCCCCCAAGTCACTCCGGATGAAGCCAACCCTCAACAGGCAGAGCTGTTCGCCGCCGTCAAGTCGAAGGCTTTGCCGACGCCGTGGTCCGTACGCGTGGACGTACCGAGGATCAGGAGCTCGCAGACTTTCGGGCGGTCACCGAAGTCGTGGCGCATGTGGCGTTGAGCGTTCTCACTAACTACTTCAACGACCTCGCAGAAACCGACATCGACTTCCCGGCCGCGGGGCCACTGGACTCGGACGAGCTTGAAATAGCTGCCTGTTCAACTGCTTGCGGCCGCAGTAATTGAGCGAGGTGCGCCCCGGGCCGACGGTCGCGGCGGCCCGACGGTTGGACTTCATCGATGCCCGACGAGGAATCATGACCACTCCGAAATTGATCCGCTTCTCCGGTCACAAAGGAGTCTGCCGTTGCAAAGGTTCACGCCGCGGAAGATGCCTGGAGCTCACGAGACCCTATGCGTGTGTCGCTCGTTTACAGCGAGGATTCGATCCATTCGACAGTATCCTGCCGCAGGTTCGAGCAGCATGCCGGCCGTATCATCTGACGGAGTAACTAACTGATCACTCATCATCGCATGGCGTGGGGTGGTGACGGTGAGGAGCAGGGCAAGGGCACGCAGCGGGAGGATCTCGGAACGATTGGTCCGATCGCCCGAGCACACCGGAAACTGAACCAGACCCCTGCCCGGCCGCGGGGCCCACCGGGTGATAATCCGCATCCGGCGCCAAACGGATTTCAGGCGTCAAGATAGGCAAGGAGCAGAGCGCTAAGTTCGTTCGTTCTCGCGTGGCTTCGCTGGAGCCGGCTCTACTCCAGGCTGTGTGGTGGGTCCAAGGTCGGATCCAGGATTGACAGGTTGGCGTACAGGTTCTCCACCAGTCTCTGTCCCAGTTGTTCCGCGGTCGACGGATTCCCGTGCAGCAGTTGCTCCTCTCCGGCCTGCTGCAGTCCCTCTTTCTGGTAGTCCGGGCTGAGGAACATCTTGAGGACGGTTTTCGCCCCCTCCAGAATGCGCTCAACGTCGTTGTGAAGTGAGTTCAGCGGCTGCTGCAGCGATTGCAGTTCAGAGGGAAGCAGCGGCACCGTTTTCCGGACTCCGCGCCAGACGTTCTCATCGGGCACACCCGACTCGGCGATGTGCTCGACGATGTTTTCGATCAGCCTGCGCTTGTCATGGAGCGTTGTGGCCGACCATGTCTCGATCTCGGGGATCGCGCACTTGAAGGGCGTTATTCCGTCGGCCTGCAAGCGGCAGAGCGAGCCAATCAACTCATAGGGCGTCCGTCGACAAGGTTCGATGGGAGAGTGCAGTTGCTGGACGTAGCGATTCAGCTTGCCACGGGTACGCCCCAATTCGGCGGCCTGCCGCTCCAGGTTCTGATTTGCCGGGCGACCGAGATCCAAGGTTCGTTCCAGGTCGTCCAGAACCGATCGACGGTTCGCCTTGTGGCTATGCAGCTCCAGGCAGATGTCTCCCAGCCCGACGCGATCCAGCCGCGATTTGACGACCTGCAGCGCGGCCAGCTTTTCGGCGACAAACAGGACGGTCCTGCCGTCCCGCACTGCCGCCGCGATGATGTTGGCGATTGACTGAGATTTGCCCGTCCCGGGTGGGCCCTGTATGACCAGATTCCGCCCGCCGCGCACCTCTTCAATCGCTGCGGCCTGCGAGCTGTCGCAGTCCACGACGTGGCAAGTGGACTCCGGCGCCAGCCGCTGGTCGAGAAAGTCTCAGTAATGAGGGGCGGCTCGAAGGCAACCGGCTCCCGCAACAGCCCTCTCACGAGCACGCTTTCTCCAGGTCCCTTTCCTTCCGGCCAGACGTCCGGATTCAGATCGCGGAACATCAGGAACTTGCCGAAAGAGAAGAATCACAACGTGATCTTGTCGCGATGCACCTTCCACCGCTTCTGGTCGGTGATGACGTTCTCAACGGCCGAGAAGTAGTCCGGCGGGACGAGTTCCTCGAGATCCGAAACATCCGGTAGTTTGAGGCCGAAGTCCACCTTTAACTTTGCCTGGAGCGACAGGTTAGTCGTGATTTCCTCGTCCAGCACGCGGACGCGAAACCGCGCGTTGACGGTGCGGCGGTGCAACTCGACCGGGATTAACAGCAGCGGCGCGTAGCGGACCTTGTCGGATGCCTGTGCCTCGTACCACTCCAGGAAGCCGATCGCCAGGAACAGGCTGTCGCCTGGCAGAAGTTCACCCGCCGACTCCAGGGACGCACGCTCCGCCATTACCACCCCATCCCTCTACAACAGTTTCGTCACGAGTTTGCCGTCGCGGGCCTCCAGGCCATCGGTTCACTGAACGTCCTCTCAGTGTTCTCCCGCATGCGATACCTGGTGGGCCTGCCGATGAGCGCTCCTGATGCAGGTGCCGGACTGGCCAAGGTTTTCGACGATTGCTCCGCCCAGGTTCATTCGTCAGGATACTGATCGAGTTGTCGCTATCGCATGTGCGTGAAGTAACTGGCGAGAAGCACAGATGGCTACCGCTATCAGGGTCACAGGCTTTACCGCGTGGCTGTTGGGTCTCACGATTTTGGCCGCCGCGCCGACCCTGTTACTCGCCGAAGAATTCGATGTTCGTGTCGAGCGCCTGCCAGAGGATGGGATTCAGCCGCAGGTCGTGGTCGGCGCTGATGCGACGCTGCATCTCATCTACTTCCGCGGCGAGGCGATGGCGGGCGACGTCTACTACCGCAAACGAGACTCCGGTGCACAGGAATTCTCAGCTCCCATTCGAGTCAACAGCGAGCCGGCGAGCGTCGTGGCGACCGGGACGATTCGCGGCGCCCAATTGGCTCTCGGTCGCGACGACCGGCCGCACGTCGCCTGGAACGGGTCAAAGCAGGCTCGCCCACGCGGTCCCGACGGGGAATTCCCGCTGCTCTACACGCGGCTGAACGACCGGGGGGACGGCTTCGAGCCGCAGCGAAACCTGATCCAGTCCGCCTATGGCCTCGACGGCGGGGCCTGCATCGCGGCCGATGCCAATGGGCGCGTCGTCGTCGCCTGGCATGCCGGCGAACGACAGGAGGGAGAGCGCCGCGTCTGGATTGTGTCGTCGGATGATGACGGCCGGACATTCAATGGCGAACGGGCCATTGACGTCGATCAGGTCGGGGCCTGCGGATGTTGCGGCATGCGAGGCACGATCAGTCCGCAGGGAGAGATCATGCTGCTCTACCGTTCGGCCCGCGAGGACGTGCATCGCGACATGTACCTGCTGTCGTCCCCGGATGGAGAATCGTTCGCCAGCCGCAAGCTGCAGGAGTGGGAAATCAACGCCTGCCCGATGAGCAGCGAGGCGTTCACCCACCTTGGGGAGAAGACATGGGGCGCCTGGGAGACGGCGGAGCAGGTCTTCTTTGCAGACCTGAGCGATCCCGCGGCACGGATCAGGCCGATCGCCGCAGCCGGCCGCGGACCGAAGCGCAAACATCCAGTGTTGGCCGCGAACGAAGCGGGACAGGTGCTGATGGTGTGGACCGAAGGGACCGGCTGGAATAAGGGGGGCAGCGTCGCGTGGCAGGTCTATGATGAGCGGGGGCGGCCAACTCCCCAGAAGGGGAAAGCGGACGGCGTTCCCGTCTGGAGCTTCGCGGCCGCCTACGCGGATCACGACAAGTCGTTTGTGATTCTTTATTGACGTCCACCCGGGCGACCGAACGATGCGGGATGACGGCTAAGGATGTTGTCAAAGTGAGTGGCGGCATGCCCCCTTGCTTCGGTCCTTCGACAAGGCAATGGCCAATGCAGCGATCGGGATTCCTGCTGGGCGGACTATGCCTCTTATTGGGAAGCGCTCTGCTGGCTGGCCCCACCGTCGCCGCCGAAACAGATTCCCGGCCGTTAGTCCAAATGCTGGTGCCGGGCTTTGAGGTCTATGAACTCCCCGTCGATCTGCCCAACCTGAACAACCTCAGCTACCGGGCCGACGGAAAGCTGTATGCGCTCGGATACAACGGCGACATCTGGCTCTTGAGCGATACGGACGGGGATTCCCTTGAAGATCAGGCTGTTTACTTTTTTGACGGCCAGGGAAGCTTGCGCGGCCCGATTGGAATGGCGGTCATCCCTCACGGCCATGTGCTGCTCAAGGATGACCGTGACGCATCGGACGGCGCAGTCCCGGTTGATGGTCGCGCTGAGGGAGTTGTCGTCGCTTCCAAGGGGAAAGTGTCGGCAATAATCGATTGGGATGGCGACGGGACAGCCGACGAGGAGCGGGTGATCGCCGACGGATGGGAAGAGATTCCCCCCAATGTCGACACCATCGGCGTGGCGATCGACGCGGCGGGGGCCATCTACTTCGGGTTGGGCACGGCCGCTTATAACAACGCTTATCTGATCGATGAGCAGGGGCAAGCCCATTACGACCTGGCGAGCGACCGGGGCACGATTCAGAGAATCGAACCCGACCTGTCGCGGCGCTCCATCGTGTGCACGGGAGTGCGATTCACCATCGGCCTCGACTTCGATGAGCACGGCGAGCTATTTGCCACCGACCAGGAAGGAGCGACCTGGCTGCCGAACGGCAACCCCTTCGATGAACTGCTGCACATTCCATTGACGGACAGCTCAGCAAAACCTCATTTCGGATTCCCGCCACGACACCCGGTCCATCTGCCGAGCGTCATCGACGAGCCGAGCCTGTTCGATTACGCCCCTCAGCACCAGTCCACGTGTGGGCTGGCGTTTAACCTGCCGCGCCGATTCTCTCTGGGATCGCACGATCCGGCGTCGCCGCCCCAAACAGCATTGTTCGGCCCCGAGGAGTGGCAAGGGGACGTGTTCGTGACAGGGGAGTCGCGCGGCAAGCTGTATCGCACGGAACTGGTGCGAACGTCCAGAGGCGCGTACGTCGCCCGAAATCAGATCATCGCGTCGCTGGGAATGCTCACGGTGGACTGCTGTGTCTCCCCGCACGGGGACCTGCTGGTGTGCTGTCACAGTGGCGATCCCGACTGGGGGACGGGGCCAACGGGTCATGGAAAGCTGTTTGCGATTCGCTATGCCGATCGCGACGCTCCGCAGCCCACGGCCGTCTGGACGGCAGGTCCTCAAGAGGTGCGGGTGGCTTTCGACCGGTCGATTGAACCCTTCCAGCTCAGGGATGTAACTGAGGGAATAGCGATTACCTATGGTGAGTACGTCTCGGCCGGTGATCGCTTCGAGTCCCTGCGCCCGGGATACGAAGTCGTGCAGCGGCAGCAGGGGGCTTCGCGCCGGGAGTTGTCCGTGCAGGGAGTGGGGGTCACCGCTGATCGACGCACACTCGTCCTGTCGTCGGAGCCGCATCGCGAGGCCGTCTCGTATGCGCTGACGTTGCCCTGGCCTCGCAGCGATCCGCCGTTGAAGACTGAGGCGACGATTGTCGCAACGCAGCGGACGACGACACGGCCGGAACCGCGGGCGCAACCACTCGACGCGCAACCCCAGATCGACCTCGCCTATTCGCTGCAGGGTGTGCTCGCCGTCTGGGAGGCGAAGGATCCGACACTGCCGGGGTGGAGCGGTGTACTGCCGCACTTGGACGACAGCGTCTGTCGGGCACTCGCGCCGGAGGATGCCGAGACTTCCCGCCTCGACGAGCTCGTCGGGCAGCCGGGCGTGTTAACGCTCACGACGCAGGTCGATCTGAGGCACCTGCTGCACCCCGCTGTGCAGCCTGGCAGTCGGCTCGATTATGAGTGGCCGGAGGAATTCATTGGCCTGCGGCTGAAAGCGCCCCGGGGCGAAAGCGTTGTATGGAGCGTCGGCGATCAGGCGGAGCAGGATTCGGCCGGCCCCGATGGCTGGATGCATGCCAGGATTCCTGCCCCGCAACCCGACGGCGAATTACTGAGCATGAGGCTCAGAATCCAGACCGGCGCGCCCGGTGCCGGGGACGCTTCGGCGATCCTCGGCGTATCGATCGGCTGGGTCCATCCCGACGACGAGTCCCGGCTGCGCGAACTTCCCTTGAACCGCTTCCTTCTGCCGTGGGCCAATCTGCGGGCGACTCCGGAGTCGTCACTCGAGCGGCGCGAGGTGCCCGAACTGGCCGGCGGAAGCTGGGGGCGCGGCCGACAGGTCTTCTTCAGTGAAGAGGCCGCCTGCAGCAAGTGTCATGTGGTGCATGGCAGGGGCGGAGCGATCGGACCCGATCTGTCGAACCTCGTGCATCGCGACTACCGGTCGGTGCTGCGGGATGTTGCGCAACCAAGCTCGACGATCAATCCCGATTACCTGGGATCAGTGGTGGCATTGGCCAGCGGGCACGTGCTCACCGGCACAGTGCGCACCGACGGGGAACGGCTGCTGATCGGCGATCGTGACGGCAACGTACACTCGGTTCTGGCAACCGACGTGGACGAGATGCGGCATGCGCCTGTGTCGATCATGCCGGACGGATTGGCGCCAAAGCTGGGACCAGAGCGGATGCGCGACTTGCTGACGTTCCTGCTGACAGAGCCGCCGCACATGCCTCGCGACTCCGGGATGCCGCCGCCGCTGTTGCGGACGCGGGCCGAAGTGGCGCAGGCGTTGGGGCAGAGTGGTCCGGCGGATGGAGATTCACCGCGCGCGACAGGCGACGACGCCCCTTCACCGCTGCGGATTCTGCTGGTGGCGGGAGAGAAAGATCATGGCCCGGGAGAACACGACTATCCCAAGTGGCTGGAGGTATGGAGCGAGCTGCTGGGCGGAGCGGTCGGTGTCACAGTCGACACGGCGATGAATTGGCCCACGGCCGAACAGCTTTCTGCGGCCGATACGATCGTCTTCTATCAGAAGGGAACATGGAACGAGGAACGGGCGCAGGCCATCGACGCCCACCTGAGCCGGGGCGGGGGGCTGGTGTATATCCACTGGGCGATCGAAGGGGGGCCGGACGCGCCGGCGTTGGCAAAGCGCATCGGCCTGGCGTCGGACGCCTCCCGCACGAAGTACCGGCATGGACCGTTGAGCCTGTCGTTTGAGCCGGTGGGCGCCGGGACGGGGTGGAACCATCCCATCGCGGGCAACTTTCGCCAGGTCGCCTTCCACGACGAGAGCTACTGGCAACTGCGAGGCGACCCGGCGGGGTTGCAGGTGATCGCCACCGGTGTCGAGAACGAGCAGTCGCACCCATTATTCTGGTCGCTGGAGCAGGCGGATACGACAGCCTCGCAACCCGGCCGCGTCTTCGTGTCGATCCTGGGCCATTATTCATGGACGTTCGACGACCCGCTGTTCCGGATCCTGCTGCTGCGCGGTATCGCCTGGACCGCTCACGAGTCGGTGAATCGTTTTGAGGAACTGGCGACGTTGGGAGCAATGTTGTCGGATTAGACGGGGCAGTGGATTCTCTGCTGCAATCGTGAGGGGCACGTGCCGGCGAGCGCCGCCGGATTTCGCCGAGCTTGCGCGACCGGTGCGATCCCATCGGGAAACACCTTGTGCGACGTCGTTCCAGGCCTTGCGAACGGACTCACTGATCGCGCTTTGACCATGCTGAGAATCAGGTGCTTCATCAACAGTTATCGCGCAGCAGGAGCCTCCCCCTCCCCCACTTCCCGGGGCTGGCTGATCGCCCCGATGAGCCCAATGCGACAGAATGCGGTACGCGACCATCGATGCCGGCGCGGCACTTATTCCCCAGATCCGCAAAATGGTCGTCGTGCTTTCGATCACGGCTGTTAAGCATGCCATCGCGCGAGGGCTCAAATTGCCTGCGCTCCCGGAATCCGCTCCTTCCTGGCCTCGGCCGAACTCGCCGAGCAGAAGGGCTTGAGCATCGTCTCCGGGTTCTGCTGGAACTAATACCCGTGTGCGGTCCGAGTTGCATTTCCACGACTGCTTGAATGCCCGTCGCTGGAGCAAGCGGGCGCGTCGCGCTAACACAACCTACCACCATTCCAACCGGTGTCTCCGTTGCAATCGGCCGGCCGCCGACGCATTCAGCACACTTACCCGGTGTGAGTCGCATGTTTCGCCGCGGTCCAGCCGATTCTCCCGAAGTTGCCGGACTATCCGGCTGGAACGGAGTCCCGACCGTGGCGCGCATTCTGAACTGCCGGCTGCCGGGATTCCTGGTCGCCTGTCTCGTCGCGCCGTCCGCCCTGTTCGCGCAGTCTGACTGCGTTTCAATCGAACCACCCTGCCCGGTCCTCTCGTCGCCAGGCGATCTCTTGTGCGGCGACGGATGGAGCCTCGACTGCTTCAAGGACCGGCCGGCATACGGCGACTGGAAGTACACGCTGGGCGGCGAGTTCCGTTACCGGTACATGGACGAGCAGAACCGGCTGAGGCCGAACGGGACCGTCCATAACAACTACAGCCTCACGCGCGTTACGCCGTTCTTCTCGATCGGCAACGACTGGATCACCGGCTACGTGCAGGGGATCGACGCCGCGATCTTCGAGAACGACGTCGCCGAAGTCCCCATCGACCGCAATCGCGCCGACCTGCTGCAGTATTACGGCGACGTGCGGTTGTGGGACGGCGACGGCGAAAGTCTGCGGTTCCGGGCCGGCCGCCAGTTCCTGCAGTACGGCTCCCAGCACCTCATCTCGCCGCTGGGCTGGGCCAACACGTGGCGCAACTTCGAGGGGTTCCGCACGTACTACCAGAGTGCGGACTGGAATGTCGATGTGTTCGCGGTGCGGCCGGTCAACGGGGCAGCAGTAGCGTCGCAGTTCCGGCCCACCAGCCACGACGTGGCTGATTCGAGCGTCTGGCTCAGCGGCGTGTATGCATCCCGCAAGAGAGTCGTCGGCGGTTCGCTCGACCTGTTCTGGATCTGGAACAAGGAGGATCAGGGACTGCTGGACCGGCACGACGGCAACCGGCACTCACTCGGCATTCGCCACTGGGGAATGCAACCCCTCCCGGAGGTTGTGCCGGTGGCGGTCGACTGGAACTGGGACGCGGAGGGGGCCTGGCAGTTCGGCGAGGATCGCTTTCAGACGGCCGGCGCGGAACGGGACGTCAACGCGGGATACGTCTCCGCAATCACCGGCCTGACATTGACCGAAGTTCCCTGGACGCCGGCGATCAGCGGCCTGTTCTGGTGGGGCTCCGGCGACAGTTCACCGGGGACCGGATCGATCTCGACGCTGACGACTCTCTATCCCTTCGGTCACAACTATTGGGGGCTGCTGGACAACTTTAACGGCGCAAACCTGCTGGACTACAGCCTGCAGATCAGCGTCAAGCCATGCTCGAAGATGACGCTGCTGGCGCACTGGCACTGGTTCGACAAGGCCAATCGCGGCGATGCGATCTACAATATTGTGGGCGCGCCGCTGGGGGGCGCGACGAACAGCCGTCACATCGGACAGGAACTCGATTTGGTCGGCACGTACGTCTTCAATTCGAGCCTGCAGACGCAGCTCGGTTACTCATGGTTCTGGTACGGCGACGCCGTCGATGAGCAGGCCGGGCTGGCGCGAGATGATGCGCATCAGTTCTACTGGATGACGACGCTGGGATTCTGACAGCGCCCACTTCTGCCGCTCCTGGAACTGTGTGCCGAGCTTGCTGTTCCCGACCACCGGCTTCGATTGGGCCGTGCGGCACAAATCACCTGACTGCCTTCGCAGTCGAACGCGCAAAAGTCTGGCGATGCGTTTCACTTATCAGATCGTGCTGGTTCTGGCGGCCGTGATCGGGATCTTTCTCGGGCTGGGCAGCTTTACGACTCTGATTCAGAGTGAAGAGTAATGTCAGCGAAAGACGTTCAAGGAAGACCGAATCGGCCTGAACGTCTGCCAAAGAGTTGAAGTGATCAGCGGGCGCAGTTGCACCGGCAGAAAGTCAGGTTCAAATCCGGCAAACAATTGCTTGAGAGTCAGCAGGGTTCCGCCGATCCGGATAGGCCGTGGAGACGGCCACCACCACGCGATCAGGCGCAAGGGGCTCGACCGGGATTGACCCGTTCCGCTCTCTGCATCTATAAGCCCGCGCAATCGGCAGTTTCTGCGGAAGGAATCGTGGACCGCGGGCGGACGCTGCGTCGTGCGAATGGGATTTCGCTGACCCATGCAATTGTTGCTGTTTCTGGTCGCCGGCGGCGGACTGAGCTACTTCCTGGCGGCCCATCGGCGGTGCGATCTATTCACGCTGGCGTTCGTATCGTCCTGCGTGTACTTCCTGCCGGGCTTCTTTGGATCGGTGCCGGACGGGGTGTACGGCGACGTGCGCGTGCCGCTTGAGCCCGAGACGTATGCCGTCATGACGACCGTACTGGGTGCGATTCTGGCCGGCGCCTGGTGCTGGGACCCCAGCGGCGCGGTGGCGGATCGGGACGCGCCGGATCGGCCCGATCCGGTCGCCCCGCAGGTGGCCTTCCTGTTCGCGGTCGTCGGGCTGGCAATGGCGATTCAGGCGGGGGGCTCGGCGCTGTTCTCCGCTTCCAAGATTGACGTGATGTCCGCATTGTCGCGGTGGTTTCTGCTGCTGGCGATTGCCGCCTCCCTCGCGCTGGTTCTCTCGTTCCTGCAGCGGCAGTGGATCTGGTTCGCGGCGTCGGGAGGCCTGCTGCTGTTTACCGTGTATGTCGGTTTCCGGTGGCCCTGCGCGATGGCAGTGATCTCCGTGTTCCTTGTGCATCTGCACCGGCAGGGATGTCAGCGGCTGGCGGTCCGCCATCGCACGTCTTTGCTGCTGATCTGCGGCGCGACCGTGTTCTTCTTTGTGTATAAGTTCATCTACACGCGCGTGAAGCTCGGCCAGATGGACTCGGTCGCTCAGTCGCTGGCCGACCCTGAGTTCTACATCGCGTCGGTGACGGGTTCAGAGCCGTTCGCGACGCAGATGGTGCTCAACGAAGTGCTGCGGTCGGGCTTCCAGACTGATGCGGGGTACATCCTGCAATCGGTCGCCGCCCAGTTTACGCTCTTCAGCGGCGAGTTCGGTCTGGAGTTCGTCAATTTCAACGAGCTCTTTCAGCCGCAGCTGTTTGCGGACGTGCACTACGGGCTGGCGGCGAACATCTGGGCGCAGATGCTGGCGGCCGGGGGCTGGCCGCTGTTCCTCGGGTTTCTCGCCGTATTTGTCTGCGCGCTGCGGCTGGGGTCGGTGTGGCTGGCCACAAATCGAATGGCGACGCGCGCCGGCGTGGCTGTGGGGGCGGCCTACTGGTCCTTCTACATCCATCGCAACGATCTGGGCAACGAACTGAATCTGCTCAAGCGGGTGCTGCTGGTCTGGCTGGCGATGATCCTGGTCTCGGAAGCACTGCATCGGCTCGGCGCGGTTGATCGACGGCGGCGCATTGTCCGCGCACCGGCTCGATCGGGCGGCGGCCGGTCGGCATTGGCGCTCAAGTGATCCGGAGTACTCCGAGATGAAGACCCCCCGCGCGCTGTTCGCGATCCCCAACCTGGACGTCGGCGGCGCACAACGTGTCTTCACGAATGTGCTGAATGAGCTCGACGGCCGAGGCGTCGACCTGCACCTGGCCTTCGTGCGGAGCGGCGGTCCGCTTGAGCGCCAGGTGTCGCCGAACGTGCGCCGTCACGATCTGGCAGCGCGAAGGGCCGCCACCGCCCTGCCTCGCCTGCAGCGGCTGATTCGCCGGCTGCGTCCGGATGTCGTGTTTTCGACGGCATTCCGGATGAACCTGGGAATTCTGCTGATGAGGCCGTTCCTGCCGCCCGCGACACGGATCGTCATCCGAGAAGTGAACCTGTTGAGTTCCCAGGTAGGCGACGGCTGGCGCGGGTCCGTTCTGACTCGTCTGGGTTCGAGAGCATTCCGATCGGCAGACGCGATCTTCTGTCAGTCGGAGTTCATGCGGGAAGAACTGTATCAGGCTCTGCGTCTGCCTCGCGACCTTATGCGCATTGTCCGCAACCCGGTGCCCTTTGAGCACATTCAGGCCCGATCCCATGAGCGAAACCCGTTTGCAGGACAGGGACCTGGTCCGCATGTTCTCGCCGTGGGGCGGCTCGACTGGACAAAGGGATTTGACCGGCTGGTGGCTGCCTTTCCCAAGCTGCGGCAGGCTCGGCCGTCGGCCCGGTTGTGGATCGCCGGCGAAGGTGAGGAGCGTGATGCGCTGGCGCGGCAGGCTTCCGATCTGGGGCTCGCCTCCGCGGTGCACCTGATCGGAGTGCAGCAGAATCCTTACTGCTGGATGCGCCATGCCGATCTACTCGCGGTCCCATCCTGGTACGAGGGGACGCCCAATGTCGTGCTGGAAGGGATTGCCTGCGGGTGTCCGCTGGTCGTTCTGGAGCATCCCGGCGGAACCCGGGAATTGATGCAATTGACGGAACAGGAGTGGCGCGTCGTGAGCGAGTTGGACGAGTGGCGCTCAGAGTGGTTTCACCGGCCGTCGCCGGTGGTTGAGCAGCTTGCACGCGAGGCGTTTGAGGCCTGCCGAGTGGTCACGGACTACCTGGAATTGATTGACGGAACGGAACACACGGCTGCCCAGAGCCGTGCGCTGTCGCGCCTCCCTTCGGCTGCCTGACAAGGGATCGTCGCGCCATCGTACCGCCTGTATCGCCATGAGGAGACAAGGAAGCATGTTGGGATTGCCGGGGCGAAGGATCGCGTTCGTGACGACGGTGGCGGAGACACAATGGCACTTTCTGCACGGACAGAACCGGTATCTGATCGACCGGGGATACGAACTGCATGCGATTGCCGCACCCGGCGCCGTGCTGGAACAATTGCGTCAGCGAGACGGCGTGATCGTGCACGGCGTGCCGATGACGCGCCGCTTTAATCCCCTGAAAGACGTGTGGTCTCTGATCCAGCTGTATCGCATCCTCAGGTCCATTCGTCCGGATCTTGTCCACGTCAGTACCCCAAAGGGAGCACTGCTCGGCTCAATTGCTGCGTTTGCAGCTCGCGTTCCCGCGAGGCTGTTCCTTGTCCGCGGATTGAGCTGCGACGGCGCGACGGGGTGGCGTCGCCGGTTGCTGGCGCTGCTGGAACGCCTGTGTGCCGCGCTTTGTCACCGCACTCTGTACGTCTCTCCGTCGGTCGCATCATTCGCCGCATCCGCCTGGATCCGGAGTCCCCGGACCGCTCACGTTGCCGCCGCGGGGATGTCCAACGGAATTGATGCACGCCGTTTCGATCCGCGGACTGTCTGCCCGGCGGCGCTGCCTGAGCTGGACGGGCCGCCGGCAGGTGAGGGAGCTCCGATCGTGGGTTTCATTGGTCGGCTGGCGCGCGACAAGGGAATTGATCTCCTGGCGGAAGCGTGGAGGCACGTCCAAGCCGCGGTGCCTCAGGCGCGGCTGCTGCTGGTCGGAGGCTGGGATACCGCGCAGCCGGTTGCCTCTGCCGTCCGGCACGAGCTGGAAGCGGACCCGCGTGTGCAGATTACCGGTTTCGTCGCCGATCCGGCGCCCTATTACCGGGCGATGTCGGTGTTTGCATTCCCCAGCCGGCGCGAAGGATTCCCGAACGCCCCGATGGAGGCGGCCGCAATGGAACTGCCGGTGGTCGCAACATCGGCGGTCGGGAATGTGGACGCGGTCATCGACGGCGTGACCGGCACGCTTGTTCCGTGCGGAGACGCAGCGGCATTGAGCGCGGCGATCATGCGTTATCTGCGCTCGCCCGAACTTCGCCGCAGGCATGGGCGCGCCGGGCGCCAGCGGGTGCTCCGTGAGTTCCGCCAGGAGCGAGTGTGGCGGGCCATGTACGAAGAACTGGAAGACCTGCTCGCCGAGCGTGGCATGGCCGATCCTGCCTCGGTCCGCGAGTGCGTCCTGCAAGCGGGGGCGGCCTGATGTTCGGCTCACTTTATCGCCGCACCGGCAAACGGATGTTCGACCTGCTGCTGGTCGTTCCGTTGATCCTGGCCAGCGCTCCAGTCATGGCCGTCGTGGCTTTGCTGGTGAGGACCCGGCTGGGAGTGCCGGTGTTGTTTCGACAGCCGCGGCCCGGACGGGATGGTGCGACATTCACGCTCGTCAAATTCCGCACGATGACCGATGCGCGGAACGCGAACGGTGAATCGATGCCGGACGCCGATCGGCTGACGACGCTGGGGCGCATACTTCGCGCGACCAGCCTCGATGAGCTGCCCGAGTTATGGAACGTCCTCTGGGGCGACATGAGCCTCGTCGGACCGCGCCCGTTGCTGACGGAGTATCTCCTGCGCTACACCCCGGAACAGGCCCGGCGTCACAGCGTACGCCCCGGAATCACGGGGCTCGCCCAGGTGAGCGGACGCAACTCGCTGGACTGGGAGTCGCGTCTGCGGCTGGACGTCGAATATGCAGACTCGCTGAGCCTGCTGATGGATGTGAAGATTCTGGCGCGGACGATGCTGACGGTGCTCCGTCGGGACGGAATTGCCGCGGAGAATCATGCCACGATGCCGGAGTTCGAAGGCGCCCCCTCAATCGCTGCTCGTCCGTCAACGGCGGCGGAATGCGGGGTCGTGGTGCTCGGTGCAGGCGGGCACGCCAAGGTCGTGATCGCCACGCTGCAGGCGGCCGGAATGTCTGTGGAAGCCATTCTCGACGACGAGCCCGCCAAGTGGGGCCGTCACATCAGCGGCATTCGAATCACCGGGCCGATCGCGTCCGCTGACGGGGCTCCGTGTCGCGCCGCCGTGATCGCCATCGGAGATAACTCGCTGCGCCGCCGGATCGCTGGCGGAATTCGACTGCCGTGGATCAGCGTTGTTCACCCTGCTGCGACTGTCCATCCGTCGGTGCGAATCGGCCCTGGAACGGTCGTCTGCGCTGGAGCCGTCATTCAGCCCGATACCGTGATCGGCGAACATGTGATCGTTAATACATCGGCCGCGGTCGACCACGACTGTCGGATTGGGGACTTCACGCACGTCGCACCAGGGGCGACGCTCGCCGGGAACGTGCACGTAGGGAGTCGCGTGCTCGTGGGGATGCGCAGCGCCGTTCTGCCGCAGGTCCGGATTGCTGACGACGCGGTCATCGGCGCAGGGGCGGTCGTCGTGGACGACGTCCCGGCCGGCTCCGTCGCAGTCGGGGTGCCGGCTCGCGTCCGCTTCAGCGCCGGCAAGGAGGCCGCATGAGTCAGGCACGGATCTATCTCTCTCCGCCGCACCTGTCCGGTGAAGAGGGCAGGCAGCTCTCGGACGTTCTGGACTCCAACTGGATCGGTCCGTGCGGACCCCACCTCGCCGAATTCGAGCGGCGGATGGCCGGCATTGTTCAAGTGCGGGAAGCACTGGGCGTTGCGAGCGGCACGGCCGCGATGCATCTGATCGTGCGGCATCTGGGCGTCCAAACGGACGATGAGATCCTCTGCCAGTCCCTCACCTTCTGCGCGACGGCGAATCCAATCGCCTACGCAGGAGGCACGCCCGTGTTCATTGACTCCGAGGAGACGTCCTGGAACATCGATCCGCAATTGATTGAGGACGAATTACGCGCATGCGCAGTGCGGAATCGTCTCCCAAAGGCGATTGTGGCGGTCGACATTTTCGGGCAGTCATCCGATATCGACGCCGTCATCTCCGTCGCCAAACCGTACGGCATTCCGATCATTGAGGACGCCGCAGAGGCGCTGGGCTCAACATACAGGGGCCGCCCTGCGGGAGCTTCCGCCTGGGCAAGTTTCTTTTCATTCAACGGGAACAAGATCCTGACAACGGGTGGCGGGGGTGTGCTGTGTTCGAACGACGCCGCACTGATCGATAACGCCCGCTTCCTGTCGCAGCAGGCCCGCGATCCGGCGCCTCACTATGAGCACTCCGTCGTCGGCTACAATTACCGGATGAGCAGTCTGTCCGCCGCGATGGGGCTCGCACAGCTGGACGTGCTGGATCAACGGGTTGCGGCCCGCCGCGCCATATTCAACTCGTACGCGGAGCAACTAGCCGACGTGCCGGGGCTATCGTTGATGCCGGAAGCGCCGTTCGGGGTCTCGAATCGCTGGCTGACCGCCATCCTGATTGATCCGTCGCGGTTCGGCGCCACTCGCGACGACGTGCGGATCGCCCTGGAAGGGGCCAATATTGAGAGTCGGCCAGTCTGGAAGCCGCTGCACCTGCAGCGCTCCTTCGCGGGGGCGCGTTGCCGCGGCGGCCATGTCGCGGAACGATTCTTTGAACAAGGGCTGTGCCTGCCCAGCGGGTCTGCATTGACCGTCGAGCAGATCAATCGCATCGCCACGCTGGTGCGACGAGCCTATCGCGGAACGTCCCGTGTGAGTGCCGGCCGACTCTCTGCGGCGGCATGAGTCGACAGACATGCCTCCCGCGTGGCGGAGGTCCCGAACCTGCTCAATCCGGCTGCGGCTCGAAATGCCGGACCAGCCGCGATGCGGCGTCCGGCAGTTTCTGCCGGAGACAGACGCTCAACGGCTGAGGTGGCTCGCCGCGGGCAATTTGCTTGAGATACTCGACAAGGACGGCACGCGACTCGTCGGACTCATTCAGGAGGAAGTGCACCCATGCCCAGGCGTGCCGATAATCACCCACGTCGAGATCAGTATGCCGGCGCAAAACTTCCAGCTGTTCGAGATCGGGCCGCCATCCGAGCCGCAGGGACCACTGAATCCGACGGTGAAAGGGGTGGCTGTTCCGCCGGTCTTCGACGTCGGCTTCAAAGTACGAAGCCAATCCCTCATCCAGCCACAATGGCACGTACGGCAGCGCATCGTGCAGGACGGCGTGCGTTGTCTCATGCCTCAGGATTTCCGGCAGATCACGTTGCTGGAAGCTGTAAACGCCATTGCCGAGTTCCCGTTCGACGAAAATGCCCCGCTGCCGCGCGGCATCCGGGGTTATCGCGGAGACTTCGGCAATGTAGCGCCGACGGCTGGAGTACAGCTGAATGAGTATCGCCCGGTCGGAAGTCAGTTCCAGTGTCTGTGCCAGGGAATCCGTGAGCTGTTCCAGATCGCTCCCCAGTCTCTCCGGGTCGCCGATCAAGAACTCCGACCGGCACCGGACGGCGCCCCAGTCGTATTCGACGAGCGGCTCCAGCGCGGCGGCCGAGTCGGTCAGGACCGCCCCTGCGGCGATCACTGCGACCACAGTCGCCAGCCTGCTGACAGCGGCTCCGCGATCCGATTGTGCTGAGCGCATGTCAGGCGGTCCTGCAAATCCAGCTTGACCCTCTACGGCGGTTCGTCTATTTACCGCGCTTCCTCCGCCAGTGCCTGTTCCTTAATGACGCTTCGCGTCGGCACGCGGCTTCGCTCAAGTCTCTCCATACTCCAAGCGTTCCTTCAGCCACAAGAGGAAACCGCTTGCGAAGCGGTCTTCTCGAATGGCCCCGCGCCAATGGTCGCGTTTACACCGCCTGCATCTCGCGCACGCCCCACGAGCGCTCCAGCAGCCCGCTCACCGGGATGGTGCGCGCGTTGGGAGCAGGTAACCGGCGTGGGACTGGCTGCATCCATCTTTGTCATTCCCCTGCTGCTGGGCGGCGCCCGTCCGGCCGGACATATCGCTCTGCTGGTCCTCTCATTCGCCACAGGGACAGCATGGCTGCTCTCCAGGGCGGGAGCCGAGTCGCCGGAGTGGAGGTGGCTGGGAGTGGAAATGCTGGTGCTGGCTGCCGCAGCATTGGTCGCGATTCAGCTGGTCCCGCTGCCGGATGAGTGGCTGCAGGCGATTTCCCCCAGACTGGTCGAAGTGCTGCCGTTGTGGTCGGGTGAAGGCAATGAATCCGGCCTGGGGCGCTGGCATACCATCAGTGTTGCTCCGGCCGAAACATTGAACTGCCTGGTGACGTACGCTGCCTACACCGTGCTGTTTCTGGTTGCTGCACAACGACTGTCGTCCACCGGCGACGCGCAGCGGATCATGCGGTGGATCGCCGCCGCCGTCGTGGGGCAGGCCGTGTTCGGACTGCTGCAGTTTTTTCTGAGCAACGGCAAGTTCTTCTGGTTCTATCTGCATCCGTACGTCAGCACGGCGGATGAAGTGCACGGCAGCTTCATCAATCGCAACCACACGGCCCACTTTCTGGCGCTGGGGATGGGGCCGCTGCTGATGCTGGCTCTTGGCGAGCCAGCCACCCGGGCCGGCCGCAACGGCTTTTCGAGTTCCTCAACGTCACTGGCGGCCCTGGCCCGGCCCGCCGCATGGGCCGGCGTCGGCTGCGTTGTTCTCGCGTCCGCACTCACGATGTCGCGCGGAGGCTTGCTCGCTCTGGGAGCGGCTGCCGTGGTTTTCATGGTCGCTTCGCGGCAGACGCGGCGGCGGCAAACCGCAGTTCTGCCGGTTGCAGGAGTCATTGCTCTGGGAGTCGGGGCGGCGATGTTCGTGCCGGGAGCCGAGCGCGTCGAGCACCGGCTCGCCACAGTGGCGTCTCTTGATGTTGATCAGGTCGATCAGGGACTGGCGCGACGCAGGATCTGGGAAACGGTCGCCAGCGCAATCCCCGACTTCCCGGTGCTTGGGGCCGGATTGGGCACGATGCGGCCCGTCTACCCACTGTATTTTGACGAACGAGACGAGCGGCTGGAGTACACGACGGCGGACAACGGCTATCTGGAGCTCACGCTGGAGGCCGGACTGCCCGGGCTGATCCTCGTCGTTGCGGCGCTGGCGCTCCTGGTGTCGCGCTGCCTGTCCGGAACGTCATTCGCCCGGACGCCCGAACAGGCAGCCTGTCTGGCCGCAGCTCTGGCGGGTGTGGCGGCGAGCGCGGTGCATGCGCTGGTAGAGTCGAACTGGTTCATCCCCGGCTGCATGATGCTGCTGATTCCACTGGCCGCCTCCGGGATTGCACTCAGCGCCGGGGCCGGTCGAGACGGTGCGGCGCGTCCAATTCGCGTTCCGCGTCCCGTGTGGGGGGCGGCGGCCGTCTGCCTGGCGGCGAGCCTGTATCTGGCGGTGCCGATCAAGCAGGCGCGACTGCAGGATGCGGCGGCCTGGAAGTTGCTGGATCCCCTGACGACTGACACCCGCGCGTCGGCGTCGGCGTCACTCGACCCGGGCGAATGGCGACAGCAACTGGACGGCGTCAGCGAACTCTCATCGTGCAATCCTCAAACGCATCTTGCCCTGGCCGGCCAGTACCTGCAGCTCTTCGAAGAACTGCAGCGGTCCAGCGCAAATCCAATGACGTTGACGGAAATCCGCGAGACGGTGAAGGCCGCCGAATTCGAGTCATCGGACGAGATCAACGAATGGCTGCAACGGGCATTCGCCGGCAATGCCGAATGCCTTCACCTGGCACAGCGGCATGCCGCTCGATGCGTCGAGCTCTGCCCGCTGGAAGGGCGCGCCTATACGTTTCTGGCCGAGTTGTGCTTCATCAACGGACAGGACGCTGAATTTCGCGAGAGGCTGATCCGACAGTCCGGCCTGGTTCGCCCGTATGACGGCCAAGTCCTGTTCGCCACGGGACAATTCGAGTTCCAGCGGGGCGACATGGAGAGTGCCCTGCGTCACTGGCGGAGCGCGTATCACCGCAGCCGAATCTGGGAGGCCGCCGTGACGAACTCCTTGATCCACATCATGCCGGTCGAGTCATTTCTTTCCGAGTTCCAACCGGATTGGATGGCCCTGCGCCACTTGCGTCACCGCCTGAAGGACTCAGGGCATCCGGAATACCGATTGGTCGTCCGCCGGCTGGCGGAGGCGACCGTGGAGCGGGCGGAAACGGTGGAACCGGACGAAGCCGCGGAACTGCTGGTCGAGGCCTATCAAGAATATTTCGAACTCGACGAGCCGGACGCCGCATTGCAGTGCGTCCTGGCGGCCGTGCAGCGCCAGCCCGCGTCTTATGACGCCCACCTGCGGGCCGGACAGTGCCTTCACACGCAACAGCGCTACTCCGACGCCGTCCGCGAGTTGCGGTGGTGCCTGCGCCGCAGACCGAATGACCAGCTGACATCCGAACTTCTCAGGACCGCCATCGAATCGGAGTCGCTTGAGGCCCCCTCGCTCGTCGCATCAAGGGCGTCGACGCATGACGTCGAAGCTTCGGCGAGCACAGGCGATGAGATCTCGACAGCCGCATTCTTCGAACAGGACGCCGACGGCAATGTCGCCGGGCGTCGTCGTGAACGGGCCAGTGTCACCCGGGCGGATTTCATCAGTCCGCCGCCTCCAAAGGAATGAAGGAAATGCCGATGCTCAAGTCAAAGTCTGCAAGAAGGTCTATCGTGACGTTGATCATCCTTGCCCTTGCGGCGCCGGCGCAGCCGCTGCTGGCGGCGGGTCCGGCGGCGCCGGCGATGCCGGAGCGCGCCGCTCCGGTCAAGCTTCCGACACAGGATGTCGAGCTGTCGGCCGAAGGCACGTTGCGCGGCTATTTTGTCGATGAGGAGCAGGGCGCCGGCCGTGCGGGCCTGAAGGTCACGCTTCATCAGAACTCCGCCGAACCGCTGGCTTCGACCGTCACCGGAGAAAACGGTGAGTTCTCATTCGGCGAGCTCCGCGGAGGCACGTACCAGGTCGTTGTGAACGACGAGCATGTGATGGCGTATCGTGCGTGGACGGCGGGGACTGCTCCTCCGCGGACCAGGCCCCAGGCCGTGTTTGTGGCCGGCGAAGCAACCCGCGCGGGGCTGTGGTTCGCAGGACTCTCTCCGGAGGCGCAACTGGCCATTCTGGCCCTGATCGCCGCAGGGATCGCGATCCCGATCGCGGTGCTGGCGAATGACGATGACGGCAAGCGTCGCAATCCCGAACCGATGTAATCGATGACCCACTCAGATTCCCACGCAGTCCCGGATCCGGCGCACGCCCGGATGCCGGGACTGGTTGTATCGCTGTGATACAAAACCGCGTGGTTCACCGGCGGCGACTGACCGACGAGCGAATCTCCGGGTGGCGTTCGGCCACCGCATCGATGAGGTCGGTCGGACTATGGATTCCCGGGAGCTCGTAATGCTCGCCCGTGTAGAAATACCAGGCGTCCCGCGTATACGTGACGCAGTTATTCCGCACGACGCCATGCCCGTAAGGGCCTGAGCCGATGAAGATCGGAGGATCTTCGACGTACGCGAACAACAGGATGATGCCCCCCTCCTGCACGTGCTCCTCGTAGCGCTGATCGCGGTCCATCGATAGTCCGGTCCGCCACGTCGGCGGATAGTGCCAGCGCATCCGATTCCGGTCGAACCAACCTCCAACGAGGATGTGAAACCGGCTGATGGACCGCACTTCGCCCGTCTCGACGTTCTCAAATCGGATCCAGGTGTGGCCGTGGTTGCGCGAAGCGCACAGGCTCACCAGCCAGCGTCCGGGCAGGGCGTGCGGTAGCTCTTCCGGTCCGATCGGCGGCCGGACGAAGCCGTAAGGGGGCCGAGCGTCCACTTGCGATCCGCCTGGCAGGCCCCCGTGCGCTGTCACAGCGATACTCAGGAAGACACAGCTCGACCACGTCAGGAAACGAACGGCATTGCGGTTGGCCGGCAGTTGAAGCGCAGGCCGCCACCGGGATCTCCCAGGCTGTCGTGCCCGCCTGCAGACGGTTTGTAACTCGCGCAGTTGCATCGGACGAGATGACAGGGCGCCGCGTCCGCTGAATTCGGACGGCAGGATGTCGGCCAGACATTTGCCTCAAAGCACGGCATTAAAGGCAGTTCCAGTGTTTCCAGCAATCCCGTTTTGCCGGGCGGAATCCTCGCGATCCCGCTGCCGCGAAATCCTGGCGTGCGAAGACGTCGCGATTGCCCAGTTGTCCGTCATTGTCCATCCGCGAAGCGTCGCATCCGTCCACCGGGAGTATATAATGGCCCGTTCGTCCGGAAGGGGTCATCGGTTTCACCAGCTGCTCCTGAGAGTTTCATGTCGGATCGACGCAATCTGTTCAACAAGGTCTGGGACCTGCACTCCGTCGGCACGCTCCCCAGCGGCCAGACGCAGTTGTTCATCGGACTGCACCTCATTCACGAGGTGACCAGCCCGCAGGCGTTTGAGATGCTGCGGGACCGCGGGCTGACGGTGATGTATCCGGATCGGACCATCGCGACGGTGGACCACATCGTGCCGACCGATAATCAGGCGCGGCCGTTCGTCGACGGCCTGGCCGAACAGATGATGTCGGCCATTGAGCGGAACTGCCGGGAGTTCGGCGTTACCCTGTTCGATATCACCGACAAGCGGCAGGGGATTGTGCATGCGGTCGGTCCCGAGCAGGGGCTCACGCAGCCGGGGATCACGATTGCCTGCGGGGACAGCCACACGTCCACGCACGGTGCATTCGGGACGATCGCCTTCGGCATCGGGACGTCGCAGGTTGCTTATGTGCTGGCAACTCAGACGCTCGCCATGAACCGTCCGAAGGTGCGGCGGATCGAGGTCAACGGCGAGCTGGCTCCGGGCGTGTTCGCCAAGGATGTGATCCTGTACATCATCCGCCGGCTGGGGGTGAACGGCGGCGTCGGCTATGCGTACGAGTATGCGGGCAGCACGTTCGACGCGATGAGCATGGAAGAGCGGATGACTGTGTGCAACATGAGCATCGAAGGAGGCGCCCGTTGCGGGTACGTCAATCCAGACGAGACGACGGTGGAGTATCTGCGCGGCCGGCCGTTCGCGCCACAGGGGGAGGCGTTTAATCGGGCCGCCGAGTGGTGGCTGTCGCTGGCCTCGCCGGAGGACGCGGAGTACGACGACGTGGTGGTCTACGACGCGGCCGACATCGAGCCGACGGTGACGTGGGGCATCAATCCGGGTCAGTCGGTCGGCGTGAGCGAGGAGATTCCGGCCGTCGCCGCGTTTCCCAGGGACGAGCAGGCGGGGGTGAAAGAGGCGCTGCAGTTCATGGAGCTGGAGGCGGGGCAGTCGATGCGAGGGCTGAAGATCGACGTCGCCTTTATCGGCTCCTGCACGAACGGTCGCATTTCAGACCTGCGTGAAGCGGCGGCGATCGCCCGCGGCAACAAGGTGGCGGCCGGCGTGCGGGCATTGGTGGTGCCGGGCTCCCAACTTATCCGGGAACAGGCCGAGCACGAGGGGCTCCATGAGATCTTCGAGGAGGCCGGCTTCCAGTGGCGCGAGGCAGGCTGTTCGATGTGCCTGGCGATGAACCCGGACAAGCTGCAGGGACGGGAAATCTGCGCGTCGTCCTCGAACCGGAATTTCAAAGGCCGCCAGGGTAGTCCGACCGGCCGTACGCTATTGATGAGCCCTGCGATGGTGGCCGCCGCGGCGATCAACGGCTGCGTGACGGATGTGAGAGAAATGCTGGAGCCGGTTGCGGTGTGAGAGACTGACGGAGAACGACGATGACGAGCGAGCGCTTACGGGAAGTCCTGAACGCCGAGCCGTTTCAGAAGTTCACGATTCATCTGGCGGATGGTCGGGATGTCCCGGTCCATCGTCGGGAGTTCGTCGCGCTTTCGGCCAGCGGTCGAACGGCGGTTGTCTTTCAGCCGGACGATCGCATGAACATCCTCGATCTCCTGCTCGTTACTGATCTCGAGGTCGCTCCAGAGAAGCGTGGAAAGAACGGACAGGGAGGAAAGAGGCGGAAAGAATGAGGAATCGGCCGTTGACGAGGAGGTATGGCAGCGGCAAGCATCCTCGGGGAGTTTTGGCGTGTCCTTTACTCTGAGTGACTTTGTCGCCGCCGCTGAGCAGATGCTAACACTCCCGATGTGCGCAGGCATCTCCGGCTTTCCGGCAAATAAGCAGACCGACGAACTTACGCGGAGGGATCTCCGTCGAGCGAAAGCGATCATCCAATCCATGACGCGGGACGAGCGAGCGTTTCCGGACCAGATCCATCCAAATCGAGCCCGGCGGATTGCTCGCGGCAGCGGAACTGAGGCGAATGATGTGGGTGACCTGGTTCGTCAGTTCGTTGGCATGCGGCGGATGATCGAGAAGATGCAATCAGGTTCAGACTGGTCTGTCCCTTTCCAGCGACGAATCTGGCCCTTGGAGTAACCACTACTGATGCAGAGTATCACAATCATCACCGGTTCGGCCGTCCCTCTTCTCCTCGACGATATCGATACCGACCGCATCATTCCGGCGCGGTATCTTCGCTGCGTCACGTTCGACGGGCTGGGGGAGCATGCGTTCGAGGACGACCGGAAGCAGGATCCGGCGCATCCGTTTAACGATGATCGGTTTCGCGGCGCTTCGATCCTGATCGCCGGCCGTAACTTCGGTTGCGGTTCCAGCCGTGAGCATGCTCCGCAGTCGCTGATGCGGTGGGGCATTCAGGCGATCGTGGCGGAGTCGTTCGCCGAGATCTTCTTTGGCAACTGTACCTCGCTGGGAATTCCGGCCGTGCGCGCCGGTCGAGCCGACCTGGAGCGGCTGGCGGAGGCCGTGCAGCGTGATCCGACGTTGACAGTCACGGTCGATCTCCAGGCGAGCCGTGTAACGTGCGGCGAGTTGACGGTAGACGTATCGATGCCGGAGAACGTGCGCGAGTCGCTGACATCGGGACAATGGGACTTCCTTGGACAACTGCTCGACAACCGCGAGAAGATCCAGAAGCAGGCGGAGCGGATTCCATATTTGAGTCAGTTCGCGTGATTCCAAAGTCGCCGAGTTGCTCCGTGACGCGAACGCGGCGCTCAGTCCACGTGAGCTTGAGTGGCTCTTGGTGCTTGCCAGTTCTGTCCCGGCCACTGCGTGGCCGGGACACTTTGGCGCGAAAACCGAATGGGAGGCCGTTATGAGCACTCCTGCGGCGGCGGGACTGGCGGGGATTGTTGCCGGACGGACGGCACTCAGCACGGTGGGCAAGGAGGGAACTGGACTCACGTATCGCGGGTATGCGATTGAAGATCTCGCAGAGCACGCGTCATTTGAAGAGGTCGCCTGGTTGCTGCTGAGGGGTGAGCTTCCGACCTTCAATGAACTCACAGAGTTTCAGCAGCGGCTCATCTTGATGCGGGAGCTTCCGCAGCCGCTAAAGACAATGCTCGAGTCGTTGCCGGAGGATGCGCACCCGATGGATGTGCTGCGGACCAGCTGCTCGGCGCTCGGCTGCCTGGAGCCGGAACGGACGCTCGATGTTCAGCAAGTAGTCATTGAACGGCTGCTGGCCACGTTTCCGGGAATGCTGGTGTACTGGCATGCCCTGCACACGCGCGGCGAGCGGATTGCAACCTCAACCGATGAGCCATCGCTCGCAGGGCACTTTCTGCGACTGCTGCAGGGCCGGCCGCCAAGCGACACGCATTGCCGGGCGCTCGATGCGTCGCTCATCCTCTATGCCGAGCATGAATTCAACGCGTCCACCTTCGCTGCGAGAATTGTTGCGTCCACGCTGTCGGACATGTACTCGGCCATCGCGGCCGGCATCGGGGCTTTGCGCGGTCCGCTTCACGGGGGAGCGAACGAAGCCGCGATGGAGATGATGGAGCAGTATGCGGATGCGGACGCCGCCGAACGCGGCATCCTCGACTTGCTGGACCGCAAGCAGAAGATCATGGGGTTCGGACACCGGGTCTACCGCGACCGGGATCCGCGTTCGGACATCATTCAACGATGGGCGAAGCGCCTGGCCGACGAAGCGGGCGATACGCGGCTGTACTCCCTGTTTGAGCGCGTCCATGCCGTCATGCGGCGTGAAAAGAAGCTGTTTCCCAACCTCGACTTCTATGCTGCGGCCGCTTATCACCAGATGGGGATTCCGACGGCAATGTTCACGCCGCTGTTCGTCTTCGCCCGCACGGCCGGCTGGGGGGCTCACGTGATTGAGCAACGGGCCGACAACCGGCTCATCCGCCCGGCTGCAGAATACGTCGGCGCGGCGCCGCGGCCATTTGCTCCGGTCGGCGATCGCTGAGACAGGCGGCCGCGGCGCCGTTGGCTGCACGCTCAATCCGGCGGTAACATGCGGCCGAGGCGTACGCTCTGATGTGCGCCGCCACTCCTGCAGTCCCGTGGAGGAACAACGCACTGTGCCAACATCGCATCGTTATTCCCGACGCGATTTTCTCCGCACAACGGCCGCCGGCGCAATTGCCGCCGGGTCGGGGGTGTACTCGCTGGCGGCGCTCGGTCAGGAGCCCGGCGAGCGCCCCACGCAGATCGAGTCGGTGAAGGTCATCAACCCGCGCGGTCGAGTGCCGGTGAGTTTCATCATCGATGACTCCACCTGCCTGGTGAACATGGCGCACTTCAAGATCCCGCAGCTGGCGGAGGTCTACCCGGACCGCTACCTGCAGGACTGGAGAAAGCTGCCGCGCGAGATACCAGACACCTTCGTACGGAAGTTTGGGGAGTACTGCCGCGAGCACGGCGTGAAGGGAAAGTACAGCGTGGTCCCCTACCCTGCGTGCGTCGGCTGGGTGGACCGCTTCATGCCCGGCTGGTCGCGCAAGGAGTTGGATGACAGCCTGGCTCTGGTGCGCGACTTCATGGTGCCCGACTGGGACATCCACCCGGAAATGGTGACCCATACCTGGGCCGTCAATCCGAAGACCGGTCGGCCTTACGAGGAACGCACGGAGAACTACCTGGAGAATTTCGGCTTCAGTGTCGGGATGAGCACCGACCAGATGGCCGAGTACATCGCGTATGCGCTGCAGCCGCTCAAGAACGTGGGCCTCCCCTGCGAGGGAGTGACGACGCCGGGTGGATTCGGCGGCCGGTCGCGACCGGCGCTGGCGGAGGGCACGCTGCAGGCGCTGCGCGATGTCTATCAGGCGGAGATCCCGCACTACTTCCGCGACCTGTTTACAGACGATCGCAGCGTGGCTCCCGTCGTACAGCTGGCATCGGGACTCGACACCGACGATCCGCAGTGCGTCGTCCACACCATTGGCTGCACGGGAGACTGGTTCGGCGGCTGGGACGGTCTGGAGCCGGGGACGGTCGACCAGTTCATCACCGAAGACCTGGAACGGGGCCGCATGGTGGACGTGATCGCCCGCGAGGAGCCGGCCATCATGGTCTGCCACTGGCCGGGGATCTACTTCAATGGCGAGGAAATCGGCTTCGACATCTTCAAGGAGATCGTCCGCCGACTGGAGGCGCGGTACGACAATCTGGTGTGGATGAAGCTCAGCGAGATCGCCCGCTACTGGGCGGCGAAAGAATTGACGTCGATTACGGCCGACGGGGGAAACATACGACTCAAAGGGCCGTTCGCGTGCCCCGGTTTCACTTTGGAGTTGAGCCTGCCCGCCGGGCACGTGCCGCAGGTGTCGATCGACGGCGAGCCGGTGGAACTTTCGGCGGTGGATTCCGCGAGGCGGCTGATGGCAGGGACGTGGCAGCAGGATGGAAATGTTTGCCGGTTGTGCTTTGATCTGCCGAAGCGGCGCGCGGTGACGATCCGTTCGGAATCCGCCACTTGATCAGTGACAAGGACTGATTCCGTCATGCAGGGCGGGGGCGCCCGGCCCGGTGGGCCGGGGCTAAACTGTGCCTGTGAGCGCTGACATTGTGGCGGAGGCGGATTGACTACGACTGCGGCTCATTGACGACGGCCCGCCACGTGAGGGGGCGGTCTTCCGGCCGGCTGTTGAAGAGGCTGAGGAGCCAGGCGGTGAGGACGGTGGTCAGGTAGGGGATGGCAATCGCGAGCAGAATGGTGGGCTTGGTGTCGGGGTCGACCAGCACGTCCCACCAGCTCCACAGGACGGAGACGCCGAGGCCGAGCAGCACGGCCGGCATCAGCGTGCGCGTGGTGCAGCGGGGGAGGAACATGCCGGCGCAAAACATGGCGGCAAGCGGGCCGACGAACATGTTGAAGAACTTGGGCATCATGTCGATGATCGTAAGCTGATACTTCTGCTGCAGCATCGCAATCGCGTAGGCAATACCGGTCACAACTGCGGTGACGACCACGGTCGAGAACCGGGCGAAGTTGAGGGCCCGCTTCTCAATGGTGTTCTTTTCCGTTCTCCGCTTCGGCGCCACGTCTTCGGAGACGACGGCGGCGATGGCATTCGCTCCGGACTCCAGCGTCTGGATCGCGTCGCACAGAAACGCGGAGATGATCAGACCGGCACATCCGGCGGGCAGTTCGTGGCCCAGGAAATGGGGGAACAGCCGGTCGGCCATGCCCTGAGCAGTCTCGCCATCCGGGAGTCGGCCGGAATGATTGAGGTAGTAGGCGAGGAGGGCGAAGCCGGCGACCGTCATCAGTCCGCACATTGTCAGATCGACGCCCAGGTTGATGAAGTAGCTGCGTCGCGCGGCCCGCACCGAACCCGTGGTGAAATAGCGCTGCAGCACGACCTGGTCTGAGCCGTGCGTGCAGATGTTCCAAAAAAAGTTATTGATCATTGCCGTGACGATCGTGACACGCACAGTCACGTCGAGGCTGAACACCTTGGGGGTGGTATGGCTTGCGGCCATCGTGGATGCGGATTCCCACCAGTCACGCGGGCCGGTGCCGTCTGCATACACGACATAGCCGATCGCCATCAGCACGCCGGCCAGCAGCAGCAGGCACTGCAGCACGTCGACCCAGATGACGGCCTGAATGCCGCCGACGGCCGTGTAAACGGCCGCGACGAGGCCGATGATTCCGATCCACCAGTAGAGGTCCTCGCCGGGCAACCATTCCCAGTCCGGCCCCTTCACGCGGTCGAGCGCAATGGACGCCACATAAATCACCATGCTCATCCAGCCGCAGCGGAGCAGGATGAACAGTCCGCCGCCTGCGACGCGTACGGGGGGGCTGAACCGCCGCTCCAGATACTCATACGCGCTTGTCAGTCGCAGTCGCATGAAGAACGGGACCCACAGCCGCGTGATCACGATCGCTGCGAGCGGGACCGCCATGTAGCCGCAGAAGATGCCGATTCCGTGCTTGATGGCTTCGCCGGGGAGTCCCAGGTACGAGATCGTCGAGAAGAGCGTGGCCAGAATGCTCAGGCCGACGGCAAGCCAGGGCATGCGGCGTCCGCCGACGAAGTAGTCCTCCGTGGACTTCTGGCGGCTGCCGAACCAGAGAGCGATCCCGAACGTGACGGCCAGGTACGCGACGATGGCCGCAAAGTCGAGCGGCTGCAGACCTGCTTCCAGCGGCATTTGCGCGATTACGCTCAACAGCATTCCTCCGGGTCGGGGTGTGCGGCCGATTTTGGCCGCAAGCGCGACGGAGGATCAACCCTGAGCAGGCGAATGTGCTCTGCCTGTCGTCTTCAGGGTTGTGCCGGATCGCTGCCGTCGGTGAACTCGCCGGAGTCGTACTTCCGCCAGAATTCCGATGGCGTGAGGACGTTATCCGGATCTTCGAACTCGACGTCCAGCGCCTGCAGCGAGGCCATTTCCCGCACGACATCGATCCCGGATTCGATCTTCGATGGGGTCAGGATCAGCCGGGTCAGCTGCAACCCGGCCAGTGGTGAAAGATCGGTCACGTTGGAGTCCGCAATGTTGAGCCGCTGGAGTCCTCCTTTTCCGGAAAGTGGCGCGAGGTCGCTGACAGCAGTCCCCTGGATGTCCAGGCTGGAGATCGGGACGTCCGCCAGAGGCGTCAGATCCGTAATCGCCGTCTCGCGCAACCAGAGGATGCCGATCGATGGAGCACCGCGGAGGGGCTCAACGTCTGTGATCAGGGTCTTCATCAGGCTCAGTTCCGCGAGTTGCATTCCCTCGAGCGCCGAGATGTCCCTGACGGGGCAGTCTTTCAACCACAGCCGTGTCAACGGCATGCCGGCGAGCACCGAGATGTCGGCGACCCGGGTCCCTTCCAGATAAAGTTCGCTCAGCGGCATCCCCTGCAATGCACTGATATCGGCGACGGCCGTGCGCGAGAGATCGAGAGATCGAAGCGGGAGGCCGGACAGCGGTGCGATGTCCGTAACGGCCGTGTCCATCAGCACCAGGTTCGTGAGCGGCAATTCGGACAGCGGCGTCAGGTCGACGACCGCCGTATCACGCACGTCGAGGACATCAAGCGGCATGCCGGACAGCGGAGCGAGATCGCGCACGTTTGTTTCCGCCAGCGACAATCGCTCCAGAGGCATTCCGTGCAAGGGGCTGATATCGGCAACCCGGGTTGCCGTGAGGATCAACGTGTCCAGCGGGAGGCCGCGGAGCGGCGTGATATCCGAGAGATTCCGGTCACGGATTTCGGCAAGGACGATTCGGCCTCCTTCCTTCTGAAACTCCGCCTGGTCGCCCACCCCCAGCTGCCGGCGCAGTTCGGCGATGGTCAGCGGTGACGCAATGGCGGCCGGGGCTGTCGGCAGCGGCGGATCCGTCGACAAGGGGGATGCCGCGGAATCGGCATCCGGCTGCGAACATCCGGACAGCAACAGCAGCGTGATCAGCGTGATTCGTCGACTCATGTCATTTCTGGCTGCGTGGCCGCATCAATTCTCGGGCATCGGTGCAGTCTATGCGGACGGGCACTGCTTCGCGACGACTGTACTAACTGCCGCAACCGATTCCACTTGCTGCGGATCGTCTCCCCTCGACGTCGATCCGGCTTCGCCGCGGCGTTATTAAGGTCCGGGGCTTCGCCAGAGGCCGTCACGGCCCTTGCTGGCGATACCGGTCACCGTGTAGCTTGTGACTACTTGCGAATTGTCCAACACAGGGACACCGGGCGGCGTAACTCTTCGTCAGGATGCGATTTGCACGAAGTCGATGCCCACGCCCCGCGCGAGTCGCCGGACCTCGCGCCGAGGGTTCGTTCGTTTTCAACCAGTGCACACGCGGAAACCAAGCAAGTCGACAACGGCAGCCTGATCCAGACATTGGCGGAGATTTGTGGATACATCCAGGGACCAATCCGATCCAGCAGGGCTGCCGGCGGCGAACGCTGATGCTCCGAACGAGACAGGGCCGACGACCTCGCCTGCCGCGCCGGCGAACGAAGAAGGTCTGCCGGAATGGGAGCCGCTGACGCCCGAGCTGGTCGAGGACGAAGCGTTGCGCGGCGACTTTATGCTGCGCTGGGCCGCCGTCCTGTTGGCCGTACTTCTGGGCTGCACCGAGATCTCTGATTCGCAGACGCTGGTTCGGATTCGCACGGGGGAGCATCTCGCATCGCACGGACTTCTCCCGCCGCGGGTCGATGTGTTCTCGTACACGGCGACCGATCGGCCGTGGATCAACCTGTCCTGGTTGAGCGACCTGCTGCTAGGCGCGGTGCACAGTCTCGGCGGGGACTCCGTGCTGACGGTGCTGGCAGCCCTGCTGGCCGGCGCGACGGTCTGGCTGGTCGTGAACTCAGGTCGAAGCGGTGTTTCGACGTGGTGGAATTCTGTCTGCGCCGTACTGGCGGTGCTGGCGGCGTTCCCGCTGCTGCGGCCGGGTCCGGAGGTCATAACGGTGCTTGGTCTGGCCGCGACCATGTATGTGCTCGCGCGCACCGAGGATCGTCCCGAGGGTCGCGCGATCTGGGCACTTCCGCCGTTACTGTGGCTCTGGGCGAATCTGGATGCTCACGCATTTCTGGGCGCGGCCATTGCCGCGGCGTATGCGGTCGGACGCACGATTGGTGGTGATGACGAGGGCGCCGCGGCGCCGGTGCGCCGCCTGTGGATTGCCGTCGGTCTTTCGCTGCTGGTGATGCTGGTGCACCCCTTCCACTGGCATGTGTTTGAGTCCCCGTGGACGGTGCACAGCCTCGTTTATCCTCAACTCGAGGAGTACGCGGGCGCTGATACTGAGTTTCGCTGGCTATGGTTGCCTCTCACCAACCGCTCGTTCTGGGACTACATGGATGTTTTCAACGTCGCCGGAATGCTCATCTCGGTCGCGGCATTGCTGGCGATGGTGCTGAATCGCAACCAGCTTCGCTGGAGTCACGTCCTGGTCTGGCTGACGGTGAACGGGCTGGCTGTGGCCGCCGGCCGGCAGCTCTCGGCAGTGGCCGTCGTCAACGCCGTTCTGGCGGGCGTCAACGGGCAGGACTGGTTTCGTGCGAGCTTTCGGCAAACGTACTCCGTTGAGACCGGCGAGCTCATGTTCTCTCGGGGCGGGCGCGCGTTGACGGTGCTGGCCCTGTTCGTGCTCTCCTACCTGGCGATCAGCGGACGACTGATGGGGGCCGACGGGAGGCGGATCGGGCTGGGATTCGATCATGCACTGACATCGACTATCGACAGCTATCGGAGTGTCCTGGAAGACTCGTTTGACGACCGCCCTTTCAATTTCGTGCCCGAACAGGGCGACCTGTTGATCTGGCTCGGCCAACGCCCGTTTATCGACAGTCGGGTTGATCTCTATGCGCGGGGAACCCCCGATCTGGCCGAACTCCACCGCGAACTGCGTCCGGCGCTGCGTCCGGCGACGGAGACTGATCTCCGGACCGGAAACGCGGACCTGTGGCGGGAGACGTTCGACACCTACGAGGTGACGCATGTTCTTCCGCGGCTCTCCGGGAATAATCCCGACTACCACTCGTTCTTCGGGCTGATGCTCGATCCTGAACGGCGCTGGGCGCTGGCCAGGCTTGGTGCGGCCACCGCGTCGCTGTACCGCACTGATACGAACGATCGACAGCTCGCCGAATATCTGGCTGATCATCCCGGCGCGGATTTCATCCGGCAGGCGTTTCCGACAGGCAAAGATTCGGAAGTGGAAGTCGGGGAATCGATCAGTGTCCTGCCGCGCGAATGGACCTGGTACGATCGCTTTCTGATGCTGCCCCGCCAGGAGACGCCGGCCGACGTGCAGCTCGCGCGGCACTACAACACGATACGAGTGCGGTTGGGAGCCCGGATCAATCTGGACTACCAGGTCGCACTGACAATGCTGACGATCCGACATGCTCGGCAGGGCTTGAACGAGGAGCCCAATTCGGCAGGCGCGTGGCAGGCTTTGGCCGCCTCCTACTACGCGCTGACCGAAATCGAAGGCGTCCTGCAGCGGGAGCTCAACAGCCTCACGCCGACGGATCTGCGAGTCCGACAACTGATCAGCGCTCTGTACCATGCGCTCACCTGTGATCCGGACGATGCAGGGACGCACATGACGCTGTTCGAGGTCCTGCTGCGCACAAACAAACCGGACCTGGCGCTTTATCACTTGCGGGAGTTCGAGCGGATGACGGGGGGACTCAGTTCCTTTGAGACCGGCAGCGAACTGGGGGAGCAGCAGTCCGAACGGAACCGCGAAATCATGTCGGAGTTGACGACGCTGCTCGATTCCGCTCGGGAGGAATTGAACGCCGCGCTGCTCGCAGGCACAGAGCGCCTGCAAGTGGTGCAGGACGCCCTCAACCGTCAGATGCCGGGAGAAGCGCTGCGGATTCTGGAGGAAGACCAGACGGTTGTTGCCCAGAACGTGCCCGTCCAGATGCTGCAGGCGGAACTGCTGCTCGACGCCGGCCGCATCGAAGAGGGCCTTACGATCCTCGAACGATTGTCGGAGATGATGCGTCAACCGTCTGCGGGTTCCCTCGGGCCTGCGTGGCGGCAGAACACCGCCCTGGCCAATATTGCCGCAGGCAACGGCGAGCGCGCGCGGGAGCTTTGGGGGGATGATGCGAGAGCCGCGACGCGCGCCCGACTGCAGTCGCTGCTGGGCTTCAGCCCGCTGGTCGGCGAAGTGCCCGGCTTGAGTTCGGTACCGCTCACCCACGCTCCGCGCGATATCAGCGATGCGCGTCCGCTGACGCGGGCGGCCGTAATGGGAGATGTGCTGCTGGCATATCCCCCTCAGTGGACTCTCGATCAACTCTGCCGGGCGCTCGTCCTGCTCGATACGGGCGAGAATGAACTGGCGACCGAGCTGCTCCAGCAGATCCTGGACTTCGATCCTGAGTCGCAGTATCGCCCCCTGATAGCGTTCTACCTGTCGACGATCACCGGCGAGAGGGTCGAACTCGCCCCCCCGTCGGAGGAGATTCCCATCTGGGAGGGGATGTTTGCACCCGATGAGGAATCAGGGCCGGATGACGCTGGTCCACAGATCCAGACCGAGCCGTCTCAGGCTGATGATGCACCGTCCCGGTTTCCCCCGCCTCCGCCCGGTTCTCTGAGAAGTCGTGCCGACCGTTGATGTGCTGCGGTTCGCCATGCGAAGTTGCCATGCCATGCCGGCGGTGTTCCCGGAAGCCCTCGGGACGATTCCTGACTATGCTCTGCCGCCGTCAACAAACCCTGCTACTGCCGTATTGCCTGGCGTTCAGTCTGCTGACTGGGTGTCCCCGGGCACAACCGGAGGTCGATCCGAACGGCACATCGACACCGACTTCGATCGCTGACGTCGCTCTCTCAGTCCCGGCCGGACTCGGATTGTCGGACACCTGGCAGGTCGCTGCCTCCGAGTGGGAGGTTTCGACGGGCGCCCGGTGTTCGATTGAGGAGTTTTCCGTTCCGTCGAATGGCGTGGTTCTTCCACCCGCGTCGGCAGACCTGGCTGTGGCGCCGCTTCCGAGTCTTTCCGCACTGATTGCGGCCGACTGGCTCGCTCCGATCAGCGATCGCGATCCTGCTTTCGAACAGTCACAGGATCTCCTGCCGGGACTGCGCCGAGGTCTCTCTCAGCCGGGAGGACGGACGGCTGGATTGCCTGTCGCCTGTCCTGTGCTCGCCTGCTACTTCCGCGCCGATCTACTGGAAGCGGCCGGCATGTCGCCGCCGGAATCCTGGGGCGACTATCAGGCTCTGCTCGAATCACTGCCGGCGTGGGCGCCGGGACTGACGGCCGTCGAACCCTGGAGTGAAGACTTTCGGGCTTCGCTGTTTCTGGCGCGGGCTGTCTCGACCGCACTGCATCCTGACAATTTCTCGCTGTATCTGGATGTCGAGCAGGGAACGCCGCTCATTGACGAGCCGCCATTCGTGGCCGCGCTGGATGACTCGCTGGCGGCGATTCCTCATCTGGATGAACGATCGCTCCAAATGAGTCCTGTGGATTGCGTCAACGACGTTCTGGCGGGGCGAGCTGCCATAGCCATCGGAGCTCCGGAGCTGTTTCTTCCTGCCCATCAGCGGTCGTCGGAAGGGGCGATCCAACGTCCCGACACGTTCCGTCTCGGAGTCGTCCCGATTCCGGGAGCGTCGCGAGTCTACCATCGCCAGACGGGACAATGGCAAGTCCCGGCGGCAGGGGCCGCGGTCCAGCGCGTCACATTGATTGGATTCGATGGGTTGATCGCCTGCGCTGCCGCTCGACCGCCGATCGAGCGCTCGGCCGCGTGGCAGTTGTGGAGCACGCTGGATGCTGCCGAATTGAATCTGGGCGAACGGCCGTGGGACTCCACAGTCGCCCAGGTGTCCCGGATGCAGGATGTGGTTCGCCGACCGCTGCCAGGTTTTGACGGTGAGGGTTGGCGTTCACACGTGCAGGCCACCGCGGACAGCCTCAATCTCGGACGGACGGCGCTGGATCTCCCCCTGCCGGAACGCGAGCGTTTTCGGGCGGCCCTGACGCAGCAGATCTCCCATGCCATTGCCGGAGACCAGACACCATCCGCGGCCCTGGCGGAAGTCCGCGAGGAATGGATTCGACTGACTGAGGAAGTCGGCCGCCGCCGCGTGGTGAACGTCTACCGAATTGCGTCCGGTCTGTCGCCGCTGACCAATTGAATTATGTGAATCATGCGGCTTCCGAGCCGGGTTCCGACCCTCTTGGCTGGGGCGAGTCAGCCGCTTGACTGCGGCCCAAGGTGGGCGGCCCCGACAACGATGTTGAGTCAGGCGCTGACGGAGAACGTCGCGACCGCAACCGCCGGGTTGCCAAGCCGAGCACGCCTCACCAGAATCGAAGCCGGTCGCAGGGCCATGCTGCGACCAAATTGAAATGCAAAGGCGGCACTATGGGGGGGATCGGCACCGTTTACCTGGTCGGTGCAGGACCGGGAGATCCGGGGCTGCTAACGTTGCGCGGACGGCAGTGTCTCGAGTCGGCCGATCTGGTGCTGTATGACGGTCTGGTGAATCCCCTGCTGCTCAGGCAGGCGCACGGAAAGGCCGAGCGCACGTCTCGAGTTTCCGATTGTCTCGGCTGCCGGCTGAATCAGGATGAAATCAATTCCAGACTGATTGAAGCAGCGCGGGCGGGAAAAACGGTGGTGCGTCTGAAGGGTGGCGACCCGTTTATCTTCGGCCGCGGCGCGGAGGAGGCGGCCGCCTTGCGCGACGCCGGCGTCCCCTTTGAGATCGTGCCGGGCGTGACAGCCGCCATTGCTGCCGGAATCTACGCTGCCATCCCGTTTACGCACCGGCAGAGCGCATCGGCGGTGGCCTTGATCACCGGGCATGAAGACCCGGAGAAACCGGAATCCGCTCTCGACTTTCATGCGCTAGCGGCCTTCCCCGGTACCCTTGTGTTCTACATGGGAATGCATCGCCTGCAGACGATTGCGGCGGCCCTCATCGAGTGCGGAAAAGGGCCGGAGACGCCGGCCGCGGTGATCTGCAAGGCGTCCACGCCGCAGCAGCGGACGATCACAGCGACGCTGGCGACGGTCGCCGACGCAGCCGAAGCGGCGCAGCTCTCGCCCCCTTCGCTGATCGTGATCGGTCCGTGCGTCCTGCAACGCGAGTCGATTCGCTGGTATGAGAGTCGTCCGCTGTTCGGCCTGCGGATCGGCATCACGCGTCCTGTCGCACAGGCCGATGCACCGATTCAGCGTTGTCTCGAACTCGGAGCCGATCCGGTGGTCATGCCTGTGATCGAGATCCGTCCGCCGGACAACTGGCATGCCGTCGATCAGGCCATCGCCCGCCTGTCCGAGTTCAACTGGCTGATTTTTACGAGTGCCAACGGTGTCGCTGCCTTCCTGCAGCGAATGTGGGAACTGGGGCTCGACACACGCCGCATGGCCGGCATGCAGGTCGCGGCTATCGGTGAGTCCACCGCAGAGGCACTGGCGGAGTGGAAACTGCGCGCCGACGTCGTTCCGAACTCCTACCGGGCTGAGGAACTGGCAGCGGCGCTCGCGCCCTGCGTCGCCGGTTGCCGCATCCTGTGGGCCCGCGCCAACCGCGGACGTGATGTTCTGGCGAGAGAGTTGACTGCCGCCGGTGCGGATCTTCAAGAAGTCGTCGTATATCGAAACATCGATGCTCAGACGTTGCCGGACGCCGCCATGCAGGCAATCGAGGAGGGACAACTGGACTGGATTGGCCTGAGCAGTCCGTCGATCGCACGCAATCTGGCGCGATTGCTCCCCGCGCGGCTACGTCCCGTTCTGGGCGATCGCATCCGACTCTGCGCAATCAGCCCTGTGACGGCGGACGCCGCCGAAGAGGTCGGTTTGCCGGTGCACGCTGTGGCCAGCGACTTCACGTGGAACGGCATCTTCGACGCCATCGTGGCCGCGACCTCGCAGGCTCCGGCGACCGCCGCGGAGCACTGACATGTCTGCCCCAGCTTCCGCAGCGGATGCGACGCCGGACGAGCCTGGCAGGCGTTTTCGCATTGTCGCCGGATTGCTGGTCGCAATGCACCTCGCATTCGGCTTTCATGCTGCATGCAGCAAATCCGTGACGCATGACGAGTTGTGGCATCTGCCCGCCGGACTGGTGACGCTGCGAACGGGCCGCTTCGACGTGGACAATCTCAACCCTCCGCTTACCCGAGTATGGGCAGCGTTGCCGCTCTGGATTGCCGGTGTTAGTGCCGATGATGCCGCCAATGGCCCCGCGGTCGGATCGAGATTCCTGGAATTGCATCCGGGGGAGTTTCAGCATTGGTACGTGTGGGGACGGTTGTTCAACCTGATCCTTTCGGTGGTCGCGGCGGTCCTGCTGTGTCGCTGGGCGTGTGAATTGATGGGAAAGGCGGCGGCCGGCGTGGCGCTGCTGCTCTACTGCACGTGCCCGAATATCGCAGCGCACGCGGCCATCGTGACCCCCGATATTGGTCTCATGACGGGGATGCTGGCGTCGCTCTGGGCGTTCTGGCACTGGCTCGACCGGCCACTGTGGAGGACGGCCCTCATCGCGGGCGTCCTCACAGGAATGACCCAGGCGACCAAGTTTACGGCCGTGCTGCTGTATCCGGTCCTGGCCGTGATGGCTCTCTCGCTGTTGTCTCACCCGCGCCGCCGAACGGCCGCCATGCAGTTCGCGGTCATCATCGCCGTCAGCGTGTTGCTGCTGAATGCGGCTTATCTGTTCCGTGGCAGCGGCCGTCCGTTGGGGGAGTACCAGTTCCAGAGCGAAGCGATGCAAACCGTCACGGGTATTCTGTGCAATCCCGGGAGGCTGCCGGTCCCTCTGCCGCGAGATTACGTCGAGGGATTGGACGCGCAACGAGCCATCATGGAATCGCCGCATCCGGTCTTTCTGGACGGACAATGGAGCGTCACCGGATTCCCGTCGTACTACGGGAAAACGCTGCTGTACAAGCTGCCGCACATCACCCAGGCCATCGTTCTGATCGGGGGACTCATGTGGCTGATGCGCCCCCCGACGGCGAATCCCTGGCGCACCACGGGGCTGCTGATTCTCCCCGTGGTGCTGTTGCTGGGGATCGCCGGCGGCAGTTCGATGCAGTTGGGTGTTCGCTATGTCTTGCCGATCCTGCCGCTGCTCATGCTGTGGGGCGGCAGGGCCGGAGCTTTTCTGGCCAGCTGTTCAAGGCTGCCGAAGCTCGCCGGCTTTGCGGTGCTGACAGTCCTCTGCGTCAGTTCGCTCCGTCACCATCCGCATCATCTGGCATACTTCAATGAGTACGCCGGAGGTCCCACCGGCGGTCGCCATCGTCTGCTCGACTCGAATCTCGACTGGGGACAGGATCTGCATCTGGTCAGGCAGTTCATGGCCGATCGTGATCTGAAATCGATCGGACTCGCGTACTTCGGAACGGTGCCGCCGGAATCGCTTGGCATCGACTATGTCCTCCCTCCCGGACGGACCGCCGAGACCGCCGCCACCTGGTCTCTTCCGCCGGGCTGGTATGCTGTCAGCGTCAATTATGTGATGGGCCGCCCGCACGTGATTCATCAGCCGGACGGAGGGAGTCACGGCGTCGGACTCGACGAATTTGGCTACTTCCGCAGCCATGAACCCGCCGCCCGTCTCGGTCACTCGATTGACGTCTATCACATTGGTCAGGAACCCGCGCCGTGACGATCCACGCCTTGTCGGCGAGGTGCGTGCATGATTCACATCCACAGCTTGACGCGCTCACGCAGCCCCGCGGGCAGCCGCCGCTCGACCGCGCGGCGCAGCTGGCTGTCCTGGTAGCGGGTGCTGAAGTGCGTCAGGATGATGAGCTCGTTCTGGAACCGTTCAGCTCGCTCGATGATGTCGTCCAGATGCGTGTGGCCGAACTTGTGGATCTTCTCTTTCCGATGCTCCGGGCGGAAGAAGGTCATTTCCGTAATGAGCACCTTGGCCGCGTAAACTCCGGGATCGTTGTCCAGGCCGGCCGGCGCAGTGTCGCCGCAGTAGCAGACGAGCGGGATCCGCACTTCCGCACTGACTTCAACGCCGCTGTAGCGCAGATCGCGGATCTGCTCGCCGGTCAATTGCTGGTACTCCGACTTCAGCTTCTTGCGGCGCTCCCACACGATGCAGCCGCAAGACGGCACCGTGTGTTTCGTGTTGAAGACGGTCAGCACGTGCTCGCGGGAAAGCTCGATCTCGTCCCCGCCGCGCACGCCGAGCAGGTTGCACACCATCCGCCCGCGATCGAGCTTATGCCACGCCCGCAGCATGCGCTCGACGGGCTCCCGCACCTCGTCCGGGACGTAGATGGTCGGGGGCTCCATTTTCATCATCCGCCGTCGGGCGACGTACGCCGGCAGCGCAGCCATGTGGTCCAGATGGGAATGCGAGATGAAGATCGATTGCGTCCCCATGAACGACCACGGGCTGCCGCCAATGTCGAATCCGAGTTTGAGCTCAGGCACTCGCCAGTAGCTCTGGACTGCGGCGCGCGAGTACCCCTCGATCGTGAGACCGGCATGCGTCGTCGTCAGCAGGGGCAGGTTGTCGATCATGCCGATGTTTCGTGCCGAACGTTCCTGGTGGGTAGCCGTCGCAGTCCGGAGTGCGGAAGATAGACGACCAGCAGCAAAGTGGCGAGCCGACCAGAGCCCGGCGCTCCAGTGCTGCGCTGCCCTCGTGCGACTGACCGATCTCCTCGTTCACCTTCACAGATCATGCATGACGCCCTGCGGGACGCAGCCGACGAGCTTGGCTTCGACATCCTGGAAGACCCCGACCCGCCGCTGCGGTTCGGCATCGAACGACTGTTGGGCAAACGTCGTCTCGTACGAATCACTGACATTCTCCAGCGGCGGACGAACGGCGTGCGGTTCGTCGTAGCGACCATCAGTCATCGCGGCGAGAGCGATTCCTCGGTTCGACCCGTCGTCGAGACGATCCTGTTCTTCTCGCAGTCGGAACTGGCGCTTCCCAACATGACCGTGCAGCCGCGGGGAGGGATGAGCGGGCTGCAGTCGGCCGTGCTGGGCCTGGTGGGAATTCCGCGGATCGAGTTCCCCGACGACGCAGCTTTCGGAGATTCCTACTGGGTCATGGCCTTCCAGCCGGAATGTGCACGGGCCCTGCTGGATGCTCCGCTGCGGGAGTATCTGGCCGCGCATCCCGGTTTGACGGTCAAGACGGAGAACGAGCAGGTCGCCGTGTATCGCAGCGGGGAGGTCGTGGCGGCCGACGGCCTGGCCGTGTTTGTCGATGAGATGAACGACGTGGTGATGATGATCGCCCGCCGCGGTCGTGAACTGGAGCAACTGGGGATCTCTCCGTCGCAGGAAGGCGCCGACACGCTCCGGAACATGCGCGGCGTCGGCGCACTGGTCGCCCGGCGCATGCTCGTATCGCAGGACGAACTCAAGGAGTTTCTTCAGCAACAGCCGCCGCGCACTATCCCGGCGTCGATCCGCCGCCAGCATCTGGGATTCGGAAGCATCTTCTTCTATGTCTGGGGGGGAATGTTTCTGGTCATCGGCACGATCGTGCTGACCGGGCTCGCCGTCCAGAAGGCCGCGCCGCCGCTGGCGATCGCCGGATTCAGCCTGCTGCCGCTGATGGGCCTCGCCGCGATCGTGCTGGCCTACCGTTACCGGTCCCGGAAACGGCGACTGCTGCGTCACGGGGAGTGCTGCGAGGCCCGCGTCACCGACGTACAGGCAACAAATGTCTCCATTAACGACCAGCGGCGTTACATGGTGACGATGATCTGCGACAACGGCGGGCTCGACCAGCCCGTGACGGTCAACGCCTATGACCCAGCGGTTCAGAAAGCGTTCTCACTGGCCGAAAGCGGAGATTCCACGCGGTTGCTGGTCGATCCCCACGATCCCCGGCACGTGCTGTGGATCGACGGGCTGTCGGCCGGCTGATCAGCCTCCCCGCCTGACCGACTCCTCCGCTGCCAGCAGCCGCCGCGCCGCCTCACCGATGACCGCACGCTCCGACTCCGATACAGGACTCAGCAGCGGCAGGATCGGCCCGGTGACCGCGATCCCCGCCAGTTCGACTGCGGCGTGCAGCACGCGCACCGGGTTAATGCCGTTCCGCAGGTCCTCCAGTGGTCGGAACACTTCCTGGACGGATTCGGCGGCCGCGAGGTCGCCCGACTTGAGCGCCTTCAGCATGCGCGTCGACAAGGCCGGCGCCACGCACACGCAGCCGGACGTAAATCCGCCGAGTTTGAACGTCTGCAGATGAGGGAGGGCGGGCTGCTCGCCGATTCCGCTCACGATGCAGTCCGGGCCGACGGCGTCCACCAGTTCCCGCAGATACACGTCGTCGGCGGGATCGTCGCGAACGATCGCGTACTTGATGAATGAGAGCAGCCCGTCGTCCATCAGCCGGCGAACCGCCTCGACTGTGATGAAGCCGTCATGCTTGATGTAGAGGACGGCAGGCCGCTCGCAGGCTTCGACGAACCGCCGCACGCCTCCGGCCACGCCGTCCGATGTCACCATATCGCGTGTCGGCAGCACCATTGCCGTGGGAAAGCGAAACTCGCGCAGCACCGCGGCCTGGTCCATCATCGTCCCGAAGGCCGGCCCCACGGACGGGATCACGAGGGCATTCTCCGGCGCCGCTTCGGTCAGCATGCTGAGGAGCGACGCATACTCCCGGAGCGGCACGTGATAGAGCACGGCGTTGCCGCCGTACAGCAGCGTCGTGACGCCTCCTCCCGTCAGGTGCTTCATCAGCCGCTCGTTCTCCCCCTGGTTGAGGGACAGGTCCGGATTGCGGCACAGCGGCGGAACGGAAATGACTGAGGCGGCGAGGGTGGCTGGCGTGATCGGGCTGGTTTGCATGGTGCGACCGGTCGGACGACGAAACAGGAATTGTACGTGCCTCCCGTCCTAACCGATCCCCCGCCGCCGTTGCAATCCACCTGGCGGACATTGCTGGCGGATGGGAGGTGTTCTAGAATCCAGGCGAATGCTCCGCCCCGTCATCGAGACGCGCACGACGCACTCTCGACTGTGACGGCCGGTAGCCGGCGCGCGATGCAGCGCGTGTGCACGCAATCAGCTTCGTAGGAGCGGCAATATGGAGAATGTCCTGCGGCATTGGGCCTGGATGGCGAGTCTGGCGCTGGTTCTGATCGGAAGCGCGCCCGCCGCGCAGGCCGATGACGCGGCGCCCGCGCCGGATGATGAGGACGCCAGCGAGGCGCCCGCCGCTCCAGCGTCGGCCGAGGACGAGTATTACCAGTTGATGCGGGTCTTCGTCGATACGTTCGAGCAGATCGACCGCAACTACGTGAAGGACGTCGATCGCCGCGAACTGGTGGAAGCGGCCGTCCGGGGCATGCTTTCCCGGCTGGACCCGTACTCCGATTACATCAGTCCCGAAGACCTGACGCACTTCACCGAGGCGGTCGAGCAGGAATTCGGCGGCATCGGCATTCAGGTTCGCTGGGATCCCGAGAAGCGGGAGATTGAAGTCACCGCGCCGCTCCCCGGCAGCCCGGCGTATCAGGCCGGAATTCACGCGGGCGATCGCGTCGTCCAGATCGAAGGCAAGCCCGTCACTGAGTTCCCGATGGACCGGGAACTGCAGACCGCCGTGCAGATGCTCAAGGGCGACGCAGGCGTCGACGTGACGATCGGCATCAAGCACGTCGGCAGCGAAGACATCGAACAGATCACCTTGACGCGAGCCATCATTCAGCTGGACACCGTGCTTGGCGACACGCGGAACTCCGACGGCACGTGGAATTACATGCTCGATAACGAGACGAAGATCGGTTACATCCGCCTCACGCACTTTACTCGCCGCAGCCCCGAAGAGATGCGGAAGGCGTTGCAGCTGCTCAAGGATCAGGGAATGCAGGCGTTGATCCTCGACCTGCGCTACAACCCGGGCGGCCTGCTGACAGCAGCCGTCGAAATCGCCGACATGTTTGTGGAGGACGGCGTGATCGTCAGCACGGACGGCCGCAACAGCCGCGAACGGAGCTGGTACGCCAAGAAGTTCGGCACCTATTCCGACTTTCCGATGGCGGTGCTCATCAACCGGCTCAGCGCATCGGCCAGCGAGATCCTGAGCGCTTGCCTGCAGGACCATGAGCGGGCGGTGGTTGTGGGCGAGCGAAGCTGGGGCAAAGGGAGCGTGCAGAACGTCATCGAACTCGAAGGTGGCGACAGCGCTCTCAAGCTGACGACCGCCAGTTATCACCGTCCCAGCGGGAAGAACATCCACCGGTTTCCGGGCGCGACCGAAGCGGACGAGTGGGGGGTCTCGCCGAATGACGGCTTCCTCGTGGCGTTCTCCAATCAGGAGACTGAGCAGTATCAGAAGTACCGCCGCGAACGGGACCTGCCCGGTGGCGAAAACGGAGATGCGTCGGAGTTCTCCGACACGCAGTTGAACAAATCCGTCGAGTACGTCACGGGTGAATTGAGCGGTGAGGCCGAGCCCGCAACGGAGGACTCGGCGCCGGCCAAGCCGGGAGACAGCGGCAAGCCCACGACGACGCCGGAGAACCCGGAAGATGACGGCTCCACCAGCATCGCTCCGGAACTGCTGAGGCTCCTGCCCCGCGCGACGTGAAACCGGTATGGCCGGATAACATTGCCCGTGCACGCGAATCGTGCTTGAAGACGGCGTAATGCGGTATCTGCTGGCGATCGAAAGCTCCTGCGATGAAACGGCTGCGGCCGTGATCGATCGCCAGCGACGCGTCCTCGCGAACGTTGTCGCGTCACAGGACGAACTGCATCGCCGCTTCAGCGGGGTCGTCCCGGAGATCGCGTCTCGTGCTCACGTCCGCAACATTCTGCCGGTGATCGACGAAGCGCTGCGCCGGTCCGGCATCGAGCTTTCCGAGATCGACGCCGTCGCCGTCACGACGGAGCCCGGCCTGGTCGGCTCGCTGCTGGTCGGCCTGACGGCGGCCAAGACCCTGGCGATGGTCCGCGGCGTGCCGCTGGTCCCCGTCAACCACGTTCACGCCCATCTGTATGCCTGCCGGCTGGCAGCCGGAGCGGAGGTGTTTCCCGCGGTCGGGCTGGTGGTCAGCGGAGGCCATACGCACTTCTACGACTGCCGTTCACTGACTGACTATGTCCTGGTGGGCGCGACGATCGATGATGCAGCCGGCGAGGCGTTCGACAAGGTGGCCGCCATCCTCGATCTTGGTTACCCCGGGGGACCGGCCATCGAACGCGCCGCTGTTGATGGAGATCCGCAGGCCTTCCCATTCCCGCGGCCCATGCTCGCCGAAGACCGGCTCGACATGAGCTTCAGCGGCCTCAAGACCGCGGTCCTGTACGCCGTGTGCGGCCGTCCCGGGGCAGCGGAGCCTCCCCCGCCGCTAACACACAAACGGCAATGCGATGCGGCAGCGTCGTTTCAGGAGGCGGTGGTGGACGTGCTCATCGCGAAATCGCGACGGGCGCTCCGCCAGTGCAGCCGGAAGTCGCTGCTCATCGGGGGGGGAGTGGCGGCGAACCAGCGGTTGCGAACGCGCCTGGATGAGATGGCCCGGCAGGACGGCGTACAGGTCCACTTCGCGCCTCGCGAGTTCTGCACCGACAACGCGGCGATGGCTGCGATCGCGTGGGAGTCGCTGGACAGCGGAGTGACCGCCGACCTCGATATCGACGTGACGCCCGGGTTGATCCGGCGTGGATGAGCGGCAGGAGACCCGTGGGCTTGAAGCCCGCCGCTCGAATCAGGGCGCGGCGCCGCCGTTCATCGCTCCTCCTCCTCCTCCGTTGATGAACGTGAAGGTGAACACGTCGATGATCTCGGAGAACACGGGCGTCGCATTGATCCGTACGTACCGCCGATCCGCCGAGACGACGGCGCCTGTGGTGAGCTGCGTCCCCTCGGGAATGATCGTCACCACCGGCTGATATCCGACCGCAGCCGCCCTGCGTGACGAGCGGCTGCGTGACTCTTCATACTCCTCGAGCGCCGCCTGGCGGATCGCCGGATCGGTCGTCTCGGGAATCCGCTCCACGAACGCTGCCGCATCGAACCGCGTCGGCAGGTCGAATGTGCCGACGACTTTCAATCCCGTCCGCCGCCCGTCATCGAGTGCGATTGGAATTGAAGCTTCGGCGTCATTGAGCACGATGGCTCGCGTCTGTGTCTGCTCCTGCGGCGTACCGGCATGGCGGATCATCGTCAGTGTTGCGCGGCCGCCGACGGCGTTCCCCCAGCTCTGCTGGACGCGCACCCGATAGTCCCCCCGAAAGCCGAACGCGCAGATGTACTCCTCATAGCAGTTGGCCGCAGTCGGGCCGTATCCATCATGCGTCAGCACTCCGCCTCCCGGAGAGTCGCGATTCTCGAATGAGCAGACGGTCCCGGCCGGTTCCTCGACGATCAGGTCCAGGTCCGCGGTGCCGCTCCAGGTGAGGCGCAGCACGAGGTCGCGCGCATGCGCCTCCGCCACGCTCGATTTGAGTTCATCCGCGGCCGCAGCGTCTCCGTCGCGCCGCAGCCACTGTTCTGCCTCGAGCGCGGCATTCTCGGCGTCACGATGCAGTTCGGCATAGTCGCGCGTCCACGCGAATCGCAGGATCCCGCAGGCGGCCCAGCCGACGGCATCCGCATCGCGCACGTGCCGGGCATGCTTCAGCGCGAGGATGTAGGGCTCGGCCCGCTCGGGCGCCAACTGCGACGCCTGCCGGTACAGTCGCAGCGCCGCCTCGCGCCGGTCGAAGCGCGTCAGGTACGCTGCCGAATACATCATGCTGTCGAAATCGGCTGCGCCGAAGTCGCTGAGCGACAGCACGACGCGCTCGATGTCCTCGCGCGGCCGGCCCGCCAGCTCCATCGACAGCGCCAGTACTTCGTACATCCAGGGCTGGGCCTGACCATTGATCAGGGCCGACTGAATCGCCCAGATGACGTGCTCGTGCTGCTCCGCCCCGTGCAACTGAATGATCAGCGCCTGAACGGCCGGGGCGGAGGGAGTGTTCTCGCGGAAGTATGCGGGCCAGACCTGGTTCGGCTGTCCGTTCTTCCAATCCGGAAACGCCGCCGCCTGTTCGCTGGAAACGGGTGCGCGCGCGGCGCGGGCGCTCAATGCAGAAGCGGAGCCGCGCGACTCATCGCGGCTCCGCTCGGAGTTTGTCGAATTGGCCCGGGGCTGCGCAGCCTCCCCAGTCCCCTCAGTCAGCGACTGGCGTCCGGTTTTTTTTTGAGACGATCGACGGCCGCCGCGTCAAACACGTTGGGCGCCTGCTGCTGAGCAGCCGGTTGCGGATCGGGCACGCTGAAGAAGCCGCCACCGAAGCCGCCACCCTGGCCGCCGAAGCCGCCGCCGCCGCCAAAGCCGCCGCCGCCAAAGCCGCCACCCTGGCCGCCAAAGCCGCCGCCTCCGCCGCCGAAGACGCCGCCGCCGCCGCCGAAGCCGCCGACGCCTTGACCGCCGCCCACATTCTGCAGCATTGCTTCTACGCTGATAACCAGGTCGCCCACAGGATACACGCGGGTCTGCAGGCGTTCGTCCGCGATTTCCTTCGTGGTGATCTTCATCACCTCATCCTCGATGATGTAGGCCAGGGGCACTCCTGCCACGTTCTCGAGCATGATCTTCATCGCGCTGCGGAGCTTGATCCCCGAGATCACCAGGCTGATCTCTTCGTCGGAGCTGATGCCCTGATCGGAGAGAGCCTGCTCATCCACCAGAATCGGGATGTTGTGGATCTGCGCGAGATACTCGATCACGTCCCGCAGCGGGTTGCCGGGGAACTCAAGCGTCGTCGTCGAATCGAGCGCTTCGTAAATCCGCTGCTCGTTCGGGCTGTTCTGGTGCAGGTCCACCGACTTCCACTTCTTCCGCTTCGCCGTGAGCGCCTGCCAGACTTCTGCGGGCGGATAACGGATCGGCGGCTCGTCCGGGAACGGCACGTGAGACAGTTCGACCTGATAGAGTGTTTCGAGGAACCGGTCCGACCGCAGCAATCGCAGGCGGTTGACCTTGTCCAGCTGTCCGGCGGCCTCTGTGGTGAAGACGGTCGCCGTGCCGATGGCGCTGCCCGGCCGCTGGCTGGCGATCATACGCGCCACCGCTTCGGCCTCTTCGAACGCGTTGGGATTCCCCTCATAGGCCTGCAGCATCAGAGCCCGCACGCGATCGACCAGTTCCTTGGTCCGCAGGTCATATTGCATCTGGGCATCCAGCAGGCGGCGCTGCGCCTCCTCAACGGCGACCTGACGGCGCTGCTGCTGCTGGCGGCTCTGAATCACCTCCAACTGGCTGTTCACCTCCGCCAGTTCGCTGTTGAGCAGGCGGATCAACTGGGCCTTCGCTTCCGGATCGACGTCCGTCGCCGCCTTGACGGCGTTCAGCGTGTCTTCCAGGTGATTGCGGGCGACGATCGGATCGGTCATCAGCACCGCATTCGCGTCGGTGACCGCCGTCTCAACTTCGGTCTGCAGGCGCTGCGTGCGAATACGCTGAGCTTCCTCGGCCGCCTCGATCAGCCCCGCGGGAGACTCACCTTCGCGCGGTTGCAGGTCGGCCGGCGTCGGAATCGCCGGAGGTGCTTCCGGTGCATCCGCGTCATCTACCTGGGCAACAGTTTGCACTCTGGTCCGTTCACCCTTAAAGGTCGCGGCCCGGACGTTTGTCGGATCAACTGACTCAATCACCCGGACGATCGCCTCAGCATCAGCGTCACGGCCCGCCGTCACGGCCGCGTCCACTTCAGACTCCAGCGCGGCAACCGAATCCTGAAACGCCTGCTGTGACGCGACGGTCATCGTGTCCCCGGCCAACGGGTTGGCCAGCCCGGACGTCTGCTCAGCAGCATCCCACAGAGGTGTCAGGAACGCATTTCCCTGCTGATACTTCGCCTGCGGAATGGTCCAGGAGACGGTTCGTCCGGCGCCATTCTGATTGACGGTCAGCGTCAGCCGATCGTCCGCGCCGACCGAGCCCCGGCCCAGATACACAGTTTCCCGATCGCTGCGGAGCGGAAGGGGGGCATTCGGCAGGAGATCGATATTTTGCGACGAAAGCTGCATCGCCGTCGGGTACAGGACCGGCCGATCGATTGCATTGGCGAGCCGCGTGCCAGCGGACGCCTCGCTGGAGGCGTCGTCGAGAACGACCACGCCGCCCGTCTGATGAGCGAGCGTGCCGAGCAGCTGCAGATCGCGGTTTGAGCCGACCGCAAAACTGTGCACGGGAATCTGTCGGTCCCGCAATTCGTTCACCAGCGTCTGCAGGCTTTCCGTCTGCAGCAGGTTGGCGGTGCTCATGCCGTCGCCGATGTAAACGACGGACGCCGGACGGCTGCCGTCGATGGCGTTCATGGCGGTCGTGATCGCGCCCGGCAGGTCCGTCGAGCCGGCGGGGAAGCGGGCATCGAGTTGCGGCATCGCCGAAGTCAGCGCGGCGGCAGGTGAGACCAGGCCCTGCGTCATTGCGTGCGCCCGAAGGTCAACGGCGTACACCGCCACGCGATCATTGGCCGGCAGCGTGGACAGCAGGTCCTGCAGGGCCTTGAACCCCTGAGTCCGGTGCTCGCCCATCTGGCTGGCCGACGTGTCCACAAGCACGACGTGATCGTGCGCCACCGGCTGCACGGGGACGGCGTCCGACTGAATCGAAATCGCCAGGTAACCGTCGTCCTGGGGAGCCTGGTAGCTGCGGACGACGATGGACGGCTCAGCAGCCGCGGCAATGCCCGACAGCAGCAGTCCGGCGAACATCGCACCGACTCGTGTGAGTCCGCAGGTCGGTTTCCGACACATGTCTCAACTCCCTGAACCTGGCTGATGTGACTGCCCGCGCTGCGGTTGTGGGCCGCGAGGGGCGGGCTGAGGCAACAATTCGTCGCCGAAGTGACTCGTCGGGTGGTATCGATTGTACCGCCGGAGGCCCCGACGGCAGGACGGCAAGACACCGGTTAAGGTGCATTGTATAAACTGTCTCGGACGCAACCCAAGCAAATTCGTTCCAATTTGGGCAAGCCGGGGCGAATTGGCGGAACCCGCCGTGCGACGTGCCGCATGGCAGGTCTGTGCCGGCGACGGCAACCCGGTGCGTGGGCTGCCGTGGCCGATTCCGCCGGGCCGGCGCTCGTTCTAGAACTGCGACTCCACGATCTTTGTCCGCTCGGCATACAGCCGCTGCAGGCGGGCTTTCGAGTACATTCGCACCACTTGGCCGTTGTACGTCAGGCGGTTCTCTTCATCTCGCTCCAGCAGGTCGGCCACGTCGGGAATCGCCTGGCCGGCATACAGAGCTGCAAACGTCTCGGGATCGACGCCAGTGCCGCTCTCCAGGTCTGCACGAGCGTCCCCGCCGCCGCACAGGATGAGAAACGCGTTGACGCCATCGGTGACGGCTTCGTAGCGACCTTCCGAACGCAGGGCGTCGGCCGCCTCGCGGAGTGCGAAATCGGCCGAACGGATCTTCTCGGCGGCGTCCTTGGAGACGGACAGTTCGGCTTCCTGGGCCGTCAGTGGACGCGCATCAAACGCGCCCAGCGACCCGAGCAGATAGCCCACGCCCAGCATCGACAGTCCCAGCAGAGCCGACTTCCAGCGCTTCATAACCATGACTCCCATCGTGAGTACGAGAAAAACGGGGGTGCAGCGATCTGAGGAACCCTCATCAGGCCGGAAATCGCCCGGAATTCAGGATATCGCCGTCGGAAGTCAGGCCGCAAGACCCCATACGGCAATTGCGCCGCGCCGCGGGGCAGAGACGCTGGCGCACGCCTTCCTGAGCGCGCTCACGCCGCGCGTCGTTGAGGCTGGTCCGCTTCCGTTGCCGACGGCTGCTTTCGCAACGCGGGCCCCGGAATCGTCCGCTGCTCGCCGCGAACAAACCGCCCCACGTGATAGCTGATGGCCATGATCGTAAAGGCAACCAGCAGCGCTCCTGCGCAGCCCATCAGCGCCAACTGATCGTCTCCCATCGGTTGCATCACATCCATTCCGATCCATCCTGTTGGTTGGTTCGACACCCGTCTTCCAGCGCCAACCGCGGCGCGTGCGCCGACGCCGGCGGTTCTGCTCTCGTAACTTCGGCGTCGTCTTGACGTCGTCTGAATCTCTCCGGAGGAGGACAGTCGCAGAATTTGCCGCAATCCGTTCAGCCTTCGTGTTGCGAAAGACATCGGGTCTGGGAGGACCGTGCGGTTGACGAAGAAACTACGGCGAACATGCGACGCGGCGAGGAGCTCGCGAAGCCCTGGCGTTCCGCGGCGGCGCGCGGACCAGCAATTCGTCTTTGCGGGAGGTTCGGCTTCTCCCTTATAATCGCCGGCACTCCGGTCGACCGAGTTTGATAGCGGGAACGCTTATGCCGGCTGCGCTCGACATCGATTCCATGATCCAACAGGCCCGGCAGCATCTGCGCCAGGGTGAACTCCCTCAGGCTTTGACGCTGTTCGAGCAGGCGCTGGCGACTCAGGAGACGCACGTCGCGGCGCACGAGGGGCTCGCGACGGCCGCCTTCCTGATGCAGGACTACGCTCGTGCCATTACGCACTTTCAGCGGGTCAGCAAACTCGATCCGCGCCGCGTACAACCGCTGGTCAACCTGGGCGCCGTCTACAACCGCAAGGGGGAATTCCAGCAGGCGACCAGAATCCTCCGGCAGGCTCTGTCCAAGGACCGGAAGTGCGCCGAGGCGTACTACAACCTCGGCATCGCTCACCGGGGCTTGAATCAGCTCAGCATGGCGGTCTCGGCGTATCGCGAGGCGATCCGGCTGGCCCCCGAGATGGCGGAGGCCTACCTTAACCTGGCGAACGCTTATCAGGACATGGGGAACCTCCAGCAGGCGTTGCTCAATTACCGCCGCGCTCTGGAAATCAAACCGGGCTTTGAACGCGCCCGACGCGGGCTGGAGCGCGCTCAATCCAAGGCAACAGCCGCTAAAGAGACCGCCAGTCCGTTTGGGCGACTCGTCTCGGTGGACGAGTCTCGTGTAGAGCGAGAAGAGATGCCCATGCGGGTGCTGACGCCGCAGGAACGCTTCGAAGATCGCGCGGCGGTGTACTCGCATGCGAAAGAGCTCGAACGCGCCGCAGCGGTCGCACTGAATCAGTGCCGTGAGCAGTTGGAGCCCGCGCTGCTGCAGTTGACTCACGCCTTTACGCAGGGGGGGGACCGTTACGACTTCAGTGATGAATTGACCGCCTTCCAGCAGGCCCGCCGCGGCTTCGAGCAGGTAATGGGGCTGCTGTCCGACCGCTCGGAATCATTGCGTCAGCACGAACAGCTGATGCGTTCCTGAACGAGTCGGAGTCACTGATGTATCAGCGAGTGGTCCACGTCGCGCTGCTGGCGACTGTCCTTCTGCTGACGGCCGTCATGCCCTCCGCGGTCAACGGCGCTCAGGAGTTGCGAGTGGGCCCGAGTGGGGATCTGGCGACGCCGGACCGCGTGCCGTGGGATGCGCTGGAGCCGGGCGACAGCGTCTTGATTGAATGGCGGGCCCAGCCTTATCGTGCCAAATGGGTGCTCTGCTGTCGCGGGACGGACGAGCAGCCAATCGTGATTCGCGGCGTCCCGGGGCCCGATGGGGAATTGCCGGTCATCGAGGCGGAGAACGCCGTCACGCCCGTCTCGCTCGACTTCTGGAGCGGCGAACGGGGCGTGATCAAAGTCGGCGGCGCCGGCTTCGCGCCGGATCTTGTACCTGGGCACATCGTCATCGAGAACCTGGAGATTCGCGGTGCGCGACCCGGCAAGTTCTTTGTCAGCCGCCGCGGCATCCTGCAGTACTCCGATTCCGCCTCGGCCATTTACGTCGAGAAGGGGGATCACATCACCGTCCGCAACTGCGTGCTGCACGACTGTGCGAACGGATTCTTCACGGCGTTCGAATCGGCTGATGTCCTCCTCGACGGTTGCCACATTTACGATAACGGCCTCGAGGACAGCATCTACCAGCACAACGCGTATACCGAGTCGGCCGGGATGGTCTACCAGTTCAACCGGTTCGGCCCGCTGCGCGAGGGGTGTCCGGGAAACAACGTCAAGGATCGCTCGGCGGGACTGGTCGTCCGCTGCAACTGGATCGAGGGCGGAAACCGCCAACTGGATCTGGTGGATGCCGAGGAAGGCGAGGTGATCCGCCGCGACCGCCGGTACGATACGGCCTACGTGTACGGCAACGTGCTGATCGAACCGGACGGCGCCGGCAACAACCAGATCGTGCACTTTGGCGGCGACAACGGGCCGGAGGAATCGTTCCGACAGGGACCGCTCTACTTCTACAACAATACCGTCGTATCCCAGCGGTCGGCGACGACAACGCTGCTGCGGCTGTCTTCCAATGACGTAACGGCGCGGGTGTTCAACAACATCCTGTATGTCGCCGCACCGGGAAATCACCTGGCAATCGTCGACGACACCGGCATCGTTGAGCTGTCGAACAATCTCGTCAAGCCGGGGTGGCGCAGCGCGCATGGAGACATGCGCGGCATCATCCGGGCGGAACGGAACCTCGAATCGGACGCCACGCCGTTCACAGATGTGTCGTCGCTGGACTTCACTCTGCGAGAAGGCTCTCCTGCCTTGGATCGGGGTATCGACGAATTTCCGCCGCGGTTTGAAGTCGATCTCGAGTTCAGCGGCGAGCGCGGAAGTCGAGCACGACCGGAAAACGGCCCGATCGACCTGGGGGCGTTCGAGCAGGCGGGACGGTGAAACGTCCCGTTATTCTGTGAGACATGCGAACTCCCGCAGGGCCGCGGAGAGCACCGGCTGGGGACACGACCAGACAAGGAAGAACATCGCCTCACGGACGGCCCGCTCGGCCGGGTGGCCGGCGACGAACCCCGCTCCCTTGGAGGCAGCCAGTTGAGCTTGCGTTGTGCGGAGGACGAGCGAATTCGCGCGGCGGCGGATGTTCACGCTGTTGAGCTCGGGCCGCTCGACGCCCATCTGCTCACCGGCGGCTGCATCGATGTCCTCGCGCAGCTGGTCCAGTTCGCGTCGCAACGGTACGACAGACTCCTGCAGTTCCGGGCGCCTTGATGCGTCCTGTTCCAACTGAATGATCGCACGGCGGGCGAGCCCCGCCGCGAGCACCGAGGTCGTGAGCGACCCGGTTCCGCCGCCGCGACCCTGCTGCATAACGCCGGCGACGGGACCGGCGAGGATGTACCGAGAAGAGACAGTCACCTGATCGAGCGAGATGGACGCAGTCTGCGATGCATTCAGGGCGAGCAGCCGCGCCGGGGACTGGACTTCAACGCCGGCGGTCTGCACAGGCAGTGCGATCAGCAACTGGCGGCCGTCGTCCAGCGTTCCGCCGGTGACGACGTAGTCGGCCTGCGGGGCTCCGGTGACCCAGGGGACCGTGCCGTTGAGCGTGATCGAATCGCCGGTGAGCGAGGCGGCAACCGCGGGTTGGCCGAGGTGCTGGCGCGATGTGGTGAGATGCGAAATACCGACGGTGGCGAAGAGATCTCCACTGGCGAGCCTGGGGAGCAATTCCGCCTTCAGACCGTCGGCACTGCTGTCGGCGATGCGCTGACAGGCGCCGTTGCGCTGCGTGAGGACGAAGGCCGTCGTCAGACATGCAGCAGCAAGCGCCTCATAACCCCTCAGGAGCTGAATGGGGCTCGCCGGGAAGCCGCCGTATTCGGATGGAATCACCCATCTGAGAATCCCCGCCTGCGCAAGTCGTGCGAACTGATCCGCGGGCCAGGCATCGGGATCATCGAGCCCTGGGGCTGCAGCCGACAACTGCCGCAGCAATTCATCGGAAACGCTCTGATCCGGCATCGTGAGAATGACGTCTTGCTGTGACTTCGGGCGAGCGGCTCGATTCGCGGATCACCGCGGAGCCGGATGGACATCGATGACGCCGCGCCACGTGCCGGCCGCGTCGCGGACAATCATAATGGATGCCGTCAGTCGATCGTCGTCATCCCGCCTCTCAAAGACCGCGCTGGCGGAATCGTGGTTCCGGAGCCAGCTCCCGATCCGCTGCCAGCCGCGGTCGGGAAGCGAAGCATCGAAATCGCCGATCCATGTGTCGATCGGTCCTCGGCCGTGAAAGCAGGAGAGTTCGCCTCCCGCTCCTCCGGCGATGCGGAGCGAGCGAGCGGCTCCCTCCGGCAACGGGATGTCCGCAGCGTCCAACTCTGGCGACCGGGCCGACTGATGTCGTATCAGGTACACGGTCCAGGCGTCGTCCGGTTGAGGGAGCGCCAGGCCCCAGGCGATGACGCGTTCAGTGGGGGAGCCATCCGATTCGTCATGGCTGAATGAGCGCGTGCCGATCACCCAATAGAGCGGGCCGCCGATGAGGTAGATGCGCCCTTCTGGTGAGGTCTCGACCGGCGACCAGTTGGGAAGCTGCTGGAGCAGTCCCGCCTCGGCTTCGTCGATGGGAGGAAGCGACGCGTTCTCCGCCTCGGCGAGGATGGTGCGGATACGGGCGAGGATTGCGTTTGCGGCGTCACTGGGTGATCCGCGGAGGGTCTGGCGATGCACGGCCCAGTCGGAGCCGCCGAAGTCGAGGTCCACGCCGGAGGGGTCGTCCCAGGGACTGGCGGGGGGGGACGCGGGGAACGCAACCGGCGGCTCCGCACGCCACCAGTCCATCAGCGAACCGCCGATGGCCAGTCCGCCCACGAGCAGGATGGCGACGGCGAGCAGGTCAGTGGTGCGGGACGAGATACGACGCGCGAGCGTACCGAAATCGCGAGGAACTGATGCGGGGGGCTCGACTCCAGTCGGAGTCGCCGGCGGCTGAGGGAGCCCGGCCTGTTCGGAACTCGATTCGACAGGATGGCTCATCGGGACGGAATCGTCGCCCAGGCAGTTCGAAGAACGGAGCCGCGTGATCTGTAGTCGAATTCGTGAGAGATCAGCCTTCACACGGACGTCTGAAGTCTCACGAGTTCAGCGACTGTCGGAGAAACTCACGGATTCGAGCAGGGGTCCTGCCAGGGGGCGATCGGACACTCCAGGTTGTTCGAGAAACTCTCCAACTGCCGGACGCTCGCAATGAGCGGCGCGCGGCCCGGGTCTTCGCAGTCGAGGAGGCTCAACTGGTCGACGTACATGCCGTGGAATGCACGCGTGATGCGGCAGGGGACCTGATGGATCTCGCCGACGATGGCGGGTTGCGGCGGCCGTGCGGGCCGACCCACGAGGCGATCGACGACCGGCTGCAGGTCGGTGGTGCAGCCTCCGGCCGCGGGGTGGAAGTTAAAGCGGTCGTAGCGGGCGCCCCACTGGTTGTTGTACGGGTCGCCGTAGAAGCTGCGCAGCTCGTCGTCGCGGTCGAGAATCGGGAGCTTGGGATCGGTGTTGTAGAAGGCCATCAACGTCATGAGGGTTGACTGCATCTCGCCGACGTAGCCGGCGCCGAAGCGGCCGAGGTCGTAGGAGGGGTAGATCACCGGGATCCGCCGCTGCCAGGTGGTCCCCTGCCCCATCGTGCCGTGCTGCCACTGCTCGTCGCTGAAAACCTGCGTATCGCGGTCGTAGTTGTTGCGGTAGGGGAGCGTCTTCCAGAGCGGGAGTTCGCGGTCGATCGACGCGCGGCCTTCGTTGAGGCCGCTGGTCGAATCCAGCCGGGTGTCATCGACCGGCAGGCTGGAGCCGGAAGGCGCGGCAATGGTCGGGCCACGGACGACGTAATGCTGCTGGAACGGATCGTTCGGCAGCGGTGAGGGGGACGCGCTGCCGAAGCCCATCGTGGCGGAGTTGGGCCACCAACTGTCGGGCTTGGGGTCGTTGTCGCCGGTGCGGGGCCAGATCGACCGGGCGGCCGCCTGCCGGGAGTTGGCAAGCGTCCGCACCTTCCACGACCCGGCGGTGCCGACGATGATCATCATCGCCATGATCATCAGCAGCAGCGGGAGGCTGAGGACCAGTTCGAGCGGAGCGAGGCCGGCGCGTGGGGATGGAGGTTCAGGGTGGAGCAGGCTGGAGGTGCGGCTGGTGCGATGACGGAAGATTGCAAATCGGTCATTGCGAATCGCACATTGCAAATTGCCTTGTTGTTGCGGCCGCATTTCGACTGGCGCGCGGCGGTTTGGCGATCTCAGATCTAAGATTTGAGATTTGAAATCTGAGATCTGAACTGAGCTTCGCGTGCGCTGCCGGAGGGAGATCATGATTGCCAGTCGATGAGTGGCGGTCGCCTGCGGCTCACCGCTAAACGAGTTCGCTTTTTCAGTGCGTGTTCACGGCCTGGAGGTCGTGGGGTGCGACGCTCCGGAGATTGGGGCGGCGGTAGCCCGAAGCGGGGCCGCCGGGGTCGCTGGAGAGGATCTCGCCCAGCGAATCAACGGTCGCCGGGACGAGCTTGACCGTCCAGTTCTGGTTGAATGTGCTCCACTCGTTGCTCCAGCCGTCCATGTTGGGAGTCCAGCCAGTCTGCAGAATGCCGTTCGCGTCGATATACGTATAAGGCCACTCCCACGGGCAGCACTGGCGGCGTGACTGCGGGATGTACAGCGTGATCTGTGCATAGGTCTGCGCGTCGGACGTCATGTCCAGCGGGTTGCGGAACATCCGCGGAGCATTCTCGTCGACGTGGCGGCGGTAGACGACGCCGACGTAGCTGTACTCGTCGGCGATCCAGTCGTTCGTGTTCGCCGTCAGCGGCTCGCGGAGCATGATCGGGACGTTGACGTACGGGTACTCTTCGTTGAGCAGACGTTCGAGCTGACCGCAGGCGGAGGTGTGAAACAGCCGCGCGTATTGCGACATGGCGGCGAATTGGTCGGCCATGTCGAGCCCGCGGCGGGGGTCGCGATCGGCCATCCATTGCGTGAGGTAATCGTGTGCGCGGTTGCTGCGGCGCTGCCGCGCGTTCTGCAGGTAGGCCTGGCCGTTCGGGATGCGGACGTAATCCGCCTGGTACGGATCGGGATCGACAACGGGGAGCGTGCGGATCTGCGGATCGCGCTCATCGCCGTATTCGACCGGGAGTACGGTCGTGCGCCAAAGGACGCCAGCCTGCGGACCGCGGACTCCGCCGCCGAACTGCGGGCTGTACCGCATCTGCGTCTGTAGCGCGTCGAGGTCGTTCTGCCGCAGCCCGTGACGGAGGGCCATTTCGAGCGTGACGTCCTGCGCCAGCCCCGGCGTGGCGGCGATCAGGTCGCGCTGGAATTCAGGGATCAGCCGGTCGGTCGCGTAAGGATTCTCCGGCTCCGGCGTGCCGAGGATGTGCTCGAAGACCGGCAGCAGTGCCTGCGAGGCCTCGGCCGCCATGTTGCCCCACGCAGTGACGAACGCCTGCTCCAGCGGAGCCTTCGCGGCGATCGACTGGTCCAGCCCCTGAAACTTGGGGAAAGGCGAGCCGCCGAATTGCTGGCCCGACTCGACCCACGCCGCGAGGATTTCAGGGACGTACCCTTCGGCGTTGCGGTCACGGGCTTCCCGCAGGAAGGCGGTGATCGCGAACACGTCGGCTTCGAGGTGATTGGTGAAGGCGATCGCATTCATGCCGCGGGCGAGCACCGCGCCGCCGGAGTAGGTGGCGGAGTCGGCGGCGTTCTGCATCCGCACCTTGTCGTCGAACTGCCGCGCGACGTTGAACAGCATCATCAGCAGCATCGTGAACATCAGCAGGACAAAGACCGTGAGAATGCTGATCGTCCCGCGCTCATCCCGATGCGCATCCCGAACCCGCCGCGTCAGAGCGGCAGTGAGTCGGAGGAGCGTGGTCGGGAGCAGATGCATCACCGGTTGCCGGCAGAGAGTGAAAAGAAAGAAGAGAACACTAATCTCCACTGATAAACGCTAATGGCGTAAGGCCATGGTCACGCTCTCTGGTCTTGGCTGTCTATCTGATCTGATGCCGATTCGACTGGTACTGCGGCGTCCAATCGCGGGAACGCAATTAGTGTCTATTAGTGGAGATTAGCGTTTCCCCGTTTTCTTCTAATTCTAATTCAACTGGACATACGGGCGGACGGACTTGATGCCTTCGATGGTGAGGGTGGCGGAGCCGATGAGGCGGACCTTGTGAACGCCGTCTTCGTAGAAGACGCGGCGGGCAGCCTGATCGGGGCGGCCGTCCCAGCGGGCGAGCATCTTGGCAAGGAACCGGCCCGGACCGGGGAGCAGCGCGAATCTGTGCTCGACCTCGATCTCCACCGGATCCTGCCAACCGACTTCGCTGTCGATGTGCGTGTGCGTGTGAATTGTGGGGGGATTGTACGTCGGGCCGTTGGTCGAGCCGGCCGTCACGCCGGAATTCTTGTCGGTGAATGTGATGAACAGCACCGTGTTGTCGCGGACGTAGGCGATCTTGTTGCGCAGCCGCTGCGGGATGCGCTGGTTCGCCGACGACGATGGGACGAGCACACCGTACAGGGAAACCGCCGCATCGTCGGCGTCGGTCGAACCGAGCCCGGTCAGGCTGGACCCGCCCAGATCGCGGGACGGAGCCATCGTCACGCAGGCGAGCGTGGCGGCGTCGAAGATCTCCTCGTATTTGCGGCTGGTTTGAGCGACCGAGGCGTCCACGCGGAACGGCGTGTTGGGGACGATGCCGGATGGGAGCACGTTCTGCGGCCCCCCCTCCCAGACCGTGCCGGGGACATCGGCCGGGATCCACACCGCGGCCGAACGGGCCGCGGCGAAGGCAGCGTAGTTGACGGTCACGAGGCCGATCATCAGCAGGGCGACCTGCACGATGAACAGCAGAATCATCAGGAACAACGGGAGCGTGAGGACGAACGCGAGGCTCTGGACGCCACCCGCCTCGCAGCGATGCAGCTCGGCGAGCCGGCCGATGCGGAACCTTCCGCCGCTGAATCGGACTACACACCACAGCAGCACGCTCAATATCGCGAGCGCCACAAAGCCCGGCAGACACTGCTCGACGATGGCGCGATGCATGTCGTGTTCGGCAAGTGAGCGGCGGGGTTAAACCCCGCCGCTCGTTGGACGCGGATTCAGGCTGGGACGGCGATGACAATCACGAGCGCCACGAGGGCGGCGGGGGCCAGGAACAGCCAGCGGTTCAGGGGGGAATCTTCTCCCGGAGGATGACTGATGCGACCCCGCATAACGACGGCCTCGCGGATGAGGGCCAGCATCCGCCAGGTCAGCTTGACGGCACCTTCTTTCCACACCAGATGCGCGAGGCCGGCAACGAAGCCGATGACGAACGTCCAGAGCATCGCGAGGATGCCGTCATACAGCCCCAGTCCGGCCCCCATCATGGCGATCAGCTTCACGTCGCCCCCTCCCAGGTCCGGGAAGAAGACGAAGCAGAACAACATCACGCCGCCGCACACCAACAGGCCCAGCAGCGAATCTTCAAGTCCTTCCCAGCCGCGCTCCAGCGACTGCAAGACGATGCCGAGCAGGATCCCCGGATACGTCGTCCAGTTGTAAATCATGTGCCGCCGGGCGTCGGTCCAGGCCGCGACGGCGACGAAGAGGAACAGGATGATCTGAGTGAGCGGAAGGTCGATGGCTGATCGACGTCAGTAAACGGAGAATAGTCCGGCAATGCCGCGGAGAACACACCGCCGCCTGCCGGACGTCAGTTGTTGTTCATCACATCAGTCCGCTCGGACTCGAGGTCGGTCATGCCGTCGTCGAAATAGTCCTTGATCCGGGGCCAGCCGAATCGCAGCAGGAAGATCAGGATCGGGATCGCGATCGCCCCGATAATCATGATGGTCTCAATGCTGACCGCCCCGCGCTCGTTGCGGTGCACCTTGAGCAGCAGGTTCTTCAGCGAAGCTCTCGGCTGCATGGAATACTCCTGATGGATGACGCTCGCGCGGCTACCGGCCCCGCCTACATGAAGGGCCACGCGACGACCGTGCATGTGAACTCAAATACCAGCTGCATGATCCGCCGGCCAGCCGGAATCACGACCACCAGCAAAGGCAGCACGACCCCCAGGCCGAGGACGTAATCGACGGCCGAGGCGCCGCGTCGTCGCGATGAGCCCGGCGCCGGATCGATCTGACGGAAGGAGACCGGCCGCATGACAGGATGCCGATGACCGTGCCGGCCGCTGTATGTCGCAGCGGCACCGATGGTTGTACCGACGAATTCATGGTATCGACCAGCCGGGCGGCCTGCCAGTGGAACCTGTGGAATCGGTGGGACTGTAGGGATTGCGTGTGTCGGGAGCGTTAATCCGCCATGAGCAATCTGCGACGTCAGGGGGGCGTTTCGATGGGGGTTCCGGCGGCGTAATCGAAGCGGACAGTACGGTCGGGCAGCCGAAGCTCGACCCAGCCGGCTTCTGCGTCCCGTTCCACGATGAAGTAGTTATGGACGGCTGCGGTGTGCTCGTCATAGATCAGCTCGCCGGTGCGGCGGTCGATGGCCCGGACCCGGCCTACGAGGGCGCCCTGTCCCATCCGGTCTGGAGGTTGCCGCAGTTCGTTCATGATGATCAGTGGCACATCGACGGGTTGATCGAGCAGCAGGCTGGAGTTATCGATCGGCGCCTGCCAGCGGAGTTTCATGGACTCCCGGTCGATCGCGGACCAGTGGCCATTGATGATCAGGCGGCGATGGCCTTCGTTGGAATGGATGCCGCCGGCCGGCGTTGCGGCCTCCAGACCCGGATCGTTGCGCGCCCCGGAGACGATCAGGTTGAGGCAGTCCGCGTCGGCAAGGCAGCGGACGTGAATCAACGGCTGCGGCACGTCAATTTCCACAGTCCCGGCGGTACTGCCGTCGATCCAGTTGAGGAATTCCACCGTGCCATCCGGCTGCAGCACCCCGTGCAGTTCGTCATCGACCGGAAACGCCAGCGACCCGGCGGGAAAGTCTCTGCTCCAGAGAATGGAACCATCCAGAAACGACAGGGCCTGCAACTGAACGGGATTGTCGCCGCCCATCACGAGGGCCGTCAGTCCCTGCACTGACAGGAGATGTTGCGTCTGGAACGGCAAGGCTGCAGTGTGCAGGAGCGCACCATCAAGGGCCCGGATCAGGTCCATTCGCTGGCGGCCGGGATCAAGCACGACGACGTGGCGTTCGTCGCCAAAGCAGCGGACGCCTGGAGGCAGGCCCGTCCGGCGCCAGAACTCCCGGCCGTTCGCCGTCTCGAAGGCGACAATGCTTCCATCCTGCTGCACTGCTGTGTAGCCGGGGCGGACTGCTGCGACTCTTCCGACGATGTGCCCAAACTCATCGACGCGCACGGGGCCAAGTGCGACCTCCGCCGGCTGGACAGCTGCAGACTGTGCGGTCAGGTCGAGCGATACGGCTGAAATCAGCGAAGTGGTCGTGCGGACTCCGCGTCCGCCCTCGTCCCGCGGCCAGACGACCGAGGCACTGGGTTCCCCGGACGTGTTGAAGGGGGCAATGCCGAACAGTTCGGCCCCGACCTGCAGGACCAGGAACTGACCGAAACCCCAGCCCCGCCGCAACTCCGGAAAGACTTGCGCTGAGCGCAGATCGCTGCGCGAGTCCGGCAGGAGGACGGCCCAGGGACGGGAGAGTCCGGCGCCGGAGAACCGGACCGTGCCTTCATACAACTGCGGAAACTCCTGCAGCGGGCGGCCGTTGCGATGAACGGCGACGTTCAGTCGATCGAACAGGCCCCCTCCACTCGACACCAGGTTGACGGGAAGGAAGTACAGATCACCGTCGGTCGCGGAGCGGGTGGTGATTACGGGACGAGTCAGCGGCCATGCGTCGAAGCCACCGGCGTCCCGCTCGGTAGGTGAAGCGTCCGGAATTGAGCTCAAAGTCGCAGCGACGGTCCGGCCGTCCGGCAGAACGACCTCGGCCAACTCGGTGGTCAGTCGTCGATAGATGGCGGCGGCATCGACGGCATCGCTGTGGGCTGAGTAAAGCCTCGCGAGCTGCAGCAATGCGGCGGCGGCGGTTTCAGGCGGGAACAGCTCGGCGGCTTGAAGAAGGCTCAATTGAGCCTCCGCGAACTCGCTGCCGCTGCTCCACCGTGGTTCGGCTGAAAGGAGCAGTTCCGCTCCGGTCGGCAGATGGTCGAGCAGGTCTGCGAAGCGGAGGCGCGCCAGCTCGCCCTGGTCATTCAGACGCGGCTGCAGGGCGTTACTCAGGACCAGATCAAAACCCAGACGGTCTTCGGGGGCGACCGCCTCGCGCGCGGCGATGAGCTGCGACTGGATGGCACGATCAAGACGAACCCGCCGTGCGCCGCCATCGAGTTCGATTGCGTACTGTTCGGCATTCCGGTCGAACGATTGGAAGGCGTGCTCGATGAGGAGCGAGTGGTTCTGGAGATCGGTCGCGGCGAGCCGGGCCCAACGCAGCCGGATGTGCTCGGCGTCTGACTCTGCAATTTCGTCGAGCCATTGCGGGATTTCGGCTCCGGGCTGGGCCGAGATGATGCGAATTCCGGCTTCCAGGGCGAGGCCGCGCCACGCTTCGTAAGCATCGCTCTGGGGAGTCGGGCGGTGGGCGGTGAGCAAGTCGATCGCCGTTGCGATCTCGCCCGCTTCGAGCAGCAGCGACGCGCTGTCGAGCGCTACATGATCGTTCGTGGGATCGCCGGTCAGTCGTTGTTGCGCTGCGTCGATGGCAGTTCCAAGCGGCGTCTGCAAAGACACCGACGTGAGGGATGCAGCGACCATCCGATCGCCATGGCGAACCAGATTGATCGGCGCAATCGCTTGAGCGGACAGATCATCGATCTTGGACACCGCGGAGGTCGGGACGGCGGCCGGACGCAGTTCCATAATGCGTCCATCATCGATGTCGACCGCTGCCAATCCCCCGCCAACCAGCGGGACAACGCAATACCTGCCGAAAGCGAATCCGCGTCCGGCGACCGCTCGCGGCAATGGAACGATCCAGAGGGGGCTGCCGTCGAGTGGATTGAACGCGGCAACAGCATGCGACTCGACGATCAACAGAGTGTCCTGCTCGATGCCGGCCAGATAGAGACCGTCTCCCCGTGATACGGACCAGAGCAGATCGCCGGAGCGGAGATCGAAGACGTACAGCTGGTTGGATTCGCGGCCGGCGAGGGCGATTCGACCGTCCGCAGCGGCGGCCCGTGTGTCGCGCCAGCCGGACGCGGACAGAACTGTGGTCGAATCGCGGGACGGTGCGGAAGGTGAAGCAGCATTCAGAGCGCCGGACAGGCTCCGCTCCCGTGCATAGCGGAAGCCCCAGACCACCTGACGAGTGAGCAGATCAACCGCGGCGACGGCGCCCCCGCCGGTGGGACAGACCGCAATGCCGTCGAAGACACTGACTGGCGCCGACTGCTCGGCGCGGTACGGATCCGTACCGAGTGAATCATCAATGACGCAGAGGGGGATGCGATCAATTCGCTCGCCGGTCGCGGCATCCCGGATCTCCAGCGATACCTCGCCGGACTGCTCGGCGACGATCAGCAGTTGCGATCCGAACGGAGTCGGGGCTGAGCGGAAGAGAAGCGGAGAGGCCGGGTCTGTCTCCGCGTGGGAGTCCGAACTGCCGCGGTCGGCCCTGCCTGGCACGGTCCAGACCGCGTCCCCGCTTGCGACCGACAATGCGATCAGATCGTTTCCGGAGTCGAATGCAGACAACGGGTCTGCGTAGGCTGCGCCCTCAGTCGTCGCTGGCCGAATGCGATAGACACGTTCGCCGTCGGTCGTCAGCGAAGCTGCCACGGAGTCTGCCAGCAGGCGATGAAGCGACTTTTCGAATGCGCGTGTCGAATTAATGGATTGCTGCTCTTCGGACGGAGCGTGTGCCTCACCGGGAAAGGAGTGCTGCCAGCGCTCGTGTCCAGTCGCCACGTCGACACATACGACGCCGTCCAGCGTGCGAATGACGAAGCCATCGGGGACGGCAAGCGGTGTTACCTGCGTCAGAGGGTGAACGCTGTTCTCATCCAATTGGCCCAGCACGTCGCGGATCAGCAATCGACGCGACTCGTCGGAGACAAGATCGGTCGTCCATCGGGCCGCAGTCGACGCGGGCAGCCAGTCGGTCGGCGCATCGGACTGGACAACTTCCGTCTGTGCGGTCGGTCCGATCAATTCGGCCAGCTGTTGCTGTGCGTCGGCGGCCAGCTGTTCCTGAAAGCGCCGGCGCAGCTGGTCCGCTCCCGGCCGGTCTCCGCGGTGCAGGCGCGCCACGCACCACGCGACGAGGTCTGCGGGGCGGCGCTTCACGGCGGCGGCCGGGGCCGGAGACTGCTCGATCAACTCACAAAAGGCTGCGTCCGCATCGGCAAACTGCGCTGTGTCGAGCGACCAGAATGCCAGATCGCGCAGCGCTTGTGCACCGGCGTCCGTGTGACGGTAACGGACGGCGATGCTCCTTAGCGCCCGAAGGTTGGCAGAGGATCGTGCCGATGCGAGCGCCGCGGCTGCAGCGTTTCCGGAATGCCGCTCATAAAGCTGGAGATCGGCGGGAGGAAGCGATGACAGCAGCCGATTCGCGGCGGCTGCGGCACTGCGGTACACTCCGTCAATCAGCACAATGTCGCCATGCGACTGATCCAGCACCTGCTGCAGGTCTGGAATCGCCCGGGACGTGTCGCCCCTTTGCAGATGCGCAGCCGCGCCATCGAGGGCCGCCTGCAGGTCGCGGTTGGTCTCGAACCGTAAAGATCGCGTCAGGTCTGCAGAGGCATCAACCGTCGATGGCGCTTCCTGTGCAACCGCGGCACTCAACAGGATGCACGCGGCAACTGCGACCTGACACGCCCGTCGCATCAGGAAGTGAATTCGCAGCAGCCTATGCTCCGAGGCTCCGCCGCAGTTCCTGTAGTTCGTCCCGCAACTCGGCGACCTGCTGCGCGAGGCCGGCGAGGTCGGCAAGGACTTCGGCATGGGACGCACGCAGATCCTCAATGGACGTTTCCAGCGTGGGGAGCGCGTCATCGTGATGCCGGCTGGTGCTGCGTGAGGTGGCGACGCCGGCGCCATCGTCCGCCGATTCCATCGTCGCCGCCGCGGGCCGCGCCTGCAATCGTTGGGTCTCCGATGCCGGATAGAAAGTGTGATCGACCAGCACGCCGCGGCGCTCCAGCGGTCCATCCGACTGGACGAACCCCTGGTCCATGAGGCTCTGCAATTCGGCCCGGAGGTCCTCCTGGCTCTCGATGGGAGTCATGCGTCCGGCGCGGGTTCGCAGTTCTCCGGGCTGCTGCCGCCCTCGCAGCCACAGCTCGGTCATGATGGCCAGCTGCTTCTCATTGAACGGATACTTCTTGCGGGCGTACTGCCGGAACCGCTCCGTGCGGCCGCTCTCGGTATGAATGCACGCCACCAGCCCCATACCGCGCAGCTCATCCAGGTGCTGCTGCACCTGCTCCTCGGTGTAATTGGTGACCGGGTCGCGGTTGCTCTTCTGATTGCAGCCCGTCGTGGCGGCCTTGAGCGTGAGCGGGTACTGATCGGGAGTGGTGATCCCCTTCTCGATCAGAACCCCCAGGACGCGCCGCTGTCCGCGTGACAGCTCGCCAGGACCGGGAGACGCAACGTCGTCCAGCGATGGTTCGTTCATCCGTGAGACCTCCCCTCCATTGGAAGTTTCGCCGCGCGCAGTGCGGCTTGATGGTCCGGTTCAACCGCGTCAAGGCGAAGTGCTGCCTCAGTCCGCAAACGCCGCGTCGAACGCCCTGCCGGACGGCTTGAAATCTACGTTCTTGCAGAACTGGGCTGCTTCCGCGGCGCCGATCTCGCGGTCCATACCCGAGTCCTCCCACTCGACGGAGAGGGGCATGTCCTGCGGATAGCCGGCTGCGTTGAGGGCCCGAATGATCTCTTCAAACCGGACACCGCCGCGCCCCACGCTGCGGAAGTCCCACCCGCGCCGCGCATCTCCGAAGCTGAGATGGCTCGCCAGGATTCCCGTACGACCGTTGAGCGTGACCGACGCGTCCTTCATGTGGACGTGATAGATGCGGTCGGGGAACTCGCGGATGAAATCGACCGGATCGACCCCCTGCCAGATGAGGTGGCTGGGATCGAAATTGAATCCGAATTCCGCCCGGTGATCGAGCGCTTCGAGCGCCCGCTTGGCCGAGTAGATGTCGAAGGCGATCTCGGTGGGGTGCACTTCCAGCGCGAACTTGACGCCGCATTCCTGGAAGACGTCGAGTATCGGATTCCAGACGTCGGCCAGCAGCTTGTAGCCGTCGTCAATCATGGAGCGCGGCACCGGCGGGAAGTCGTAGATCAAATGCCAGATGCTGGAGCCTGTGAATCCGTTGACGACGCCGACGCCGAGCTTGCGCGCGGCACGAGCGGTGTTCATCATCTCCTGGACGGACCGCTCCCGGACTCCTGCGGGATCGCCGTCTTTCCACACATAGTCTGGGAGGATGGACTTGTGGCGGGCGTCGATGTTGTCGAGCGTGGCCTGGCCGACGAGGTGATTCGAGATCGAGAACAGCTTCAGGTCGTGCTTCTCGAGCAGATCCCGCTTCTTGGCGCAATAGGTGTCGTCAGAAAGCGCCTTGTCGACCTCGAAGTGGTCGCCCCAGCAGGCCAACTCCAGTCCGTCGTAGCCGAACTCCCGGGCCTTCTTGCAGAGAGCTTCGAGCGGCAAGTCGGCCCACTGGCCGGTAAAGAGGGTGACGGGACGTCCCATGGGGCGGTCCTTTCGGCGACGGTGCGTGCTCTGATTGGAACGAGAAAACGGGCGAAAATGCCCGCCTGGAGATCGTCCGCCAAGTTAACGGCGATTAGAAATGTTTGCAAACGTGGCCTGCCGCCGCGCAGCCCGAGAATCAGCCCGTCAGCATGGCGCGCTGACAAGCCCGGGACGCTCAGCTCCTCGACCTAGAAGTCCGGAACATGGCGGCCGTCGGACATCGAGCCGAGGAGGCCGTAAACGTCAGGATCGATCTCATCGCTGAGGAACCGGACGGAACCGTCTGCAAAGAGGAACAACGCACCTCCCGGATGCAGGCTGCTGAAGCCGGTCGAGGTGCGATTGAGCGGGGCCGCGGCCCCCGTGACGCCGACAACACTGTTCGCGTCACAGTGAATGGCGGCAAAGGGCGCCAGCAACGAATCATCACTGACTGCATCGGGGGGGGGATCGTCCGACAGAGTGCCGGCGACGGCGGGTGTTGTCCGGTCAAAGCCAACGACCAGCTCGCCGACGTTGCGAATCCACACAGCGCCGCGCGGCCGCTCTTTGTCATGACTGCGGGTCATCTCGCGCTCGCCGACGGCCAGCGTATGGCTGGTGCCGTCCCGGACGTCCTGGAACCGGGTGCGCGTCTCATTGCCAAAAATTCCAGCGGTCGGCAGATCCGTGTCGGACGGGTCGTAGATCAGCTGGAACGGCGCGGCTCCGCTCCCATTGACGGCGGCGTAATTCGACTTGGCGTAGCCCTTCACGAGACTCGCGACCGGGTCGGTATCGTTCCAGCGATACAGACCCCATCCGCTTTCATGTCCCCCCGCATCCGACGGACAGACGAACATCGGGAGCGCCACGTCGAAACGTTCGCCAGGGGGCGGCGGGTCCACGACTCCCAGCACGCCCAGGTGATCGTGCAGCGGGGCCTGGTCCAGTTGCGGCAGCAGATACGCGCCCCACGCCCAGAGGCAACCAAGATCCACTGGGCGCACAATCGATCCGTCCTGGCTGAACTGGATGCTCGTCCAACCCGGCGGAAACGCCCCATTTGTGTCGTGATAGTCGTGGAGTGCGACTCCCATCTGCTTCAGGTTGCTCTGGCACTGCATTCGCCGGGCCGACTCCCGCGCCTGCATCACCGCCGGAATCAGGGACGCTGCCAAAACGCCGATGACGGTGACGGCCACGAACAGCTCAACGGCGGTGAAGCCCGGCCGCCGCAGGCACACTCGACCCCCGTTTATTGCGGGACGATTCCGAAGGTTATTCATGTCTGCCTCCCTGAAGACTTTGCACAAACAACTCAAATTCCGGTTCGCTCCGCACCGGGTCCAGATGCCGGTCCTGGCGGAGATGTGTGCGACGATCGGGCGAGCGGAAGTAGCCGCCATCGCGGGCCGCGGCGAGGAGTTCGAACACTGCATCCCGATAGCGCTGCTGCAAAGCGCTGCGCATGGCCGGATCCAGGCGTTCATCCGTTACGACGGAACGGCCGGCCAGCGCATATACGCATGCCAGGTCGTAGCAGCGATGAGGGGACGTCCCGGACTTGGCCCGCATGGATCCGGCTTCGGCGACCGCAACTTCGTAGTCCGGCGAACCGGCCAAAGAGGTCAATCGGTCGATCCAGAAGCGATCCCGCAGCAACTCGGAGTGGGCGAGGCGGTTCGTCAGGCGGGACTCCGTCTCACCTCCGCGCAGAATGGAGAGTGTGGCGAGGGAGGTTGCCAGCAGGGCGGCGGCCAACGTCCCGCTGAGGGCTGGATGCCGCCGCACCAGCCGAACACTGCGAGGAACGAGGCCAAGCCGCCGCGCCGCTACTGGCCGACTGGCCAGGAATCGTCCCAGGTCACGGCTCACCTCGGCCGCTGATGGGTATCGCTGCGCGGGATCAGCCGCCAGACACTTTCGGCAGATTTCCTGCAAGTCTCGGGGCAAGCTCCCGTTAAAGGTCCGCGGACTTGGAGCTTCACCGGTGGTCAGCTGATGCAGAATAGCGGGGGTCGTCCCTTCGAAGGGTCGGCGGCGTGTCAGCATCTCGAACAGGATGACTCCGAGTGAGTAGACATCGGCGCGAGCGTCGACGTTCTCAGCATCTCCGCGCGCCTGCTCAGGCGGCATGTAGCCGGGAGTCCCCAGAATCTGGTTCCCGTTGAATTGAGCGTGGCCCGCGGCCGCCCCCTTGGCCAGCCCGAAATCCACCACGTAAGGTTCGCCGTCCCGCCCCAGCATGATATTGCCGGGCTTCAAATCGCGATGGATTACGCCGCGCTCATGAGCATGCTGGAGCGCGGCGGCGACCTTGATGCACAGCGCAGCGGCTTCGCGCGGGGCGGGGCGCCTGGCCGCCAAGGATTCGGCCAGCGTGCCCCCTTCCACAAAATCACTGACAATATACGCGCAATCCCCCTCCGCACCGAGTTCATGCACGCGAACGATGTTCGAGTGCCTCAACTGCGCGGCGAGACGCGCCTCCCGCCACAAAACCGAGTCGGCCGGCTCGTTCCGCATCTGAGTGCGGGAAATCTTGACGGCGACGAATCGGTCCAGCAAAGGATCGTGCGCCTTCCAGACAGCCCCAAAGGCGCCGGCACCCAGTCTCTCGATCAGCACGAATCGCCCGAGACACTCCCCCGCGCACGGACCTGATGCCGAGAGTGAAGTCGCCAGTGCTGTGGCAATCGGCGACCCATCGGAGCCGACAGGTACGCGAGTGGCGTCCATTTCGGGACGGCCGATCCCGGCGGGCGGGGCTCCCGTCGACGGAGCCAACGGCATGAGCGTCGAATCGTGGACCATAATCCGTCGGGCCACTGCGGCCGCCGTGCGGACCCGATCCCTCGGGCCACGAACCAAGCATGGCGACCTGACCGAAAGTATAGCCAGAAGGACGGCGAAGGGAAGGGACCAGACACAGTCGAGATTTGCGGTCCGTCCTCCTCATTGAGGGCCGCCAGTTCCGGATTCCGCGCCAGGCCGCATCGAAAAAGGAACTCTCAGCCCGTCGTGCGACATCCGAACGTCCTTGGGCAATCGGGCGTTGGTCGCGTCGTAGTCCAGCCGGTGGGAGATGTGAGTCAGGAACGCCTGCCGCGGCGACACGCGCTCGATCACTTCCAATGCTTCGGAGACGCTGAAATGCGTGGGATGCGGCTCATCCCAGAGGGCGTCGATGACGAGTGTGTCGAGGCCCTCCAGCACCGGCCAGGACTCGTCGGGGATACGGTTGCAGTCGGTGGCGTAGGCGACGTCGCCAATCCGGAAACCCAGGACGGGCGTCCTGCCATGCCACAGCCGGAACGGGCGCACGGTGACTCCCAGCAGGTCGAACGGCTCGCTTCCGATGTTGACGAATTCCAGTTGAGGCCGGGAGTGCTGGTCATCCGGCGTTGTGGCGGCAAACGCGTATGCGAATGCAGCTCGCAGTGTGCGCTCGACCTCCGGCTCGCAGTACAGCCTTACGGCACGCTTCAGACGAAAGCCGAAGATCCGCAGGTCGTCCAGGCCGAGAATGTGATCGGCGTGGGCGTGAGTGAAGATCACCGCCTCGATCATCTCGACCTGCTCGCGGACCAGCTGCAGGCGTAGCTCGGGGGGCGTGTCGATGAGAAAGTTGCCGTGCGGGGCCTGAATCAGGACGCCGGCGCGGGTTCGTTGATTCCGGGGATTGGCGGACGTGCAGACGGCGCAGCGGCAGCCGATCATCGGCACTCCCATGCTCGTGCCCGTGCCGAGCAGCGTCATCGAGCCGGCCGGCTCCGTCCGGGGCATCAAATCGCCTCCGGTTCGTAGTATTCGCAGACGCCGTCGGCCGTGACGAGCAGCAGCCGGTCGGTGAGCGGATGATCCATGTGGGCGAAGTCCTCATGAACGCGCCCGCGCACGTGCTGCACCATCTCGGGGGACTTGAGCGTCACCGCGACAAAGAAATCACGTCCTGGCAGGCCGACGGCAAGGTCGCCGCCAATGACTTCCCTCAGCCGCGACGTGAAGTCGTTGCTGACGAGTCGCGCCGCGTTGTACGCATCGGACTTGCCCGGCATCAGCAGCGAAGCGTCTCCCTCTTCGGCGCCTGCGACGGCGAGTTCCATCGGATGTTCTTCAAAATAACGATCGAGGTTTTCCAGCGACAGATCGTGCAGCTGCTCGGCGCTCATCTCCCACTGGGCCAGCAGGTCGTGCGGGATGTACCAGTAGGCGTGCGCCTCGTCCACGACGTACAGCACTGCCAGTCCCGCCACCCACGGCGAGCCGACGAAGCCGGAAAACTTCGACTGCCACACCGACTCGGGATAAAGCATCGGCATGATGCGCTCGCGCACATTGTCGAGCGGCGGCTTGGTCTGCGCGGTGCCCCACTCCTGCACCTGCACGACCGTCGTCAGCGCCGGAAGCACCACTTCCTCGAACCGCTCGGGCGCGCGGACGTACGACCGGTAAAAATTGAACAGGTTGAGTGTCGATTCGCCGATGGTGATCTGCAGTTCGCCGGAGAGCTGGCATTCGAGCAGCGGGAACCGCTTCCGGGCCAGTTCCAGGACGCGCCGCGCGAAGCGATCGGGCGGATCGGCGGGTGCGTCGGAAAACTCGATCGACCGCAGCACCATGCGGCAGAGCGTCGTCAGTTCCGGGTCGGTTTCGGGGCCGTGCACGAGTGTCACGACGACGACGACGGGACCATCCCGCAATACCCATAACTGCCACGCCCGCCACGAAGCGGCCTTGAAAGGACGCAGCCACCACTTCGCCGGCAGGTTGAAGGCCGATTCTCCCGCGCGGCTCTGAATACAGTGCGGCAGGTCCGGCTCGTCCACGTTCCGGACACGGCGGACGTTGGGAAATGGAACACCGGACTCCCCGAACAGCGGCTGCGCGGGATGCTCAGGCTCCTCGCTCCACGCCGCGCTGACCGCAATGAACGCCCCGCCGTCCTGCGGATGGAGCGTCTGCGCCACATCCCCTTCGCGCAATTCCCACCCCTGCGGATACCACAGTCGGTACCACCCGGACGGGCCGTTGAGTGTATTCCAATTGTCCGAGGGAGGTCCGGGCACGTGTGTGCGCTTGCGTCAGGGAGGCGGACAGAAACGGATTATGTCGCGGACCGGCGGGTTTGCTCCACGTAGGCCATTCGCAATTCGTGCAGGCTGGCGGTAAGTATCTGCTCCTCTTCGGCACTCAGCCGGCCCCGGGTTTTATCTTCGAGTACGCCCAGCAGATCAATAAAGTGCTTGGCCAGCTTCAATCGAGGTTGCGGTCGACCGGACTGTGGATCGGGAATCAGGCCCAGAGCGACGATGGCCTGCGTCGAAAACATCTGCACCAGCGTCAGAAACTCGGCGGGAGGCAGGTAATCAAGGTCCTCATCCGTCAGCCCGGCATGCCGTTCCGGCTCGTCGGAGGTCAATGCGTGCACCGGCGGAGGGGCCGTGGAACGCGATTCGGGCGTCGGCTCGCGCGCGGCGTCCAGTTGCCGTGCTTCGTTACGGACTCGCTCCTTCCAGTCTTCGTCCGCTTTAATCTCAATGCTGCCCGGAGAGGGTGTGTCGGCCATGGTGACTCGTCCTGCTGAAACGGGGCGGCTGCTTAATTCTATGAGGAAGCGCCGATCGGCATAGCCTGCACATTCGGAGCGAGAATAAAACCGACGCCGCGCCGCGGCAAGGCGATCGACGGTCGCGTAATCTTCTCCAATCCCGACCCAGACGCGTGGCGAGTGCGCGCCAGACGGGGCGCTCTGCCCGAAGTTCGTGCAACTGCGATGTCGCTCCTGCAGGTTCGTTCCGACTTCTCGGCCGGCTTCTGATCGCTGCAATTCCCTCAATTTCGGCGAAATAGTGTGGAAACCAGACCGCCGCCGCGAGGTGGGGGGACCGGCCATCGATCGACCGGCACATCCTTTGCGATTCGGTCCGAGGTCGATCGGACGAGTCGCAGCGAGTTGGATTCACTCCTGCGACAGTGCCGAGTCGGCAGAGTGAATGATGGCCGGGGGTGTGGCCGGACACGGCCTGTGTCGGGTCGGAGCCGGGCGAGCGCCCACACTCTCGGCCACCATTCACTCAACATTGAGGGAAACACCCCGCCGCTGGACGCCCGGTCTTCAACAAGAGGCCGGGCGTCCCTCTTTGGGCGCAGCCGCACTTCATTGTCGCCGGCGCAATGTCGCAGGCACAGTTCCCTGTGCCGCCCGCTGCACGTACTACTTCACTCAGTGAACTCCGGGACCACCGCGGTCCTGCACGAAGACTCGCTCCAGCATCTTCTTCATTCGGTGGGATCTTGCCGGTGCCACTCGTCCGGCGGCCCTTCAGGCCAGGCGGCGTCTCCAATCAGGCGGACGAAACGACAGCCCCCGGCGTCGCGCACCTGCGGGCCGTCCGCGGTCTTGGTGACCACACGCAGCACCTGATCGGACTCCGTCCCAACCGGTATCACGAGCCGCCCACCGACAGCCAGTTGGTTGTACAGTGGCGCGGGAAAGTCGGGAGCGCCCGCCGTCACGATCATCGCGTCATAGGATGCACCAGGCGGCCACCCGAGGCTGCCGTCCCCCACGTGGAACTCGATGTTCCGGTAGCCGAGCGACTCCAGCAGATCCCGCGCAGAGGCCGCCAGCTGAGGGACACGCTCCACGGTGGTCACATTCCGCGCCAGTTCCGCGAGCAACGCAGTCTGGTAACCGCTGCCGGTGCCGATTTCGAGGACCGACTCATCCCCGTCCAGCGCGAGTTCCTGCGTCATGGCGGCCACCATCAACGGCTGGCTGATGGTCTGCCCGGCGGCAATCGGCAGGGCGCTGTTCTCGTAGGCGCGCTCGTACAGTTCGGGAGGGACAAAGCACTCGCGCGGCACGGCTGTGAGGGCGGCATGCACGCGCTCGGCGGTGATGCCCCGTGCGCGCAAAGCGCTCCACAAACTGCTGCGGTCCCGCTCAAAACGTGGATCATGCTGCATGGCGCGGCTCCGGGCGCCATGATAGCACCTGCAGCCGCGCGTCGCGGCAAATCTCAGCCGGCACAGGCGGCCGACACGGAATCGGCCAGCCAGTCGTGCAACTGCAACTCGACGGACTCGTACCCCTGGAACGAATTGAGCGCGGCCGAGAAGCAGAACGAGAGGGGACCGGACACGCGCGACAGTTCATCCGCCCACTCGCCGCGGCCGAAAGCGACGCAGCGCAGCACCTTGCTCCCCTGACGGACGCGGAGCGAGAGGTGCCGGTCGCCCCCTCCCATCTTGCGGGGAGGATCAGCCAGCTCGAGACCGCGCGCGACGAAGCAAGCCCGGCGGTGGTCGCAGCCAAACGGTCCGAGCGAATCGAGTTCCTTCACCGCCCGATGCGTCAAGTCGGCAAGCTGCACTTCGGCGTCCACGTGCAGGGGCGGTGCGTCCGCCTCGCCCGGTTGCTGAGTCGCAGCATAGCCGACGAAAGATTCGCGAAATGCGTCCACGCGATCCGTGCGGATCCGCAGGCCGGCGGCCGCCTTGTGTCCCCCGAATCCCTCAAGATGTTCGCAGCACGCGGTCAGCGCGGCATGCAGGTCCAGACCGCCATGCGACCGACCCGAGCCCTGGCCGGACTGCCGCTGCTCATCGAGCGCGATCACGATCGCAGGCCGTGCAAAGTGCTCGGCGATGCGCCCCGCGACGATGCCGACAACGCCCACGTGCCAATCGGGATGGGCCAGCACGAGGGCCCGATGATCCGTCCATCCCGGCGACTCATCGACGAGCTCGCGCGCCTGACGGAACATGCGGCGCTCGACCGTCTGCCGGCTCTTGTTCAATTCATCGACATACTCGGCAAGCTGGCGGGCGCGTTGCGGGTTGTCGGTCGTCAGCAGTTCGACGGCAAGGCGGGCCTGTCCGAGACGTCCGGCTGCATTCAGCCGCGGCGCGAGGCCGAAGCCGATATCTTCCGCCACCAGGGTCTGTTTGTCGTGGAGACCGGCGACCTCCAGCAGCGTCGTAATCCCGGCGATCGGCAACTCGCGGAGCGCCTGCAGGCCGTACCGCACCAGCACACGATTCTCACCAACGAGCGGAACCACGTCGGCGACGGTCCCCAATGCGGCCAGTCCGACAGCTGACTTGAGGAACTCGCGCATCGCTGGCGTCGCGCGGCCCCCCTCTCCCAGCCGTTTGCAGATCGCCCAGGCCAGTTTGAATGCGACGCCAGCGCCGCAAAGCTCGCCAAACGGATACGTCCCCCCCGGCAGCCGCGGATGGACGAGGCAGGCCGCTTCCGGCAGATCGGCGGCGAAAGTGTGGTGATCGGTGACGATCAGCTCCAGGCCAAGCTCGCGCGCCAGCGACGCTTCCGCCAGGCTCGCGATGCCGCAGTCCACCGTGACGATCAGGCGCTCCGGATCCTCGGAATTCAGTTGCCGTAACGCGTCCTGATTGAGTCCGTACCCTTCTTCCATGCGGCAGGGGATGTAGTAATCCACCTGGGCGCCGGCGAGCCGCAGGCAGTACCAGAGGATGCTGGTCGCCGTCACCCCGTCCACATCGTAGTCGCCGTATACGGTGATTCGGCGACCGGCGCGAACGGCCGCGACGATCCGTTCTGCGGCGTCCGGCACTCCGGGGAGCAGGTCGGGATCGTGCAGATCGTTAATATCGGCGCGGAGAAAGGCCTTCGCCTCATCGCCCGAGCGGATGCCGCGCGAGGCGAGAACGGCAGCCAGTAGCGGGGAGCAGGACAGTTCGCGGCTGATCCGTCCAACGACGCCCCGGTCATGCGGCGGAAAACGCCACGGGCGCGGCATAGATGTTGACTCCGTTCAGGTGACAGTCGGCGAGAGTACCTGGACTCGCAGCATGAGAGACGTGAACTGGTATCGATTACAGCAGACGGGCGAGGCAGCGTCAAAGCCCGTACCACGCCATCAATAGAACGAGATCGACGAGCCGTCTCTCAGTCGCAATGCCGGCTGCGGCGTCTCCTGCCGCCGACCGCAGAGGTCGCGCACCGCGGGACGCAAACGCAGCAGGCGATATCGTCCGACCCGCTCACGGACCGGCGGCGCTGGAGCGACATTGTCGATCGGCCAGGCCGAGAGCAGCTCCTGCCATGCCGCTCGTCGCGCCGACCAGCGGATATGGATGGGATCGAAGCCGTACCATTCGTCTCGCGGCCTCACGAGCCGCGCACCCGACGACTCAGCCAATCGGCGCAGACCCTCATCCACTTGAGCCGCGGCCCTCTGCATGTCCTGCCAGCACGGGCCCTTTCCCGGGAAAAAACAGGCCTTCGTCAATTGATAGCGGGTGTTTCCCAAGCGGCTCACGCTCCCCATCGGCAATGCGGCGAGCGTCAGCCGCGCTCCGCGCTCCAGCAGCTGATCCGCACAAACTCGCACCCACTCCGCAATTCTCTCACTGCCAGCGCCATACAGAATGTCGTTTCCGACATCGGTGATGAGGGCCAGCGGAGGATGATCGAGCGGATCGCGGCGTTCCAGGTCCTCCCACAGACGGCAGGAGCGGATGCTGGGCAGAGCGCGGCAGAGCACTCGCGAGCGGCTGCCGAAGGACCGGCCGTGGCCGTGGGCCGCCAGCAGTTCCACCGGTCCCAGGCTGGTCCGCAGTTGGTGCACAATCGTGGCCATGCCGATCGTCACGTTGCTGGCGCCGAGGATGATGACGCGGTGCATGGCGGTAACGAGAGGATCTGTGGCGTCGTGTGAAGAACTGCAACGCAGACGGACGATGGCTGATCCGGGTACACTTCTCAAGCCGCCAAGAGCCTCACGCGCGATCGCTGTTCATTCGAGAGACCAGAGGTCCTGTTGCCAACCGAGGAGTCGCCCAATGCCGGTATTTCTGATCGCCACTCTCGACACCAAGGGACAGGAACTGGCCTATGTCCGCGACGTTCTGAGCAGGTGCGGGATCGAGGCGCGCGTTGTCGATGCCGGCTGTCTCGGAGAGCCCGCGATACCCGCCGATGTCACGCGGCACGATGTGTATGCCGCGGCTGGTACGACGCTCACGGAGATGAGTACCGGGGCCGATCGCGGCCGTGCGATTGCCGCCGCCGCCGGGGGAGTCGCCCGCCTCATCGCGGAACGACACGCTGCGGGGGACGTGTCGGGAGTGCTGGCGCTCGGCGGATCGGCCGGCACGACGATCGGCACGGCAGCCATGCGCGCCCTCCCGCTGGGAGTTCCAAAACTGATGGTCAGTACGCTGGCTTCCGGGCAGACGCGCCCCTACGTCCGCGACAAAGACATCCTGATGCTGAATTCGGTCGTGGACATTTCCGGCCTGAACCGGATCAGCCGCGCCATCCTGGGGGAGGCCGCGCGGGCCATGGCAGGGATGGTCCGTCATCGCCCCGAGCGGGATGAGGCTGCGGAGGACCGGCCCCTGATTGCGGCCACAATGTTCGGTGTCACCACTCCCTGCGTGGAGCGAGCGAGGCAGGTCCTGGAAGCGGCGGGCTACGAAGTCCTGGTCTTCCATGCCACCGGCGCCGGCGGCCAGGCAATGGAGTCGCTGATCGCCGACGGCGTGATCGCCGGTGTCCTCGACATCACCACCACGGAACTCGCCGACGAACTGGTCGGCGGCATCCTCTCCGCCGGCCCCGACCGACTGACCGCCGCCGGCCGTCGCGGGATTCCACAAGTGATCTCCGTCGGAGCGACAGACATGGTCAACTTCGGCCCCATTCAACCGAATGGGTTACCGCAGGGTGCGGAGGAAGCGTTCCGCACCCGGTTGTTCTATCACCACAATCCGACGGTGACCCTCATGCGGACCACAGTGGAGGAGAACGCGAAGCTGGGCCAGGAGATCGCCACCAAGGCGGCTGCAGCGACCGGTCCGACAGCCATCATGCTGCCAAAGCGTGGAGTCTCCGCAATCGACATCACCGGGAAGCCGTTCGACGATCCGGCTGCACGCGACGCACTGTTCCGAGCTATCCGGGAGCACCGCGGGTCGGTCGAACTGATCGAGATGGACAATCACATCAACGATCCGCAGTTTGCCGAGGCGGCAGCAAACAAGCTGCTATCCATGCTCTCCGTTACCGCCGCCTCGCGATAACCGAGATCACGGTCGCTCGCCGCCGTGAACACCCCTCCCGCGTCGTCCTAACGCGGCTAGGGGGTGGAGTTCGGTTTGGGAAAGGATAACGGCACAGAAAGTTCCTGACGGTCAGCGTGTTGAACGAGGGATGAGTAATACCTGCAACATCAAGGGGACTCGGATGGCATGCTCAAGGGGAACTGGATGTTGAAGTGGACGCCGGACCGTACTCCGTTGGCAAGATAAAAGTCCGCTCCGACTCCCCAAAATCCGGCCCACCAGAGAAGCGGTTTCTTAAGCGGCGTCTTGTCGATGAGCCAGTCAACCGGCAAGTACATCGGAAGGTCGCTCCCGTCCGCCACAAAGAGTCGATAGGGGTCTTCCGGTTGGTTCGCTTTGATACATCGCACGACGGGGGCGTAGCTCAGCACGTAAAGGAGCGGCAGCAACAACACGGCCACCAGCGTCAGATTCAGAAGCAGCGGCTTTCGAGTCTTCGCGGTCATGGTTGCCAGTGTAGCAGTCCTCACCCGTCAGCATCATACGGCGAGACGAGCATATTAATGATCTCTCATTCGTCGAGGGCTGCGCGGAAACGCTGATCGAGCTGTTGCGAGCAGTACGACGATGAAGTCCGTCTTGGACCGTGCCGATCACAACTGCTCGCCGCCGGTGACGGACAACACGTGCCCGGTGACGAAATCGGACTCGAGTAGATAGAGCATTGCGTCGACAATCGCCTGCGGGTGTCCCGTGCGTTGCAGGGGAATCCTGACGGCTCGCTTCTGGAACTCCTCGGACGACTCTCCCGGCGGGGGCAGGATGGCGCCCGGAGCGATTGCGTTGACCTGGATCCGCGGCGCCAGTTCCTGGGCGAGACTGCGCGTCATGGCGATCAGGCCCGCCTTGGCGACCGTGTAGGCCAGGTAACCCTCCCCGGGGCGCTCGCCGCGCCAGTCGACGATGTTCACGATATGGCCGGACCGACCGGATGGCAGCCGGCAGGCAAACTCTCGGGAGAGGAACGCCGGCGCTTTGAGATTGATGTCGCAGTGGCGATCCCAGAGAGCTTCGTCCGTGTCGGCGAGGCCGCCGGCTTCGAATATGGCCGCGCTGTTCACCAGAATGTCGACTGCCCCGAATTCAGCGACTGCGTGGTCAAACACGCGTTTCGCCGCGGCGACCGGGGCAGTGAAATCGGCCTGCACGGCGATGCCCCGCACTCCGGCGGAGACGATCTCGGCCAGCGTCATTTGCGCCTCACCGGCCGAACGTCCGTAGTGAATGCAGACGTTTGCCCCGCGATGAGCGAGTCCGACCGCGAGTGCCCGCCCGATCCGCACGGCGCCTCCGGTAACAATGGCGTTCTGACCGTCCAGTGGCATTGGAAGCTCGGAAAGGGAGGCACGCGAACCGGGACCGGCGGGAACCGCGACGGAACATCTCCGTCACGCCGACTACACTAGCCGCCCGATCCGGCGATTTGATAGCATCTTCCGCAATCTCCAGGAGAAAGACCGCTGTCTGTCAGAGAGGACGCGCCGTCGGGGTGCGTCCGCAGGGAGCGATTTTCACCACCGCTTTTCACATGAGTCCGGAAGCGGCCGGGCTGGTCTCTAGGAACATTATGGTCGATCGTAACCTCATTCGGGAATTCCAGGTTGATGACACGGAACTCGAGAACCGCTTCGGCGAGTCGCTGGCGGACCTCGAGAGCGCTGAATCCGAGATGGACCTCGTCTACGACGCGACGTCCCGCTCCTTCGACGTCAACCAGATCGTGCAGGGAGTCGTGTTGCGTGTCTCCGACGACGACGTGCTCGTCGACATTGGCTACAAGAGCGAGGGCACGGTCCCGCTCGACGAATGGGGGGACGACGAGGAAAAACCGAAGGTCGGCGAGACGATCGACGTCCTGCTGGAAGAGATTGAGGATGACTTCGGCCTGCTGCTGCTCTCCAAGCGCAAGGCCGACCGTCTCCGCGACTGGGAGGCAGTCGTCTCCAAGCGGCAGGAAGGGGACGTCGTCAAAGGCACCGTCGTCCGCAAAATCAAAGGCGGTCTGCTCGTCAACATCGGGGAGAACTCGAGTTCCGCCGGCAACCGCGGCGTGAACGTCTTTCTGCCGGCCAGCCAGGTGGATATTCGCCGACCATCGGATATCGGCGAGTATTTTGGCAAAGAGATCGAGTGCATGATCCTCAAGATCGACGAGGCGCGCAAGAACATCGTGGTGTCGCGCCGCAAGCTGATCGAGGACCAGCGCGCCGAACTGAAGCGCAAGCTGCTTGCCGAACTCGAGGAAGGTCAGCTGCGGACCGGCACCGTCAAGAACATCGCCGACTTCGGCGCGTTCGTGGACCTCGGTGGCATCGACGGCCTGCTGCACATCACCGACATGAGCTACAGCCGCATCGGCCACCCGTCGGAGATGGTGAAGATCGACGAGAAGATTGAGGTGATGATCCTCAACGTCGATCGCGACCGGGAGAAGATCGCGCTGGGCCTGAAGCAGAAGTTCCCCAGCCCCTGGGAGAACATCGAGGAGAAATTCCCCGTCGGCTCCCGCATCAAGGGAGAGGTCGTCAACGTCATGTCCTACGGGGCGTTCGTCAAGCTGGAGGACGGGATCGAGGGTCTCGTGCACATCAGCGAGATGTCCTGGACGAAGCGGATCAACCATCCGAACGAGCTGGTGCATTCCGGCGACGAGGTGGAGGTGGTGGTGCTCGGCATCAACACCGACAAGCAGGAGATCTCGCTGGGCATGAAGCAGACCCAGCCGAACCCCTGGGACAACGTCGCGGCGAAGTACCCGCCGGAAACGAAGGTCAAAGGGGTCGTTCGCAATCTCACCAACTACGGTGCGTTTATCGAGCTGGAAGAGGGTGTGGACGGTCTGCTGCACGTCAGCGACATGTCGTGGACCCGCAAGATCTCGCACGCCAACGAGATGCTCAAGAAGGGGGACGAGGTCGAATGCCTCGTGCTCTCGGTCGACGACGACCGCAAGCGGATCGCTCTCGGCCTCAAGCAGCTCGACATGGATCCCTGGGAAACGCGGATTCCCGCGAAGTATCCGCCGGGTTCGATCGTCAAAGGCAAGGTCACCAAGATCACGAACTTTGGCGTGTTCGTCGAGCTGGAAGAGCAGCTCGAGGGTCTGCTGCACATCTCGGAGCTGGCGGACCACAAGGTCGCCAATCCCGAGGAAGAGGTGCAGCTGGGCGAGGAGATCGAGGTGAAAGTGCTGCGGGTTGATACCGACGATCGCAAGATCGGACTCAGCCGGCGGATGGATGCCGAGCCGGAAGAGGTGGGCGCAACGTCGTCCGCACCGTCCCAGCGTGAGGAGTTGAAGGGCGGAATGGGAAGCGGATCCGGCCCGCTCTTCAGCATGGACTCCGTGCGCGGCGCAAAGCAGGAGGAGCCGGAAGGAGCCGCATCGGAGGAGTCTGCCGCCGAAGAATCCGAGCCCCCTGAGGAGCCGGAGTAACCGGTACAGTCCGAATCTCTGCCGCTGATCCGGCTGAGTGCAGTCGAAACGCACGCCGACGGCCTTTCCGCATTTGCGGAAAGGCCGTTAGCATTGCGCCAGTCTGTCGGCCGGAAAGTTTACCATGCTTTCCCAGCTTCCTTCCGTCGAGGGGGCCGTCGCGTCACGCCGATAACTTCACTGTATCGCTCAAGGACGCGAAAGGCCCGCGGGTCCACGGAACGACTCCGTTGATCAGCCCGCTCTCCATCTGGGACCACGGACCTTCTCGGAAGCTCCATGCACAAGACCACTCGTCGGCGGGTCACCGCCAGCGTTCAGTCACCCCTCGAAACCTATCTCCGGGAAATCAATGAAACTCGACTGCTGACAGCTGATGAAGAGAAGGAGCTCTCCTATCGCATTTCCGACGGCGACCAGTCGGCCCGCGACCGCATGGTCCGCGCCAACCTGAGGCTGGTCGTCAACATCGCCCGCGGCTACGTGGGCAAAGGGCTCCCACTGCAGGACCTGATCGAGGAGGGCAACCTGGGTCTGCTGCGCGCGGTCGAGGGGTTCGACCCCGAGATGAACACGCGCTTCAGCACCTACGCCAGCTACTGGATCAAGCAGTCCATCAAGCGGGCCCTCATCAACTGCGCCAAGACGATCCGCATTCCGGCCTACATGGTCGAGCTGCTGTCGAAGTGGCGCCGTGCGACCGCCCGCCTGCAGGACGAGCTCGGCCGCACCCCGACCGCGGAAGAAGTGGCCCGCGTCCTGGAATTGCCGCCGAAGAAGCTGAAAATCGTCAAGAAGGCGATCCAGCTCTATAACTCCACTCCGCCGACCGACTCGACGGAGAGCCACTGGTCGATCGGGGAACTCGTCGCGGACGAGCGGCACAAGGGCCCTGAGGACGAGTTGCTCGACAACGACAACCTCAAGCACGTGTTTGCGCTGCTGGAGACGATGGACCCGCGCGAGGCGACGATCCTGCGGATGCGCTACGGCCTGGATGACGGCGAGCCGCGGACGCTCAAGGAGATCGGCGAGTCGTTGGGTCTGACGCGCGAGCGCGTGCGTCAGATCGAAAGCGAAGCACTGGAGCGGCTGAACAAAGGACTGCTCGGCGAGTGACGGCTCGGCGCGCCGCTGTTGGAGTGCAGGCTTCCGCCTGCCCTGCTGTGTCGGCGGATGCGTTCGGGCTTTGCGGACAGCTCATGACGCCCGAGGCGAGCGTTGCAGCCGCAAAACTGGACTCCAGCGACTCAGTTCAGCACGGGAGGCGGAGGTAGGACCGGCTCGGACGAACGCAGGGCAGGAGCCGCCGGCGTCGCGGGCGGAGCCTCGTCAGCAGGCGCAGGGGGCGGAGGAGGAATCACGCCGCCCTGCGCCGGTTCGGATTCCCGCGGCACGGCGACGGCCTGCGCGGGATCCGCATCGAGGAATGCGGCCAGATACTCTTTCTTGCCGGCCAGTCTCGCCGCGGTCTCAAACAGGATTTGCGCCCGCTCCGCGTCGTTGTCGATGTGGAGCAGCGCCCCCAGTAGGAACAGCCGGTCGGGATCGCGGACGTCGGCCTGCGCCCAGTCCACCACGCGCTGCTTGATCTGCGTCTTCGCGAGGAGGTTCTGCTCGCCGAGCAGTTCTTCGAGCGACTCTCCGCTGGAAGGCCAATCCGGGTCCAGTTGCAGGCCGTACTTCAACTGCAAAACGGCCGTGCGAAAATCGCCGCGCGCCGCTTCGGCGACGGCCAGATGAAAGTACGGTTCCGCCAGATCCGGCGCGGCTGCAATCGCATCTGTGTAACGCCGCACGGCTGTCGTAAACTGCAAGTTCCTGAGTTGCAGGTCCCCCTCGTGCTGGAGGCGAATCGCGCGCAGTTGCGCCTCCGTGCTGGATGGTTTCACGTACCGCCGCGGCAGATTCTCTACCGGCAGATCGCTGAGCGGAGCGTTCCAGGCCTCGTCCGCCTCGTTCATCCACTCCTGCAGCGGCGGCGCGTTCTCGATGAAGGGCTGCACGCTGCCCGGCTGGTAATAGCCGACGTTCGGTCCCACCGGGTACCCGTATGCGCCGTAGGGATACGCGCCGTATGCACCGAAATCATACGGCCCGAAGTAGGCCGAGTACCCGTAAGGGTACGCGTACGGTGCTACGAAAAAACTGCTCGAGTGGTAGTGGCGGCCGCCGTGATGGTGGTGGCCGTAGTGATCATGACCGTAATGGTCGTGACCGGAGTGATCGTGTCCTCCTCCCCGCTGACCGTGCCAGCCGCGGTTGCCGGAGCCGTACACGCGGTCTTGGGCATGGGCCGCCAGTGAGGTCAGTGAGATCGCCGCGGCGGCTCCCAGAGTCATGGTCCGCGTCAGAATGCGGTGCATTTGTCCCTCACTTTCGCCCGGAGCGACGGAGCGCTGCTCAGGTCCGCCGTGCGTAACGTCCGTCGCAATCAATAGTTCGATTATCAGTCCGGGACTGCACGTGGTCAATAACAGTCACCAATTGACACTCCCTCAAAGTGGGTTTATTGTGGCGGCACGACGTCAGCTCGTGCTGATCGCTCCAATCGGCTCAAGACGGCCCTCCCCACCGGGTTACCGATACCTGAGACCAGAGGTGACAGAGATGCTGCGTCCGTCAACCAGAATCGTGTGGCAGGTGCTCTGTGCCGGAGCGATGTTCTTCGGTGCGAGCGCCACCTCGCAGGGCTGTCTGTTCCCCTGCCTGTGGGGACATTGGGGCTGGGGCCCGGCCTATCCGCCGCCGGTCTATGCCCAGCCGGCCTATTACGCTCCGGCGTACCCGGCGCCTTGCAGCCCCTGCGGCCCGGGAGGCTGTGGCGCGTTTTACGGCCCGTCGCCGTGCGGCTGCGCTCCGTGTGGCGGGTCCGCGTGCGCGTCCGGCAACTGCGCCAGCGGGAACTGCGGCGTCAACTATGCACCGGGGAATGATCCCGTCGCCGATCCGAACGGCCCGCCGCGAACCTATTCAGAGGATCCGGAGCAGACTGGTCCCGACACCTCAACCGATACAATGCCGGACGACGACTTCGGTCCCACGCGGCGGAACGGTGACAACTCGACTGGAGCCGAAGAAGTCGATCCGTTCACTCAACCAGTCCTGCCGCAGGACGGCGCCGCTCCTGCGGATCCGGATATGGCGCCGATGGACGAGGACATGCTAGATGGCAACATCACGTTGAGGGTTATGCCCGTCCGCACGCGTGTCCATGCCGCAGCGCAGTACCACTTGCCGCGCGTGGCGCGGGTGGACGTGACGCCCCAGACGCCGTGGTCTGCACAACCCGAGAGCCGCGTCGCCAGCAAGTAACCATCGAATCCTCGCCGGAAACCCGGTTTCATTTCGAGAAGCCGGGTTTCTTCGTGCGCACACCATCCAGACAGTCTCCCGGCACAGGCTTTGCGAATTGCAGGGGGCGACCGATTCGCCCTGCGATCTCAAGCACCCGGGAGACTGACGATGCCGTTGGACGTGACGCTGATTGTTTCGCTGCTGGGGCCGGACGCGGAACGTCGCAGCGAATTCACCCGCGCCATGTGCCGCCGCGGCTGGTGGGTGCAGGACGAGAGCCGTGACAGCTACCGCGTCTCCATGCACAACGCCGACAGCGACGATGACGTTGTTCAGCTTTGTGAGCGCGATGTTAAGGAATCGGCATACGTCGCCGGCGTCTCGAAGTACCAGGCGACCTGTCTGATCGCCGCCGACCAGCCGTCGCACGACAATGCCGGATGCGACGCCGATTGGACCGATCACGACGGATCTGCGGAGTGAAGCTCGGGAGTGTGCCCTCCGATCTGCAGTGTTGAACCGTGGAGAGCGCGGAGGGACCTGAGTCAAAGATTGCTCTCTGTGTCCTCGGCGTTCTCCGCAGGGATCTTCGTGGGCTCAAGCGACAAGGCACGCAGGTTGTGGCGGCCACGTGACCAATCCGGGCCAATGGGCGACGATGCCTGGCCGGGCTGATATAACAGGCGGCTCCTCGAATCGCTGCTGGCTATGTCCGCTTCCATCTCAATCTCCGACGTCGCCCGCGTGCTGTGTGACCTGGCTCCGCTCGAACTGGCGGAGAGTTGGGACAACGTCGGCTTGCTCCTGGGGGACGTTGATCGTCCCGTGTCGCGCGTCATGACGTGCCTGACGCTCACCGGCGACGTGGCCGTCGAGGCCGTCGCCGGACAGGCCGACCTGATCGTGTCGCATCACCCGGTGCTGTTCCGGCCGGTGCAGCGGCTGACCAGCGAAACATCCGAAGGACGGACGCTGCTGAAGCTGCTACAGCATGGGATCGCCGTCTTCAGCCCTCACACCGCTTTCGACAACGCACTGGATGGAATCAACGCCCAGCTCGCGTCGCGGCTGGGGCTGGTTGACGTCCAACCTCTGCGGCCCCAATGTGAGTCAGCGGAATCGGATTCCGCGGGACATGCAGTCGCGGGTGGCGGCCGCTGGGGGACGCTTCCTGCACCCGCGTCACTCCACGCGTTCCTTGATCAGGTGAAACTCGCCCTCGGCGTGCCGCATCTGCAATTCACGGGTTCACAGGACCACGCCATCAGCACAGTGGCCGTCGCCTGCGGCTCAGCGGCCGAATTCCTGGGAGATGCGCGCCGCAAAGGCTGTGACGTGCTGGTCACTGGCGAAGCGCGATTTCACGCCTGCCTCGAAGCACGGGAAACCGGCATCGGGCTCATCCTCGCCGGACACTACGCAACCGAACGCCCTGCGGTGGAGTGGCTTGCCGACCATCTGCGGCAGGCCCTGCCATCCCTGACAGCCTGGGCCAGCCGAAGCGAATTCGATCCGTTGGAATGGTCCGTCGGCCGGTAAGTGAGACTGGCAATGTCAGCTTGCCGCTAACCCGAAGCACTCTGAAGTGGCTCGCGTCGTGACGGATGCTACTCTACCTCGCCGTCATTCGACTGCGTGAACACCGAGTCCGGGTTGTCCAGTCGCGCTTCCGCCTGTTTGACGAGCGGTGCGAACTCCGACTTGCCGCCGTACAGCTTGATGATGCTCCGCCACTTCTCGCGGGCGGGTTGCGTCTTGCCGTCGCGGTACAGCTGGTCGGCTTCGTCCAGTTGCTGCTGGATGAAGTCGGTCCGGTCGCTCAACGGCCCGGCCTCGTCGCGGATGCGCGCGGCATCAGTGCGCGCCAGCGCCAGAATAGCGCGCGTCTCCATCGCGCCGTCGTCGGAAACCACGCGCTGCATGCTTTCGAACACGTCGAGCGCGGCGAACCGGTCCCCGAATCGCTCGTACTCTTTCGCCTGCACATACAGGCGCTCGGCCTCCGTCTCAGGCGTGTAACTGGGGCGGGCCAGCCGCGTTTTCAGAGCGCGGACGCTGCGTTCGAGCTCGATGTCATCCAGCCATTGCGTGGCTTTGGCCGCATGGGTTCCTTCGGGATACTTGCTCAGCAGTTTCTTGAGATCCTCCTCGGCGTGGAACCAATCGCCGGCGTCTGTGCTGGCCATGACCGGCTCGATGCGTGCGTAGATTGCATCTTCACCCTCCGGCCAGGCGGCCCAGACGATCAAGCCGATCACTAACAGCAATCCCAGCCCGAGAAACCACGTCTGCTCGTAAACCGGGGCGTGATCAGCCTTCTTCTTTTTCCGCTTCTTCTTTTTCGGTCCCAGCACCTTCGTCAGGGCCGGATCGCCGTCGCGCATCGTCAGGGCGGAGCCGCCCCCTGCGACGGTCTGGCCGATGATGCTTTCCTGCTTCGCGACCTTGGTCTTCACTTCTTCGAGTTTGACCTGCACGGCCAGAGCGTCAAACGGGCGCTCTTCGGGATCTTTCGCCAGCAGCTCGTCAATCAGCTGTTCCAGCCAGAGAGGCACGTCGACGTTGTATTCCCGCACCGAGGGCGGATCTTCCTCGACATGCTTGAACAGCAGCTCCGGCTGAGTTTCCGCCTGAAAGGGAGTCCGCCCCGTCAGCATCTCGAACAGCACGCAGCCCAGCGCATACAGGTCGGTCTTGCGCGTGATCGGCGTCTTGCCGGTGATCTGCTCGGGAGCCATGTAGGCCATCGTGCCCACTGTCTTGCCCGCTGCGGTGAGCTGCGTGGCCTGCGTGTCGCGCGCGATGCCGAAATCGCTGAGCTTAAGAATCCCCTCCTTGTTGAGCAGCAGGTTGCTCGGCTTCAAGTCGCGATGAATGACTCCCGCGTTGTGGGCATGTTCCAGCGCCTTGGCGATCTGCAGTCCGTACTCGACGGTCTCCTCCCAGGTGAACTGCTTCTTCTTGCGGAGGATGGTGTCCAGCGCCCCGCCCGGCAGCAGCTCCATGGCGTAGTAGCGCTGGTTCCCGCTCGTGCTGCCGCCGAAATAGCGGATGATGTGCGGGTGCTTGAGCTTGCTGAGGATGTCCATCTCTCGCTCAAACCGCTTGGCGATCTTGGGATCGGCGGAGAGATCGGGAGCAAGGACCTTGAGTGCGACCTGCTGGCCGGTCTTGAGATAAGTCGCCCTGTAGACGATGCCCATTCCGCCGACGCCGAGCTTCGACTCCAGCTGAAACGGTCCGATGCGACGCTTTTCCGTGCCGGTGCTCATCAAACGACGCCAGCGTCCCTCCCCGCAGCCAGACCGCCACCGGGCCGCACCGCCGGCGGCTGATCCGGTTGTCTCGACCGGGATTCTCGAATGGGCGGCACGCAGCGGTGCTCGGCAATTCGGGACGAAACGAGTTTGGCCGATCCGTCCGCTGTGTGCAACATTCGGACGAGAGGTATACTGTGGGAGCAGCGACGCTGTGCCGGTCGTGGCGAATCTGCGGAGGATGGATCAGATCAGCGTCGCCCGATGCACGCGCCTGCCGCCTGAAACCAGGACACGGTGAATTGATGTCGCCCAGCCGCAGCAGCACAGTGACAGGCCCATTCCGAATGAAAGGACGCCCCCACCCCGCAAGCGTCACCGACTCAACTGATCTGACTCTGCGTCAGCTCTGTGCATTGATGGTCGTCGTCCTGCTCTGCACGGTGGATGCTCGCGCGCAGGACCGTAACGCCGAAGCGAAAGCCGCTGAGGCTGAGAAGAAGGCCGCCGCACAGAACGCGGCCGAGCAGAAAAAGAAAGAAGCAGCGGCTGATGAGGCCGGCGAAGCCCAGAGTGAAGACGGGGCCCCAGCGAATCCGCTGACCGACCTGATCAAGCGTGTCTTCGGCGGGGGCGATAATGCCGAGGAGATGTCCGGCGAGGAAGAAACCGCCGAATCGGAGGCGGCTGACGATGCGAGCTTTCCGGGCCGGGACAACGTGGACGCACATGCTGCGTCGTCCCCCAAGCTCAACAAAAACCTCACGCTCGCACGGCGCGCCGTCGAGCAGGAGGAGTGGCTTGATGCCGTCCGGCTGCTGCAGGCGCTGCTCGATGAGCCGCAGGACTTTCTCTACCCCCGCCCGGATGGGGAATGGGTGTCGCTGCAACGGGAAGCCGAGTTGCGAATCGCGACTCTCCCGGAAGCCGGCCGGCGAACCTACCAGACCGAATATACCGGCGTCGCCCAGCAGATGCTGACCGCCGGCGGCGGACTGGGGAATCTGGAAGCCTGCATTGAGGTCGCCCGGCGCTATGGCCATACGCAGCCCGGCCAGCGGGCCGCCGATGCCATCGCCACCATGTACTTCGACCGCGGCGCATACGATCTCGCGGCTCGCTGGTACCTGGACCTGTGGGAGACGCGCGGACCAGTGACCGAATCGGTCGAGTGGCGTGCCCGCGCCATCTACGCTTTGATCCTGGCCGGACGCGACGACGAGGTCAGTTCGCTCCTGAATGCGCTGGGGGACGAGGCTGTCGTTCCGTGGCTGGCCCGCAGCGACGAAGGAGGCCGGATGGCGGACTGGCTGCAACAGCAGGAACCCGCTCCCTCCGGACCGATCCCCGAGTACGAAAACTGGGTGACCCTGTACGGCAGTCCGTCCCGCATCGGTTCGGCGACCGGAGGCGATCCACTCCTGCTCCGCCGCTGGCAGCAACCGTTGACATACCGGTACGCCATCAAACGACAGATCGACGATCTGCTGCTCGACCTCGAAGACAATCAGAGAGCCCCGATCCCGGCGATGATGCCGGTCGTCGTCAACGGGCGTGTCGCGTTTCGCACGCTCCGCGGGCTGGCGGTCGCCGACATCGCGACCGGACGGCTGCTGTGGGAGTCGTCGGAGGGAGTTTCACCGGAACGGCTGCTCACCGGCGACGCGCAGTCCAATTCGCCCAGCCGCACCGTTCGCATGCGCATCGTTGGCCGCGTCGTCGCCGACTATGGCGCCAATCAGTTCGACCAGCATCAATTGACGGGCCTGCTGTTCCGCGACGGCGGCTACGGATTGCTCAGCAGCGACGGGCGGCGGCTGTTCGCCATCGAGCAGTCCGCTCTGATGGCACAGTCCAATTACGGCTACTGGTGGGGGGGGATGGACCCTTCGTCGCAGGACGCCTTCGGCCGCGACTGGGCCTCGAATCAGATTGTGGCGTTCGACCTGGAATCCGGCGCCCAGTTGTGGGAAGTCGGCGGACGTCGGATGCACGAGCCGTTTGATCCACCGCTGGCTGGCACGTTCTTTCTCGGACCGCCGGTCGCGGACGGAGAGCAACTGTACGTCATCGGCGAACGCGACAAAGAAGTGATCCTGTTCGTTCTCTCGTCGCAGAACGGCGAACTGCTGTGGTCGCAGGTGCTGGCCGCGGTCACCACGAGCATTGAGTTCGACTCCGTCCGCCGGCTGTGGGCCTGCCAGCCCTCCGTCGATGCCGGCACGATTGTCTGCCCCACGGGGGCGGGCTGGCTGATCGCACTCGATCGGCACACGCGCCGGATTCAATGGGCGCATCGTTACGCGGCGCGGCGGGACGACGGCCGCAACAACGGCGGCGCCCAGATGCACTCATTGCAGCCGCTGAACGAGCGCTGGTGCCAGGCCGCGCCGATCCTCGCCGACGGCCGCGTCGTGTTTACCCCGGATGAGCAGCCCGACGAGACAGGCCAGGACCAGCCGCGGCTGTTGTGCCTCGATGCATTGTCCGGTCAGAAGCTGTGGGAACAGGAGAAGGGAAACTCGCTGTATCTGGGGGGCGTCTTCAACGGCACGGTCGTGGTCGTGGGGCGGCACGACGTGCGCGGCTTATCGTTGCAGGATGGCAGCGCCATCTGGACAACCCCCGTTCCCGCCGAGAGCGGACCTCCCGCCGGACGCGGCGCCGCCGTGGGCGACCGCTTCCTGCTGCCGCTCGTCTCCGGCGAGCTGTGGGCCCTGGACGTCAACAGCGGACAGATCGACTCGCGCTCGCGTCTCCCGGAAGACGCGCCCACGCTTGGCAATCTCGTGATGCACGACGGCACTCTGCTATCGCTGGGCGCCTATGAACTGACCGGATTCGAGCAGCGGGACACCTTTGAGCAGCAGATCGCCGTCCGCAAGGCCGCCGATCCTTCCGACCTGTGGGCGTCCGTTCGCGAGGCTGAGATGCTCAGTGTCACGCGGGACTACGCAGCCGCACTCGCGGCACTCGATCGAGCGGAGCGCGAGTCCGCGGGTGCGGACCCCGAACTGGTTGAACGGCATCGTCGACTCACTTTCGAGACGCTCCTCGCTTTGACCCGCGCCGACCTGACCGGCCGCGACGACGAGTTCGGCCGTGCTGGCGGACTGACCGAGAGCGCCGCGGAGAACCTGGAGCTGACGCGCGTCGATGCCGCGCGTCGCGTCGCTCGCGGTGACTGGGAAGGGGCCTTCGACATCTATTGGCAGCTGCCGCGGCAGTATCCGGCCGATTTGATGATCGATGATGGAGACGTGACGATCCGTCTGGACCTCTGGGCCGGTGGACGGCTGGCGTCGCTCTGGGAACAGGTGCCCGCCGATCGCCGCGCTTCGCTGGATGTCCTCGTGCGGGATGCGGTCACCGCCGCTCTGATCGGCTCGCGCGACGAGCAGGTGCAGATCGAACGGCTCTGCCGGTTTCACACTGCGGCGGCCGATGTGACCTGGGCCCTGATCGAGCGCGCATCTCAGGACGGCGACTTTGCTGCGGCCGAAGTCCGGCTCCGCAGGTTGATCGCCGGCGGAGATCCCGTTTCCGCCGCGCGCGCCTGGCATCGGCTGGGCCAGTTGCTCGTTCAATTCGGACAATCCATCGACGCCGCCGCCTGTTTCGCGGCGCTCGAACGGCAATACGCCGACGTCGCACTGCCGGATGGTCAGACCGGCGCCGTGGCGGCCGACGCCTGGTTCGATGCCGAGCAGCTGGACCGCGACATATTGGGGAGTCCGGAAGTCGCCGTCTGGTCCAACGATGAGTTCGAACTTTCGCGATCGCGCCGCACGGGCGGGAACTTTTACTATGGTCAGCCGCCGGTGATCCTCGATTCCGGCGAGGCGTTCTACGACCGGCACGAGTTTGTCTTTCAGCCGCAGTCACAGTCCCCGTCGCTCCGCATCGAGGGGATCGCCAGCGACGAAGCCTACTGGACTGTGCCCCTGCGGACGTCGCAGCCGCAGAACTACAACCAGGGGGCCGCCGTCATGACGAGCGGACTGCAGGCGGTGGTGCTGCACCAGGGAGTGCTGCACGCCCTGTCGCTGCCGGACCGCCGGGTCCTGTGGTCGCAGGCGCTCTCCGAGCGGGGCCACAACGTCTACACCCGCAACGTGTACGATAACGACAGCCACAGCCTGCAGCCGGCCAACGGCTTCACCAGCCGCGCGGGCCTGACGCGCGGACAGTCGCCCGCCGGCATGCTGGCGATGGCGACGCCCACCGGAGTGGCGTACTACGGACGGGGCGAATTCGTCGTCGTCGATCCGGTCACAGGCGAAGTGCTCTGGCGTCGCCGCGGGATTCCGCCGCAGACGTCGCTGTACGGAAACGCGGACACGATCTACGTCGTGACTCCCAATCGGGCCAATACGCACGCCGTGCGCGCCGCCGACGGGCAGCGCATCGACGTCGAGAACCTCCCGGAACTCGTTGAAGACGCGGTCGCCGTCCGGCAGGCAGGGCTGGTGCTGGTGGAGCGCGGATCATCGCGCCGCACGCTCGGAGCGTCGCGCGGCAAACTGCTGGTTCGTCTGTACGACCCGATCACCGACGCGGAAGCCTGGCGGCACGAGTTCGACGCGCGCTCGCGGCTGGCGTGGCTCGATCCACAGACCCTGCTCGTGCTCGATGAATCGTCGTCCGACTGCCTCAGCATCAACGCTGAGACGGGCGAATCGGTGCAACTGGGCACTGTCCCGGTCAATCTCGTCAAGGATTCGTCCGAAGTCCTGGCCGTTGCCGATGCCGAGCACGTCTACATCGTCCTCAACCATCTGCGCAACAGTTTCGTCTCATACGTCAATCCGCCGGCGGTGCGCGTCAACGGGACGGTCGTCGCCCTGCGCCGCAACGGGCAGGGAGAGGCGTGGCAGCGCGTTGTGGAGAACCAGAATCTGCTGCTCACGCAGTTCGCTCACTCTCCGCTGATGGTGTTCCTCACCTACCAGCACGTGCATCTGGAGAAGCTGCAGACTGTGTACGCCAAGTCGCAGCTGGTGGTCCTGGACAAGGGGACCGGCGCGGTTGCCGTTGAAGACGACCGGGCAAGCCCCGGCGGAGGCTACTACCAGCTGGAACTCAGCCGCAGCGACCGATCGCTCGAGATCCGCTCGCACAACGAGCGGATCCTTATCCAGGCCAGGGAACCCGCGCCGGCCGCAGCGGCCAGCCGATAGCCGCCGCGCTGCGCAGGGATGTCACGCGTCCAGGACGCTCCACAAGTCGGTGAGCGACTGCAGATGCTCACCGGGCTCCGCGGCCGAACGGTCCAGGTGCAGCGACCTGATGCCCAGCCGGCGCGGCGCGTCCACGTCGTTCTCACGCTCATCGCCGATCATCAACAGGTCGTCTGCCCCGCAGTCGCATGCCCTCATGAGAGCACGATAGAACGCGGCGTCCGGCTTGCGGTTCCCGACTTCGGAGGAGATAACCCGAACCTTGATCGGCGACAGTTCGGCGATCCCGTCACACACCTGATGCAGCCGCGAATCGAAGTTGGACGCCAGCGCCAGCCCGATGCCGCGCCGCTGCGCTTCGGCGAGGGTTTCTTCGACGTCGGCATACGGCTGCCAGGCATCCGGCCGCGCGAAGTGCGCGAACAATTCCTCGAAGCACGCCTCACGGTCGCCGGCGTCGAGCAGCACTTCCGCCACGACGTCCCGCCAGAACGCCCGCTCGCTGGACTCGGTGCACGTCGCCTCTCCGGACGCCAGCTTTTCCGACGTGACCGCATTCCCCAATGAATCCACGTCCCGCGGCGATCCGCTCGATCTCGAGCCGAAGGCGGTGCGAAACCGCGCCCGCACCTCCTCGGGCTTCAGTTGAGACCCGTGCCGCTTCGCCACGCGATAGTACGCCAGATGCACCGGCGGGTCGGCGAAGATCAGCGTGCCGACGGCGTCAAACGCAATCCAGCGCGGCGATTCGGACATGTTTGCAGATGACGATTCCGTTCCTGAGACCCGCTTTTGACACCGGACACGCGCGGCGGCCGGACTGCCGGATCACGAACCGCGTTTCAAACCTCCGAAGGCCGCAAAGCAGGCATTCTTATGCAGGACGTCCACTTGGGCAAACCCTGCCCCCCGGAGCAGGTCGAGCTGTTCCACCAGCGGACGTGGCGTGTCTTCCCGCTCGATGTACGCGAAGACGTGATCGCGATACGCCGCGTCTTTGAGCTGCTCGAGGTACTCCCCGTAGCGGAGTCGCATCAGTTCCTGGACGGCCGGGATGGAGCTCTCCACCATATCGAAAACCCAAAGCGACCCGCCCGGTCGCAGTGCGCGATGCAGTTTCGCCAAGACGGTGCGCCACTCGTCATCGGTGCGCAGATGATGCAGCACGGCCGCGGCGAGGATGACATCGAAGGACTCCGGTTCCAAGTCGGCGTCGCGGATGTCCGCCTGGATCGCCATCGGCATTGCGCCGCCGGCCCCCGTGATCCGCTCCATGGCCCGATCGAGCATCGGGCGGCTGAGGTCGATCAGCGTCGTCTCGAGCCGTGGCAGCCGCTCCAGCAGCTTGAGCGTGTAGTTCCCCGCGCCGCAGCCCACGTCGAGCAGGGTCTGCGCGTGCGGGGTCGTGCGGGCCGCGGCGTCTGCAATGAGTTCCAGGGCCGGCACTGCATCCACCGTTGCGGTCTGGCCCGTTTCCAGATTCGAAAAGCGCTCGACGTCGCCGTCGAAACGCCGGCGGATCTCATCAACCGTGGATTTCATAGATCGTCCGCTTGTCTGCGAGTGGATGGTCGAGACACCGGAAAGCCGGCTGGCGTCAACGAGTGCGCGCTCACGGAGCGAGTTGCTTACGCAGAGACTGCAAATCGCACGCGGGCGTCGCGCGCGAACGCCTCCTCGTTGATGGCAATGCCGGCGCCGGGCGCTTCCGGCAGAGTCGCCATGCCGTTCTCGATGGCATAGCCGTCGGCGATGAGGATGTCGTTCGTGAGCGGGTCATGTTCGGCGCGGTAGAAGTTCGGAATCGCGCGGCCCACGTGCAACTGCATGTAATATCCGACGAGCGAGCCCCAGTTATGCGGAGCGACGCGGAGGCCGTGCGGTTCGCACCATTGCGCTTCGGTCAGGATGCCCTCGAATCCGAAGCGGTTCATGTCGGCCTGGTACACCTCGATGGCCTGCGCTTCAATGAACGGCCGGAAGACCTCGAGGTCTCCCTGCGTTTCTCCGTCCGCGACAAGTGTCTTGAGCCCCTGCTCCTTGAGGAACTCCCTGAAGGCGAGGCAATCCTCAACGGTCTCCTCAAACATCTCCTCGCCAAAGGAGATGTCGAGATCGCCGATCTGTTCGAAGAGCCGTTTCGTCCCGGCGAGGTCGTAGCCGTTGTTGGCGTCGATGCCGATGAGGGAATCCGGCCCGGTGTGGTCGCGGATCACTCTGAGGACGTCGATGTCGCGGGCGTTTCCCTCCTCCCGTGGCATCCATTTCGCGCCGCGGCCGATCTTCACTTTGAAGGCAACGTGCCCGCGCTCACTGCCCAAGTCGATCTCCTCGCGGAACCGCGCCTCCCAGTTGCCGGCATACTGCGGGAGCAGGTCAGCGAAATAGATCGAACCGTCGTAGACAGGAACGGTTTCGGTGCCGCGGCCGCCAAGCAACTGGTGGATCGGCTGCTCACGGAGCTGGCCGAGCAGGTCCCAGAGCGGCATCGTGCCTGTTCCAAACGGTCCGGCGAACGCGTTTTCGGTTTCCCGGTAGAACTCGAATGGATCCCGGCCCAGAAGCTGCCGTGCGGCATCCTCGCGCATGCCGCAGTTCCCGACCCCCTCCGTACCGTTGCTGAGTTCGATCCGCAGCATCCGGTCGGTGGCGGTGTCGCCGTGCACGTCCAGACGCGAGTTCTTGCCCGCCACCTTGGAGCGCTGTGAGACGACGTCGAAGCCGACGACGCGCGTGATGCGGAGATCGCGCGGCAGATCGGCGGCGCGAACGCTGCGGCTCAACAGCGTGCCGGCGAGGGCCGAGAGCAGAAAATCGCGGCGATGCATGTTGATTCTCGCGACTCGTTATGCGGCGTCGCTCACCTGGCGGGTCGCGGCTATGACCGGCGCGTCGACGCTACGTTGACGCGGCGTAAGAGTCAAAGACGCGCACCTGCTGCCAGTTGTCACGGTTCTCCTCGATGAATTTGAGGTGGTCCGCGGCGGTCTGGTAGGCGTCGTGCGACGCCTTGCTGTCAAACACGACGTGCAGGGCGACGTGGAAGCTGCGGTCGTTCACGGGACGGGCAAGGTCCGGGACGAGCGTGCCGGCGGCATAGAAGACCACGCCGGGGTGATCCTTCAGATACTGATGACAAGCCTGGACCAGCCGCTCGATGGCGGTGTCGGTGGAGTCCTTGAGGGTGAAGTAGACGTTGTGAGCGAGCATGGGAAGAGCGTGGCCGTGAGTGGTGAGTAGTAAGTGCTGAGTAGTGCAGCGGTTGATCTACGATCTCAGATTCCAAATCTCAAATCTCAAATCCGTGATGTGAAATCTGTGATCTGTGATCCAACAAAACGCACTGACCCGTTCTGGCGGTGCAGCGGCTTTCCGGACTCTGGATTTGGGCCTCTGTCCTCCGATTCCTGGTCAGAACGCCGGCGCATTCCCTCCGCTTGGAGTCTGGGTTGGCGGCGGTGCGTTGGTCGGCGGGCCGCTGGGGGTGGCTGCGGCGGCTCCGCCGGACATGAACGATTGCCGGCGGGTGGCGTAGCGGATCGGGAACGACGACCAGGATTGCATGGTCTCCGGCTTGCCGGGGATCCGCTCGAAGGAGACCGCGTCGAAGACCGGGCCGTAGGGCTTGGAGAGGGACTTCTCGGAGACGTACTGCGTCAGGGCCAGCCACTGGATGTCCGGGCCGACCCCGAAGAACTGCTTGCGGCCGGGGCCGGGGTCGAAGCCCATAAAGCTCCGCGGCAACGGAGCGGTGTGGAGCGAGGTCATCAGGACGGCGACGACGACGAAGCCGGTCGCGGCGGCGAAGCCCCACCGCGCGACGTTATAGAACAGCGCCTGCACCTCCACGTACGTGGGCATCAGCGAGTCGGTCAGGAACCGGAACAGGAAGATGAAGCCGGCGAACAACCCCAGCAGCGCGACGATGTCCCAGTGATACGCCCAGCCGGGGGCCATGCCGGTGAGATTGTCCGCCAGCGGCTCGAACCAGTTCATGGCGAGCAGTCCTGCGAACAGGACCGACAGAAACGTCAGTCCTGCGCCCCACGCACCCTCGCTGGCGACACACCAGGTGACGACCGCGAGGACCAGGATCATGAGAATGTCGATCATGGGGGGGATCAGTTTTCAGTTTTCAGTTTTCAGTTAACAGTTTTCAGTTGTCAGTTTTCAGTTGTCAGTGCGTGTCTACTGCGCGGAGTCAGTCTTCATCGCCGCTCTCTGCGAACTGACAACTGACTGACCACTACTTCACCACTCTCATGAGTTCGTCGACGCTGGTGACTCCACGGACGACGAGGCGGAGTCCTTCTTCCCGCATGTAAAGCATGCCGTTCTTGCGGGCCTCGGCGCTCATGGTCGATACGGGGGCCTTGTCGCGGATGAGATCCCGCATGCGGTCATTGATCATCAGCAGTTCGAACACGCCGATCCGGCCGCGGAAGCCGAGGTTGCCGCAATGGGTGCAGGGTTCCTTCCGCTCTTTCGGCGGGCGGTAAAACGCCTTCACTTTCTCCGCCGGCAGCCCGGCCTGCTTGAGGAGTTCGGGATTGGGTTTGTAGGCCTCTTTGCAGTGCGAGCACAGGCGGCGGGCGAGGCGCTGGCCGAGGATGGCCGTTACGCTGCTTGCCAGCATGAACGGCTCCACGTTGAGGTCCAGCAGGCGATACAGGGCCGTAATGGTGTCGTTCGCGTGGACGGTCGAGAACACCATGTGGCCGGTGCTGGCGGCCTGGCAGGCGATCTTCGCCGTTTCGTCGTCACGGATCTCGCCCAGCATGATGACGTCCGGATCTTGCCGCAGAATGCTGCGGAGCGACCCGGCGAACGACTGGCCGGACTTGGTGTTGATCTCGATCTGCGTCGCGCCGTCGATCTTGTATTCGATCGGGTCCTCGACGGTGATCACGTTGACCTGATCGCGGTCCAGGCTGTTGAGGCATGAGTAGAGCGTCGTCGACTTGCCGGCGCCTGTGGGACCGCAGACGAGGAACATCCCGTGCGGCTGGTGGGCCGCCTCGCGGATCTTCTCCTCGAGCTGCTTGCGCATGCCGAGGCCTTCGAGCGTGCTGACGGCATTGGCCTGGTCGAGAATACGCAGGCTCATCTTCTCGCCGAATCGCGTCCCCTGCGAAGCGACGCGGAAATCAACCTCGCGGCCTTCCACCAGCGCACCGAAGCTGCCGTCCTGCGGACGGCGGCGCTCGGTGATGTCCATCGCGCTGAGCACCTTGAAGATGTTGACGACCGCATCGCCGATCGGGCGGTCGAACGGCTCCGTGGGAAACATCACGCCGTCGATGCGGACGCGGCAGCCCATCTCGTCGTCTTTAGGCTCCATGTGGATGTCGGTCGCGCGGCGGAGGATGCTGTCGTACACCAGCTCGCGCGCCGCCATGTAGCCCTTAGACGTTTCCACCTGCCGGGTGCGGGCTTCATCCCTCTGGCCGGTCTTGGTCTTGCCGATGAACTGGATGGGAGGCCCGAGCGTGGCCTCCACGACGGAGCCGCCGCCGATGTGAATGCCGACCTTCGCCAGCATCCGGATCGCCCAACCCTTGATGTGCCGCGGCGTGAGGACCTTGCCCGATTCGGGGACGTGCTGATTCCGCTCGTAGACGTAGAGACCGGCGGACGCCGCGTACGCCCCGAGCATCACGACGAACCCGACGAGATACAGCGGGATCAGCAGGACGCCCAGAAAGGCCGCGGTCCCGCCGACCAGCTGGATCGAGTTCCAGTAATCAGGCCGCAGCTTGAGGGAGCGGCTGTCCTCGGCGACCCAGTTGGACGTGTAGGTCCAATAGACGAACAGCAGCATCACCGGGAACAGCTTGAGCAGGCTGAGGTACCAGCCGCGCACGACGGGTGCGCTGGCCCCCGGCCCCAGCTTGTTGCCGCGATGGAACCCGTCGGGAACGGGGGCCCATTGGCCGGGCGTCGCGGCCGGGGTCGTGATGGTGGTGGTTCCTGGTCCGGGAGCGGCCGTGGGCGCCGCGCCGTCGCCAGGGGCGCCGGGCGGGGGGGGAGTCGGCGGCTGAGCGAACAACGATGCGTTAACGAGCGTCAGCAGGCAGACGGCCGCCAGCGCGGAACGGATGCATCGTGAGGCAATCATTGCTCCTGGTCCCGCGCTCCGCATGTCGAACGGTGTACTCCGCGTGTTGGCTGGTCTCGCTGCTCGTTAACGAAGAAGCAAGCGGTGACTCGACAAATGCAGGAAGATCGCAAATTGGCAATTGGAGGTTGCAAATTGCCAATTTGAAGTCAGCAGTTCGCAATCTGCAATTTGCAATAGTTCTTCTTGACGTCCTTACAGAATCGCCGGCCCCTTCACGTCGATGCCCTTGATCATCATCTTGAGTTCTTCAACGTTCGGCGACACCTCGAACGCCGTCGCCCGGCTGATGAACTCCCGCTGCAGGAAGCCGTAGATCGAATCGTTGAACATCTGCATGCCCTCCTCCTTGCCGATCCGCATGGCGGAAGACAGCTTCTCGTCCTGACCTTCGAGCACCAGCTTGCGCACCGTGGGATTGAACCGCATGATCTCGACGATCGGCACGCGCTTGGGAGTGTCGACGATCGTCGCCAGCAGCTTCTGGGCGACGATGTCCCGCATGTTGAAGCCGAGCGAACTGCGGATCGCCGTGTGCATGTCCTGCGGGAACAGGTCGAGGATACGGCCGATCGTGGAAGGGGCGCTGGAGGCGTGAATGGTTCCGAACACAAGGTGGCCGGTCTCGGCGGCGTGAATGGCCGTTTCGAACGTGTCCCGGTCTCGCATTTCGCCCACGAGCATGATGTCGGGATCTTCACGAACGGCGTGCTTCATCGCGATGTGGAAGTCGCGCACGTCCATGCCCAGTTCGCGCTGGTTGATCAGCGCCTTGTTCGGCGTGAACACGAACTCGATCGGGTCCTCGATGGTGAGGATGTGGACCCGCTCGTTGTGATTGACCCAGTTCAGCATCGACGCGATCGTCGTGCTCTTGCCGGAGCCCGTGACGCCCGCCAGCAGGATCATCCCCTGGTCGTACTTGCACAGGTCCTCCATGACGGGCGGCAGGTACAGCCCTTCAAAATTCGGGATCTCCTGCTCGATCTTTCGCGCGACCATGCCGGGCATGCCCAGCTGCTTGAAGAGGTTGACGCGGAACCGCCAGTTGCGTCCGTCCTGCGGGACGACGTGGGCGAGGTCGGTGCCGCCGTTCTCTTCGAAGATCACTTTGTTGCGGTCGTCCATGATCTCGTAGAACATCCGCATCATCACCTCTTCGGTGATGGGGGGCATGGCCATTTCGCGCAAGGTGCCGCGAATGCGGAGGATGGCGGGCTTCCCCACCTGCAGATGCAGGTCGGACCCGTTGTGCTTGATTTGCTCCCGGAAGAGCTTGTTGATCTCGGGATCTTTCGGCCGGGCGGAAATCGGTGGCGTGTTGGACATGGCAGCGGGCCGCGGAGCGGAAGGTGCAGGGGCGGCAGATGCAGCAGACGACATTAAGGACTCCGGAGATCGGCAGGCATTGCGGCCGGACTCGTCCTGAGCAGACGACTGCGACCGAATCCTCATCATATCATCGCCGGTCAACCAGCGGAAACCGTACACGCCGGCAAGACCCGTGGAATGTCGCTGCCCGGGACGCGAGCAGTTGGGCCCGTCCTCCGATGGGAGAAGGGGGCAATCAGGTCGCTCTGTTCCGATTGAATTCAACGCGCCGGTTGCACATCCGGCGCGCACGCGCGGACTTTCTCAACCTCCGCGCGTTGACAGTGCAGGAACCGCCGGTTCATAATCCGGCTCTTCCGCCCCCATCGTCTAGTGGCCCAGGATGTAGGATTCTCAGTCCTAAGACCGGGGTTCAAATCCCCGTGGGGGTATCAGCGGACGTTCGTCAAGAGCGTCCGCTTTTTCATGCGCGGGACGAGATCCGCGGGGCAGTTGCTGCGAACCGCGCGGGACGCGACTCGTCAACCAGCCCACTGTTCCACGATCCGGTTCTTCTCGTCGAGGATCGCGATCTGCGGGTGATGGCCGGCCACTTCGTCGGGGGTCAGGTCGGCGAAGGCGAGGATGATCAGCCGATCGCCGGGGGTTGCCAGCCGGGCCATCGCGCCGTTCATCTGGATCTGGCCGCTGCCGGCCTCGCCGCGGATGACGTACGTTTCGCCACGCTGCCCGGTCGAACAGTTGCCGATCAGCACTTTCTCGTACGGGACGAGTCCGACGGCGTCCATGAGATCGGCGGCGATCGTCACGCTGCCATGATAGTGGAGTTCGGCCTGCGTGACGGCGGCCAGATGCAGTTTCGACTTGAGCAGACGCAGCAGCATGGATTGATGGCGAGCGAGACAGACCGATCGGGTGCGGAAACGACGTTGGAGGCAGTCGAAACCGCCGTCGGGCGAGTGTAGTGGCCGTCCGCGGCGGGCTTCAACCGCCGATGCGGCAGGGAACGCGCCGCTCCTGACGCGACGCCTCGTAAATCGTATCGGTCAACTCAAGCACGGCCAGTACGGATTCTACGGTATTACGGCATTCGCCGCCTGTGCGGATCGCGCCCAGCCAGTCCTGCACCAGCGCCAGTCCCCGGGCGCCGCCGTATCCCGGCGTGCTGTCGGCTGCGGTAGTAAAGACCTCCTCCATGCCGATCCACTGCGGCATCGGGCCGTGGATCTCCAGCACGCCGGACGTACCGGCCCGTCCCGGATCCCAGGCAACCCACCGCTGGCTCCCGCGGATCGTCCAGCGCGACTCCCCTGCCCAGCGCGGAGTCCAATAGCCCCCTACGACGGTGGCGAGGCTGCCGTCGGCCAGATCGAGGATCACGGCGCCTCCATCCTCGACGTCAGTCGGCACGTTGCCGAAGCAGCCCACCCGGGCGCTGACTCCCACGACGGGCTGTCCCAGGATCCACAACAAGAGATCCAGCTGATGACAGGCCAGCCAATTGAAGAAACCCGCCTTGCTGCGTGCCGAGTCGAAGAGGTAGTGCCCGGGATCGCGCCGCTGCACGTCGCTGGTGACAAAGGTGATCTCGGTGCTGATCAGCTTTTCAAACCGCCGGTCTAAGACCATTCGCCTCAGTCGATCGACACATTCGTCGTAACGCCACATGTAACCGGCCTGGAAGGCGACTCCCGATTCACGGATTGCCCGTGACGCCGGTGCAAAGTCGGCCGCGGATCCGGCCGCCGGTTTCTCCGCCAGAATGTGCTTCCCCGCCCGCGCCAGCTTCTCGATTGCCGCCGGACCGGAGTCATTCGGCAGACACACCACCGCGGCGTCGAATTCGCCCTGCTCCAGCAATTCGTCGACATCGGCGTGCCGCGGCACGTGTGACAGCCTTTCTTCGAGACTCGCCGTTCCCCCATCGACGCCGACCACGAGATCTGTGATGACCGCTTCCGTTTCGACGGCCCGCAGCAGCTCGCGCCATCCATGCCCGTGCGGATGGTCGACTCCCAGATACGCCAGTCGCAGTCGTTCGTGCATCAATTCCACCGGATCCGCGTCGGTCTCTTCGTGGCCTCGTCTTGCACCGCATTGCAGACGTCGATGTCACGTGCGAGTTTAACATGCACCGGCATCCCTCCGTACCGAGTCGCTTGTGAGAGACCGGCATCGCTCTACAATCGAACTGATCCCACTCCGCGGCTGAAAGCCACTCCCTGATGGCGTCTCTCCTGCAGAATCTGATTGCGACTGCCCAGGCCGGGCGACCGGCCGTCTACACGGCGCTGGTGGAAACCCGCGGCAGCACTCCGCAAAAAGCGGGCGCCGCAATGGTTGTCTACGCTGATGGTTCGCAGTCGGGCACGCTCGGGGGAGGCTGCGTCGAGGCGGAAGTGAAGCGGCGCGCACTCCAGCTGCTGAGCGACGGCCGCAACCAGTTGCTGAGCTTTCAATTGAACCATGACTACGGCTGGGACGACGGACTGATCTGCGGGGGGCGGATGCTGATGCTGGTGGACCCGGTCCGCCCCGGCGACGATCTTTCCTATCACGAACGCCTCGAGGAGGCGATCCGTACCGGCTGCGGCGTGACGGAAGCAGTCGTCATCGACGCGGACCAGGCGCAGGCTCCGGAAGCGTCGCGGATGCTGTTCGACCAGAACGGCGATCTTCTGGCAGTCCGGGGATCCGGAGGGGAGTCTGCCGGCATTAAGCAGCGACTTCGTCCCTTGTCCGACCGCCCGCGCCCCTATGTTGCCGGCGGGGTGTCGTACCTCCCTCACCTCCCGCGTTGTCGCCTGGTCATCGTCGGGGCGGGGCACGTTGGCCGCCAGGTCGCCGAACTCGCTGCCCAAGTCGATTTTGACGTCTGGGTCGTCGATGACCGGGACGAGTATTGCAGCGCGGACCGGTTTCCCGCGGCCCAACGTCTGATTTGCGGGCCAATTGACGACGTCGTCCCGCAACTGGAAGTTGATGGAGACACGTTCTGCGTCATTGTCACGCGCGGCCACAATCACGATGAAACCGCGCTGTTCCATCTGATCAAGCGCTCCTCGCGATACCTGGGAATGATCGGCAGCAAACGGAAGATCAAGCTGATTTTCGACGACCTGCGGCGTGAGGGGGTGAGCGAGAATGCGTTGGCGCGAGTGCGGGCGCCGCTTGGTCTCAACATTGGTTCGCAGACCGTTCCGGAGATCGCCGTGAGTATCGTCGCGGAATTGATCGCCCACCGGAATCTCGGCGGCATCCCGGCTGACGTCGCACGCCCGGCCGTGACGTCCGGGCAGGAAGCTGCCGTCTGAGCCGATCTAGGCACGACCAGCCCTCGTCTCCTGTCTGTTTCCAATCTCAATTCTGATTGTGATCAATGATGGACTGGTACAGCTGTCGAATTGGACTGATCGCTTGTCTGATCTGCTGCGGCTGCGGCGAGGCGGATGTTGACCGGGATCCTCCGGTTCCGGTGGCCGTACAGGAATCCGAGACTGCTTCGTCCGACACATCTGAAACTGGCGGCCCGTCAACCGTTCGTGTCAGCGGGTTCCGTCTTACGCCGCCGGCCGGCTGGAAGCAGGTTGAACTCTCCCCTGAGCAGAGCGGGTTCATCGACGCCCGTTTTGAAATCGACGGAGCGGGAGACGATGTCCGGCTGACGATGTCCACCACCGGCGGCGGGATCGATGCCAACATCGACCGATGGATCGGTCAGTTCCGTCAACCCGACGGCGCGGCCGCGCAGCAGGAGACGCTGGACGTCAACGGAATGACGGTGACCTGGGTGGATATTTCGGGCGACTATCAGGGCATGGGGGGGCCGGTTCAGTCCGGCTGGCGAATGCTTGCCGCCGCCTTTCACGGCAGCCCCCGCGACTTCTACATCAAGCTCACCGGGCCACAGGAGGAAATCGGCAATCTCAGCGATTCGTTCCGGAGTCTTGTTGAGTCAGTGAGGACAGAGTAACGACCACTTCACGAAGCGTTTGCTGATTCGACGATTGACGGCGACATCGAAGTGTTGGTGATCTCTGCGGTGCTCCGGAAAGCGACTCTGGCGCGGGCTAGCCGCACTCCTGCCTCGCAGGCGACGACTGCGTTAATGGAGTGTCAATCGCCAAATGCCGGCCCGCGGAGGCCGCGTTCCATCTCTCCCGCGTCCTGAATCCGGGAGGTATGATACCGAGCGGGCGGCTTCATCCCCGCCGCCCGTCCGATTCATCCCCCGGTGCAGTGAGAACATGCACGTGCCGCGCGATGCCGTCCTGCTCTGTGCGGCAAGATTCACCATCGCGTGGTGCGCGGTCGCGTGGGCACCGGCGTTGGGAAGCGACCCGTCCCCTGAGTTCTTTCGTGCGATCAACCTCAACGGTCCGTCATTGGAGATTGACGCGCATCTGTGGGAAGGGAGCGATTCTCCGAATTACCGGACGAGCGATCGCGCATTTGAGAATCAGTCTGTGCCGCTGCGTCCGGAAACCGATCCCGCGCGGGCTCAGATGATCCGCAGCAGCCGCTGGAACAACTCCGCCCGGATCGAGCTGATCAATGTGCCGGCGGGGCAGTATTCGGTGCTTGTCTACGTCTGGGAGGACAACAACCCGGAGACGATCCGTCTTGTATTGCAGGAGCGGGACGTCGCCGTGGATCTGCGGAGCGGAGAAGCGGGCGAATGGCGCCGGTTGGGGCCGTTCGTCGTGGAGGTCGGCGACGATCAGCGGATCCTGCTGACAACGCGCGGCGGCGCGGCGAACCTGTCCGGAATCGAGATCTGGCGCGGAGTCGGGCCGATTCCGGAGCCTGGCGCACCGGGAGATCCTCCTTTGCCGGAGATCTCTGAGGCAGCGGCGGCGCATTTCACACTGCACGTTGCTCCGCTGCTGGCGCGGCATTGCCTGGAGTGTCACGCGGGCACGTCCCCGAACGGCGGACTCGACCTGGCGCATTGGCAGCGGGCGATGACGGGCGGCGACAGTGGCGCCGTGATCGTTGCCGGCAAGCCGGATGAAAGCCTCTTGTGGCAGCTGGTTGCAGCCGACGCAATGCCTCAGGACCGGCCGCCGCTGAGCGCCGCAGAGAAGGGGGTGTTGAGGACATGGATCGAGGACGGTGCACCGTGGGGCGCCGCGACGATCGATCCCTTCATGGTCTCGACGGACCGGCGCGCCGGTTACGACTGGTGGTCGCTGCAGCCCGTGCGGACGCCGGTCGTGCCGTCGTTTCAGGGGGACGAATGGAGCCGCAACGAGATCGACCGCTTCATTCTGGCGCGGCTGCGCGATGCGGGGTTGTCGCCGGCCGAGGAAGCCGACCGCCGAACACTTATCCGCCGAGTGACGTTCGATCTCACCGGGTTGCCGCCCGCTCCGGCGGAGGTGCAGGCGTTCGAGAGGAGCGACGATCCCCGGGCATATGAGCAGTTGGTCGAGCGGTTGCTGCAGTCGCCGCACTACGGAGAGCGGTGGGCGCGTCACTGGCTGGACGTCATTCGGTTTGGAGAATCGCAGGGCTACGAGCGGAACAAGATCCGCGAGCACGCCTGGCGATACCGGGACTGGGTCATCGAGGCATTGAACGCGAACATGCCGTACGACGAGTTTATACGGCGGCAACTGGCGGGAGACGTGCTGTACCCGGACGACCTGTCGGCGCTGATTGCCACCGGGTATCACGTGTGCGGGACGTGGGACCAGGTGGCGCATCTCGAGGGCTCCAGCGAGATGCAGCGTGCGGCGCGGCAGGATGAACTGGAGGATCTGGTCAGCGCGTACAGCCAGGCGTTTCTCGGACTGACAGTCAACTGCGCACGTTGCCACGATCACAAATTCGATCCCATCCCGCAGCGGGACTATTACCGGATTGCGGCCCTGCTCAGCGGGGTGAATCAGACGGAGGCGGAACTGGCGGAGATCAGGCTGTCCCCCGATGCGTCCCTCGCTTCGCAGGCGAGTTTTGACGGGACGGCCCACGTCGTGATATCGCGGCAGCCCGGAGCGACGTTCGTGCTGGCGCGCGGTGATTATCGGCAGGCACGCGAGTTGGCATTCCCCGCCGGCCTGACGGCGGTGGCGAGGAACGGTCTGCCGGATGACTTCGGGCTGGGCTCCGAGGCCGGCGATGCGGATCGCAGGCGGGCACTCGCCGTGTGGACGGCCGATCCGCGCAACCCGCTGACGGCACGGGTGTTCGTCAACCGCGTCTGGCATTACCACTGCGGCTGCGGGATCGTCGATACTCCCAGCGACTTTGGATTCAACGGCGGCCGGCCCAGCCATCCGGAGCTGCTCGACTGGCTGGCCGCACGGTTCGTCGACAGCGGCTGGGACGTGAAAGAACTGCACCGCCTGATCGTGACCTCGGCGACTTACTGCCAGGCTTCACAGGTCGCCGACGCGGCGGCCGAAGCGATCGATGCCGACAACCGGCTGCGATGGCGGTTCAACCGTCGGCGGCTGGAAGGGGAAGAGGTCCGGGACGCGATGCTCGCAGTCAGCGGCGCGCTCAACTCCCAGTTGGGCGGACCAAGCTATCGCGACATGCAGGTGAGTGGCGGAGTGATGGGAACCAACGCCGAATTCACCGACCCCACACATGAATTCAGCGAGACGACCTGCCGCCGGACGATCTACCGGCTGTGGGCCCGTTCGGGCAACCTGCCGATGCTGGAGTCGCTGGATTGTCCCGATCCAACCGTGATGTCCCCTGAGCGGACGCGAACGATCACTCCGCTCCAGGCGCTTTCGCTGCTCAACGGCCCCTTTGCGGAAGAGTGTGCGAAGCGGTTCGCGGCACGGCTCAACGACGACACCGGCGGCGACCAGCACGACCGGATCGTCCGCGCATACCGGCTCGCATTCGGGCGGAGACCCACTGATCGCGAAATGAACCTCGCACGCGAGTTCATCGACGAGCAGGGACTGGAGCAATTCTGCCTGGTGTTGATGAATACGAATGCGTTTCTGTTCGTCGATTGAGCACGTCAGTGCCAGGGGCCGCAGATGACGCGGATGGGGCGGATCGATGCAGATCAAAGGTAATCATGTGTAGGGCGTCCCCTCTTCCGCGCGAGACATGTCGATGACAGCGCCAGCACGACCGTGACCGAGGGGGAAGTGCGTGCCAATGCTGACGATCCGCGAGTATCTACTCGATCCGCGTCATCTGTGGCCTTGCCTTGAGATTGACCCATGACGCTCGCCCGACGCGACTTCCTGCGGCATGCCTCGCTTGCCCTGCCAACGATGGCGCTGGCCGATCTGCTCGCGCGCGATGGACTCCTGTTCGGAGCCGACGGCGGCTTGCACCATCCGGCGAAGGCGAAGCACGTCGTCCAGATCTTCATTGGCGGCGGTCTGAGCCATGTGGACTCCTTCGATTACAAGCCCGCGCTGGAAACGTATCACGGACAGGACGTGCCGGAGTCGTTCGGGCCGCTGGACGTGTTCTTCGGCAAGGTCGGACGGCTGCACCAGTCGCATTACGAGTTCAAGCAGCGCGGCGAGAGCGGGCTGTGGGTGTCGGAGCTATTCCCGCAGATCGCGGCCGTGGCCGATGAGCTGACGGTGGTGCGCTCGATGGTAGCCGAGAGCGCGAACCATATTCCGGCGATCTTTCAGGCAAACACGGGCTTCCGGCAGATGGGCTATCCGACGATGGGAGCGTGGCTGTCGTACGGACTGGGGAGCGAGAACGAGGCGCTGCCGTCGTTCGTGGTGCTGCCCGACGTGCGTGGGATTCCCAACTCGGCCGGCGGGGCGTTCAATTGGACGAGCGGGTTTCTGCCGGCTCAGCATCAGGGGGTGGCGCTCAGCACGAAGGGAGACAGTCCCGTGCGTGACCTGCAGCCCGCGGGCGGAGCGGACGCGGCGACGCAGGCGGCGCGGCTGGAGTACCTTAATCGACTCAACGAATTGCACCTGGAGGAGCAGACGCAGACAGACCCGCTGACGGCCCGCATTCGCAGCTACGAACTCGCCGCACGGATGCAGCAGGCGATTCCAGAGGCGATGGACCTCGCAGCCGAGACCGACGAGACGCAGAAGTTGTACGGCCTTGATCGGGACGAATCTCGCGACGTCGGCCGCAATTGCCTGGCGGCCCGGCGGCTTGTCGAACACGGCGTGCGGACCGTGCAGATCTGGACCGGCGACGGCGTGTCTTGGGACGCGCACGGCGACATCACGGGCGGCGGCTACAAAAGCCACACCGGCGAGGCAAAGCGGGTCGATCAGCCGATCGCAGGGCTCATCCGCGACCTCAAGCAGCGCGGACTGCTCGATTCAACCCTGGTTATGATCACCACGGAATTCGGCCGCACCCCGTTCGCCCAGGCGGACAAGGGAACCCTCAGCAAAGGCCGCGACCATCACCCGCAGGGATTCACCAACATCCTCGTCGGTGCGGGCCTCAAACGCGGATTCGCCTTCGGCGGGACGGACGAGATCGGGTACGCCTCTGTGGTTGATCCCGTCACGACCTACGACTTCCACGCCACCGTCCTGCACCTGCTCGGCATCGACCATGAGCGGCTGACGTTCTATCACAACGGCATCCAGCGCCGGCTGACGAACGTGCATGGACACGTTGTGGAAGGGCTGCTGGCATGAGCTAGGCGGGCGAGTTTGCGGCGTTCCTTCTGGTTGAGGAATTCGACGTCGATGAACTGCATGATGTCGGGGCGTCGCACTCCGGCCTTTCGGCCCGAGCGGGGGCGCAGTGCGCACAATCGCCGCTTTGTCGTATCGATTTCCCGTTTACGTAATGTGCGCCCCCTTCGTTTCGACGTAGACGGCGTACAGCGATGTGCTGCCGGTCATGAAGAGGCGATTGCGCTTGGTGCCGCCGAAGCAGACGTTGGAACAGATTTCGGGCAGACGAATCTGGCCAATGCGGTCGCCGTTCGGGGCGAAGATGTGAACCCCGTCGTAGCCGTCTCCGACCCAACCGGCCGAGGCCCATACGTTGCCGTCAATGTCGGCCCGGATGCCGTCGGCCAGACCGGCTCCGACCTTCTCTTCGCCGTCGGAGGTCGTGTAGGTCGCTTCCATTGAGGCAAACGTCCGGCCGTTGTCGAGCGTTTTGCCGTCAACGACGTCCCAGACCTTGATGACCTTCTCGGCCTCTTTGTAATGCGACGCGCCCGTGTCGGCGACGTACAGTTTCTTGTAGTCGTTCGAGAAGCAGAGGCCGTTGGGCTTGAAAATCTCGTCGGTGACCTTCTCGATCTTTCCGGTGTTGGCGTCAATGCGGTAGACGGCCTCCTTGAGCAGCAGTTCTCCTTTGTTCCCCTCGTAGTTCATCAAACTCCCGTAACCGGGATCGGTAAACCAGATGGCGCCGTCGTCCGGATGCACGACCGCGTCGTTGGGAGCGTTAAACGGCTTTCCCTGAAACTCCTGCGCGAGGACGGTGAGCGAGCCGTCATACTCATAGCGGACGACGCGGCGGTTTCCGTGCTCGCACGAGATCTGGCGACCCTGGTAGTCGAACGTGTTGCCGTTCGAGTTTCCGGCGGGATTGCGGAACGTCGTGACGTGGCCGTCCTCTTCGAGCCAGCGCATCTGGACGTTATTGGGGATGTCGCTCCAGAGCAGATAGCGGCCGACGCCGTTCCAGGCGGGGCCTTCCGCCCAGAGCATCTCCGGGCTGTGGTATAGCCGCTGGATGGGCGTGTTGCCGAGTTTGTAGGGGGCGAAGCGGGGGTCCAGTTCGACCAGATCGGGATCGGGATATCGGACAGGCTGGGCGTCCGGACCAAAGTCACGTCCGAAAGCGGTCGAAGCAACGGCGGCCGCTCCGGCAGCGAGGAACGTGCGACGGGCGAGTGTGACGGACGAGAGCGAGGCAGCGTCAGGGAGGCGCGTCATGGTGTGGTGCGGCGTCGGTGTTGAGAGACGACAGGCGCGGTCGCAGCGACCGCCTGAGACTTGAAGGTCCATGATACCGGTCGCGAGTGAGAAGGGAACGCAGACGACGCAGATTCGGCCGGCGCACGCGAGCCAGCAGCAGCCGGGCACAAACCTGCTCGCACCGAAGTCATGATTGCGGACGTCCTGAAATCAGAACTGTCGTGAGCCCGAGGAACTCTCACGAGATCAACTGTAAACCGCTCCGGCTGTTGATTCGATCCGACGCGATCACACCGCTATGATGCCGCCAGTTGGACCGGATCAACCAGTTTTGAGCAGCAACATGAACGAGCATCGGATTGAACGGGACTCGATGGGCGAAGTGCAGGTCCCGGCGCACGCATACTACGGCGCACAGACGCAGCGGGCGGTGGAGAACTTTCCCATTTCCGGATGGACGCTGCATCGCGACCTGATCCATGCGATGGGACTGGTGAAGTTCGCCTGCGCGACGGCCAATCATGAGTTGGACAAGCTGACGTCCACCGGGAAGAACCGGCTGGATGCTGCGCAGGTGAAAGCGCTGCTGCAGGCCGCGCGCGAGGTCGCTGCCGGCAAGCATGACGACCAGTTTCCGATTGACGTGTTCCAGACCGGATCGGGCACGTCGAGCAACATGAACGTCAACGAGGTGATCTCGAACCGGGCGATCGAGATCCTCGGAGGAGACAGATTCGCAGCGGCGAAAGGCGTTCATCCCAACGACCACGTCAACATGGGGCAAAGCACGAACGACACGTTCCCGACGGCGATTCACGTGGCCGTCGCCTGCTCCATCCAGGAGAAGCTGGTGCCGTCGCTGCAGCGGTTCGCAGACGTCCTGTCGCAGAAGGCGCAGGACTGGGACCGGATCATCAAAATCGGCCGCACGCACCTGGCGGACGCCACGCCGCTGCGCCTGGGGCAGGAGTTCGGTGGATTCGCCAGGCAGCTGGAGCTGTCGGTGCAGCGAGCGGGCCGCGCGAAGAATGCGGTCCTCGAACTGCCGGTTGGCGGGACGGCGGTGGGCTCGGGAATCAACACGCATCCGGAGTTCGGGAAGCGCGTCGCCGCGGCTCTCGCGCGGGAGACAGGACTGCAGTTCGCCGAAGCGGCCGATCACTTCGAAGCGAACGCCCAGCGGGACGGGCTCGTGGAGTGTCACGGCCAATTGAAGGCCATCGCCGTGACGCTGTTCAACGTCGCCAACAACATCCGCTGGCTGGGCTCAGGGCCGCGCTGCGGCTTTTATGAGGTCATGATCCCGGACCTGCAGCCCGGAAGCTCGATCATGCCGGGGAAGGTGAATCCCGTGATGTGCGAAAGTCTGATGCAGGTGGCAGCACGCGTGATCGGAAACGACGCCTGCGTGGCGTTCAGCGGCGCCACTGGCGGCAACTTCCAGCTCAATATCATGATGCCCGTCATGGGTCAGACGACGCTGGAGAGCGTCTCGCTGATGGCGTCGGCGACGGAGGCGTTTGTGAGCTTCTGCGTCGAGGGCCTTGAGGCCAATCCAGAAGCGTGCACTGCGAGCGTGGAAAAGAGCCTCTCAATGGTAACGAGCCTGAACCCGCACATCGGGTACGAGAAGGCGGCGCAGCTCGCAAAGGAGGCGTTCAAGTCCGGAAAGACGATCCGGGAGCTGTGTACCGAGCAGTCGATCCTGCCGGAAGACGTCCTCAACGCGGCGCTCGATCCATTCTCCATGACCGAGCCGCAGGCGTAATCCCGTGCCTGATCGCGCAGCGTCGGCCGGACCGGTTCTCTTCGGAGAAACCCGTGTCGGCTGGCGACTAGGCAACGTGGGGATTCATGGTTCAATAGATCAAGACAGCGGCGCACGGTGCGCTGCCTCGTGACCTGTTGCCAGCGGATCCGGCTGATGCATCGCAGCACCGGCACCATGTCCATTGAGGACCTCTGGTACAAGCACGCCGTCATCTACTGTCTGGATGTTGAGACGTATCTCGACGCAGACGGGGACGGCGTGGGAGACTTCGAGGGTTTGAGCCGCCGGCTCGATTATCTGGCCGGACTGGGCGTGACGTGCCTGTGGCTGCAGCCCTTCTATCCGTCCCCCAATCGCGACAACGGCTACGACGTCAGCGATTATTACAGCGTCCATGACCGCCACGGCACGCTGGGAGATTACGTTGAGTTCATGAACGAGGTCCGCGCCCTGGGCATGCGGGTCATTGTGGATCTCGTCGTCAGTCACACGTCGATCGAGCATCCGTGGTTCCTGGCCGCACGGCGCGATCGGGAATCTCCCTATCGGGAATGGTACATCTGGGCGGATGAGCGCCCCGCCGACCATGACAAGGGGCTCGTGTTTCCCGGCACTCAAACGACCAACTGGACATGGGACGACGAGGCCCGGCAATACTACTTCCACCGGTTCTATGAGTTTCAGGCCGATCTCAACACGTGGCATCCGGGTGTCCGCAAGGAGATCCAGAAGATTATGGGGTTCTGGCTCGAACTCGGCGCCAGCGGATTCCGGATGGATGCCGTGCCGTTCCTGATTGAGCGGAAGGGGGCAGACGTCGAGCACGAGAAAGACTACGAGCTGCTGCACGAGATGCGCGACTTCCTGCAGTGGCGGACCGGAGACGCCATTCTGCTGGCCGAGGCCAATGTCCCGGCCGATGAGAGCCTGAAGTACTTCGGAAACAAGGGAGACCGGCTGCAGATGATGCTGAATTTCCCGGTCAACCAGCGGCTGTTCTATGCGATGGCGACCGCTGATGTCGGGCCCCTGATTGAAGCGCTCGAAGAGACCCGCGAGCATCCTCAGAACGCGCAGTGGGTGCAGTTCCTCCGCAGCCACGATGAGCTGGACCTGGGGCGATTGACTGAGGAGCAGCGACAGAAGGTCTTTGACGCCTTCGGTCCCGATCCCGACATGCAGCTGTATCACCGGGGAATCCGTCGTCGGCTGGCGCCGATGCTCGGCAACGACCGGCGCAGGCTGGAGTTGGCGTTCAGCCTGCTGTTCGCGCTCCCCGGGACGCCGATGATCCAGTACGGGGATGAGATCGGCATCGGGGACGACCTGTCGCTACCGGAGCGGGAGGCAGCGCGGACTCCGATGCAATGGTCGGACGAACGTCACGCGGGCTTCTCGCGTGCGGACGAAGTGTTCCGGCCGGTCGTCTCTGACGACGAGTTCGGATTTCACAGGAAGAATGTCGCCTGTCAGCAGCGGGATCACGGTTCGATCCTCAATTTCGTCGAGCGGACGATCCGCGTTCGGCAGCAGTGCCAGGCGATCTGCTGGGGCGATTATGACGTGCTGGACGTCGATGCCCCGTCGGTGCTCGTGCTGCGTCACTGGTGGCGGGGGACGTCGCTCGTGACGCTGCATAACTTCGCCGCTGACCCGGCGTTGGTTCGCCTCAAGCTGGACGGCGACCGGGTCGGCCGCCTCGTCAGCATGTTCGAGGATGAGTCAATCGAGGCGGACGCATCCGGCCGGCACGAGGTGGAATTGATGGGCTACGGCTTCAAGTGGCTGCGGGTCGGTGCGGCCGACACCGCACTGGATCAACAGTGACACGAGGACCGCATGACGCTGAATGGCAAAGTCGTTGTGGTGACGGGCGCATCGGCCGGGGTCGGGCGCGCCGTGGTGCGGGAGTTTGCGGCGCGAGGCGCTTCGCTGGGACTGCTGGCGCGCGGAGTGGACCGGTTGGATGAGACGCGCGCCGAAGTCGAGGCATCGGGGGGGCTGGCCGTGACGGTCCCGACCGATGTGGCGGACGCCGCTGCGGTAGAGGCCGCCGCGGATCAGGTTGAGCGGCAGCTGGGCGCGATCGACATCTGGGTGAACAACGCCATGACGACGGTGTTCTCGCGGTTCATCGAGATCACCGCCGAGGAGTACCGCCGCGCGACGGATGTCACGTATCTGGGCACAGTTCATGGGACAATGTCGGCGCTGCGGCGGATGTGGCCGCGCAACCGTGGAACGATCGTGCAGGTGGGATCAGCGCTGGCGTACCGGGGGATCCCGCTGCAGGCGCCGTACTGCGGGGCAAAGCATGCGATCCGCGGATTCACCGACTCGCTCCGCTGCGAACTGCTGCATGAGAACCGGGATATCCATTTGACGATGGTGCAATTGTCCGCGATCAACACGCCGCAGTTTGAGTGGTGCAAAACGCGTCTGCCGCGGCATCCGCAGCCCGTGCCGCCCATCTACGAGCCGGAGGTCGCGGCGCGGGGCGTCGTCTGGGCGGCCGAGCATCATCCGCGGGAGATCAACGTCGGCTGGCCGGCGACGCGGGCGATCGTCGGCAACAAGCTGGTACCAGGATTTGCCGACTGGTATCTGGCGCGAAGCGGCTACGAGTCTCAACAAACGAATGAGCAGATCGCCGACGATCGGCCGTCCAATCTGTTCGAGCCGATCCCGGGCAACCGCTATAGGGCCCGCGGCCGCTTCAGCGAAGAATCCAAAGGCTGGAGCTGGCAGTTGTGGTTGCGGATGCACCGCATGGCGGCCGGACTGGCCGTCGCTTGCGTCGGCACGGCCGCCGCCGTGGCCTGTGCCCGCTCGTTAACCGAATCCCGCTCCAGCGCACTCTCCCGACGTTGACCAACACTTTGCGTGAAGGCTGGTGCATGCGCCACTCGCACCAGCCTTCTAGGAATCGGACTTCCTGCCAAGCCGCTTCGGGCCGATGCGCGCCGGTTCGATTCCAACGCCAGCTTGCCAACGAGGGCGGATATGGTTCGTCATCGCTGGAGCGATGAGGAATGGGGGCTGATTCAGGACGTCTTTCCGGTTCCGGCCACTACCGGCCGGCGACCGCGCACGAACTGGCGCACCGTCGTGGACGGCATTCTCTGGATCATGCATTACCGCTGCCCTGTTGCGAGGCCTCCCTCTAACCAACGAACCCCGGTCGTTTGGACTGGGGTTCGGCGTTGAGGCTGATGTGTAATCGGGCGTGTTTATGGGGCGCCAGTCTCAGGGGAGTCGGTGGTAGTGCCGACCGTGGCACTGCCGGCGGCTTCGAAGCGAGCTCGAGCGGAGGCTTCGAGCATGTCGGCGGTTTCAAGGAGAGCGGCGTTGCCTTCGGCGAGGGCGCGGTCGCGCATGCAGTCGATCTGGGCGAGTCGGCGGGCGAGGATCTCCGCGGCGCGCTCGGGCTTCACGGCTGGATAATTGACGGAACCTTCGAGGGTCGCCGTGCCCTGGAAGGCGAACGGATCGCCGGAGGGACCGCTGAGCTGGTCGAGGGGCTGGAAGAGGCCGAGGCCGGCGCCGGCGGAGTGACGAGCGTTGCCGCGAAAGAAGACTTCGCTGTCGGTGTTACTGAGCGTGTAGATGTACGGGCGGTCCGTGGCGTGAGTCTCCTCGTCACCCGGATGTGGCTCTTCGCAGTCTTCGTAGCACTCGACGAGGTCGCCTTGGATGTCGGCGTCTCCCTCAACGTAGGGGAGGATGTAGAAGATCGGCTTCTCCCGAGGCGAATCGTCCGGATCGGCCTCATTTCCGGCGGGGGCATCGGAGTCGGTCGGTTGGGCTTCGTCCTCGGCTGTGAACATGAGGCGTGCGGCGGATTCACTGGCGGCCTCGAAGCTGTTCTCGCCGGTTGCAGCGAACGCGCCGGCTGCGGCATCGCCGCGAGCCTGCAAGCCGCGCGCGGTGCGGAGTGCGTTGAGCTGAGCGGCGCGGCGTTCGCGCCGGTCGTCGCGGCGCTCAATGCGGGCGGCTGCTCGGGCGCTGATGTTGGCGCCGCCGCCGGCCGCCGTGACTTCGGCGACACCATCAAGGGACTGCGCAAAGGCTGCTCCGCCCGAGGCGAACAGCATGACGGCTGCGACAAGGTAACCGGTTCGCATGGATATCCTCCGAGTTGTGCTGAAGGGTTGCCCGCGAGTGAGATGAAGCGGGTGCGTCCGCCGCGGCAGGGGCGCGTCGGCGTCCGCTGATCGCGGCAGGGAGGCGGCAGATAACGGCCGCCGCCGGTCTCCGTCAAGGTGTTATCGACAGAATCGGTGCAATCGATTGAGACGCGTTGACCGTTCAGGTTCGCCCCTGTTATCACGACGCCCCCTCTCTCTCGAACCCTGCAGAAACACCGGGATACGACGTGCCGGACACATTGCGAAGTGCCATCGGTCGATGGCTGGTCCTCAGCGGGCTGATGCTGGGAGCGGCAGTTTTGGCCGAACCGGCGGCGTGCCCGGCGGCAGAAACCGCCGGAGGGGATGCGATCGAACGGCGGTTGCGCGAGAAGCTGCAGTCGAACCCCGAGGACGCGGCGTTGTGGCGGATGCTGGGGCGGCTGCTGCTGGAGCGGGGCGAGGCCGACGCGGCGGTGAAACTGCTGAGCCGGGCTGCCGCCCTCGATCCCCTGAGTTCGGCGGCCCAGTATGACTTCGGCCGGGCGCTGGAAGCGACGGGGCGCGAAGGCGAGGCGGCGGTACGGTTCACCCAGGCGCGGGAACTGGCGCCGGACAGCGAGTATGCGCGTCGGGCGGGAGAGCGTCTGCGGGCGCTGGAGTCTGCCGGCGCGACGCAGGCGGCGCGCCGGGACGACCAGGTTCAGCAGGCTGGGTATGAGATCCGGCGGTTCGACGGGACGGAGCGAATCCCCGATCGACTCCCGCTGGCGGAACAGGCGGAGCGGCCGTTCTTTACGGACTACAGCGTGACGGTGCAACTGGGAGGGCAATACAACAGCAACGTGGCGCTGACTCCGCTGAGCCGCGATCTGTCAGGGGCCTCGCAGGACAGCTTCCAGGCATTATTCTCGCCGAACTTGTCGCTCGACATTTATGAGGCCGACTCCTGGCGGTTGGGTACCACGTTCGGGGGTGACTTCACGCTGAACGAGGGGAACTTCCAGCAGCTCAATCTGCAGAGCTACCGGCCAGGGGTGTTTCTGGAAGGGGACCTGTTCTGCGGGACGACGCTCGTGATCCCGCGGATCGATTACGAGTTCGGGCTGGATGAGTTCGACTTCGAGCGGTTTGCGACGCGGCACCAGGTGACGGCGTCGGCGCTGGCGCTGTGGTCGGAGACGCATGCGACCATCGGCTACTGGGGTGTGGACTATACCGACTTCGCCAACGATGGTGCCGCGCCGTTTATCACGTCGCGGGACGGCTGGACGAACGCGGTGGGAGTGACGCATGAGGTGACGCTGACGCACCGGTGGGTGAACCTGGTGCGGGGGACGGCTCAGGTAGAGAACGCTGACGCGAAGGGGTCGGACTACCGGTACTACGGATTAGAGCTGAGCGTGGGGGCCGTCATTCCCCTGGCGTGGGGGGTGGAGTTCGAGTGCCGCGGCGGGTGGGGAATCCGGGACTATCCGGACTTCGTGTCGGGTCCCGCGCGGAATGAGCACATTTTGACCGCGGGAGGGGAGTTGCGGCGGGAACTGGCGCCCGGGTGTTCGACGGCGCTGGTCGCGGGTTACGACCGCTTTATCTCCGACAACGTCAGGTTTGATGCGGAGCGTGTCCTGGCCGGAGTGCTGCTGATCTTCGAGCGGTAGCCGCCGCCATCATCGCGCTAGTATTCGATCCGATCCGGATTGCGCGACCAGGCGTCGAAAGGGGCACGGCGCACGCTGACGCGTAAGTGATGGACCGAAAGCGATCCGCTGATTTCGGGAAACGAAGTATGGAAGCGAGCGTCGTCGAAGCCGGCGCGAGCGGCGTCGTGGCGGTCGGCGGCGTAATAGATTTCGTCGAGGCGAGACCAGAGGATAGCGCCGAGACACATCGGACAGGGTTCGCAACTGGCGTAGAGGGTGCAGCCGGCGAGGACGTGCGTGCTCAGGGCGCGACAGGCCATGCGAATGGCGAGGACTTCGGCGTGGGCGGTGGGATCGTGGTCGCGGGTGACGCGGTTGGCGGCCCCGGCAATGACGTCGGCACCGCGCACGATGATCGCGCCGAAGGGGCCGCCGCCGGAATTGGCGGATTCGACGGCGAGAGCGATGGCTTGTTCGAGGAAGCGGGCGTGCCGGGCGTCGTCGATCATGACGACGATTGTAGCGTGCGCGATGTGAGACAGAGACGCCGTGCAAAGACGGCGTGTGCCCGGAGGTCGCGTGCTTCTGGTTGTTTGTCCAGCGGACGGCACACGGAGTGTGCCTGCGACTCTACAGCCACTCTTTGATGCCGTGGCCTTCGATGAGGCGGACGGGGCGGCCGTCGGGGGCGTGGGCGATGATGTCGCTGGGGATGCCGAGCTTTTCGTAGATGGTGACGGCCATGTCGGCGGAGGTGTATTCGTCGCGGATCGGCCGGCCTCCTTCGTCGTCGGTGGCGCCGAGGACGTGGCCGCCGGGGATGCCGGCGCCGGCGAAGATGGCGAAGCCGGCGCTGGCCCAGTGGTCACGGCCGCTGGCGCTGTTAATGCCGGGGGTGCGGCCGAAGTCGGTGAGCCAGACGACGAGCGTGGAGTCGAGCAGGCCGCGGTCTTCGAGATCGGCGAGGAGCGTGGGGAGGCCCTGGTCGATGGGGGGGATGCGGCTGTCCTTGAGGGACTTGAAATTGTTCTGGTGGGTGTCCCAGCCGCCGTCGGTGATGGTGACGAAGCGGACGCCGGACTCGATCATGCGGCGGGCGAGGATGCAGTTCTGTCCGAACCGGTTGCGGCCGTACTGGTCGCGGAGTTCGGCGGGCTCCTCTTCCAGAGCGAAGGCGCGCTTCGTCTCCGGCGCGGTGATCATGTTGAAGGCGGCCTTGAAGTTTTCGTCCAGCGCGTCGTAGGCGACGGGCTGGAGGTCGGCGCGCTGCTGGAGATCGTCGATGGCGGAGAGCATCTGCTGGCGGCGGTCGACCCGCTCGCCGGGGACGCTGGAAGGAGGGGTAATATCGCGGACGGTGAAGTTCTGGGCGTTCGGGTCGGCGTTGATCACAAACGGATTGTGCTCGAGGCCGAGGATGCCGGGCATGCCGCCGCCGAAGCGGTTGTCGATGCTGGTGCCGAGCTGGACGAACGGCGGGAGGGCCGTCTTGAAGCCTTTGTGCCAGCTGACGACGGAGCCGAACGTGGGATAGTGGACGGAGGGGTTGAACTTGCGGCCGGTCAACACGAACTGATCGGCGATGCCGTGGCTGCCGTTCTCGGGGTTCCAGCTGCGGAGGAGCGCGAAGCGGCCCAATTCGCGGGCCATGTTGGGGCAGATGTCGGTGAACTGCACGCCGGGGACGGCGGTGTCGATGACGCCGAATTCACCCTTCACGCTGGCGGGAGCGTTGGGCTTGGGATCGTAGGTGTCGTGATGGCTGGTGCCCCCCTGCGTCCAGATGACGATGCAGTTACGGTCGACCAGGGATCGTCCCTCGGTGGCGGCGGCCCGCTTCGCGGCGAACCAGTGCGGGAGCGAAAGGCCGAGTCCGGCGAGCGAGCCGAGCTGGAGCAGTCCGCGGCGGGAGACGCGCTGGCAGTCGCGCAGGGTCGTGGGCAGGAGGTTGAGCATTCGTGCTGACTCCGGGAAGGCAGGGTCGTCCGTGGCAAAGTGGGGCGCTGTGGGATTTGGGGCGCGCCTCAGGGTGGGGTGAATCCGTTCATCTTCAATTGTAGGGCATTGTCGCGAGGGGATGCAACGCATCAGGGGGTGTTGACGCGTTGTCGGAGGTCGAAGGGCAGAGGGCGGAGATGTTTAGTGGGAATCGACTTTTGTTTGATGGGGGTTGCGGGGGGCGGTTGGGAGTGGTGTGACTGATCGATTCGGGACGACGGGACCTTTGCTTCCGACCGGTGCATTCGCAATAATTGTTGTTGATGCGTCAGTTTACGCATTCCCCGCCAGACATTGAGGCCGAAAGGTCTCTCCCACCCTATCGGACAGTCGATCATTGGTCGGTGCGCTGCAGCGCCGCCTTCCTGACGACTCCCAGCGAGCGAACCCTCCATGCCTCTTCGCCTCCTGGTTCTGCTGAGCTTTGTTTCTGCATCCGCGGCGGCCCGAGCCGATGAGCCGGTCCCGATGCGCGTGACTCCCGAGCAGGTCGCTCTGCAGGGCCGCTTCGCCCAGACTCAATTGATCGTGCAGTCGACTGATGCGGCCGGCGCGGTGAGCGACCGGTCGGGCGACCTGACGCATGAGGCGACGTACGTGTCGTCGGACCCAGCAATTGTGGCGATCGATCGCCAGGGGCGTTTGCTGGCTCAGGCGAACGGGCAGGCCCAGATCACCGTCAGTCATGGAGAGCAGACGCAGACCGTCGCCGTCGACGTCTCCGGCGTGGAGGCGGGAGGGGCGGTTCCGTTCGACGGTTACGTGCGGCCGATCATCAGCCGGCTGGGGTGTAATGCGGGGGCCTGCCATGCCAGCCAGTTCGGGAAGGGAGGCTTTGTGCTGTCGGTGTTCGGCTACGACGCCGACATGGACTACGGCGCGCTGGTGCGCGACCGGACGGGACGGCGGATCAACTTCATGCAGCCGGAGGAGAGCCTGTTCCTCAAGAAACCGACGATGCAGGTTCCGCATGGCGGCGGGCAGCGGCTGCTGAAGAGTTCGGTCGATTACGACACATTGATTGCATGGATCCAGGCGGGCGCTCCGGGACCGGACAAGGAGGCCGTGAAGGTCACGGCGGTCGAGGTCTATCCCGCGCAGCGGCTGGCGGAGCCGGGTGTGACGCAGCAACTGCGGGTGACAGCGCATCACAGCGACGGGAGCGTGCGGGACGTCACGCATTGGGCGCGGTTCGATTCGATGGACGACGCGGTGCTGAGCGTCACTCCGGAGGGACGCGTGAGCGTGATCGGCCGCGGACAGGCGCCGATCATGGTGCGGTATGAGGGGCAGGCGAACATTGCGATGTTCGTGTCGCCGTACGGCCCGCCGGCCGAACTGGCGGGATGGCAGAACAACAATTTCGTCGACGAGCTGGCCTCGGAGAAGTTCCGGGAGCTGGGGATCGAGCCGTCACCCGTGTGCGACGATGCGACGTTCCTGCGGCGGGCGTACCTGGATGCGATCGGAACGCTGCCGCAGCCGGAGGAGGTGCTGGCGTTTCTCGCGGACGAGAACCCGGAGAAACGGACGCAGGTGATCGACCGGCTGCTGGGTCTGACGGGGGATCCGAATCTGGATGTCCACAACGACCGGTACGCGGCGCTGTGGACGCTGAAGTGGTCCGACCTGCTGCGGAATTCGAGCGAAGGAGCGGCGACGAACGAGCAGCGGATGTGGGCGATGCACAACTGGATGAAGGACGCCTTCCGCACCAACAAGCCGTTCGATCAGTTCGTGCGGGAGCTGGTGGTAGCCAAGGGATCGGTGTTCTCCAGCGGTCCGGCGAGTTACTACCGCATCTTCGGCGACTCATCGGAACTGGCGGAGGCGACGTCGCAGCTGTTCCTGGGGGTGCGGCTGGGATGCGCGAAATGCCATCACCATCCGTTCGAGAAGTACGGGCAGGAGGACTACTACTCGTTCGCGGCGTTTTTCGCGCGGGTGGGGACGAAGAACAGCGACGAGTTCGGGCTGTTCGGCGGCGAGGCGGTGGTGATGGTCCGCAACAGCGGGGAGGTGCGGCATCCAAAGACGGGACAGGTGCTCCCGCCCAAGCCGCTGGAAGGGGAGCCGGTGGAGGAGTCGCTCGATCGGCGGATCCCGCTGGCGCAATGGCTCACGTCGCCGGAGAACCGGGACTTTTCGCGCAACGTCGCCAACCGGTACGTGGCGTACCTCCTGGGGCGTGGACTGGTGGAGCCGGTGGACGACATGCGGGCCACCAATCCTGCGACTAACCCCGCGCTGCTGGATGCGCTGGCGGACCACTTCGTGCAGTCGGGTTTCGATCTGAAGCAATTGATGCGGGCGATCATGGTGTCGCGGCTGTATCAGCTCGACTCACAGCCGACGGAGCAGAACGCGTCGGATTCCAAGTTCTACAGTCACTTCAAGGTGAAGCGGCTTTCCGCGGAACCGTTGCTGGATGCCATCGACCACGTGACCGGAGTGCAGACGAAGTTCAAGAGCCTGCCGCTGGGGACGCGTGCCATCGAACTGCCGGACGCGGAGTACCCGGACTATTTCCTGAATGTGTTCGCCAAGCCGCGGCGGGCAAGCGTGTGCGAGTGCGAACGGCTGCCGGACGCGAACCTGGCGCAGGTGCTGCACACGCTGAACGGCGACACGGTGTCGAACAAGGTGTCGGACAAGGCCGGGCTGGTGGCGAGTCTCATTTCATCGGGGAAGAGCGACGAAGAGATCATCACCGAGCTGTATTTGCGGGCGCTTTGCCGACCACCGGAACAATCGGAGATCGCGACGGCGAAGGAATTCCTGGCGAGCGTGCCGGCCGAAACGATGAACCCCGAGAAGCAGTCCATCTACGAGGACCTGCTGTGGGCGCTGATTAACTCGAAGCAGTTCTTGTTCGTGCGGTGAGGGGGTAGAATCAAAGAAGCGGGACCGGGACGCACGGAGAGGAACTATGAGCACTCGACTGGATCAGCTGACGGACGAGGCGATGTCGCTGACACCGCGGGAGCGAGTGGAACTGGCGGAGCGGATGTGGGAGAGCGTTGACGCGGTGGAGGCGGAGTCTGCCGCAATTGACGAGGCCGTGCGGCGAGATGATGAGATGAGTCGCGGAGATGTTCAGGGGCTGTCTCGTGATGAAGTGATGGCGCGGCTGCGGAAGAGGGCCGCATGCGAGTGAGCTTTCACCCAGGCGCAGAGCAGGACCTGAACGAAGCCATCGACTACTACAACGCACGCCAGATTGGATCGGGAGAGCGATTTCTCGATGCGGTCGATTCCATTCTTCAGGATCCGGATCGAATGCCAGTCGTGTGCGACGGGACCGAGTGCGGAGGTTTCCTTATGACGTGTACTTTCGCGTCGAGGGCGACGCCGTCCGGATCCTCGCCGTGAACATGATGCGCGGGATTCCGGTTATTGGACGGACCGCGTCTGAGTTGAACTCGAGAGTTGGAGCGGTAATGCCTGGTCGATCCCTTCTGAGTGCCGCGATTCTTCTTGCTGCGGCGACATCCGTTCGTGCCCAGACGTCGTATCCGATGCTGATGTCGGTCAAGCCGGCGGCGGTGCAGGCGGGGCAGGCGGCGGAGGTGGAGGTCGACTCGCGGTACAGCATGTTCGGTGCGTACCAGGTGTTTGTCTCCGGTGAGGGCGTGACGGGAGAGATCGCCACCCCGATGGAAGTCGGCGGGGACGGGAAGGAGCCGAACCTGACGAAGGTCAAGGTGCGGTTCACCGTCGAGCCTGATGCCCTGCCCGGCGTGCGGGACTTTCGGATCGTCGGGCCGAGCGGGCCGAGCACGCTGGGACAGCTGGTGATCGTCAATGATCCCGTCGTGAGCGAGGCGGATGCGAACGACACTCCGGAGACGGCGCTGGCGGTGTCTCTGCCGGCGACGGTCTGCGGGACGGTCGAGAAGGCCGAGGACGTCGACTACTACCGGTTCACGGTGTCCGAACCGACGGTCCTGAGCTTTCACTGCCGGGCGATGCGGCTGGAGGACCGGATTCACGACCTGCAGCAGCACGTCGATCCGATCATCACGATCCGGAACGCGCAGACCGGGAGCACCGTGGCCGCGGCTGACAACTACTTCGCGGCCGACCCGCTGCTCAGCCACGCCTTCGGAGCGGGGGAATACCTGCTCGAAGTGCGGGACGTGCGCTACCAGGGGAACCAGTACTGGACGTACGCCATCGAGATCAATGATCGCCCGTTCGTGTCGCAGGTGTTTCCGTTCGCGGTCGCGCCGGGAGCGACGGCTGAGTTCCAGGCCGTGGGATTCGATCTGCCGGAGACATCCGTGGTGAGCCTGACGGCTCCGGCGGAACCCGGCGCACAGACGGTGCGATTGCCGATGGGCGAACAGCCGACGAACCCGGTCTCCCTCATGGTGAGCGACCTGCCGCTGGTCGTGGAAGCGGAGGGGGACAACAACACCGCGGCGACGGCGCAGGCGGTGAGCATCGGGAGCGGGGTCACCGGGCGGATCGAGGCTGAAGCGGACGTGGACTGCTACCGGTTTGCAGCCACGAAGGGGGACCGGATCTCGGTGGAGGTGTTCGCGCGGCGGGCATGGTCGCCGCTGGACTCCATCATGCGAATCCTCAACGCCGACGGGGCGCCGCAGATCGAGAACGACGACATGCGGGTGTGGAACAAGAAGAATTACCAGGACTCGCAGATCGAGTTCTGGGCGGCCCCGGCGGATGGCGAATACGTCGTGGAGATCCGCGACGTCCACCTGCGCGGCGGTGACGACTTTGTCTATTACCTCAAGCTGGAGCGGTCGCAGCCGGGCTTTGATCTGTTTCTTGACACCGACAAGACATGGCTGCGCCCGGGCACCAGCGCGGCGGTGTTCGCGCGGGTGGTGCGGAAGAACGGATTCGAGGGAGAGATCGCGCTGGAGATCGAGGGTCTGCCGCCGGGCGTGACGGCGCACTGCGGCCGGATCCTGGCCGGAAAAGGGCAGGACGGATGCATCATCCTGGAGGCCGCTGCAGACGCGCAGCCGGCTGCGACGAACATCCGGGTCTACGGCGTGGCGACCCACAAAGTGGACGACGCCACAACGCTGGAGTTCCGCAACCTGGCGCAGAACTTCCAGGAGACGTATATGCCGGGGGGCGGGCGGAACCATTACCCGGTGGAGATGCATACGGTCGGCATTGGTAAGCCGAGCGACCTGCGGGGCGTGACGCTGAGCACCCACGACGTGACGCTGAAACCCGGCGAGTCGGTGCAGATCGACGTAACGCTGGAGCGCGCGGAAGGGTTTGAGCAGAACGTGACGCTGGACCTCTTGTATCAGCACCTGAGCAGCGTGTTCGCCAACACGCTGCCGGAGGGGGTGACGATCGACGCGAAGAACAGCAAGACGCTGCTGACCGGCGGCGAGACGCAGGGACACATCACGCTGACGGCCGCCGCCGATGCACCGCCGGTCGAGAAGCAGCAGTGCTGCGTGATGGCGAACATCTCGATCAACTTCGTGATGAAGTCGACGTACTGCAGTTCGCCGCTGATGATCAGCATTGCGGCGCCGTGAGCCGAAAGCTTCGGGCGTGTTCCAAAGAGCCGCGACCGGCAGGGAGCGGGACTGCAGCCCCGACCAGGCACAGTCAGGCGCCGCAAGTTAGGCTATCGGGTGCCGACCGCTTCCTGCCGGGCGCGGCTCTTGGGCGTAATATGAGAGGGACCAGACGTGGCTGATTGCGACGAAACGCTCCGGGTTGCAGTTCGGCTGGGGGAGCGGAGTTATGAGATCGTGATCGGCGCCGGGCTGCTGGAGGGGATTTCCGGCGCCGCGGAGGCCTGGCTGCAGCGAAGGTATGGGAGCGTGCGGCGGGTGGCGGCGCTGGTGACCGACCGCAACGTATCGTCTCATGCAGAGCGGGTGGCCGACGGACTGCAGCGAGCGGGTTGGAGGGCGGAGGTCATTGCGCTGGAGCCGGGGGAAGGATCGAAGTCGCTGGAGGTGATGGCCCGGCTGTATGACCGTTTCGTGGAAATGAAGGCGGACCGGCGGACGACGGTGTTCGCGGTGGGCGGGGGCGTCATCGGCGACGCAGCCGGGTTCGCGGCGGCGACCTACAACCGCGGGCTGCCGTTCATCCAGGTGCCGACGACGCTGCTCGCCGACGTGGACAGTTCAGTCGGCGGCAAGGTGGGGGTGAATCACCCGCAGGCGAAGAACCTGATCGGAGCGTTCCATCAGCCGGCCGGCGTCATCATCGACACGGACGCCCTGGCGACGCTGCCGGACCGGGAGTTCCGGTCGGGTCTCGCTGAAGTCGTGAAGTATGGAGTGATCCTGGACGCAGAGTTCTTCGACTATCTGGAGGCCAATGCGGCTTCCATTCTGGAGCGCAAGCCGGACGCCCTGCGGCACGTGATTGGCCGCAGTTGCCGGCTGAAAGCGGACGTCGTCGAGCAGGATGAATACGAAACGACGGGGCTGCGGGCGGTGCTCAACTACGGGCACACATTCGGGCATGCATTCGAGGCGCTGTGCGGCTATGGAGCGCTGCTGCACGGAGAAGCAGTGGCGATCGGGATGGTGTACGCAAGCCGGCTGGCGGAGCGACTGGGACGGATCGACGCCGAAGCAACGGCGCGGCAGGTCGCGCTACTGGAAGCGTTCGGACTGCCGACGGCGCTGCCGCAGGGCGTGTCGCTGGATGCGGACGAAATCATCGAGCGGATGAAGCTCGACAAGAAAGCGGCGGAGGGGCGGATGCGTTTCATCCTGCCGACACGGATCGGCCACGTCGAACTGGTCAACGACGTTCCGGAGATCGAGGTGCGGCGGGTGCTGGAGAGCGCCTGAAGTCTCCGCTTGCGACCCTCGATCCGGCCGGTCAACTTCGGGCCAGCAGTGGATCGATGAGTCCGGCTTCGGCGAAGCCTTTCTGGCGGAGGCGGCAGGAGTCGCAGCGGGTGCAGGGGCGGCCGTCGGGGGCGGGGTCGTAGCAGCTGTGCGTGAGCCCGTAGTCGACTCCGAGTTCGGCGCCCAGGGTGATGATCTCGGCTTTGCTGCGCTGGATCAGGGGGGTACGGATGCGAAAGCGGCCGCGATGTTCGACGCCGGCCTGGGTGGCGAGATTGGCGACTTCCTCGAACTGGTTGATGAACTGCGGGCGGCAGTCGGGATAGCCGCTGTAGTCGATCGCATTGACGCCGATGTAGATGTCGAAGGCGTGCAGGACTTCGGCCCAGCCGAGGGCGAGAGCGAGGAAGATGGTATTGCGGGCCGGAACGTACGTGACGGGGATGGACGCCTCAATGTCGGATTCGGAGCGGTCCTTGGGGACTTCGAGGTCGGCGGTGAGTGCGGAGCCTCCGAAGAGGCGGAGATCGATCGGCATAACGACGTGCCGGGCGACGCCCGCGGCCTCGGCGACGCGGCGGGCGGCTTCAAGCTCAAAGCGGTGCCTCTGGCCGTAATCAAACGAGAGGCAGAAGCACGCGAACCCGTCGCGGCGGGCGACGGCGAGGGCCGTGGCGGAGTCAAGTCCGCCACTGAGGAGAACAACGGCCGGAGGCTGAGGCGGGGTGGTGGATTTCATCTGAAACTTCGGCGTCGCCGACCTAACGATCGGCGACGGTCTTCCAGAGGATGAGGGCGACGAAGGCGATTGCGCCGGCGATCAGGACCCGGAGAAACGGGAGAGGGATCGCCATTGAGGCGAGGACAATGAGGAAGGTGAGGAACCCCCAGAGGATGCCGGATTGATCGTCTGCGGTTGCGATTTTGGCCATGGCGACGCAGAGGACGATACCGAGGGCGATTTCGATCACGGGGGCGGCCCGGGTTCGAGTGTGGCGGATGTAGGCATCTACGGAAGGACGGATTCGTCAGCACGCTGGACGTAGTCGGCGATGGCACTGTCGTACGCGGCGCGGGCGTCCTCGCGTTCGGATTCGGCGATGAGGTGATGACGGTTCTGCCAGAGCAGTTCGACGGCTTCGGCGCACCAGCGGGCGCTGGCGCGGGAGGCGCGGATCGGCTGTTCGCCGACGATGACGTCCACGGGGTTGGTATGCAATTGGGGGAACTGCCGGAGGGCGACCCAACTGCTGTGCTGGATGGGAACGTCGAATTCGAGGTCGTGGATCAGGCCGTCTGCCGGAATCGTGGCGGAAGCGACGCTCTGGCCGTTGACAATCACCTCGACGAGCCGGTCTCCCCCCTGCACAGTTTCATCGCTGCGTTCGGCGTGCAGTTCGCGGGTGTCGCCGGTTTCGCGGCGGCCTTCGGGAGGTTCCTGAGTGCCGTAGGCGACCCCGACCGGAGTCTCGGGGGCAAAGGCAACCTGAGCGCGGATGCGCACCGTCTCCGCCGCGTCGAGATCGATCTGCCCGAAACCGGGAGCGACGCCGTTGACGCTGAACTCGATCGCATGTGCGTAGCCGTCGGAAACGTAGGCGCGGCCGGCGGCGATGCCGTTGCACCAGTCGGTGAAGTCAAGTTGATCGATGGGTCCGTCAGCGAGGCCGACATAGGTGCGCCCCTGGCCGACGCGCTGGCTGCTCATGCAGGGAAAATCGGTCTCGCCGCTGACCTTGACCGGGAAGCCGCAGTTGAGGAGGTGGTACCAGGTGTTCCACTCGCCGACGCGGCCGGTATCCATCGCGGAGATAAAGTCGCAGACGCCGGCGGGAACGCTCACGAGGATTTCCATGGCGCCCGCGCCGCGCATCGAGGGAAGGACGAGGTTGGGGAGGTCATTCGCGGCGCGGTCGGCGCTGGCAGTGAGTTCGTCGAGTTCGAGGCGGTCGTCGACGTTGCGGTCGATGCGATGGAATGCTTCCGGCAATACAGCGTCGGTGCACTCGGATTCGGCGAGTGATCCATCCCCGTCGGCGTCGTGGCGAGTCAGCTTCCATTTAGCGAAGCCTTCGAGATCGACTCGCATATCGGAATGGGGATAGCCGGTGACGCCTCCCTGCTCTTTCGCCCAGCGCATGACGGGGACGGTCCAGCTCGGCCAGCCTTTGGTGGAAGTGCCGTCGGAGCCGGGGTAGTTCTGCTCAGTGAGGTTGAGCAGGCAGACGTGGCCGAGCGGGGCGGAGCCGAAGCCGCTGACTTCGATGTCATACTTGAGGAGCGTGAGAGGTTCGCTGATGGCATTGGCGATGGGGCCGAAGTAGCGGCGCTGGAAGTCGAAGCAGGGCCCCCAGGTGAGAACGCAGCCGACGTTGAGGCCCTCTCCCTTTACCTGGCGAAACATGTCCTCCGGCGTGACTCCCTCCGTGGGGACCGTGTAATGGGCGCAGCCGGCGCCGTGGATATGGTGATCGCCGCTGTGCCAGCCGTGCTCCGCGGGGTGAATCCAGCGCTGGAGGTCGATGCGGATTGGATCGGGGGTGCCGGGACGGACTTCAATTTCCTGCGTGACATCGCGGTACTCCGGGCCACGGCAGGCGGTGACGGTGTAGCGACCGGGCGGGAGTTCGAGCGATTCGCCATCGGCGCGATAGACGTGAGGTTGGAAAAAGAAGTCGGGCGCGAGCCGCCGGGCCTGTGGGGGATAGACCCGGCCCTGGCGATCCTGGATGGTCAGCCGGGCCATCGTGGGCGTCGTTGAGTCGTGGTCCCGAATGACGAGCGGGACCGCGACGGTGGGGGCGATGTCGAACAGGACTGGAGCTTCGCTACGGAAGCCGAGATCCTGCGTCCCCTGGCCGATGTCGAAGACGATGGTGGCTTCGCGGCGGCCGGACTCGCTGGCGCCCGCGAGGAGGATGACGTACTCCACGGCCAGTCCGCTGAGCCGCTCGGTCAGCGGCGGATCGGCGAAGATCTCCAGGTTCAGGAACCGGCGTGGCGAGTCGGGCGTGAGCTGATCGGCGCCGAGTTCTTCGGTCTGCTGCCGCTGCAGGCTGAGTTCGGCGACGCCGCCGTACGCCTTGCCGGCCTGAGGACTGCTCACGCGCAGCCGTTCGGTGACGGCAGCCTCGTTGATCACCTTGACCAGGAGCGGCGTGAAGCCTCCCTGCATGATGTGCGCATCGGCCGGACCGCGGGCGACCTTCACGCGGAGTTCGGGGTTGATGTGGACGGTGAGCAGGACACGGGAATCAAGGGCCCGCTGGACGGCAATCGGGTCTTCGTTCCGGATCGCGGTGCGCAAGGCGTCCTGGTCCGACTCCGGCAGCGGGTGTCCGAGGAAGTCAAAGGCCTCGAGCAGACGGTCGGCGGCGGCGGCGAGGGGCTGGCCTTCGACGGGGGCGACGGGGACCTCGGCGGCGCGGCTGACGGCAGTGGCCAAGAAAAGCCATGCAGCGACGAATGACAGGATGTGAATGCGCATATTCGCCGAGTCCTTCTGAGCGGATGCAGTGGTCGCTCGATGATCAGCGGCCTGCCGATCAGGCTCGCACGCAGGGGGCGAGTTTTCAAGTTGAGCATAGCTCGCACGCATCGGCGGAAGTATGCTGCGGGCGTCAACGACGACCGGGAACCCTGTTCAGCGGGAGGTCAAAGCGATGGCCGGGAATGGCGATTCGGGATCGAGCAACACGACGACCACGCTGCTGGTGATGTTCGGCGTCGGCGGCCTGTTGCTGCTCGCGTGCTGCGGCGGGGTGTACTGGATCGGCGCGAAGGCGGTCAGCAAGTTTCAGGAAACGATGACGATGGACCCGGAACGGGTTCGAACGACGACTGCGACGATCGTCGATATCCACGTCCCTAACGAGTTTCCGCCGTTCATGGCGATGGACATGACGACGTTCGGGGCCCCGATGAAAATGGTGTTCTTCGGCCCGCAGGACCAGAGCCGCAGCCTGGTGCTGATGCAGATGATCGACCCCAGCGGGCAGAACCAGATGAGTCCGCAGCAGTTCGAGCAGGCGATGAACCAGCAGGGGCAGGGGCAGATGCACCAGGTGAACGTCGCCAGCAGCGCGCAGTGGGTGTTCGACTTCGGCGGCGAGGAGTACACGTTCCATATGGCGAAGGGGACGGACCCGGCCCGCAACGTGCAGGTGCGGCGGCTGAGCGGCGTGTTCCCCGGCAAGGGAGGAGCGGCGTTTCTGTCGCTGATGAACTCGGAAGCCGACTGGGACGAGGAATCCGTGCTGCAGATGGTGGAATCAATGGGGGGACAGCTGCTGCGGAAGACGGAGCCGGGGGCGGAGGCGGCGATGACTCCGGGCGATGAAATGAGCGAATCGTCGGTTGACGAGGAGGTGCTTGAGGAGCCCACGGCGCCGTAAGCATCGGACGGATGCTTGGTTCACACAGTCACCACGGGCCGGCGGCCTGACATACGATAGCCGGTGGCTGAGCGCAGCGACGCCACCGGCAGCAGGCATCCCTTCGAGGCTGCACCCCGGAGGGGTGCTATCGAGGTCGCGAGACGTTGATGGCACTCCTCCCGGGTGCGACAGTCGACCAACACATTCCGGTGGTATCGCTCCGCTCAACCACCGGCTACCGTATTGGATCCCTACAGGGGTCTCTCCCCGCATCAAACGACACGGGGAGTAACTCGGCTCACGAGGGGGACTATCTGTCTTCAGCTTAGCAACAGGAGGGGCCGCCGCGAGCGGGAGTGCAGCAGGATGAGGTTCCCTGAGTCGGCGAGCTTTCGGGAAGTTTGCCGATCAGAGTGACCTGTTCGCGGTAGGGAGGCTGGCTGAGTGTGGCGGCGGTGGCGGGGTCGAGCGGGGTGCGCTGGCCGCGGATGAACTGGCGGCCCGCCTCGTCGGTGACGCGGGCCCAGGGGCCGTGATAGACGGCGTGGGTGGCGCGGTGATCGTCGGCGTGCGGCTGCGGCTTCCAGGCGCGGACGGTGACGCTGCGGAACTCGATGCCCTCGACGACGGTCCAGGGCTGGGGCTGCCACTCGAGGATTTCGGCGCCGTGGAAGCCGGCGTCGGTGAAGGCCTCAATGAAGCGGTCTTCGCGGTAGGCGCCGCTGATGCAGCCGCTCCAGAGTTCGGGATCGTTGCGAAGCGACGCGGGAACGTCGCGCTCGGCGACGATATCGCTGATGACGGCCCGGCCGCCGGGTTTAAGGACGCGGAAGAGCTCGGCGAACAGCCGGTGCCGGTCCTCCTGGCGGACGAGATTCAGCACGCAGTTGGAAACGACGATGTCGACCGACTCGTCGGCGATCAGCGGGGAGCGGGCGGCGAGTTCATCGATCTGTTCGTGGAGCGCGAGCCAGTCGTCGGCGCCGGCGGGGGGATGGCGGCGCAGCAGGTCGTCGAGCTGGTCGAGATCGAGGCGGAGATCCTGGATGCGGCCGCGGCGGAACTCGACGTTGTCGTAGCCGATGTTATCGGCGACGACGGGACGGCTGCGGCGGGCGAGGTCGAGCATGTCGCGGTTGCAGTCGACACCGATGACGCGGCCGGTCGGGCCTACAACCTGGGCCGCGATGAAGCAGATCTTGCCGCCGCCGGAACCGAGGTCGAGTACAGTGTCGCCGGGGCGGACATGCTTTGAGGGATCGCCGCAGCCGTAGTCGCGCTCGAGGACTTCGTCGGGGATGGCGGCGAGGTATTGAGGATCGTAGCTGACGGGACAGCAGAGGGAGGCTTCGCGCTGTTGCGACGCGGCGCTGTACCGCTGGCGGACAGCCGCATCGACATTGAGCGACGGGGCGTCCAGAATGTTGAGTTGGGGGGCGGACTGGGACATGATCGGGTGCGGCAGCGAATCGAGCGGATTGTGAGTTGAGTTCGTTGTAACAGCGCGGAGGCGCGGCGGGAATGTCTGAGCCGCGCGGAGGTGGCTGGGGGGGCAATTGCGAATGTCCGTCGGCGCGTGCTGACGCACGGTGAAAGTGGGTAGGTGTTTTAGAGCGCGCGGACCTTGCTGGCGCGGCGGGCTGGTGAGCGTAGGGGGCTGTTGGGGAAGCGGGCGAGTCGATGTGATGGATCATTCCGAACGGGACTTTGCGGATCAGGTGGTGCGGCGGCTGCAGGAGGCCGGTCATACGGCGCTGTGGGCCGGGGGGTGCGTGCGCGATCTGCTGCGGGGGAAGTCGCCGCATGACTTTGACGTGGCGACGGATGCTCCGCCGCCGCGGGTGCGGGAAATCTTCGGGAACCGGAAGACCCTGGCGGTGGGAGAGAGCTTTGGCGTAGTGATCGTGCTGGGGCCGAAGCTGCAGGGGGAGACGGTCAAGGTAGAGGTGGCGACGTTCCGGGCAGAGGGGGCCTATCCGGACGGACGGCGGCCGGACCCGTCGCAGATCCGGTTTACAAATCCGGAGGAGGACGCGCTGCGGCGGGACTTCACGATCAACGGAATGTTCTTCGATCCGGTCCGCGAGCAGGTGCTGGATTATGTCGGCGGCGAGGCGGACCTGAAGGCGGGGATCATTCGGGCCATTGGCGAGCCGCACGCGCGGATGCGCGAGGACAAGCTGCGGATGCTCCGTGCGGTGCGGTTTACCGCGAACCTGGATTTCGAACTGGACGAATCCACGGCGGCAGCGATCCGCGACATGGCGGCCGAACTGCCGGCGGTGAGCGCGGAGCGGATTGCGCAGGAGTTGCGAAAGATGCTGGCTAACCGGCATCGCCGCCGCGCCGTACGGCTGCTGCAGCAGGTGGGACTGCTGACCGTCATCTTCCCGGAACTGAGTGACGCAATCGCGCCGGCCGAACCGGTGGGTTGGCTGCAGACGCTCGACATGCTGGAGCACCTGGGGGAAGCGTCGTTTGAGTGCGCGATCGCGGCGCTCCTGCGGAGCGTGCCGAGCCCGGCATCAACCAGTCGACGCAGTGACGCCCAGCAGGGGACGGTGCGATCGATCTGCCGCCGACTCAAGCTGTCGAATGACGAACTGGAGCGGATCGTCTGGCTGGTGACGCGGAGGCACGCCCTGGACGACGCCGGCAGTTTGCGCCTGTCACAGCTCAAGCGGCTGCTGGCTCATCCCTATTCGGGAGATCTGCGAGGTCTGCTGGAAGCGCGCGTGACGGCGGAGTCTGGATCGATGGAGAGCGTGGAATTCGTCGATCAGTTCGTGGCGAACACGCCGCCGGAGCAGATTGACCCGCCGCCGCTGATCACCGGCAATGACCTGATCGCGCAAGGGCTGTCGCCGGGACGGGAGTTCGAACGGATCCTGAACGGCGTACGTGATGCGCAGCTGGAAGGCGAAATCCAGACGACGGAGGAGGCGCTCACGCTGGCGCGCCGGATCGCGGAGGAACGCGATCCGGCGTGAACCTGCGGTGACCGGCGGCTCAGGCGACGTGGAACTCCGGGATGTCGATCTCCTGCGGCGCGAAGTCGTCGACGTGCTTGCGCGGCGCGCGGGGGGTGTACGCCTCGAAGTCGTCGAACTTGAACTCGGTCAGCAGATTGTTGATCCGCATCTCGATCCGCGTGAGCTGGTCCCCTTCCTCCTTCGTGGCGAAGGTGAAGGCGCGGCCGGACCGGTCCGACGAGATCCGGCCGGTCCGGCCGATCCGATGGACGTAGTCGTCGCAGTACTCCGGCACATCGTAGTTGATGATGTGCGAGATGCCGCTGACGTCGATGCCGCGTCCGACGACGTCGGTCGCGATGAGCAGCCGCGTCTTGCCGGCGCGGAACCGCTGCATCACGCGGTCGCGGACGCGCTGCTGCAGGTCGCCGTGAATCGCTTCGACGCCGTTCAGGCGTTCGCGCAATCGCTCATACAACTGGTCGGCGCCGCGCTTGGTGCGGCGGAAGACGATGGCCTGCTGCGGGCGCTCATGGAGCAGGAGTTTCACGAGCAGACCGAACTTCCGGTGGTTGTCGACCGTGCAGTAGAACTGCTCGACGCGGTCGGCGGCGATGTTGTGCGTCGACAGATCGACGCGATCCGGATTCTGCATGTAGCGATGGGCGAGCCGCTCGACTTCCGGCGGCATCGTGGCCGAGAGCAGCAGCGTCTGCCGCTCGCGCGGGCAACGTCGGAGGATCCGCTCGATATCGGGACGGAAGCCGATGTCGAGCATCCGGTCGGCCTCGTCGAGCACGACGACCTTGAGCGCGTCGAGCTGCAACGTGCCGCGACGGAGGTGATCAATCACGCGCCCGGGCGTGCCGACGACGATCGTCGCCTGATTGCGGAGCGCCTGCAGCTGGCCTCCCATAGGGCGGCCCCCGACCAGCAGGGCCGGGTTGCAGTCATGTTCGGATGCCAGACGCCGCGCTTCCGCGGCCACCTGTTCGCTGAGTTCGCGGGTGGGACAGAGGACCAGCGCCTGAACGCGATTGTCGCCGTGATCGATCCGCTCAAGGATCGGGATCACAAAAGCGGCCGTCTTGCCGGTGCCGGTCTGCGCCTGGCCGGTGCAGTCGCGGCCGGTGACCGCGATGGGGATGAAGGCCGACTGAATCGGCGTGGGGGTGGAATAAGCGACGGATTTGAGAGCGGCGAGCATCGGCTCGCTCAGGCCCAGTTCATCAAAACTGGCCGTTCCTTCGGTTTCGGACTTCAAGCTGGTCTGCTCCTGTGGATTGTGGGCTTCAAAGTGGTGGGCGGGCGCGGCGGCTGAGACTGGCGGCGCGCCGCGAACCCGAGCGTCGCTGGCACGATGGCGTGCCAACATGCCTGCCGGAGAGAGGCAGGAAGGATCTCCGCGGTTAATGAGCAATCGCAACCGCGATGAGCTTCCAAACTCCCGCGTCCCGAATCACCGCTCCGCTTTTGTGCCACGGAGATGGGCGAATCGATCATGCGCAGGACAACGACGACAACTCGTCGGAACATCTTGCCGCTACTCCTGTGGACAGTAGCGGATACGCATCAACGGGTCAAGATGAGTTTCAGGCAAATTGGGTCGGGAGTTCCGACGCTAAGCCTCCAAGACGCGAAAGCCCGCAAAGGGGCGGCAAGTGCAGGAGGGGGCTTCAGTGGCGCCCGGAACTCACCGGGCTTGGTTGTCAGCCCAGCGGCGGCACAGCGGACTTTGCCTGCGACGTTGAAACGGCTGCAATCTGGGCGTCAGGCGGGAACGAGTGGGGTCAGCGTGACTGGGCGGGAAAATCGCTCGGACAGAGTTCTGGCCGTCATCGACACATTCCGGATCCGCACTATCGTAGTGACTGCCAGTGTCCGTTTGCCTGCCGGGAGTCCGTTTGTGAAGGTTCCGCCGGAGACGCTTGTTGGTCGCGCGCTGAGACTGCGGTGTCCCCGCTGCGGGGTCGGCCGTCTGTTTACAGGCTGGTTCACGATGCCGCAGCGGTGCAGTGAATGTGGATTTCGCCTGGAGCGGCCCGGCGGATACTACCTGGGGAGCAGCTACATCAATTACGGTTTGACCGCCGTAGCATTGCTGGGCGCGTATCTTGTGCTGCACTTCCGGTTTGGCTGGACGAATCAGCAACTCGCGCCCTGGCTGGCCGCGTTCTGCGTGCTGTTTCCGTTGTGGGCGTTCCGGTACGCCCGGGCGCTGTGGCTGGCGATGGACTGCCACTTCGACCAATCAGTGCTGGCGGATGAGGATCAAGGGTAGATGGTGGCACAGGATCGCGAGGTCCGCGTGCTCGTGAGACTGTTTAGGCGGGCTTCCCAATTCGTGAGTGACTTTGATTAGACTGATTCGTGCGTTTCGTTAAAGGGACGCGCCGACGCCCATCCCCATGGGCCGGGAATAAACCGGGATAGTCATACGGGCACGTCCGTTATCTTCATCCATTCCGACTCACCCCAGTATCTGATCCGTTCCGATGGCGACTGCCGACTACAAGATCATTCCTGACGAGACCGACATCCACGCCATCGAGCGGGACCTGCGTTTCTATCCGAGCACCGTGACGGACCCGCAGGTGCTGACGAACGAACAGGTCGAGTCTTACAACCGGGACGGCTATGTCCGGCCCATCCGCATTTTTTCGAGTGATGAGATTTCGGACATCCGGCGGTACTTCGATGAACTGCTGGCGAAGGTCATCGCGGCGGGGGGAGACAGCTACTCCATCAGCACGGCCCATCTCAAGTACGGCCGCGTGTACGACATCCTGACCGACTCCCGCATCGTCGCGGCGGTGAAGGACATCCTGGGAAAGGACGTCGTCGGGTGGGGATCGCATTTCTTCTGCAAGATGCCGCACGACGGCAAGGCCGTGGCGTGGCATCAGGATTCCAGCTACTGGCCCCTCACTCCGTCCAAGGCCGTGACCGTCTGGCTGGCGATCGACGACGCCGACACCGAGAACGCCTGCATGCGGTTCATCAGCGGGTCGCACCACTTCGGGCATCTGACGTACCGGCCGAGCGATTCGACCGAGCACAACGTGCTCAACCAGTCGATCGACAACGCGGAACAGTACGGAGAGCCCGTGGATGACTGCCTGCAGGCCGGCGAGGTGTCGCTACATTCAGACCTGCTGCTGCATGGCTCGAACGCGAACGACTCCGACCGCCGCCGTTGTGGGCTGACGCTGCGGTACGCCGCGGCCGACGTCCGCGCTCATCTGGGGTGGAACGGCAAGGGGGTGATCGTGAGCGGTTCCGATCCCTCCGGGCACTGGGCGAATCCGCCGCGTCCGGCGAATGACTGATGGCCGATTCCGTGGCAACGCCTCACGCCGGGCGTCTGACAGCCGTCGAAGCAATCCTGCGGAGGTTGCGAGAGTACCCTGAACTGTGCACGGACCAGACGCCGGATTCAGTCAGCGTCCATCCGGTCTCGCCCACCGGCTTCACCGTCAGTCTTTACCAGCACTCCTCCGGCTACAGTGTGTCCTTCGAGGGATGGCACGAAGAGTTTCAGACGGAGGAGGATGCACTCAACTGCTTCGCATTCGGGCTATCTGACGAATGCCGGCTGCGAGTGCTCAGTCGCGGCGGATTTGACTACCGCTGGATTCTGCAGTTCCTGGAGGACGGGGAATGGCATGACGAATCGGAGACCGGTCTATTGCTGTTTCCGTTCTGGAGACGTCGCGAGGAGCGGATTCTTCAGAACCACAGCATCTCGCGGAGCCGAATCTGAGCCTGCCCAGCTTGCCCATCCTGTTCGACCGGCATCACCGTCACGAACCTTTCGTCCGCTACGACTGCGCCAACCGATTTGCTGCGTTCGGCCGACAGAACTGTCGATTTAGGACGATGTGTTACAACCGCGCGAGGCGTACTCGCAGAGAAACCGGGTATCTCTGAAGAAGCCCGGTCTCTGAGTCGGCGCCTGTGCGGGCAATTCTCTCGACACATCAACGGGTTCCGGCCCGGGCCGTCGGAAGGGACTCCGAGGGGGGCGTGATGAAGCGTGTCATTGTCTGTCTGCCGTTCCTGATGCTGCTGGCAGGTTTTGCCGCTCAGCCGGCCGAGGCCCAGGTCCGGTTCGAGTCGGACTATCTGTTCTTCTCGCGGAACAACGATCCGGATGACGTGCTCATCACGGGACCGGGTGGATTCTCGGCCAACGACTACGATTTCGGCTTCGACTCAGGCTACCGCTTCACGCTGGGCGGAAGTTACGCCGAGTTCGACATCGAGGCGTCATTCTTCAGCATCCCGGAGTGGAGCTCGTCGGAGTCGGGCTTCCTCGTCAATCCCTTCGTGTTCGACGATCCAACCAATGCCTTCGTGGCGCCGGCGAACGGCATCGGCTTCCGCAGCGGTCTCGGGACGGCAGCCGACATCGCCGGGCTGGAGGACGATGAGATCGAATTCCTCGAGGCCGGCGCTTTCGCACAGACCAAGTACTCGTCGCGACTCGACAGCTTCGAGCTGAATCTCGGCAGCAACCGCAGCATCCGGCCGGTGTACTTCGCCGTCGGCTGGCGGCACATTGAACTCGACGAGCAGATGAAGACGCTCGTGGTCGGCGACTTCCAGGCGCTCGACGCCGCGACGGGCCTGGCTCCCGGAGCCAGCGCCGTCGGCAACGACGGTCTGTCCGACGCCGCACTGACTGCCGCGGGATTCATGAACATCGTCGGCCCCGACGGGTTCCTGGGGTACGATCCCACGGCCGTTCCTCCCGTGATCACGACGCTCGGCATCGGCTTCGACGGCCGTGCCCGCAACGATCTCGACGGTGTACAGGTGACGCTCGGCGGTCGTTACGGCTTGAGCGAGATCATCTCCATCGACGGCTTCGTCAAGGGGGGCATCTATCGCAACGATCAGTACGGAGCCGTGCAGGAGACGCTGGTCGGCGTGGTCAACGACGGTTCGGTCTACACCCGGACTTTCACCGATCGCGATACGTCCGCCAGCTTCGGTGGTGCGATCGGATTTGACGTCGTCGTCGCCGTCACCGACTACATCAACTTCAAGACCGGGTACGAAACGCTGATGCTGACCAACATGGCGTTCGGTCCCGAGCAGGCCGGCGGCGTCCGCACCGACCTGCTGGGCACGACCCGCTACCACTTGGTGGACAACGGCCTGTTCGTCGCTCACGGGGGGCATATCGGCCTCGAGATCGGCTGGTAGCCACGCCGCGATCAGACGCATTGCTGCCGAATTGCAGAGACCCGGACTCGTGACGAGGCCGGGTCGCTTTCTGCGCAGGCATTAGCGGATGAATCGTTCGACGAACGACTCGCCCAGTTCTGTTTCCGCGAAATGGCGGCGGCACATGTCGATCTTGACGTGGACGTCGTCGAAGCCGCAGGGTTGCCCGGCTTCGTCCACGTAAATCAGGGCGCCCTGCACGTGGAACAGGGTGATCATCTCGTCGATGCCTTCGTCCACGACGAGCGTGTGCACGGCGCCGGGCGGCTCGAAGACGTAGGTCCCCTCTGTCGCGACCCAGTCGTGCTCGAGATATCGCCACGCCCCCTTGATGACGTAACCGTGTACGGGCGCGGGATGCCGATGCCGGCTGAGCACGCCCGACTTGCGGACCCGCAACAGGTTGACCCACTCGCCATTCACGCGGTTGAGCAGCAATGGCCGAAACCACACATTCGGGGCCTGCGGAACCCACAGCCGCTCGTCATCGGGCACGGCGCGGGTGACGATGTCATCGACGGCATGCCGGGGCCAGGCCGGGTTCGTCGCGGGAGCGGACATGGGGGCGCCTTCCATTGAGATCACTGGAATGTGTGTCCAGCGCATTGTGGTTCCCGATGCTGTCGCAATCAAACTGACCGCCTGCATCCGAGCGTTGTCGGCTGCCGTGATGCCGTTGCAAACGGGCGTTGATCCGATACGCTGTGCAGCGCGCTGCGGGAACGCTTTGGGCAGCGGATGCATCGAAGCCGGAGCGCATGGAACCGACGAGGAGTGCTGCCGTCGTGATCACGGAGACCCGCCCCCCTCAGGGAGCGCCGGAAGGCGCCGGCGATCTGGAACTACTGACGTCCGGAGTTCCTGTGCCGTGGCGCCGGTCGGCGCCCGCCCGGCTTCGGGCCGCATTCGACGAGGCGGATTTGGCCGGATTAGGCCGTGAGTTGCGAACCTGCCGTCCTTATCGGCAGTTGGCCCGCAGTAAGAGGGGATCGGCCAGGACTCCCGTCTGCTGGCAGCCGTTGTGGTCCCGCTTTGCTTTCGCCGGTTCCGAGCGGAGCCGGCGCCTGGCGGAGCGCATCCAGGCGACTTCCTTTCCGCTCGAAACACTCTCGCGCAAGCGACAGGCCGTTGCGGTGCAGGAACTCGAGACGCTCTTTGACGAGTTCAACTCATCTGCAGCGCCGTCGCCCGACTCATTTGAACTGGTCTGCTGGCTGAGCCTGCTGTTTGAGCCGCAACTGCCGGATGCCTTGTTCGCGAGAATCTGGCTGCGACTGTGGCAGTGGGTTCAGCCCGTCTGGCAGCAGACGGGTTGGGACAGTGATGCAAGGCTTTCGGACGACCAGCGCGTTGTGATGACCGGCGAACTCCCGTGGCTGTGCAGTCGAGTCTTTAGCGAACTCCGCGGTGCACGCCGGCTGGGAGAACGCGGAGTCGAGACGCTCCGGGCCGAACTACTGGCCGGTTGCGACGACGACGGGGCTCCCCATGCCGCGCTGCTGGAGCGATTGCCACTGTGGCTGGCGCCGTTTGTCAGGACGGCCGGACTCGCCCAGCGGCTGGATGACCCCTGGTGGGACAAACGGACTCGCATTCGTTTTGAGCGCCTGGTGCGACGCGTGGCGGCGTTGACGCGGTCGACGGGTGACGTGGCGCTGACGAATGGGGCCGTCTTCTCTCCAGGCTCTCTGATCAGGTCTGCTGGGGAGATTGCGGGGCTTGGTTCGGAGGAACTGGCCGGGCGATTCCTCGCTCAACTCTCGGATGTCTCGCTGCCGGTCGCAGTGCGGCCGCAACGCAGGAAAGCCCCTGCCCGGCCGTCCGGCAAGCGGAAGCACCGTCCGTCATCGCAATCCGATGCGGCGCGCGTTGCGTGTCTGCGGAGCAACTGGGACGTCGGGTCGGATGCCTGCGTCGTGGCGTTTGACGGTGTGTCCCCTCGAATTGATCTGACTGCCTTCGGCGTTCCCGTGCTGCGCGGCAACTGGAGCGCGGAGACGACGATCGCCGGCACGAAGCTGGACTCCGCTGCCGACTGGGAATGCGTCTGCTGGTTCTCCGATGCGGACGCCGACTACATGGAACTCAAGCAGGCGGCCCCCGGCGGCGTCGAAATCCTCCGCCAGATGCTGCTGTCGCGCGCCGATCACTTCCTGCTGCTCAGCGACGTCGTGAAGCGAATGGCAGGCGGCAGCGACGGCATTGAGCACCGGATGGAACTGCCCCTCGTCTCGGGCACATCCGCGGAGCAGGACACCCTGACGCGCGAATGGAAGGTGCGCGCGGGAGCGCTCAAGGTGCGCGTCCTGCCGCTCGCACTGCCGCAGGAAGCGGTCAACCGCGCGTCCGGCCGGCTCGAAGTGGACAACCGCGCGGTCCGACTCGTGCAGCAATCACAGGGAGCGGGCCTGGCCTGCCCCGTGCTGCTGGACTGGTCGCCCACCCGCCGCAAGGCGGCCACGCAGTGGCGGCAGTTAACCGTCGCCGAGAACGGCGTCACCCTCACCGGCGCGGAATCCTGCGGCGTGCGCTGGCGCATCGGCGACGACCAATGGCTCTACTACCACGCACTCACGCCCCGCTATACCGCCCGCACCGTCCTCGGCTTTCATACATTCCACGAGACCGTGATCGGTGAAGTGCTGGACGGCGAAATCGAGCAGCTCGTGCAGGTGGAAGAATAGACGGGCGCGACGGGATCGCTGCCGGTCAGTTCGCGGGGGTCCGCGCCACGTCCGGCATCTCCGGTAGCAGTCCCGGCGCCTGCGTGGTCTCCGCGGTGGTCCAGACTCCCGGCACGTTCTGCACGATGAAAGCGGCCTGTACGGCGGCGTAGATGTCGTGTTCTTCCGGAGCCAGGCCGGCCCCGCGTGCGACTCCGCCTTCCGGCAGATAGGCGGACGCATCGACGTACAGCAGATTGTTTGTCCGGGCGAAATCGGCCAGCGAGGGGCGCGGCTCAGCGGCGTGCGCGGCCGGCTGGACCTCTTCCGATGCCGCGACGCGCGCGGATTGGTCTGTCAACGGGTCCCCGACGGTGGAGACGACGAGTTCGCAGTAGGCGCCCCCCGCGAGCTTCCGCAGATCCACCAGCGGTTCCAGCGCCTGCTCGACATGCACAGACCAGTCGCTCTCGTTCCAGCTGGTATCGGCTGTGGCCGTCTGTTGTTCCCAGGTGCGCGCCAATTGCGTCCGCACGAGGTCGACCAGGCGGAATTCCTGCGACAGGCCGAGCAGCGGCGACGTCCGCACCGACCGGAGTTGCGGATGCGCGGCGGCAACGGGTCGACCTTCTTCGTCGACGAAGGTAAACGGCCGCACCAGGCGGTCGTCGGCGACGTCGGTGGCGTCCACGTGCACGAGGACCAGGTCAGGCTGCAGGCCGATGAGCCGATGGCTGAGCAGAATCAACTCCGTGAGGGGGCACCCGCCGGGCAGTCCGGCGTTGATGACCTCCACCCGCAGATTGGTGCGCGACTGCAGCCGCTCCTCGAGCCGCGCGCAGTACGTCTCGTCGAGCGCCACGTCCGCCGCGATCGTCCGTTCGTCACCCAGACAGATCACGCGAAACGTCCCGGAGGGCTTGGGCTGTGCCGGCTCGGACCCGCGCAGGCCATATGAGTTTGTCTGCAACAGCACCTCGCGGCCGTCCCCGGTCTGGATACGGGAGTTTGCCAGGGGACGCAGCTGCTGATACGTGTCGCTGCTGTTCGATACGTAAGCGGTCGAGTCGGCGATGGCGACGCTGGAGTCCTGATAGTGATCCTGGTACCAGCGATGTCCGCGCAGCCCGACTTCGGCCGCGCAGACCAATCCCGCCAGCATCAACACAGCGCCCATCAGATGCTTAACGCCGCGTACGAGCGACCGCATCTCACACCATCCCTGGCCGGAGCATCAGAATCTCGATCGAGGACCTTCGGGGCGATTCGCGGCGAGTCGTGTCGCAGCGGAACTCCCGACTGGTCCTCAGGATGTGACTTCGCCGGAATCGTAGTGCAGCGGCGCGGTCGGGACAATATGACTTCGGCTCCCGGTGCGGTTATCCTGCCGGGAAACCCTCAGCCCAGCGGATCGCACCGTGTCCCAATCCCTGCAGGAACGACTGGAATTCGCCGTCCACGCCGCACGCGAGGCCTCGACGCTGATCCTGCGGTATTATCTGAACGCCGACTTGGCCGTGGAACTCAAAGGGGATCAGTCCCCGGTGACGGCCGCCGATCGCGGGGCCGAGCAGTTGCTGCGTTCGCTGATCGCCGACGCGTATCCGCAGGACGGCATTCTGGGCGAGGAATTCGGCGAACAGCCGGGCACGTCGGGTTTCCGCTGGATCCTCGATCCGGTGGACGGCACCAAGTCGTTCATTCATGGAGTGCCGCTGTTCGGGACTCTGATCGGCCTGGAGCGGGAGGAGCGGGCGGTCCTCGGCGTCTGCCGGATCCCGGCGCTGGATGAGGTAGTGTACGCAGCCGATGGCTGCGGCGCGTGGTGGCAGCGCGGCCGTGTCGAACCGCTGCCCGCCCGCGTCACACAGACCGACAGGCTGGAGCGGGCGCTGTTCTCCTACACGGCGATCGAACTGTTCGACCAGTACGGCCGCCGCCCCGCGTTCGAAGAGTTCGTGCGCACGTGCCACGCCACGCGCGCCTGGGGAGACTGCTATGGCCACCTGCTTGTGGCGACCGGCCGCGCCGACGTCATGGCTGATCCCGTGATGAACATCTGGGACGCGGCTCCGCTGCTCCCCATTCTCCGCGAAGCCGGCGGCACGTTCATCGACTGGACCGGGGCTGAGACCATTCGCGGGGGGAACGGCATTTCGGTGAACGGTCGGCTCAAGGAGTCCGTGATCGAACTCATCATGCGATACTGAGCGCTCCCCAGGAAGCATGGCCAGTCAATCTGCTTCGGCCTGAATCCACTGCAGCGGAAATCGTGCGAACGAGATCGTTTCGTACGCGTTGCGTTCACCCGCTTCATACAGGCAGCCGATCGTGCCGTCGGGCAACTGCACGAGACAGGAATACGCGGCCGGGCCGGAATGGAGCGAGCGCTTGTCGATCCAGGACTGGCCTTCGTCGCGGCTGAGTTGAACTGAGAGATCCCGCCGCGGTCCGCGGCCGACGTCCTGCGGCACGTCGGGGTTGGAGAACAGCAGACAGCGCTCGCCGTCGGCCGTCGTGACGGTGATCAGGCTGGCCTGTACGACGGGATCAGCCAGTCCGCTCGCCTGCGAGAGATTCGACCAGGTCTCTCCGCCGTCGTCGCTGAACGAGACGCCGCGCTCGCCGGTGACGCGGGCTTCCTGCATGCGGGCGTTGAGCATCAGTTTCCCGTCGGCGAGTTCGACGACCTGGCATTCGTTGGCCCCGGGCTGAACGACATTGCTCGAAAGCTGCCACGTCGCGCCGTGGTCGTCGCTGAAGATGACGTGCGAACCGCAGTCATATTCGGGGGAGCGATGGTCGCAGGGAATGACAAGCCGTCCGGCATGCGGCGCGGACTGGAGTTGAATGCCGACGCCCGGACCGGTCGCATACCAGCCCCACTCCGGTTGCTTGACGGATGCGGTGATGTTCACCGGTTCGGACCAGGTCTGGCCGCTGTCATCGCTGTGCGTCACGAAGACGTCGTCGTTGTCGCGCGTGAAGGGCATCCAGATTGTGCCGGTCGTTTGATCGACCACGGGGCAGGGATTGCCGATCGTGACTTCGGCATCCCCCCCTTCCTCGTACACCACGGATTGCTCGCTCCACGTACGGCCGCCGTCGGTGCTGCGCTTCTGCAGCAGATCGAGGTCGCCGTGGTCTCGGGAGTTGTTACGCCGCCCTTCGCAGAACGCCAGCAGGTCGCCGTTGGGCGCCGCGATGACGGCCGGAATGCGATAGGTGTGATATCCGTCCTCGCCGGCCCGCCAGACCGGGACGATTTCCGGTGCATCCGCGGCCAACGCCGGCAGGTTGCAGATCAGCAGCAGTATCAGTGTCCGGATGGATGGCATGATGTCTCCTGGTGATACCAATGCAGCAGTTTCGAGGGTGAGCAGCTCTGCGAAGTCACGACAATCCGCACCAGCGAACATCCAGTGCGGATTGCAGCGATGCTGACGGAACGACGGGCGGCCCGTGTTGCCAAAACGGAACAATCGATTTGCATCCGGTGCAAACAGCTCCCATGATACTCAAGACGCTGGCTTGACCAATGTTCCCGCCTGATTGACCGCCCGCACTCAGCCCGCCGTGGCGGTCCGCATCCTCCCAAGTTAGAGATCCGGAGACCTGCTGATGAAGACCTGTTGCGCGCCTCTCCTGACGCTTGCCCTCCTCGCCGTTCCTGTCCAGGCCGGCGACTGCCAACCCTGCGTGCAGACGACCTGTTACGGATCGACGGGCTGGAACCCGTACGGCAGCAGCTACGGCCGCATGCTCTCGTACACCGAAGCACTGGCTCGCGCTGAAGCGGCCAACCATGCGGAGGCTCAGCTTTCGGCCGCTCAGCAGCAGATTGCCGAACTGCAATCGGCCCTCGATCAGGCGATCGCGGAACGGGATGCGGCACAACAGGAAGCCACCGCGTCGGCCGAGAAGGCCGCGTCGGAGCACGTTCGCGCGGAGGAAGCGCTGGCAATGAAGGTCGCCGCGGAGGAGGAAGCGGCCCAGGCACGCAAGGCCCGTCAGCGTGCGGCCAATGCCCGCAAGAAGGCGGAGGCCGCGCGGGATGAAGCGCTGGCCGCGGCCACTGCCGCTCAGGAGGAAGCGGCCCAGGCGCAGTCCGCCCGCAAGCAGGCGGAAGACGCCATGACCGCAGCGCAGGCGGAACGCGATGCGGCCAACAAGGAACTGGCCGACGCGCAGAACCAGATCGCCGAGTTGAAGGAGTCACTGGCGGCAGCGACTTCCGAACCGCCGACGCCCGAGCCGTCGAGTGATGAGCCGACGAATCCGGAAGACGCCAACAAGGACGATCTGCCGATCGAGGTCGAGAACGCGGACGAAGCCGAGTAACCCCGTGACAGTCCGGCACGAATGAACGCGGGCCGCAGACCCGGTTCCCGAACGGGGGCCGGGTTTGTTGTTGCGCCTGCGCGGTTGCGGGAGCGGGCTGCGTCTGATGCAATGGTCGTGGCCATTTCATCACGCAGGAGCCCAAGGATGCTGCACCGGGACGCAATCGTTCGCCACGCGCTGGTCGCGTGCGTACTTCTGATCTCACTACGTTCGCTGCCGGCGCAGCCCGCGACCCTGGACGGGGGCGGGCCGGGACTCGACGCCGAACTCCTGGCGACGCTGGAAAACTTTCCGGACTGGGTGGCCAGCGTCGCCTTCTCTCCGGATGGCTCGCTGCTCGCCGCTGGAAGCTATGAGGGAGTGCGGCTGTGGAATGTCGAGTCGCAGGAGGACGCCGGCACGCTGCCGCTCAAGTCCGGCTTCGCCCGGGCGGTGGCGTTTTCACCGGACGGCTCGCTGCTCGCTGTGGGAGGCTATCAGTCGATTCGACTGTTTGATGTCGCCGATCGTGAGCAGACGGGAGAACTCAAGGGACATCGGGGATACGTGCTCGACCTCTGCTTCTCGGCCGATGGTTCGATCCTCGCATCGGGCTCGGAGGACATGACGGCCCGCACCTGGAACGTCGGCGAGCAGGCGCCGCTGCAGACGTTCAAGGGTCACACCTATGCCGTGACCGGCGTGGCGATCTCGCCCGACGGAGGAGTGCTGGCGACGTCCTCGGGAGACGAGACGCGACTGACGAAGGCGGGAGAGGTCAAGACGTGGAACATGGAATCGGGTGAGGAGCAGCATACGTTTCCGGCACATGAGCGGGGCGTCACCGACGTCGCGTTTTCTCCGGACGGCAGCCTGCTGATCTCGACGAGCCTGGACGAGAAGGCGAACGTCTACGCGGTTGCAGACGGGACCGCCAAGGGGTTCTATGGCGGGCACAGCCGTCCGACGAATTGCGTGCTGTTCGCCGGCGGGGGCCGGATCGTCGTGACTGGAAGCGGCGGGCGATTCAAGGGAAAGAACGAGATCAAGTTCTGGAATCCGGCTGACGGCGCCGAGTTCGGCACGGTCGATCATCATGCGGGGAAGATCGCCGGCATGGCGCTGTCTCCCGACGGGCGCCTGCTGGCCGCCGCCTCGTACGACAAGACCGTCACCGTCTGGGATATCTCAGTCATCTTGGAGAAGGCTGGCATCACGCCTGATGAACTTCAACCTGTTGCGGCGATTGCGGCCGCAGAGCAGGATGCGGCCGCGGCCGAGCCGAAGCCGCTGCGGATCGGCATCATCGGGCTGGACACGTCGCATGCAACGGCCTTCACCAAGCTCCTCAACGGCGAGACCCCGCCCGAGTGGGCCGGTGGTGCGCGGATCGTCGCGGCGTATCCGCAGGGCAGCCCGGACATCGAGTCCTCCACCAGCCGCGTGCCGGGATATACCGAGGAGGTCAAGAAGTACGGCGTCGAGATCGTGGATACGATCGAAGCGCTGGTGGAGCAGGTGGACGCCGTCTGCCTGGAGACGAACGACGGGCGGCCACACCTGGAGCAGGTGCTGCCGGTGCTGCGCGCGAAGAAACCGGTCTTCATCGACAAGCCGATCGCCGGATCGCTGTCGGACGCCGTCGCCATCTTTGAAGCCGCTCGCCATTACGACGTGCCGGTGTTCTCGTCCTCGTCGCTCCGCTGGATCGTCGGCGGGCAGGAGGTGCGGAACGGGAGCATCGGCAAAGTGACGGGGGCCGATGTCTACAGCCCCTGCTCGCTGGAGGCGACGCACCCCGACCTGTTCTGGTACGGCATCCACGGTGTGGAGACGCTGTTCACGGTGATGGGGACGGGTTGCGAGTCGGTGTCCCGCACGACATCGCCCAACTTCGACGTGGCCGTCGGTAAATGGGATGACGGCCGCATTGGAACCTTCCGCGGCATCCGGCACGGACAGGGGGGCTACGGCGGGACCGTCTTCGGCGAGACCGGCAAGGTCACGCTGGATCGCTACGGCGGCTATGACCCGCTCGTGCAGTCCATCGTGCACTTCTTCCGCACTGGCGAACCGCCCGTCGAGGAGGCCGAGACGCTCGAGATCTACGCCTTCATGGAAGCGGCGGATGAAAGCAAACGAGAGGGTGGCGTGCCGGTGACACTCGAGAGCGTGCTGGAGAAAGCCCGAGCGCAGGCCGCCGCCACGTTGCAAGGAAAGCTGGAGTGAGCCGCGGAGTCTTCGGAGCACTCGTCATCTCTGAGCGGTCCGCATGGTCGCATTCATCCAACTGACGACCCCGCTGCTGCTGGCCGGCCTGGGACTGCTGGCGTTGCCGATCGTGGCGCACCTGCTTGCCCGGCACTCGCGGCGGCGTGTGGTGTTTCCGTCGATCGCATTGCTCACCGCGGCCGTGGCCAGCCAGTCGCGGTTCTACCGGATGCGCAGACTGATCCTGCTGCTGCTCCGCCTGGCGGCGGTCGCCTGCATCGTGCTGGCCTTTACGCGTCCTGTATGGCTGGATGCCTCGTTGGCGGCGGCCGGAATGAATGACAAAGCGGCCGGCGTGGTCATCCTCATCGATCGCAGCGCCTCCACCGGGCAGCAGGACGGCGGCGTCGCCCTGATGGAGCGGCTGCGCGGCGCGGCCGATCGCACGCTAGACTCGCTGCGGCCTGGAGTCGATGTCGCGAATCTGGTGTACGCGGACGCCGTCCCCGATGCTTCATTCCCCCGGCTCAGTCCCAATCTGCCCGGGCTGCGACAGGAGCTGCAGCAACTGCAGCCGACCCCCGAACGGGCCGACTTCCCGGCTGCGCTCGAACTCGCCGGGCGACTCCTCGGCGAACACAGCGGCCCGCGGAGGCTGGTGATCGTTTCCGACCTGCAGGCGAGCAACTGGAGCGAGGCGCTGGCCGATTCGTCGACTGCACTGCTGCTGCCGACCGGGACGGTGGCTTCCGTCACGCCGATGGCCGGTGACGCCCCCTCGAATCTGGGATTGAGCAATCCGCGTCACTTCCCGGCACAGCCGCTGCCCGGCCAGGACTGCGAACTGACGATTCACGTCAGCAGCTTCTCCAACAGCGCCGCCCAGCCGCGGGTGACGCTGGAGACCGGCGGTCCGGAAGGGAGTGACGACGTCGTCGATCAGACCGTCTCGCTGGCCGCCGATGAAGCGCGGGATGTCACGTTCACGGTCCGGATGCCGGAGTCGGGCCCGTTGCTTGCAGAGTTTTCAATCCCGCGGGACGGACTGGACCCCGATAACCGGGCGTGGCTGGTCGTGCAGTCGTCCGGACGGATGCCCGTGCTGGTCGTCAGCGACGACAGTCCCGACGAGCCAGGAACAGCCGCCTTCTACATGCAGCGGGCGCTGATGCCGCGCGGCGACGACAGCGACCGCTTTGATGTGCGTGCGATCCGTCCGGCTGATCTCTCGCCGCAGACTCTCGCCGGCGTCTCGGCTGTATTCATCGGTTACGTGGGAAATCTTCCGGAGGACTCCGCGCGACACCTCGTCGAGTTCGTCGACGGCGGCGGGGGAGTCGTTTGGTTTTGCGGTGAAGGCCCGGTTGCGCGGCAGTTGGAGACGTTGCAGTCGGCCGCGGAGGAGCACGAAATCCTCCCCTGGCCGCCGGGAGTGTTGCAGACGGCCGATCCGCGCGCGGAGCCGCTGCATATCACGTCCGGACGCTGGCAGTCGCGGTGGTTTCGCGAGTTTGACGAGCAGAGCCAGATCGCCGTGGCGCAGATCCGGTTTACGCAGACGTGGTCGACGCCGGCCCCGTTTCCGGAGACGGAAGTGCTGCTCTCCTTCTCGAACGGGCGTCCGGCACTGGGGAGCCGGTTGTTCGGGCAGGGTCAGTTGCTGGTCGCGAACTTCAGTCCGGAATCGGCGAGCAGCGACCTCGGCCGGCACGGCACGTTCGTCGCATGGATGCAGATTCTCGCGTCGGCACTGACGCCGAACGTCGTCACTGCGCGGACTTCGCCCCCCGGCGTTTCCTGCCGTTTCCCGCAGCCGTTCCGTCCGGACCAGGTCACGGGCACGCCGAATGTGCTCGCGCCGAACGGAGCGCCCGTCCTGGCGATTGCGTCGCCGTCGGGAGATGCGGTGCACGTCGAGATCCCCGAGCCGCGGCAGGCCGGCATCTATCGTCTGCAGGATGCCGCCGGCGCTCTGCTGGCCGCGACGGCGGTGAACGTGGACCCCCGCGAGAGTGACCTGCGACGTCTCTCGCCGGACGACATTGCTCGGTCTCTGAGCGGGCGCGGCGTCGCCGTCGAACAGCAGGTCGCCGCCGGTTGGGAGCCGATTCTCGATCTGGCCGGCCGGCCGATGTGGGGCGAATTCCTGGTCGTCGCCTTGGTGGCGATTGGTCTGGAGTTGTTTCTGCTGGGGCTGTGGCGTCGGTGAACTCTCGGATCCCGGCAGAAACCCGGTTTCTTGAAGAGACCGGGTTTCTCTGAGCGCGCACCTACGACCAGTCCATCAGGTCGTAGCCCAGGTACATGATGCCGCAGTCCACCAGCAGGTGGCTGATCCATGCTCCATAGAGCGAACCGGTCCGCTCATACAGCCACGCCCATACGCCGCCGCCGGCGGCCACGCACAACGAGAAGAACAGCGTCACGCCCCATCCCTGCTGCAGGAACTGGTGAATCACGATGACGTGATGCGACATGAATCCCAGACTCGACAGAATCAGCGAAACTCCGAACGGCGCGATGCGCCGCATCTGACCGAACACGAACCAGCGCCAGTAGTACTCTTCCAGCAGGGAATGCGGGACGGACAGAAACGCGGCGAACAGGACGAACATCAGCGGAGTGGCGATGCCCATGTCGGCGATCTTGAGACCGATCAACTCGGGCGCACGCTCCAGGTACGGGCTGTGCTTCAGGTAGCCGCAGTAGACGATCAGTCCCGTCGCAACAATCAGCGCCCCGGCTGCGATTCCCGGGACAATCACGCGGAGTCTCGGGCGGTGCAGGTTCAGCCGTCTGCGCTGAACGGCGAGCACCCAGGCCAGCGGGAACGCGAACTGCACCAGTTTGCTGCCGAAATAGACCCCCTTCATCCACGGACTGCCGGAGAGCACGACGAAGTAGAGCAGCGTTGCGACCGTCGGCAGCACCATGCAGAACGTGAGTGCCGCGAGATGTGCGGTCCGTGAGGTCTCCAGCGGCGTGCGCGTTTCAACTCGCGAATCGGCCATGCGCTCGCCCTGGCAGGATGAATGTCGAAACCGCCGTGCATTCGCCCGGAAGCTTGAGGAGCAGATGCTTCCGGGTCATCTGATGGGGGCGTCTTCGCTCCTCCGGTGCAACGCCGAATCAGGACAGATTCTGCGGTCGTCCGGATTTCGATGGACCGTCCCGCCCGTCGCTCACAGTTCGCTGACGAGCGCCTTGCGATACGTGACGCCGCCGACGATGCCGTCCAGCGCAATGTATCCTGACTCGGGGATCTGATCATCGATCGCCGTGGTGTCGAGGACGAGGGCGTCGTTGATCCAGACTTTCACCTCTTCCCCCAGCACACGCATGCGGAAAGTCTGCCATTCTCCCTGCGGGCCGGCGGCATTCGATTTCGGCGCCTCGATGCCGAACAGCGAACCGGTGCAGTATTCGTCGGCGTTCACCTCCGGGTCGTTCGAGAGCTGGATCTTGAAGCAGCGGTTGTAGAACGGCCCTGAGCCCGGGTAGCGGAAGAACACGCCTCCCTGGCCGTTGGGGGCCGTCATGCGGTACTCCATCGTCAGTTCGAATCGCTCGTACTGCATCGGCGAGATGAGGACGGCGCCGTCGGCGCGTTCCGGTTTCGCGGCGAGTTCGCCCAGCGGACCGTTCTCCCACTCACGGTTTCCGCGCGGCTGCCACCCGTAGCTGGCGTAGAGCCGGTCCCGCAGCGCCGCGGCTCCGGAAGCGGCCTGCGTTCCCGCGTGAGATTCGCTGACCTGCCGAATGAAGTCCAATGCACGGCTGGTGGCCTGCCGTTCCAGTTCCCATTCCGCCTGGCGCAGCAGGCGCTGTGCCAGTTGCTCCCGGAACTGCGTCCCCTTCTGCCCCGCATCACTGAGACGCCGATCGAGCGTGCTTGAGGTGGTCTCGGGGTCGTACGCTAGAAATACGGTCGCCTGCCAGTCACGCTCCGCGTCGCTCCCTTCGGCGTGAGCAGCGACGAGTTCGACGAGCGACGACCCCTTGATCTCTGTGAGCGGCCGAACCGACTCCCGCGTCCGTGCCTTCCCCACCAGCGCTCCGCTCTCGAAGCGGACAAACTCCAGCTTCAGCGAACCATCGCGAAACTCTTCGCCCGGCTGCAATGCCTGTGCTGCCGCAGTCACGTTCTCCCAGAACAGCCGCAGCTCTGCGACATCCTCCGCGTCCCACTCAACCAGTTCCGCGGCGTCAGCCAAGTTCGGGTTTCCACGGGCAGCGGCGACAATCTCGGTCGCCGCGTCGTAATCGCGCGCGGAAACGGCCTCCAGCAACTGGGCGCGATGCTGCGTATAGGCCAGCGGAATATTGCGGGGATCGACCGGCCGCTCCTCGGGGGTTTCGGGCTCGACTGGCATCGGCCGCTCGCGTCGCGGCGGCGGGTCATTCGCGGCCATCACACGCTGTTCGATCGGCTCTCCCCGCAGCGCCACGCCCCAGCCGGGCTGCTCGGCCAGTTTCACCAGATACAGATCGCCCCCCGTCTCCGGATCGTCGCAGTAAAGCAGCCAATGCTCATCTTCGGACACCCAGTATTGGCGGTGCCGCGGCGAGTGCCGGTAACCGGGCAAATCCAGTTGCGCGATCGTCTCCGGCGCGGAGAACGGCGACGTCACCTCCGTTCGCCTCGCCCGCTGCAGCGTTTTGCCGTCGAATGCATACTGACGGAGTCCAGCCTGCGACAGGCAGGGGTGCGTCCCCGGCATCGCCACGATGAGCACCGAGTCGAAGGGCTTGTCGGCCGCGGCCCGGATGGCGACGCGGGTTTCCCGCTTTCCTCCCGCCTCCCGGACATAATACAGCCGCAGTCCGTCCCCCAGCAGTTGAGCACTCAACCACTGCTCGCCGGCCGCATCGTCGAAGTACAACGGCCGTCGCTCTTCAAATTCGGCAAGCGGGCTGTCGCGGGTCAGGAGCCAGACGCGGGTCTTATCCGGGACGGTGTAGACCACCCCGGTTCCGTCGAGAGACACCGCGGGAGACGCCGGCATGTCGGCTCCGCGTGTCATCGTCAGCAGTCGCGGCGGGCCGAAGTCGTCGAGCGGCGTGGGGCGCGTCGCATAATAGATGCCGCGCCCTTCCGGCCGGTCACCGACGAACCACAGCGACAGGCCGTCCGGCGTCAGGTACGGATCGGACTCGCGCCCCGCGGTATTGATCTGCGCCAGCGGAAAGGGCACTCCCGGAGTGGCATTCAGCAAGACCGCGGAGAGCAGAGCGCTGTCCCCCGCGCGATCGCCGCGACCTGTATCGAAGAATTCGTCGCTGCCGGTCTCCACAAAGGTCACTACTCGCGACAGATCTTGCTCTCCCTGACGGGCAACGGTGAGGCTGTGCGTACCGGGCGGGGAGGTCACGGCGCAGGGCGTCAGGCTGATCTCGCCAGCGGCATCACGGACGGGGATTCCGTCTACGAAGACGGCGTAGCCGGGCGAGGTCGTGTACACGCGGGCCACAGCCGCCGCGAACTCCGGCAACGGCGGAGGCGCTGCGGGTGCCTCGGTGAAGTTCGCAGCGTCCGCGTCTCCATCGGCCGGCGTCGCCCCGTCGCGCGAGCAACCGGCTGCCGTGACGGCAATCGCCAGCAGGGCGACGCCGATGAGTTTCATTACGTCCGTTCGAGACAGCACTCCGCCGGCCCTCCTGCTGCGAGTTACTCAAGCTTGACGGAAGCGACGGGCTGCTGCCGCTGCAGCGCCTGCACAAGGGCCGCCTGGTTCCAGCAGTCGCGCCCTTCGATCATCCTCCCGTCACGGTACCGAATCCAGGTCATGCCGCGGAACTCCACCTTGCGACCGGTGGCCGGCATGCCGAAGCCGTCGCCGCGATGAGTTCCGGTGGCGCGCCACCGGACAACGACCTCGTCCCCTTCGCTCACGGTCCCCTCGACATCCACGCGCAGATCGGGAAACGCTGACAGAAACGGGGTGAAGGCGTGCTCGATGAACTCGTCGGGCCCGCGCAGGCTGCCCGATTCCGAATCGCACACGCCGTCCTCGGCCACCAGTTCGCGGACGGTCTCCGCCCGATGCTGAGTCCAGACTTCGTCAAACCACCGCCGCGCGAGTGCGGCATTGTCGGCCCGTTGCATGGGTGATCTCCCCGGCTGAATTGCGACTCAATCGAATGTAACCGGTCCAGGCGGTGCAGGGAAATCGTCGTTGAATGAGACGGGCGCACCTCATCTTGCCCGCATTCTCCGGCCCTTGTAGACTTCCGGGCCTTCAGGGACGGGGTCTGCGAAGACAGGGGAGGTCGCCGTGCGCCGCAAGCGCTCGATTCGCCGCAAGATGATCGTCGGGCTGTGCCTGGTGCTGCTGATGTTGTGCGCACTGGCCGCCAGCAGCGTCTCGGGAGTCTCATCGTACCGCGGCATGGTCCGGGACCTCGAACTCGGATTGCAAGGTGCTCCGCGCGGGACCGACCTGACTGCGGCGCTGGGATTGCTGATCGAACCACTTTCGCTGGAGTATCCCGAGCGCGGCACAGCGGCGGAGCAGAAGTTGTTCAACGATCGCCAGCGCGCGAGTCTCCGCTCCGCCGTTGCGACGGCCCGCACGCGCATTACGGAGTTCCAGCAGAAGCTGCAGTCGATGCCGCAGTCGGCGACGCATCGCCAGCAGGAAGAGAAGCTGCATCGTCCGCTGTTCGCCAAAATCGACGGCAACCTGCGGGCGATCGAAGGGGTCATCGACGCTCACGATTTCGCCGAGCGCCGCGAGCCATACGTGCAGGACATTCTCCGCGTCACCGCACAGTCGCTCCGCACGGCGGAGTCGCTGCCGGACCCCTCGCGTGAACTGCTCAACCGCCTCGATCAGGCGCGCACCAATTACCGCTGGCATCTGGGTCTGGTGTGGGGAGCCGGAATCGCCACGCTCACGCTGCTGCTCAATCTCGTGGGCTGCGTGAACCGCTGGATCGTGTATCCCATCCGCGAACTGCATCTGGGTGCGCGGCGGGTGGCTGACGGCGACTTCGAGTACCGGCTGCAGGTCGCCACCAACGACGAAATGGCCGAACTCGCGCACGACTTCAACCAGATGACGTCCCGCTTTCAGGCCATCAAGAGCGATCTCGACCGGCAGGTGAAGGAGCGGGTCAAGCAGCTCATCCGCAGCGAACGGCTGGCGGGACTCGGCTTTCTCTCCTACGGGGTGGCGCACGAGATCAACAATCCGCTCTCCGCGATCGCGATGGCGGCCGAGTCGCTGGAGTACCGCGTGCAGGACTGGCTCCCGCAGGACCGCTCCGACGACGCCGAGGAAGTCCGCGAGTACCTGCGGATGATCCAGACCGAATCCCAGCGCTGCCGGCAGATCACCGAGAAACTTCTCGACTTCGCCCGGGGCCGTGAGGGGGAACGGAACCTCTACGACATCACCGCCATCGTGCGGGAGGTCGTGGGCATGACGCGGCATCTCGGAAAGTTCCGCGATCGCACGATCGACATCGACCGCGAATCTCCGTGCTATGCCTGGGTCAACGGCCCGGAGATCAAACAGGTGGTACTCAATCTCGTTGCCAACGCACTGGAATCGACCGAGCCCGGCGGCCTGCTCTCCATCAGCATTCTCGAACGACCGGACCAGGTGGAGCTGTCGTTCACGGACAACGGCAGCGGCATGACGGTCGATGTCATCGAGCATCTGTTCGAGCCGTTCTTCACCACGAAGGAAGTCGGCAAGGGGACCGGACTGGGCCTGTCGATCAGCCAGCGGATTGTCCGCGATCACGACGGCACGCTGGAAGCCGAAAGCGACGGCCCCGGCCGCGGTTCGACGTTCCGCCTGCGGCTGCCCTCGACGGCCCCCGCCGCCGAACTCGCCGCCTGAGCCGCTTCGTCACACCGCGGCATCCAGTTCGGCCAGCCGTCGTTCGAGGAACCGACGCTCCGGTTCCTGCCGCGCGAGTCGATGGGCATGCAGGTAGGCGTCGCGCGCCTCGACGGTGCGCCCCAGCCGCCTGCACAGATCGGCGCGCGCCGCATGGGCCAGGTGATACTCCGCAAGTGCCCCGCCGGCGATGATCCCGTCAATTAATGTGAGTCCTGCCTCGGGGCCGTCGCGCATGGCCACCGCCACGGCCCTGTTCAGTTCCACAACCGGCGATGGCTCCGCCTGCAGCAGCACGTCATACCAGCCGACAATCCGGCCCCAGTCGGTTGCTTCGGGCGTCCGCGCGGCTGCATGCACCGCCGCAATCGCGGCCTGCAGCGTGTACGTCCCGACCGCCTCCGACGCCAGAGCCTGCTCGACCAGCTCGCGCCCTTCGTCGATCAGCTCCTGATGCCATAGCGACCGATCCTGTTCGTCGAGGAGTATCAACTCTCCGTTTGGAGTGGTGCGGGCGGCGCGGCGTGACTCGTGCAGCAGCATCAGCGCGAGCAGTCCGATGACTTCGCCTTCCGGCAGCAGTTGGCGCAACAGCCGCGCCAGGCGGATCGCTTCGCCGGAGAGATCGGCCCGCGTCAGCGACTCACCGGACGACGCGGAGTACCCCTCGTTGAACACCAGATAGATGACCTGCAGCACCGCGTCGAGGCGTTCCGGCAGATCGGCGCGGGAAGGGACCTGGTAAGGGATCTTCGCGCTCTTGATCTTGTTCTTCGCGCGCACGATCCGCTGCGCCAGCGTCGGGGGCGTCGTGAGAAAGGCGCTGGCGATCTCTTCCGTCGTCAGCCCGCAGACCTCGCGCAGCGTCAGTGCGATCTGCGCCTCCGGCGAGAGGGCCGGATGGCAGCATGTGAAGATCAGACGGAGCCGATCGTCCCCGACTCCCTCATCGTCAATATCGACGGGCGTCGTCCCGGCGGCGCTATCGATGCGTTCGGCGATCTGGGACAGCGACGCATCGAACCGCGCGCGGCGGCGGATCGTGTCGATGGCCCGGAACCGTCCTGCCGACACCAGCCACGCTCGAGGGTTGTCCGGCACGCCCTCTTCGGGCCAGCGCTCGACCGCCGCGGCGAACGCGTCGTGCAGGGCTTCCTCGGCGAGATCGAAGTCCCCCAGCAACCGCACCAGCGTCGCAAACACGCGCCGCGACTCGACACGGTACACCTCATCGACGGTCCGTCGTGCATCGGAAATCGCTGCAGACATCGCTTGTCGTCCTGATGTGTGCGGCCCACCGATGAGGAGCTTAGCATTCGCTGGATTGCGATTCAAGTGTTCAGTATATCGGTCAGGATGCGAGCGCGGCCGCAGTCAATCCGTCGGTCGCCAGCAATTGCGCTTCAACCATTTCGCGATACCGCCCGCCACGGACCAGCAGTTCGTCGTGCGTCCCCCGTTCGATGATTCGACCCTGTTCGATGACCAGGATCAGATTGGCATCGCGAATCGTGCTCAACCGGTGGGCGATAACGAAGCAGGTGCGCCCTTCCATCAGCGTCTGCAGGCTTTGCTGGATCAGCCGCTCGCTCTCTGTGTCGAGGTTGCTGGTCGCCTCATCGAGGATCAGGATCCGGGGATCGGCCAGAACCGCGCGGGCGATGGCGATCCGCTGCCGCTGTCCGCCGCTCAGCTTGACCCCCCGCTCGCCGATCAGCGAATCGTAGCCGTCCGGCAGTTCCGCGATGAACCCGTCCGCATTGGCGACGCGAGCCGCGTGCCGCACTTCGGCCGCCGACGCTTCCCGCCGCGCATACGCAATGTTCTCCGCAATCGTACCGTCGAAGAGGAACACGTCCTGCTCCACGACCCCCAGCAGCGAGCGGTAGCTCTCCACTTCGATCGTCTGCAGATCGCGGCCGTCGAGCAGGATGCGGCCGGAGCCCGGGTCGTAGAACCGGGCGACGAGGTTGCACAACGTCGTCTTGCCGGCGCCGCTCGGACCAACGAGCGCGACGGTCTGGCCCGGCAGTACATCCAGATCGATATCCTGCAGCGCAAAGCCGGATTCCGCCGAGTACCGGAAAGTCACGTCGTCGAACGTGATTCGACCCGCGACGTGCTCCTTCGACACTTTGACGTCATCCGGTGCGGACACCATTTCCCGCGGCTCATCCAGCAGATCGAGCACTCGATCGAGCGCCGACAGGCTGTTCTGCAGCGTGGTCGCGCTTTCGGCGAGCACGGCGAGCGGGCCGAGCAGCATCAGCATGTAGGCCAGGAACATCATCAGGTCGCCGACCGTCAGCCGTCCTTCGAGCACGGCCGATCCGCCGTAAAACAGCAGTGCCGCCGACGCCAGCGGTATCACCGCCTCCCAGATGATCTCCACCGTCCGGGCCCACCACCAGACCGCCAGCTCCTGCCGCGCCATCAAGTCGTTGCCCGACATGAACCGCCCGCTCTCCGTCCGCTGCCGGCTGAAGGCCCGGACGACCCGCATGCCGCCGAACGCCTCGGTCGCATGCCCGTCCACTTCCATCCGCCGCGCACGGATGTCGCGATACCGCGGCCGGATACGGTTCAGCCAGGTGCGATGCGTGAAGTACACGGCCGGCACCAGCATCAGGGCTCCCAGCAACAGCCGCCAGTCCACCCACGCCAGGATCAGCATGCTCCCCAGGAGCTGAATGATGGCCCGCCACGGGTTGTACAGCAGGCCGAAGACCAAGTCTCCGACGCTGCCGGCGTCTTCCCGCAGCAGGCTGGCGACGCCGCCAGAGCGGAGGTCGTACACCTTGCGCAGCGGCAGCCGCACGGCGTGCTCAAATACCTTCTTCCGCACCGACAGCTGCAGCCGTTTCGTCGAGCGCGTGGCGTACCATCGTCCCCAGATATGCAGCAGAATCTTGGCAAGCGACACCGCGATGACGACAGCGACCACCGCCTGCAGCATCGACCAGCGATCATTCACCTGCGGTGCATAACGCCGGATCCACTCCGGAACCGGCTCATCGCTGAGCACGTTGTCGACGACGAACTTCGTGGCCGTCGGCGGAATCAGGGCCAGCAGTGTCGCCACCGTCAGCGTTCCCAGCGCGACGCCCATCGAGCGCCGTTCCGTCGCCAGCAGCCCCCAGAACGAACGCAGCAGTTCCCGCGCAGGCCGCAGCCGCGGACGGCCCTTGCGTGAGTCGGCCGGAGCCAGCGCCCCTTCCGTCACCCCGCCCTTGCGCGACAGCCTCCGCTCTCTCAGATCGGACAGGTATTCCCGATATTGCTCGCGGCTGGACCGCGGGGTCATTTTCATCAGGTGCAGTCTAGCAGCGGCGGCGTTCGCATGGTCGTCCAGCAGGCGCCAGTGCTGCGTCGTCGGGGTCAACAGCCGGACTGCAGATTATACGCGCCCATGACGCCGAGGGGACGGTTTGAGCACCGTCATAACCCAGTGCTCGTCACTCGGGAGGCTGCATCACGATGCCGACCAGCAGGTCGTAGAGAGAGTGGCAGCCGACGGTGACGCCGAATCCCCTCCGCAGAAACAGCAGCGCGAAAGTCACCCCCGCCACAGTGCGAAAAGCGAAGCTGAACCACAGCGGCCTCCCGCTCGCCACGCGGCCGATCGCCTGCGGAAACGCCGAAATCCACAACTCGTTCACGCCGGGCTCCACATAGTGCGCCGTCGCGAAGCAGAGGCTCGTCACGCTAACCGCCAGAAACATCGACAGTTTTCGCGGCAGCACCAGGCTAAACAGCAGCAGGCACGCCGGCAGCAGCGCCAGACGGAACATCACCTCTTCGTAAATCCCCGCCCCCACGTATCCCACGGCCCGCACCGTTGCGGACGGAGGTACGATCGCATCGGCAGACACCGCCATCGCGGCTACGGCCGACTGCTCGAACGCCAGGTGCAGCAGTTGCCCCACGACGATCAGCGCCATCGCAAACAGCAGGCTCTCCGCAAACATCCCGACCAAGGTGTCGAGCGAACAGCGCCAGGGATGACGCTCCCACAGATGCCATCCTCCCAGCAGCAGCACCACCGCCGCCGGCAGCAGCCAGGGATGCATGAAGCCCGCCGACACCAGCCAGCCCCGCATCCAGCAGTCGGCCCCGTTCCGAAACGTCGTCGCCTGCTCTCCGCCGTAGTACAGGATCCCGAACTCGTACAGCCCCAGCAGCGGCAGCAGGAACAGCAGCGCCGCGAGCGGCCGCTTCGCCTGCGCCCAGTAGTCGTCGGTCGTGGGAGGGGGCGCAGCCGCGCTGGACATTTCGTGAGCCGATACGCGAAACAGGCGAACGATCCGTCCGCTCAGGAAGACTGTTCTGCGTATCGGCGCATCGTGGCCGCTCCGTGCAGCTTGGGACCGGCACGCACAGCTGCGCAAGGGCGGGGCAGATTCGGAATTACTGGACCTCTGCCGATGGTTCCGCCGATTCCAGTGGTACTTGATTCTCCGGATTTTACGGCCGTAGAATGCACAGCAGGGGCAGGCTCTGCGGTTACGCGATCGGCACGGCCTGCGGGAGGGGCGTGGCAGCGCGGGGCGACGAGCGCCCGCAAAGTCTGCGCGGCTTTCCCCAACTGCCGTCACGCGTGATTCCACACGCACCAGGGCGGACGCACATGCGGATGCGACTCGGCTGTTGACGTCCGGCACGCTGTTGGACACGGATGCGCGCTTGATCCGCCGCCGCGTGCGCACGGCTCTCATCCGCGCTGGGGGAGATTCACACGATGGCCACCGACTTTCGTCGCAAAGAACAGCTGACCGATCTCACCGACCGTATCGTCGAGAGCTACCAGGAGATCGGCTCGATCAACCACCTCGGCCACTGCCCGCTCCCCAGCACCGCCGCCGTCGTTGAGTGCGTGCAGGACCTGAAGGAGGTCATTTACCCCGGCTACCGCCGACGGCAGAATCTGCACCTCGGCAACGTGACCTATTACGTCGGCGACCTGATCGACTCCCTGCACGACCGCCTCACGCTGCAGATCGCCCGCGCACTCCGCTACGCCGACGACACCGAGGGCTCCACCGAGTGCAGCCGCTCCAAGCAGGGAGACTATGAAGCCGCCGGACAGGACCACGCGATCCGCTTCCTCGAAGCGCTCCCGGAGATTCGCACGCTCCTCGCCACCGACGTCCAGGCCGCTTACGACGGCGACCCGGCCGCGAGCGGACTGCACGAGATCATCTTCTGCTACCCCGGCCTGGAGGCGATCACCGTCCAGCGGCTCGCGCATCAGCTCTATCTGCAGGGGGTCCCGCTCATCCCACGAATCATGGGAGAGTGGGCCCACTCGCAAACCGGCATCGACATCCACCCCGGCGCGCAGATCGGCCCGTCGTTCTTCATTGATCACGGGACGGGCGTCGTCATCGGCGAGACCACCGAGATCGCCGCACACGTCAAGATTTATCAGGGCGTGACGCTCGGCGCACTCAGCTTCCCCAAGGACACCGATGGCAACATCATCCGCGGCACCAAGCGGCATCCCACCATCGAGCAGGGGGTCGTGATCTACGCCAACGCTACCATCCTCGGCGGGACGACGATCATCGGCGCCAACTCTGTCATCGGCGCCAGCGTCTCCCTCAACAAGAGCGTTCCCCCGAACACCATCGTCACGATCGACAAGCCGTCGCTGAAGTTCCGGGAAGCATCTTGAAGCGGCGGAGCTGAGAACACGGTCGCGCAGGTACCGGCAAGCGGGTGAAGGTCTATCGCGTTTTCCGTACGCGAGGCAGGATCTTTGCCATTCGCTTCAGACCGGCGAATCGTCGACCTCCGCGGGCGTACAGGAAGTCGAGAAAGCCCCGCATTCCGGCGTAGACGTCTGGCCCGTTCGGATGCCACCACAGGTTGCGGGAGAGAGATCCCATCGTGTCGTGGACGATGCATTGGGCCTGCGTCATTTCGTCGAAGCCCAGCCGGCCGTGCGTGCGGCCGAGGCCGGACTGCTTGAAACCCCCCCAGGGGGTTTCTGCGAGGCCGTGGCTCATCAGGTGGTCGTTGATCATCACCACGCCGGCCTGAATCTGTCTGGCGAGTCGCTCGGCTGCTCGCTTGTCGCGCGACCAGACGGACGCCGTCAGCCCGAGATCGGAGTCGTTCGCCAGCCGCACCGCCTCCTCCATCGAGTCCACCGGCATTACGCCGACGACTGGGCCGAAGGTCTCCTCGCGCATGACGCGCATCGTGTGGTTGACGTCCGTCAGCACGCTTACCGGAAGGACACGGGCCGGCGCGTCGGTTGAGGATTCCGACTGGACGTACAGACGGGCGCCATGTGCCAGGGCCTCGTCGAGGTGGGCGCGGACAGTTTCGACCTGGGAGTCGGTCGTCATCGGCCCGATGTCGACGTCATGGGTCCCGCCGTCCGGACCGATTCGCAACGCGCGGACTCGATCACCCAGGCGTTGTAGAAACGGTTCGTAGACATCGCGATGCACGTAGATGCGTTCGATGCCGCCGCAGGACTGGCCGGCGTTCTGGAATCCGGCCCACACGGCGCCAGCGGCGGCGCGATCGAGGTTGGCATCGGGGCAGACGAGCATCGGATCGTTGCCGCCGAGTTCCAGCACCAGCGGGGTCAGCGTCTCGGCCGCTTTGGCCATCAATTGCTTGCCGACCCGGACGGAGCCGGTGAAGAACAGCTTGTTGATCCCCGCTTCGAGGAAGGCGTCTCCGGCGATGCGGCCCGGCAGGCTGACATGGGCGAACAGACCGTCCGGCAGGCCGACATCCCGAAACAGTTGCTCGAGCGCGCGGCCCACCTGCTGCGTCTGGCTGGCAACCTTCAGCACCACGCCGTTCCCGGCCAGCAGTCCCATCACGACTTCGGAGAACGGGATTGCGAACGGATAGTTCCAGGGGGAGATGACGCCGATCACGCCGTAAGGGACGCGGTGAATCTTCGCTTTCTTGTTCCCCAGCAGGATGCTGGCCGGCTTGATCTTCTGGTCGTTCAGCCACTTCGCCGCGTGGCGGGCGTAGTAATCGGCCGCCATCGCAGCCGGCAGCACTTCGGTGGACAGGGCGTCCGTCCGCGTCTTGCCGTTGTCCTCTGAGATCGTGGCGGCCAGGTCGTCCGCCTGCTCGACGATCCGGTCCCGCACCCGCCGAATCACGGCCGCTCTGTCCTTCACCGGCGTCGCGGCCCATTTCGCCTGGGCCAACCGGGCGCGCGCGACGGCCTCTCGCACGTCGTCGGCGGTGTGCGTGTCGGATGACGGAGAGCGCTCGGCCGTCACAGCGTCCAATCGTTCAGAAACTGGCAGAAGACCTCCTCGTTGTAGCTTTTCTCGTGTTCCAGTTCGGCGGTTCCCTGCGAATGCAGGAACGTGCCGTCGGGCTCCAGTACAAAGAAATGCGGATAGGCCGGAACATCCGGGTATTGCGACAGGAACGACTCCGCGTGCTCGCTGGGATACGTGACCTTCATCACGATGAAATGCTCGTCCACGAGCTGGCGGACGCGTTCGTTGGTCTCCATGTAATCGCTGATGCGGTGGCACCAGCCGCACCACTCCCCGCCAACCTGCAGCAGGATGCGCTTGTTCTCTGCGGTCGCCCGCTCGGTCGTCGCCGTCAAGTCCCCCGCCAGGTCCTGATGATCGTCGTAATGCGCGACCGAGTAGAACGGAGCGGCCGGCTTGTCGTCGGGCTCGGACTCCGCAACCGCTGCTGATTCACCGGCGGCCTCAGGTTCCAGGATCGAGGTTCCGGGCGTCGTATACGACTGGCGTTCCTCGACCACGACCGGTGACCGCAGTGCGGGCGACTCCGGTGCACAGCCGGAAACCAACACGGCGGCGATACTGGCGGGCAGTATTACCCGCGTCGGATGAAGCGTGATCATGTTCGCGTCTCCAAATAGGGTCAGCTCAGATCATGAATGAGCTTCGACGTCACCGACGTCAGCAGCATGTGACACCAGATCGCCCACCCCAACGGCACGAACAGCAGTGAAATCAGCAGCGACATCCGCAGCAGCGGCGATCGGCATAGACCCACGACAAGAAACACCATGCCGATGGCGATTAGCGCGACGATCGGCGCGGTCACGTACCAGTACGAAACGGCAAGGTCGGACGCCCCGATCAGCGCGATCACCGCCGTCGGCAGCGACACTCCAAAGTCCTGGAACAGCCGCATGTGCCACGGGACGTCGAACCACAGCACCGCCAGCAGCACTCCCCAGGCGAGCAGGTGGACGATCGAACCGATGATGAACCACGTGCTTCTGATCGCACGTGTCTCAGACTCCGATTGGACTAGTCCGGATTGAGCGGCGATGCTCATCACTTCAGTTCAGGTGTTCGAGCGGATTGTGGCGATGCTCCAGCGGCAGCTTTGCCGGCCCGCCGAGGCGATGCGCCTCGAAGACGCCCGCGATCATCTCGATTGTCCAGCGGGCATCATACATGCTGCAGCGCGGCTGGCGATCCGGGTTCTCGATGCAGTGCAGCAGGTCGTGCACCGCCAGGACGTTGCCGCCGTGCAGACCCGCTCCGTCAGCGGTCTCGGGCTGTCCCACCCCGGCGGATGTGATCGGCACCCAGCTCTTCCCGCTGCGTCCCGGAGACCAGGAGCCGTCCTGCAGGACGTGGCAGACGCTGGGATGGCCGGTCAGCACCTCCACCACGCCGCCGCTGCCGAAGATCTGCAGACCGAACCGGGACGGACTGCCGGCGGCGCCGCGGTGCGATCCGAAGTAACCCGTGACGCCGTCGCCGAAGACGTACATCGCATTGATGGCGTCACCCGTCAGCGGTCCGATCCCCTCATTGCCGTCGATGACGTCGGCCTTCGTCGCCGGATGTCCCTGGTTCCGCACGGTTGCCGTGACGGACTCCGGATCGCCGACGAAGAACCGCATCAGGTCGAGGACATGGCTGCCGAGCACCCACAGGTCCTCGCCGCCGCCGCGTGACGCATCCTCCTTGCCCCGGCCGCGCACTTCGAGCACCTGCCCGATCAGCCCATTGCGGATCTCCCGCCGCACCGTGTCGATCGGCGGGGACCAGCGGGTCTGGTGGGCGATCGCCAGCTTGACGTGCCGCATCTCGCAGGCGTTGACGATCTCGTCCGCTTCCGCCACGTCGCGGCAGAACGGCTTTTCCATATAAATGTGACAGCCGTGCTCCGCCGCGGCCAGGCACATATCCCGGTGCTGATCCAGCCACCGCGGACCGATGGCCACGATCTGCAACTGCTCCCTGTCCAGCATTTCGCGGTAGTCGGCATAGCCGGTCTTCGCGCCGGTCCGCTGCACCGCCTCGTTGCGCCCGGCTTCATCGGCGTCGGCGACGGCGACCACCTCCGCCTGGTCGATCTCCGCCCAGACGGTGTCGATCCCATGCCCGTAATTGCCGCGCCCCGTCGCCCCGATGATCCCGACGCGATACTTCTCCACCATGCGATTGCCTCCCTGATGCGAGCCGTCTGGTCGCCGTCCAGCATGGGATTCCCACGCCGATTTCGCAACCGCCGGTCGCTCCAGTCGAGAGAACCGCGAAAGTTGCGAAAGGACGAAACGTCGGAAGAAACGGTCTGCTGCCTGCAGACTCATGGAATCGGCGAATTCGCGATCCCAGTCATTTCCGTCAATACTGCCTGCTTGACGCTCCGCCCCGAGATTCAGGCCGTTGGGCAGGCGTGCTGTCCTGAATGGCCGTGCGGCAAACGCAGCCGCGACGTACTCTTGGGGTAACCTCCCACTCGCATCCGCGAACAGGAACCGACCATGCTGGGCCTTCGCTATCTCAAAGCCCCGTCCACCAGCTACGTCCTCCACTACGCCTCCGGCAGGCTGCAGCGGCAGGGACCCGGCCTGTCGTTCGTCTACTTCGCTCCTACGGCGGTCATCGTTCAGATCCCGATCTCGAGCGTGGACGTCCCGTTCGCCTTCATGGAAGTCACGTCCGACTTTCAGGACGTCACCGTGCAGGGCAACCTGACCTATCGCGTTGTGGAGCCCGCCCATCTCGCCGCGTTGCTCGACTACTCGGTCGATGCCCGCGGCCGCTATCTCTCCGACGATCCCTCCAAGCTCGGTGAGCGGCTGGTCCAGGTGGCCCAGACCGGCGCCCGGAGTTTCATTCAGTCGCACCTCCTGCGCGAGGTCCTCACCGGCTTCTCGCCGCTCGCCGAAGCCGTCACGCTCGCCCTCCGCTCGTCCGCCACCGTCACCCAGCTTGGCGTAGAAGTCCTCGAAGTAGCGGTCGTCTCGATCAAGGCGGATCCGGAGATGTCCAAGGCCCTGCAGGCGGAGTCGCGCGAGCAGTTGCTGCGCGAGGCGGACGAAGCCATCTACGCCCGCCGCAACACCGCCGTCGAACTGGAACGCACCATCCGCGAGAACGAACTCCGCACGGAGATCGCCGTCGCCCAGAAGCAGCGTGAAGTCCGCGAGACGCAGATGCAGGCCGAGATCGCCGTGGAACAGCAGCGGAGCACGCTGGTCGAGACCAAAGTCGAGAACGAGCGCCGCGAAGCCGACGCTCGCGGCCAGGCCCTCCGCGCGATGCTCGATCCCGTCCGGGACGTCGACTGGCGCACGCTGCTGGCGATGCAGGGGCGCGCCGACTCCGGGACGCTCATCTCCGCGGCGTTCGACCAGCTCGCGGCGAACGCTGAGAAAATCGGTCATCTGAACATCTCGCCCGAACTGCTCACGACGCTCCTGCAGCGGGACGGAGACTGATCCATGTACGTCGAGCGCCAGCCGCGGATCGTGATCGTCACCCGCGAGACCCGCATGCAGGGGATGCTCAAGCGGTGGGCGACGAAGGGGCAGGCGAAGTTCGTCTTCTCCCGCGCTCGCGCCGCCGCCGCTGTGCGGTCGGGCGACATGCACGCCGCTGTTGCCGCGCAGACCCAGGACGACATGGATTTCCTCGAGATCGAGGACGAGGATCAGACGTACCGCGACGCCGTCTCGCGCCTGACGCGGGACGTCGATTTCGGCATCCCCGTCCAGGTCCTCGACCGGCAGTACCTCCCCAGCTACGACTTCGAGCTGTGTGCGGCCGTCATCGTCATCGGCCAGGACGGTCTCGTCGCCAACACCGCCAAGTACGTGGGCCGTACGCCCATCATCGGCGTCAATCCCGATCCGGCCCGTTTCGATGGAGTGCTCCTGCCCTACCAGCTGGATGGAGCGCGCGACGCCGTCTCGAGTGTGCTGCGACAACAGGCCGTTCTGCAGGAAGTCACGCTCGCACAGGCCACTCTCCATGACGGGCAGCAGATGCTGGCCTTCAACGACCTGTTCATCGGGGTCCGCTCCCACGTCTCGGCGCGCTATGAGCTTCGCGTCAACGGACGCGAGGAGCAGCAGTCCTCCAGCGGCGTGCTGGTCTCCACCGGCGCCGGCTCCACCGGCTGGATGTCGTCGGTGTTCAACATGGCCCGCGGCGTCGCCGCTTCGATTGGGGCGCCTGTGTCGGAACGGGCCTCGGTCCGGCTGACCTGGGACGCGCCAGCGCTCCTGTGGGCGGTTCGCGAGCCGTTCGTCTCCCGCACGTCGGCCGCCGGACTCGTCGCCGGCCGCCTCGCCGAAGGGAACGAACTGGTGATCGAATCCCGCATGCCGGCTGGCGGAGTGATCTTCTCGGACGGAATCGAGGCGGACTTTCTCGAGTTCAACGGCGGGGCAATCGCCCGTATTGGTGTGGCCCCCCAGCGGGCGCGGCTCGTCGTTCCTTCCCGCCGCCCGCAGCCGCGGCGCGCACACGCCTGACGGCCCGTCTCTGGCCGATCGCACGTCCGCGGCATGGCACCGGACCTCGGCGCACCCGCGGCCGATCGGATAGAGTCGGTCGTCGTCTCGATCCGGCTTGCCCCGCCCGGCCAGCCATGTCACGTCCGCTCCGCATCCTCGGCATTCACGGACTGGGAGACCACCGTCGCTCAAAATGGGCGAACGACTGGCGGCAGGCGATTGCCGCCGCGCTCGACCCCGATGCGGCCGCGCGACTGGAGTTCATCCCGTTCCGCTACGACGAAGTCTTTGCACGCGTCCACGTTTCCCCGGCCGACGCCTGCCGCGCGCTGCGAAAGCTGCTCCGCAGCGGTCTCCGCGGAGCGTCCCGCGTCGAGCGGCTCTCCGAATCGACGCGCTGGCTCCGCTGGTACGCCGGCTATGTCGTGGCGTGGGTTGAGAACGCCGATTTCCGCAACGACGTCGGCCGGGAGCTGCGGGCGGCGGTTGCGGAGTGCCGGCCGCAGTGCATCGTTGCGCACAGCCTGGGGTCACTCATCAGCTATGACGTCCTCAGCAGCGTCACCGTCGATGCCGCCGACTCGGACCTGCGCCGGCACTTGATCTATGTCACGCTCGGTTCGCAGCTCGCCAACCAGTTCGTCTCCGGCAACCTTGCAGCCGGCCGTGTCGGCCCGCTCAACGTTGCGCACTGGTATCACCTCTACAACCAATTCGACGACGTATTCACTGCGCCCCTCTCCCTCCCCGGTTGCAGTCGCTTCGATCAGATCGACACGCCGTTCAATATCGACGGCTGGGCCGACCACGATGCGATCGGGTACCTGAGCCATCCGGCCACCGCGGCTGCGGTCTGGTCTCGGTTCTCGTCCGCCGGCCGTGCCGTCTAAATTCACGGGAGGAATCGCGCCCGCTCGGACTCGGTGGGGAGCCGGCAGGTCTCTTTCTTCCCAAAGAGGCGATAGCGATTGGAGGCAATGACGCGATAGCCGAGGTCGCGGAGCGGGAGGGGGATCAGCCACAGCAGCCCGCCCAGCACCTTCCAGAGTGGGCCGAGACGCCAGAGGATGCGCACGACTCCCGCTGAGCGGCGATACGTGCGGCCGTCGATCCAGACGACCAGTGAGCCGAGTTGCTCGCGGTCCGCGGGGTCCAGCAGGCGCTTGGCGGTCTCCCCCTGCAGAGGAGTGACCTGGAACTCGCCGCGCCGGTCCTGGCGCATGACGAAGTCGACTGAGGTGTTGCACAGGCCGCACACGCCGTCGAAGAAAATCACGGCGCGGGACGGGTCGTCCTCAGCCGTCTGTCCTCCGCTTTCCACAGAATGAGCCGACTCGACCGCCATTTCACCCTCAGTTTGATCTCACTGTCGTCGCTTCAACCGGCATAATCGTAACACATCGACTTAGCCGCACCGCATCCACCTCCGCCCGTCGAGGCTGTAACCGCCGTCAGTCGGAAGAATCAACAGCCCGGCCGGATCGCACCACCCGTGTAATTCCCCTTTGCTCCCGGCATTGGGCGTTGTTACGCTGAAGCGGGCGGATTGTGCGGATCGGAGCGGTGCGCGCCGCCGATCCTCTGCCGGGAGGTTCTTCGTACCGGGGGGAGCAACGCTTGTTGACGGGGCGGCACAATCTGGCCTCCGCATTCCGCGTCGGACGGACCGGGCGACAGTCGCCGGGGGCTGTCTGCATCTCAGCGGTTGTGCATGCCTGCGCCATCGCGGCGTTCGGCCTGTGGACGGTCGGATCGGATCAGGATCAGCCGGGCGTCGTCGTCAACACGGTCTGGACGCCCGCCCATCTGGATCAGTCACTCGCCAACCTGACCGCCGCTCAGGATGAAGTCGTGGCCAACGTCGGCGGAGCCAGCCTGGGGACGCTGCCGCTGCAGATCGGCGCCCGGGAGCGAGAACTTGCCGAGCGAGTGACGCAGGAACAGCCGATGCTGGCCAGCGCGGCGGCTCCCACTGGCGCATTACCGCTGGCTGAGGCCGTGCTGCCGATCGGTGGAGGCGAGGGGAACGTCGATACGGCCGGCGACGGCCAGGGGAGCGGCAACGGAGTCGGTGACGGGAGCGGAACGTCGTTCTTCGGTCTCGACGCGGCGGGCAAGAAGTTCGTGTTTGTCGTGGATGCGTCCGGCAGCATGCGGCGTCCGTTCGCGGGGCCTGGCAAGACGCTCCTGGGGCGCGTGAAGATGGAACTGCTCAAGTGCGTCACGCAAATGGCGCCCGACCAGGAGTTCTTCATCGTGTTCTTCAACGATGACGCGATGCCGATGCCGGCCACCGAACTCGTCAAGGCGACACCCGAGGCGCAGCGGCGCTATCTGTACTGGATGGCGAAGGCCGAGGCGGGGGGCAACACGGAGCCGGAAGCGGCCCTCAGCATTGCGATGCAACTGCAGCCCGACGTCGTATACTTCCTCACCGACGGGGCCTTCAAGTACCGCGTGATCGAGCACGTGCGCGAGTCGAACCGCCGGCGGACCACCGTGCACACCGTCAGCTTCGGCGGAGACGAGCGGGCCACCGAGTTCATGCAGCAGATCGCATCCCAGAACGGCGGCTCGTATCACTACGTTTCGCCCGAAGGGGAACAGCCTGTGGACGAATCGCCCGCATCAGATGGCGACGCGACCGTCACCCGCTCGGCTGCGGTTCCGACTCCCTGAGCCACCGAGTTTGGCCCACGTTCAGATTGACGATGAGTCGGGGAAGCTCTTGAGGATGCCGTCCACCGCGTTGTCGACCCCTTCGCCAACCGGCTGCAGCTGACGCCCCCACTGATCGATCCACTCCTGATCGATGCTGGGATCCTCGATCTCCTCGCTGCCGCCGAACGTCAGCATGACGAAATCCGTCATGAACCGCGTCGCGTTCTGGGCGACCCCCACGTAGGCGAGACCGACGTCCTGCATCCCCTGATCGGGGTTCGCCGCCTCTGCGATGAGCGGCTTATCCAGGACTGGTGCAGCGGGAGCCTGTTCTTCGATCGCAGGACCGGAATCACGGTCGGCGATTCTCACTCGCTCGTCCGTTCCCGTCGAACTCAGGACGGCGACCGCGGCCAGCACCGCCAGCGCGCTCGCCAGAACCATCCACGATGATCGCGACGCTGCCGGCGTCTTGCCGGCGCGGGATTTGGACCGGACGGTATGCAGCGGCCGCATATTGCCTGCTGGATTGCCAGAAGAGAGGCCCGCTCGATCGGACTTCCATTGCGCCAGCACGCGGTCGGTGCAATCCACCCGCGGCACCGCTGACTTCCACGCGGCGATCGCCCGATCCAGCCACTCCGTTTCGGCCCAGGCGCGGCGGCATTCATCGTCCCCACAGGAGCGGACGTGCGCAGCCGCATCGGTCCGGGACAGGTCGCCGGGAGATTGCAGAGCTCGTCTAAATTCGGTGCAGTTCATGTTGACCCTCGGGGGACAGCCCCCGTCGTCGCAGGTGCTCGGCGAGTTCCCGCCGGGCACGGTGCAGCCACGTTTTCACGGTTCCCTCCGGCACGCCCATCACTTCTCCAATCTGGACGCAGTTCAGCTCCTGTTCGTAAAACAGCCGGAAGCAGTGCTGGTAATCGTCCCGCAACTGCTCCAGGGCCTGCTGTAGTTCTTCGGCCAGTTCGTGGTCGGGGTTGACGCTGTTGTCGGCGGCGTGGGGAATCGAGTCAGTTACATGCGGCCGTTGTCCCCGCTGGGACAGGGCCGTGCGGCAACGGTTAGCGGCGATCGTCGTGAGCCACGGCAGCAACGGCCGGCTGGCGTCCCAGCGATGCAGGTTTCGCAGTGCCCGCAGCATGGTTTCCTGTGTGGCGTCCTCGGCGTCGTGCCGGTGACCGAGCATCCGCAGGCAGAGCGCAAACACCACCTGCTGGAACCGGTCAACGAACTGCCGCACGGCTCGTTCGTCGCCCGCCAGACAGCGCCCGACAAGTTCGGTGATGTCAGCAGCCACGCAGCGGCAGTCTCCGTCAGGAGTTACCCCGTTTCGGCGGCTGGGGTTTCAGCAAACCAGAGGGTGACACCCCGGTTGGACCTGCGTCAGAAGCCCGGTTTCTTCAAGAAACCGGGCTTCCGGGGAGCTACTGCTTCTGCACCAGTTCGCGGGCGAGATTCCGGGCGGCCTTGTAGGCGTGCCGCACTGCGAACATGCGGGTCTCGATCTGTTCCTCACCGTAGTAACGGCCCGGTTCGCTCGCCGGCAGACCCGCCAGGGCCAGCGTCAGCGGAAGCAGATCCAGAAACTCCTTGTAGCGTCGCTGAATGTCGCTCTGGGCGTTCGGGGCGTCGGACACGGCTGGCTCCTGATCACAAAACGGCTCCGCGGGCGCGATACCTCCAGTCCCGCGACATAGCCGAACTGATGTCAGCATATCGCGCGGTGGGACAGCCGTTCAATGCGGTTCCCGCTTGTTCGGCGAATGCGATTGTCCCATGATGCGCCGGACGCACCCGCTGCCGGCCGACTGTGAATTACTTCGCCCACGGAATCCGCTTTCTCGATCAACCGCTGTTCCTGGCAGGGACAGCCGTGCCGGACTGGATGTCGGTCGCCGACCGGGCGGTGCGGGTTCGGCCCAGGCTGGTCGAGCCGCTCCTTCAGGAAAGGGGCCCTGATGCGGAAATCGCGCGGGGCATCCTGCAGCACTTTCACGACGACGACTGGTTTCATCGCACGCACGGCTTCGCCCGGGTCACCGCAGCAATGACCGACCAGTTTCGCGAGGCGCTCGCCGGCGACGACGGCATGCGCCCCGGCTTTCTGGGACATATTGTCACCGAACTGCTGCTCGATGCCGTGCTGATCGAACAGGATCCGCACCGCCTCGACGAGTATTACGCTGTGCTCCGCACGGTCGATCCCGTTGCCGTGCAGAACGTCGTCAACAAGGCGGCACGCCGCTCCACGGACCGGTTGACGCACTTCGTTCGCCTCTTTCTCGCCGAGCGGTTTCTCTACGATTATCTCGATTCGGAACGGCTGCTGTATCGCTTGAATCAGGTGCTCCACCGGGTCAAACTACAGCCCCTTCCGGCCGGGACTGTTACGGTTCTCGACGCCGGCAGAGAGTTGGTCTGCCTCAACCTTCGCGAATTGCTGCCCCCCGCCCGATTCTCCGGTCCATCGACCATCGACCATCGTCCATCCACTCATCCCGGAACGACACCATGAAATACGGCATGAACCTGCTGCTGTGGACCACGGCGGCCGACGAGTCCATCTTCCCGCTGCTGGAGAAGATCAAGGGCTGGGGCTACGACGGCGTCGAGTTGCCGGTGTTCGACATGAACGTCGGCAACTTCGAGAAGATCGGCGCGAAGCTGAAGCAACTCGGACTGGGAGCAACCGCCGTCACCGTCTGCACCCCGGACGAGAACCCAATCTCCCCTGACGCGGGCAAGCGGCAGGCCGGACTCGCACGGCTGAAGAAGGCGATCGACTGCGTCTCCTCCGCCGGCGCGACTCATCTGTGCGGGCCCATTCACTCGGCGCTCGGTGAATTCACCGGCCAGGGGCGGACCGACGACGAATGGAACTGGGGCAAGGAGACGCTCGCGCAGGCCGCCGATTACGCGAAATCAAAGAACGTGACGCTCGTCGTCGAATACCTCAACCGGTTCGAGTGCTACTTCCTCAACTGCGCCGAGGACGCCGCCCGCTTCTGCCGGGAGGTGAATCATCCGAACCTCAAGATGATGTACGACACGTTCCACGCGAACATCGAGGAAAAGTGCATCGCCACCGCGGTGGACGTCTGCAAGGACCAGATGGTCCACGTACACATTTCGGAGAACGACCGCTCGACGCCGGGCGAAGGAGGCGTGAACTGGGACGCATCGTTCGCCGCCCTCAAGAAAGCCAACTACGACGGCTGGCTGATGATCGAGGCCTTCGGCCTGGCGCTGCCCGACCTCGCCGCCGCCACCAAGATCTGGCGCCGCATGTTCCCGAATGAGGAGCACTTGGCGACTAAGGGCCTGGCCTTTATGAAGGAACGCTGGGCGTAACGGCCTTCCAGAGAAACATCTGCAATACGCGCGACGTTCTGCCGCGATTAAACGAACGTAAGCGTTTAGCCGCCGCCTGTGGCGGCGCGATCCCGCGACGATTCATTCTAAACCATCGAACCTGATGAACATCCCCACTCAAGGCGCTCTCGATCTTCTCTCCCTCGGCGCTCTCGTCCACCGTCTCGATCCGGGCGTTGTGCCGTTCCGCAAGGCGGCGGAATGCCGGATTCACGTGAGCGGCGGCGAGTTCAACGTCGCGGCAAACCTGGCGGACTGCTTCGGCATGCAGACCGGCATTGCCAGCGCGATGGTGAATTACCCCATCGGCGATCTGATCGCCGAGCGGGTCCGCGCGATGGGGGTCAAGCCGTTCTACAAGCGGTTCGACCACGACGGGGCGACCGGCCCGAACATGGCGACCGTTTACAGCGACCGCGGCCAGGGCGTACGCGCGCCCGTGGTGTTCTACAACCGTTGCAACGAGGCCGCCGCGCAGCTCAAGCCGGGTGATTTCAACTGGAAGGAGATCTTCGAGGGGGGCGTGCGCTGGTTTCATTCAGGGGGCATCTTCGCCGCGCTATCGAAGACCACCCCCGAGGTCATCATCGAAGGAATGCAGGCGGCGAAGGCGGCGGGAGCGATCGTCTCCTTCGATCTCAACTTCCGCGCAAAGCTGTGGAAGGTGTTCGGCGGCGAGGACCGCGCCGTCGCGACGCTGCGGAGGATCGTGGAGAACGTGGATGTGATCGTCGGAAACGAAGAGGACCTGCAGAAGGGGCTGGGGGTCAAGGGGCCCGAAGTCGAAGCGAAGGGCAAGCTCGATCCCACCGCCTTTTTCGGGATGATCGACGCCGTCACCAAGCAGCATCCGCAGGTGAAGGCCGTGGCGACCACGCTGCGCGAGGTGCACACGACCAACCGGCACAGTTGGAGCGCCGTGGCGTGGATCGAGGGACAGACCTATCAGGCTCCGGAGTGCGAACTGGACGTGCTCGATCGTGTCGGCGGCGGCGACGGCTTCGCGGCAGGGTTCATCTGGGCACTGATGAATCCCGAAAGAGCCCAGGAACTGGAAGAGGGGATCTCCGTCGAGCAGGCCGCCATCCGCTACGGCTGGGCTCACGGCGCGCTGCTCACCACGTTCCCCGGCGACACCACAATGGCCAGCCTCGACCAGGTGACGTCGTTCGCCAAGGGGGGCTCCGCCCGAATCCAGCGGTAGCCGCGGACGTCACGAGCCGCGACCGTCAAGGAGCGACTGCAGCGAAGGATCGCGTCCGGACCGGCGCGGCTGGTGCATGCTCCCTGCAAAGCCGCCGCTGTCTCACTGCAACCGGCGCATCGGCACGGTTATAATTCACCGTACACGTGCGGTGCCGCAGCTATGGCCGTCTACTTTCGCAAACGCAGCCGGATTCATCTCCCCATCACGCTCAGCGTCACGCTCATGGCGCTGAACATTACGCTGATGGTCTGCTGGATCATCCTCCTCGCTCAGGATGCCCAGTGGGGCGCCCTCGCGGTGGGAGTCGTCACGTTCACCATCATCCTCGCCGGCCTTTCCTTCTGGCTGGCGCTGACGATCAAAGAGATCCGCCTCAATCACCGGCAGGCGAACTTCGTCGACAGCGTGACCCACGAATTGAAATCCCCCATCGCCGCCCTGCAGCTGTCGCTCGAGACGCTCCGCATGCGCTCGCTCGATGAGCACAAACGCCGAGAGTTCCACCAGATGATGTCCGACGAGCTGACGCGGCTCGACCAGCTCATCAACCAGCTGCTGGAAGTGGGACGTCTGGATGCAATCGGCACCAACGAGCAGCCGGAGTCAGTGCCGCTCAAAGCGCTGCTCTACAAGTGTGCGGAAGCCGCCTGTGCCCACTACAAGCAGGACATCGACCAGGTCTTCTCGTTCGACGTCCCGCCGATGACGCTGCACACGCGGCGGATGCTGGTGCAGCTGATCTTCTCCAACGTCGTCGACAACGCGGTCAAGTACGCCGACAACCCGCCGCGCGTGCAGGTGGATGCCGTGCCCGTCGGCAAGGACCGTGTCAAAGTGCGGGTCGCCGATAACGGGGCAGGCGTGCCTTACGACGAGCGGAAGAAGATCTTCCGCATCTTCTATCGGGGAGGCAGCGAACTGGAGCGCCGCCGCAAGGGGACGGGCCTGGGCCTGTACATCGTTTACACGCTGGTGCGACGGCTGAAGGGGAAGGTGAACGTCATCGACCGGGGCGACGGACAGCCCGGCTGCGCGTTTGAGATCGAGCTACCCGGCCGGGTCTCGTTGGGCTCCTCCGCCGAATCGGACGTGCTGGATGAATCGCCCCCCCATGGAAACCGTGCGGTGGAGGTGTCTGCCTGATGCCCCGCATTCTGATCGTCGAGGACGAAGACGCCATCGGCAAAGGCCTGCAGTTCAACTTCGAGCAGGAAGGATACGAGGCGGCGCTGCTGCGGGACGGGCCCTCCGCACTCCGCTATGTGGATGAACATCCCGGAGCCATCGACTGCATCCTGCTGGACCTGATGCTGCCCGGCATGAGTGGCTACGAGATCTGCCGTGCGATCCGGGAGCGGGACGGGGCCGTGCCCATCCTGGTGCTGAGCGCCCGGATGCTCTCGGAGGACAAAGCGTACGCCTTCGATTGCGGCACCGATCAGTACATGACGAAGCCGTTCAATCTGCCGGAATTGCTCAGCCGTGTGCGGAGCCTGCTCGACCGGCAGAAGCGGATCACGCGCACCATCGCGTCGGTCCCGACAGGGGATTACCAGTTCGGTGACGTGCACGTCGACTTCCGCACCTTCCAGGTCCGCCGGGGGGAACAGTCGTTCGAGCTGACGACGATGGAGATGCAGCTGCTGCGCTACTTTATTGAGCATGAGGGGACCGTGCTTCCCCGGCAGCGGATCCTCCGGGACGTCTGGGAGCAGTCGGCCGACGTGACGAGCCGGTCCATCGACAACTTCGTGATGCGGCTCAGGAAATACATTGAAGCGGACCCCGCGAAACCCCTGCACCTGGTCTCAGTTCGGGGAACCGGATACCGGTTCGTCGCCCGCCCGGAAGGAGTAACCTCTGAAGGAGAATCGACTTACGGCGGTGACACAACTTTGACAGAAGTTTGAACCGCCGCAGACACAGACCTCCCGATGCTTGTGCTATAAGCCTGCACCTGGAAGAGACTTGTGACGTCCCTTCCACGGAATGGCGGGTCGAGAAACAAGCATTCACCGGCCGCAGACGGGTCGACGCAGACCCCACCTTGCGGCCCTGGGAGCCACGCTTCAATGTCTGCGCAACTTCTGGAAGCTCCTGTCCGTAAGCGTCGTCGACGCAACAAGCCCGTCCGCTTTGAGCATCAGCCCGAGGCGACTCGCGCCGAGGAACGGGCCGAATTGCTCAAGCAGTTCAATCCCGATCAGCAGAGTTGGAGCAACGTCGACTGGACGGTTCTCCTGTGGATGGTGGGGATGCACATCGGGGCGGTCGCCGCGTTGTTCTTCGTCACCTGGCAGGCGGTGGCCGTGGCCGTCGTCCTGCACTGGCTGACCTGCAGCATCGGCATCTGCCTTGGCTATCACCGGTTTCTGGCGCACCGCTCGCTCAAGCTGCGGACCCCCGCCCGGATCCTGATCAACCTCTGCGGCGTGCTCTCCGGCGAGGGTTCCCCGCTGATGTGGGCCGCCACGCACCGCGTCCATCATCAGCGGTCCGACCGCGAAGGGGACCCGCACTCGCCGAACGACGGCACGTGGTGGTCGCACATCATGTGGCTGTTCGTGCAGCACGACGAGAAGGTCCGCCAGGCGCTGTTCGAGCACTACACGCCCGACCTGCTCCGCGATCCCGTCCTTCGCTTCTTCGAGAAGACCTACGGCCTGTGGCTGATGGGCTCCGGCGTCGCCCTGTTCGCCATCGGCGGTTGGCCGATGCTCCTGTGGGGCCTGTGCGCCCGCCTGGTGTTCGCGTATCACTCCACGTGGTTCGTAAACTCGGCCACCCACATCTGGGGCTACCGCAACTACGAGACCGTCGATCGCTCCCGCAACCTGTGGTGGGTCGCTCTGCTCAGCTACGGCGAAGGCTGGCACAACAACCACCACGCCCATCCGCGGCTGGCACGCGCCGGTCACAAGTGGTGGGAGATCGACATGACGTTCTATGCGATTCGCGCACTGCAGTTTGTCGGACTCGCATACGAAGTCGACGACCGCATTCCGGCGAACAGTGAAGCGGCCTGAACGACGCACAGATGCTTTGGCAATCGAGAAACCCGGTTTCAAAAGAAGCCGGGTTTCTGCGTTTCCGCTCCCCGTATCCCGGCGCGTTGATTTTGCGGGTTCGCTGACGCATGATCGGCCGCGTTCGCAGGACGCGAGGGCCGCATGTCGACGACATTTTCCGTGGCCGCCATCACGCGGCGGGTCATCGCCGCGCAGGTTTTGTTCACTGCCGGGCACGTGCTGAGCACCGGCGGCTTTCTGTTCTACTTCGCCAACGAATTCCGGCCGGCCGTAGTGCTGCTCGCGCTGCTGCAGTGCACGCCGGAAGTCGCGGAAAGCGCGGGCTTGTTTGTGCGACCGCTGCTGCGGCGCCTCGGCGGACGCAAGTGGACGTGGGTCATCACGCTGGTCCTGGCGCGGTTGGCGGCGCTCGGCGTGCCGCTCATAGCGTTCCCCGCGGCCAGACCGGCCGGCATTGAGCCGATCGCCGTCATCATCGCCTGCGTCGCCGTGTGGTACGTCTGCCAGGGAATGGCCTACGTGTCGTATCTGTCGTGGCTGTCGGACCTCGTGCCGGGTTACCGCTGGGGCCGGTTCTTCGCCAAACGGAACATCGCGGTCATCGTTGTGATGCTGGTGGTGCCGCTCGCCGCCAGTTTTCTGCGCAGCGCCTGGATCGCCGGCCTCGACGCGGACGGCAAGCGGCTGTCGTACGTCGGCATCTTCGCCATCGGCGGAGTGCTCACGCTCGCCTCGATTCTGCCGATGCTGACGTTGCCGAACGTCCGCATTACGAGCGACACGCGTGAGCGTCCGACCTGGTGGATGCTCACGGGGGCCGTCGCACATCGTCCTTTCCGACTGCTGCTGATCTACAGCTGGTGGCTGTCGCTCGCTCAGGGACTGACGCAGGCCGCGTTCTTCAAGTACCAGGTGGATGTCCTCAAGATCCCGGTCACCACGTACTACGTCCTGTCGAGCCTGACGCTGGGCCTGCAACTCCCCTTGACGGCCCTGGCCGGGCGACTGTCCGACCGATTTGGCGATCGCCGGCCGCTGATGCTCAGCACGTTCGCCGTTAGCGGCGCGATGCTGTTCTGGCTGGCGGCGAGGCCACAGACATGGTGGCTGCTGTTCGGCGCCTACGCGTTCTGGGGCCTGTTCGGAATCGTCAACCTCTGTGGACAGAACCTCACGCTCCGCCTTTCACCTCCCAGCGACAATACGCTGCACCTCGCCCTGTTCCGGCAGATCGGCGGGCTGTTGTCCGGTGTCGCCGGACTGGCAGGAGGGCTCTGGCTCGACAGCATGCTCCGTCAGGCAGGGGCTCCCTCGGCGTCCACCATCGCTCCTTTTCACATCCTGTTCACCATCTCGTTCGTGGGTCGCGTCACCGCCGCTCTCTGGCTCATTCCGATCGCCGAACCGCCCGTCCGGCCAGACCCCGATCATTCGTAAACGGCAGACGACCGCCACCGTGAGAGTTCGCCGTTGGAAGCGTGTAAGGAATCTCGTCCGGCAGCAAGCGACAGGGGTCTCAATCCGGTTCGTGATGGTTGACTCCGGGTGCAGGAACGATCAATGTCCGGCCATGGAAGCGGCGATTGGCCGGTGCTTCCGTCGCCGGCTGCAGCCTCCCGGGCCTTCTCTCCCGCGTCGCCGCTGCGTTTCCTCCCCCTTGAATCGAACAATCCATGTCGCAACGAGAGAGCGGAACCGGCAAGCTCACGCCGCCTCGCGGGTACGCCCCGGAGGATGTGGAGCAGCGCCGCGCCTGGCTCGCCGGCCGCACTGGCGTCGAATTGCCCGAGTTCGCCCTCGACGAGCCGGAGCAACTGCAGGGACTGGTCGAGAACCAGGTCGGCGCCGTCGGCATCCCGCTCAGCATTGCCGGCCCGCTGCTCCTGCAGGGACGCCACGCACAGGGGACGTTCTATGTTCCGCTCTGCACGCTGGAGGGGACGCTCTCGCTCTCAATGACGCGCGGCATGCTGGCGACCTACTCGTCGGGCGGGATCACCACCCGCCATATCAAGCAGGAGGTGTCGCGCAGCCCCGTCTTCATCTTCGACCTGGTTGATGACGCCGACCGCTTCCGCGCATGGATCGGCGAACACGAGCACCTGCTGCGCAGCGCGGCCGAAGCGACCACGCGACACGGGAAACTGCTGCGCGTCGAAACCTATCCGATACACAATCGCGTGATTCTCAACTTTGTTTACAGCACCGGTGACGCGGCGGGGCAGAACATGGTGACGCTCGCCACAGCCGCCGCCTGCCAGGCGATTGTCGAATCCTTCCCTGCCGAGCAGCGGCCACGGTACCTCATCGAAAGCAACTTCAGCGGCGACAAGAACGCAGCGTACCGCATGCTGCTCCACGGCCGCGGCCATCACGTCATCGCCACCGCCCGCATTCGCGGCGCCGTCCTCAAGCGGCTGTTGCGGACCACGCCCGCCGAAATGGCCCGCTGCTTCGTTGATATCAACGCCGGCTCGCAACTCGCCGGCGTCGTCGGTCTCAATATGCACGTCGCCAATGCGCTCGCGGCGATTTATCTCGCGACGGGGCAGGACGTCGCCTGCGTCGCCGAGAACGCTTGCGGCATCTGCCACGGCGAGCAGGACGGCGACGACTTCGTCGCCTCGCTCAGTATGCCATCATTGACCGTCGGGACGGTCGGCGGCGCCACGCGGCTGCATCAGCAGAGCGCCAACCTCAAGCTGCTCGGGTGCACCGGCCCCGATTCGGCCGGGAAGCTGGCGGAGATCATCTGCGGAGCGGCATTCGCCCTGGAGCTGTCACTCGCAGGCGCCATTGTCAGCAACGAGTTCGCAGCCGCGCACGCCGCTTTCGGCCGGCATCCCGGGACGTAGCTTACTGCTCGTCGGCTTCCGCAGCCGTGTCCAGCGGTTGAACGACCGGCTGCGTGGCGGGCGTCTCTTCCGGCTGATAGGTCCAGCGGCCCGGACCTTCGAAGCGGAACTCCACCTGCGTCGGATCGAACCGGTCGCCGCGACGGCTGAACTTCTGCACGAGCACCTTCCGCCACCGCATCGGTTCCCCTCCGGGACCTTCGCGGATCTCGTAACCGTTCGAGAACCCGGACAGGATTACAGAAAAGTAATCCGTCTCAGGGTCCACGCTACGCCACGTTGCGACGCCATACATCCAGGATTCCCCTTCGGCGCCCTCAGCCGTCGCGGTGGGCACCGGCTGGATGATTGACACCGTGTCGCTCAACACCACGTCGTCCGGGCGGTGCGCTTCCACCTTGTTGACCTGGACGACGGCTTGAGGAATGACCTGGTCCATGTAGGTCTGGTCCGGGATCTCCGTCGCCGGATCGTCATAAGTGATCAGCGTGAACTCAGGGAGGAACTTCGGTGGCTGCAGGACGGGATCGAGCGTGTTGACCGGCGTTGAGTCGGTTACGTCCTCCTGCGTGGCGATCGGACGATTGATGGCCTTGTACACTAGGTACCAGACCAACTCACGCGAGGCCTCACCGGTCTCCGGGTCCGTGATGTCCACCCACTGCATCCGCATGGGCTTCATGTGGACTTCCAGCACCCACAGGTCGTTCTGCCGGTTGCGCTCTTCGCCGGTCGCGTAGATCTTCACGACCTGATCGAACCCGCGGGCCCTCTGCGCAGCGGCCGGTCGGGTCGCGATCAGCAGCACGCAGGCGGCAAGCAGCCAGGCGGCGATACGGCCAGCCGGGCGGCAGTCAGTCGATGTGCGGTCCAACATCGTGTTCCCACTGTGGAGGTGTGCGGCACGGCCTGTTTCAGGCCTAACTGTCGAATCTACCACGGCTTGCAAACGAGGGTCAACATGTGTTGAATCAGGTTTCTCAATCGGCCCGAGCCGGCGAACGACTGTAGCGTTGCCGCCGATCAGGCCGTTTTCACTCACCACTGACCGGACCCATTGATGCGATCACGGACCGCTCTGCCCCGGCTTATCTGCTTCTCTGCACTGGCTTTAGCGTCGACCGCCGGTCTCGCAGATAATCGCCCGCTCCCTCCGGAAGAAGCAGCCGCCACCCTCCAGCTCCCCGACGGATTCCAGGCCACGCTCTTTGCCGGCGAGCCCGATCTCGCCCAGCCGATCGCCATGACGTTCGACGCCCGCGGCCGGCTGTGGGTCGTCGAATGCCTCTCCTACCCCGAATGGACCAGCGAGCCGACCGGGACCGACCGCGTCGTCATCCTGGAAGACACCGACGGCGACGGCCGACACGACTCCCGCAAGGTGTTCCTTGATATCGGCCGGAACCTGTCGGGCATCGAACTCGGCTTCGGCGGCGTCTGGCTGTGCGCGACACCCGAACTGATCTTCGTCCCCGACCGCGACTTTGACGACGTCCCCGACGGTCCGCCCGAAGTGCTCCTCGACGGCTGGGACCTCACCGCCCGGCACAACGTCTTCAACGGGCTGACCTGGGGCCCCGACGGCTGGCTGTACGGCTGCAACGGCATTCTCTCGAACTCCCTCGTCGGTGCGCCAGGCACGCCGGAGGCCGCACGCACGCGGCTCAACTGCGGAGTGTGGCGCTTTCATCCGGTGCGGCGCGAGTTCGAACTCTACGCCTCCGGCACAACGAATCCGTGGGGACTCGATTTCGACGCCCAGGGCCGGATGTTCATCACCAACTGTGTGATCGAGCACGTGTTCCAGGTGCTCCCCGGCGGGCACTACAAGCGGATGTTCGGCCAGGACCTGAACCCGCACGTCTACGGACTGATCGAATCCTGCGCCGACCACATCCACTGGGGAGGCGGCTACTGGGATATCTCCATCGGCGGCGTGCACAACGACTACGGCGGCGGCCACGCCCACGCCGGCGCGATGATCTACCTCGGCGACAACTGGCCCGAGGAGTATCGCGGCAATCTCTACACAGTGAACATTCACGGCCAGCGGATGAACCGGGATGCGTTCCACGAGGAAGGCTCCGGCGTCGTCGCATCGCATCTGCCGGACTTCTGCCTGTCGCAGGACCCCTGGTTCCGCGGCCTCGAAATGATCTACGGCCCCGACGGCGGCGTGTACCTCTCCGACTGGAATGACGTCGGCGAATGCCACGACTACGAGGACGTCGAGCGCGACACGGGCCGCATCTTCAAGATCACCTACGGCACACCGGAGCATCGGCCGGTCGACCTGCGCTCGCTGAGCGACGTGGAACTGGTCGAACTGCAGAAGCACGAAAATGAATGGTTCGCCCGCATGTCACGGCTCATCCTGCAGGAGCGCGCGGCCGAGCGGGAGATCGATCCGGCGGCGGTGCAGATGCTAGCGATGGTCCCGGGCGTATTTCGGAAACGGGAGCATGAGCTGCGTTGCCTGTGGACGAAGCACGTCATCAGTCGAGAGAGTGCGTGGCACCCGATGCGTTTTATGACCGACGCGATACTGACCTGGTCGGCCCGATTGGCTGCGGAAGATCGCGATCTTTCCAATAAGCCGAGCCCGGAGGAACGGAGCGAGTTTCAGCGCTATCTGGCAGCGGCGAGCATGGCAGAGCAACCGCAGCTGGCGGTCGAGATCGCAGCCGCGCTTCAGCGTCTCTCTTTCGACGACCGGTTTCGCATCGCCCGGATGCTCGTGCAGAATGAGGAGTTCGCTGATGATCACAACCTTCCGTTGATGATCTGGTACGGCATCGAGCCGCTGGCGGGAGATGACCAGGATCGGGACCTGAAGCTCCTGCGGGAGGGACGCATCCCGCTGGTAACCCGGCACCTTGCCCGAAAGGTCGCTGCGCTGGACGGCGGCATTCCACGTCTCACCGCACTCCTGGCGGCCTCGTCCGCATTACGGCCGGAACGACTGGAATTCATCCTGCTCGGATTGCGAGACGCCGTGGAAGGCCGCCGCGGGCTGGAAACGCCGGAGGGCTGGAGCACTTTCGCGTCCGACACCGACCGGCTGACGCCGACGGGCCGCGATGCAGTGCAGTATCTCTCGCTGGTGTTTGGTGACGAGACCGCATTTGCCACGCTGACTGCGATCGCGGCCGATCCCGCCGCAGCTGCTGCGGATCGCCGTCACGCACTGGAGACGTTGATCCAGGTCATCGATGACCGGTTGGTCGACCTGCTGCTGGCGTCGCTGTCCGATGCGGACCTGGCGTCACCGGCGCTACGCGGGCTCACGGCGTACCGGCATCCCGGAATTACGTCGGCCATCATCAATCAGTATCCGAAGTTGACGCCGGACCAGCAGCAGGAAGCGATCAGCACGCTCGCCGCGCGGCGGGACTCGGCCTCCGTGCTGCTCGAAGCCATCGAGGAGGGCCGCATCCCGCCGCGTGACGTTTCCATCTATGTCGCGAGACAGATTCGCGACTACGACGACGAAGCCTTCAACGCCAAGATCGAACAGCTGTGGGGAAGCGTGCGGGCGACTCCGGAAGAGAAATCGCAGCGCATCAGCCAGTTCCAGGCGGAACTCACCCGCGCTGAGGACGCGGACGCCGCGGCAGGGCGGGCGCTGTTCGTCCAGAAGTGCGCGAACTGCCACAAGCTGTTCGGCGAGGGGGCGGTCATCGGTCCCGATCTCACCGGCGCCCAGCGGAGCAACCTGGAGTACCTGCTGCAGCACATCGTCGACCCCAGTTCGGCCGTGCCGCGCGAATATCGCGTCTACAGCGTGCTCACCTTCGACGGCCGCCTCCTGAACGGCGTCGTGCCGGAGGAGTCGGATCGCACGCTCACGCTGCAGACCCCCACAGAACGCCTCGTCATCGACCGCAGCGACATCGAGGAACTGCAGCAGACAAACGCCTCAATGATGCCCGAAGGCCTGCTCGATCAGTTAACCGAGGAGCAACGCCGCGACCTCTTCGCGTACCTGCAAAGCGACGCGGCGCCCGCCGGTCACGAATGAGTCGCACTGCCCATCCTCACCCCACGCCAAGAGCCGCGACCGGAAGGGAGCGGTTACGAACGGATGACCTCGCCTATCCCGACATCGCGACAACCGCCCGATCCCGTTCTCCGGCCGCTTCCTGCGGCGCGGCTAGTCCTGCAGGGCGCGGCGCCGTACCGGTCGCTCGAACTCAGCCCAGCGCCTTCCGGTAATACTCGGCGGCGACGCGCAGCGCTTCGTCGATCTTCGACGGGTCTTTCCCGCCGGCCTCGGCCAGGTCAGGGCGTCCGCCGCCGCCGCCGCCGACCGCTTTCGCCGCCTCGCGCACGCAGTCTCCGGCTTTCGCCCCCTTCTGGATCAGGTCCTTCGTAAGGGCCGCCAAGAGCAGCACCTTTCCGTCGGACTCCGCCGTCAGCAGCACGGCGACCGATTTCCCCTGCGTCCGCAACTGGTCGGCGTACTCGCGGAGCATCTCCTTGTCGGCATTCTCCAGCCGGGCGCAGACGATCCGGCTGTCGCCGACGGTCTCGGCCTCCTGCAGCAGGCTGTCGATCGCCCCGGAAACCGAGGCCTTGGTGAACTGCGAGAGCTCCTGCTTCAACCGCTTGATTTCGTCCTGCAACTGCTCGATCCGCCGGGGGACTTCCTGTATCTGCGGCGTCTTGAGTGCGACGGCCGCCTCTTTGAGGACGCTCTCCGCCTCCCGCACGCTCTGCAGAGCCCGCGGCCCGGTATAGGCGACGACCCGCCGCACCCCCTTGGCCACAGGCTCCTCACTCACAACGCGGCACAGGCCGACCTGGCCCGTATTCGCCAGGTGGGTGCCGCCGCACAGCTCGACGCTGAAGTCCCCCATCGTGACCATCCGCACCCGGTCGGGATACTTTTCGCCGAAAAGCATCATCGCGCCCCGTTCCTTCGCCACTTTCTGGTCTGTCACCTCGGTGCAGACGGCGGCTCCGGACGCGACGCGGGCGTTGATCTCGTCCTCGACCTGCAGCAGTTCATCCGGCGTCATCGGTCCCTTGTGCGCAAAGTCGAACCGCAGCACGTCCTGCTCGACTTTCGACCCCCGCTGCTGTGCGTTTGGCCCAAGCACCTTGCGCAAAGCATGATGCAGGAGGTGCGTCGCCGAGTGAGCCCGGCGGATGCCGTCGCGGCGGACGGCGTCGACCGTCGCCGTCACTTCGTCGCCGAGTTTCAGCTTGCCGGACTTGAGGTGACCAATGTGCAGAATGAGATCACCGTCGCGCTGCGTGTCCGCCACCTCAAACCGCACGCCGGCCTTCGTGGCGATCTCGCCGGTGTCGCCGACCTGCCCGCCGGATTCTCCGTAGAACGGGGACTTGTCCAGCACGACGGCAATCGGGTCGAGGTGGCCGACTTCCTCCATCGACTCCACAAGCTGCTTCTCCGCGATGATGCCGACGATCCGCGCGCCGGCCGAGGTCGCTTCATAGCCAAGGAATTCGGTGCCGCCGGCCGTCTTGCGGATAGCATCCAGAGGGCCTTCCGCCATCACGTTGTCGCTGAACGACCCGCGCCCGCTGTCCTGCCGGTGCTTGTCGAGCAGTTTTTCGAATCGTTTGGAATCGACCGAGAGGTTGTGCCGCGCCGCCATCGCTTCGGTCATTTCGACCAGGAATCCCTCCTGCGTGTGCAGCTCGAACGCCTCTTCGCCCGTCACCACGCTTTGACCCGACTTGCGGCAGCGATCCACGATCCGCTCGAAGCGATTCAGGCCGCGCTCGATGATGCCGAGGAACTGCTCCTCCTCCGCGCGGACTGTGTCGGCCGTGGCGACCGCCGACTCCGTGACGTCCGGGTAGGCATCCCGCATTGCGGCCACGACGGCCGGCACCAGTTGATGCAGAAACGGCTCCTGCCGGCCGATCAGGAAGCCCTCCAGCAGCGCGCGGCGGAGCAGCAGGCGCACGACGTATCCCTGCTTCTCGTTCGACGGGACGACACCCTCGTGGACGCACATGGTGACGGCCCGCATGTGGTCGGCGATGCGGCGCAGCGGACGGCCGTGCTCGCCGCCAAACGAATACTTCACGCCGACCGCGTCCCCAGCTGCCACGCACAGCGGCTTGAGGATGTCGATCTCGAAGTTGCTCTCGACTCCCTGCAGCACGGCGGCGCAACGCTCCAGGCCCATGCCGGTGTCGATATTCTTCTTCGGCAGCGGGCGGAGGTTGTCCGGCGGCGGGCCGACGCGATTGAACTGCGTGAACACCAGGTTCCAGATCTCGACCGACTTTCCCCCGCTGGGGGGGTGAAAGTAGATCTCGCTGCAGGGGCCGCACACGCCGTCGGGGCCGTTCGATGGGGCGCCCGCCGGCCAGAAGTTCTCATGCTCGTCATCCCGGCGGATGCGGTCCGACGCGAGCCCGACTTCTTTATTCCAGATGTCCCAGGCCTCGTCGTCATCGAGGTAGACGGTGACCGTGAGCCGGTCGCCGGGGAGGCCGAGCCACTTCTTATCCGTGAGGAACTCCCACGCCCAGTTGATGGCCTCTCGCTTGAAGTAGTCGCCGAACGAGAAGTTGCCGAGCATCTCGAAGAACGTGTGGTGATACGCCGTCACCCCAACGTTCGAGATGTCGCCGGTCCGCAGGCACTTCTGACAGGTGGTGGCCCGCGTGAACTCCAGCGGACCGATCCCCAGGAACTGGTTCTTGAACTGGTTCATGCCGGCCGGTGTGAACAGCACCGACTTGTCGCCGTGCGGCACGAGCACGTCGCTCGGACGCCGCACGCACCCTTTGGACTCAAAGAAAGCGAGGTACTTCTCGCGGAGTTCGTTGGTCTTCATACCGTGTGTGATTCCCTCGTGGACCTGCACGGCATCCACAGGCCGTGCGATCGGGGCGTACGATTCGCAGGGACAACGTCCGCAGATCAACGCACCGGCGACGGCTGCCGCGCATGTGGGAGAAGTTTAGCGATCGCCGGCCGGAATGCATCGGCAGACCGCTCGAAATGCCGACAACCCGCAGCCGCACGCGGTTCAGGGGGCGACAATCCGCCGTTCACCGCTCCAGAGCGTCACGGTGACCGCCTGCTCCGCGCCGCTGACTGCGGACGCAAACTCCCCTGGAGTCTGGACTGCGGCGCCATTCACTTCCTTGATAAATGTGCCCGGCTGGAGCCCGGCCCGCGCGGCAGCGGATTCCGGCTCCACGCTGGTCACCACCACGGCCCGGCGGTAGCGGTCGAGAGGGTCGCTCGACAGGTATCGCTTCCGGGCGGTGGGATAGTCGACCTGCAGCCCGCGCCAGGACGGGAAGCGGCTGGCCGTGCTCACCACTGCTTCATCGTCATACACCGGCCACTTGCCGAGCCGGCACGTCAACTCCAGCTGCTGCCCCGAACGCCACACGGAGAGCTTCACTTCGGCGTCCGGCCCCTTCAGGCCGATAATCCGCATCAGGTCGGCCACCGCATACACCGTCTGCCCGTCGATCGCCAGAATGACGTCGCGCCCGCCCAGCCCCGCCTGATGCGCCGGAGAGTCCGTCGCGACGCGATTGACGCTGACTGCCGTCGGTTGCATCGCCCCCGGAACCTGCAGGCCGAGTTCGATCGCCGGCGCGATTCCCAGAAAACCGTACTCAGCCTCGTAACCGGCCAGCAGATCCTCCACCACGCGGCGAATTCCCTCGTCCAGGGGAATCGCGTAACCGGCGGACGTCTCATACCCTTCCAGCGCCGCGAGCGAGGTGGTGATGCCGACCAGCTCGCCATCCAGATTCAGCAGTGCGCCGCCGCTCATGCCCAGGTTCAACCGCGTGTCGACCTGCAGCAGCGTGCCGTAGTCGTGAATGGTTGAGTCGTCATCCGTCGTCCCCGGCTCGCGCGCCGCCGGCGCCGGACGCCGGGACAAATTGCTGATCATCCCGAAGCTCGCGCTGGCGGAGCCGTCCCGCGCCATGGCGTACGGATTTCCCAGCGCGATGACCATTCGCCCCTTCTGCAGATTCTCCGCCTGCCCCAGCGACAGCACGGGAATGTCGGATGCCGCGAGTCCGGTCCCCTCCAGGTTCAGCTTCAGCACCGCCAGGTCGCTCCGCGGGTCCGCCGCAACAGGCGCCGCGGCCGCCTCCACGACGTGCCGGGTCGGAAGCCGGATGTAAATCCGCACGTCGGCGTCCTCCCGGGGCTTGCCGTCTCCGAACGCCACATGGCAGGTCGTCAGGATGAACCGCCCCTCCGGATCCCGGTCATTGCGGATCAGCACGCCCGACCCGAACTGATCCGGAATGAAGTCGGGACCGGTCGGGTTGTCCACATCTCCGTCCCGCGGCAGACCGAACGGATCCAGCGGATTGTTCCGCTGTCTCAGCCGGGTCTGATCCACCCGCGCAATGCTGACGACGGACGCCTCCGCGCGGGCGATGACGTCGACGAACGCCTGCTCGATGGCGCGGGCGCCGGCCAGCGGGTCGGGTTCCTGCGCGTGAAGCAGCGGCGTCCAGCAGACGATCGCCATCACCCAACAGAACAGGCGGCGCCACATGTCACTCATCCTTCACCCGGGAGAAAGTCGCTCCTTACAGGATCGCAGGGGGTGGGGGCCGCTTCAACCGGCCGGCGATTCGGGTCGCGATGGTGGTCCCAACGTCTGCCGGGATTTGCAGTCAGTCCAGTGGACGGCACAGGGGACTGTGCCTGCGAAGATGTGCCGCGCCGCCTCGCCTCATTCCTCGGCGTCCGCATGTCCGTTCGACTCGGCGCGGGACAACATCTGCGGCGGGGCGTGCCGATGCTGTTCCAGGACCTTGCCCCGAATCTCCTGCAGGACTTTGGGATTCTCTTCCAGGAACTGCCGCGCCTTGTCGCGCCCCTGGCCGATCCGCACGTCGCCGTACGTGAACCACGCGCCGCTCTTCTGCACGATGCGGTCGGCCGTCGCCAGGTCGAGGACATCCCCCTCCAAGCTGATGCCCCGGCTTCCCAGCATATCGAACTCCGCCTGGCGGAACGGCGGAGCCACCTTGTTCTTCACCACCTTCGCCTTCATCCGGATGCCGATGCTCTCCTCCCCTTCCTTGAGCGTCGCGATCCGCCGCACATCCACGCGGCTGGAGGCATAAAACTTCAGGGCGCGTCCGCCGGGGGTCGTCTCGGGACTCCCGAACATCACGCCGATTTTCTCGCGGATCTGGTTGATGAAGATCACGCAGGTCTTGGCCTTGGCGATGGCGCCGGTCAGCTTCCGCATCGCCTGGCTCATCATCCGGGCCTGCAGGCCGACATGCTTGTCACCGATTTCGCCGTCGAGTTCGGCCTTGGGCACCAGGGCGGCGACGGAGTCCACGACAATCACGTCCACGGCATTGGACTTGATCAGCATTTCGGCGATCTGCAGCGCCTCTTCACCATAGGAGGGCTGGCTGACGAGAAGCTCCTCCAGGTTGACTCCCAGCCGCTTGGCCCACGCCGGATCCAGCGCATGCTCGGCGTCGATGAAGGCGGCGATGCCCCCTTCCTGCTGGGCACTGGCGACCGCGTGCAGGGCGAGCGTGGTCTTGCCGCTCGACTCCGGACCGAACAGTTCGATGATGCGCCCGCGGGGAAAGCCGGCCCCTCCCAGGGCCAGGTCCAGCGACAGTGAACCGGTCGAAATCCCCTCCGGCACGGAGCTGCCGGGGTCCGACAGCCGCATGATCGACCCTTCGCCGAACGTCTTGTGGATCTGGCCGAGTGCATTCTGCAGCAGGGAATCCGACTCTTTGACCGGATCCGAAGTGCGACGGGCCGCCTTGACCTTCGCTGCCATGAGAACACCCTTTCAATGCGAGCATTCGAGTATACTGTACGCGTAGACAGTATATCGGTCCGCCCGGGAATTGCAATCGAGTTTTTTGCAATCGGAAGGCCGGTCTTACGAGCCGTTTTCCGCGGCCAGGAGCAGTTCCAGGTACGAATTCCGCTCCGACTGCCCCAGATTCAGTTCGGCCGCCATTTCCAGGAGCCGGTCCCGCGCACCCTGCCAGGACTGCTCGTCCGCCATCGTTTCCAGTTCGACAAACCGTCCCAGACCGGCAACGTCATCCAGCGCGACTTCGACGGCCAGTCCTTTCCATGAGACCTCCCACGACTCGCGCTCCTTCTCGACGCAGCGGACCGCGCGGAATCCCAGCGCGATCAGCAGCTGACGCATGCGCTTCCGTTCGTCATCCCCTGCGGCGAAATCCACCTCAATCTCGTCGCGAGACTTCGTCGACTTGTCCCGCCGCGGACCTTTGTACGTCAGGACGTTGCGGCTGCCAACGCTGCGAATGCGAAACGCCTCTCCGGTCTCCACGAAGTGCCGGATGGGATGCGAGAAGTACTCGTCCGATTGCTGTTCGACCTCGCCGCGGCGTCCTCCCATCTCGCGCAGCCGGCTCACGAGTTGATCGAATTCCCCCTCCAGCCGAAACTTGGCTTCCACTTCGATCATGACGTGGTGGGCGTGTCTGCAGGGTGGATCTGTACAAGTGCGGCGACAGATGATTCCCTAAGGAGAGACTGGTGGTGGATCGAGCAGCCGATATAGGTGCGCGATTTCCATTTCAGCCTTTACCCCAATGAGGTCGGCCCATTGAAAGAGTGGCTGCTGAAGCGGCGTGTGATCGATGAGCCAATCAACTGGCTCGTAGACCGGATAGTCGCGTCCATCCCCCCACCGAGCAATCTCGGATCCACTTGTGGTGTACGAGATTGCGAATTCACCACGCAGCCGAACGTACGGGGCGTAGCTGAGCACGTACAGCACTGGCGCAACAGTAAGCACGAGTGCGGTCACCCACGTCAGGTTTGCCAATAGCGGCTTCCGGAGCTTGGAGGTCATTCGACTCCGACCTGAAGATCCTCAAACAGGCTTTCGGCCCAGGCATAGAAGATTGCATCCTCTACTTCCTCGCCCCAAACAGACGCCCAGTCCAACAGCAGTCCGCATCCTGTGGCAAAGTAAAGCGATGAGCACGGGGCATAGAGTGGCTGATCCGCGCGGCCGGTCCACTTCACAGCCGCCGGGTAGCTGAGCACGTAGCCAGCGCCAACCATCATCATTGCAAATGCCCCGGTCCACACCAGATTCACCAGACGGAACTTGTGGGGCGTATTGCGCATGCGGACAGTGTAGCAGATTGCCACCGCACCAAATGGAGGTCGATCAGAACGCCCAAGCACTTCAAGTGGGCCGCGCCCAGACTGCGATCGACGACGCCTCCTACAGGTCCGACTCCACCGCCTGCCGCTGGTACAGCGGCAGGTGGCGATAATAGACCTCCAGCGTGAGGATCGACAGGCACGTCGTGTACAACCGGCCGCCGTTGTCGGTGCCGTGCGGGTCCCGCTTGCTGCCGTCGTCATTAAAGGCCGCCCAACTGCCGGCGGCGTGGCCTTCGCGCTCCTGCGTCGAGACAAGCTGCTCGCGCATGGCGGCGTTCCACGTTGCCCACTCCTCGCCTCCCCAGTGATGCACCACCTGGGTGGCGTAGTAGTTGAAATACATGTTGTCGCGGGACGGGCCGATCGACGCGAGATACGCCATTCCCTCACCGAGCGCAGGCTGGTCGTGAGTCCAGCCGAGATACATCCGACACAACAGGCCGACCGCCGTCGTCGTCGGTCCGCGTCCCGGCCGGTCGTAGCCGTAAAAGGCTCCGTTCTGCTCCTGCACACTGTCCAGGAATTTCGTGGCGAGTTGCCGTGTGCGGATCGGGACCCGCAACCCGCTCATCCGTCCGCTCGCCAGCGCCATCACTTGCCAGCCGGCGACAGACGTGTCGCTCGTCTCATCGCGAAAGAGATAGCGCCAGCCGCCAGTGCGGGGATTCTGCGCTTCGCAGATGTAGGTCACGGCGAACTGCGCCGGAGCTTTGAGCTGGGCGTCCTTGGAAACGCCGTATGCTTCGCAGAGGACGATTGTCGCCAGCCCCTGGGCGTACATGCCGGTATTGCCTTCCACCTCCTGCAGGCTGGCCCCGTACTCATCTTTCTCGATCTTGCTGACGAGATACTTCAGTCCGTGGTCTACGACTTCCTGATAATCCCCATGCTGATGCGAATGCCCCGCGCCGAGAAAGCAGAGCAGCGCCATTGATGTGGCCGCCACGGTGCAGGGAGTCAGGTTTCCGGGATGCAGGCACTCTTCGCCGCATTCGTCCGTGCGATGATCGAAGTTCCAGCTGCCGTCGTCCCGCTGATGAGCGGCGAGCCACTTGAGGCCGTTGGAGACCGCCGCTTCGCTCTCGGTCGTCCCGCCGAACGCCTGCACCAGCGCGGCCCGCGCCGCCTCGCTCCGCCCGGCCAGTTGATCCGCCTTCGCCGTCGGACCGAGCATCTCCTCCACCGTCGGCTTCACCTGCAGCGGCTGCAGGTCGAGTTTCACCGTGGCTGGCGACGGCGTGTCGCTCACCTTAATCGCATTCACCGGTTCGGCCGCGGCGTTGGTGCTGCCGTCGCGGAGTTGCTCCGGCATCACGTTCGCTTCGAGCGGATCGTCGATAGCCGGGTTTGCGACGGTCTCGACCGTCGTGACGAACAGCGTTTCGCTCAACGTCTCGACCGGCAATAGAATAAACGCGAAACACAGCAGCAGCGTGGCATGCAGGCAGACGCTGATCAGCGTACCGCGGAGCGAATCGCGGCGCGTGGCGAGCCAATGGCCGATGCGGCGACGGAAAGAGGAATCCGCGTCAGACATGCAGGTCGAATGGCGGCGATGACCGGGGACGAGGCCTCTATTCGACCGAACCACGGCCTGTCCCGCAACTGCGATCGCCGCGTGCCGGGAAGGCCTTATCCCCCGCCGACTGAACGCAGGAAGTGCACCTCGGCGTCGGCCGGCACCGGCTGCAGCAGGCTTGGACCGACCATTTCGGAACCGATCACGACGCTGAAGCCGGGGCGGATGCGATCGTCTTCGCACAGCCGTTCGCGAATTCCGGGAAAGCGGGCGTCCAACTCGTCGAGGACGGCCCGCAGCGTCCCGCCGGACACGTCGACTTCGGCGCACCCGCCGGTCAGGCGTCGCAGGGGGGGCGGGATGAAAACGCGGGGCACCGTGATCGGCTCCGATTTCAAATGTGCAGAGCGCGATCGTCGACCGCCAGCGCCGCCTCCTTGACCACTTCCGACAGCGTCGGATGCGCGTGCGTGCAGCGGGCCAGGTCCTCGCTGCTGGCGCCGAACTCCATCGCGACGGCGGCCTCCGCGATCAGGTCGCCCGCGCGAGGGCCGATGATGTGCACACCGAGGATGCGATCCGTTTCCGCGTCGGCCAGGATCTTGACTCGTCCGGTCGTGTGCCCCAACGCCCGCGCGCGTCCGTTGGCCACGAAGGGGAAAACGCCTTTCCGATACTCGATGTCGTCCTCCTTGAGCTGCTCCTCGGTGCGGCCGACGCTGGCGATCTCCGGGTGTGTGTACACGACGCCGGGGATCGCGTCGTAGTTGACGTGCCCGTAGCCGGTCGCCATCCACTCCGCGCACGCGACCCCTTCGTCCTCCGCCTTGTGGGCCAGCATGGGGCCGCGGATGACGTCGCCGATGGCGTAAACGCCTTCGACGGACGTCTCAAACCGCTCATTGACCGGCACGCGCCCTTTGTCATCCAGTTCGAGACCGATCGTCTCCAGCCCGAGGCCCTCGGTGTTGGGCCGCCTGCCGACTGCCAGCAGCACTCGGTCACACTGGATCGGGTCCACGTCGGCGCATTCAACAACGCAGTGCTTCTTCTTCGCGACAGCACCGGTCACGCGCGTCCCCAGCCGGAACTCCATGCCCTGCTTCTTGAAGACCTTGAGCGCCTCGGTCGCAATCTCGGCATCCATCCCCGGCAGAATGCGGTCGAGGTATTCCAGGACTGTGACCTTTGAGCCCAATCGCCGCCAGACGGCTCCCAGTTCCAGGCCGATATACCCCGCCCCGATCACCACCAGGTGCTCGGGCACCGACTCATACGAGAGAGCCTCGGTGCTGGTGCCGATGCGGTCGCCGTCCAGTTCCACTCCCTTGAGCGCTGCCGACACACTGCCGGTGGCGATGACGACGCGGTCCGCCTGCAGCGTCTGCTCCCCGTCTCCTGCGGCGACGACGATCTCCCCCGGCCCGGCGAACCGGCCGCGCCCCCGGTGGTGCGTGATCTTCCGCTGCTTGAACAGTCCGGCGATCCCCTTCGTGAGGGTGGAGACGACCTGGGTCTTGCGCTGCAGCATTCGCTTCAGGTCGAAGCCGACTTCTCCCAATTGGATGCCATGTTCCGAGAAGGAGTCTCGCGCTTCAGCGTACAGTTCGCTGGACTCCAGGAGTGCCTTACTCGGGATACATCCGACCCGCAGACAGGTGCCGCCGAGCTGTTCGTTCTCATCCACGCAGGCGACGTTCATCCCCAGCTGTGCCGCCCGGAGAGCGCACACGTAGCCGCCGGGTCCGGCGCCGATCACCACCAGGTCGTATTCCGCCATTCCGTCTCGCTTCGATCTCGGTACTTCGATTCTCGCAGGGCGCGCAATGCAGCGCCCCCCGGCCGCAGGGGGCGTCCGGGGGGCGCTTCATCATGTCGAGATGGACTGCGTTTGGGAACCCACATGGTGGGGGCCGGGACGGCACACGGAGAGCGGGTGAAAGAACCGTTGCCGAGGTCGCCAACGTTCTGGTTCGGGGCGATCGGACCGAAGTCGGCAGACATCGGCGACCGAAAGTTCACACACTCGAAGGGTGCCCGCCGCGGCGGTGCTGGAGGGATCGATCAGAACTCCAGCACCACGCGGCGACCACGGATCAACCGCACGTAACGGGCGTCGCATTGCCCGTCGACGTCGGCCTCCACGCGGTACACATGCGGAATCCCCGGAATCAACGGGTCCGTCTCGAAGTGCCAGATGCACGCATCGTACAGGTCCTGGAAACCCGTGACTTCGTCTTCCGTACGGTATTCGTACGTCACGAAGACCCGGACGTTCGTCGCGCCTTTCGGCGCCCGCACGTCCAGCATCGCCACCCGGGGGTGGCGATCGGCCGGGATGGGCCAGGACTGACGGCGATACGTCGTACCCAGCGTTCCGGGCGGCGGGGGGACCGTCGCCGTGACGGGCATGACGCCCGCCACCATCGGAGCCAAGGGATACGTTACAGCCGGCGACAGGCTCCAGTCGGAGGAGACGTACGCCCCCGTCACGGAGCTGTTTTCACAAGGACAGGACGCCAGACGGATCTCGTCATTCGCGCCGCCAATGCCTGTCGAGAGCAGGCAGGCGGCGACAATCAGACCCGGCCCGGCGCGCTGCATGGCTCGCCTCAGGAGCGTCATAGGGGGCCTCGCTGAATCAGTGAGAGGGGACGTGTCAGCAGTTCGCAGGTGGACCGCAAAACCTACACCCTGCCGCACGACGCGTCGGAGAGAAGACGCGTTTCGCCCCTGATTCCGGGCAGATTCCGGGTCGGGCCGCCGTCAGCCTTTCCTGACCGGAAAAGTCAATGACCGGCTGCTGCGGAACTGGCTTCTCGCTCATCCGACGGAGTGCGGACACCGTACTCCCATTGCAGTCCCGCTGCGGTGATCGCCAGCAGCACCGGGTACCACCAGCCCATGTGCATCCGGAACAGGATGCGGAAGAACGTCAGGTCGTCCACATACATCCAGGAGCAATACAGGACCGCCGCAAACAGGACCAGCGAGAACCCCAGCACCGGCTTCGCCCTCGTATGTCGGGACCGATACGCCAGCCAGAGCGCGATCAAGCCAGCAACCAGATTGGAACCGGCGAAGATTCGCAGGTCGTTCATCAACGCCTGCAGCGTTTCATCATAGAACGTGCGGATGCGGACCTTGATCGATCGCACCTTGTCGAGCAACGGGTGAGCCGCACCTGGTTCCGGCGGCAGTACGCGCATCCGGGTCAGGTCGGCGACGTAGCCGGCCGGGTCCAACCGGTAGCGGTCGATCTCATGTTGCACGGCGGCAATCTGATCTTCCGTCATCAGACTGGCAACCAGCGGAACGGCCAGCGCCTCCTCCGCGATCGACACGATCGGTTCCGCAAACGCCAGCGTCTTCTCCGTGACGAACTCTCGGGCGTGCGATTCCAGCCGCTCCGGGAGGAGGCAGATATACGCGAGGAATCCGCCGAAGAAGAGCACGACGAGCGTGTTGAGTCCCAATGCGGCGGCACGCATCAGTCACTCCCACGTGAGTTCCACGGCTGTCGCTGCCGATCCGATCAACTGTAGAGCGCGCCGACAAACTCCCCGTAGCCATTGTAGGGCTGGGTTTCGTATCGGTCTTGCGTCCCCAGCATCCACTCCGTCGCCTGGCTCCAGCGCGGATGCGGCACGGTGGGATCGACGTTCGCCTCGAAAGCGTACTCGTGCGGTGCGACGGTGTTCCAGAACGTCGCCGGCTGCCGGTCGGTCAGTTCGATCTTCACGATCGACTTGCAGCTCTTGAAGCCGTACTTCCACGGCAGCACCAGACGGATCGGCGCGCCGTGCTGCTTCGGCAGCGGTGCTCCAAAGATGCCCGTCGCGATGAAGGCCAGCTCGTTGCGGGCTTCGTCGATCGTGATGCCTTCGGTGTAGGGCCATGGCAGCGACGCATCGGACTGGTTGGGCGCCTGGTCCGGCCGCTCGAAGGTGGTGAACGTCACGAACTTCGCCGTGGCTTCCGGTTCGACTTCTTTCAGGAGCGCCGCCAGCGGAAAACCGGTCCACGGGACGCACATCGCCCATGTCTCCACGCAGCGATGCCTGTAAGCGCGCTCTTCGAGGCGGAACAGTTTGTGAACGTCCTCCAGATCAAACGTCCGCGGCTTCGCGCAAAGGCCCGTCACCTCGAACGACCAGGGACTCGGCTGGAAGTCGGCGACGTGGCGATACACCGACTTGGAACGCGTGAACTCGTAAAAGTTTGCGTACTCCGCGGCATCACGGGCCAGCGTTTCCGGCCGGCCGTATTCAAAGGCCAGGTTCTCAACCGCCGGATAGTAGCTGTCAAACTCCTGTGCGATCGCGTCGGCCCGGCCCGCTTCGGCGATTTCGGCGTCGGTCGGCTTGCTGCAACCATTCAGCAGCGGAGCCAGCGTCGCGCCGGCGGCCGAAACGCCGATCGCGCGCAGAAAGTCGCGGCGATGCCGGCGACGGTCCCGATACACGCTCTCCGCAGTATGGGCATGCTCCGGGAGATCCCAGGGACGACGAACGAAATACTGCATCGATGACTCCTCAATGAATCGTCGTGCAACGGTCAGGCGCCCGCAGGGCGCATTGGATCGACGCGGCGGGTGATCGGGTTGCCGGTTACTCTCCGCGTGCGAGCTTCTGGAAACGGGACCGCAGGTCGTGTGTCACTGGACCGGGCTGACCATTGCCGATCTGTCGCCCGTCCAGCTTGACGACCGGGATCACTTCCGCAGCCGTTCCTGTCAGGAAGCATTCGTCTGCGGCATAGATGTCGTGGCGCAGCAGCGGAACTTCCTGCACCGTAATGCCGGCCTCACGCGCCAGGCCGATTACGGCGTTGCGGGTGATGCCTTCGAGGATGCCGGCCTCGGTGGACGGCGTTTTCAGCACGTCATTCTTGACGATGAAAATATTGTCGCCCGTGCATTCGGCGACTTCTCCCTTGTGATTGAGCATCAGCGCCTCCTGGCATCCGGCGTCGGTGGCTTCGATCTTGGCCAGGATATTGTTGAGGTAATTGAGGGACTTAATCCGCGGGCTGAGCGCGCCGGGGTGGTTGCGCAGCGTGCTGGCGGTGATGATGGCCAGGCCGTTGCGATAAAACTCTTCCGGATAGAGCGTGATCGTGTCGGCGATGACGATTACCTGCGGATGGCTCGTCTTGCGGATATCGAGCCCGAGATAGCCGGCGCCGCGCGTGACCACCAGCCGGACGTAGCCGTCGGTGATCTTGTTGGCCGCGACGGTGTCTTCGACCGCTTTCGTCATCTCCGGCTTCGAAAGCGGAATCTCGAGGCGGATGGCGAGGGCGCTTTCGTACAGGCGGTCGACGTGCTCCTGCAGCAGGAAGACGCGCTTGCTGTAGACGCGAATCCCTTCGAAGACCCCGTCGCCGTAAAGCAGTCCGTGATCGTAGACACTGAGCTTCGCCTGCTCTTTATCGAGCAGCTGACCATCGATGTAGACTTTGAGCGACATGGCAGGCCTGGTTGGAGGCTGAGGCCCTCGGGCTGCAACCCGCGGGCTTGTCCGATGACACGTGCGATTCGGCAGGGGTTCGGACGTAAAAACGCCCGGCACTGGGCCGGGCGATGGCATTTTCTATCAGTCGTCCGCCGCTCAGGCGGCTTCGTCATGGGCCTGAATGCGGCCTTCCGACAACCTCACGATCCGCTGCGCCTGTGCGGCCAGACGGTCATCGTGCGTCACCATGATGATAGTCAGCTGGTCATCCTGGTTCAACCGGCTTAACACGTCCATGATCTCTCCGCCGGTGCGGGAGTCGAGGTTGCCGGTCGGCTCGTCCGCCAGCAGCACCCGCGGCTTGCCGACCAGGGCGCGGGCGATGGCGGCGCGCTGCATCTCTCCGCCGGAGAGCTCCGTCGGGCGGTGCTTGATCCGGTGCTCGAGTCCCACCTTCCTCACGATCTCCATCGCGTCCGCCGTCAGGTCTTTGCGGCGCTTCCAGTACTCCCACGCCGAGTAGCGGATCATCAGCGGGCTGAGGACGTTCTCCAGGAGCGTCAGTTCCGGCAGCAGGTGATAGAACTGGAAGACGAATCCGAACACGCGGTTCCGCAGCTCGTCCCGTGTCGCGGCCGGCAGGTCGTCGATGCGGCGGCCTTCCAGCCGGACTTCGCCGACGTCGGGCGTGTCAAGCAGACCCAGCAGATGCAGCAGCGTGCTCTTCCCGCAACCCGACTGACCGACGACCGCCAGGAACTCACCGCGGCTGACGCACACGTCCACGCCCCTCAACACTGGCACTTTGATGTCGCCCTTCCGGTACGCTTTGTCCAGCGCGACCGCGGACACGTGCGTCGGTGTCGGCTGCTTGTACAGGGGCAGCGTGTAGGTGCCGGGTCGCGACGATGCGGGAGGCTGCGTGGCAACCGCCATGTGCGAGTCCTTTCGCGTAAGGTGATTCCTGGCGCGTCACAATAGCCCGACGCGCAAGCGAGGGATTGGACGTCCATCCTCAGTGCCCTCGCTTGCGCGTCGGGCTATTGTCGAAATCTGGTTCTGGTGAGATTCACTCGTACCGCAGCGCCTGGACCGGATCGAGCCGGGCGGCGCGTCGGGCTGGAAGCACGCTCGCCAGCACGGCAATGACCATGGCCCCGGCGGCCACCCACATCACCATCACGGGATGCACCACCGTGGGAATGCTGTCGAAATAGTAAATGGTCTCGTCAAACACCTTTTTCCCGGTGATCCACGAAAGGACGTCCTCGATCTCGTTGATGTACCGCACGAACAGCAGGCCGAGGATCACTCCCACGCCGCTGCCGACGATCCCCAGCGCCAGCCCGTAGCTGAGGAAGATCGACATCACGCCGCCCGAGCCGGCGCCGAGCGCCTTGAGGATGCCGATGTCGCGCGTCTTCTCCACGACGATCATGTAGAAGATCGCGAGAATGCCGAACCCGGCGACCGCGATGATCAGGAACAGCAGCACGTTCAGGATGGCCGACTCCACTTCGACCGCCTGCAGCAGTGGCCCCTGCTTCTGCTCCCAGGTGCGGATCTGAAACTCACCAGGAGGCAGGTTGGCGAGCAGTTTCTGCACGACCAGGCCAGCCTCGTCGTAGTCCCGAAGCTTGATCTGCAGGGCGGTGACCGATCCCTGCTTCCAGTCGTCTTCGCTGCCTGGCCGGCGCAGCAGCATCTTGCGGGCGTACTGCAGTTCGGCCAGGTTGCAGAAAACGAGCGTGGAGTCGTACTCGCTCATGCCGCTCTTGAACACGTCGCTGACGGTCGCCGCGAATCGCGCGGGCTCGGGCGTGCCGACCGAGACGGTCGTGAACTTCACGTCCTGTCCCGGCTCCAGCATCATCATCGTCCGCGTCTTGCCGGTCTCTTTCTCCACGTACGGAAAGCTGACCAGCCCAATGCCGATGTACACGCGCGCAGGCAGCGGTGCGTTCGGATCAACCGCCGGCGTCGAGGCATCCGGCGGGCCGAACAGTTGATCGGGCGACGGCTCCCCCTGACCAGCCTCAGTCGCAAAGTCGAACGGGTTGACCGGCAAGTCGGCCTCTTCCACGCCCGTAAACTCGCCCGACTCCTTGTACGCGGTCTGCGCATCCCCGGCTTCAATCCGGACGCGAATCCGCTCCCATTCCAGCCATTCCGCCCGATGTGCGGCGGCTTCGCTGGTGAGTTTCCAGTTGAGAGGGGCATCCATCGCCACCAGCGGCCGGCGGACGACCTCGCCGTCCTCCTTGATAGTCTGGCGGCTCATCAGGTATTCCCGCAGCGGACTGACGAGGTCCTTGCCCTCGGGGACGATGCCCACGAGCGTGATCGGCTGCGTGATCTGCTGGCCGTGCCAGTCGAAGCTCATCATGCCATAGATTTCGACAGTCGGCGTCATCGCAACGATGTGGTCGCCGGCGATCTGCTCCACCAGCCGCATGACTTCTTCCGGGTCGCGAAACCCGTCGCTGCTGTTCGACTCCAGCATGACGTCGGCCAGGATGCCGTGCAGCCGGTCTTTCATCTGGCTGCTGAATCCCGCCATCACGCTGTTGACGACGATCATCGTCGCCACCCCGAGCATCACGCTGATGATGCTGGCCAGCGCGATGAACCGCGTGCGCAGATAGCGGCTGGAGAGCAGGAGCTTGTACATGCAGGCTTCCGTGCCGAAGGATCAGGCCGGGATCGATACATCGCACTGCGGCTCCCGGCCGGAGCCGCTGGGGGCGGGAAGTCTAGAAACTGCCCGATATTGAGTCGAGACCGATGTCCGACCGTTCTGAGCGACCGATGACATCGCCCCGTTGTGCTGTGCATTGGCCTGCTTCGGCCTGATTTTGCGGCAGGCGGGGGCGTCAATCAGGATCGCGAGTCGCCCCGGTCAGTGTGGCTCTTGCACCGCGTCCTGGATCAGCGCGAACACGTGCGGCGCGAAGACGAGAATCCCGATCATGAGGGCGCCCGCTGAGGCGATGAGCACCGCTCCCGCCGCCACGTCCTTCGCCTGGCCCGCGATCGGATGAAACGTCGGCGACGCCACGTCCGTCAGAAACTCGAACGCGGTATTCAGGGCCTCGGCCGTCCACACGGCCACCACCGCCAGCACGATCCAGCACCACTCCGCGGCCGTGAGCCCGACCAGCCATCCCGCAAGGCCGACCAGCACCGTCGCCGCCGCGTGCAACCAGGCGTTGTGCTGGGTCCGCAGCATCACGGTTACACCCCGCAGCGCACACCGCACGCTCCGCAGCCGGCCGGAGAATGTGAGCGAAACTTCTGAGCACGACGCGGGGCCGGTTCCTTCGCTCGCTGTTTCACCAGACGGTCGCGATGCGGGCTCTTTCGTCATTGTGCTGATCCACCTGGTGGAATGCCTTTTACTTCGAGGTGCGCCACGCTGCCTCAGTCGGGCAGGGTCACTTTGATGATGACCCTCAACCTTCAAGTAGTCCACTCGCTCCGCGAGTGGATTGAAACGACGCCGCTTCAAGAAGAAACGGGCTCACAGGTGAGCTCCCAATCACGCAACTCGCGGAGTGAGTTGCCTACATTCTGTGCACGGCGACTGCTGCGCCTCTCATCGCGATTGCTGATCAGGTCAGCATGGCTGCGCTGCCCGCGCAGTTTTTCCCGCGCAAAACGGGCATGGTCGGCCAGGTTGACTCAAGCCCGCGGTCGCGGCACGCACCTTGCTCTCTCCCCGAGCGACACGACGCATCGGATGCGCTCCCGGTGTGGAACTGAATCCGCAATCTCACGCGCCGGGAGATCTTCATGCAGGTCGAGGGCAAGGCTGCGCGCATCAGGCTGACTGACTTCCGGTCGCCGCAGATGCGGGCGTTTCACTTCTCGTGGTTCGCCTTCTTCCTCTGCTTCTTCGCCTGGTTCGGCATCGCACCGCTGATGAAGGTGGTGCGCGAGGAACTGGAGCTTACGAAGGATCAGATCGGCTGGTGCATCATCGGCTCCGTCGCCATCACGGTCCTCGCCCGGCTGTTCGTCGGCTGGCTGTGTGACCGCATCGGGCCGCGGCTGGCCTACACCGGGCTGCTGCTGCTGGGGTCTCTGCCGGTGATGGGGATCGGTCTCGCGCAGTCGTTCGAGACCTTCCTGCTCTTCCGCGTGCTCATCGGCGTGATCGGCGCCTCGTTCGTCATCACGCAGTACCACACGTCGGTGATGTTCGCCCCCAACTGCGTCGGCACGGCCAACGCCACGACGGCCGGCTGGGGCAATCTCGGCGGCGGCGTCACACAGCTGGTCATGCCGGCCATCTTCGCGCTGTTCGTAGGGACGCTCGGCCTCAGCGACGCTCTGGGCTGGCGGATGTCGATGGTCCTCGCCGGAGCCGTGTGCGCACTGGTGGGGGTTGCCTACTACTTCTGCACGCAGGACACGCCGCAGGGGAACTTCGCCGACCTCCGGGCCGCGGGGGTGATGCCCGAGAAGAAGTCGACGAACGGCACATTCCTCGAAGCCTGCCGCGACTACCGCGTGTGGGCGCTGTTCGTCATCTACGGCGCCTGCTTTGGAATTGAGCTGACGATCAACAACGTCGCGGCGCTCTATTTCGTGGATTACTTCGACTACTTCCGGCAGATGGACAGTGTCGAGGCGGTGGGCATGGCGGGGCTGATCGCCAGCCTTTTCGGGCTGATGAACATCTTCGCCCGCACGCTCGGAGGTTACTTCGGCGACAAGGCGGGCTCGCTGTGGGGTGTCGGCGGACGCGTGAAGTGGCTGTTCGTCGCGGTCTTCTGCGAAGGGCTGGCGCTCATGCTGTTCTCTCAGCAGGGTACGTTGCTGCTGGCGATTCCCTCGCTGATCCTGTTCAGCCTGTTCGTGCAGATGTCCGAGGGCGCGACGTTTTCGGTCGTGCCGTTCATCAATCGCCGCGCCTTGGGATCGGTGGCCGGCATCGTCGGGGCGGGCGGCAACGCCGGGGCCGTCGCCGCGGGCTTCCTGTTCAAGAGCGATAGCCTCAGCTGGCCCACCGCGTTGTTCATCCTCGGCGCGGCGGTGACGGTCGCATCGTTCGCCAGCTTTGCCGTGACGTTCAATACGGCCGCCGAGTCCGAGACTCGCGGCGCGACCGAGGCCGCAAGCGCCGGACATCGTCGAAATCCCGAAACGCTTCCGATGCCAGCATACGCGGACTGAAGTCAGCTGAACTTCCCCCCTCGCCCCGCCGAGCGACTTTCCACCTACCAGTGTTACATGCGGGGAGAGGGGCGGGGGGTGAGGGGCCGCAATTGGAGATACCACACGATGCGGTCGCCGTTGGCTCCCCGCTAATCCATCGAATGGTGCGACACACAAGCAAGGATTCCCATGAGCGCTCACTCATCGAATCCGGATCGCCGCCAGACTGTTGTCGTCATCGGCAACGGCATGGTGGGACTCCGGCTCTGCGAAAAGCTGGTCGCCTTTGACGAGGCCCGCCGCTATCGCATTGTCACCTTCTGCGAGGAGCCGCGCGCCGCGTACGACCGCGTCGGCCTGACGTCGTTCTTCGCGCATCGCGACGCCGAAAAGCTGATGCTGGCCCGGCTGGACTGGTACCAGCAGCACGGCGTCGAACTGCACATCGGCGACCGGGCCAGCACGATCGACCGCCAGTCCCGCGTCGTTCGCTCCGACAAGGGGGTCGAGATCGCATACGACAAGGTCGTCCTCGCGACGGGATCGATCCCGTTCGTCCCGCCGGTGCCGGGCATCGACAAGCGCGGCGTCTTCGTCTACCGCACCATCGAAGATCTGCAGCGAATCATCGACTACGGCGCGAACTCGAAACGCTGCGCTGTCATCGGCGGCGGACTCCTGGGCCTCGAAGCCGCCAAGGCGGCGTACGATCTCGGGCTGGAGACGCATGTCGTCGAGTTTGCCCCGCGGCTCATGCCCCGGCAGATCGACGACGCCGGCTCCCGCATCCTGGTGCAGCAGATCGCAGCACTCGGCGTGCAGGTGCATCTCAACAAGTCGACCAGGGAGATTCACGGCAACGGCTGCGTGGAGCGGATGGAGTTCAACGACGGCAGCGCGCTCGACGTGGAAATGATCATCGTCTCCGCCGGCATCCGCCCGCGCGATGAGCTCGCCCGCCAGTCGGGGCTCGCCGTCGGCCAGCGGGGCGGCATCGAAGTCAACGACCGGCTGGAAACCTCAGACCCTGATATCTACGCCATCGGCGAGTGCGCCGTGCATGGCGGCATGGTGTACGGCCTGGTCGCTCCTGGCTACGAAATGGCCGAGTGCGTGGCCTCGAATCTGATTGGGGTGGAGCGGACCTTCCACGGTACCGACCTGTCCACCAAGCTCAAGCTGATGGGCATCGACGTCGCCAGTTTTGGCGATTACGAAGCCCCGGCCGAACGTGCCACTCCGCTCGCCTTCGAAGACCCCTTCGCCGGCGTTTACAAGAAGCTGCTGTTCTCCAGCGACGGCAAGCGACTCGTCGGCGGCGTTCTCGTGGGGGACGCGTCCGAGTATGGCACCCTGTCGATGCTCGCCAGGAGCAACGCTCCGCTCCCGTGCCGTCCGCATGAACTCATCGTCGGCAGCCGCGGCGGAGCGGCGGTGGGGATCGACGCCATGCCCGACTCCGCCCAGGTTTGCTCGTGCAACAACGTCACCAAGGGAGACATCTGCAAAGCGATCAGTGAGCACGATCTGGATTCGGTGGCCGCCGTGAAGATCTGCACCCGTGCCGGCACCGGCTGCGGAGGCTGCGTCCCGCTCGTAACCGATCTGTTCCAGTCCGAGCTGAAGAAGGCGGGCAAGACAATCGTCAATCATCTCTGCGAGCATTTCACCTGGTCGCGAACCGAACTGTTCGCTCTCATCAAGACGAAGGGGATCCGCACATTCCGACAGGCGCTGGCCGAGTACGGCCGCGGCCAGGGCTGCGAAACCTGCAAGCCGGCCGTCACGTCGATCCTCGCCAGCCTCTGGAACGACAACATCCTCGACGGCGACCATGAATCGCTGCAGGACACGAACGACCGCTTCCTCGCCAACATGCAGCGGGGCGGACTGTATTCGGTCGTGCCGCGCGTTCCGGGCGGCGAGATCACTCCGGAGAAACTGATCGTCCTCGGCGAGGTCGCGAAAGAATTCGGGCTCTACTCGAAGATCACCGGCGGACAGCGGGTCGACCTGTTCGGCGCCCGGGTGCAGGATCTCCCCGAGATCTGGGAGCGGCTGGTGGACGCAGGCTTCGAGAGCGGCCACGCCTATGGCAAGGCCCTGCGGACAGTGAAGAGCTGCGTCGGAACGAGCTGGTGCCGCTACGGCGTGCAGGATTCGGTTGCCTTCGCGGTCCGCATTGAGAACCGCTACAAGGGGATCCGGGCTCCGCACAAGATCAAGGGGGCCGTCTCGGGCTGCGTCCGCGAATGCGCAGAGGCCCAGGGGAAGGACTTCGGCCTCGTCGCCACCGAGAACGGCTACAATCTTTACGTCTGCGGCAACGGCGGGGCGAAGCCTCGGCACGCCGACCTGCTCGCAGCCGATATCGACGAAGACACCGCGCTCCGTTACATCGACCGCTTCCTCGCCTACTACATCTCGACGGCCGACCGCCTCACCCGCACGTCGGTCTGGCTCGAAAAGCTCGAAGGGGGCATCGACCACCTTCACGAGGTCATCATCGACGACAAGCTCGGCCTGTGCGCCGACTTCGAACAGATGATCAATCACCTGGTCGCCACCTACGAGTGCGAATGGGCGGCCGTGGTGCGGGACCCGGAGAAGCGCAAACGCTTCCGCCAGTTCGTCAACACCGACGAATCGGAGTCCTGCATCGAGATCATCAGCGAGCGCGACCAGCCCCGTCCCGCCGACTGGCCGAGCGAACTGATCTCTCTGGAACAATTCACCGCGTTGAGCGGGGAGCCAAAGGCGACCACGTTTGACGAGCCGGCGACCGCCTGGACCCACGTCGGCCACGTTTCCGACTTCCCCTTCGACGGCGGCGCCACCATCAAGTACGGCAAGTCGCAGATCGCCGTGTTCAACTTCGCCTCGCGTGGCGAGTGGTACGCCTCGCAGAACATGTGCCCCCACAAGAAGGCGTTCGTGCTGTCGCGAGGCATCATCGGGGATGTGCAGGGAACTCCCAAAGTCGCCTGCCCCCTGCACAAGAAGACCTTCTCACTCGAGACCGGCGAGTCCCTGCAGAGCGAGCCCTACCGCATCCGCACCTTCCCGGTGAAGGTGGAGGGGGACGACGTCTACCTCGATCTGCCGCCGGTTGAGGATCTGGACGCACTGCTCGCCACCGAGATTGGCTGCGCGCTCGCCACGTCCTGCAAGACGCACACAGGCTGCGGCACTCACACGCATGTCGAAGAACTCGCCACCAGCGTGGGAGTGTGACAATGCCCAACACACTCAGCGAGCGGCAGACGTCAGTCTGCCGTGCGATCCCGGATCACGCGTCCGACAACACGGCAGATTTACGTCTGCCGCTTGCTTTGCCGCTCATCGACCAGCTCCTCGCCGAACAGCAGACTCTCACGGCCGTCGAGTGCTTTTCCCGCGACCACGACCAGCTCCCCGCCCAGGCCCGCTACTACTCAAAGCTTCTCCCCGCAACTCCGCCCGGTCCCGGCCAGCAGTATGCGTTCGAAGTCGATCTCGACCGCTGCTCGGGCTGCAAGGCGTGCGTTACGGCCTGTCATTCGCTGAACGGGCTCGATGAGGATGAGACCTGGCGGGATGTCGGACTGCTTGTCGGCGGCACGACTTCGCTCCCGGTGATGCAGCACGTCACTACCGCCTGCCATCACTGCCTCGAACCCGCCTGCATGGCGGGCTGTCCGGTCGACGCTTACGAGAAAGACCCCCTCACCGGCATCGTTAAGCACCTCGATGACCAGTGCTTCGGCTGCCAGTACTGCACGCTCGCCTGCCCCTACGACGTGCCGAAGTACCACGCGGAGAAGGGAATCGTCCGCAAGTGTGATCTCTGCTCCGATCGGCTGGCCGTCGGCGAAGCTCCGGCGTGCGTACAGGCGTGCCCGCACGAAGCCATCGCCATTCGCATCGTCGACAAACAGCAGGTTGCAGAGGACGCCGAGGCCAATCTGTTTCTCCCTGCCGCGCCGGAGCCGCACATCACGCTGCCGACGACGACGTACAAGACGAAGCGCGTGTTCCCGCGCAATATGCTGCCGGCCGACTACCACTCCGTCAGCCCGCAGCACCCGCACTGGCCGCTGATCGTGATGCTCGTGCTCACGCAGCTCTCCGTCGGAGCGTTCTGCATCAACCTGCTGCTGGAAACCATCCTTGCCCCGGCCGCCGTCGCGGCGCTGCGCCCCATTCAGGCGACTTCGGCGCTGGCCTTCGGACTCCTCGCCCTCGCCGCCAGCACGCTGCACCTCGGACGACCACAGTATGCATACCGGGCCATCATCGGTCTCAAGCACTCGTGGCTAAGCCGTGAGATCGTGGCGTTTGGGTTGTTCGCAGGATTCGCGGTGATGTATGCCGCCGCAACGTGGTGGGCAGTCGCCTTTGGCTCAACGCTCAACAGTGTCTGGCTGCGTGCCCTGAGTTGGACCGTCGCTTCGACTGGTCTTGCGGGCGTGTTCTGCTCGGTCATGATCTACGTCTTCACCCGCCGCGAGTTCTGGAGCCTGCACGCCACGGCTGCCCGGTTTGGATTGACGTCGCTGCTGCTTGGCGGGGCGACGACCTGGGTGACGCTCCTCGTCGCCTACCGCACCGGGGAAGGGGCCGCTCCCGCGGCGCTGCTCTCGACCTGCGGCTACTGGCTCAGCCGCGGCCTGCTGTGCGTCGGCGCGGCCAAGCTATTGTTCGACCTGTCGCTGTTTCGTCACCTGGCCGATCGACGCACGACGAGCCTGAAGCGGTCGGCGCTGCTGATGATCGGCCCGCTGTCCAACGTCTCACTCGCCCGTTTCGCCGCTGGCGCCCTGGGGGGAGTCGTGATGCCGCTGCTGCTGCTCTCGTCGCAGTCCGACGAGTTCGCGCGTTCGTCCCTGCTGATCCTGGTGACCCTGTTGTTCACGGCATGCCTCGCAGGCGAACTGCTGGAACGCTACCTGTTCTTCGCCGCCGCCAGTCCGCCGCGGATGCCGGGAGGTTTGCGATGAGCGCGCCAACCGAGAGCGGCAGACGTGAGTCTGCCGAGCAATTGCGACTCATGCTACCGACGACTCGGCAGACTGACGTCTGCCGCTCGTTCCTCCACGCCCGCAGCGGCCCGCTCACTCACGAACTTCTCCGCTCTCCCGCGGGGTTCGGACTCGGACAGCTGCCGCAACGTGCGCTGCCCGACGCGACCACCAGCATGGTCTGCGGCTATTGCTCCACCGGCTGCAGCCTGAAGATCCACCTCAAGGACGGCAGCGCTGTCGGCCTCTCACCTGACACCGACTATCCCGTCAACCTCGGGATGGCCTGCCCCAAAGGTTGGGAAGCCCTCACCGTTCTCGACTCTCCCGAACGCGCCACCACACCGCTCCTCCGCAATGCGGCCGGTCGGCTGGAACGGGTCGAGTGGGATAAGGCCCTCCGCTTGTTCGTCGACCGGTTCAAGGCCATTCAGGCGAAGCACGGTGCCCACAGCGTCGCGTTTCTGGGCACCGGCCAGCTTCCCACCGAAGAGCTGGCTTTCCTCGGTTCGCTCGCCAAGTTCGGCATGGGGCTGCTGCACGGGGACGGCAATACCCGCCAGTGCATGGCCACTTCCGTCGTCGCCTACAAACAGGCCTTCGGCTTCGATGCGCCCCCCTATACCTACGCCGACTTCGAAGAGTCCGACGTCATCGTCCTCATCGGCAGCAATCTGTGCCTCGCGCATCCCATCCTCTGGGAGCGGGTTCTGCGCAACCCGCATCATTCCGAGATCGTCGTCGTCGATCCCCGCATGACCGAGACGGCGATGAACGCCACGCTGCACCTGCCGCTGGCCCCCAAGTCCGATCAGTCGCTGCTGTACGGCATCGCCAGCCTGCTCATCGAACGGGACTGGATCGACCGCGCGTACATTGACGCCCACACCGAGCATTTCGCCGAGTTTGCCGAGTTCGTCCAGCCGTTCACGCTCGAACGCGTCTCCGCCGACACGGGACTCGCCGTTGGACAGATCGAACGCTTCGCCGAGTTGATCCATCGCGGCGAGCGAGTCTCCTTCTGGTGGACGATGGGGGTCAACCAGAGCTATCAGGGCGTCCGCACCGCCCAGGCCATCATCAATCTCGCGCTGATGACGGGCAACATCGGCCGCCCCGGCACCGGCCCGAACTCCATCACCGGCCAGTGCAACGCGATGGGATCGCGGCTGTTCAGCAATACGACCAACCTGCTGGGCGGGCATGACTTCACGAACCCTGAGCACAGGGCCAAGGTCGCCGGCCTGCTCAACATCCCGGCCGATCGCATCCCCGCCGGGAACAGCTGGGCGTACAACGAGATCATGGAGGGGATTCTCGCCGGAAGGATCAGAGGGCTGTGGGTCGTCTGCACCAATCCCGCCCATTCGTGGATCAACCAGCATCTCGCCCGCGATGTCCTGGACCGGCTCGACTTCCTCGTCGTACAGGACATGTATCACACCACCGAGACCGCCCAGCTGGCCGACCTCGTCCTCCCCGCCGCGGGCTGGGGCGAGAAAGAGGGAACCTTCATCAACTCCGAGCGCCGCATCGGCGTGCTGAAAAAGGTCGCCCGCGCCCCCGGTCAGGCGCTGGCTGACTTTCACATCTTCCGACTCATCGCCGATTACTGGGGCTGCGGCGAACTGTTCCGGGCGTGGGATACCCCCGAGACGGTGTTCCGGATTCTGCAGCGCTGCTCCGCCGGCCAACCCTGCGACATCACCGGCATCAAGGGGTACGAACACATCGAAGCCGCCGCAGGCATCCAGTGGCCTTTTCCGGAAGAGGCTAAGGGTCAAGGGCTAAGGGCCGAGGAAGAAACGGTTTCAGGCGCCATTTCTCTTAGCCCTGAACCCTCAACCCTGAGCCAACAGCGCCGCCTCTTCACCGACGGCCGCTTCTTCACCCCCACCGGACGCGCGCGCTTCCACTTCGAACCCCCCCGCTCCCTGTCTGAGCCTCCGACGCGAAACTTTCCCTTTGTCCTGCTCACCGGCCGCGGAACGGCGTCGCAGTGGCACACGCAGACCCGCACGCGCCAGTCCGCCGTCCTCCGCAAGCTGTACCCGCAGCAGCAATACGTCGAGATCAACCCTGCCGACGCCCGCACCCTCGGCATCCGCCAGCGAACCTGGGTGCAGGTGGAATCGCAGCGCGGCCGACTGCGAGCCCGCGCCTTCCTCACCCCCGCCGTGCAGCCCGGCCAGCTGTTCATCCCGATGCACGACGGCTCCACCAACCGTCTCACCGACGCCGTCTTCGACCCTTACTCCAAGCAGCCCTCCTATAAAGCCTGCGCCGTTCGCATCCGACCCGAGAACTCGCCCTGACCGCGACGCCATCTGTTAAACTGGTTATATCGTGCCGAAGTTCGTCTGGTTCCCCACTCGAACACGGATTCCGGAATGACCAGTCTGCGATCACTCGCTGCCGTTGTCGCGATTGCGACCGCGCTCACGCCTCCGGCCCTGGCTGACGACGCGGCGGGATTGGACTTTTTCGAGACCAACGTCCGTCCGGTCCTCGTCAAGCACTGTTACGAGTGCCACTCCACCGAATCCGGCATGGATGAAGGAGGGCTGCGTGTTGATTCCCGCGAGGCCATCCGCGCCGGCGGCGGACGCGGTCCGGCTGTCGTGCCCAGCGACCCTGAGGCCAGCCTGCTGCTCACGGCCGTTACTCACGCCGATGCCGACCTGCAGATGCCTCCTAAACAGGAGAAGCTTCCATCGGACGTGATTGCCGATTTGCGCAAGTGGATCGAGATGGGCGCGCCCGATCCGCGGGATGGCGAAGCCCCGCAGCCTGCCAGCGTCTGGACCGACATCGACACCGCTCGTGAGTTCTGGTCGTTCCAGCCTCCTCAGCGTGCGACTGCGCCGGACGTCACAGACTCCGCCTGGCCGCGCATCGATATGGACCGTTTCATCCTCGCGAAGCTGGAAGAGAATGACCTCGCTCCGTCCCCGGATGCGCAGCCGCACGTCCTGCTCCGCCGCCTCTACTTCGATCTGGGCGGACTCCCTCCCGCGCCGGAGGACATCCGCCGGTTTGAGTCGGCGGTCGAGGAACAGGGAATTGACGCCGCCCTCGCAGCCGAAGTCGACCGACTCCTCGCATCGCCGCAGTTCGGCGAGCGCTGGGGACGCCACTGGCTGGACGTCGCCCGCTTCGGCGAGTCGAGCGGCAAGGAAGCCAACATTTCCTTTCCGTACGCCTGGCGCTACCGCGACTACGTCATCGACAGCATCGCCGCCGACGTTCCGTACGATCGCTTCCTCACGGAGCAACTCGCGGGCGACCTGCTGCCGTATGAAAGCGAGGCCGAGCGCGCCCGGCTGTTGATCGCCACGGGCTTTCTCGCCGTTGGCACTAAGAACCTGGACGAGGGAAACGATCTGCAGTTCGCGGCCGACGTGATCGATGAGCAGATCGACACGGTCACCCGCGCCGTAATCGGCAATTCGGTCGCCTGCGCCCGCTGCCACGATCACAAGTTCGATCCGTTCCCCATGCAGGACTACTACGCGCTGGCCGGGGTCTTCGCGAGCACCAGGACGTACTTCGGGACGGCTGTCTCTCCGGCGAACCGCGTCGGCGGAGATCCGCTCCCGCTGCCCCGCATTGATGAGATGGCCGTCTATCATCAGTCCATCTCCGCCGAGCAGGTCGCCAGGCTCAAGGAGGAGAAGGCCGCAATGAAGAAGGAGGAGGAAGAAAAGCGTGCCGCCATGTGGAAGGCCATCGCTGCCGGCGAGGACCCGAGCGGCATTTTCACGCTCACCGACGCCCTCCGCATCTTCTGGCGGACCGGCACGATCGACGGTCAGCTCGAAAAGGTGGACGACGAAGGTAACGCCATTCCGCTAGCGATGGGCGTGCTGGATCGCGACGAAATGATCGATGCGCCCCTCCTCGACCGCGGCGAAGTCGCCAAGCCGGGCGAGTCTGTTCCCCGCGGCTTTCCGCGCCTCATCGCGCTGGAGGATGCCCCCGCGATCCCTGAGGGCCAGAGCGGGCGTCTGCAACTGGCGCAGTGGCTCACCCATCCGGACCACCCGCTCACCGCCCGGGTGATGGTCAACCGCATCTGGCATCACCTGATGGGGGCCGGGCTGGTCGCCACCGCGGATAACTTCGGCACCACCGGTGCCCCCCCCAGCCATCCCGAACTGCTGGACGATCTCGCCGTGCAGTTCGTGGAGGAGGGCTGGTCGATCAAGAAGATGGTGCGGCAGATCGTCCTCTCGCGCGCCTATCGGCAGGCCTCCGATTTCCGTGAGGACGCGTTCCGGCAGGATCCAGACAACCGCCTGCTGTGGCGCATGCCGAAGCAGCGGCTTGAGGCCGAGGCGATTCGCGACGCCATGCTCGCCGCCTCAGGTGAACTCGACCTGGCCCGTCCCGAAGCATCGCTCGTCGGCCGCGTCATCGGCGACCGGCCGATTTCTCTGATCGGCCTCGACAAGCGGCTCCCCAGCGACCTCGACGGCAGTGTCCACCGGTCGGTCTATCTCCCGGTGATTCGGGACCGGCTCCCCGACGTGCTGGACTTGTTCGACTTCGCCGAGCCGAGTCTCGTCACGGGGGATCGCGAACAGACCAACGTTCCCACCCAGGCCCTGTACCTGATGAACAGCCCATTCGTCCGCGAGCGGTCCGAGGCGCTGGCCGACCGCCTGATCGAGGAGTCATCCAGCGATACGCAGCGAATCGATCTCGCCTTCCGCCTCTGCCTCAGCCGCCCGGCCGACGAATTCGAACAGCAGCATGCCCTGGAGTTCCTAAAGAAGTACGAGCCACCGGTTGCCGAAGGAGTGGACGCCGACCGTGAAACCTGGATCAGTTTCTGCCAGGCCCTGCTTTCCACGGCGGAGTTCCGCAATCTCGACTGACCCGACGGCCGAAGTCGCGAAGCTCCGGGTCGATCCAAGATCAGTGATCGCAATTGGCAGAAACCGGCACTCTCGAATTCCGCCAAACTGGAATTCACCGATGACACACGCTCCACACGGTTTGAACTCTCCCCCCATCTCCCGTCGCGCCGCTCTGCAGTCTGTCGCGTCCGGGTTCGGCTGGCTGGCGTTCTCGGGCCTGGCCCATCAGGCCGCCGCGCGCGCCACAGCCGCCAGTGCTGATCCGCTCGCCCCCAGGCCGACGCACTTCCCGGCCCGGGCGCAGCGCGTCATCTTTCTCTGCATGAACGGCGGTCCGTCGCACATGGACCTGCTGGACTACAAGCCGGTCCTCAACGCGCATGCGGCCGAGGGGAAAACGCTCAGCGGCGAGAAGTACGGCTCGGCGCTGATGGGCTCGCAGTTCCCCTTCCGGCAGCGCGGCGAGTCCGGCGTCTGGATGTCGGACGCATTGCCTCATCTGGCCGAGCATGCCGACGACCTGTGCATCATCAACAGCATGCAGACCGACCTGCCGAACCATTCACAGGCGTTCGGCCAGATGCATACCGGCAGCTTTCAGTTCGTCCGCCCCTCCGTAGGGGCCTGGACCCTGTACGGACTCGGGACCGAGAACGCCGATCTTCCCGGCTTCATCACGCTCAATCCCCCCTCGGATAATGGCGGTGCCCAGAATTACGGCAGCGCGTTCCTGCCGTCGATCTACCAGGGAACGAAGATCGGCACCAACCAGATCCCCGGCTTCTACGCCGCGCTCCTCGGCGTTGACGAAGAGCCCGGACCGCCGCTCCGCAACGTCGACAACCCGCACCTCTCGCGTTCGATGCAGCGCAACCAGCTCGACTTCATCCGCGACCTCAATTCCCACAAGCTGGCCCGCGATGTCTATCACCCCGAGATCGAAGGGGCGATCGAGTCGTTTGAGCTCGCGTTTCGCATGCAGGACACACTCCCCTCGCTGCTGGACCTGAAGGAGGAGTCCGCCTCTACTCTCGAGCAGTACGGCATCGGCTCGGGCCGCCCGTCCGACCGGTTCGGTCGCCAATGCCTCCTCGCCCGCCGTCTGGCCGAGGCCGGAGTACGTTTCATCGAGGTCACGTCCCCGGTCGGCTGGGACCATCACTTCATGCTTAAGGACAAGCTCGCCGAGAGTGCCGAAGCCACCGACCAGCCGGTCGCCGCACTCCTCGCCGATCTGAAGCAGCGCGGCCTGCTGCAGGACACGCTCGTCATCTGGGCCGGCGAGTTCGGCCGCACCCCCTACGCCCAGAGCGGCACCGGACGCGACCACAACAACAAGGGCTACAGCCTGTGGATGGCCGGCGGCGGCGTCCGCGGCGGCATGACGTACGGCGCGACCGACGACTACGGCTACCAGGCCGTCGAAAACGCCGTCCACGTCCACGACTGGCACGCCACGATCCTGCACCTCCTCGGACTCGACCACGAGCAGCTGACGTACAACTATGCCGGCCGCAGCTTCCGGCTCACCAACGTCTATGGCCGAGTCGTCAACGAGATCGTCGCCTGATCAATCGCTTCACATTGATCAACGCCGCATACGCACCGCCGAGACTGCGACGGAGTTGCGATCGTCAACCCCCGTCGCACCGCTTCCGGGCGAGCACAACAGCGCCGCGAACCGGCTCCGTCACCGGCTGAATGCGACCGGGCGGGCGCCCACTTGTATTCAGCCGTTCGAGCAGCAGTTCGCGCAGCCGTGCATGGTTGACGAGGATGCCGCCAGCCAGAACGAGATCATACTCGCCGGTCGGCAAGCGCAGTCGCTCAGTCAGTGTGTCAACCAGTTCGGCCAGTTCGATTGCCGCTGAGCTAACGATGTCGCCTGCCGCAGAGTCTGCGTCGGCCAGCTCGAATACCGTCTCGGAAAGTGCGGCGAGCCGCTCACGCGTCATGGCGGGCTCATAGACTCTCTCGATCAGCTCGGAAGGTTCACTCGCGCCCGTTCTGTCCATGAGTGCAGCCAGCAATGCTGTGGGAGGGCCACGTCGATCGGCGACACGGGCCGCGGCCCGCAGGCCGGCCAGAGCGATTGCATATCCGCTTCCTTCGTCCCCCATCAGATAACCCCAGCCGCCCGCACGAGCGGTTTCCCCGGCGGCATTGCGGCCCCATGCCAGCGATCCTGTCCCGCAGATGAGCGCGATCCCCTGCCCCATTGTGCCCGCAGCCAGCGTGATCTCGGCATCATGCGTCACCACGACCTGTTGGGCGATGCCGGCGCGCATCGCCCAGTCATGCATTGCTTCCCGCTCGCTCTCGCGTCCTGCACCGGCGAGTCCGAGGCATGCGGCCGCGACGCGCGATGCGGGCAGACCCGCCGATGACCAGGCGGCGGAAATGGCGGCCGAGATGTTCTGCTGCGCTGCATCGAATCCTGCGGATCGCGGGTTGCCCGGACCGGACCGGCCCGTGCCCGCGGGTTCATCGTTTGCACCGGAGTTGCGCAGCGCCAACCAGGCGACGGTCTTTGACCCGCCTCCGTCGATCCCCAGAACCAGATCGTGTGGATTGAGCATGCTCCGCCTAGCCCTTGACTCAAGACGGCCGCGTCACCCGCCCGAATCCATCGCCTGCCGCAACTGCCCGCCTGCCGCCTGCAGCAGTTCCCGGGCGACGTCGGGCGGCACTTGCCGGTGCACGGCGACCACTGCGGTCTTCAGTTCTCCATTGCATTCCTGCAGCCGTGCCTGGGCTTCCGCCTCGCTCAGCCCCGTCAGTTCGGCCACGATCCGCCGCGTCCGCGCCGCCAGCTTGGTGTTCGTCGCGCGCAGGTCCACCATCAGGTTGCCATAGGTCTTGCCGAGCAGCACCATGGTTCCGGTGGTCAGTATGTTCAGCACCATTTTCGTGGCGGTTCCCGCCTTGAGTCGCGTCGAGCCGCTGATGATCTCCGGGCCTACCACCGGCACGATCATCACGTCCGCCGACCCGCTTAACGCCGATCCCGCATTGCAGGCCAGGCCGATGGTGAAAGCACCCAGCGATCGGGCGTAATCGAGGCCGCCGATCACGTAGGGCGTGCGTCCACTGGTGGCGATCCCGACCAGCACGTCGCCCGCTCCGAATCCGATTCGCTGCAGGTCCGCCACCGCCAGTTCAGGGTGGTCCTCCGCTCCCTCAACCGCTCGCGTGAGCGCCTCATAACCGCCGGCGATCAGCCCCACCACCAGTTCCGGAGGAGTGCTGAAGGTGGGCGGACATTCGGCCGCATCCAGAACTCCCAACCGGCCCGACGTCCCGGCCCCCAGGTACACCAGCCGGCCTCCGGCACGCAACCGCCCTGCTATCACCTCGACGGCGCGGGCGATCGCCTCGGCCTCTTTCCCGACCGCGGCCGCCACGCCGGCGTCTTCGGAATTCATCAATCGCACAATCTCCAGCGGAGCCAGCGCATCAATGCGCTCCGAAAACGGATTGCGGGCCTCGGTCGATGGGAGCATCAGGTGCAAGTCGCGGGCATCAGGGTGCAGCAGACTGTTGGCTGCCGTTCAGGTCCGATTATACTGCCACCCCTTCCTCTGCGAGAACGCAATCGCGGGGACATTCCGGCCCATCGCAATCCCCGTTTCGCATCCTCCCACCGGCTCGCAGCGCTCCATGTTGACGACGATCGGATGGATCGACCTGCTCGTGCTCGCTGCGTCACTGGCGGCCGTGGTCCTGATTGGACTCAAAGCACGGGGCGACGTCCGCGACCTCGACAGCTACCTGTTGGGAGACCGTAACCTCCCCTGGTGGGCGATCCTCGGTTCGATCGTCGCCACAGAGACCAGCACGGCGACTGTACTCAGCGTGCCGGGGATCGCATTCGGTCCAGTCGGTATGCGATTTCTGCAGATCGCTATCGGTTACGTGGTCGGCCGCGTCGTGGTCGTGCAGGTGCTGTTGCCCCTGTATTTTCAGGGGCGACTCTTCACGGCGTATCAGGTGCTCGAACAGCGGTTTGGATCGCGCACGCGCCGGGCCGCATCCGCGCTCTTCCTGGTGACACGGAATCTCGGCGACGGCCTGCGACTGTTTCTCGCGGCCCTCGTGCTGCAGCAGCTGACCGGCTGGCCTTTCGCCGGCAGCATCGTCGTGATGGGCGCCGTCACTATTCTCTATACATATCTCGGAGGCATGCGATCGGTGGTCTGGAATGACTGCCTGCAACTCCTGATCTACATGATCGGCGCCGTGGCAATTGTGTTTGTCATCGCCTTCAGAATTCCCGGCGGCTGGACGGAATGGCTGGAGTTCGCCGAAGCGCACGACAAGTTGCGCGTCTTCGAGTTCACGCTCAGTTGGAGCGACCCCTACAACTTCTGGGCGGGGCTGCTGGGTGGCGCCGTGCTGACGATCGGCACGCACGGCACGGATCACATGTTCGTTCAGCGATATCTGAGCGCCCGCAGCCGCAGCGATGCCGGTCGGGCGATCGTCCTCAGCGGCATCGTCGTGCTGTTTCAGTTCGCCCTGTTCCTGATGATCGGAACCGGCCTGGCCTGCTACTACTCAGGAATTCCCGATGTCGTTTTTGACCGGACGGACCAGGTGTTTCCGCACTTTCTGGCGCACGAGTTCCCAGCCAACACCGGTCTTGTCGGACTGCTGCTGGCGGCGATCCTGGCCGCCGCGATGTCGACGCTGTCGAGTTCGCTGAACTCGTCCGCCGCCGCACTCGTCAACGATTTCTACCTACCGCTTCGGTCATCGCCGCTGACCCCCCAGCGGGAGCTGCAGGTGACACGCGGCGCCTCCGTGTTGTTCGGCATGCTGCAGATCGTCGTCGGCTTCGGAGCCACGCTGCTCACGGATTCCGTCGTCGCCAACGCGCTCACGATCGCCGGTTTCTCCGCGGGGCTGCTCCTGGGCGTCTATGCGCTGGGAGTGCTCACCCGGCGCGTCGGCCAGACCGCCGCCATCGCCGCCGCCGCTGTCGGCCTGCTCGTGCTCACCGCCCTGCAGTTCGGCGGACCGCTGGCTGAGGTCTTGAGCCTCGTCTGGCCCGGGCTGACATATACTCCCCTCGCGTGGCCGTGGCTCTCCCTCGTCGGCGCCGTCACCACGTTTGTCAGCGGGCTGCTCCTCGCCCGCTGGTTTCCGATCCGAGACAAACCCGAGAGCGCATCGTAATGCACCGTCAGGACACGCAACGCGGTTGGCTGTTGATCTGCATGAACGTCCTTTGCGGCGCCGCCCTCAATCCCGCCGGTGCGGCCCAGCCGGACAACGACGCCGTTGCCGAAGTGCTGACCGGCCTGGACGTCCTCGAACAGGACCAGTTCCGCACGCTCCGCGGCCAGCGCGTCGGCCTGATCACCAACCATACCGGGCGGAATCGGCACGGGATCAGCGCCGTGCAGTTGCTGCGCGATGCGCCGCATGTTGAACTCACGGCTCTGTTCAGCCCCGAGCACGGTTTTGCCGGCCAGCTTGATGTCTCCCGCATCGGAGACTCGCAGGACGCCGCCACCGGGCTGACGATCTACAGCCTGTACGGCGATACGCGCCGCCCGACCGCCGAGATGTTGGCCGAAGTGGATACGCTCGTCTTCGACATTCAGGATATCGGCACGCGCTTCTACACCTACATCTCCACGATGGGGGAAGCGATGAGCGCGGCGGCCGAGCATAGCACGCGCTTCGTTGTGCTGGATCGCCCAAATCCCATCAACGGCGTCGATATCGCCGGTCCCATGCTGGACTCCGGACGCGAGTCCTTCGTCGCCTTTCACTCGCTCCCGGTCCGCCACGGCATGACGATCGGCGAGCTGGCATCGATGTTCGAAGAGGAATTGCAGTTGGACCTCGACCTCGAAGTCATCACCTGCCGCAACTGGCAGCGCGGCGACTACTGGGAGGCGACCGGCCTCACCTGGGTCAATCCTTCGCCCAACATGCGGAGTCTGACGGAAGCGGTCCTGTATCCCGGTATCGGCCTGCTGGAGACCACCAATCTCTCGGTCGGTCGCGGCACCGATACGCCGTTTGAAGTCATCGGGGCGCCCTGGCTCGACGGACGCCGGCTGGCGGCCGAACTCCGGTCCCGCGGCATCCCCGGCGCTGCCTTCGTCCCGGTGGAGTTCACTCCGGAATCCAGCAAGTACGAGAACGAACTGTGTCACGGCATCAACATCATCATCACCGACCGGGCCGCGTTTGAACCGGTAAGGACCGGGCTGGAGATCGCGAGGCTCCTGAGGCAATTGCACCCAAATGAATGGGAAGTCGATGCATTCCTCCGGCTCTCAGGCAATGCGGCCACCTTGGAAGCATTAAAGGCGGGAGAACCGGTTGATCGCCTGCTGCAGATTGCCGGAGAAGGTGTGGACGAGTATCGCCGGCGCCGCTCCAGGTACCTGCTGTATCCGGAAATGAATGGCGATCGACAATGACGGTGGACGCAACACGAGTGCAGACCGGGCTTGAGCGGTGTCTGGCGGATCCGCCCCCGCTGCTGCACAGCGCCCGCTTTGGGCTGTTGATGAACCAGGCGTCTGTGGATCACCGCTGTCGCTACGCCTGCGACCTGCTCGCGGAGAGATTCCCCGGCCGGTTGCGGGCGCTGTTCTCACCGCAGCATGGCCTGTGGTGCGAGCAGCAGGCGAATATGATCGAGTCGCCGCACGGCCGCTATCCCCCGCTGGATCTGCCGCTCTTCAGCCTGTATGCGGACTCCCGCCGCCCCGCGCCGGAAATGCTGGACGGCCTGGACTGCCTGCTGGTCGATCTTCAGGACGTCGGCACGCGCATCTACACATTCATCTGGACGATGCTCGAATGTCTCCACGCCTGCGCAGCAGCCGGGGTGGCTGTGATCGTGCTCGATCGGCCCAACCCGTTGGGAGGCCGGATCATCGAAGGGCCGCTTCTCGATCCTGAGTTTCGCAGTTTCGTCGGCAATCATCCGATTCCGATGCGTCATGCTCTTACCCTGGGAGAGCTTGCAGGCCTGTTCATACGGGAACTGGCCATCGATTGCGACTTGCACGTCGTTCCGCTGACCGGATGGCGCCGCGAGATGCTCTTTGCCGATACCGGGCTCCCCTGGCTTCCCCCTTCTCCCAACATGCCACGGCTGGAGACGACCCTGGTCTATCCGGGACAGGTGCTGCTCGAAGGGACATCACTCTCCGAAGGACGCGGCACCACGCTCCCCTTTGAAATCGCCGGAGCACCTGGAATCGATCCCTGGGAGCTCATCCGCGAAATGGAGCGATTCGAGTTTCCTGGCCTGCACCTGCGGCCTGCCCGCTTCATCCCCACCTTTGACAAGCACCACGGGCAGACCTGCGGAGGCGTCGCGCTCCACATCACCCAACCCAGCGCCGTTGGCTCGTTTCCCCTGTCCCTCGCCCTCATCGATGCCGCACGCCGGCTGTTTCCGGACGAGTTCCGTTGGCTTCCCCCTCCCTATGAATACGAGTCTCACCGGCCGCCGATCGATATCCTTTACGGTACCGATCGGCTTCGGAGCCGGTTGGAATCGGCAGCGCCGCTCAGCGCAGACGAGATCCACGAATTCGCATTCTGCGACCAGGCCGCATGGAACCATCGCACGGCCGGCTGTCGCCTGTATGATTGATCTCAGGCGGTCGCCGACCGATCACAGTCCCTCCATCTCCCGCCAGCACTTACGATCGCGATATGCCTGGACGCCCATTCGTTCTCGCCGAAACCACATGGGAGGTGGTCCGACGTACGCCCTATGAGGTCGCCATCCTGCCTTGGGGAGCGACAGAGGCGCATAACCGGCATTTGCCGTATGCGACTGATACGATTCAGGCCGAAGCCGTGGCCACCGAGTCCGCACGCCGCGCCTGGGAGGCCGGGGCGAAAGTCGTCGTTCTTCCGGGGGTCCCGTTCGGCGTCAATACCGGCCAGTTGGATGTGCCGCATTGTCTCAATATGAATCCCCGCACCCAGCTTCTCCTCCTCCGCGACCTCGCCGAGGTCCTGCAGCGGCATGGCGTGCGTAAGCTGCTCATCCTGAACGGGCATGGCGGGAACGACTTCCGGCAGATTATCCGTGAATTGCAGCCCGACTTTCGGCTGCTGCTCTGCCAGATCCACTGGTTCCGCTGCATCGATCCCGCGCCGTTCTTCGACTCTCCCGGCGATCACGCCGGTGAGCTCGAAACCAGTGTCATGCAGAAGCTGGCGCCTGAACTCGTCGGTCCCCTGCAGGAGGCGGGTCCCGGACGCGAGAAGCCTTTCCGCGTCCGCGGGTTCCGCGAAGGCTGGGCCTGGACGCAGCGCCGCTGGGACCAGGCCACCGAAGACACCGGCACCGGCGACCCCGCGGCGTCAACACCCGAAAAGGGGGAGCGATTCCTCGACGCGGTCTCCGCGCGGATCGCCGACTTTCTGGTCGAACTGGCCGCCGCCGATCCCGAGCAGTTGCACGAGCCTTGATGTCGGGTGCGCCTCGGGGTGGAATCCGCTATTCCCTCGCCACTCACCCTCGTCTCAGGTGCAGCTGCCGCAGCCGCAGGGCATTGTCGATGACTGAGATGGTGCTGAGGCTCATGGCGGCGGCGGCGATCATGGGGCTCCGCAGCGGCCGAACGCCGGATACAGAATTTCGACCGCTATGGGGACTCCGGCGGCGTTCTACACAAAGGCAAAGAACAGCTTCTGGCGGATGTTCCGCATCACGGCGCGACTGAGCAGCACTCTGCGGACGATCCCCCGCGGGTCCCCTTTCACAGGCGTCATGTCGGTGCTCTCGATCGCAACATCGGTTCCGTTCCCCATGGCAATCCCGACATCTGCCGCCGACCGCGCGGGAGTGTCGTTGATGCCTTCGCCCGCCATCGCCACGATGCGCCCCTCGCTGCGGAGGGATGCCACCTTTCGGCGTTTGTCGTCCCGACTGGCGGCGGCCGCGTAGATCTTCGTTCGGGAGCGTGCGCCCCACGCTCGCTGCGGCCCGGGCGTAGTCCCCTGTCGGCATTCGGATTGCCCGATAGGAAAAGGGGGGACTGACCGACGGCGAGAGTAGTACTCGGCACATGAACAGCTATCGCGCACGCCTGCCGAAAACTTAGGCATCGGCTGGTTTTCGGCGGGGCTTCATGGTTAAATTTCCTTGCTTAAGATTCTCGCCGTCTTTCCCGTGCGGCGGCAGGTGCGTACCTGCCGGCGCATTCTCATCATCTCAAGCGGAGGTACTTCCATGTCAATGCGTGTGTCGCGTGCGCGCGGTTTCACGTTGATTGAACTGCTGGTGGTGATCGCGATCATCGCGATCCTGATTGCCCTGCTGCTGCCGGCGGTGCAGCAGGCGCGCGAGGCCGCACGCCGAACGGAGTGCAAGAACAATCTGAAGCAGATCGGGCTGGCTTTGCACAATTACCACGACACTTTCAACACGCTGCCGCCAGGGCAGGTTCGGGGCAACGTGGCGTCGACGCACACTCAGATCCTGCCGTATCTCGATCAGGCCAACGTGTCGAACTTGTTCAACTGGTCGTACGCGATGACCGACACCCGGAATGTTGCGGCGACGACGCAGAATCTCAATGTCTTCCAGTGTCCCTCCGATCCTTCAGGAGGCTTTGTGACGTGGCCCACGGGTTCGGCGAGTACAGCAGGTCGCACGAACTACGTGCAGAACATGGGACTGGCGACGACCTACTTCGACACGGCCCCGTCGGGGCCGGGCAATTCGGCGGTGTTCATCGCCGGCAAGGGGATCAAATTCCGGGACCTGACGGACGGACTCTCGAGTACGGCAATGTTCGCCGAGATCAAGCGGGGGCAGGGGGCCGGCGTGACGGTGAGCTCCGGCATCGGTCCGGGAAGCCCGGAAGACTACAGCGCGCCGGTCTATCTGACGCCGTCTGCGCTGGGGTTCATCAACTACCCGTACAATCCGGCGCAGTGCAACATCTCGTCGACGACGCAGAACCGGTTTCGCGGCCGAGGCAACCAATTCTATCGCGGCCTGACGATCTATACGTTCTATAACCACACGCTGACGCCAAACTCGACGTTCCGAGATTGCGTTACGGCGGTGAACTTCGCGGAAGGACACATGGCGACCCGCAGCTACCACGTGGGGGGCTCTCAGGTCGTGCTCGGAGACGGAGCGGTTCGGTTCATCAGCGACAGCATCGACGGTCCGCTCTGGCAGGGTGTGGGCACTCGTTCCGGCAACGAAGTCCTCGGCGAGTTCTGAGCTGCTGATCCGAATCCCTGGCGGCGGGGCGGCGCCTTCCCGGTGGAGGGCGGCCGCCGTTTCTTCATTGGCTGGGCTCCAATACTCTGGAGATCGGAGGTACATCGATGCGCGAGACGAAATGGGGGCTGATGGTGGTGCTGACGCTCGGCTGCGGCCCCTCGGGACCGGAGATCGTCCCGATTGAAACGGCGCCCGTTACCGGCACGGCAACGTATGAGGGCAGACCGCTGGAGGACTACCGCGTTTTCTTTTACAACGGCGAGCATCCGGCGCAGGAACCGGCGACGGGCCGGATCGATGCGGAGGGGCGATTCACGCTGTCCGTCCGCGAGCCAAACGATGGCGCGATGGTCGGCTCCAACCGGATCTGGTTTACTTACGATCCGGAGCTGCCGGAGGAGATCCCGGGGAACGAGATGGGGCTCGCCCCACCCCCTCCGAAGGTCGATCTGCCCGAGCAGTTCCGTAGCAGTGAGACGTCCCAACTCACGGTCGATGTGCCGGCCGGCGGGCTTGTCCACTACAAGATCGAGCTGCCGTAGACCGCTGCGTTGCTTGTTCTCCAGCTGTGGCGTTCGCCGGTTCGCCGGCGAGCGCCTCCGGCCGGAGGATGTTGAGGTCGTGGCCGTGGTCGGCGGTAACGATGAGCAGCGATTCGATCCAGCTACTGCAGGCTTCGACCCAGTCGGTGATGCCTGGGCCAACCAGAACATTAACCTCGTGTTAACCAGCTTTGTGCAAATCGTGTGCAAAGACGACAGCCCGGTTAGGCGGGGCGCGACTTTCACGCTTGACGGCTGTTGATTCTGAGCCCCGTGTTCGTAGAGGGTCCCTTCCGAGGAGGGGAACACTAAACCAAATCCATCGAGCGGGCCGTGTTTTCTTCGACAAGTACCTGAAGAACGGACTGCCGCGTGCTGCGTATCCAACACCGAGCTTGAGGTGCACGCAGCATACCAGATGGTGTGCGTTGCTCTGATCCAGTGGAGCTCCAGCACGATCTCCGATCATGCTGGAGCTCCACTCTGCTTGACGTTTGCGAACGCCTCGGGCTGCTCTTGCATCGGAGTGGCAAGCCCTTCCCATCTGTCCCGCGTGGCGGACCTCCGAAGGACGCTCTCGATAATTGCCTGAGGAGTCCGCCTGCCAGTCGAGTCTCGGCGGGCCTAATCGTTGTCAGGCTCCTCCGCCTGATCATCATCGTCATCATCCTCCTCTTCGTGTTCCAGCACCTTCCTCAGCAGCGTGCCGTCCTCAGCAATCTCAATGTCATAGAGCAGTTCCTTCCCGTTCTTCTCGAACTCCACATCGGCGCAGTAGATCACGCGGCCATTTTCAGTCTCCTGCTCGAGTTCCTCGATCTCTCCTCCCTGGGCCTCGCGCATGAGGGTCTCATGAACCGGCTCGGGCAGATCTTCCAGCTTGACCGGCTTCTCCTGCTCATCATCGCCGTCGTCTTCTCCGGACTCGCCTTCAGTTTCGTCGTCCTCAGCGGCCGGAGCATCGGAGAGGATCGCTGCCGAAGCGAGCGGCACGTCGCTATTGGCCGCTTGCGCGCGGCAGACGAGAACGAGTGCACAGCCGAGCAGAACCGGGATGTGCCACCAGGAGAGACGATAGCTGACCTGTGAGCTGGCGATCATTTGAAATCTCCTGAGGGTCAAGGACGTGCCGCCAAACGAGCTGGTCCATACGGGGAGCAGCGAGCGCTCGGCCTGCATAAACTCCAGAGTCTTCAGCACTGCGGCGGCATACACATCGCGCGCCGCGAGCTTCTCGCGGAGCACGAGTGCGTCACAACAGGCCTCCTGGGCCATCCTCATCCGTCGCCGGGCGATCCAGACGAGCGGGTGCCACCAGAAGCAGCCCGCGATGAGCAAGGCCAGCACGTTCGTCCGTTCATCGCGACGGAGGAAGTGAGCAATCTCGTGACTGACAACGCAGCGCAGTTCGTCATCCGTGAATTCGTCGACCAAATGGCGTGGCAGCACGATCGTCGGCAATCCGCCAGAAACATAAAGCAGCGGTGAAATGCGTCCGGCCGCGACGATGAAGCGGGGACGGTGAACGAGACCGAATGCCTCGGCGCATTCAGACCCGATTACCTCGACGCGTGGATCCTTGGAGTGCCCGACAGCGATGATGCGGCGAAGGAGGCGGCGCTGGCGCCCCACCAGCAGACTGAAGATTCCGGTCCCGGCTGCGCTGACACCGATGACCACAGCTCGCCACTCAACAATGCCGGCGCGGCTCGCTGAATCACCGATCAATCCGCGTGAGTCGTGGTGGGAGTCAGATCGCTTCCCAGACCATGGCGTGTCGGTCCGATGTCCGCCAGACAATTGCTGGCTACTAAGGCCCCCCGGAAGGATCTTCAGATCTACGATCGCCGGCGCAACGAACTGGAGCAGCACGAGCACCCACAGACAGTGCCGCAACTCGGCCTGACGGCGCACGAAGGGGACAGTTTCCGCCACTCTGACAGTCATTCCGAGCACTACCGCCGCCAGCGAGCTGTAAATCACTGTGTTGAAAACGCTCTCGATCATGGCTGGCTCACTTCGATCGCAGGCTGTCAATAATCCGCCGAATCGCGACGCGGTCGCGCGGAGTCAGCTCCGTATGCTCCACCAGTGCGAGAACCATGGGAGCGACCGCTCCGTCGAAGTGGCTGTCCGCCAGCTTCTGGAGCTGCTGACCCACAAACGCTTCCCGTGACAGCACAGCAGAGAAGCGATGAGCGAACCGGCTGCGGTCGCACGACACGAGGTTCTTGTCGCTCAGACGCTCCAGCAGGCTCTTGACCGTGGCGTGCAGAGCGGCGGTGTGCTCGCCGTAGAGCTCGAACACGATATCGCGGATCTCGCTGGCACCGTGATCCCAGAGAACGTTGAGGATCGACAACTCGGTGTCAGTCACTTCAGCGGGCGAACGCGGCACAACGCCTCCTCTCAGGCAGACCGCCTGATATTCTAATGCAGCCTGCCTGAGAGTCAATCGTATTGCCCGCGCTACACAGTGACGGCCATTGTGAGGACGATCACGACGACCAAGGCGACTCGAAAGGGGGTCTCGCTTGGCATCATGTCAGTTCGTGAGAGATGTGCGGCGGCCGGGCGGCTGGTCGGCAGGAGATCTTCAGCAGCGGGGGAGCTCCTTGACGGTAGAGCGTCACCAACCGGCTGGAGGCGTGCGGCGTAGCGATCAGCATGGACGGCCGCGGCCGGGCGCTGGACAGCGTATCGTATTCCAGCGCCGGTGGACGACAGAAAGGACTGATGCCGGGCGGCGCACCTGCATCTCCTCATCTGCGGAGGGGCGCCAGAGCGGTGCGAACGCCTGGGCGATGATTCAGGATCCGGCCAGTCGATCGTTTCGCAGGGCGACACTGCGCGTCAGATAATCGCGATTGGTTTCGAGTGCGAACTCCTCCGCGATCTGCTCGACCGTCAGTCCTGGCCGGCGGGAGGCGAGGATGAAGTAACCCTCCGGCTCGAAGAGTTCGATCTCAACGTCGGGGCCATACTTCTCGAACAGCGCGGGAAACTTGTGCTGGTTGAAGTCGATGTGAAACAGCTCGCGGTTGACGACGACGTCGGCGACGGCCCAGGGTGGCATAAGGCTCTGGCGGACTTTGAGCGACTCGTGGCCGCGCTGGTGCAGGTAGCGGCCGCTCATGTCGATGATCGCACTCTCCGCGCCGTATGCGACGGCGATGGAGAACCCGTAGCGGAGTGCCCAATGCTGCAGCAGCCGGCCACCCCAGTACATTGACGGCCAGAAAACAAGCCTTGCCCGTTGCCGTTCCAGTTCGGCGGCGACGTGATCGAAGTTCGCGTCGAAACAGACGGCCGCGCCGACGCGGACGCCGTCGCATTCGGCGACCGGAACGCCGTCACCCGGCGTGATGCCGTCCTCCAGTTCACCGGTAGTCGGATAATTCTTGCGGTAATTGAGGACCAGGTTTCCTTTCCGGTCCACAATCGGCACCGCGTTGTAGACGCGGTCCCCGGAACGTTCGATCAGCGGGGCGATGATCGCGGTGTCGAACTCTCTCGCAATCTTGCCGATCTCCTCGACGTAGGGGCCCAGTTCGGGGGCAGTGGCGATCCCCTTCTGGAACCCGCCGCCGATGCACGCACAGACTTCGGGATAGCAGACGAAGTCGGGCCGCTCGTGGGCCACCTTCGCGGTCATCTCCCGGAGGGGCTGCAGATTAACGCCCTGGGAGCGATGGTCGTGAAACGGCATCGTATAACTGACGGCGGCCACGCGGACGGAGTTTTTCGGGTTTTCTTCGACGGAGGCGGCGAAGGCCCTCGTCGTATTCGTCAGCGCGGCGGCGCCGGCTGTCATGCCGACGGCGCTCAGGACCTGGCGGCGGTTGAGTGCGGTGCGGGTGGAATGGGGGAGTGTGGGCATGGCTGAAGGCTTCCGGGTGACAGGTGTGGTTGGATTTCGTTATGCGAGGATGTCCTCGACCACGTTTCCATGAACGTCAGTGAGACGGAACTGCCGGCCTTTCGACTTGAATGTCAACTGTTCGTGATCGATGCCGAGGCAGTGCAGGATGGTTGCGTTGAGGTCGTGCACGTGGACCGGGTTTTCGACGACGTTGTAGGAGAACTCGTCGGTTGCGCCGTGCGTGATTCCCGCTTTGATTCCGCCGCCGGCCAGCCACATCGTGAAGCAGCGACCATGATGGTCGCGGCCGTAGTTATTCGGCTCCGGTTTCCCCTGGCTGTAGATGGTGCGCCCGAATTCGCCGCCCCAGACGATGAGCGTGTCTTCCAGCAGCCCGCGTTGTTTGAGGTCGCGAACGAAGGCTGCGCAGGCCCGGTCGACGTCGCCGCACTGTAGCCTGAGATCGCTCGGCAGGTTGTAATGCTGATCCCAGCCCCGGTGGTAGAGTTGGACAAAGCGGACGTCGCGCTCGAGCATCCGGCGGGCGAGGAGGCAGTTGGCGGCGAACGTGCCAGGCCGTCGGGCGTCTTCGCCATAGAGGTCAAACGTCTGTTCGGTTTCGTCGCCCATGTCCGTCAGATCGGGCACGGAGACCTGCATGCGGTGCGCCATCTCGAACTGAGCGATCCGAGTTTCGATTTCGGGGTCACCCACGACCTCGAACTGCTTCTGATTGAGACGCCGCAAGCCGTCGAGCATGCGGCGGCGAGTCTCGGCGGTGACGCCCGGCGGGTCGGTCAGATACAGCACCGGGTCGCCGGACGACCGGAACGGAACTCCTTGATGGTTTGATGGCAGAAATGCGGAACCCCACAACCGAGCGTGCAGCGGGTCGTCGGGCCGGGCGGCGCTCCCACTGGAGATCAACACCACGAAAACCGGCAGGTTGCTGTTCTCGCTCCCGAGCCCATAGCTCACCCAGGCCCCCATGCTCGGTCGGCCGGGCTGCTGGTGTCCGGTCTGCAGGTAGGTGACGGCTGGATCATGGTTGATCGCCTCGGTGTGCATCGATTTGATGAAGCAGAGATCGTCTGCGACGGTCGACAGGTGCGGCAGCGCCTCGCTGATTGTGGCTCCCGACTCTCCGTGGCGGGAGAATGCAAAGAGCGATGGGGTGACGGGGAACGACTCCTGATTGGCGGTCATCCCGGTGAGACGCTGATTCATGCGAACCGAGTCGGGGAGTTCCATCCCCGCCCGATCTGCGAGCGCGGGCTTCTCGTCAAACAGGTCCATCTGCGACGGCCCGCCGTGCATGAACAGGTAGACGATCCGTCTGGCACGCGGCGCAAAATGAGTTGGCGATCCGCTTGATTCGGCGTTCAGCAGCGACGCCAGCGCGATTGTGCCGATGCCGGCCGAAGACTGGGCGAGAAAGCTGCGACGGGAAAGGTGGGTGTGGTGCAGCGGCAATGTCATTGGACCCGGTGTCTTGTGATTCATCGAGGTGCTCGTGAGAGCTTCGGAGCGGGGCTCATTGCGCCCTGGATCCCGCTGACGGCCACGATCTTGCCTCGGCTACGGTCGAGTCACTGTCTCATCGAGGCAGAGGATCATGCTCGCGACTGTGGTCCATGCGGCCAGTTCAGCCGGGTTGAGGGATTCGTTTCGCGCGGATTCTCCGACGCTCAGCAGTCGCAGGGCGTCGCCAGGATTCTGGCTGAAGGTCTGGGCTTGCACTTTAAACTGCTCGATCAGGATCGCGGTCTCATCGGCATCCGGTCGGCGGGCGGTGGCTGCGCGGAAGGCGAAAGTCACTTTGTCTTCCGCGGTGTCGCCGGATTCCAGCAGCATGCGTTCGGCCAGTTTTCGCGACGCCTCGATAAACGTGGGATCGTTCATCAGCACCAGCGCCTGCAGCGGGGTGTTTGTGCGAGACCGCTGCACGACGCAGGTCTCGCGGGTCGGCGCGTCAAAAACGAGCAGGTTGGGCGGGGGCGACTGTCGCCTCCAGAAGGTGTAGAGGCTGCGTCGGAACAGCGCGGCGCCGGTCGCCGCAGCGTAACTCTTGTCGCTGTCGTAGCTGACATCTTCCCAAAGCCCGGCCGGCTGGTACGGTTTTACCGACGGCCCGCCGATCTGATCCACCAGTAGACCGCTGATCGCCAGTGCATTGTCCCGCAGGGTCTCGCCGTCCATCCGAAACCGCGGACCGCGTGCGAGGAGGCGATTCTCCCGATCCCGTTCCCACAATGCCGGTGGGCACTCGGACGACTGTCGATACGTGGCGGAGGTGACGATCAGCTTGAGGATGTGCTGCAGGTCCCAGCCGCTCTCGATCAATTCCACTGCCAGCCAGTCGAGCAACTCGGGATGCGTCGGCCATTCCCCCTGAGTGCCAAAGTCGTCGGCCGTTCTCACGATGCCGGCGCCGAAGAGTTGCTGCCACAGTCGGTTGACGGTGACGCGCGCTGTGAGCGGATGGGCCGGGTCGACCAGCCACTGCGCCAACGCCAGCCGGTTCTGATCGGGCGGCAACTCCGGCTGCAGCACCGGAGGAACCCCGGAATCGACTGCGTCGCCGTGCACATCATACTGCCCGCGCACCAGGACGAACGCTTCTCGCGGCTCGGCGGCCTCCTGCATGACCATCGTGGTCGGCATGGCGGCCTGCAACCTGCGCACGCGAGTGCGGAGGTCATCCAGACGGCGAGACGTCTCAGCCAGCTCATCGGGCGCGACATGTTCGACGAACCAGGCCCGCAGCTGCTCGCTCTGCACCGTTGTCCGGGCTTCTTCCGAGCGTCCGACGACTCCCCGCAGGAACTGAGTCGTCGCCAGGTCGCCGACTTCGTCTGCGGATAATGCGCGATCGTAGAGGCGGACGTCGTCGATCATTCCGCTGTAGGAATCGCTGGCCTGTCTCCGGCCGAGACGGATCGGTTCTGCATTTCGGATCGAGCCAGTGAGGTTGTCCTGAGCAATTGTCACAGCCTGCGGCACGCCATCCGCATACACCGTGACGCCCGCGGCGCCTCCGGATCCATCGTAGGTCACCGTGAGATGCACCCACCGTCCGGAAGGGACCGCATTCTGCGTTGCGACCTCAATCGCATTTCGATTCCAGCGATGGACGAGGCGGACAATCGCCTGCCCTTTGCGGAGCGTTACGTCGAATCCGCGCATGTCGTTGGCGTCGTCGGCCTTGGAAAGGACGCACCCGGCGCCCTTGGCGAAGATCCAGGTGGCGGCCGAGAACGCGCTGGTCCGCTCAAACTCGAAGTCGTCGTCGATTTCGAGACAGGCGCCGTCCTGGAACTCCATCGCTCCGTTGACCATGCCTTCAACCGCAATGACGTCGCCGACGCTTCGTTCAGGATCGATCTCGTCCAGCGGAAAGTGCTGCACCAACCCCCCGGCGGCAGGCTCAGGCAGACTCTCTCGTATCGTCTGTTCCCATTCGGTCCGAGCGGCTGCAAGCTGCGCTTCGGTCTCTGCAAAATCCGCTTCTGCGGTCGCCAGTTCTGCTTGCGTACGCTGGAGTTGTTGCTGCTGCTGCTCCGTGGCGACGGTCAATACGGGCGTCGAGTTGCCGCCGCTGCCGCTCAGGCCCCGCTCCGGGACGTTGTTGAAGAACGCAAAGAACCGGTAGAAGTCCCGTTGGGAAATCGGGTCGTACTTGTGATCGTGGCAGCGTGCACACGCGAGCGTCAGCCCCATCCAGACGGTAGAGGTCGTGTCGACGCGGTCGACGACGTATTCGACGCGGAATTCCTCTTCGATGATTCCCGTCTCGTTGTTGACCATATGGTTGCGGTTGAACCCCGTTGCGACCTGCTGGTCGATGGTCGCATCCGGAAGCAGGTCGCCGGCCAGCTGTTCGATGGTGAACCGATCGAACGGCATGTTCTCGTTGAAGGCGTTGATCACCCAGTCCCGCCAGGGCCACATCGTGCGGTCCTCGTCGGTGAAGTAGCCGTTGGTGTCGGCGTATCGGGCGGCGTCGAGCCACACGACTGCCATGCGTTCGCCGTAATGCGGCGAGGCCAACAGCCTGTCAACGAGCCTGGAATAGGCAGCCTCGGAATCAATCTGCCAGTCCCGTTCAAAAGCATCAATCTCTCCGAGCGTGGGCGGCAGGCCGGTCAGGTCGATCGTCACGCGGCGAATGAGCGTAGAGGGCGACGCTTCGTCCGCGGGTTCAAGCCCTTCCGCCAGCAGGCGCTGCAGGACGAACCGATCGACAGGACTCTGCGCCCACTCGCGTCCTGGCGATTCCGGAGGGACGGGCCGCCGGGGCGCTACGAATGACCAGTGAGGCTCATAAACGGCTCCATCCGCAATCCATTGCCGGAGAATTTCGATTTCATGTGGCTCCAGCCGCTCATCGGGCGGCATGCGTTCGCTCTCGTCGTCAGAGGAGACTCGCCGCAGCAGTTCGCTTTCGTGGGGGTGCTTCGGGACGATCACCCGGCCGCTGTCCCGCTTCGCAGTCGCAATCTCCTCAACATCCAGACGCAGGTCCGCCTGCCGCGCGGCCTCGTCGGGGCCGTGACAGTGGAAGCAGTTGTCGGCCAGGATTGGACGGACGTCGCGGTTGTAAGACAGGTCCGAAGCGCAGAGCGAGGAGGCCTGCAGGTGGGCAACGACAGAAATGGACAGAACGCCAATCGTTCCGTTGAAGATCGATCCGGGATGCATCGCTGTTTTTCCCCCACGCCCGGAAGACTGCTCCGATCGCCCGTCTGCTGAGCATTCAAAATAGCACGACGAGCGTTCCGCCGCGAATTGTCTCGAACTCCGGAGTTGATGGGCAGGAGGCGTCAACATGAATACGCGTGTGGATAAAAGATCTTCTGCAGATAAGGCCTTACAGGTCGAGGACTTCTTCGGGGCAGTCGTGGCATTCCTCGACTTCCATCCCGACCATATTGAGATCAGCCAATGCCTTGCCCGAGCCGTCACAGAGCACGCAACGCCAGTGGGCAGTGGGACGGTGGTCCCGGACGAGGCGGATTCCATGAAACAGCAGGCCGAAGCGGCCGTGATCGCATGGATGCGTCACATGGCGACCGGCTACGACGATATGGTCATTCCACGGGTGAAGGGCCAGCGAAGATCTGTGTGACGAATGCCGGCTCAACGCTCACACGACCTGCTGGAAGGCTATCATCATGGCGAAGCAAACAAGGAGAATGGCCCGCTGCGACGGGCGCTCGACCGAAATGGGGAGAGGAACCAGCCATGAGACTATTCATCACACTTGCCGCTGCGCTATTTGCTGCTTCGTCGGTCTACGCCCAGGACTTCCACAACGTCACCTGTGAGGGGACGTATCAGCACCACCTTCAGGGCATCTGTGCCGACGGGGACGCCATCTACTGGTCCTTCACGACGACGCTCGTGAAGACGGATTCCAACGGCAAGCTCCTGAAGAAGGTGCCGGTGGCCAATCACCACGGCGATCTCTGTTACCACGATGGGAAACTCTACGTCGCCGTGAACCTTGGCAAGTTCAATGATCCGCAGGGCAACGCGGACTCGTGGATTTACGTCTACGACGCCGAGACTCTGGCCGAGTTGTCGCGGCACGAAACGCAGGAAGTCTTCCACGGCGCTGGCGGTATGGGCCTTCGTGATGACCACTTCTACGTCGTGGGTGGACTGCCCGATGGAGTCGAGGAGAATTACGTCTACGAGTACGATGGCCAGTTCACGTTCGTCAGGAAGCACGTCGTCAACAGCGGCCACACGCATCTGGGAATCCAGACAGCCACGTTTGCCCATGACCGCTGGTGGTTTGGCTGTTATGGCGACCCGAAAGTCCTGATTGTCGCCGATGCCGATTTCCAAATGCAGGGTCGGTACGAGTTCGATTGCTCGCTGGGAATTGAAGGACTGCCCGAAGGCCGATTGCTGTCAGCAAGCGGTCGATGCGAGATGGACAAGGGCTGCACCGGGAGGGTACGAGTGGTCGTTCCTGATGAGACGAGTGGAGTGCGGTATCTGAATGCGGAAGGAAGCGAACAGAGATGACTGATGCCCAGAGCCACACCCGTCTCGGACGACGAGCCTTTCTCAAGCACGGGACGCTGGTGCTGACGGCCGCTTCGGTCGGTTCATCGGTCCTGCTCGCCGAAGACGAAGCTCCACCACTCCGTGTGGGACTCGTCACCGACCTGCACTATGCCGACAAGACTCCCGCTGGAACGCGACATTACCGGGAGACGCTGGCCAAGCTCGAAGAAGCGGCCCAGACGTTTGAGCAGGCCGCCCCTGCATTTCTGGTCGAACTCGGTGACTTCATCGATGCCGCCGACTCGGTGGACGTCGAGCAGCGTTACCTCAAGACGATCAATCGGCCGTTTTCGGCAATCTGCAAAGACCGGCACTACGTCTTGGGCAACCACTGCGTGGACACGCTGACGAAAGAGGAGTTTCTGGGCGGCGTCGAACAGGAACAGTCGTACTACTCGTTCGACCGCAGCGGCTTCCACTTCGTCGTACTGGATTCCTGCTTTCGCAGCGATGGCCAGCCGTATGGCCGCAAGAACTTTCAATGGACCGACGCGAATATTCCTGCCGCCGAACTCGACTGGCTGGAAGGCGATCTCACGGCCAACGACAAACCAGTGATCGTCTTTGCTCACCAGCGGCTGGACGTCACCAACAATCACGGCGTCAGGAACAATGCCGATGTGCGAAAGGTCCTCGAAGCCTCTGGCAGAGTGCTGGCCGTTCTGCAGGGACATAGTCACCAGAACGACCTGAAAGAGATCGGCGGCATTCACTACTGCACGATGGTCGCAATGGTGGAAGGTTCGGGAGCAGAGAACAACGGCTACTCGCTTATGAGTGTTGAGGCGAACGGAACGATCCAACTCACCGGCTTTCGCAAGCAAGAATCTTACGACTGGGGCGGATCAGCCTGAAGGCAGGGCCGATGCGGCGTCGCCCCTCTCCGCCTCAGTCGCTGCTCGAGCAGCGCAGAGCTGTGGCTTCGGGGTGATTGGCGCATAATAGCTGCCCCAGCACTTCCCAACGCAGGAGACCGCCGTGCTGCTCGAGATCTCATTGGTCGCCTTAGTCTGCTCCGCTGCACCGGCAGAGGACCTCAGCTGCCTTACGGATGATCCTGAAGCTGCGAACTTGTATGAGCAACTGCAGGTTCAGGCGTATGCGGCGCTCGACCGCCGGGCCGCCGGCTTCGAACAGCTGCGATCTCCTGACGAGATTCGGGCCTACCAGCAGCGGCAGCGGCAGTTCTTCATCGACCAGTTGGGCGGATTCCCCGAACGAACGCCGCTGCACGACGAGGTGGTCGGGGCAATTGATTGCGACGGCTATTCGATCGAGAGAGTGATTTTCGAAAGTCAGCCGCACCACCACGTCACGGCCAACTTGTATCTGCCCGATGGGGAAGGCCCGTTCCCGGGGGTCGTCGTCTCCAGCGGCCACAGCCGCACCGCCAAGACGGCCGAATACAATCAGCGGTTCGGGATCATGTTTGCCCGCCACGGCATGGCGGCGCTGTGCTTCGACCCGATCGGACAGGGGGAGCGCTCACAGATCCTCGATGCTGATGGCCGGCCGCAGTTTTCCGGCACAACGACCGAGCACTTTCTGATCGGCGTGGGATCGATTCTCGTCGGGCGGAACACGGCGCGATACCGGATCTGGGACGCGATCCGCGCGATCGACTACCTCGCTGCCCGTCCCGAGATTGATCCGCAACGGATCGGCTTCACCGGCTGTTCGGGCGGTGGGACGCTCACCAGCTACGTGATGGCCCTCGATGATCGGGTCGCGTGCGCGGCCCCGGCCTGTTATCTCACTACGTTCCGTCGGCTGATTGAGACGATCGGACCACAGGATGCCGAGCAGAACATCTTCGGACAGGTCGGCTACGGCCTGGAGCAGACGGACTACGTTCTGCTGCGAGCGCCGCGTCCTACGTTGATCAGCGCGACGACCGGCGATTTCTTCGATATCGCCGGCACCTGGGACACCTATCGGCAGGCCTCGCGGATATACGCGTACCTGGGTCGACCTGAGCAAGTTGATCTGGTCGAAGTCGAGGGGAAACACGGCGTGCAGCCGCAGAATCTGGCTGCCATCACGCAATGGATGCAGCGGTGGCTGCTGGATCGGGATGAACCGGTCGAAGTCGTGGATCTGCCGGTGCGGGCCGAATCCGAGTTAATGTGCACGGAATCCGGACAGGTGCTTCATCTGGGTGGCGAGCGATCAGTGTTTGATCTCAATGCTGATTACGAGGCCGAGCTCGCACAGCAGCGGCAGAGAGCGTGGGAGCAAACCCCACAAGTCGAAATCCTGGAGTCCGTTCGCGAACGGATCGGGGTGCGGCCGCTGGAGGAGCTGCCGGCGCCGATCTGGCGCGACGCCGGGCGTGTGGACAGGGACGGCTACCACATCGACAAACTTGTCCTGCAGTCGGACACGCGGCAGTTGCCGGCACTGACGTTCCATCCGCCCAATCCGCAGGAGGAGGCCTACCTGTACCTGCACGACAGCGGCAAAGTCGGGGACTCGGAGCCCGGCGGCGAGATCGAGCAACTCGTCGAGCAGGGCTATGTCGTCGTCTCGGTCGACTTGCGGGGACAAGGGGAGACGGCGGCGGGAGAGCCGGACGAACTGCTGGGTGACTGGAAGACTTATTATCTCGCCTATCTGCTGGGGCAGCCGCTCCTTGGGCTGCATGTTGAGGACGCAATCACTGCCGGTCACTTCGTGGCCTATTATCAAACCAAGGAGCCGCGCAAGGTGCACCTTGTCGGTGTCAACCAGTCGGGGATCACTGCTCTTCACGCCGCTGCTCTTCGTCCCGACCTGTTTGAAACTGTCGCGTTGCGTGACACCCCGACGGACTGGTCGTCGCTCGTGTCCAACCCGATACCGAGAGGCCGCCTGAGCACCACCGTCCACGGCGCACTTCAGCTCTATGATCTGCCCGATCTGGCGCGCACCCTGCGACCAGACCAATTGCGTGTCGAAACGAGAGTACCCTGACGTCCGTGGCGAAAACGCCGAATCGCACCTCAGCCAGTCGGCGAAAGCAACCGAGCGGTTCCTGACACGCCTTGCAACGTTCGCGGTGCGTCTGTCGAGAGGCTCTTTCAAAACTTCTCGCGAAAACCGAACAGGGCGGCGAATAGAGCGTAGCCCAGACGTACCGCTGACAGGCAACTTTGCGGAGCGCGTAGCGGCCGTCGCTGTGCAGCCAGGTGTTAGTTCGCTTGACGCGACAGCAGTGTCGGCGGCGACGCCGTGGGCAGTCGTCCTGCGTGGCAACGGAACGAGGCGGGCCGACGGCTGACTCCTCATTCTTCGGAACGCCTGATATTGTGCGACCTGAACGCTCGATTCCCGAGCCTTCCGGCTGACCGGCGGAACGTCATTGCATGAGCTCGTCATCGTTGCGGGCGCGGGATCTGCATCGGGCACTCTCGTTGCGAGAGCGGCTGGAGTCACTTCGCTCATGCCGGAATGCCTCAACGATCGACGGTTCGGAGCGTGCTGCTCCCCGACGCCAGCGGTGGGAGGCTCAGTCTCCGTTTGAAGCCGGCCGTCTGCTCGAACAACGCCTGGCGCTGGACGGACTCACGGAGACCGAATGGGCGACGTTGCTGGGCGACACGGCCGAATCGCTGGAGGTGAGGTCGGGATCGACGCCAGCGTGGCTGGCCGGCCTGCTGGACGCATGGGGGCGTCCATGCGACGGCCGCCCCCTTTCGCTTCCGCCGGCTGACGAGAGGGATGCGGCACGAACTCTGGAGTTCGTGCAGGGGGTGCAGCCGTTGCTGACGGCCGCCCGGGACCGATTCGATCACGCGGCACGGGAACTCGCCGCGAGTTGTGCTGACGCGCCGTTCGATCCGGACTCGCTCTGGGGCATCGCCTCCGGCGAACTGCACTGGCAGCTCGCCCAGATGCTCAACCGAATTATGATTCTCGAGCTAAATGTCGCGCGCCTGCGTGGTGAACTGAGGGGTGGCACGCCGGAAGAGCGCTTCGCGGAGTTCATTGACCGGCTCGACCGGCGCGAGGTGGGGGCCGCCCTCCTGCAGGAATATCCCGTGCTCGCGCGGCACATCGTCACCGTCATTCAGCACTGGATCGACTTCCGGCTCGAATTCCTGCGGCATCTCTGTTCCGACTGGCCGACGCTGTTGAACTCCTTCCGATCGAACGCGGAGCCGCGGGGTTTGACGCAGCTCAAGGAAGCGGGGGACCCGCATCGCGGGGGCCGGAGTGTGCTCATCGCGACCTTTGGGGGAGGCTGGCGGCTGGTCTACAAGCCCAAGTCCCTGGCCGTGGACCTGCACTTTCAGGAGCTACTCGGCTGGCTCAATGAGCGCGGTTGCCGGCCCGCGTTGCGGCCGCTGCAGATTCTCGACCGGGGCGATCATGGCTGGGTGGAGTTTGTCGAGGCGCGCGGCTGCACGTCGGAGGAGGAGGTCCGCCGCTTCTTTGAACGGCAGGGAGCCCAGCTCGCGATCCTGCACGCGCTCAAGGCGACCGATTTTCACTCCGAGAACCTGATTGCGGCTGGCGAGCATCCGGTGCTCGTGGACCTGGAAGCGCTGTTCAATCCCGAGGTGCCGGAATTGCAGCCGGGCGGAGCGGACCGGGCGTCCGACGCGTTCCTCGATCGCTCCGTGCTGCGGACGGGCCTGTTGCCGGAGCGAATCTGGATCGGCGAGGGAACGGACGGCATCGACATCAGCGGACTCGGAGCGGAGCAGGAGCAGCAGACTCCGTTCGGCGTGCCGCGCTGGGAGGATGCCGGCACCGATGAGATGCGGATAGTCTTCCGGCAGGTGACGATTCCGGGCGGAGCCAACCGTGTCCAGCTCGATGGCCGTGCGGTGGATGTCACCGGCTATATCGACGCGGTGTGCGACGGCTTCACGCACGCGTATCGGCTGCTGCAGTCTGTGCGGGACGAACTGTTATCTCCGGACGGTCCGATCGCGCGGTTCGCCGCGGATGACGTCCGCGTGATCCTCCGGCCGACGACGACGTATTGCGTCCTGCTGCGGGAAAGCTTTCATCCCGATCTGCTGCGGGACGGTCTCGACCGAGACCAGCTGTTCGACATGCTGTGGACTAAAGTCCCCGAACGCCCCTGCCTGGCCCGAGTGATTCGGGCTGAGCAGCTGGACCTGTGGAGCGGCGACATCCCGCTGTTTACGACCCGGCCCGACTCGCGCGACCTGTGGACCAGCAGCGGGGAGCGGATCGTCGCTTTCTTTGAAGAGTCCGGCCTTGTGCTCGTCCGCCGTGGGCTGGAGCAGATGGGGGACGCCGACCGGGAGCGGCAGGCCTGGATCGTCCGCGCCTCTCTGGCGACGCTCTCGCCCCCTGGCCGCAAGCGGTCTTCGCATGACATCCGGCCATCCCTCACTGATGGCCGTGCCGACCGGGAACAGCTGCTCTCGGCGGCCCGGGATATTGGGGAGCGACTGGAGACGCTGGCCCTGCGGGACGCGCAGGGCGTTTCGTGGATCGGACTGACGGCCATCGATGAGCGTCGCTGCACACTCGAGCAGCTCGGGCTCGATCTGTACGACGGAATGCCGGGCGTGATCTTCTTCCTGGCCTACCTGGGCGAAGTCACCGGGGAGTCGCGGTGGTCCGAGCTGGCCCGTGGCGCGCACGGGAATCTGATGCGGCAGATCGAAGAGCGTGAGGCCGGGATCGGCGCGGTTGGCGCCTTCAACGGCTGGGGCGGACTCATCTACCTGATGACGCATCTGGCCGCGCTGTGGGATGCGCCTTCGCTGCTCAACGTCGCCCGCACGTGGGTGAAACGCATTCCGCCGCTTCTGGAGCACGACGACGAGTTCGACATCGTCTCGGGAACGGCCGGCGCGCTGGCCACCGTGATGGCCCTCTACCGTCTGACGCCGACGCCGGAACTGCTGGACGTTGCGCGGCAATGCGGCGACCGGCTGCTGGCTCACGCCGTGATGGCCGGACCCGGGATCGGATGGCCCGGCACGCTCCCCGCGCGCGGACCGCTGACCGGTTTCTCGCATGGCACGGCCGGGATTGCCTGGACCCTGCTGGAACTGTCGCGGCTCACCGGCGAGGAGCGGTTCGCCAATGCGGCTCGCGATGCGGTGGCCTACGAGCGAAGTCTGTTTCTGCCCGAACACGGGAACTGGCCCGACCTGCGCGCGGCCGCACCAGAGGAGGCTGTGGACGACGACGGCGCCAGCTTCGTCACCGCGTGGTGCCATGGTGCGCCGGGGATCGGCATGGCCCGTCTGGCGTCGCTCGGGCACTGCGATGATCCCACTTCGCGAGTGGAGATCGACGCTGCGCTGCAGACGACTCTCGCATCCGGCTTTGGCGGCAATCATTGCCTGTGCCATGGCGACCTTGGGAACCTCGAACTGTTCATCCTCGCAGCCCAGACCCTGCCGGCGACCGAGCACCGCGCCACCGCGGAACACATCGCGGCCGGCATCCTCGCCGATATCCGGGCGCGCGGCTGGATCACCGGCGTCCCTCAGGGCGTCGAGTCTCCGGGACTGATGACCGGGCTGGCGGGCATCGGCTATGGATTGCTGCGGCTGGCGGATCCAGTTCGCGTCCCTTCGCTGCTGACGCTCGCCCCGCCGACGAAGGAGAAACCGAATGCCGGATGAGGCGCGGTCCATCTTTCGGCACGAGGCGCTGTGGCAGTCGTCGCAGGGAACGGAGCCCACGGTGCTCCCCCGGGTGATTCAGCCCCGGACGTTTCTCTGCCTCTGGATCCTGATCGGGCTGCTGGCTACGGCGGTCCTCCTCGCCTCACTGGCGGAGGCACCGGTGTTCACCGCGGGCACGGCGGCCGCCATCGAAGCGGATAGCGACACGAAGCTGGTGCTATTCCTGCCCGCGGCTTCTCTGGATTCCCTGCAGGTCGGGCAGACCGCCTGGATCGACTGGCCGGGCGCGGCCGAACCGACTGCCGTCCGGATCGCGGCGATCGAAGACGCAGTCCACAGCCCGGCCGACCTGCGGGAGCGGTTCGCGCTGCCGCTGGAGATGGTCTCCGGTCCTGCGGCACTGGCGTTCGCCGACTGGGTGGGCCCGCTCGCGCGGGCCGATCACCTTTCTCCAGAGAGCTATCGGGGCAGCACCGCGCCCGTCCGGGTGCAGACCGGCTCCCGCTCGTTGATCTCCCTGTTCACCGACGTCGCCGATTCCGACTGATCCGGCTGTCGTTCGCCCACCTCGCGCAGTTTCGACTTCCATTCCGATGCTGTCCCGCCGCCGCGTCCCGGTCGTCCTCCAGATGAACACGGTCGAGTGCGGCGCGGCGTGCCTCGCGATGGTCCTCGGCTATCACGGCCGTCACACCACCCTGGCCGATTGCCGCGACACCTGCGCACCGGGTCGCGACGGCGTCACGGCGCAGACCATTGCCACAGCCGCCCGCGCGCAGGGACTGCAGGTCAAGGCGTACTCGGTCCAGGATCTGGCCGATCTCCGCGGTCTCCCGCTGCCGGCCATCGTGCACTGGAACTTCGACCACTTCATGGTGCTGGAGCGGATTGCAGGACGCGGCGTGGACGTCGTCGATCCGGCCAACGGACGTCAGCATCTGACGCGGGATGAGTTCGCGGAGAAGTTCACGGGCGTCGTCATCACGCTGGAGCCGGGCCCAGACTTTGAACGGCGTCGCCCCAGCGGTGAGCCGCTGTGGCGGCAGTTTCTTCGGTCCATGCTGCAGACGCCCGGGACGCGCGGGGCGCTCGCGCAGATCCTGGCCGCTTCCGTCCTGCTGCAGGTGCTCGGACTGGCGGTCCCCGTCTTCACCCACATCCTGGTGGACTCGGTTCTCCCCCACCGCGTCAGCAACCTGCTGTTCATCCTCGGACTGGGGATGGCCGTCATCGTCGTCGCGCAGATGGTCGCCGGGTATCTCCGCGCGGCAGTGATGCTCTCTCTGCAGGTCCGGCTCGATACCCAGCTGATGCTCGGCTTCTTCGAGCGGATGCTCGCGCTCCCGTATCGCTTCTTCCAGTTAAGATCGTCCGGCGACCTGATCATGCGGCTCGCCAGCAACGCCCACATCCGGTCCACGCTCACCAGCCAGACGCTCTCCGTGTTTCTCGACGGCGGACTGGTGGTCGCCTATCTCGCGATCCTGCTGTGGCGCGACCCGGTGCTGGGGGGGCTGAGCCTTGGGCTCGGTGCAACGCAGATCGGATTCCTGCTGGCGCTCATGCCCCGCACCGTCACCCTCATGCAGAAACGGCTTGCCGCCGAAGCCGAGGCGCAGGGCTATCTCATTGAGGCGCTCAACGGCATCGTCACGCTCAAGGCGGCCGGCTCTGAAGGCAATGCCTTGAGCCGCTGGAGCAACCTGTTCTTCAACGAGCTCAACATTGCCTCGCGGCTGGGGCATCTGGAAGCCCTGAATGAGACGGCCCAGATCGGCCTGCGTACAGCCGCGCCGCTGTTGCTGCTGTGGGTCGGCGCCCAACGGGTGCTCGATGGTTCGCTCAGCCTGGGCAGCATGCTCGGGCTGACCGCTCTGGCCCTCGCGTTCCTCGCGCCCCTGGCTGAGCTCATGTCGAACTGGCAGCGGCTGCAGCTCGTCGGGGCGTATCTCGAACGCATCGCCGACGTCCTGCATACCGAACCGGAGCAGGACGTCCGGACTGTCCGCACCGCCCCCCCTCTCTCCGGACGCATCGAGGTCCGCAACGTCAGCTTCCGGTACGACGCCAACTCCCCGTTCGTGCTGCAGGACATCTCACTCGTGATCGAGCCCGGCCAGAAGATCGCCGTGGTCGGACGCTCGGGCTGCGGAAAGAGCACGCTCGCCCGGCTGCTGCTCGGACTCTATCCACCCACCGAGGGAGAGATCGTCTACTTTCCGACTGATGCGGGTGACGCCGCCGGCATCCCGCTGCACAGCATGCATCTGCAGACGCTCCGCCGCCAGTTCGGTGTAGTGCTGCAGGAGTCGTTTCTGTTCAGCGGCACGGTCCGTCAGAACATCGCCTTCCAGGATCCCAATCTTGACCTCGAAGCGGTCGAGCAGGCAGCGCAGCTGGCGGCGATCGACGAGGACATCGACGGCATGCCGCTCGGCTACCAGACGCTCATCTCGGAGGGGGGCGCCGGGCTTTCCGGCGGGCAACGGCAGCGGCTGTCCATCGCCCGGGCCGTGGCGCAGCAGCCCGCCATCCTGCTGCTCGACGAGGCAACCAGCCATCTCGACACGGTCACCGAGAGCCGTGTCGATGCGAACCTGGAACGCTTGCGGATGACGCGGATCGTCATCGCGCATCGTCTCAGCACCGTCCGCAACGCCGACCAGATTCTGGTCCTGGATGAGGGCCGGATCGCGGAACAGGGGACGCATGACGAATTGCTCGCCCGCGACGGCCTGTACGCCGCCCTCGTGCTCGGGCGCTGACGGCTCTTTGGACCCGCGCCCCGAAGAAGCCCGTAGCGCAAGCAGGGGGCCAGAGGCCGCCGTCCGCCGTCGAGCAGAAGTCGCATTCATGCAGCCTCGACCGATGCCGCCAATGTATCCGGTCACATACCAGGCGGAATTCACCAACGCGACCTGCGTCCACTTTGCCGAGGGGGCGCGGCTACGGCAGGGCCCACCACCGCGACCATTCCTGCCCCCCTCCATCGCGGCCAAGACAATCCGCTCCGCTGGCCTGTAACAACCGCATACGGCCGTCCGCTCAGGATGCGGCAGCACAAATGAGTGCTGCACCTGATGACCGTCACCAACCACCAAGGAGCTATACCATGTCTCACGTTGACGTTATTCGCGCCTGGAAAGATGCTGATTACCGCCGCAGCCTGAGCGACGCCCAGCGCGCCGCTCTTCCGGCCAATCCGGCCGGTCGGATTGAGCTGACTGCTGCCGACCTGGAGGCCGTTTCGGGCGGAGCTGCCCCTCGCCCTCGTCCGCCGCAGTCGCGCCGCTACAGCTGCACCCCGCGGCTCTGCTGCTAGTCGCCTTTGCGTTTCGACGAAACATCGGCGGCGAGGGCCCGCCGCCGATAGTTCATCGTCCCAGCCCGGCCTACTGCAGTCCTCAGTTGTGACGGGCGCAGACCGATCGAGACCAGCCGACGCGCTTCGCTCTCGACCACCGCGCCGTCCGCTTTGAAGTCCTCCGCCGCTGAGGGATGAGTGGATACGTTCATTGGTTCAACACGGTCGTTGAGCGCTGCCGGCTGTACTTTCTGAAACTCCTGGGCGAGCGCTACGGCGGGGTCCCTGACGAGATGCCGCCCGACCTGCTGGATTTGCACCCCTGACTGGACGAGCAGCGCCACCGAACTGGAAACCTACTATGGCGCGCTGGCCCATCCGGCGATGGCGAACCTGTCCTGCGCCACCTGACGACCGCCGTCAGCCAGGAGTTCCCGCCGCTTCCGGTTCCTGATCCTCTGGATCGCGAGGCCGCGCTGCACGAAGCGTTCGCACGTCATCTCACGGAGCGGCGCGTCTTCCGAATCACGCGGCTGACCTTTCGGCGCCAACGAATCGACCTCCACGAAGATAACGGGTCGCAATGGACAGCCGGAGAGACACTGTCTGCGATCGTTGATTCCTCAGCGGTAGTTATCCAGCCTGTCGAGAGGTCGATAGACTGACGATGGGGCAGTCAATTCGTTCGGGTCGGCTTCGGAATGTCGTCGGCGGCGACGGTGTCACACTCGAATCTCAACAACCGCGGAGTCTAAGCATGTATGCAGATCGACGCGCGTTTCTGGCGGCTTCAGCGGCCGCAGCCGCGGCCTGGACCGTCCCGGAACTTCAAGGTGATGACGGGGGGCCAGGCCGGGAACGGATTCGTTACATCGACATGCACACCCATCTGGGGAGCTTCCATCACGGCTACGAATTGACAGCGGACCTGCTCGTCCGGTTTATGGATGTGCACGGCGTGGAGCGCGCGTGCGTGCTGCCGTTGATCTCTCCCGAAGCGGCTCCGATTCCTCAGCCCGTTTCCACGGCGCTGGATGCGTACCGCGAGTTTCCTGATCGCATTATCCCGTTCTGTGCCGTCGATCCGCGGGCCGTAACGCCGCCGGGTCGGCGCGACGGACACGTTCGGGGGGTTCAAGGGCTGGTCGACATCCTGAAGCGGTATCAGGACGCGGGTTGCCGTGGACTCGGCGAACACAAGACGGGGCTCGATTTTGACGCTCCGCAGCAGATGTATCTGTACGAAGCGTGCGCCACGGTCGGCCTGCCGATCCTGTTCCATCTCGATGATATCCGCAATCCGGATACGCCAGGGCTGCCGAGGCTGGAAAATGTCCTGAAGTCGTTCCCGGAGTTGCCGTTGATCGGGCATGCAGCGGGCTTCTGGGCGTCGATCTCCGGTGATGCGACGCTTGAGGAATTTGGCCGGTATCCGCCGGTGCCGCTTCCGGTGACGGAAGGTGGGGCGCTCGACCGGCTGATGGAAGCGTATCCGAACCTGTACGGCGACCTCTCCGAGCCGGGAGGTGAGAAGGCGATTGCCCGCGACCCGGCCTTCGGACGCGAGTTCATCATCCGGCGGGCCGACCAGCTGGTCTTCGGCACCGACGTCCTGATGCCCGAGCAGGGGATCCCGCAGTTCGAATTGCTGGAGTCGCTCGACCTGCCCGACGAAGTGCGCTACAAGATCTATCGCGGCAATGCGATCAAGCTGCTCAAGCTGGAGACGGCATAATCCGCGGTGCGCGGTGGAACGAGAGGGAGAAAAGTGATGCGAATCGTGGCTATGGTCGTCACGGCGGCGGTTCTCTCCGGGACGCAACCTCAGACCGGAAGAGCCGACGAGCCGCACTGGGCCTTCCATCCGCTTGAGCTGCCGCTGATTCCTGAGTGTTCCGACGACAATTGGGCCCGCAACCCCATCGACCGGTTTGTGCGAGCCCGGCTCGACCAGGAGGGAATCGCACCATCTTCCGAGACCGAACGCCGCACCCTGATGCGCCGCGTGTCGCTGGACCTGATCGGTTTACCGCCGACGGCGCAGGATCTCTCGGCATTTCTCAGTGATGACGATCCGGCGGCGTATGAGCGCCTCATCGAGCGGCTGCTGGCATCGCCGCAGTATGGCGAGCGTTGGACACGAGTGTGGCTGGACCTCTGCCATTACGGAGACAGCGACGGCCACCTGACGGACCAGTTGCGTCCGGTCGCGTGGCGTTACCGCGACTGGGTCCTTCACGCCCTCAATGAGGGCCTGCCGTTCGACGAGTTCACGGTTCGGCAGCTCGCCGGCGACTTGCTCGCCGAGGAGACGCGTCGGTTGGGGGGCGCCGGAGCCGAGAGCCTGGCGATGGATCAGATCCTGGGGACGGGATTCCTGCGACAGACGCTGAGCAATCGGGAGGGGGGCGCGGATCTGGAAGAGTACCGGGTCGAGCAGATCGTCGATCGGACCGCGATGATGGGGACGATCTGGCTGGGGCTGACGGTGAGTTGCGCCCGCTGCCACGATCATAAGTACGACCCACTGACGCAAGCGGAATTCTTTGAGCTGTACGCCTACTTCGACGCGGCCGATGAGGTGAATATCGATGCGCCGTTGCCTGACGAATCAGGCCAGTATGCGACCGCGCGGGCTGAGTACGAGCAGCAAAGGGCGGCGATCGTCGAGCCGTACCGCGACGGCCTTACGGAGTTGCAACAGCGGTGGGAGGCGAAGCTGCTGTACGCCCGAGAGCACCCGGGCGAGAATCATGTCTGGGATCGCCAATGGGAGCTGCTGGGTCTGATCTGGGGTGGCGGGCTGGGCGAAGGCCAGCTCGAGGGATGCAACATCGTGCGACTTCCCTGGGATCAGCGGACGCCAAGACAACAACAGGATCTGGGGGATTACTTTCTGCAGCATGGGGCGATCGTGGATGAGGCGCAGTTCACGGAACTCGGCCTTGGCGTTCTGCGAGGAAAACTCGCGGCTTTGCGTGAGCAGTCGCCGCACGCCTTTCCCACGCGCGCGCCCGTGATGTGCGCGGCTCTGCACGCGCGGCAGAGCTACATTCATGAGGTTGGCGATTTTCGGATTGAAGGGCTGGCCGTGGGGCCGGCGACCCCGGCCTGGCTGCCCGGCCGCGTCGCTGATGCGCCGGAGCAGGTCAGCACGGCCGCGGGGGAGGCCGCAGATCGGTTATTGCTCGCCCGGTGGCTGATGTCGCCGGAGAATCCGCTGACGGCCCGCGTGACGGTCAACCGCATGTGGCAGGAGTTCTTCGGCCGGGGGCTGTCGCCGACTGAGGACGACTTCGGACTGCGCGGCGATCCCCCGTCGCATCCCGAACTGCTGGACTGGTTGGCGCATGAATTCATGCAGTCAGGCTGGGACGTGAAGCACATGCATCGGCTGATCGTGACGTCGGCAACCTATCGGCAATCGTCGCGCCCTAGGCCTGATGTATCTCCGATTGATCCGGGGAACGAGCTGCTGGCCAGACAAACGAGTCTGCGCGTGCCTGCCGAATTGGTGCGGGATATATCGTTGCAGGTCAGCGGTCTGCTGGACCGCACCCTGGGGGGGCCTGGAGTGTTTCCTCCTCAGGACGAGCGGGTGACGATGGAGGCATTCGGATCCAACTCGTGGCCGGTCAGCACAGGCGCCGATCGGTATCGCCGCGGGGTGTACACGTTTGTCCTGCGAACGTCGCCGTATGCACAGTCGATCGTGTTTGATGCTCCCGCTCCGGTGGCCGTCTGCACGCGACGTGACAGATCCAATACACCGCTGCAGGCGCTCCTGCTCCTGAATGATCCGGTCTTCTATGAGATGGCCGCCGCGTTCGGACGGCGGATTCTCTCGGAAGCCGGAGAGGGGGATGCGGAGCGCATCCACTTCGCGTTCCAGATCGCCCTCGGCCGCGACGCTCGACCCGAGGAAGTCGAGCGCCTGCGACGCTATCTGGAGTTGCAGCGGGAGCAGGGGGATTGTCGGGCGGAAGCCGCCATCTGGACGAATCTGGCCAGCGTGGTGCTCAACCTGCACGAGTTCATTACGCGCGACTGACCTGCCGGGGGAGGAGCAATGACGACCTTCGACGAATTGCGGCAACTGCAGCGACGCTGCTTCCTGCGGGACACGGCTTGCGGCCTGGGGGGCATTGCCCTTGCTCAGTTGCTTTCAGGCCGCAGTTCCGGCGCGAACGAGTCGATGGGCAACCCGACGTCGCCGCGGGCGCCGCACTTCCGGCCGCGAGCCAGGCGGGTGATCTTTCTGTTCATGGCGGGAGCTCCCAGTCAGCTCGATCTGTTCGACCCCAAGCCGGAACTGATGCGGCTGCACGGCGAGCCGGTCCCGGCCTCATTTCTGAAAGGACTGCAGGATCCCCTGATCAAAGGGAGCGCCCGCGTGATGGCGTCGCCCCGCACGTTTACACGGCATGGAGAGTCCGGGATGGACTTTTCCGACTACCTGCCGCACCTGGCGACCTGCGCCGATGACTTGTGCATGATCCGCTCCCTGCACACCGACACCGCCAATCACGATCCCGGCCAGCTCCTCATGCAGTGCGGCATTCCCCGATTTGGGGCGCCCAGCATGGGCGCCTGGGTGAGTTACGGGCTGGGCAGCGAGTCGGAGAATCTGCCGGGCTTCATTGTGCTGCTGTCGAACAACGGTCCGGGCGATCTGGCCGGAACGGCGCTGTGGGACAGCGCCTTTCTGCCAGCCGTGCATCGGGGCGTCACGTTTCGCAGCCGCGGGGAAGCGATTCTGCATCTGGCGAGTCCTCCCGACATCCAGCGCAAGGCTCAACGGGCCCGGCTCGATGCGATCAACGATCTGAATCGCCAGCGGTTTGAGCAGCATCCTGATCCGGAGATCACTTCGCGCATCGATGCCTACGAGCTGGCCTTCCGCATGCAGGCCTCCGCGCCGGAACTTCTCGACCTTTCACAGGAGACTGCCGCGACGCTCGAGGCGTATGGAATCGGCGATGAACAATCCGATGCGTTCGCCCGCAACTGCCTGCTTGCCCGCCGCATGGTCGAACGGGACGTCCGCTTTGTGCAGCTGTATCACTACACGTGGGACGATCACGCCCAGCTCAATACGAAGCTCAAGGCGAATTGCGACAAGACCGATCGCCCCGCCGCCGCTCTTCTTCATGATCTCAAGCAGCGAGGTCTGCTGGACGACACGCTCGTCATTTGGGGAGGAGAGTTCGGGCGGACCCCGATGAACGAAGTTCGCCGAGGGAACGTGCCTGGGCAGGAGGGACGCGATCATCATCCCTACGCCTTCACCATGCTGCTGGCCGGCGGAGGAGTCCGCGGCGGCCAGATCATCGGCGAGTCCGACGAACTGGGATATCATCCCGTCTCCGACCCCGTTCACGTGCATGATCTGCAGGCCACCATCCTGCACGCCCTTGGCATCGATCACGAACGGCTCACATACCGCCACCAGGGACGGGATCACCGCCTCACCGATGTGGCAGGCGAGGTCGTTCATCGCGTGTTCGCGTAGAGTGGCCTGCGGAGACCCGCTACGTTCAGCCTTCCGTGACACCACGCGGAATCCTGCGGAATCGGTCGTAGTGTTTGCGTCGTCCGCTGCCATCAGGACCGTCTCTTCGTGCATGGGCGAGATTCACGTGAAGCTGCTCTGGCGAGCAGTGCAAATGACATCATTGCGGATGGTCCGGATCGTTGCGGTCATTGCGATCTCCCGCCCCCAGGCCGGCCGTGCGAATCAGGACGACTTTGAGAAGCACGTCCGGCCACTGCTCGTCGAGCGATGCGACACGGGTCACAGCGTCGGGCGAACCCGGTCAGTGAAGAGTGGAACCACGACGCCAGCACTGCTTGGAGTCGGGCGACAGAGCCGCCGATCTAAGACGGTCCTTGTGTTCGTCGCTCACGTGGCGTTGCAGGTTTGTGGTCGCGAGGTTCCACAGCTGGTTATGCGACTTCGAGACGTACGTCGCAATTGCGACCCCTCAATCGGCGCAGTAGACTCGAGCGCGCGGCTTGCCTCTACGTCGAGTCCATGCGCGTTTCGCTGATTGCGGGCGCACCTCCTGTCGGAACCGGCCACTCCATCTCACGGTGCCAGCCATCGAAGATATCGGGGGCACATCGTCCTCGCTGATCGGACGCGTCCGCCAGCATGACCCACTGGCGTGGGAACAACTCGTACGACTCTACGGCCCGCTGGCCTACCGCTGGGCACGACAGTGCGGACTTCAGGATCACGACGCGGCTGACGTCACGCAGGATGTCTTCGCCAGCGTCGCCCGCAGCATCAACGAGTTCCGCCGCGACCAGCCGGGCGGAACGTTCCGCGGCTGGCTCTGGACGATTACACGGAACGCGGTGCGGGCCAATCTGCGTAGTCGCCAGCGCCACCCCCTCGCCGCCGGCGGGACAGACGGCCAGCAGCAATTCGCCGAGCTTTCCGAATCGCTTGCCGACGACGGCGAACCTCCGGGCGACGACCCGCGGGCAGCGCTGGCACGGCGTGCTGTGCAGCTGATTCGCGCCGAATTCGAATCGCGTACCTGGCTCGCATTCGAGCGGCTCGCCATGCGCGATGAGTCGGTCGAGGATGTGGCGGCGGCACTGGAGATGACGCCTGGTGCGGTCCGCCAGGCGAAGTACCGCGTCCTCGTACGGGTCCGCCAGTTGCTGGTCGATGACTGACTGCAACCCGCTGCCGTCCAGCGACTTGTGAAGTTTCCTGTCTCCCGGCGAAAAATGCTGTGACACACGCGCATTGTCAGTAGTAGTGCGGCTCTCCACCTCCATCACCTGACTCCTGGGTGTCGCCGGCATGTCCAACCCGCTGACTGCGCGTCGCCTCGATCCCGAAATTCTGGCCCGCCAACTGGCCGAACAGGAGGCCGCTTCCGATGAGCCCCGGGACTCCACGCTGGCCGAGTTGCATCGCGAGCTCGAGACGCTGGCCGAAGACCTGCGACGTTCCGACGAACCGGACGCTTATGCGGAAGAGTCCGCCTGCCGCCGCGTCATCGAAGCGATCGGCCGCGATCCCAGCCGTCGCGATCATCGCGCTGCGGCGGCGGACAATGAAGAAGGAGGCGTACCGACGGAACTAGCCACGCTCGGCCAGTACCGGCTGCTGTCCAAGCTCGGCCAGGGAGGTATGGGTGCCGTCTACAGAGCGCTGCACATGCGGCTGGACAAGGTTGTGGCCGTCAAGGTGCTGCCCCGGGAGTTGACCAGCCGTCCCGACGCCGTCGCGCGTTTCGAGCGGGAGATGCGGGCGGTCGGCAAGCTGCATCATCCCAACATTGTCGCGGCCCACGATGCCGGCGAGTCGGATGGGACGCATTTTCTGGTGATGGAGCTCGTCGATGGGGAGGACGTCGGCTCGATCGTCCGGCGTCGCGGGCCGCTCCCCGTCGCCGAGTCCTGCGAGATCATCCGCCAGGCCGCCCTCGGCCTCCAGCACGCGCACGAGCACGGGCTTGTCCACCGCGACATCAAGCCGTCGAACCTGATGCTGGCAGTGAGCCGCGACACGCCCCCGTTTAGCCGCGACCCGAAGGGGAGCGCGCCACCACCGAGCACACATCACTCCCCCCCCACCGTCAAAATTCTCGACATGGGCCTCGCCCTGCTCGACGAGTCTCACCGCGAAACCGTCGGCGAGCTCACCAGTACCGGCCAGATTATGGGGACGCTCGACTACATGGCGCCCGAGCAGGGGGCCGATACCCACGCCGTCGATATCCGCGCCGACATCTACAGCCTGGGCGCATCGCTGTACAAGCTGCTGTGCGGCCACGCGCCGTTCGAAGGCAAGAAGTACGCGACCCAGATCAAAAAGCTGACCGCGCTGGCCACGGCGGATCCGGAGCGGATCGACACGCGGCGGCCCGAAGTGCCAAAGCCGCTGGCCGACCTGGTCCACCGGATGCTCGCGAAGGCCCCGCAGGGACGCCCCACGCCCCCGGCCGAAGTCGCCCGGATGCTTTCCACATTCACCACCGATGCGGACCTGCGCCGGCTGTTCGAACCGGCAACGTCATCGAGCCGCGACTGGGAGGGAGCGGCCGGCGTCGTCGCCGACACCGCGACCGAACCCACGTTCATCGCCGAGACCAACGTCGCGCAGCCCGTCACGGGCGACGGACCTCCAGGTCCGTCCACCGACGCGCTTCGGGAGGGCGAGGCTCCCGCCGAGCCGGCTGCGCTGGACACATCCCCCCTCTCCCGCGCAAGCCGCTCCGAATCCAAGACACACGCCCTCGCGGGAGAGGGGCCGGAGGTGAGGGCCCACACACCGACCCCGGCCGCTCCATCCTCAATTCTCCATCCTCAATCCTCCTCTCCTCGCCCTCCGCGCCGCCTCCTCACGGCGATCGCCGGCGCCGCCGCGATCCTCCTGCTCGCCGCCGTCTACTACATCCAGACCAACCACGGCACGATCAAGGTGGACGTCCGCGATCCGAGCATCGCCGTCCAATTGCGCGACAGCGGCATCACCGTCGAGAACACCGAAACCGAACGCACCTATACGATCAAAGTCGAAGCGGGTCAGCAAACGGCCACGAACGACGATCTGCCCCCCGGCGAATACAAGGTGCATCCCGTCGCCGGCCTGCGGATCACCGACGATGCCGGCGCCGAGTTCACCGCCACCACGTTCGAACTCAAGCGTCGCGGTGAGAAGCTGCTGCGCGTCGAATTTGCACCAGTGGCAATCGCCGAAATTGAGGATCAGCCGGCGGCAACCCCGGTTGCGTGGACGCCGACCCCTGAACAGCAGTCCTTCTTCGACCACGTCGCCACGCTGCCGGCCGATCAGCAGGTCGAGGCGGTGCGGAAGGAACTGATGCGCGTTAACCCCGGTTATGACGGGCGATTCGTGGGTGACGCCACAGTGCAGCAACTCATCATCGTTTCCGACGTCGTTTCCAGTATTTACCCGCTTCGAGCCCTGCCAGACCTGCAGTTCGTTGGGATCCACGGAACGGAGTTGCGGCCCGGAAGCTCTTCGCTCTCGGACTTGACACCGTTGCAGGGTTCGCAGATTGAGCATCTGGCTGTGTCGAACACGAGCGTGTCCGATCTATCGCCATTACGTGGACTCTCACTCACGAGGCTTTACTGCAGCAACACTTACGTTGAGGACCTTTCTCCGGTGGCAGGGATGCCGCTCACTTTGTTGTGGTTCGGTCGCACCCGTGTGACGAATCTGGCTCCTCTGCACGGTTTACCGATTGTCGATCTGGATTGCGGTGATTGTCCAATTGCCGACTACTCTTCGATCGGAGACCTCCGAGGACTGCGACGACTGTCTATGGGCTGCAATGTGCAGTCCGACATTTCATTTCTGAAGGACCTGCGCCTTGAATACCTGCGGCTGAACCAGACGCGCGTTTCCGATCTCTCTGCCCTGCGCGGGATGACCTCATTGGAGCACCTCGACATCCAGCAGACCTCCGTTGTCGATCTCTCCCCGCTGCAAGGACTGCCGCTCGCGCTGCTTGAATCCCAAGTGACGGCCATCTCGGATCTGTCACCCCTTCGTGGCATGCCTCTGACGGAGCTGTGGATCTCGGACACACGAGTCTCCGATCTCACGCCTCTCCGCGGCATGCCGCTGCAGTACCTGCATTGTCAACGCATCCTTTCGCCGTCGCTGACCGCTTTGCAGGACTTGCCGCTTCAGAAACTGTGGACTGATCTGCGACTGTTTCATCCCGCCGACGAAACCATACTCCGCGGGATCGGGCTGGAGATTCTCAACGGCGACTACATCGGAACACCGGCGGCCGAAGCCTGGAAGGCTCTGGAAGCACGCCGCACGGCTGCAGAGGAATTCGCCGCGCAGACTGCGGCCCTGCCGGCTGCGGAGCAGATCTCGGCCGTCGTAGCTCGACTGGACGAATTGAACCCCAATGCGACCGGTCCGCTCGGCCGCGTCATCGAGGAAGGCGCCGTTGTCGAAGCAAGTCTGCTCGTCGACAACAGGCATGACGTCACTCCGCTTCGCGCCTTCACCAGGCTCCGCGTCCTGACATTGACCGGCGGTCCGGACTGGCTGGACATATCACCGCTCAACAGCCTGCCGCTGGAAGAACTGAGATGCACCCCCAACATCGCCTTCCGCAACGAACCCGTCCTCCGCGGCATGCCGACGCTCACGACCATCAACGGCCGCCCCGCCGCCGAGTATCTCGACAGCCTCCGGCTCCCGCTACGGGAATCCGCACCTCCAGCCGACTTCGCTCTGCAGTTCGATGGCGTCGACGACTATGTGGACATACCCTCGCTGCGGTTCTCGGCAGACAGCCCGTGGACGATCGAAGGGCGCTATCGGAGCGAGGACAACTTCGGAGACATCGTCTCCTATTCGGGGGGCGTCCGCGTCTGGTTGGCGGGCGATCGGCTGAACTGGGACATTCGCGGTGAGGAGACGGAATTCAACGCCCAGACCGACTGGAATGCAGACGGCGTCTTTCAAAATCACCGCAACTGGACGTCGTTCGCAGTGGTCAACAACGGTGATGGGGCGACGGCGCATCTCTTCATTAACGGGCGCAGAGTCGTCGATCTGACGGCGGATCGCTTCAACGTCCTGAGTCAGGAGCCGGATCGCTACATTCGACTTCGACTTCTCCTTGGCGGATTGGCCGTACGTTATTGGGATGCTCCGAATCCCGGTAATTATTTCTCCGGAGAGATCGACGAGATTCGCATCTCCTCCAGCGCGCGCTACTCAGACGATTACCCCCTCACCGACCGCTTCGAACCCGACGACGAGACGCTGGCCCTCTACCACTTTGACGAAGGCGACGGCGCCATCCTCACCGACGCCAGCGGCAACGCGCATCACGGGAAGATCATCGGCGCGACCCACGTCGCGCCTGGTGACGCTCCTCCGATCAGCACGCCGTCCGGAGACTTCGCACTGCAGTTCGACGGTGTGGACGACTACGTCGACATCCCGAGACTGGACTATGACGGAAGTCCTATCACTGTTGAGGCGATGATTGTCGATGACGGGACAACCGGATCCGCCGTAGTTCGTGGTTCCGGCGGCGGACATCGACTCAGCCTGTGGTATTCTCCAGATTCTTCGCTTATCGGTTTTGGAGTTTCAGACGGGACTGGCGAATTCACGAGTGCCGCAGCACTGGTTCAGGAAGCCATTCCGGACCCTCATAGCCGTATCCATCTTGCTGGCACATTCGACGGCGAGCGGGTTGAAATCTATGTCGACGGACGGAAGGTTGACGTAAACGCTCATCAAGCCCGTTACGAGGGGTACAGTCCAGACACAGGATTCCGCATCGGAGCGGAAACGCTGCAATCGGGTGATCCAATTCATCCATTCCACGGAATCATCGACGAAGTCCGCATCTCCAGCGTCGTGCGCTATACCGAGGACTTCCCTCCGGCTGGACGCTTCGAGCCCGACGAGCACACGCTCGCCCTTTACCACTTCGACGAAGGCGAAGGCGGCATCCTTCGCGACGCCAGCGGGAACGGGCATGACGGGAGAATCATCGGCGCAACGTGGGTCGAACAAGCACCTGCACAGCAGCGTGCTTCAAACGAGGATGTTCGACATGCCGCCCAGCACATCCTGGCTCTCGGTGGGACGGTCCGGATTGACAATGAAGAACGCGACATTCGCAATGTGAACGATCTGCCGCCCGGGCCGTTCCGTCTGACCTACCTGGGGCTCTACGGCAATCCCGAAGTTGGCGACGACGATCTGGCCCCACTCGCCGGCTGCGTCGATCTCACCGTGATCGAACTGGGCGAAACCGGCATCACAGATGCCGGGCTTGCCCATCTTCAAGGTTGCGACAAACTTCAGGTGCTCAATCTCTGGCAGGTGGCCGTCACCGACGAAGGAGTCGCCGTCTTTCAGAACTGCCGCGATCTCGTGCACCTGGAACTCGGTGGCACGCTCATTACGGACGTTGCTCTCGCCTCCTTCGCGAACTCCGCAGAGCTTGAGTATCTCGGCCTGATCAGCACGCAAGTGTCCAATGCCGGCTTGGCGCCCTTCGCGAACTGCCAGCATCTGCACGTCCTGCGGCTGGAGAACACCGCCATCACCGATGAAGGTCTCCGCGGCTTCGAGCACTGCCCGTTGAGGGAACTCGATGTCGAGCGGACTGCCGTCACCGATGATGGAATCGCGAGATTCCTCGAAACCGATACGCTGAAAGAGTTGGATGTCCGCCAGTCGCAGGTCACGGCATCAATGATCGAGAGACTCCGGCTGGCGCTTCCACAGTGCCGCATCAGCTGGGATGGCGGAGTGCATGAGCCGGTGGAGTGATTCGGCTCTCGTGCGGATGACCGTCACGGTCAACATCTTTCAACGCAAAGGAGCCGTGATACCACAGACGTGAGACTCGAGAACGGGTATTGCGGGATAACCGTTTCTGCGCGCGGCTGTGGCTTGGAGCGAGCGATTGCCGTTACAATCCTTGACGCTCGATGGCTGCATGCGAGTTGTGGAAAGCAGATTCTCAAAACGGGGCAGCGATTCACGGAGCGGACAAAAGCAGGACGTTCGCCTGGACTGGCTGTCACCGCGTGTCTTACCGACATTGAAGGCGGCTTAACGTCATGGACTCGCGAGACAACGGCCTCTCGCTCCTCATAGCGCTCCTGTTGTGCACCGCCAGCGGTGCACAGGATGTGGCTGCAGATGTCCAGCACGATCATGCAGCCACGGCCGAGGATCTGGAGTTCTTCGCAGAGTCGATTGCGCCGCTATTCGAGCGCCGCTGTTACGAATGCCACAGCCATGCGTCCGGTCAGGCCAAGGGGGGGCTGGTGCTGGACTCCCGTCGTGGCTGGGAGGCAGGGGGCGGCACGGGACCCGCCATTGTTCCCGGTAAGCCCGACGAGAGCCTGCTGATGGAGGCCGTCCGGTATGAGAGCTATGAAATGCCGCCGGACGAGCCGCTTCCGGCGGAAGAAATCGCCCTGCTGGAAAAGTGGATCGCAATGGGCGCCCCCGATCCGCGCGAGTCGCAGGCACCGGACATCGATCCGGAGCAGCTCTGGGCGCTCCAGCCGCTTACGAAGCCGGCTGTGCCGGTCGTGAATGACGCGACATGGGCGCGCGATGAACTCGATGCCTTCATCCTACACAGATTGGAACGCGAAGGACTGGCCCCGGCGAGCGAAGCTGACCGTTATGCCCTGCTCCGCCGCGTCACCTTCGACCTCACGGGACTGCCGCCAACGCCTGAGGAGATTGAGGCCTTCGTCAACGATCCGGACGCAACGGCCTACGAGCAGGTGGTCGACCGGTTGCTGAGCTCCCCGGCGTTTGGCGATCACTGGGCGCGTCACTGGTTCGATCTCTCCTGCTACGCCGACCTGGCCGACATCCAGGGAGACGTGTTGATTCGCGATGCCTGGCGCTACCGGGATTATGTCATCGCAGCATTGAATGCCGACAAACCGCTGGATCAGTTCATCCACGAACAGATCGCCGGCGACCTGCTGCCCTATGACGGCGATGAGCAGCGACGCCAGCAGATCATCGCCACCGGCTTTCTTGCGATCGGCCCCTGGACGCTGCAGAACTACATCAAGCCACAACTCGACGCGGACGTCGTTGACCACCAGATCGACCGCATTGGCCGTACCTTCCTGGGACAGACGCTGGCGTGCGCACGCTGTCACGATCACAAGTTCGATCCTGTCCCCACCGCGGACTACTACGCCCTGGCCGGCATCTTTCACAGCACACAGACGACCGGCTACGACGGCCCCGGGGTGTGGAGCGCGATCCATACAACGCGTCTTCCCGATCAGACAATGTCATCAGATGAAAGGGAGCTTCGCCGAAGCGAACGCGCCGAGTTGCACTCCCGGCGGCAGGCCATTCAAGCTGAGCTGACGGCTTTGCTGGTCACGATTCCCGGAGCAACGCAGGCCAACGTGCTCATGCTTGATGCATTGATTGATGCGAACGAGCAGGGGACGGAGTACGAGTTAAGTTTCTTCGCCGGGCCAACCACGTGGGCAGCAACGTCGCAATGCACGACGGCCGCGGACGGCCTGCAGATCGACCTGCTTCGGGAGGACGGTAGCGTTCTGGCTGGATTCCGGCACGATCCCGGTTCATGGCTGCAGAGCCAGGACGCCCAGCGGCTGAGTCCCGCCCGCTTCACCTATACGGGTGACGGGACCGGAGGGATGCGAGTTCGCATCACCTGCGCCACCCCCGGCAGCCCAAGATTCGGCGGAGCGCTCGACGACCTGAGCATCGAGTCCCGGGGGCGACAGCTGTACTTCGAGGACTTCAATGCGCTTCAACCCGGACCCATTGAAGGCGCGCAAGCCGACACCAGCCTGCGGGTGTTCGCGCAGTCCGTCGTTCCCGGCTGGACCGGCGGAGGCCTGAACCATTCGCACGCGGTCGATCTCGGAAACGGCGATTTCGCAATCCAGTTCTTCGGCGGCGGACCACAGGAGCTGGCCGATGCCGCGCCTGTCACGCAGGACGAAATGGCGGCACATGCCGCAGCGATGGGATTGCAGAACGAACTCAAGGACGTCGTGGCAGCGATCGGCGCGGCCGAGCAATGGGACGCCCCTCAATACGCGCTGGCCGTTTGTGATATCGACGAACCGACCGACAGTCCGGTCTATCGGCGCGGCGACTTCCAGAATCTCGGCGAGATCGTCCCCCGCGGTTTTCTCACGGCTGTATCGACATCAGCCAGTGAGGCCATTCCGGCGGAGACCAGCGGTCGTCTGCAACTGGCTCACTGGCTGACCGACCGCCGCAATCCGCTGACGGCGCGCGTTCTCGTCAATCGCGTCTGGCATCACCTCTTCGGAACGGGATTGGTCCGGACGGTCGACTACTTCGGCGTCCACGGGGAATCGCCCAGCCATCCGGAACTGCTCGACTTCCTCGCCGTCCGCATGTCGGAAGACGATGCATGGTCGCTGAAGAAAACCGTGCGCAGGATGGTGCTCTCCCGCACGTACCAGATGGCCTCCAGACATGACGCCCATGCGGCGGAGGTCGACCCCGACAACCGGCTGCTGTGGCGGATGCCCAGGCGGCGGTTGACGGCCGAGTCGATTCGCGACGCCATGCTCGCGGCCAGCGGTCAGCTTGATCCCGGCCGCGGAGGATCGCCGCTGGGTCTGGAGTTGGAAGGCAACATCCTCGGCGCGGGAGGGAATGTGAACCCGCCAACATGGGCCGGCTGGATTCCCGATAACATTCGCAATCGGCGCAGCGTCTACCTGCCGCTCAAGCGCGAACGGCCGCTGGGCGAACTCGAAATCCTCAGCGTCTTCGACTTCCCCCACCCGAACGACATCACCGGAGCGCGCTCCACGACAACCGTCGCCACTCAGGCACTCTTTCTGCTCAACTCGCCGTTCGTCAAGCAGCAGGCTGCTGCGCTGGCGGAGCGGCTCATGAGTGATGAACCTGGTGACGAGCGGGCGCGGATCCACCGCTTGCACCTGCTGACGGTCAGTCGGCCTCCCGCCGCGGACGACATCGAAACGGCAATAGACTTTCTGGATCAATGTGCCGCTGAGCTCAATGGAGATCGGTCTGCAGCGTGGACACAGCTGTGCCACGCCATGCTCGGCTCCAACGGCTTCCTGTTTCGAGAGTAGTACAGTCATGCCACAACGCCGCCTTCGAACGACTCCGACCCGCCGAGCGTTCCTCCGGACGACAAGCTGCGGCTTCGGATCGCTGGCGCTCAACGCCATGCTTCATCAGGCGGCTGAGGCGTCGTCGCCGGACCGCGATGTTGCACAACCGCTGGCCGCCAGATCTCCCCATTTTCGGCCGAAGGCACAGCGGATCATCTTCCTGTTCATGTCGGGCGGTCCGTCACAGATGGACCTCTACGACTACAAGCCGCGGCTGGCGAAAGGATCGGGAAACGAGCTGCCTTACCGGCTGCCCGAGACCGAGGCGACCGTCGGCCTGGACAACACGAAACTGCTGGGCCCGGTTTCGGGCTTCCGGCACGCGGGCCAGTGCGGCTTGTACATGAGCGACCTGCTGCCGCACACGGCCCGGCATGCCGACGACCTCTGCGTGCTGCGATCGGTGCAGGCCGACAGTCCGAATCATCCAGTCGCCATCCGGCAGTTGCACACTGGCAATCTGTTCGACACCGTTCCGTCGATGGGGGCGTGGCTGTCGTACGGCCTGGGGACGGAGAACCAGCAGCTCCCCGCTTATATCTCGATCCTGCCGCAGGAAGGAGAGCGCAACTACAGCAGCGCCTTTCTCCCTGCCATCCATCAAGGGACGGTGATCGAGCATGTCGGGTCATCGCCCGACAAGGCGCCCATTCGTCATCTGACCGACGCTTCGGTCTCGGAATCAGTGCAGCGCCGCCGGATCGACCTCATTCAGCAAATGAACGAACGGCAGCTCGCACGTCTGGAGACCGATCAGCAGATGGAAGGCGTAATCGAATCGTTCGAACTCGCCTTCCGCATGCAGGCCGAAACGCCGGGACTGGTCGACTTCACCGATGAGTCGGAATCAACGCTGTCGCTGTACGGGATCGGCGAACAGCCGACGGACCAGTTCGGCCGGCAGTGCCTGCTGGCCCGCCGATTTGCGGAGGCCGGCGTCCGGTTCATCCAAGTGTCGCTGGGGGGCTGGGATCACCACGGCAACATCGCGGAAGGTTTGAAGAAGGAGTGCGCGGTGTCCGACAAGCCCATCGCCGGACTGCTGGCCGATCTGAAAACCCGGGGCCTGCTGGACGACACCCTCGTCCTGTGGGGAGGCGAGTTCGGCCGGACGCCCCACACTCAGATTCTCGATGGAAACAAGAATGCCCCGGGCCGCGAGCACAATCATCACGGATTCACGATGTGGATGGCCGGCGGCGGCGTGAAGGGCGGCATGACCCACGGCGCGACAGACGATTTCGGATACTACGGCGTCGAAGGGCAGGTCCACATCAACGACCTGCACGCGACGATGCTCCACCTGATGGGCCTCGACCACGAGCGGCTGACCTACGAGTACCATGGTCGCCCCTTCCGGCTGACCGACGTCGCAGGAAAAGTTGTGAAGGAGATACTCGCCTGAATCGCCCGAAAACGCATTCTTCGCAACCGCGTCTGTCCGCAGGGAGGATCACACGGTGAGCGGCAGGCTCCCCTTGGTAAAGCAGGCGTTCGCTGGCTCTCTGCTGCTGTACGAGGAAAGCTCAGCAGCGTTCGCATGAGGTTTTGAGAACTTGGACGTACGCCCGCCTCGCCGGATGATCCGCAACCTGATCGGCGCGGGCCTGATCGCCGCGCTGGCCTTGTCGCTCCTGGTCGCGGACCTCGTGTTCTGGACCGGCGTGCCGTTCTATGGCGTCTGCATCCGCACCCGAGACGTCTCGTTCACACTGGTCGCCCGCGCCGACACTCGATCCCTCGAATGGGCCTCGTACCGCGATCTCAGATGGGCGGAAGCTGCCACGCTGTTCTACGTCAGCATTGGGGGCCGGAACGCTGTCCAGTTCGGAGACTGACCGCACTGCCTGTGTCGTCGCCACCTGCAACCGGACACTGTCAGAAAACTGACAATTCGTCCCACGCTCGAGTCGCTCCGGACGTAATCCGGCTTGTCTCTTCGATCCCAACGACCGTGCGGGCCTCGTCAGAGTCGGCACATTAAGGGATAGGTGCCTGATGCGCGGATTCTGCGCCATTGCAGCGTTGCTGACTGCCGCTGCACTTGCATTGGTAATCGCCAACGAACTCGCCGCTGGCCCCGATCCACGATGTCCGTTATGCGGGACACCGCACGTGGAGGCCGTCAAGATGCCAATTCCGGACTCCGACGACCTCAACTGGTCCGTCTACTGTCACTCGTGTGACGTACATTCGCTGTACACGGTCTGGCGAGATCACGGTCCGTGACCGTTGCGAATCTCGACATTGGCGACAAGCCTCAAGAGCGACGCCGAGGCGGTTGATCGGGTGGTGGGATCGCGACTCGCGCTACTCTTCTGGCAACGCGGAGATGGCTGACAGAATTGCGGCTTGCGCATTCTCGCCGTACTCGGAAAGGTCTACGTCCCGTCTTGTAAAGGTTTTGTCAAATGGGTCAGGCCCAACATACGAATTCAGCTGCAGCCGATGGTGTGGCACAATCCGGGCCGCAATGACCGGCATACCTGACGCCTGCAACATCTCGATGATGTATCGCTCCATCTGGAATCGGACTCTGGTCTGCTCTGACCGTGCCACATCGGGCGTCGCTCTTCGAATCCCGGCGGCGTCAACGTGGCTAGTCATGACTACATCCCTGACGAAGCCTTTGAACGCTTTGTGCGAGGTTGCTCGTTTCCAGTCATGCATCGGACGCATGCTGGGCATGCTGAGGATGACAGCCCTTTGCTGTGTCCCTTCGACAACGGCGACGGCCAGATAAACTCGCGCCTGTAAGTCGCGCGGTTGTGGGTTATAGATCGCTCGAAACCCAATCGCTCGTGCACATTGATCGTCCCTTCTCACTCTCTGTAATGAGCGTCGCTTGAGATGGAGCGATGTGAGCACGCGATCACGAATTCGAACTGCGGCAGATTGCAATGTCATCCTGGCATTGTGGGCGCACCCGTATCCCATTGCGACCCATCAAGGCTGTCCCACTCACCGCAGCGCGCACCACGTATCCGCCGCATCCGGCGTCGACACCCCCGGCGTCAGGTGATGCAGATCCCCCAGGTCCAATGGCTCCTCAGTGAACCCGCTGCGGTCCATGCCCCCGGAACGCCGGAATCGCTCGGACGCTGACCACTCTTTCTGGATCTCCTTCGACAGGACGTTCCGGGTTTTGTGCGGCGTCGGCACACCGGGCAGAACGGCTTTGTCGTCGTCTTGGCTCATCCCCCGCCCGCCGCAGGCGTAGATGTACCCATCGAACATGACTGCGTCGTTGTCCCGCCGTGTCGGTGTTCAGCGGAGCCCGGCTGGAGATGGTGCTGAGTCAGACCCCCGTTACAACGCCCCTCCGTTCGCTGTGAGCGTCACCTGGAACGATTGTCTGCCACCATCCCAACTCCTCGTCCAAGGCCCCGCCGCCGACGTGCCCCCATCTCCGACTGCCGAGCACTGGGACCCACAGGGGGGCAGGTTGGCCCGATCCGCGATGCAGGCAGTAGCGGGGCATTGAGCAACGAGGCATGGTGCAGCTCCCTTGCAAGGGGGTAGTCAGGGGGTAGTTCTGACTTGCTGCACTGCCGATGGCAGGTCGGCGTATCTCACGCTACAGCAATCTCTTTTGATTCAGTTACCCGGCCAGGATTCGAACCTGGACGAACAGGACCAAAACCTGTTGTGCTACCGTTACACTACCGGGTAAGTCGAACTGCCTGCGGCCAGACGGCGCCTGAATGTAGTCGTCAATCCTCTCTTGAGGTCCCAACTCCCGGCACACCGCGGACAACACGTGCGATGCGCGAGGGATTGTTGGTTCACCTGAGGACCTGACCCCGGGGCGACCAAGCGGATGCTATCAGGTCGTCGTACTCTCGCAAAGAGGTTCGATTGGCTCATGAACTCGCAACTGCGATGACGCGCTTGTGCCGGCGACCGTGCGCATTCGCGCGTCTCGTGACAGGCTCCTTTCTAACATTGGTCTTTGCTGGTGGGACCGGATAAGATCAGAATCCATTGATGCTTCAACAGCAGCACGCGGAAGGATGCCTCCCTGACCCATGATCCAATCATGGCGACGGCTGTTCAGGCCGCCGATCGGATACTGACGCACTGACTTCCTCACGACAGTCAACTCAACGGGGCAGGTGATGCATGAACGATCTTCAGTTGAACCGCCGGCAGGCACTCATCGCTGGCGGTCTGGGAACCCTGAGCCTGGGTATGCCGGGGGTCGTAATGGGCATCGACGATGTGGACGCCTCGGGCAACGCCATTGCCGCGGAGAAATCCTGTATCTTCGTCCTGCTGTGCGGAGGGCCAAGCCATGTCGATACGTGGGACATGAAGCCGGACGCGCCGCTCGACTATCGCGGCCCGTACGAGCCCATCTCCACGCGCGTGCCGGGCATGCTCCTCAATGAGATGCATACAGAGCTGGCCCGGTTGACGGACCACTTCACGCTGATCAACTCGATGTCGCATCCGGGGTCGATCAGCAATCACTTCGACGCGATGCACAACCTGCTCAGCGGGCAGTCGGAGCAGCGGGTCGAGCAGGGGAAGCCGAACGAACAGCCCTACCTGGGGTCGTTCGTCGCCAGGCATAAGCCGAGCACACGCAACTTTGTTTCCAACGCGTGGCTCATCAAGTGCGTCGGTCCGCCGGTGTTCTGCGCGCCCAACATCGATATCGGCGGATATCTGGGTTCGGCCTACGCGCCGGTGTTCATCGGATCGTCCGACAATCATCCGGCCATGGACGACTTTCAGCCGCCGCAGATCTACAACCCCTACGACGAGGCACGCTTCGCCGAGCGAAAGTCGCTGCTCGGCCGGCTCGAGTCGACCAGCCTGGACCGGGATCAGCAGGTGAGAGACTGGTCCGACCTGCGCGAGAACACCTACGACGCGCTGACGCGCGTTGAAGGGCGGAAAGCCTTCGACCTCAGCGAGGAGCCGGTGAAGGTTCGCGAACGCTACGGAATGCATCCGCTGGGACAGAATCTGCTGCTCGCCCGCCGCATGGTGGAATCGGGCGTCCGGTTCGTGACCGTCAATGGCTGGACCGGTCAGGCCGAGCACGACAAGGCGGGCCCCCCCAGCAGCAGTTGGGATATGCACGGCGGCAATATGGGGATGGGCAATGCCTTCGGCAACGGCTCGTACGGGATGGGGTTCTGTCTGCCTCGTCTGGATCAGGCGCTCTCCGGGCTGCTGTCGGACCTCAGCGAGCGCGGCATGTTGAAGAACACGCTCGTCGTCGTGACGGGTGAGTTCGGCCGCACGCCGTACGTGCTCAAGCAGGATCCGCCCGGCCGCCAGCACTGGCCGCAATGCTTCTCCGCGATCCTGGCCGGAGCGGGCATCAAAGGTGGGAGCGTGTACGGGAAGTCCAACAAGTACGGCGAGTATCCCACGCACAATCCCGTTCGACCGGAAGAACTCGCCGCGACCATCTACAAGGCGCTCGACATTCCCATCAACGATCCCCAGGATGCCAGCGGCATCTCACGTTCGCTGACGTCCGGCGAGCCGATCATGGATTTGTTCGGATAACCACGCAGCCCGCCGGAGAGTTTCGCACGATCGGCGTGATAGACTCCGGTCCTCGGCGGCATGACCATTCGGGCGCGGGCGATCAGGACGGGACCGCATGCGATGACTGCCAGGCGGTTCCGCGCTCCGCAGCACAAGGCGCTCTCACGCCGGCGCGGCCTGCACGGATCGTCTGAAGCGCATTGAGCGAACGACTTGCAGGCGAGCGAGACGCTCGGGCCGGTGTGTTGATCCGTGGAAAATCCCGAATGAAAACCCGGCTCGTCGTCTTCTTTGTCATTGTGGCTGCGCTCATTGCCGTGCTGGCGTGGAGCCAGCAGCGCGAGCGGCCGCTGGTTGTCTCCGGGTTCGTCGAAGCCGACGAAATCCGGCTCGGTTCGCGTGTGGGGGGGCGTGTGGCGAGCGTGCACGTGCAGGAGGGACAGCAGGTGCATCGCGGCGACGTGCTGGTCGAACTGGAACCATTCGATCTCCGCGAGCGGGAAGCGCAGTTCACCGCGGCCTGGGAGCAGGCCAAGGCAGAGTACACGAAGCTTTCCAGCGGATTCCGTGTCGAAGAACGGCTGCAGGCCGAGGCCCGCGTGCGGCAATGGGCCGCGCGGCTGGAAAAACTCAAACGCGGACCACGGCAACAGGAGATCGATACGGCTCGCGCCCAATTGGAGCAGGCGCAGGCCCAGCAGCAACTGGCTGAGGACAACTACGAGCGCATCCGCGACCTCTACGAGCAGAAGGCGACCACGCAGGAAGCGTTCGCCCGCGTCGAGTCGGAACTGAAAGCCACGCAGGCGACGGTGTCCGCACGGCAGGAGCAATTGTCACTGCTGGAAGCCGGCACCAGGCCGGAGGAGATCGCCGAAGCCGAAGCACAACTCGACGAGGCGCAGCAGGCCGCCGCCCTGATGCAGAACGGGTATCGCGACGAAGAGGTCGCAGCCGCCTATGCTGCGATGCAGGAGGCGGACGCCGCGCTGCGAGCCATCCAGTCGCAGATTGCCGAACTCAAGATTGAGGCTCCGCTGACCGGAACCGTTGAAGCGGTCGAACTGCAGCCGGGTGATCTCGTCAGCGCGAATGCACCGGTGATCTCCTTGCTGGATCGCGACTCGCTGTGGGTGCGGGCGTACGTGCCCGAAGACCAGCTCGACGTGGAGGAGGGACAGAAGGTACGAGTCACGGTGGACAGCTATCCCGGAGAGGAGTTTGAGGGTGAGATCTCGTTCGTGGCTCGGCAGGCGGAGTTCACTCCGCGAAACGTCCAGACGCCCGAGGAGCGCTCCCAGCAGGTGTTTCGCATCAAGGTCGTTCTCAAGGATCATGGGCGTCTGCGTCCCGGCATGGCGGCCGACGTGTGGCTCGATGAGTAGGCGAGGCACTCGCACCGCGCCTTGCTACCCCGGGCGGATCTCGTACTCTCCAGACGCGGCGCACGACCCATGTCCGTGATCGAACTTCGCGGCCTCACTCGGCACTTCGGCGAACTGGTTGCGGTCCGCGACGTGTCGTTCGACGTCAATCGCGGCGCGATCTTCGGCCTGCTTGGTCCAAATGGCAGCGGCAAATCAACCATCATCCGCATGCTGTGCGGCGTGCTCGTCCCCACCTCCGGCGCGGCCCGCGTCCTCGGGTACGACGTCGCCACCGACGCCGAGCTGATCAAGCCGCGCATCGGCTATATGTCGCAGAAGTTCAGCCTGTACTCCGACTTGAGCGTCGCCGAGAACCTTGAGTTTTACGGACGGATCTACGGGTTGTCTCAGCAGCGGCTCGCTGATCGAACCCGCGCCGTGCTGGAATTGACCGGTCTGACCGATCGCCTCGACCAGCTCGCCGGCACGCTGTCCGGCGGGTGGAAGCAGCGGCTGGCGTTGGCCTGTTCGATCATTCACGAGCCTGAGGTCGTCTTTCTGGACGAGCCGACGGCCGGAATCGACCCCGTGGCTCGACGCGACCTGTGGGACCTGCTCTACCGGCTGGCCGGAGAGGGAGTCACCCTGCTGGTCACCACCCACTACATGGACGAGGCCGAGCGCTGCACCGAGATCGGCTACATTTATCAATCGCGGCTGATGGTCGGCGGCCGCCCCGATGAGCTGAAGCGGCGATCCGACGTCACGCCCGCAGGCACGCGCCGCTGGGAGGTGGACGCCGTTCATCCCGCGGAGGCATTGCTGGCCCTCCGCAACGTCGACGGCGTCCGGGACGCCACGTTCTTCGGACAGAAGATCCATGTGCTGGCGGACGACCGGCTGGGGGAAACGGAACTGGTCGCCCCCATTCCGTCGCCCGAACATGCGACCGCACGCGAGATCGCTCCCACGCTGGAGGACGTCTTCGTCACATTGACGCGGGCGGCGGGCGCTCTCGCGGCCTCGTCGCAATCAACCAATCCGACGTTGGAACCTGCCGGCGTCACCGATGAGGCCGCTGACGCACCACCGACGCAAGCGCGGCCGGGTGAGGGCTCGCAGCCTCCGGCCGAACGCATCGCTGTTGAGCCTGCCGCGACGGTCGCAAAGACGCCGCGGGCGCACCGGCCGTTCGGGTTCGGTTTCTTCGCGATTGTCCTGAAGGAGTTCGCACACATTCGGCGCCAGCCGTCGACGCTCTTCTTCATGTTCGCCGTGCCCATCGTGCAGATCTTCATTTTCGGCGTCGCCATCCAGACGGAGATCGAGCACATCCCCACGATCGTGCTGGACCTGGACGGCCGCAGCGCAGGACGTGAACTGCGGGATGCCTTCGCCAACACCACCACATTCAACATCTACGCCCGCGCCCTGAACGAGAACGACTTCCGTCGGGCGCTGACCTCCGGACGCGCAAAGGTCGGCATCCTGATTCCGCCGGACTACTCCGATCGCCTGCTCAGCGGCGAGCAGGCGCAGGTGCAGGTGCTGATTGACGGCAGCGATTCGCAGGTCGCAACGACGGCGCTGCAGGCGACGAGCCTGCTGGGTACGAACCTGTCCTTCGCGCGGACCCGGCCGTTCGCCGAATCGCTCCCCGCCGTGCCGTCCCGCAATCAGGTGGGACAGCCGGTGCTGCCGATCGAGATGCGGCCCCGATTGCTGTACAACCCTAACCTCGAAAGCTCGCACTTCTTCGTGCCGGGACTGGTCGGACTCATTCTGCAATTGGTGACGCTGTTCCTCACGTCGTTCGCGATCGTGCGCGAGCGCGAGCTGGGGACTCTCGAACAATTGTTCGTCACGCCGGTCAGCAAGACGGGGCTGCTCGCCGGCAAGCTCATGCCGTACGCGGCCCTCGGCTTCGGCGAAATGGTGCTCGTGCTGACCGTGATGGTGTTCGGCTTCGGCGTCCCGATCCAGGGGAACCTGGCCCTGCTGCTCGTGCTGTCGGTCCTGTTCCTGATCTGCGGACTCGGCCTGGGCCTGCTCGTCTCGACGCTGGCCAGCAGCCAGTTGACGGCGATCCAGTTCGCGTTTCTGATCATGCTGCCGTCAGTCCTCCTCTCCGGATTTATCTTCCCCCGCGCGCAGATGCCCCTGCCGATCTACCTGCTCACCTTCGCCATTCCGGTCACATACTTTCTGGAAGTGCTCCGCGGCATCGTCCTCCGCGGGGCCGACCTGCAGGATTTGTGGCCGCAGATCGGTGGGCTGCTTGCGTGCGGCAGCGTGATCCTCGGACTGAGCCTGTTGCGATTCCGCAAGCAATTGGGATGACGCGATCACCGGCGGGTGTGGACCCTGATTGGCGGTGGAGCGAGTGTTCACTGCTTTGTAATAGGCCCGGCGTTCACGCCGGGTAACGTGTCGTAGGACTGAGGCCACAAGCCCGGTTCACCGGGGTTCTCGCTGTCGTGGCTTAGGCCGCCGCAGCGAGAAGCCTCGTGAAGGAGGCTCAGAGCCATTGACGCCGCACCGGAGGAACCCGGCGTGAACGCCGGGCCTACTACAACTCAAACACCGAACACTCCGCCAACGAAGAACTGAGCGCATCTCCGGCAGCGTCGCGTCAATCATCGACCCCCGGTTTGCGCCGGCCCTGCTTCCGCTCCGACCGCTGCTTTTTTTCCTTGAGTCGCCGGCGATGAGATGAGCGCGTAGCCTTGGTCGGGCGGCGGATCTTTGGGGCCTTCGTCGCTTCCAGCACGAGTTCCGTCAGCCGCTCCAGGCAGTCGTCCCGATTCCGCGGCTGGTCGCGGTACCGCTGCGAAACGAGCGTAAAAACCCCGTCGTTGGTGATGCGGCGGCGGTGCAGCGCCTTGAATCTCAAGGCCACCTCCGGCGGCAGCGCCGACGATGCGGACACGTCCCAGCGGAGCTGCACCTTCGAGTTCACCTTGTTGACGTTCTGCCCGCCAGGACCCGAGCTGCGCGCGTAGATGAAGTCGAACTCCGAGAGCGGAATCTGGATGGCGTTGCTGACAAACAGACTGTTCGGCGTCGGACTGGACATGCACCATCTTTCTACAGGATCATCAACGCCGTGCAACTCAGATCGCGCCAGTCAGCCATAGGAACGTCAGCACAACAGCCATGAACGACCCGTTTCCCAGGATGATTCGCGTCCGGCAGCAGTTTGAATCACGCCGTCTCGATGACGTCGCCGGCGAAGTCGATCGGCAGCTGGCGCGGCTGGAGTTGGGAGGGACCATCCGCCCCGGACAGAGCGTCGCGATCACCGTCGGCAGCCGCGGCATTGCGAACATCGCCACGATCACCAAGGCGATTGTCGATCACGTGCGAAAGCTGCAGGCGACCCCCTTCATCGTGCCGGCGATGGGCAGCCACGGCGGCGGCACGGCGGCCGGTCAACGGGAGATCGTCGAAGGCTACGGCATTTCCGAAGAGTTCCTCGGCTGCGAAATCCGCTCGTCGATGGAGACGGTAATCGTCGAGACGACGCCGCAGGGCATCCCGGTCCACTTCGACAGGAACGCCCACTCCGCCGACCACGTGATTGTCGCCGGGCGGGTCAAGCCGCATACCGGCTTCGTCGGCGAGATCGAATCCGGCCTGCACAAAATGATGCTGATCGGCCTCGGCAAGCACGAGGGGGCCAAGATCTATCATCGCGCGATCCAGGAGTTCAGCTTTATGGAGATCATCCGCGCGGTGGCCGACGTCGTGTTGCGGCGCTGCCGTGTGGCCGCGGGAGTGGCGATCGTCGAGAACGCGTACGACGAGACCGCCCTGATCGAGGCCGTAGCGCCGGATCACTTCTTCGAGCGCGAGAAGGCGCTGCTGGAGATGGCCCGCCGCTGGATGCCGCGATTGCCCTTTGCATTCTGCGACCTGCTGATCATCGACGAGATCGGCAAGAACATCAGCGGTACCGGGATGGACACGAACGTGGTCGGCCGCAAGTACAACGACCACGCCGCAACCGATCGGGATGACGTCCGCTGCAAGCGGATTTTTGTGCGCAGCCTCACGCCTGCGACGCACGGCAACGCCACCGGCATCGGCATCGCGGAGTTCACCAATCGCCGCACGGCCGACGCGGTCGACGCCGACAAGACGCGGATCAACTGCATCACCGGCGGACATCCCACCGGCGGAATGATGCCGCTGGTGTACGACCGGGACCGCGAGGCGATCGAAGCCGCGCTGCAGACGATCGGCCTCGTCGATTCGCCGAGGGCGCGGGTGATGCAGATTTCCAACACGCTGCACGTGGCCGAAGTCCTCGTCAGCGAAGCGTACCAGTCGGAGCTGACTGAGCGGGCTGATCTGACTCCGCTGGGCCCCGCGTCCCCGATGGCGTTCGATCCGGACGGCAATCTCCGCGCGGTGGGGCATTGATCGGCTGGCAATCCGGGCAGGGCTTTCGCTTAGTTCCGATAGCCGAGTTTGGTGAACAGTCGCAAGGGAT
>JBGTSJ010000005.1:0-333973 GCA_041940305.1 Planctomycetaceae bacterium
CTGACCCCTGACCCCTCCCCTCTTCCCCCCATGCACCCCTGGCAACTCAAACCCGCCTCCGACCTCCAGAGCGAGCCCCTCGCGCGGTACCAGAACTACCGCCGCGAGTCTGGTCTCATCTCGACCGTCGCCCGGTTCTGCTGGTGGTCGATGATCAAGACGTCGATGCAGCTGCTGCATAGGGCCGAGTTCAGCGGGCGGGAGCGAATCCCTCGCGCGCCCCCGTTCGTGCTGGTCGCCAACCACGCCAGCCATCTGGATGCCCTCGTGCTCGGTGCGTCACTCCCACTCTCGCTCCGCGACCGGCTCTTTCCCCTCGCTGCCGGCGACGTCTTTTTCGAGACGCCCGGAGTCGCCGCCTTCTCCGCGACCGTGCTGAACGCCCTCCCCGTCTGGCGGAAAAACTGCGGCGCGCACGCGATCAAAGATCTGCGCGGCCGGCTGCTCTCCGAACCCACCGTCTACATCCTGTTCCCGGAGGGAGGCCGCTCCCGCGACGGCGCGATGACTCCCTTCAAGCCCGGCATCGGCATGATGGTCGCCGAGACCAGCATCCCCGTCATCCCCTGTCACCTCGCCGGAACCTTCGCCGCCTTCCCGCCAGACTCCCGCTTCCCGCGCCCGCGCAAGGTCCGCGTGCGGATCGGCACGCCGCGCACGTTCGCCGACGTGGCCAACCGCCGCGACGGCTGGAACGCCATCGCGCATTGCCTCGAAGAGGACATCCAGAAACTCGCGAACGCAAACGCCGACCGCGGCGCACAAAGAACCCCGGTTTCTTGAAGAAACCGGGGTTCTGAAAGCGTGCCGCAGCAACTACTGCCGCAGATCGTAAACCAGCAGCCGGTCCTGATCCCGCAGATACAGACGGCCATCCGCGACGACAGGATGTGCCCAGGCCGACTTGTCGGACCGGTCCGGCTGGTCGAAGCGGCCCAGTTCACGATACCCGTCGGGCGTCGCCTCCATCATGGCGACGGGCCCCCCCTCACTGCGAAGGATGATGTTCCCATCGACATAGACCACCGCTCCCTTCCCGACCGAACGGTCCTGCCACATCACGCGGCCCGTCATCACGTCAAGGCACTTCATCACGCCATCATCGGTCCCGTACACGTATTGCCCGTCCAGCACCATCCCGCCGTGATGATTCCGCATCTCCTTGTTCTGATAGACCAGTTCCGCCCCGCTGCGGCCGCGCCCGCCCGTGACCTTCACCAGCGCGCACCCCTGGCCATAATTGGACGAAGTAAACACATGGTCGTCATAGAACAGGGCTGACGAACAGTTGGCTGTGGGATTGGCGGACGCGTTATTCGCCCACAGGAAGTCGCCGTTATCGGCCCGCACGCTGATCACCGAGTTGTGCGTGAAGTTCACGTACTGCCGCACGCCGTTGACGTCGATCGCAATCGCCGACGCGTACCCGGCCGGAGGGTCGCCCGGAGCCTGGGCTGTCCAGATCACCTTCCCGGTCGTCTTGTTGAGGGCGACCATCGTCCCTCTCCGGCCGCCGGGCGTGCAGATCAGCCGGTCGCCGTCGATCAGCACCGATTCGCTGATTCCCCAGCCGATGTTGTTCCCCTCGAACTCCTGCAGGATATTCCCGCCCCAGATTTTGCGACCGTCCTCCAGATTGAGGCAGACCAGGTCGCCGTTCGCTCCCAAGGCATACACGCGATCACCGTCAATAGTCGGCGTCCCGCGCGGTCCGTCCCCCTGTCCGTCGCGCCGCGTGCGGCCCGTCCGTGTCGACCACGCCTCATCGCCGCTGGAAGCATTCAGCGCGATCACATACTCATCGTCGCCACGGCTCCCCATCGTGAGAATCAGGTCCCCCGCAAGCGCCACGCTCGAATACCCTACACCCAGGCCCCGCTCCACCTTGTAGGCCAGCGGAGGACCGCCGCTCGGCCATTCATCCATCAGCCCGGTGTCCGAAGATCGGTTCTCCCGATCCGGACCCCGAAACTGCGGCCAGGCCCCGCTCGATGACGTTGTGGCGACCGGCGTCGTCGATCGTTCCGGCGCCGTCGACTCAGGCTCGCTCCTGCTCGGCGGCGACGGCGACTCCGACTGCGACCGCACATTGACCTTCGTGACCGTCCCCGATGAACTCGTAAAAATCGAGATCTTCTGGCCAGCCTCAATACCGTCCAGGTCGCCGCGCCGGCTGTCGACCGACACATCCGCCGAGTCCGGGATCGTGAACGTCCGCGACCGCCCGTCCGATGTCTCGACGGTCACTTTGCGCTTCGATTCATCCACCGACTTGACGGTGCCGCTGATCAGTCCGGCCATAGCGATCGAAGCGGCCGCTACGATCACCAAACCCGTGGTCGCCATAAGCCAACGTCGTCGCATGCCATTCTCCTTGTCGCGCGTCGGGAGCATATTCGACCCACCCCGGATCGGCGACTCCCCTTCAGCCAGCCGGACTAAGGTCCCTACTATCGCACCTCGCACTCACTCCGGCAAGATCGGAGGCCGCTGATGGGTCGTGGAGTTCACACGCGCAACGCAAAGCGGCCCCGGATTTCTCCGGGGCCGCTCCACTTAAAATCGGATCGGACGATCAACCGAGGTCAGTCGTCGCAGTCATCGTCATCATCGTCGCAGCACGGACGGGCGCAGGCGACGTTGCAGGCCGGTGCACACGCAGGCTGCGGGCACGGATTGCAGACGGGAACGCGGCACGTCACGACCTGCTCGACCATCCGGCAGACGCACACGTCCACTTCCTTCTGCACCTGGACCGGGACGCACACGGTGCACGTCACCGTCTGCTCTTCCTGGACCATCCGGCACACGCGCTCGGTGCACGTCCGAACTTCCGGAGTGCAGACCGTCACGCAGTACGTGTACTCCTGCTCTTCCTGAACCATCTCGCAGAGCTGCACGGTGCAGGTCCGCTCTTCGGCTTCACAGACGGTCTCGCAGTAGGTGTATTCCTGCTGCTCTTCGACCATGTCACACACCTGCACGGTGCAGGTCCGCTCTTCCGGATGGCAGACCGTCACGCAGTAGGTGTATTCCTGCTCTTCCTGCACCATCTCACACACCTGCACGGTGCGGGTCCGCTCTTCCGGATGGCACACCGTCACGTTGTAGGTGTACTCTTCCTGACGAGGAACCTGGCGGCAGACGGTGACCATGCGGCTCCGCTGCTCCGGCTTACAGACCGTCACATCGTAGGTGTACTCTTCCTGACGCGGCACCTGGCGGCACACCGTGACAGTGCGGCTCCGCTGCTCCGGCTTACAGACGGTGACTTCGTAGGTGTACTCCTCCTGGCGCGGCACGGTGCGGCAGACGGTGTACGGGCACTCTTCCTGAACCACGTTCGGGCACCAGCGACGAACCGTGCGGACACAGCAGGGATTGCACGGATCGCAGACCTGCTCGCAGACCCACTGTCCGCGATCAACGCAGACGGTGCGGGTGTGCTGTTCCTGGACCGTGTCGTACACGGTCCGGCAGGCGGTGCGAGTCTCGGTGTGCGGCACCATCACGCAGTAGGTCTGCTCGACCTGCTCCTCGACGGTGTCGTACACGCAACGGGTCGCCGTACGCTGCTCAGTATGCGGCACCATCACGCAGTAGGTCTGCTCGACCTGCTCTTCGACGGTGTCACAAACGGTGCGGGTGGCGGTCCGCTCTTCCTGATGAGGAACCATCACCGTGTACGTCTGCTCGACGTCGCGGTACACCGGACGGCAGACGGTGCGGGTGGCCGTCCGCTGCTCCTGGTGCGGAACCATCACCGTATAGGTCCGCTCTTCCTCACGCATCACCGGGCGGCACACCGTGCGGGTGCCCGTCCGCTCCACCTGGCGGGGGACCATGACCGTGTAGGTCCGCTGCTCTTCGCGCATCACCGGACGGCAGACCGTCCGGGTGCCGGTCCGCTCTTCCTGATGCGGAACCATGACCGTGTACTCACGCTGGACTACTTCCCATACCGGACGGCACACCGTCACCGTCCGCTCCTGCTGCTGCTGCTGGTACTCAGTGCAGGTCACCAGGCGCTTCTCGGTCACCATCTGCGGGACCATGACGGTCCGCTGCACTTCCTGATAACATGGCTGAGCCACCGGCGCGCACGGAGCACAACAGCTCGTGCACGGCGCCGGGCAGCATGAACTGCGGGACCACCCGCAATCCCCTGCCTGCGCCAGCGTCGCCATGCACAGCATGGTCATCGCCGGCAAAACCCACTTAAGTTGTCGCATTCGAGGTCCTCCTCAATCGGTGTCTGGGCACGGTCTAAAGATGATGCGGGAGACGATTCCGCGACGGCACGATGCAGGACAGAATCTGTCAATCTGAGTGGAGCAGGCAAAACAAGGGCACTATTTCGACTGCTACGGTTACATAAGATACGGCGGACGCTACCCTTTGCAAGCGAGTACCCTTGTTTTTAAGCGGCTCTTCTCAACTGAAGTGAATCCATTCAGGTTTGACTGGAAAATGCGAGTGAATCCACCCCTCCGCCACTGGCTCAGCATTCTGCCCCTCCTCCTGAGTGTCTGCCATCGGGCAAAAGCTGAGGAATCGGATTTTTCACCTTCCCGCACCGTAATCGTCGTAACCGACAGGGCCGAAGCCTTCGCCGGCAACGAGGCGGTTGCCAAGGCGCCATCCGGCAGTGTGCTTCGCTACAGCAAGGAAGAGGGACCGTGGCTGCTGGTGCCCCGCTATGGCGGCTGGATCAATCGAGAGCACGTTGTCGCGCTCGAACGCGCCGTGAAGTACTTTGACGAGATCGTGCAGCGCGAACAGAACGCCCAGTCCTACCAGCACCGCGGCATCGCGCACATGTCGCTCGGCAACTACGACGCCGCCATCGCCGACTTCGGACGCGCCATTGCGGCTGGGCTGGGGGATGCCGGAATCTACATCAACCGCGGCGTTGCCCGGCAGCGTCGCGGAGATCTGCAGGCCGCCGTCGAGGACTACACGCGCGCCATTCAGATCGATCCCGACAGCGCCCGTGCCTATGACAATCGCGCCAACGCGCTGGCCGAACTGGGCCGATACGAGGCCTCGCTTCAGGACTCGAACGAAGCCCTCCGGCTGAGTCCGAATTTTCCCGAGGCCCTCAACAACAGGGGCGTTACCTATCGCTTTCTGGAGAACTACGAGAGCGCCATCGCCGATTACACGCAGGCAATTGAGCTCTACCCACACTACGCCGCCGCCTATGCCAATCGCGGCTACGCGCGCAAGCAACTCGGTCAATACGAGGACGCTGTGACCGATTACTCGCAGGCCATTGCTCTCGAACCACAGCACTGGACCGCGCACAACGATCTGGCGTGGCTGCTCGCCACGTCGCCGAACGAAGATGTGCGCGACCCCGCGCGCGCCGTGGAGCTTGCACAGACCGCCTGCGCTCTGACGGGGATGCGAAATCCCGAATGCCTGGACACGCTCGCCGCCGCCCAGGCGGCGTCGGGCGATTTCACCGCTGCTGCGGCGACCGCAGAATCCGCGCTGCGGACTGCGCCGGATGAGGCCAAACCGGCCATCCTCCAGCGTCTGGAACTGTACCGCAACGGACAGTCATTCCGCGAAGTCCGTTGAGCATCGGACCAGCCATTGTTCCATTGCGTGGGTCTGGGGCAGGCGTGCTGCGACGCGTCCGCGCGGTCTTCGGACCGTAGTGTCGAGGAAGACGATGGCTCCTTGACCGTCTGGACCGAAGCTCCGGGTTTCGAGCCGCAGGACTTCGACATCCGCATGCAGGGAATCTCGCTCCAGATGTGCGCCTGCCAGCAGCCGGGACCTCCGGATGCGGCCGTAACTCGACGAGTCACGGCCCCGACCGGTCATCCGGAACGTCACCAGGCCCGCGCCCGTTTGAAGGCGTCGTGGATCTGAAATGCCTCGGCAGCGGCGACGCCCGATTGACGCCCTCGCACCGCAGTCTGCGTGCGCATCAAATCCAGCAGCGGCGTGAAATCGGCATCCTCGCCCCGCTGCAGCTGGCTGGCATGACAGGCCAGCATTCGTTCCTTCAATTCCATTTCTCGGCTCACGTCGATGTAAAAGCCGGGAGCAAACCCGTGCATTCCGATGGTGTCCATCCACCAGAGTGACGGGGGCTCCGTCATCGGCGGCTCTCCGGTTTGAAATCCCCGCGAAGCGCACTGCCAGGAGGCAGCCTCCGCGAGGTTCGATGCGGCGCGGTGATCGGCGTGGTAATCGTGCGCCGCATGAGCCAGGACGAGTGACGGTCGAAACCGGCGGTACACTTCCACCAGCGCGGGACCCGCCACGTCGCTCCGCGACAGTGTCCCGTCGGGGACTCCGACGGTATGCAGCTCCGCCTGGAGGATCGCGGCCGAAGCCTCCAACTCCTGCAGACGCACAACCGCGAGATTCGCGATCGGTTGCTCGGGCTGCCCATTGTCACCCTGGCAGAGGACGCAAATCGCGGCAGCTGCGCCTTCCTTCCGGGCGCGGGCCAACGTGCCGGCACAGAGTAGTTCCGCGTCATCCGGGTGAGCGACGACGGCGAGCACGCGTTCCTGCTGAAACTCAAGACGCATCAGAAAGGTCAATCGAGTGGGAAGGGTGGCCCGGTCGTCGGCCGGGAGTGACTGTTACCTGATGGGGTTGCCAGTGATCTTAACGCGTGCGCAGCGTCCTGCCGCCGCATGATGACTTCGAGGTGGCGGCCTGACTGCCTAAAATCCCGCGTAACCACGCCAGTAAGTCGTGAAGGCCGCTCCATTGCATACGCAGCCCGACCCCATGTCAAACGCCTCTTTGTTGTCGATCCAGGTCGGCCGCCCGGCGTCGTACCTGTGGACTGGAAGCAGTGACGGCGTCGCCGTCGAGTGGACAACAGCCTTCTATAAAGAGCCGATTGGCGGCACCGTGGAGGTTTCACGCAGCGGTCTCACCGGAGATGCGGTTGCCGACACACGTGCCCATGGGGGGCTGGACAAAGCCGTGCTGGTCTATGCGGCGTCTCATTACGAGCGATGGCGGCAGGAGTGGGCGTCGGAGCCGCTGCCGTTTGGGGGATTCGGTGAGAATCTGACCATCTCGGGGCTCGATGAGTCCAATGTCTGTCTGGGCGACTGCTGGCGGATTGGCGACGTCGTGTTCGAAGTCTCCCAGCCGCGTCAGCCGTGCTGGAAGCTGGGCCGCCGCTGGAATCGTCCGGATCTGCCCAAGCAAGTCATCGCCACCGGCCGCACAGGATGGTATCTGCGGATCCTCCAGCCAGGCCGCATCGCGCCGGGCTTGCCGGTCCTTGTGGAACGGCAACCGCACCCGGCGTGGACGGTCGACCGCGCGAACGCCACGATGTACAGCAAATCGGCAGCGACCGCTGAGGTGCGGGATCTCGCCGGCCTGCCGGTGCTGGCCTCGGCCTGGCGCGAACCGTTGATGCAACGCGCGTTTCGAAATCCCGCTTCCTGAGCGGATCGACGTACAGCGCGGCGGATAACGCTCCATCAGCCGGAAGGGCCGCTCCGGCTCCCGACAGGCAAACTCGGAAAACGGCCAGTTCCACTGAACGACGCCTTCGAGCGACTGTCCTGCCAGCTTCTCCGTTGCAGCCCTGAGTGGACTGCGTTCGCGATATGATTGGTCACTGCTTGAAGACGTGAGAGATGACCCGGAACGCGACGGCGTGACGAGACGAGGTCGCCCCGCGCCCAGGCGTTCAGCAGTCTGTTCGCCGGATCGTCCATGCCTGAGTTTGCTGTCCACTTGCCGCATATCCTGCACGTCGCCCAATCACGTTCGCAGTTGTCGATGACCTCACTTCGCGTTACCGTCACATCAATCTCCATTAATCACAATCGATGCCGTCGATGTGTCTCGGGGCCTGATCAACATCTCCAGAACTGGTGGAGCTACAGATATGCGCTTGCCGCGAACGATTGCAATTCTCCTCTGCCTGCTGACTTCGCAACTGGCGGCCGGTGACTGGCCGGCGTTTCGGGGTCCCCGCGGCGACGGACATGCGCCCTGCGAGGCGAACCTTCCCGTCGAATGGGGTCCCGACATCAACGTGAAATGGAAGACTCCGTTGCCGGATGCGGGCAACAGCAGCCCGATCGTTGTGGCGGGGCGCGTGTTTGTCACCTGCGCCGAGGACGAAGGCCGTCAGCGGCACCTGTACTGCTTTGATCGCAACAACGGCGAACAGTTGTGGCGCGAGACCGTGGCGTACGACCGCGTGGAGACAACACATCCCACGAATCCGCATTCCGCCAGCACCCCAGTCAGCGACGGCCAATACGTTGTCGTCTGGGAAAGCTCCGCCGGCATGCACTGCTATGATCTGGACGGCGGGCGTGTCTGGTCTCGCGACCTCGGTTCATTCGAGCACATCTGGGGATACGCCTCCTCGCCGATCATTCACGACGGCAAAGTCATCCAGTTGTGCGGTCCCGGGGAGCGGACATTCCTGATTGCGCTCGACCTGGAGAGCGGCGACACCGTCTGGGAGACTCCGGAACCGGGCGGCAGCAATGCAGCCGATTACTACGTCGGCACCTGGTGCACGCCCGTCATCGCTGACGTTGCCGGAAACTCGGAGATCCTCTGCGCGATGCCGACGCGCGTCACGGCCTATGGTCCCAACAGCGGCCAGCTGTTGTGGACGATCGGCGGCGTCAGCAGCGACCGGGGTGATCTTGCCTATGCGTCTCCCGTTGTGGGCGAAGGCGTCGCGGTGCAGACCGGCGGCTTCGGCGGACCAGCCCTGGGTTTCAAACTCGGAGGCCGCGGCGACATGACGCTCCCCAATCGACTCTGGCATTCCGGATGGGGACACGGCAGTCCGCAGCGGATTGGCAGCGGCGTGATTGTCGACGGGCACATCTACCTGGCGAACGCGGACGACCGCGGCTCACTGGAGTGCATCAACGTCGAGACCGGCGAGCAAACCTGGCGCGTGCCGCAGAGCAGCGATGGCCCCCACTGGGGATCGATTGTGCACGCGGACGGGCGTCTGTATGTCTCCGGGCAGAAGGGCCTCACGCGCGTGTTTGCTCCCAACCCGGAGGAGCATCAGTTGCTTGCAGAAAACGATCTGGGAGAGCAGACCAACTCAACGCCCGCCATCTCCGACGGAGAGATTTTCCTGCGGACGTTCGGCCACGTGTACTGCATCGCTGCACCGTAGCACTGCAGCTGCTGAGCAACGTTCCCCCGGTCGCTCACTGTCCCAGCAGTGAGTGCACAATCGCCCCCAGTACATCCTCAGGGTCCACGAGATGCAGCTCCGACTCGCGGGCCGTCACCGTGTCCGAGTCGTCGTTCCCGGGGGCGAAATGGACGCGACTCATTGAGAGCAGCACGGGACGTCCCTCCCGACGCAGTTCGGTCACGGCCGTCGCCATCCCCTGACCGTCGTCGGCGTCCACGGTGTAGCCGTACGCAATCCGGTACCTCGCCCCGCCGCTCGTGATCCGCGCGGAGCGGTCGATCTCCGCCACGAACGCCTTCAAGTCTTCCGCACTGTGCGTGCCTGCCTCGACCGGCACGAAGACGTCTTCGCCGCCGGTGCATTGCACGTCCGCGCGCCCCCGCGCCGCCAGGCAAACGGCGTCCCACATTTCCACTGGCCCGACCGTTCTCCGTTCAGGCAGGGCGCCGTTGGCTCGCCCGATGTCGGCGATGGATGCGAGATTCATTTTGCTAGCGCCACAATTCGACAACAACGAACGGCCCCTGGCAGCTGTTCAACAATGTCTTGGAACCGGCAACTCGGTTTCCGAATACCACAAGCCAGTCTCACTTCCCGCGGGAGCCTGTCAGCTGGACCCAGCGAGAAACCGGGTGGTCTCGATGTCAGCCGACTTCTTCAACGGACTGTTTGGGGTCTATCGTCGCATTCCTTCATCCGAAGTCAATCGCGCTCGCTCCCACACTCATGACCCATATATTCGCTGCAACCACCCTCACTCAGCGCCCGCCTCGGGCAGCCCCGGCCAACGTCCTGCGTCGATTGGCTGAAGTTCCAGCTTCTCCGGATCCACCACTACGTGCCGGACCTTCTGCCGCTTCCACGTGTAGGTGATATGCACCAGCCCGTCGCTTGTCTGGATCACGGCCGGATACGAGAACTCTCCGCGATCTTCGTTTTCCAGCACCAGCGCCGCCTGCCAGTTCTCACCGTCGTCGCTCACCGCCACGTTCAGCAGCGCCCGCCCCCGCGGCTCCCCCGTGTTGCGCCGCGTGTGGTTGTACACCAGCAGATGCCGCCCGTCGTCGAGAGTGACCGCGTCGATTCCCGAATTGGGATTCGGCAGGCTGGTCGCCTGCATCGGACTCCACGTCCGCCCCTGGTCGTCGGACCAGCTCGTCGTCACCTGCATCTCTTTCGTGCGGCAGAGAATCTGCAGCCGCCCGTCCGCATGCGTCAGGATCGTCGGCTGGATCGCATTGAACTCCTCCTTGGAGTGAATCGGCCCGACCCGCTCCCACGTCCGCCCGGCGTCCGGCGTGATCTCAAAGTGCACCACCCAGCCGTCGTATTCCGTGCTCGATCCGCACAACAGATCGCCATTCTCCAGCAGCACCGGCTTGTTGCGGACCGGCCCGTCGATCGTCTCCGGCAGCCGGCAGGGGTGCGACCACGTCTCGCCATGATCCTCCGACTCCGTCAGCATCCCCCACCACGTGCTCGGGCTGGGCCCGCATTTGTAGTACAGCTGCAGCGCCCCGCCCGGCTGCTGGAAGAGCACCGGATTCCAGCACGGATGCCGCAACGTCGAATGCTGCACGCCATCGGCGACTTCGACCGGTTCCGTCCACTTTCCGTCCAGGTGTCGCGACACCCAGATCCCCACGTCCTTGTCCCCTTCCTCCGTGCCCCCGAACCACGCCGCAACCAGCCCCGCCGGCGTCTCCTCGATCGTCGAAGCATGACACTCAGGGAACGGCGCCGCGTCATAAATGAACTCGGACGACACAACCCCGGCGCCGGATGGTTCGGCCCCCATCATTGCACTGGACGACGCTATGAGCGCGAGTGAGGCGAACAGGGAGATCAAGGACTGTCGAGACGCGAACGGCGGCATGAGCGACTCCGGACGAAAGTTCTGGTTGATGACGAATCCCATAGTAGCCGCGTCACTCCGTGACGCGGTAGCAGCCCACAACTGAGGACAAGGCCGACCAATGAATTCCGCGTCTGCCCCAGCCCGGTTCAGGTCGCAACGACGATCGGGAGTGATACTCCCGTGCCCAAGCTGAATCCGGGTCGCGGAGCGACCCGGCTACTTTGCATGCATCGACCGCAGCAACTTCAGATCGGCTAATCCTGCTGAGCCTCACCGGCGGCCCGCGGATTCCGCTTGTAGTACAGATACCCGTCCTCCCCTCCGACGAGCAGGTCGGGGATGCCGTTCCTGTCCCAGTCCACGGTAGTCGGGCTGGTGGTATGCCCCGCGAGCACGCGATCATCGAGCGGGCCTTCATCGCGGAACCAGGTGAATCCCTCGTCATCGGTGCCGACGTTCCGCAGCCAGTTGACGCTCACGCTGTTGACGAGCAGGTCCAGCCGCCCGTCCCCGTCCCAGTCCACAAAATGCAGCTTCCGCCGCCCGCTCGCCCCCGCCCGGTTCGCATTCAACCGCAACAGCCCGTCCTGCTTGTCCCCCACCGGCTGATGCCTGCTGTCAAACTCGCAGGGGCCTTCGATTTTGAAGACACGCTGGGGGGGAAGCAGGCTAAGGGTTGAGGGTTGAGGGCTAAGGGACGGCTCTTGATCAGCGGCCGCATCTCCGTTTGCCTCCGTCGGCTCTTGACCTGCGACCCTCGACCTTTCATAGAACGCCAGATACCCCTCGTGGTCGAGCATCACAAGATCGTTGAGGCTGTCGCCGTTCCAATCGACGACGCAGGGTGTCGTGCGCCATTGCGTGACGAGTTCATTGTTCTCCGGAGTGAACCACGCCCATTCGGGCTTCGGTGAAGTATCGTCCCACTCGATGCGGAGCGGTGTGGGCGTCTCAATGACGGCGCCGCCGCGAGACGAGAAACAACTGGAACCATTGGACGCAAACCCGCCTGCAAAGATCTTAAGGAACGTCGTGACACTGGGCCGGCCCCAGATTCCATTGAAGACGATCGAAACACGACCGTCGTGGTACCAGTCGCCGGCAGTCAGCGTCGTGTAGCCCCACTTCGCCTCGCAGGGGCCCTGGATGGAGCCTTTCTCGCCTGCCTGAAGCCGCCACAGTCGCAGGGTTTCCTCTTCGTGGCCCGGCAGCACAGGGTACCACTGTGGCGGATTGCCGCCATCGTTCGCAAAGAATCCCAGATACCCGGCGCTGTTCCCGCAGATCAGATCCTCATCACCATCGCCGTCCCAATCGACGCTCACCGGCGTCACCAGCGCTCCGAACTTCACGTCGGTCGCTTCTTGAGAAAAGTACGCGGGGAAGCCGAATTCCGGCATGCTCTCGCGGGCCGGATCGAAGTTCGCAATCAGTGCCACTCGGCCGTCCTCGTCGCCGCAGACCAGATCGACCGTGCCATTCCCGTCCCAGTCGAGTGCCACCGGCGTGATCATCTGCAGGTCCATCCGGATGGGCCGCGCGTCGTCACCGTCGCCGTTCTGGAGTCGCACACCCGGCGCATATCGCGGCTGCTCCCGCGTCCCCACGTTCTCGAACCACGTGTACCCGTCGAGGAACTCACCGCAGATCAGGTCGAGGTCGCCGTCGTTGTCGAAGTCGGCGAAGTTGGGGGACGGCATGCCGTACACGTCGATGGGGTTGCCGTCCGTCGTCGTGATCTTCACCGCCGGCGCAAACACCGGCCGCGGACCCAGCACCTCCGGCCACGCCTGTTCCTCGGCGAGCCTCGCTTCTCCTCCATCGACCATCGACTCTCGTCCATCGACCACGTTTTCGACGAGATACACAAACCCGTGCAGTGGCCCGTTCTTCCAGTTGCCGCTCTCGTCCCAGGCGTCGTCCCAGCCGTAGTCGTCCCAGATGCCGATGCCGATGATCACATCCAGGTCGCCGTCACCTTCCCAGTCGACGAGCTTCCACTGATTCGCCCGATACCGCTGGTACTGGGGATCGATCTTCTCGGGCAGCGGGAGTTGTATCGGGTTGTCGTACTGCCGCTCGCGGAAGTCGGCGTAGATCTTCCCCGGCGTCATGACGATCGGCTCGCCGCCCACGTACGAGACCTGGACGTTGGTCGGTCCGTGAGCGATGCGGACCGAATGGCGGAAGACGGGCAGTCCCCAGCGAAACAGGTCCGGCTGTCCATTCTCCCCCGGATTCTCAAACAAGTACGTCCCGTTGTACGGCTTGTCCGGACACGACACGACCAGATCGAGATCCCCGTCCCGGTCATAATCCATCGGCAGCGGCCACGCCCACAGCCCCACGCCAAGGTCCACCACCAGCCCCGGATTGTTGTACTGAATCCGCTCCAGCCGATCCTCCGCGGGCGCTGTTGCGCAGATCAGCAGAAATGCGGCGGCGAAGATTCGTGTCGCGGACATCGCACTGCTCCGAAGAAGAACGGTCTGGCGAGGTCTCATTGGACCGGGTTCGCCGGCGGGTTCCAAGTCTGCGCCGACAGTTGAGGGCCTCGCGTGTTGTTGATCGGGGGTGGGAACGAACGTAAGACGAGCCGCTGCCCGTCGGGCCTTCGTCTCCTGTCGGGACCAGTCTCCCCGGCCGTTCTCCGCGTTGTGATACGCAAGCCTCGATTCGTCGTGCTGCCAGAAACGCAACGCAAATGGCCAGTCTTCCTGGACGGCATGGGCACCCCGAACGGGGTCTCACAACAACGCCTACCCCCGGTGGCGATGCCCCGGAAATCCACTTACCCCCAAGGGGTTCAACAACGCTGTCGGCTGAATCCGGTGGCGTCTTCCCTCCGTGCTTCGCTCCCCCGACGTACGCATCGAGCATCGCCGCGCAACCTCCCCAGTTCGGTTAGCCAACCGGCGACAACGATCATCACACGTGGTTTCTCATCAACCAACTTCTTGCAACTTGGCGCCAACTTGCATGCAACTTCGTCCCGCTTCGCACACCCCGCAAGTTGAAAAGTGGCGAAGTTGCCCATCGATCGCGCCTCCTCCCGCTCAACCGCACCGTTGCCACCCCGCGACATCAACATCACGCGGTTGCTCTCCGGGCAGGAGGAGCGGAGAATCCGGGCATGAATGCACCAGCCGACAGAACGGACTCGCCGCTGCGATACGCCTGGGACCGCTGGCGCGCCATCGAAACCGCCGCGTCCTGGTTCGTCCTGATGAACTTTCTCGACGCCGCTCTCACGTTCCTGCTCCTGTGGCGCGGCGGCGCCAACGGTACGGAGATCGTCGAGTCGAACCGGATCGCCGCTTACTTCCTGCACGGCTGGGGCTTCAAGGGACTGTTCCTGTTCAAGCTGGTTCTGGTGCTGTTCGTCTGCGCCATCGGACTCGTCATCGCCACCCGCCGCGAGGAGACCGCCCGCCTGGTATTCCATCTCGGCACCTTCGCCGCCACAGCCGTCGTCGTCTACAGCGTCTGGCTGTACGCGCGGTGATCCGGACGCTCTACACGGCGCCGATCAGGACCGATCCGCATGCCCCGTGGCGTCGAGCGACACCAGCGGCGACTCGGACTGCGGGCTGCACCCATGGCACGACCCGGCACACGAGTTCGCACCTCCGCTACGACGCCGAAACAGCCGCACCACGCGCAGTCCGGCATAAGCCGCCGAGCCGGCGATGAGCAGCAGTACGATGATGAGCTGCCAGTCGAACATCGGAATCAAGCATTGCGATCAGTGCGGCCGCCCGTCAGCCGATCCGCATCCCCACCTGGTACGTCACCAGTGCGGCCACGTACGCCAGCCCCGTCATATACGTAAAACAGAACACCGGCCATCGCCAGCTGTTCGTCTCCCGGCGAATGACCATGATCGTCGCGGCGCACTGGGCGCACAGCGCGAAGAACACCATCACCGAGAGCGCGACCGGGATATTGTACACCGGCTCGCCGTCCGGCCACGTCGAGTTCTGTAGCGCATCCTGCAGCCCGGCGGATTCCTCGTCCACTTCCCCGCCCAGGCTGTAGATCGTCCCCAGCGTGGCAATGATCACCTCGCGGGCCGGAAAAGATGCGATCGCTCCCACGCCGATCCGCCAGTCCCACCCCAGCGGACGCACGACCGGCTCGATCGCCCGACCGGCCCGCCCCAGGATGCTCTCGCGGATCAATTCGGCGCTCAAGTCGTTCTGCCGCTCCTGCAGAGCCGCGAGTTCCGGCGAGTCCTCCGCGACCCCGGCGTCTTCCAGCGCCGCGATGCGGGACTCGATCTGATGCAGTTCGGATCGGTCTCCCGGAAAATAGCCCGCCCCCCACACGAGGATCGTGGTCGCGAAGATCAGCGTCCCCGCCCGCAGGACGAAGGCATACGACGCGTCGAACACGCGCCGGGCGATCAGCCGGACCGCCGGCAGCTTGTACTCCGGCAGCTCCATCACGAACGTCGAGGCTTCCCCTTTGAAGAAGGTCTTCTGCAGCACCCAGGCCACGGGGATCGCGACGACGAGTCCGAGGGAGGACATCGCGAACAGCACCAGCGCCTGCAGCGACAGAAATCCGCCGATCATCGTCGCCGGAATGAAGGCCCCGATCAGCAGCAGGTACACCGGCAGCCGCGCCGAACAGCTCATCAGCGGCGCGATCAGGATCGTGACCATCCGCTCACGATGACTCTCGATCACCCGCGTCGCCATGATCCCCGGAATGGCGCACGCGAACGACGACATCAGCGGCAGGAACGACTTTCCGCTCAGCCCGAACGGCGCCATCAGCCGGTCCACCATATAGGCGGCCCGCGCCATGTACCCGCAGTCTTCCAGGATCGCGATGAACAGGAACAGCAGCGCGATCTGCGGCAGAAAGACGAGTACGCCCCCCACCCCCGCAATGATCCCGTCATTGATCAGGCTCCGCAGCGGCCCCGGCGACATTGCGGCCTCCACCTGCGCCGTGCACCACTCCTGCCCCGCTTCGCAGGCGTCCATCAGCGGTCCCGCCCACGTGTAGATTGTCTGGAACACCAGCAGCATCACCGCCAGGAAGATCAGCAACCCGCCGATGCGATGCGTAAGAATCCGGTCCAGCCGGTCGGTGCTGGTGCGGACGCGCTGAGCGGGCGCCGTGACGACTCCCTGCAGCGTCTCGCGAGCCCAGCGGTAACGCCGGTCCGTCTCCAGAAACGTCACCGGATGTCCCGCCGCGGACAGCCGCTGCCGCGCGGCTGCCAGTTCCCCCAGCAGGGCCGGGCCGGTCTGCGCCGCGGTGCGTTGCTCCAGCGGACCATGTTTGTCAAGCAGCAGCCGTTCCTGCAGGTAGCGCGGCGGCTCGGCGATGCCGGCGCGAGTCAGCCAGTCAGCCAGCCGCGTGCTTTCCTCGTAGAACGGGTCGGGAAAGACGCGCGGCGTCGCGGTCTCCGCTCCCGCGGCTTCCAGCACGGCTGCGCGCACATCGTCCAGACCCTTGCGGCGGTGGGCTTCCGTCACGACCACCGGGATTCCCAGGCGACTCCGCAATTGCCCCACGTCGATCTGCAGTCCATTCCGCAGGGCGCTGTCCCACATGTTCAGCACCAGCACCGCAGGGATTTCCAGATCCAGCACCTGGCTCAGCAGGTACAGGTTCCGCTCGAGATTGGCGGCGTCAGCGATGCAGATCACGACGTCCACTTCGCCGACATCGGGTTGACGGCCGAGCAGCACGTCGACGGAGACAATCTCATCCAGCGACCTTGGCGACAGGCTGTACGTGCCCGGCAGGTCGATGAGATCGACGAGCTGCTCGTTCCAGCGGACCCGCCCAATCTTCTTTTCGACCGTCACGCCCGGATAGTTTCCGACCCGCGCATGCAGGCCGGCGAGCGCGTTAAACAGCGTGCTCTTGCCGGTATTCGGATTTCCGACGCAGGCCACTTTCAGCGTGCGTGGTGAGGGGGGAGCAGCGAGGGACGACATTGAGGAGGGAGTATTGATGAGCGGGGGGTTAACCCCCGCTCATTGGGGGAGCAAGTTCGGCGGGCTCTACACGAATCCGCCGCGCATCGGCCCGACGGACGGCGAGGCGGCTCCCGCGGACGAAGATGGCGAGGGGATCGCCGAGCGGTGCACGCCCAAGGAGTTCAACAGGCTCACCCGGGAGAAGGCCCATCTCGAGCAATCGTCGCGTGAGGGCATCGTCCCCGTCGAGCTCTGCGATCGTGGCCCGTTGTCCGACGGCTAACGACTCGAGTGTTGACATAAAGTGTTGAGGAGCCGGAACGCACGTCGGCGACAGAATGACCGCACATGTTGAGACTCAGTCTCAATAAGCTAGTCGTGCGGGCAACGGGGCGTCAATGCTGGAGGCCGAGAATGCCAAAGACCACCAGGCACTGAACGGAGCGGACCGGGTCAGTGCAGTTCGTAGAGCGCGGCCAGTTGAACACCGTCGCGTCGGACTTGAGCCAGGAGTGTCGCATTTGGAGGAGCGGGTTCCAGCGACGGCCAGGGATCGGCGCGACGGCGAAACACGATGACATAGCGAATCGTATGCGGCTGTTTGTCGTCGTAGGCACGAAGTTGAATCTGGTGCGCGGTCAGGATGGGGGACTGCAGCAGCAGGTCCACTTCCTGGATGGGGTGCAGCCTGGGGGCGAGGTCAATCGTCGCACCCTGCGGTACGCTGCGCACCAAGTCCTGCTGAAACTCCCGGGTCAGGCTGTCCTGCCAATAGCTGACTTCCATGCCGTACCGCGCTGCGCCCCTCAGGCTGCCGACACCCAGGTTGTAATAGCTGAGCTGACAGGGATGGAGGGTGAAGAGTGCGTACGATTCCGCCGCCAGCAGGGCCACAATGAGCAAATATGACACGATCGGTTTCGGCACAAATCGAAATCTCTCGCAGGCGTCGCGGAGCCATTGAGCGCCGGCGCCGGCGAGCAATGCCCAAAGAGGGAACACCACGAGGAACAGCCGCGCGCCATCGTAGAGGTGTCCGCCCGGTCGGGAGAAGAACAGGAGCACGAAGAGGATCGTCCCCGACAGGAAGAACGTGCGTGCGGATCGATGCAGTCCTCCCAGCAGAGCGAGTGCATGGATCCCGACAGGTACGGTTACGGCGAACATCACCCAGGGATAATGCCACGGCACATCGGCATCGGAGAAGCGCTCCCCCAGATAGAAGCAGTAGAGGGTCTGGCGTTCGATTCCGCGGGCAAAGTAGTCGCGCCCATGCTCAAGCGGATCGATCCACAGCCAGGGCCAGCCCAGCAGAAAGGTGGCAACGCCCGTCCCTGCGAACAGCAGCAGCCAGCCGATGCCACGCAGCCGGTACTGCCACAGGATGAAGATCGCAATCGGGACCGGCAGCAAGACCGCCTGCAGCTTGGTCAGCAATGCGAATCCAAACAGCAAGCCGGCGATGGTCGCAGTGCCCATCCGCGGTCGCGCCGGGCACTCCGCAGTGGACGTGATCGCGCCGCACCGGTCCGCGACGTAGAGGATCGTCGCCGCGAATGCGCAGTTCATTACGGTCTCCAGCGCCGCAAGATGGGCATGCGCGAACAGCCGCGGCATCAGCAACATCGCGAGCGACGCGGCCCAGCCGGCCGTGCGACCGAACCAGCGATCGGCGCACCAACCGATCAGCAGCACGGTGAACGCAAATGCCAGCGCCGAACCGACCCGCGCGCAGGCCGTCACCGTGGCGGCGCCGGTTTCGACCGGCGGGTACATTGCACGCACGACGTTATGCGCGATGCCGAGCCACAGCCGTCCCAGCGGTGGATGATCGGGGTTGTAGGGAGCGCCGGGGCCATCTGCGAACACCTGCTCGCGGACGGGGGGGGTCCATAGCTTCCAGCCGTGAGTCCGCAGGGCGTCCCATTGATAGACCCCCATTTCGACGTTGAAGACTTCGTCGAGCGTAATCCCGGGCCCTTGCGCAGTCTCCGGATATGAGCCGGCCGGGTCGATCGTGCCGATCACCAGCGCACCGGCCAGGAGCGCGACAATCAGCGGACCGGACGCGAAACGGGAGGCCAGTCGTGGTGGCGGGGCCGCGGTCATGTGAAGCAACGATGATCAGAATCAATCGGCTCACGATAACAGAGATTCCATGCGGTCGCGCAGGCTGGGTGCCAGGGAGGCCGCGCTGGGCGAACACGGCGCCCCGCCGATGACCATCGCAGATTCCACCTAAGACGGCAGGGGAGGTTCGGCGCCCGCGGTGCAGGAGCAAAAAAGGCCGGGCCGGTGCGTGGGGTGCTCCGGTCCGGCCTCAGCGATTATCGAGCCGTCCTGTCACGTGTCCGGTCAGTCCGCGAGCCATTCGCCTCCCGCGCGGTTTGTTCGACCGGCTGACAGGGCTGCGCGTCGGCGACCTCAGTCCCATCGTCATCGTTCGGGAGAGCCGCCGGCCGCCAGAGTTAGGTGGACCCGGAGACGGTTGACGTCACCCCTGCACGAATCGGACGCGACCAGGGCCTCTTCGGCGCTGCGTCGTCATCCATCTGACAAACCGCCGGGTCCCTGCATTCCGCAGTCGAATGGACCGGCAAAACGTGTGTTCGGCCTCTAAGCGCCGCAATCGGCGGGGGATCCGTCCAACCCCCGGCTGCGACGAATGATCTCGCCGTCACGTTGAGCCGCGCGAGGAGAACGCGCGGCTCAACGGTTGGAGAGCGTCCGGAGAAGGCAGGTTTCGTTAAGGGGAAACCGGCTTTCTGAGCGGGATTACACGAGCTGCTTCTTGCGGCTCACGAGCGTCTTGACGCGCTCACCGAGCAACGCCGAGTCGAACGGCTTACGGAACGTCTCGTTGAAGACGGTCCGGTCGAAGCCGGCGGCCGTGTCGTCGTCGCTGAGCAGGCCGATGAGCACCGTGTCGGTGTAGTCGGCGTTGCGGCGCAGGTTCTGCGCGATCATCAGGGCTTCGTTGCGTCCCATGGCGAAGTCGATGACGACGCAGTCGGGATGCAGCGATTCCGCCTGGATGCCGGCTTCGAAGCCGCTGGCAGCCAGGTCGATCTTGAAGTCGTCGGCCGTCAGCACTTCCTTCAGGCCGTGCTGGATGTTCAGGTCCAGTCCGACGAGCAGGATCTTGCCGAGGGCTTCGTCCTCGAGTTCGCCGAGCGGCATCCCGTGTTCCTTCAGGAACCGGATGAGGTGCTCGCGGGGAATGCGGCGGTCCTGTGAGCCGGGGATCCGGTAGCCGCGCAGTCGCCCGGAGTCAAACCACTTGCTCACGGTGCGGGGCGCGACTTTACAGATCTTGGCTACTTGACCAGTAGTGAAGATCGTCCTCATATGCGGGCTCTCCAATCACTTTCTGTTCTGGGTCGAAGGGTGCGGTGCACCTTTCGGATCTTCACCCCTTGGACGATGGCCGGCTCTCCTAGCCACTGGGTCCTTGGCATTAACCACCGTGAACGGATCGGGGTAGTCTCAGGTTCCGTCGGGTTCCAGGAGTGGATGTGCCATCCATTGCGCCGGAGATGCATCATGCATCGCCGCGACACAGTGCAGGGCACGCGGGTCTGAATTCAGCCACAGCGTCCTCCGTCGGCGAACGGGTCATGCCGCCGGCGAACCTGCGCAGGGAGAAGCGGACTGGATCAATTGCCCCCCACGGGACGCAAGGCCCCGCTGCGACGCGAGTCGTCCTCGCGGCGCGTCCAGTCGGCAGATAGAAGCGTCCATTCCCCCCTGTCGACGAGTGTGCGGCCGAACCCGGCGTCGCTTCGCCGGTTGGGCAATCGCGTCCCATCCGACCGCACAGAACCGTCTGATCAATAAATTCGGTCCTGACGTCGCACGGACTTTAGAAGGTTTGTCAAGCGCTTTCGCGGAAATGGTGCCATTCGCTGCAACCGCCCCGACGGAAGCGGCCAAACCTGCCGCCAAACGCGGAGAGTTGGTTGTGTCTGCCACAACCGTAGCACACGGAAAGTTGTCGCGCCGTGCGCAGTTGGCAGATCCGCACGGATCGTAACAACCCGCCGTTTCGCGCTGGCGCAGGCGACACGACCGCTACGACCCATCGAGCTTGACGCTCCACCCGCGCAAGCCCATGCCCACTTCGCGGCCTGACATCGCCCGCTCTCAGTCGCGGACTTCGAAGATCACTTCAATCTCCACCGGGATGTTCCCCGGCAGCGACCCCATCCCGACTGCGCTGCGGGCTCCCACGCCATTCTCCCCGAACACATCGCGCAGCAGTTCGCTGTAACCGTTGATCACCTGGGGATGGCGGGTGAACTCCGGGACGGCGTTGACCATGCCCAGCGACTTAACGGTGCGCGACACCCGATCGAGCGTGCCGAGGTAAGTCCTCACGGTGGACAGGATCGTGAGCCCGACCTGCCGCGCGGCTGCGAACGCCTCTTCTTCGCTCATGTCCTGGCCCACCCGACCACGAATCAGCGACCCGTCGGTCTGGATCGGTCCGTGGCCTGAGACGTAGATCAGATTGTCGACCTGGACGACCGGCTTGTAGACACCGCCCGGCTTGGGGGCGGGAGGAAGTTCGAGATTCAGTTCCTGCAGACGAGCCTCAGCCGACATGACTTTCGTCTCCGAAGTGTGATCATGATGCCAACGTGTGCTCAGGCGCTCCCGAGCTGCGAGTATGCTGCATTCGCAGCGGCCACGCCGGCGCCGGCCGGGGAATTGACTCCCTGTGACTGCAGACAGGCCTCGAGCGCTGCGAGGAATAGCAGTACGTTTCGGGGAGCGCTGGCTTCACCCATCAGGCCGATGCGCCAGGTCTTGCCGGCCATCGGTCCCAAACCGCCGCCAATCTCAATGCCGTACTCGTTGAGCAATCGCCCGCGCACCTGTTTGTCGTCGGCGACCGCGGGAATGCGGACGGCGTTGAGCATTGGCAGACGGTGCTCTTCGGCGACCGCGAACTCGACTCCCATGGCCTCCAGCCCCGCGCGGAGGGCCAGGTGATTCCGCCGGTGCCGCGCGTGCCGGGCCTGAAGTCCTTCTACCAGCACCAGCCGCAGCGCTTCGTGCAGCGCGTAGTTCATGTTGATCGGCGCGGTATGGTGATACGCGCGCGATTTGTCGCTCCAGTAGTTGGCGACCATTTTCATGTCGAGATACCAGCTGGCAATCTTCGACTTGCGGTTCTGAATCACTTCCAGCGCCTGTGGGCTGAACGTGACCGGCGCCAGCCCCGGCGGACAGGAGAGGCATTTCTGCGTCCCGGAATAGGCGGCGTCGATCCGCCAGCCGTCGATCTCCACCGGGATGCCGCCCAGCGACGTCACGCAATCGACCAGCAGCAGCGCGCCGGCGTCGTGCACGATGCGCGAGATCTCCTCCAGCGGCTGCCGCGCGCCTGTGGAGGTCTCCGCGTGGACGATGCCGACCACCTTGGGCTGCGTCCGCTTGACAGCGTCGGCTATCTCCTCTGGAGTGAACACTTCCCCGAACGGCCGCTCGATCGTGGTCACTTCCGCCTGAGCGCGACCCGCCACGTCGGCCATCCGCATGCCGAACACTCCGTTGACGCAGACCAGCATCCGGTCACCCGGCGCGATCAGGTTGACCACACAGGTCTCCATCCCCGCGCTCCCGGTCCCGCTCACTGCAAGGGTGAGCGCGTTCTCCGTTCGGAACAGCTGCCGCAGCATCGTCTGCGTCTCATCCATGATTCGCAGGAAGTAGGGGTCGAGGTGGCCCACCGTCGGCGCGGCGAGGGAAGCGAGGACGCTGGTGGCGATTTCGCTGGGGCCGGGGCCCATCAGAATGCGGCGCGGGGGCTGAATTGGCTCAGGAACGCTCATTGGGGCTTCTCAAGTCGGAACCACGGAATACACGGAACTCACGGAAAATCTGAGTTGGCGACTGATCCTTATCAGTGACGGGTAACCGCGGAGCACGCAGAGAGCGGGGAGGATTGCGATTCGTACTTCTCGCCTCTCGCGGTGATTCGATTCGTAGGTGTATCCCAAACTGTGGCGATTGCCTGTGATCCGCTGGGGCGAGGTGATTCTCGACTCTGCGTCCTTCGCGGTTATCTTCCGGTGACGATGCGGCTGATCTGTTTGAACTCCTCGGTGCCGGCCCGTTCGGCCCATTCGAACAGTACCGACTCGGTGGTGGTGATTACGGCGCCGGAGTCGCGCAAGCGTTCGAGGGCGAAGCGCCAGTCGTGGTCGTGACGGCTGCCGACGCCGTCGGCCGGGACGTGCACCTGAAAGCCTGCCGCGATCAGGTCGAGCACCGTCTGCAGCACGCAGACGTGCGTCTCAATCCCGGCGACGACGATCCGGTAGCGGTCGGTTTCCGTTCCCGGTCCCCAGTTGAGCGCCTCCGCCGAGCTGAACAGCAGCTTCTCCGGCCGCTGCGGCAGGAACTCGACCAGTTCCTCGACGGTTCCGCCGAGCCCCTTGGGATACTGTTCCGTGGCGAAGGACGGGATCTCAAAAACCCGGGCTCCCTGCAGCAGCTTGCGGCAGTTGGCGATCAACTGGGCCGCATCGGGAATGACGGGCATGAACCGCTCCTGCATGTCCACAACCAGCAGGCGACTCTCGTGGCGCGAGAGCAGCTCACGGCTGCGGATATAAGCTGGGGCGAGGGATTCAGTCATGTTGCGATGCTATGCGTGGTCGAACCGAGTTGCAATTGTCAGGAGCGGCAGCCGTGAGTCTGCCGGGCGCGCTACCGGCAGATTTGCACTTTTTGCATTGGATTGTTGGAATCGCCGTTTTCGGCAGTATCATTGCGCGATTCGGAGAATGAAGGATGAGGATGCTCGCCCACCGTTGCATTCCGTGGGGACTGGCTGTGTGCTTGATGTTGTCCGCCGCCGTGAACGGGGCGGAGGACGAGACGACGCCGCTGCTACAGACTTTTGTCGACGAATTCGTCTCGGTTTCTCCCGGCAGCGGAGACTTCCCGAAGTCGTTCCAGATGGGTTCGTCTCGCGGTCCGTCCGAGCGGCCGGTGCATGAGGTGACGTTCGATTACGAATTCGCGATCGCGAAGTACGAGGTTCCGCAGAATCTGTACGAGGCGGTGATGGGGGACAACCCCAGCCGCTGGAAGGGGCCGCGAAACTCGGTCGAGATGATGACGTGGCAGGACGCACGGTCCTTCTGTGAGAAACTGACGGGGCTGCTGCGCGAGTCCGGACTGATTGACAAAGATGAAGTGATCCGGCTGCCAACTGAGGCCGAATGGGAATACTGCTGTCGGGCCGGGACAACAACGGACTACAGCTTTGGCGATGAGGCCCGGGCCGACGGCGATGAGGGCAACATCGCCACGCTCCTCGACCCCTACGGCTGGCACACGGGCAACGCGGCGGGGAACGATCCGCCGGTCGGGGCGCTCAAGCCGAACTCGTGGGGGTTGTACGACATGCACGGCTACCTCCGCGAGTTTTGCGCGGATGCGTGGCATGACAGCTACGAGAACGCCCCGGCGGACGGCAGTGCGTGGGTGGAGGAGAATTCCGACCCGAAGGAGGTCGTGGTGCGCGGCGGGTCGTGGAAGGACCGGTACGACGCGCTCCGCAGTGCGTCACGCATGAAGTGGGACGTGACAAAGCCGGACGACGCGGTGGGGTTTCGGTGCGTGAGAGTGCGGAGATGAGTGTGTTTCCGACTCAGTTCCTGGACGGCATCGTCACTCCAGAGGAACAACGGCGGATTCTCGTCGTCAACGAGTCGAATCGAATTCTGGAGTGCCAGGGTTACCGGCTGTTCCTCGTGAGCGGACTGAAACTGATGGCGCCCAGTTCGACAAACTGACCAGTGCCCAGACGGCGTCCTCCGCACGCGGACACCATCTGGATTCGCGGCGAATGCAGGTGTTGGATCGCACGTCGATCGAGTGTCGGCCCGTTGGGCCTTTGCTACCTTTGAAGGGCCGGATTCCCCGGCCTGCATCCGGGGCTGTCGAGTCAGGCCCCGTTGGGGCTGCGCAACGCGGTTGGGCTGCGCAACGCGGTCGCCTAACACTCACCGCTCAACGGCGCTAATCGCCGCTCAATCGGTCGTCACGGCACGAACACGAACTCCGGGAGGTTAACCAGCGACCAGACAGCGTCTTCGGCGCGTTGGCGCCATTCGGGGTCGAGGCGGGCGCTGGGGGGTTCTCCGGACTCCACTTCCGCCGCGCGGCGCATGGCGTCGTCGGTGGCATCGGCGTGGAGGTGGTTGGACCAGGTGCGCGGGGAGCGGTGGATGCGGGTTGGGGGGACGGCTTCGGGGCCGGCGGTGATGCGGGAATCGTAGCCGTCGGAGAGAAGAGCCGCGAACAATTCTCGCTCGCCGGTGGTGGCGGGGCGTGAGAGGATGCGGAGGAAAAGTTGCTCGACGAAATCGTCGGCTGACTCGGTGTCGAGTGCGAGTGCGGTGAGGCCGCTGTCGTCGGTGAAGTCGATGGCGCGCTGCACGGCGGCGCCGTTGGCGAGGAGCATCGGCTGCAGGGGGGTCAGGGACTCGTCCCGAATCGTCAGCGGGTCCTGCCGCTGCTGCCGCCAGCCGTACGCGGACAACAGGTCGATGATGCTCTGAGCGACCGGCAACGACATGGACGGCCGGTCGCGCTCGTTGCTGACGGCGGCGAACTCCCAGGCGCGGACCGGCGTGCCGAGATCGAGGAATGTGGAGTCAGGGCGGCGGCCGTCGGCATCCATCGTCAGTTCTTCAGCGCCAAACGGTCTGCCGGCGGCGCGGTAGAGCGAGTCGGCGATCTGCTCGCCGGTCATCCGGCGGCGGATGGGTCCGGCGAACAATGCAGCATCGGTGCTGTCCCGTTCAAGACCGGGGACGACCGCGCGCTGATACACATGCGAGTTGAAGATGAGTCCGGCGATGTGCTTGAGGTCGTAGTCGCGCAGGACCAGTTCGCGTGCGAGGTAGTCGAGCAGGTCGGGATGCGAGCAGTCGGCCTGCTCCCAGTCCTCGACGGGTTCGATGAGTCCGCGGCCAAGGTAGCGCTGCCACATCCGGTTGACGATGACGCGGGCGAAGCGGTCGTTGGACGGGAGCGTGACCAGGGCCGCCAACCGCTCACGCGAGTCGTCCGGTTTGCGGAGGACGCCGTCGGGAATCGCGGCGACTTCCTGGTTGAACAGTTCGGCAAACGGCCAGTGCGGCTCGACGCTGCTCCCCGGGTGAAGCGAGACCTGGACGATCGAATCCCGCAGTGACTCGGCCGGCACGCTGCTGGTGCCGGGCACTTTGAGCGGAGCGCGGTTGAGCATCGCGGCGATCTGAAACAGGTCCTGCTGCAGGACGTCGTGGTACGGGGCGTCGTGGCAGCGGGCGCACTTCATCTCGACGGCGAGGAACGCCTCGCCGACGACGTGCGCCTTGGCCGCCATCGGGACGTCGTTCTGCGTCGCCATGCCGAAGCCGGCCGGACCTCCGCGAAGGCGGCTCCCTTCCATCTGCAACAGTTCGGTGACGAACCGGTCGAACGGCTTATTGTCGAGGAACGACTCATAAATGAACCAGCGGAACGGCCCGGTGTTGTTGAGTTCGGGCTTGGTGAGGCCGGGGTTCTCGGCGAGCACATCCTGCCAGTAGGCGGTCCAGTGATCGGCCCAGCCCTGATCGGCCAGGAGGCGCTCAACGGCCAGCGCGCGGCGGGTCTCGGGCGGATCGTTGAAGAACCGCTCGATCTGCGCCGTGGTGGGGATGACGCCTGTCGTATCGAGCGCAAGACGGCGAAGGAACGAGAAGTCGTCCACCAGAGGCTGCGGCGGCGTGCCGGTTTCGGCCAGCTTCGCGTTAATGAAGCGGTCGATACTGTTCTGCACGGCGTTCTCTTCCGGCGAAGGGATCTCGACCGCGGGGGGCGCCATAGAGCGTGTGATCTCATGCCGCTCTTGCCAATACTGTTCCTCGGCGACAGCGGCCGCGAGCCGCGACTGCTGGTTGACGTTCCGGAGGTAGTCCCGCTCCCAGTCGAGAAACGACAGCCAGCCGGCGTCGGTGAAGGGGCGGTCAGATTGCGGGCCGTCGATCGGACCGAGGAACCGCAGCGGCTCGCCGGTCTGCCGATAGCCGACGACGAGTTCTCCGACGCGCATCCCGGCTCCCTTCGTCCCGACGAGCCGGTAGAGGGAGATGACATGCGGCCCCGCATCGAGCGAGACTTTGGCGACGGCTTCGTGGTGTGCGACGGGGATCGACAGGACGTCAACGGGAGTCTCGGTGATCGGGTGCAGCGGCTGGTGGCCGTCGGAACGCAGGTCCATGAACGGCGTCTCGGTGACGAGTTCGCCGTCGATGTACAATCGCGTCGCATCAAGCGTGCGAATGATGAACTCGTAATCGCCCTCTGGGACGTCGATCTGCGTCGTCAGATGCAGCAGGCAGGGAAGCGGGCGGTCTTCGATCAGCCCCTTGACGATGTAACGCTGCGGCAGTTCGGTGAGCGCAAACAGTTGCGTGTCGAACAGGTGGACCGGTTTCTTCGTGCGGAAGTTCCAGGTGCGCTCGAGCGGGACCCCTTCCATGATCTCGACGCGGACGCGGTCGTGCGGGACCGATTCCGGATGCACGCGTCCGATCGCGTACTCTGACTCCTGCAGATTGATCGTGACGTGCCGCCTGATCTGCTCCGGCGTGAGAGCCGTGCGATACAGGGCGACTTCGTCGATCTCGCCGCCGAACGTGGAACCGCCGCTCATGGAGGAGCCGATCCACAGCTCGTCGTCGTCGGTGACGGGCCGCTTGTCGGTGGGACCGCCCATGTCCCACTTCCCCTTGACCGGCTCCCCGTCGATGTAGCCATGGATGCTGTCGGGCCGGCCGAACTCGTAAGTGACGGCGACGTGATGCCACGCGGCATCGCTGGGGACGGGGGTCGTGGAGGTCCAGCGGTGTCCTTCGTCCTTGATGCCGTCGCCGGACGGCGGGGTCTCGGCGTCACAGAAGAAGAAGCTGATGAATGGTCCGCCGCCGCCGGTGGCCAGCCTCAGCGAGTAATTCTGATTCTGCCGGCTTGTTCCCGGATTGTGCGTGCGTCCCTTGCCGACGATGTAGGGATAGCTCCCCTGGAGTTGGCCCTCCCAGCGAATCCAGGCCTCGAGGGTGATGGCGTCGCCATTGTCGAAGTCGAGCGGACTGCCGGCGCCGGGATCGGTGATGACGATGTAGCCGGAGCCGTCGCTGAAGGCGGCAGCGGCGTTGTCCGGCTCGAAGTCGGGGTACTCGCCGGGATGCGGGCCGGCGGCAAGCAGGCGGACGGCCCCGCGCAGGCGGCCGTCGAGCGTCTGCCCCTCCGGCATGGGGATCTCACTGCGGACGACGGCCATCGCCGGGACGTCGGGATCGTAGTCGTCGTTGAGCCGCCACCACGCTGCGGGGCCGTCTTCCAGGATGGTGGCGGCGTATGGCCGTTCCTCTGCGCCGACAGTCATGACACGACTGCACAGCAGTCCCAAGACAATCAGGCGGACGGCGGAATGCATCATCATTTCCAACCCTTGACGGGAAACAGGAAAGCGTCTCGCATCGTCACACAGTGAAACTAACATTCCGCAGCGCCGGCCACAACAAACGTTCTCAGCGCGCTCAGTGCCTGCGCCCGCCTGAGACGATATCGGCGTGCCATGAGACGAACGCCGAAACGGCGCGCGTCACGATGCCTTGCGGGATTGCAGGCGGCACCATGCCTTCCAGGATTCCAGCACGATGAAGATCGACGTGGCGACGCCGGTGCCGATGAGGGCGTCGGCCAGTGACAGCGGCACAGTATGAAAGAAGCCCTGCACAGCCGGGATGTAGATGACGGCGAACTGCAGGATTGTCCCGAGGAGCACGGCGAAGGTGAGGCGGTAGTTGCTCCAGAGGCCGAGAGTGAAGAAGGACTCAGTGGACGAGCGGATCGCCAGGACGTGGAACAGTTGGAACATCGAGATCGTGAGGAACACGAGCGAGCGGGCGTACGCGAGCTGATCCGGATCGGAATTCTCTTTCGGCAGATACCACCAGAACAGCAGGATGCAGCAGACCGCCATCAGCAGGCCGAGCAGGATGATGCCCCAGCCGAGGCCCTCCGCGAACAGGCTTTCATCCCGCTTGCGCGGCTTGCGCTGCATGATGTCGCGTTCGGCGGGCTCGAAGCCGAGCGCGAGAGCGGGGAGGCCGTCGGTGACGAGATTGATCCAGAGCAGGTGCACCGGCAGAAGCGGGAGCGGCATGCCGAGCATGATGCAGCCGAACAGGACCAGGATCTCTCCGCAGTTGGTGGTGAGCAGGTAGGCAACGAACTTGCGGATGTTGTCGTAGACGACGCGTCCCTCCTCGACGGCCGCGACGATGGTGGCGAAGTTGTCGTCGGCAAGGATCATCTCGCCGGCTTCCTTGGCGACATCAGTGCCGGTGACGCCCATGGCGACGCCGATTTCGGCCTGGCGGAGGGCAGGGGCGTCGTTGACACCGTCGCCCGTCATGGCGACGACGCTCCCGCGGGCCTGGTGCGCCTTGACGATGCGCAGCTTGTGCTCGGGGGAGACGCGCGCGTAGACCGTCGTTTCCGGCGCGTGCTCGATCAACTGGTCGTCGGAGGCGGTTTCGAGTTCGCCTCCGGTCAGCACCTGCTCACCTTCGCGCCAGAGATCGAGATCGTCGGCGATTGCTTTCGCCGTTCCCTTGTGGTCGCCGGTGATCATTACGGCTTTGATGCCGGCGGAGCGGCAGGCGGCGATGGCGTCGCGGGCTTCGGGGCGGACCGGATCGACGATGCCGATCAGGCCGAGCAGGCGGAGCTGTGATTCGACCGCGCCGTCATCCCGCGGGATGTCGCCGCCGTTCCAGTCGCGAGCGGCGACTGCGATCACCCGTCGGCCGCGGGAGGCGAGTTCATCCGCTTGATGCTGCCAGTCCGCCGAGTCGCCGCTGCCGTCTTCGAGGCGTTCGAGGATTCGCTCCGTGGCGCCCTTGGTGTAGATCACCGTGCGGTCGTTCGGTCCGCGGTGCACGGTCGTCATCCGCTTGCGATCGGACGAGAACGGAAACTCGGCGACGCGCGGCCAGGCCTGGCGTTCGTCCTCCGCGTTGAGTCCCCAGTCGATGGCGGCCTGCAGCAGCGCCGACTCGGTGGCGGACCCGACCGCCTGGCGCCCGTCGGACAGTTCGGCGTCGTTGCAGAGGATGGCGGCGCGGAGCAGTTCGGCTTTGGCTTCGTCGCTGCCCGAGACGGCGATGACGTCCTCGGCGGCCATGCGGTTCTGCGTGAGCGTGCCGGTTTTGTCAGTGCAGATCACGTCCACCGAACCGAGCGTCTCGACCGCGGACAGCCGGCGGACAATGGCCCGCCGTCCGGCCATCCGCTGAGACCCCAGCGCGAGGGCAACCGTGATGACGGCCGGGAGGCCCTCGGGAATCGCCGCCACCGCAAGACTGACGGCCGTGAGGAGCATCTGTGAAACGAGCCGCTGATCCCAGTTCTCCGAAGGCTCGCGGAGGATGCCGGCGGCAAAGATGATCACGCAGACGACGATCACGATGATGGCCAGCCGCTTGCTCAGTGCGCTCAGGCGGCGCTGCAGGGGGGTCTGGCCAGAGTCGGCGGTGTCGAGCAGGCGGGCGATGTGTCCGAGTTCGGTCGCCATGCCGGTGGCGGTGACGAGGGCCCTGCCGTGGCCGCGCTGCACGGCGGTCCCCGTATGCAGCATGTCGCGGCGATCGGGGAGACCGGCCTCGGCAGGGAGTGGGTCGGCGGACTTCTCGACCGGGAGCGATTCGCCGGTGAGGGCCGCTTCGACGACTTCCAGATCGACGGCGGAGACGACCCGCGCATCGGCCGGCACAAAGTCGCCGGCCGCCACCTCAATGACGTCGCCGGGAACCAGTTCGGCGGCGGCGACTTCGCGGAGCGAGCCATCGCGGCGGACTTTCGCCTTCGGCTGCGACAACTGCTTGAGCGCATCAACCGCTTTTTCGGCCCGCCACTCCTGCACGAAGCCGATCACGGCGTTCGCCACGACGATGAGGGCAATCAGTATGGCGTCGGTCACTTCGCCGACCAGCGCACTGACGACCGCAGCGGCGGCCAGCAGGCCGATCATCAGGTCGGCGAACTGAGTGAGCAGGATCTTGAGCGGAGTCCGCTTCCGCTCGGTCTCGATGACGTTGGGACCGACGGCAGCAAACCGCTGCGACACCTCGGCCGACGACAGTCCCCGATCCAGGTCCGTCCTGAGCGCCGCGGCCGCCGCGCTCGCCGGCAGGCTCCAGGGGGAGTCCACCTTCCAGTCCGACACGTCCGTCCCTTTCGACAAGGCGCCGACAGCGGGATGCGCGTCGGGTTCAGGGTTGATCGGCCGTGCGAGGCGGCTGCGACTGGATGAACTGCCAGATCGCCTCGAACTGGGCCGTCGCGTCTCCTCCCAGGATGGACTGCACCCGCGTGGTGCCGTCCTCCGCCGCCAGTCTCGGCATCCTGATATTGACGTCGAATCGCGGGGGATCAAGTACGAATCGGTGATAGAAATCGTGCCGCATCCGCTCGCGGACGTCGGCGAAGTTGATGCCGAGGGCGATCTGCGTGTTGGCGTCTCCCCGGGGCTGTTCGCTGCCGACGCCGTGGCATTGGCGGCAGTCGAGGTGGGCCGGGAGCATCAGTTCGCGGCCCAGTTCGGCGAGTTCACGGTGGACCGGCTGGTCGGGGGGGGGCATGGGCGAGACGCCATGCTGCGCAGCGAGGCCGTTCGCCAGAAGCTCGGCGTGCACGGGAAATGAAGGCATTCGCGCCGGGAGCCAGGTCCTCTGGGAATGGTCGATCTCGCCCCGAAACAGCCGCTGCATCCAGTCGGCGCGGAGCTTTTCCCCCGCCCAGGTCAGCGTGGGGAGGTGTTCCGGGACGAGGCCGTCGGCGCCCTCTTCCACGATGATCAGCCGCCGGGGACTCTGCAGCGTGTCCCGGTCGTGGCAGGCGGTGCAGCGGAGTTCGCCGATGAGTCGATGGGCGTCGTCGGCGAGGCTCGCGACGAGCGGACGATCGACGGCCAGGAACGACCGGATCGCGTGTCGCTGATCGCCGTTGAGATCAAAACGCGGCGACATCGTGGACGCGGTCTCGGCGAGACAGCCGGAATCGGTGACCGCTGTGAGCCTGGGAGCTGCGAGTGGTGGGGCGACTTCGTCGTCGGGGCCCGCACCTGAGATATGGCATTGAACACAGCCGAGCGAACCAAACAAGGCCCGACCGTTCTGTGCGTCTCCCTGAGGTAGCTCATTTCGCGGAAAAGTGGTGTCGGCCCGTTCGAGTGACGACGAGCCGACATAGGCGGCGAGGTCCTCAGTTTCGCCGTCCGACAGGCGGAAATCGGGCATCCGCGACAAGGGATGCCGGGCGTGCGGTTCGGCGAGATAACGCCGCAGTCCCCCCTCCGTGAACTTCACGCCGACGAACATCAGTGAGACGCGGTCATACTCGTCGACGACTTCCGGAGAGCCGAAGTGGTGGCAGGCGATGCAGGCGAGATCTTCGAAGAGCATCCGGCCGCGCTCGGCATCACCGCTGTCAAAACGGGATCGCGTCGCCGACTCGACATCCGCTGTCGCTTTGGAATCGGCGGCATCGGGCGAATTGCCCACTGAGAACAGCCATGCCGTCAGATCGGCGGCGTGCTGCCGCTGTGTGGGCTCATCGTAGCCGGCGAGCAGAGCCGGCATGCGGATGTCGTTCCGCATCGCTCCCGGACTGAGGAGCCAGGCGGCCACCCATTCCGGGCGAAGACGCCCGTCAAGGCGCCGCAGATCGATGCTGTCCTCGCCGGCAGACAGCGCCGGCTGGTCTCCGATCGAATGGCAGCGCGCGCAGCCGTGCGCTGCGATCAGTGACGCCCCGTCGCGCTGCAGTTCGCCGGCACGCTGCTGGTCGTCCGGCTGATGCACGAGTCCGCGCGGGTCGATGGTGTCCATCAGCTGCGGACTGGCGATCTCCTCGACTCCCGGCAGTCGCCGCGCCTGCAGCGTTTCCTCCTCACGCCACAGCACCCTGAGCTGGGCATCCCCGTCGTCCGGACTGCCGTACTCGATGGCAACTTCGTTGTATCCCTTGTGCAGCGGGACGCTGACATGAGCTTGCGGCGCGCCCGCAGTGAGATCGCCTTCAAACATAACCCGGCGGTTGATCGACAGCTTCACGGCGCCGGCGCCCTGGAATGCAAACAGATAGTCATTGCTTAAGTCGGTGATGACAAATCCGGCGGCCGTGGCGCGGAACGGCCCGGCGCGCAGCAGGGATGTCGGCGCGGAGCCGGCGGGAACGTAGAGCGCCGCCATGCGGCCCACGCGCGCGTCGCTCCGCTCCTGCCCATCGATCGTCTGCCGGTATCGCCACAGGAGACCCGGCTGCAGCGTGCTTTCGACTTCGTCCGGCAGCACGCCGGCCGGAGTCTGCCGGACGAGTCGCGACTCGTCCATCGCCGTTTCGGGAACGACGTGCAGCGTGTGCGTGTAGGTCTGGCGCAGCCGCTCGCCGTCGGCCGAATTGACCCGGTACCGCAACGAGAACTGATCCACCGGTGTGAGGGGCTTAGTCTCAATGAAGACAGTCCGGCCGTCATCCAGCACCGTGGCTGACAGGACCTCGACCGGATCGCGCCCTTCCTGACCGGGGCGCGAGGGGCGCAGATCGGGGGAGCCATACGCCTCGGAGTAGCGGTAGTTCCACTGCTCGGCGAACCAGTTGCCGGGATCCTGCGCGGTCCCGGCATCGAGCCGCTGCGAGAAGGTGAGCGCGATGCCGTTGCTCATTGTCTGCACGGCGACCGGGTACGCGGCTTCCCGGCCGGTGTAGCGGACACGCTGCAGGCAGCCGTCGGTGACGGCGCGGGTGGTCCAGCCGCGGAGACCACTGACGTACAGCTGGCCGTCGTGCGGGCTGACGCGGCCGCGCATGATGCCGGAGTCGAAGTCAAGCGGGAGGGTGTACAGGCCGGCCTGTCGTGTGTCGCCGACCTGTTCTTCGAGCACCGGCAGGATGCGGCACTGGCCGTAGGAGAGGTGCAGCATCAGTCCGGAGAGCGGACCCCAGCCTTCCGCCGGCGCCCAGACCTGCCCGCCGCTGGAGTTGTCCTCGCGGCGCGGAATCCAGCAGAGCGGCTGGTCGTATCCGAGCGGACGCTCGGGAGTGATTTTCGGACCCTTGTATCCGAAGTGACTTCCCGGCTCGACGACGGCGATGTACGAGGCGGGCGTCCATTCCCCTTCCTGCGGCGCGGCCGTCACGACGTCGCCGGGACCGAGGCCCATGCCATTGGGATTGCGGAGGCCGGTGGCAACCTGCTCGAGTTGCTTTCCGTCAGCCGAAATGCGCACGACCCCCTGCGTGCCGTGCACGAACCAGAAGCCGCCCAGCGAATCCTGCTCCAGGCAGGTGACGTAATCGTGACCGCCGGCCGACGTGAAGTGCTGGTTGCTGAAGCATCCATAGTGATCGGCCTCGCCGTCGCCGTTGCGGTCGTGCAGCTTCGTGATCTGGTCGCGACCGAGGACGTAGGCGACGTCATCCACAATCTTGAGTCCGAGCGGCTGGAACAGGCCCGTCGCGAACCGTCGCCAGTGCAGTTCGTCGAGGTCGTCATCCACTCCGGCCACCGTCCAGACGTCGCCGTGGGCGGTACAGAGGGCCGCGCGGCCGTCGGAGAAGAAGTCATGCCCGCCGACGAAGAAGAGGGCGCCGTATGGGTTGTCGAAGGGGAGCGTGATCGTATCGACCACGTAGGCCCCATCGCCTTCGCCGCGCACGCCCCGAGTGACGATCTCTTCAGTCCAGCGACGTTCGCCGGGTTCGGTCCACCCGGCGAGAGAGCCGATCGCCGCCGGCTGGTTGTCAGGGTCGATCGCCTGATCGCCGAAGGTGTAGTCCAACCGGAAGCGCAGAGGATCGGTCCCGGCCGGGATCTCGAATCCGGCCCCGGTCGCGGTCGGCACCGCGCGGACAGAGTCGGCCCCCCTGGCCGTGATGGCCATCCGTCGCTCGCTCGCCCCCAACACGATGCGAGCCGGACTCGGCTGCAGTTCGATCTCCGACCGATCGGCCAGGTCGGTGGCAACGAGCATCAGCGGTGACTTGCGAGGGCCGATCTCGAAGGTGCGGGTGATCGCCAGACGCTCGCCGTAGCGAGTCACCCAGGGGGATTCCCGCACCGGCACGCCGTCCACTGCGTACTCCAGCACGACGCGATCGTTGTGGGCGTACATGCCCCGGTACTGCACCGCTGCGTCATTTCCCCACCCGGGCCCCTCGGCTTGTGAGAACTGCAGGTCCCCCTGCGGCCGCGGCGTGCCGATCAGTCCGTAGCGGGCCGGATCGAACTGCAGAAACCCGCCGGTCCAGATTCCCCGCAGTCGGCCGTGCTCGGTGTCGTAAGAGACCGTCGCCTCCTGCTCCTCGCCGACGCGGATCGACAGCCCCTTGCGGACCGCTCCCTCGGGCAGCCCGACCAGGCACGCCTGCCAGCGGCCGATGTCGGTCTCCTGCCAGCGGCCGTCCACCGAATCGCTCTCGAACCAGTCGAACCCGACAATCTCGCGGCCCCAGTGGTTGGGCTTGTTGGCCGCTGCATCGTCCGCGCGGCGGGCCGCGGCCCCGCGCTTCGCCGGCCGCGGCGGCTCGACGGTGGCCGGCAGCTTGTTCGCAGACTCATCCGGCACGGCGCCGTCAGCGAACTGGTCGAACCGCCAGAGCCCGGCCGTGTTCTCCTCGACGACAGGAGCTTCCGCCGGAGCGTCCTGGAACGTGCGGACGCCGCGCGTGACCCGCAGTTCATCGATCAGTCCCGCACAGCCGAGGCCCCCTTCGACGAGTCGGCCGATGGCGAGCACGCCATCCGGAGGCGCGGCGTTCTCATCAGTGAGCGGCCGGTCGAGCACAAGGCGGCCGTCCACGAACATCCGCAGCCGTTGCGGCTGCAGCGCCATCGCCACGTGATGCCACTCCCCGTCACAGATGTTGACGCCGCTCTTGAACTCGCCGCCGCGGCCCGGCATGTAGACGCTGAACTCGCCGCTGCCGGCGTACGAGTACATCTCCCAATGGGTCGGCGATGACTTCGGCTCACGGGCCGCAATGATCTGAAAGCCGTCCAGGCTCGACAGGTTCACCCAGGCGTCGACGGTGACTTCGGGTGTGCGATGAGCTACGTGCGGGGGAATGAATAAGCCTCCCTGATGAGCGTTCCAGGCCTGTCCGAACCGCCCCTCGACGAGCGGCGGACCGTCGCTGAGCGGATTCGCGTTCCCGGTTGTCGCCGGCGCGGCCGGTGCCGGTTCGATGGTCTCGGGGGGCGCCGTCTGGCGATCGAATTCCAGCACCGGTCGGTCCGCGCACCAGGCGACCGAGCGACGCAGCATCTCACAGGGCTCGAACGTCGCATACGTCTGTTCACTGTGGCCGAGCAACGTCTGAAAGACGCGCCCCTTCCCATACGTGTACGTCCAGGCCAGGGGCTCGTCCTGGCCGGTGAGCTTTGACCGGGCCGCGATGAGCGGCTCGATCGGCTGATCGCCGTGCTGCCGGAAGTACAGTTCGTCGGTGACGGTGAATGAATGCAGTTCGCGGGTGATCGGATGTTCGATCCCGGTCAGTTCGATTGCGAATTCACCGAAGGCATCGTGCCCGCTGCGCGCGTCCTCGTCTCCCTCATGATTCCACACCCGCCGGACGATGTTGCGGTACTCCGGCCAGTCTGAGTCGCCGGCGTTTGGCAGTGAGTAATGCCACGCCCCATTGGCGAAGTGGACCAGCACCAGTCCGCCGCCGTTCTGCAGGAAGTTAACGAAGGCCGTTCGTGCGGCCTCGCTGAGCGGACGGGGGTCCTGCCAGTTCGCGTAACTGTTCTGGACGATCACGTCATAGTCGGCGAGGTCCTTTGCGGCGAGGTCCTCGATATCGTGCGAGACATCAACCGTGATTCGCGAATCGAACTCAAGTTGCCGCTGGATCGCCGGCGTCGTCTTTTCCCAGTTGTGCCACTTGTGGGCTTCGTTGCCGGCGAACAGCAGCACGCGGATCGGGTCCGCGGAGTCACTCGCGTTGACTCCCGCGAGTGCGGCGGTGATCTGCTGATGCGTGAAGTACGGTGCTTGCACACCGCCGTCGGGGACGTCGAGTCCCGCCGTCCAGACGAGCGCGTTGAGCAGCAGCTTGCGGAACTCAGGCACCTCCCAGTTGGCGTAGAAATGCCCGCAGGTCGTGCCGAATCCGCGGCCGCCGTCGGGACGCTGCTTCGCCCACGCGACGACGTCGCCGTCCGGCTCACGGCCGGGGAGGAGGGGGACGGTGAGGATGGGTGTGACGCCGGTGTTCGCCTGCGGCTCGGCGCTCAACGAGTCGAAGCGGATATTGAAGTAGAACTCCTCGCGCATCGTGAACGGGCCGATACCGCTGAGGAGGGGGTGCTGTTCGCCAGCGGGCTGCACTTCGGTTTCGTGCGTTTCGATCGCCGAGTACCACTTCCGTTCGCCGTTCTCCTCCCAGTCGAAGTAACCTCCGGTCCATTCGAATGATTGCTGGGCAAACCGGTCCGGTCCGAACGTGGAGAAGTGGAACGTCACGAAGCCGCAGCCGCGGTCGATCTGCCGCTGGATGGCGGCGACGTGTTCTTCGCTGGCGAAGTGCGGCGCCTCCGCGTACAGCTCGCCGTCGCGGCCGTCGGAGACGACCATGATGGTGTCGGCGTCGTCGAGGGTGGTCTCGTCCTCGGGCCAGCCGTCGAGGTGATACTCGACGCGCACCTGGCCGGCGACGTTCGAGTTCTCCAGCATCACCTTGAGGAGCTTGACGGACCACGGGTAGTCGTGGATGCCGTTGCCGACCGGACCGTGGCTCTTGGGTCCGGCGATGAGCACGATCTTGCGCGGGCGGGCGTCCTCGGCGAACGCGTTGGTTCCCAGCAGCACGGCGATCAGGAGAGCGGGCAGGATTCGGGTCCGTTCGCGACGGCTCGGCATCGTTGACGTTGTGCTCCGATGGTTGAGACGAGGTGCGTGAGTGCAATCACGGAGTTGATGGCGAGGTCTGGATCCTCACCCCCGGCCCCTCTTTCGCGATCATACTGTCACGCCATCACCGCGGCACGCGCGGGAGAGGGGGGACCGATGGAGGCGGCTCATTCCAGTTCGACGTCTACAGCTCAACGGCGTCGAACGTGTTGCCGGCGTTCATGTCGCCGGTTTCGAAGCCGCGGCGAAACCAGCGGACGCGCTGCTCGCTCGTGCCGTGTGTGAAGGACTCCGGCACCACGTAGCCGCGTGCTTCCATCTGGAGGCGGTCATCCCCGATGGCGCTGGCGGCGTTCAGGGCCTCTTCGATGTCTCCGGGCTCCAGAATGTTCTTCGTCCGCTGCGCATGATGCGCCCAGACGCCGGCGAAGAAATCGGCCTGCAGTTCCAGCCGCACGGAGAGATCGTTGTACTCCGCTTCGCTCACGCGCCCATGCATACCCTGCACCTGTGCGGAGATGCCGAGCAGGTTCTGCACGTGGTGCCCGACCTCGTGCGCGAGCACGTACGCCTGCGCGAAGTCGCCCGGTGCGTCGAGTTGCCGCGCCAGCTGTTCGTAGAACGCCAGGTCGATATACACCTGCTGATCGGCCGGGCAGTAAAACGGCCCCGACGCCGAGCTTGCGAACCCGCAGGCGGACTGCACGCGCTCGACGAACACGATAAGCCGCGGCTCCGCGTAATCCTGCCCCATCTGGGCGAACAGCTCGTTCCAGACGTCTTCGGTATCGGCGAGGACGACTTCGGCGAAATCGGCGAGTTCGCGCTGCGCGGGGCTGAGGTCGCGTTCGGGATCAAAGTTCTCGGCCGGAGCACCCGGCCCACCCGGCATGTTGCCCGGCGCGTTGACGACGGGGCCGACGTCGATCCCGAAGTAGGCCGCCACCAGCAGCAGGAGGAGCGTGCCGATGCCGCCGCCGATCTTCAGCATCCCGCCGCCGCCGGCCGGACCGCGATATTCCACGTTCGAACTCTGACGCCGACCTCGCCATCGCATGGAGTGTCCCCCTGTAGGATCGCCGTCGCATCCGGAACTCTCCGCGAGTATAAGTGCCCCTGCGCGAGTTGTAGAGATGCCTCATCCGAAGAATTGCGATTGCAATACGCGCAGCGGGAGGCTTCGAGTAGAATTCGTTGGAAGAAGGTTGGCGGCGAATGAGCAGCCACTACAACGACGACGGAACTCCCCGCAACGAAAGCTGCAGTCAGGAACCGGCCGCGACGGTGAAGCCGGCCGATCCCCGCGGCACAGATGACTTTACGGCGGAACTCGTATCGCATTTCCATCGGGCCAAGCGAACTGCACTGACATCGTCGCCCGGCAAGCCGCGACCGGTGAAAGGCCGCTGAGGCGTTGTTACAGTTCTCGGATGCCTGCCGAGTTGTGGATCATCGCGGGGCCGAACGGCGCTGGGAAAGCGACGCTCACGCAGGCCGCTCAACGTCAGGCGCGCTCGCCCGATGTCACGCTGCTGCCTACTGATGACGGGTCATCGGTCTTTATGTACGAGCCTCAGGTCATCCCCGCGGCGACCGCCGCGATCCAGGGACTGGTCACGGGGTGACTGCGCTGTTGTTCAATGTGCACCGGTAATCTCTCAGACAAGGACGCTCAATCACGATGCTTCGCGCCGAGCCGTTTCAGAACGAGCCGCAGACCGATTTTTCACGCAAGGCGAACCGGGAGGCGTTTCAGCAGGCGCTGGATGACGTCTCCTCGCAGTTGGGGCGGGAGTTCCCGCTGATCATCGACGGCAAGGCCACCGATACGCGGAAGAAGATCACGTCGATCAACCCGTCGCACAAGAAGCAGACGGTGGGTGTGATCGCGTCGGCGGCGCCGGAGCATGTCGAGAAGGCGATCGCCACGGCACGAAACGCCTACGACGGCTGGCGGAAGACCGACGCCTCCGTGCGCGCCGAGTACCTGGAGGTGATGGCGGCCGAGATGCGGAACCGGCGGTTCGAGATCGCCGCGTGGGAAGTGTACGAATGCGGCAAGCCGTGGGCCGAGGCGGATGCCGACGTGGCCGAGGCGATCGACTTCTGCATGTATTACGCGCAGCAGATGCGCGACCTCGCAGTGCCGGTGCAATGCGATTATCCGGGGGAGGAGAACAGCTACTTCTACCGGCCGCGGGGGGTGTGCGTGGTGATCGCTCCGTGGAATTTTCCGCTGGCGATCCTCACCGGCATGACGGCGGCTGCGCTGGTCGCGGGCAATACGGTGATCATGAAGCCGGCGGAGCAGTCGTCGGCGGTGGCGGGCCAGTTGATGGAGATTGCGAGGGACGCCGGGTTGCCGCGCGGCGTACTCAGCTACCTGCCGGGCATCGGCGAAGAGATTGGTCCGGCACTCGTCGAGAGCCCCGATGTCAATGTGATTGCGTTCACAGGCTCGCGTTCGGTCGGACTGGCCATCAACAAGCAGGCGGCCGATACCGATCCGCGGCAGCACGGAGTGAAGCGAGTGATCGCGGAGATGGGGGGGAAGAACGCGATCATTGTCGACGAAGACGCCGACCTCGACGAGGCGGTGCAGGCGGTGGTGCACAGCGCGTTCGATTATGCGGGGCAGAAGTGCTCGGCCTGCTCGCGGGCGATCGTGCTCGCGCCGGCGTATTCGGCCTTTCTGGAGCGGCTCAAGCGGGCGGTTGAGAGCCTGAAGCTGGGGCCCGCGGAAGATCCCGGCACGACCGTGGGTCCGGTCATCGACGTCGAAGCCCAGGAGCGGATCCAGGATTACATTGCGATCGGCCAGGCGGAGGCGACGATGGTCACCGGCGGCGACGCCGGCGCGCTGGCGAAGGAGGGCTTCTTCATCCGGCCGCACGTCTTTGCGGACGTGGCGCCGGATTCACGGCTGGCCCAGCACGAGATCTTCGGGCCGGTGCTGGCCGTATTGAAAGTGGACGACCTCGATACGGCGCTGCAGATCGCCAACAACACGGAGTATGCCCTGACCGGCGGGTTCTTCAGCCGCAGCCCGCGCAACCTGCAGCGGGTCCGCGAGGAATTTGAAGTGGGGAACCTGTATCTCAACCGCGGGATCACCGGCGCGCTGGTGCAGCGGCACCCGTTCGGCGGGTACAAGTACTCGGGGATCGGCTCGAAAGCCGGAGGCCGCGACTACCTGCTGCAGTTTCTGATTCCGCTCGCCGTATCAGAGAACACGCTCCGCCGCGGTTTCGCACCGCCGCCCGATGAGCGGACTTGAGGCGTTGGAGTCCCGCCTTCAGGCTGCCGATCGAGAGAAGGCCGGCAGACTGGCAGAGCCGCGCCACAGCCGCGCTGGATAGAACCGCGGAGGACGCGGAGAATCGACTCCGCGACCTCAGCGTTCTCTGCGGTTACTTTGATGGGGAGGGCGTCGGGAAGCAGGCTAAAGCCTGTACTCCAACTGGGTCACGCTGGATCGGGCATCAGCTCCAGCGAATCGACGCGGTGCAGGCGTTCTTCCAGATCGACCCGGTGACGCTGGTCGGGGCCGACGACGCGGAACAGCGTCATGGACTTGTCTGAGAACGAGGGGGTGAGCATCGTGCACTTCAGCCCTTCACCCTGCAGTTGGTCGCGCAGCGATACTGCGGCGTCATGGGATGACATCCGGACCTTCCAGGCGTTGCCGAGCGGTGTGATCCAGATCTGTGCCATGACAGCGCCTCGCAGGTGTCCGCGGAGTTCCGACGGACTCATTGTAGCGCGGCGTCGCTGGGATTGCGCGTCCGGTCATTTCTGAAGCATCCACCGGGTGAACTCCCCACTGCGGCTTCCCGGCGTCGCCGGCTGGCTCCTGCCGAACTCAGCCCTTGATCACGCCGATCGGCCGCATCCGGGCGACCTTCTTCGACAGCCCGGCGCAGTGCACCGTCTCCACCACGAGGTCCACGTTCTTGTAGGCGTCCGGCTGCTCTTCGGCGAGTCCCTTCCAGCTGCGGGCGCGGGCCACAACCCCCTTCGCGGCGAGTTCCTTTTCGATCCGCCGCCCCTTGGCGTGCTTGATCGCGGCCGTGCGGCTCATCATGCGGCCGGCCCCGTGGCAGGTGGTACCGAACGTCTGCTCCATCGAGCCGGGCTGGCCTGCGAGGATCCAGCTGGCGCGTCCCATGTCGCCGGGGATGAGGACCGGTTGGCCGATCTCCTTGTACTGCTCCGGCGTCTCGGGGTGATGCGGCGGAAACGCACGCGTGGCCCCCTTGCGGTGCACCCAGACCGACTTGTCCTGATCGCCGACGCGATGCTGTTCGAACTTGGCGATGTTATGGGCGACGTCGTAGACGAGGTCCATGCCCATTTGTTCCCAGGGCGTGGCGAAGACGCTCGCAAACACATCCCGCGCCTGCGCCATCAGCAGCTGGCGGTTGCACCACGCGTAGTTGGCGGCGGCCCGCATGGCGCCGAGGTACTTGTGTCCCTCCGGGCTGTTGACCGGCGCGCAGGCCAGCTGGCGGTCGGGGAGGTGGATGCCGTATTTCTCGGGAACGCCGCGCAGGGCCCGCAGGGCGTCGTCGCAGACCTGGTAGCCGAGTCCACGGGATCCCGAGTGGATCATGACGCAGACCTGCCCCTCCGAGAGCCGCATCGCCTCGGCCGCGGCTGCGTCGAAGATCTGATCAACGGCCTGGACTTCCAGGAAATGATTGCCGGAGCCGAGCGTGCCGCACTGATCGGCGCCCCGCTCGAGCGCGTAGTCGCTGACGAGGTCCGGCCGTGCGCCGTCGAGACAGCCGTGGGCCTCGGTGAACTCGATGTCGCGATCGGTGGCGAGTCCCCGCTGCTTGAGCCAGCGCGGCCCCTCCGCCATCAGCTGCCGCAGTTCCCCCACGCTGAACTTGAACCGTCCCCCACGGCCGACGCCGGTGGGAACTTTGTTGAACAGCGCATCGACCAGCTGCTGCAGATGCGGCTGGACGTCGTCGAAATGGAGATCGGTGCGGACGAGGCGGACGCCGCAGTTGATGTCGTACCCGACGCCCCCTGGCGAGATGACGCCCCCTTCATCCGGATCGGTGGCGCAGACTCCGCCAATGGTGAAGCCGTACCCCCAGTGGATGTCGGGCATCGCCAGGCTGGCGAGCTGGATGCCGGGGAGGAAGGCGACGTTGGCGACCTGCTCGGGGGCCTGGTCGCGGCGCAGGTGTTCCATCAGCTCGGGGCCGGCGTAGATCAGCCCGTCCACGCGCATGCCCTGCTTGTACGACCTCGGAATGCGCCAACAGTAATCGGTGACGCGCTCCAGCGGTCCGGCGTAGGCTTCCTTGGGCATCACTCGCTCCTGTCGTCAGTCGTTCGCCCCCCCTGGATCGGCGGACACGGGGGGACACGGCCCGGCTCCGCGTGGTTCGCCTGCGATGGCGGGCCGCTTCAGCAGGCTACCACTGTCTGCAGACAGGGGAAGCGAGGAACCCCGGAGGAACCGTTGCAACCGTCAGAATCGCGGCGATGCCCCGCCCGACGTTGCCGCGCGACATCATCCTCACTGACCGGCCGACCGCCACGTCATACGCTCTTTGAGAGAAGTGGCGACTTTGAGCGGTCCGCACGAGTCCACTCTTGCGGCGGGCGTTGATCGAAATCTATGACAGCCATCGTGACCAACGAGCGACGCGAGACCCGCAGCGCGGAACCGCCCGCTCCGTACGGCCGTCCTGACGTTTCTGTGCTGCAGGACCGCGTACCGGAGTGGCTGAAGGCGCCGCGCGCGGCTGCCGGGTGGACGGCTCTCATCGGCGGTGCATTCCTGCTCCTCAGCTACGTGGACGTGTGGCACACCGACGTCTGGGGGCACCTGTCCTATGGACGGTGGATTCAGCAGACCGGCAGCGTGCCGGAGACCGAGCCGCTGATGCCGCTGGCGCAGGGAGTGCCGTTTATTGACGTGGCATGGCTCAGTCAATGGCTGGGCTATCACGCGTACGATCGCTGGGGAGTCGCCGCACTGCAGCTGCTGTTCGCGGCAAGCGTTTCCCTGACGGCTGCGCTGCTCGCAGTCAGTCTGCGCAGGCGAACCGGCTCGATGCTGGCAGCGGCACTGGGGATCGCTGCGTTTGCATGGATTAACTGGCGGCCGCTGATGATCGTCCGGCCGCAGCTCGCCGGCCTTGTCTGCTTCACAATGCTCCTGGTCTGGCTGACCTCAACTCGGTGGCGGCGGTGGTATTGGGCCGCCGTCCCTGCGTTGTTTGCCTTTTGGGCGAATCTCCACGGCTCGTTTCCCGTCGGTCTGCTGTTGATTGCGGCGCTCGGCGCAGGACGCTGGATTGATGTCCTTTGGCGGACACGGCGAATTGGATGCGCTCTTAAGGATCGGACCTTTCTGCGGCTCCTGCTGTTGTTGCAATTGGCTGCGGCGGCAGTGCTGCTCAATCCCTACGGGCTCGGCGTGTATGCCGAAGTGCTGACGTTCAGTCGCAATCCGAACCTGGCTGACCTGACGGAATGGGACCCGCTCAACGTCCGTATGCAGCACGGACAGGCGGCGGCCGCCGTTGCCGTCCTGCTGTGCGTGTTTTATCGCTTCACCCAGCGGCGCGTGCGGTCCGCAGAACTGCTGTTGCTCGTGGGCATCGGAGCGATGGCGCTGTGGCATTCGCGGATGCTCGTGTGGTGGGGCGTCGTGGCCGCGTACTACCTGAGTCTGCATGGGGGCGCCATCTGGCGGCGCATGCGTCACGGTCAGCACTCGTCCAGTCCGCGCAGCGGCAAGTGGTCGGTCGTCACGGCCGGGATGGCGTGGATCTGCTTCGCGTACACGCCCTTCGGCCTCACGCTCCTGCACGGACGGCCGGCCGATCCGGAGCAGGCCGAGGCGCAGTTTCGACGGAGCGTGTCGGACCAGACGCCGATCGACGCCGTCAAATACCTTGTTGAGAAGCAGCCCCGGGGGCAGATGTTCAATACGTACGAGTGGGGGGACTATCTGCTGTGGGCCGGGCCGTCCGACGTGCAGGTGTTTGCGGCCTCTCATGCGCATCTGATTCCGGAGGAGGTCTGGGACGACTACATGCGGATCGCCTATGCCAGCGATGACTGGAAGGGGGGCCTTGACCGCTACGGCGTCAACACGGTGCTGATTGATCACCGCTGGCGCGCGTCGCTGATCCGGCGGATGAAGAGCGATCCCGACTGGGAAGTCGGCTACGAAGACAGCACCGCGGTCGTGTTCCTGAGGAAGCGACCGATCTGATGACGGTGCGTTTTGAGGATGAAGGCGATTTCGTAGCCGCGGCACTCCGTGACGCGGAGACAGTTTGCAACTGCGGAATCTCGTTCTATTGGACGCCGATCCCGGGTCACGGAGGACCCGGCTACTTTGTTGATCGACGGAGGTTTCCCGGAGTTCGACCATGCGAAGCAATCGGCGTATCCCGGCAGTGATCTTGATCGGCGTCCAGGCGGTCACGCTTGGGGCGTTCGGACTGGCATATGCACTGGCTTCGCCCGTCACGACATATGAAGTCGCGAGCCTGAAATCTGCGGGCACGGCCGTCCCGATGCCCGACGTGCAGCGGAACGAACCGCTGTCGGTGTCGCCGTTGTACGACCGGCCGGAATTTGTGAGCGATGACGAGTTGGCCGCCGTGCTCCGGCAGGTGCAGCCGCGGTTCTCACGGGATGAGCTGAAGCCGAACTTCGTCGAGCATGCGCTGCGGGTGTGGGGCGTGGACGCGGAGTTCGCGGATCCGGAAGTGCTCAGCGGCGCGGAGATGCGCGACTTTCTCACGAATCACACGATCTACACCGCGTCGTGGAAAGACAAAGTCGATCCCTTGCTGGATGTGAAGCCGGCAGGCGTCGCGATTCGCTATGGGACGGACCTGTGCGCATCGGTGCATCATGACCACTGGCTCGCGTGCCTGACGGAGGCGGGAGTGCATCTCGATACGCCCGTCTACGGGCCGGGCCGTCACGATGCCACCATCGCCGACGTGCTGCACGAAGCCATCCGCGATTTCCGGCTGGACGAGCGGGAGACCGAATGGACGGCGATGGCGTTCGGGTTCTGGCTGGCCCCCGCGCGGACCTGGACCGGTTCGGAAGGGCGGCAATACTCGTTCGACCTGCTGGCCGACCGGCTGCTGCGCGGAGACCAGAAGCTGGGCGTCTGTGCCGGCACCCATCGCGTGTACTCGCTGGCCGTGCTGCTGCGGCTCGACGATGAACATGACATTCTCACCGACGATGCCCGCTCCCGCGTGTACGCTCATCTGGAGCGGGTGCGGGATGAGATCATGGCCTCGCAGTTCGAGGATGGGCACTGGCCGACCAACTGGCCGGATGGCGCCGAAGCGCTCAGCAATCCGGCCGACGACGAGCCGTATCAGCAGGTGATCGCGACGGGCCATCACCTCGAGTGGCTGGCGATCGCCCCGCGCGAACTGCATCCGCCGGACGAACAGATCCGCAGGGCGGCCCGCTGGGCGATCGACACGACTCTCGCCCAGTCGCCGGAGGAGATCCTGCAGCGTTACACGTTCTTCAGCCACGTGGGGAACGCCCTGTCGCTCTGGCGCAACCGGCACCCCGCCGAGTTCTGGCAGGAGCGGGAGCGCGCGGGCGTAGCACGAGAGTCAGCGCGAACCGACTGACCCGCACAGAGCATTGGCCGGATCCCGGCAAACCGATGTCTGTGAAGATGAGCAGCACGCAAAGGCGCTAAGGCGCAAAGGAAGGTCGCGGCTGTCCCCCGTATTAATCTTTGCGCCTCCGCGCCTTTGCGCGAGCCATTTCGCGGAGTTCATCGCGACGCGCTCGAGGCGACATCGGCGCGACCCACGTCGGTTGTGAAGTTGGCGATGTAGGCGGTGAGGCGCTCGTTGGCGCGGGGGAATTCGGCGGCGATCCGCGTGGAGAGGGCTGTCGGCGTGCCGGGATGTTCGAGGTCCCGCAGGTAGCCCAGCAGCAGGTCGCGGCCGGAGACGTCGTTCAGCAGAAAGTGGGTCCAGGCCCAGGCTTCCTGGTAGTCGGCCCGCTGCATCTGCGAGACGTCGTCCAGTTGCTCCATGCGGCGGAGGTTGGGCTGCCAGCCGTGAACCAGCATTTCAGCCAGGCCGGCGGCGTGCTCCTGGTTGATCCGGTTCGGGCTTTCGCGCTGGACTTCGAAGAACTCGGCCAGTCCTTCATCCAGCCAGAGCGGGACGTGATCGAGCGAGGCGTGCAGCAGTCCGTGCGTATACTCGTGCCGCAAGTCTTCCCGGACCTGCTCTCCCCAATACGCATAGACGGAGAGCTGCGACGACGTGCCGATGAAGAACGCCCGCCGGGACGGCAGATTGGGGTGCGTGGCCCGCATGTAGCGCGTATACCGTTGCTCGTCCTGAAAGAGATAAACCACGACCGGCCGCCGCTGCTCCGGCAGCTGGAGTACGTCGCGGACCTCGCGCCGCAGATCATGCAGCTCGGTGACGCGGGGGTCCTCCTCCGGCAGATCAAAGTCCGACTTGATGACCAGCTTGCCGGTCCGCACTTCGTGCCGTGCGGGCAGCCCGGCCGTCTGCTGGCGCGCCGGGATCGCACAGCCGATGCAGATGGCGGCCAGGGTGAGTCCGAATGCGAAGCGCCACCGCCTGGCGATGGTACGCGGCGCGCGCTTCCCGGGTGGAGAGGCCGTTTCGGACGAGGGAAGGTTCTCGGTCACGAGCGGTGGAAGGCGGAGTCGGGCGCGTCGCGACGGACAGCGCGTCCGGCCGCCGCAGTCGGGGGGCGGATGGTTGCAGAATCCGCCGGATGCGGCAATACGGTTCGACGTTTCCGGTTTCTAAGCAAACCCACCAAAGAGCCGCGCCCGGCAGGAAGCGGCCTGCACGCACCCGCTCCCTGCCGGTCGCGGCTCATTACGGAACATCCGCCCCGAACCGGTCCCCCGGCCGCACGGCGTGACCCCGCAGGAACTCGGAGGCCGCCATTGGGCGCTTCCCGGCGGGCTGGAGTTCCTGAATCTCCACCGCACCATCGCCCGTCTGAACAACCAGTCGGCCGCCATCGGCCGAAAGCACCGTCCCCGGTGCCGACTCGTCTCCTCCTTGCTCCGTCGGCTGCACGCGCAGCACCAGCAATCGGAGCGGAGGCTTGCCTTCCTGATGCAGAAACGTAAACGGCATCGGCCACGGCTGCATGGCCCGGATATGGCAGCGGACGCGTTGGGCGGGCGCGGACCAGTCGATGAGCCCCATCTCCTTCGGCATGCGGGGAGCGAGCGTAACGCCGTCCGGATCCTGCGGCAGCGGTGTACCGCGGCCGTGCTCCAGGTCGTCAATCACGCGCAGCGTGAGCGGCGCTGACAGTTCCGCCAGCCGCGGGAGCAGGTCGCCCGTCGTCTCGTCGGGACCGATCGGAGTTTCGCCCTGACCGAGGATCAGGCCGGCGTCGAGCTTGGGCTCGATCTGGAAGATGGTGACTCCGGTGCGGGTTTCGCCGTTGAGGATCGCATAATGGATCGGAGCGGCGCCGCGGTATTTCGGCAGCAGCGAGGCATGCAGGTTGATGGCTCCGAGTCGCGGGATGCTCAACAGCTTCGCCGAAAGGATCTGTCCATAGGCCGCGACGACGAACAGATCGGCCCCGAACTCGCGCAGCCGCTGCAGCGAGTCCTCGGCGTTGGCCCGTTCCGGCTGGAAAACCTCGATGCCGCGCTCCAGCGCGAATTCCTTCATCACGTTGACATGCCGGTGATGCCCCCGCCCGGTCCGGTCCGGCTGGGTGACGAGTCCCACGACCTCGTGCTGCGATTCGCACAAGGCGCGGAACGCCGGCAGTGCAAACTCGCCGGTGCCCATCATCAAGAGACGCAGCGGCACGATTCCGCTCCTTCCTCGTGAGAGATGCCGGCGACCGACGCCGCCGTCCCGGGCGATCCGCCGGCCGTCATGCCTGGACGAAATGTTCCAGCCTCGCCCGCAATTCGTCGTCGGGGGCGACCTCGCCGCGCTGCTGCCGCGCTCGGAAGTCGATGTCGAACTCGGAGACTTTGGGTTCGATTTCGCGGCGGATCGAGTCATCCACGCGGTCGATGAACAACACGCCGTCGAGGTGGTCGGTCTCGTGCTGGACGACGCGGGCCGCGAGGTCGTCCAGCTCCGCGCGAAACGGCTGGCCGTCCAGGTCGAACGCCTCAACGACGATTTTCTCCGCCCGCTGCACGTCGGCGTACAGTCCCGGCAGGCTGAGGCAGCCCTCCTCGCCGATTTCAGCCCCGCGTCGCTTGAGGATCTCGGGATTGATGAAGACGACCTCCTCGTCTTTCTCGGCCGCTTCGCCTGTGAGATTGACGACGAACACGCGCAGCGGCAGGGCGACCTGGTTCGCGGCGAGACCGATCCCCTTCGCCTGGTACATCAGGGCGAACATCTCCTCGACGATGCCGCGCAGCTTGTCGTCGATTTGCGCCACTTCGCGCGATTTGTAGCGCAGGGCCGGATGTGGGTACGAAACGATTTCCATAACACGTTGAGTGGCGGCAGGCGCGGTACTGGCCCATTGCTGCGGGAATTCACGGGGGAGTGGCGCATCTCCCCGCGGGGGAGTTTAGCAGCCGCCCGGGAACATGCACGGCAGTTTCTGCCGGTCGGCACGTGCAGGAAGCAATGCCAGATGACATTCCCCGGTCGGCGCCGGCCCACTCTGCGTTCCGCCAAGGGCCTGCTCTCGAGTGGGATTATAGGGGAGGGCGCGCGTGAAAACAGGCGGCTCGCGAACGCTCGCGAACCGCCTGGAGGGGGCGCCTGGAGACTCTCGTCAAACGACCGTAAGCCGACCGACGTGAGGCTGATTGTCCTGCTGGTTTCGGGGCCGGAGGAATGCGTGCCTGCCGCAGTCCCGCGACCCTCCGAAACCCGGATGGAGGACGCTGCCGCGTCCGTCGGGTGGCGCGTTGAATGCGACCGGCGTGTGCCGCAGCGGCCGCGTTCGTCCGCGACCGAGGATTAGTAGGTGGGAAGGACGTCCATCGGGGCGGTGGCCACGACCGGATACGGACCGGCGGCGTACGTCGGGCCGATGGAAATTCCGGCGCTCAGCGACGTGCCGGGATAGTAGGCGCTCGTCGGCGCGACGGCGGCCCCGTAAGGCGAGCCGTACGGCGAACAGGGGGAGCAGGGCTGCGAATAGGGCTGCATATACGGCTGCTGATAGCCGCAGGCTCCGCCGCCGCCGCCGCACCACGGGAACAGGCAACAGCAGCCGGTAGAGGCGGACAGCACGGCCGAGGCGGCCAGCATCATCGCAAAACGCTTCATGGGACGTTCCTTTACGAGGGAGGCGACGAGAGTTCGAGGGGAATTGGAGGGGTAGGCGAGACCCGCGGCGACGCTTGTGAGGCAGGCGACAGCGGTTCGCGGTCCGTCAGGCCGTGGCGGGGCCGCAGGCGACCTCAGCGCACAGGTACAGGCCCGTTAACAGGTTAGGGGATCGTCGAGATGGGAGGGGAGATGACGATGACCCGCAACCGAATGGTGTCGGGCGCAAACGGAGCGGGACGATAAGAACGCCTGCCAAACAGGTCAATATGTTTTTCCTGAAGTTTCGACCAAGCTTTGCCGACATGGGCCCGACCGGCAAGACTCGCGCGTCTGTGTAGCGGACTCCTGGGTGGGAGCGTCGCGCGGCCTGTGAGCCGTGCATAGGTGAATCCTGTTCGCGGGACGCTGGACAACAGGGAGGCTTCGACCTACCATCTCGATGCAAATGCATCTCGTATGCAATAACGACAGCATCGCACCTTCACAGGACTCCCGAAAGGAGCGTCGCGAGTGGCTCACTCAAAGGCACACAACGGTTTGATTCCACTCCGCCGGCTGGAAGGCGTGGATGAGGCCGGAATGCTGGTTTCGGCTCTGTGCCTGGTGCATTGCCTGTCGCTGCCCGTCCTGCTCGCTCTGGCGCCGGCTTTCGGGTCGTCGCTCGCGGACCCCCTGGTGCACCGGCTGTTCGCAGTGCTCGCGGGGCTGTCCGTCGTCGCGGCGTTGTTTCCGTCGGCGATCACACATGGCCGGTGGGCCATTGCGGCCGTGGGGTCTGTCGGGACGCTGCTCCTGCTGGTCTCGGCGTTCGAAGGTTCGGATGTGTGTTGCTCCCTGCTGCTGGCACTGTCGCAGAACCAGTTGCAGTTAGGCGCGATCGGGCTGTCGCAATGGGTGTTGCTCCTGCTGACGCCGACCGGCTGCCTGCTGGTGGCCGTGGCTCATTACCTGAACCGGCGTCGTGCGCAGGCGCGCGGCTGTCGATGCTGCGCCGCGCCCGCGAGCGTTGCGAGGCGGAAGTCGGCCGAGCGACCCGTCGACGTCGTGACGCTCGCTTCAATGCCGTAGCGCATGGCCCTGGATTTGCTGCTGCGGAACGGCCTGAGGCTGGGAGGGCGCCGTCCGTTAAGAACGGCGGGATGTCGTTATTCGGCCGACGGGAGCACGTTCAGTTCGATCAGCGGGGTACAGGGGCCGGGACGGCCGCCGCGGAGGTCGCTGGACCAGGCTCGAGAGATGACGATGCGATAGCGCCCGGGAGGCCGCTCCTTCGAGACCTCCAGCGGAAGCTGCACTTCTGACGAACCTTCAACGACCGGAAACGGGGAGCGCCATGCGCAGCTGGCGGCAACCGTCTGGCCGTCGACGTTGAGGCTCAGGGAAGAAGGGGCTGGGCCGTCGAAGTGTATCGTCACAGGGATGCTGACGGTCTCCCCCTGCGTTACGGTCAGTTCGGTGACGCCGCTGTCCAGACGCATCCCCATCGAGGGAGCGACGACGGCGTAGGACTCCGGGCTGTAGCGGAGGTGCATCCGGTCGTTATGACTGTTGCCGAGGAGCGACAGGGCCTGGGCCTGGTGCTCGATCACGCGGCCGTCCTGCTCGGCCCGGCCGACAACGCGGAACGCGGCGAGATCTCCCGGAGATGCATCGGGAGGTGCGGTAATCGTCAGCAGCGCCTTGACGCCATACTCGGAGTCGTTGTAGCTGGAGAATGACGCGCTGGGAATGTGCCCTACGCTGCCTGTCCAGCCGGACGGGAGCCCTTCGATGTGCAGGGAAACGTCGGAGTTGAGTCCGCCCGCCGCGAGCAACTGGACGACGAAAGCGGAGGTTGTGCCGGCGCCCCAGACTGGAACGGCGTCGGGCCACTGAAACAGCCGGAAGTCCGGCAGCCGGGGTTCGACGGTGAGCCGGTAAACGGAGCCCGGCCCCGCCTGGCCTGCGAGGTCGCGGATGACGATGTGATAATCCCCCGACTTCGCCGCCGTGAACGGGAGATAGCTGTCCTGCGAGGCAAAGTCGTGCAAACATTCATTCGCGAACGGACGCCCGTCGTCGTTCCGGGCCACAACGGCGCCGTCCGCGTCGATGACCTGAATCTCGGTGTCGACCGGCGTCCGCAGATGCCGCTGCGAAGCCGTCTGCAGCAGGATTCCGTCTCCCTGCTCTAGAGGCAGGCGATACCAGTCGGATTCTCCCGGGCCGTCGAATCGTCCGTTGACCGTCAGCGGAAGTTCAAGGGGAAGGGCCGTTGCGGGGGAATTGTTGCCGGCCGGCTCGTTGATCTCGGGGAAGTCTCCGAGGAGGAACGGCAGCAAGGTGTGCTCCGCCCCGGTCATGTCGAGCGTGACATCCTGGAGGGCGTGGCGATGCGTGGAGAGATTGATGGGGCGGCGCGTCCCCGGAGCGAGGTTCAGCCCGACGAACTCGACGTCGATCGTCGAACCCCGTTGTCCGCCCGGGGGAAACATGGCGATGGGGTATGGGATCTCACCGAGCGTCAGACGATAAACCGCCTGCGGGTATCCCTGGAATGAGTCGCTCTGCACCTGCAGCGTATAGAACCCGTCGTCGGGCAAGGTGACGGCGAGCACCGGGTCCAGCCCCAACTCGTCGGAGGACCATCCGCAGACATCGCCCCTCTCGTTGGAGAGGGACAGGTTCGCATCGAGATAGCCGCGGCTGCTTCCCTGACGGGTGAGCGTGTCCATGCCGTGGGCCAGCATGGCTGCGACGATGTTCTGCCCCTTGCGGCCTTCAAAGCGGAAGTGATCGACGTCGAGGGAGGGAGAGAGCCGTGCATTGATGACCACGGGAAGGGTGACCTCTTCTGCATCGGTCCCGCCATCGCCGGTTGGCTCCGTTTCGACCATCTCCGGCAGCGTCCCGACGAAGAAACTTCGCCAGTTCGTCAGTCCGTTAGCGCCGCCGAGGACGCGGATGCGACGGCGACCGGGAGCGGCATTCGCATCAACGTTCAGGGTCGCGGTCGCTCGACCGGCGTCGACCCCAGTGAAGGAGGCGGCCGTAACACCGGGCGGTCCGTCGATGACCAGTCCGGTGGCTCCCTTGAGTCCGTTCAATCCGAGCAGTTCGATTTCGACGGACTGTCCCTGCTGAGCCCCTGCCGGGAAGATCGCGTCCAGCGACGGGTCGGGGTACTGCAGGAGCTGTGCGTCGGTCGTGGCCGGGACGACGGCCAGCAACATCCAGAGCTGGATTGCGGGCCCGACGCAGCGTCGTGAGTGTGTTGTCACCCGCTTTCCCTTTTCGGCGCGTCTGCGCAGTCGCCGCAATGCGTATGAGGCGATCAGGCAAGGGCTTCGCGAATCGGCGTGCCGTGATAGTTGATGAGCACGGGTCGTCCGTCCGGCGTCAGATACTCTTTAGTGCCGTCGATCCCCAGCAGACGATAAAGGGTCGCGGCGAAGTCGTGCGTGGTGTGCGACACGCCGACGGTGCGTTCGCAGCGTGCGTCGGTCTGGCCGATCGTCTGGCCCATCCGGATGCCCGCGCCGCTGAGCGCGATAACGTTGGTGTGGGCCCAGTGGTCGCGACCCGCCTGGCCGTTGACGCGGGGCGTCCGGCCGAATTCTCCCATCCAGATGACGAGGGTGGAGTCGAGCAGGCCGCGGTCGTCGAGGTCATCGAGCAGGGCGGACCAGTACTGGTCGAGATCGGGCAACCGGATGGACTCTCTCAATCCGCCAAAATTGTTCTGATGCGTGTCCCATTGATTGGTGGCGACCGTGACGAAGCGGACGCCGGCTTCAATCAGCCGTCGTGCGAGCAGGCAGGACTGACCGTAGCGATTGCGACCGTAGCGATTGCGGAGTTCCTCGGGCTCCTGGTCCACGCGGAAGGCGTCTTTAGCCGCGGTGGACGTCACCAGGTCGTAGGCCTGCCGGTAGAAACGGTCTCGCTCCAGCGGTCCGCCTGAAGTGCTCTCAAGCTGCCGCTGCCACTGGTCGAGGCCGTTGAGCAGTCTGCGGCGGCGTGTGGTGCGATCTTCCCCGATGCCGGCGGAGATCGACACGTCCTGCACGGCGAATTCGGGGGAGTTGGGATCGTCCTTCACAAACAGCGGATCGTACTGCGACCCCATGTAGCCTGAGAACGCGTACGGAGTGACTTCACCGCCAAGGATCACCGACGGAGGCAGACTGTTGCGCCATCCCAGTTCGCGTGCCACAACCGAGCTATAGGCGGGGTAGACAAGCGATCCGACGGGCTGGCCGGCGGGATCGGGACGTTGCGGGTACCCGGTCAGCAGGTAATGCGTGGCGGCGGTATGATCGCCGCTCTCCGTATGCGTCACCGACTTGAGCAGACACAGACGGTGCATCTGCCGGGCCATCCGCGGCAGATGCTCACAGACATGGACACCCGTCAGATCCGTCGAAATCGGCTGAAACTCACCGCGGTACTCGACCGGGGCGTCGGGCTTCATATCGAACGTGTCGATATTGCTGGGGCCGCCTCCCATCCAGAGCAGGATGCAGTTGAGGTTTCGCCTTGCGGCGCCGGTCGCGGCGGCCGACTGCTCGGCGGCCAGCAGTCGCGGCAACGAGAGCCCGAACAGCGTTAACCCTCCCACCTGTAGAAGTGCGCGGCGCGACGGCCCGCCGCAGATCGATACCTGTGATGCTTTCTGTTGCGGCATGAATCACCACATCTCTCGACGCAGCCCTTCCATTGGGGGCCGCCTCAGTGATTGAACACAAACTCCGGCAGGTTCAGCAGCGACCACAGCAGGTCCTCGCACCCTTCCTGCCTCGACGGAGCGGCTGCGATGTACTCGGCCGCGAGAGCGGCCTCGTCCGGTCGCGGCAGGCGCGTCAGCGTCGCCAGGTACAACTCTTCAATGACGGCCGCATCGTCGGCCGACTCCGCCAGCAATCGCGCGACGCGTCCGTCCGGGTGGGACAACTTCTGCTGCAGCTCCTCACCGTTCGCCAGCCGGAGCGCCTGCCGAAGATCGACTCGCGAAACCCGTTCGCATTCGCAACCGCTGACGCGCAAAGGCCGTCCAAAGACGTCCAGAAAGTAGGAAGCCACCGCCGGATCGGGCAGACTGACGGCCCGCGTTCCCGGGGGGAAATTGTCGAACGACTCGACTGTCTCCGCGGCCTGATTGACGGCGTCGAGCAACACTTCCGCCGGGAGCCGCCGCGGCACACGATGCGTGACGAACGCGGCATCGAGATCACGCTCGGGCGCGATCTCCGCCGCCAGCTGATACGTGTGCGACGTGCAGATCAAGCGGATCGTGCGGCGGACGTCGAATCCGTGGGCGATGAAGTCGGCCGCCAGTTCGTCGAGCAGTTCCGGATGCGATGCCGGGTTCGTCGCACGGAAGTCGTCCACCGGCTCCACAAGTCCGCGCCCCAACAGATCGCCCCAGTAGCGGTTGACGACATTGCGGGCGAAGTAGGGATTCCGGGCATCGGTCACCTGGTCTGCCAGGAGGACTCGCACATCCAAAGTGCCGGAGCCGTCGTCGAGAAGTTTCCCCAGCAACGAGGGGAGGGCGGGCCGACCGGTCGCAGGATTCTCAATGCTGCCGGCGTCCGCGAGCGTGACGGACTGCGCGCCGCCGTACCGCCCCCCTTCTTTGGTATCTTTGCGCTGCACGCGGGTGAAGCAGGCCGCCAGGCCGTAGTAGTCATCCTGGCTCCACACCTCGAACGGGTGATGGTGACATTTCGCACATTGCAGCCGCACTCCCAGGAAGACCTGTGCCGTCGTCTCCGCCAGTTCCTCGGGCGTCCGGTCGGTGAAATAGAACGCAACGGGTCCGTTGGCGTACAAGTTGCCCTGCGCGACGAGCGGATCGCGCACAATCCCGTCGAACGGGCGGTTCTCGCGGAGCGCCTGCCGGAGCCAGCCGTTGAAGCTCGCCAGCCCTTTTTCGCCCAGCGCCCGGCGATGCACCTTAAGTCGGTCGCTCCACTGCACGGCCCAGAACTCGGCGTACTCGGGACGCTGCAACAAATCGTCGATCAGCAGGGTCCGCTTGTCGGGGTCGGTCGATGCCAGAAACTCCCGTGTCTCGTCGACCGTAGGGAGCGTGCCAATCACATCGAGGCTGGCGCGCCGCAGGAACTCGGCATCCGTCGCGTCTCCCGCCGGCGCGATGCCGAGCTTGCGCCATTCGGCGGCAATATGCCGGTCAATGAAGTTGTATTCGGCGAAGTCCCATTCGGTCGCGGAGGCGACCGGTACGGTCACCGGCAGCGACGACGCCTGGCCGGAGTACAACACCGTAACGATCGAGCGCCCCGGCCCGTGCGCGGTGATTCTTCCGACGTCGTCGATGGAGGCGACCGCTTCGCTACGGGTCTCAAACCGGCACCAGCGGGTCACGTCCCGTTGCTCCCCGTCGGACCATTCGGCCGTCGCAACGAGGTCCGCTGCATCTCCCGGTCCGAGAATCAGTTCGGCCGGCGAGACCGAAAGCCGCGTCACGACGGGATCGTCGGCTGACGGTTTCGCGAGCCCCTGGTCGATCCACGCGTGCAGGATGCGATACGCCTCGCTGTCGGCTTCGAGCCGTCGGCCGCCGGCATGCGGGACGTTCAACGTGGGCTTGAGCAGCAGCAAACTCGACTCGGGCGCCGCCGGGAAGACGCGCCGGCCGCGGGCCGCCGTGACGAGCGACGCGTAATCCGCCTCGGGATCGAATCCCCAGAGCGAGAGCCGGAACCCGCCGCGTCCCTGGAACGCACCATGACACGCCCCGCCATTGCAGCCCAGCCGCGTGAGCACCGGTTCGACGTCACGCGTCAGGCTGACGGCCCTGAAGATGGTGCTGCCCGTCGATTCGGGCGTCTGTGCCGGCGCACGCAGACCTGCGACGATGACGATCCCGACACAGAGAACTACAGATCGTGTCACCCGCGGCCTCGGCACCTAAACAGACGGCCCACCTCTATGGTAACGCCACATGCGGCCAGGCGGAAGTTTCATAAGCGATCCCCGATGCGATGGCGTGCAGGAGCGGAATGCTGGGGAAGGGCACTGGTGGTCCCGGAGTTCTCCGTCTCTGGCAGTCAGTCCCGCGGTCGGCACAGAGGACTGTGCCTGCCTTAACCGAAGCTCGGGCGCGGATGTGTCTTGCGACGGCGAATCACTTACAATCCTGACGGAAGACATTGCTGAAGTGTGATGTGAACGAACCAAAGAACCAGCTTCAGATTGGATGGATAATGCCGATGCGCCGGTCGAACCTTGGGCTTCTTGCGGGCCTGCTGGTGTGGGTTGCCATTCCGGGCGCCGCCTTGCGGGCCGATGACGATCAAACCACCTCCGCGTCCGGCGAGGAGCGACTCCTGGCGAATCTGCGGCAGGTGTCGTTCGGATTGCCGCGGGCCGGAGAGGGGTATTTCTCTCCGGACGGTTCGCTGATCGTCTACCAGGCGTATCCGATCGGCTATCCCTTCTATCAGATCTACGTGCAGCCGCTGGACGAGCGCGTGCCGCGGCTGATCAGCACGGGACGGGGCCGCACGACCTGCGCGTACTTCTCCCGGGACGGCGAGAGCCTGATCTTCGCTTCGGCGCACACGCATCCCCGGATTGCCGAGGAAGAGAAGCAGGCACGCGAGATCGCCGCCGCCGGAGGACGCCGGAGATACGAGTGGGACTTCGATCCGCATATGGACATCTATCGCGTCGATCTCGACGGGACGAACATGACCCGGCTGACGGACGCGGACGGCTACGATGCCGAGGGGAGCTACTCGTTCGACGGGCGGCACATCGTGTTCACGTCCACGCGCGACGGCGATCCCGACCTGTACATCATGGACGCCGACGGCGGCAACGTGCGGCAGCTCACCAATGTGGACGGCTACGACGGCGGACCGTTCTTCTCACCCAACGACCAGTGGATCATCTTTCGCAGCGACCGGGAAGAGAAGGACATGCTGCAGGTCTACGCCATCTCGGTCGACGGCCAGCGCGAGGTGCAGCTCACGCATGACCTGAACACCGTGAACTGGGCGCCGTACTTTCACCCGAACGGAAAGTCGATCGTCTGGGCTCGGGCGGACTACTCGCGCGGTCCCCAGGGTGCGAACTTTGATATCTACCTGCTGCGCGTCGATCCCGACACGATGCTGGCGACGGAATCCGAGCCGACGCGCGTGACGTTCCACGAGAAGGCCGACGTGCTGCCGGTATTCAGCCCGGATGGAACGAAGCTGATGTGGACCAGCAGCCGGACGGAAGGGGGAAGCAGCCAGCTGTGGATCGCCGACTGGCTTGGGGACTAAGGCCGGAGTGCCTCATCCTCGCCGAGGCATGGGACGATGTGCGGATGCTGGAAAACATCGACCGCGGAGTTGCGGCGGGGAAGGCGATCGGGATGCTGGGCTATACCGTCCCGCTGAATGGCCGCCCGGTGAAAGACGCGGAGTGAGCCGCGGCTGTCGATGAGAAAGCGAGAACGCAAGAAACCCGGTTTCTCGAAAAGAAACCGGGTTTCTGGGAAAGCCCATCTGTCGTTGCCCGTCACACCAGTTCCGCCATGGGGCGGTGGACGTTCTGGTCGATGAGGTACCGCGGGCGGCCCTGCAGGTCGTCCAGCGTGAGGTGGTCGATGTTTAGGCCGAGGGCCGAGTACATCGTGGCGAACACTTCCTGGAAGTGGACCGGCCGCTCGACCGGCTGCTCGCCGAGGCGGTTCGTCTGGCCGATGACCTGGCCGTGCCGCATGCCGCCGCCGGCCATGAGAGCGCAGGAGACCTGCGGCCAGTGGTCGCGACCGGCATTGCCGTTGATCTTGGGCGTGCGGCCGAATTCGCCCCAGACGACAACCGTGATGTCGTCGAGCATGCCGCGATTCTCCAGGTCCTCGACCAGTGCGCTGACGGCCTGGTCCAGCATTGGCATCTCGGTGCGGGCCTGGCCGAAATTATTGCCGTGCCAGTCCCAGCGGCTGAACGACAGCGAGACGCAGCGGACACCGGCCGAGATGAGACGCCGCGCGACGAGGAAGTTGTCGAGCAGACGCGGTCCGCCGTCGTCCTTGTTCTCATTGACGCCGCGCCCGTAACGGTCGCGGAGAGAGACGTCCTCTTTCTCGATGTCGAGCGCTTCAGCGAGTTTGCTGGAGGTGAGGATGCCAAAGGCCTGCTCGTTGAATGCGTCCACGCCGTCCATCGAGCCGCGGGCGTCCACGGACGCACGGAAGCGGTCGAGCGAATTCAGCATCTGCTTCCGATCGCCGAGACGGTCGAGCGTGATGCCGTTCAGGACCATGTCCTCACGTCCGTCGCCATGCGGCGTGAACGGGGCGTGAGCGACGCCGAGAAATCCGGGCTGCCCGTTATCCGCCCAAGGCATATGTCCCATACGCGGGGAGAGACCGACGTAAGCGGGAACAGCCGGATCCCTTGAGCCATAGACTTTGGACAGCACCGAGCCCATCGCTGGCCAACCACCGGGAGGCTGGTTGCGGTCGTGGTTGCCGGTCAGGCACTGGAAGGCATAGTGAGCGCCGCCGGCGCCGACCATCGTGCGGATGAATGTGAACTTGTCCGCGGCCGACGCGATGCGGGGGAACAGTTCGCAGATTTCGACCCCGGGCACCTTGGTCTGGATCGGCGTGAACTCGCCGCGGATTTCGGACGGGGCATCCATCTTGATGTCCCACATGTCCTGATGCGGCGGGCCGCCCGGCAGGAAGACCATGATGATCCCCTTGCTGGAGGTTCGGTTTCCAGCCGCCTGCTCAGCGCGCAGCAATTGCGGCAGCGAGAGACCCCCAAGAGCGAGGCCGCCGATTTGCAGGAAGGAACGGCGTGACACGCGGTCGCACATGTGCAGCGGGCCGCCGAGAAGGGTCAACATGGCTTGTTCTCCTCCATCCTGGATGCAGGCTGATCCACAATCGCCGCCGGTTGCCGGTGCGCAGCCATCGGCCCTCTACCCCAACGTTCGAGGTATCGTCGGAAATCTTGCTTACCAACGCATAAAGATACCCGCATCCGTCACGGTTTGTCAAATTCCGGTGTCGCTTTGGACGGGATACAGCGGCTCAACGGGCGCATGAATTCGTGCGGGTGGTCGCCGATCGTCGCGATCTGGTAGATTGCGCTGTATCAGCAGAGAGGACCGACGGTTGCGCCCTCAGATTGTGCGCGATGGTCGGACGGGAGAGATCAGCACCCGGAGCATAGCTTGCTGTCCGACACGCACATCATGATCGAGGTGCAGCGCGGGCGGATCGAACTGTTCGATCAGCTGGTGGTCCGACATCGTCCGCGTCTGCTGCGTTTCGCGGCCAGCAAACTGGGTGACAACGCCGCCGCCGAGGATGTGGTGCAGGAGACGTTGCTGTCGGTATTCGCGGCCCGGCACACGTATCGACCGGAATTCGCTGTCTCTACGTGGATGTATACCATCCTGCTCAATCTCTGCCGCCGGCACGGGAAGCGAGAGGCCCGGCGGAACGCGACGACGGTGGACGTTGCCCTCAATCCAACAGCCGATGCCGCGGCCTCCCCGCTGGCTGTGCTGCTCGCGACGGAACAGCGCGAACGGGTGCAAAAGCTGTTGAACGAACTGCCCGAGGTCGAAGCCGATGCGCTGAGGCTGCGATTCTTCTCCGGGCTGATGTTCGAGGAGATTGCCGCGGCGATGGAGTCCAGTGTGAGCGGGGCCAAGGTGCGCGTGCGGAGAGGGTTGCAACGGATGTCGGAACGGCTCGCACCTGCGACTGCGAAGGCCGCGACCGAGACACAGTGCGACACAGGAAACCGGCCATGAACTGCGATCAAGCCTTTGATTGTCTGACCGATCCCCAACGGCGGGAGTCCACGGCGTTGACCCGACATCTCGCCGACTGCCGGCGGTGCCGGGCGATGCGGGATGCGCTCGAGCCGGCGCTGGATCTGTTCGATGAGCTGGCGACGGAGCCCGACGTGAGCGGATTCGCCCGGCCTTCCTCGTCCGTATTGTCGCCGGAAACGCTGCGGCTGGCCGAACAGTCCGCTGCAACGCTGGCCTCGGGCGGACGACCGGCGGCCGATTCGCGCCGCTCGTGGCGCGTCGGACTGCGGTATGCAGCGGCGCTCCTGATCGGAGCCGCGCTCGCCCTGGCGCTGCAGAGTCCTGCGAACGACGGCGCAAGTGATCCCCGCGGCGTATCGCAGTGCCTGTGGCTCAATCGCGAGGCCGAGTCCAGACTGCAGCCAACGTCGCGGGCCGTGATGGCACGTTGCCTTGAATGTCACACTCCACAGGAGGTGAATTCGGATGGAGGCGTATCGATCTGGAGGATGGACGAGTTGTGGCGATTGACGTGCGACCAACCGCGACCGGACTGGAACTGGCTGTACCGGGCCGATCCGCTTCCCAACGTTTTGGAGCGGGATCGCGACTCGTCTCCCCACGCGACCGTGGCCTGCCTGACCACCAACAGGACGAACATCCATGCAACGACGTGAGTTTCTGACGACGACCGCGATGAGCGCCGCAGGACTGGTCGCGGCCGGTTACTCCGCCACCGCCCGCGGCTACGCGGCGAACGAGACGATCAACATCGGCTGCATCGGCACGGGAGGACGTTGCCGGCGGCTGATGCAGGAGTTGTCGAACATCGACGGAGTCCGGATCACCGCGGTCGCCGACATCTGGGATGTGCACCTGGCCGAAGGGGCCAAGCTGGCAGACCCCCGCGCGAAGCAATTCAAGGATTATCGGGAGTTGCTGGACCAGAGCGACGTCGATGCGGTGCTGATCGGTTCGCCCGACCATTGGCACGTGCCGATGACGATCGACGCCTGCACCGCCGGGAAGGACGTCTACGTCGAGAAACCGCTGACGCACGACCTCTCCGAAGGGGAGGCCGTGATCGCGGCGCAGAACGATCATCAGCGGATCGTGCAGGTGGGCACGCAGCAGCGGAGCATGCCGCACATTCAGGCGGCGTACGACCTCGTGCAGGCCGGCCACATCGGCGACGTGCACAAGGTGCACTGCACCTGGAACCGCAACACGCCGCGCTGGAAGCGGACGGAATACGGGATCGATCCGAAGTCGGTGGACTGGCAGGCGTTTCTCGGCAACGTCCCCGACCAGCCGTTCGATGAGTACAGGTTCCGCAACTGGCGCTGGTTCTGGGATTTTGGCGGGGGCATCTTCACCGACCTGATGGTGCACTGGATCGACGTCGCCCACTGGTTCCTCGGCGTCGACCATCCTGCCGTCGCCGCCAGCATCGGCGATCACTTCCAGTCGGAAGGAGTCTGGGAGACCCCCGACACCGTGCAGACGCTGCTGAAGTATCCGGACAGGCAGGCGCAGGGCTACTTTGAGGGAACGTTCTGCAACGCCCGCAACCGGGCGATGATCGAGTTCATGGGGACGAAGGGGACGATCTACATCGACCGCGGCCGCTACGAAGTGCATCCCGACCCGCACCAGCCGCTCGAATACAGCGAGATGATCCTCGGCAGCGAAGACCGCGGCGCCGACTTCTTCTCGAACCCCAACGGCGAGGTGCTGCACCTGGCCAACTGGCTTGAGTGCTGCCGTTCTCGCGAAATGCCCAATGCGCCCGCCGAAGCCGGCGTGAGCGGGGCGGCGGCGGCGCATTTGGCGAATCGGTCGCTGAGGGAGGAGCAGATCGCCACTTGGGGCGCTTAGGACCAGGGGAACACGTCGCGAAGGCGGCACGAGTCGAACAGCAATGGGGAATCCGAGCAGATGGGCCGCAAAGCGGGCAGTCGCACACGCCGCAGTCTGGTGTTCATCAGTCACAGCGGGCCGGACACGTGGATTGCGCGACAGATCGCCGGCGCGATTGAGACATGCGGAGCGACAACGTTTCTGGATGAAGCACAGATTGCGGTGGGAGCGGACTTTGAGGAAGATATCCTTTCCGCGCTCGGACAAGCGAATGAGCTGGTCGTGTTGATCACTCCATGGGCGCTTGAGAGACCTTACATCTGGGCGGAACTTGGAGTTGCTCGCTTCCGCCGGATCCCGATTGCGGCGCTCCTCCTGGGTATGACGGCCGCCGATCTGCAGGCGAAACCGCAGATTCCGGTGTTCCTTAAGGCTCGAAATGTGATCGCACTGAATGATATCGACCGTTATCTCCGCGAGTTGAGACGAAGGCTGCGGTCATAGGGATGTCCTCGCACGGGGTGGGTTTCGAGATGGTGAAGCAAGCGACCAGACAGAAGCAGGTGTTCCTGTCGCATCCCGGCACTCGGCAAACCCGAGCCTGGGTTCGCGACTTTGCGCATTCGCTGGAGCGTCGCGGAGCCAGGGTCTGGCTCGACGAGGCCGAACTCGATCCGGGTGAATCATTGCAGCAGGAAATGGAACGCGCGATCCGACAGAGCGACTTGTGTGTGTTCCTGATGTCGCCCGATTCCGTCAAGCGTCCATTCGTGCTGTTTGAAATGGGCATCGCCCTCGGGGGCAAGAAGTCGATGGTGGCCGTGACGACTGACGATCTTGATCCGGCGCAATTGCCAGAGCCTTTCCGGCGACGCATTTACTTGCCGCAGGGATCTCCCGATGCGACCGCCGAGCAGGTCCTGGCTGCAACCTCCGGGACCGAATCTTGACCGTCGTCCCCTTCGATATTTGCGTCGCCGATGTCGAGTGCACCGACGAGGCGTTGGTCGTCTCATTGATGGCTGGCCGAGTCATTTCCGTACCATTGGCGTGGTATCCGCGCCTCCTCGGTGCGACAGCCGGTCAACGCGCCAACTGGCAGGTTTCGGGGGGAGGCTATGGCATCCATTGGCCAGACATTGATGAAGACCTGAGCACCGAAGGCCTGTTGCGCGGCGCACCGGCGCCACGTTCGGACTTTCAGCAGTCCAACCATACCTGACGCAACGATCGTAATTGGCAATGAACGAGAACTTTCCTGTCCGTTTCCTGATGCTCGGCGGCTTCCTCGGAGCGGGGAAGACGACGGCGATCGCACGGCTGGCACGTCATTACATGGATGCCGGGCTGCGCGTCGGTATCGTGACGAATGACCAGGCGACGGACCTAGTCGACACCAACACGCTTCGGTCGCAGGGGTTTGACGTCGGGGAAGTGGCGGGGGCCTGCTTCTGCTGCCACTTTAACGAGCTGATGGGGACGATCGAGCGTCTGTCGCTGGCCGAGCGGCCCGATGTCATTCTGGCGGAGCCCGTCGGGAGCTGCACCGATCTGGTGGCGACCGTGATTCAGCCGATCAAGCGGCTGTTCCATGCGGAGTTCCGCATTGCTCCCTACGTGGTGATCCTCAAGCCGAGCCACGGACAGAAGATTTTGCGCGGCGGCGAGCGCTCGGGTTTCTCGCCCAAGGCGGAATACATCCTCACCAAGCAACTGGAGGAGGCCGACGCAATCCTCATCAACCGGGTGGACGAGCTGTCGCCCGAGGAACTGGAGGAGCTGACGTCGCTCGTGCGGCAACGGTATCCGAACACCCCGCTGCTGAGGATCTCGGCCCGTACGGGCGACGGCTTCGAGGGGCTGATCGAGTTTCTGGAACAGGAAGGGGACTTTGGCCGCAAGGTGCTCGACATCGACTACGACACGTATGCCGAAGGAGAGGCCGAACTGGGCTGGCTCAACAGCAGTCTGACCGTGCGGGCGGCGGAGCCATTCCCGCTCGACGACCTGCTGCTGGGGATCGTGAAGCGGCTGCAGGACGCGCTGGCGGATGAAGGGGCCGAAGCGGCGCATCTCAAGACGATCGGACTCTGGGAAGGTTTCTTCGGCGTGGCAAACCTGATCAGCAGCGACGTGCGTCCCGAGCTGTCGCTGCCGTCCCGTTGCGACGTCCGCGAGGCCGACGTCATCGTGAACGCCCGCGTCGCCTGCGCGCCCGAACGGCTGAAAGAACTGGTGCGGGAGGCCGTCGAGCAGGAATGCGGGAACCAGTATGCATCCGCAGAGTTCCGGCAGACGCAGAGCTTCCGCCCGGGGCGCCCGACGCCGACGCATCGCTTCGCGGAAGTGTAACCGAGCGCGCCCGACCGGGGCTCAGCGTTGCGACACGACGGCTGGTCCGCGATGAGCACCGGATCGCACGGTCTCTTGAATCCGTCGGCGGTCCCACGCATGATGTAGGCCAATGCCGGTTGCGCAAGCTGTGCGGCCCGTGATGTGGTCCCCGATCAGCGATGCAGCCGGTATCCCGCGTGCTGGTTCCATGAAGCCGTCCGTTCAGCAGTTTCATTTGCGCTTCGCGCAACTCGGTCATTCAGTCCGGGGTTATCGCGCTGCGCTTCGGGACAGGTGGATGGGGGGCTTGGCGCTGTTCGCGTATCTCTTCGGATCGCTCGGTCTGGCCGCTCCGGCCGCGATTCGACCGGCCTCCGCAGTGAGGGTCGGTTGTTGCTGCCCGGCCGCGGACGTGGACTCCGGCGTCTGCTGTTGCGCGGGCAAGTCAAACGCCTCGTCGTGCTGCTCGAATCCGACAGCGGTCCGGCCGTCGCGCCAGGGTGCTGCGGTGCATATCGCGTCCATGGAGGCTCGGACATCTTCATGCTGCCAGAGTGACGCCGACAAGGAGCGGGCCGGCTTTCGATTGATCGCGTGCCCCTGCGGGCAGTCTGCGGCGGACGAGTATCTGTTGTGTGGTGATCCGCGCCTGACGGCCGACGGGGCGGCGGTCCTTTGGATCGGCGACCACGCCCAACTTGCTTTTCCGGCCGTGCCGCTTTGGTCCGGTAAGTCCGATCGGCCGCCGATTCCTCCGCCGCGAACGCTCTGCGGCTGATTGCTCTGGTTGCGCGGCGATGCCCGCGCGCCTCCCGTTGTCCCGTGCGCTGTCAACGTGCGCGCGGCGACCTCCTGCTGTGTCATCGCAATCGGCGCGCCCGCGCGCACGAAGGAATCACTCCCTCATGGACACCACTTCCACACAATGGCTCCGGAGCCGTCGCGGCTTCACCCTGATCGAACTGCTCGTCGTCATCGCCATCATCGCCGTGCTGATCGCCCTGCTGCTTCCGGCCGTCCAGCAGGCGCGGGAAGCGGCACGCCGCACCCAGTGCAAGAACAACCTCAAGCAACTGGGGCTGGCGCTGCACAACTATGAATCGACGCACCGGACATTTCCGCCGGGAAGCCTCGGTTACCCGTTTGTCTGGTCGGCCCAGGCGCAGTTGCTGCCGTACGTCGAGCAGGCCGGCCTGCAGAACCTGCTGATTCTTACCGTACCGCCGATGACGCCCTTCGGCGCCGGTTACGACGCCGCGGCTGTGGCGCAGAATGACACGGCCGCCCGCAACAGGTTGCCGTTGTTGCTCTGCCCCAGCGATTCGGACGGCGTGCCCAGCCAGCCGTACGGCGGCATCAGCTATCCCGCCTGCGCGGGTTCGGGGTTGAACGCAGCTGGCACGGCCGATGACGGATCCGTAGCAAACGCCGACGGCGTGATCTTCACCCGGTCCAAAATTGGATTTCGCGACCTGACCGATGGGACGTCCAACACCGTCGCCTTCAGTGAGCACCTGCTCGGCGACGGCCAGAACGCGGCGCCGGCGGGGAACGACTTCCGCCACCGCGTGGTGGAACTGTCGATGGGAACGCAGACGACTCCCTCCGCCTGTGCCGGCGCGCCGGCGTGGTCGGGACAGCGCGGCGCGAAGTGGGTCAACGGGCACCTCGCCGACACGATGTACAACCACTTCTACCCGCCGAACACCACGCAGTTCCCGGACTGTCACAACGGGTTCCACAACTTCGCGCTGACGGCCGCCCGCAGCGCGCACGAGGGAGGCGTCCAGGTCTGCCTCTGCGACGGCAGTGCGCGGTTCATCAGTGAAAACATCAACATGGGCATCTGGCAGGCCCTGGCCACCCGCTCGGGCGGGGAGGTACTCGGTGAGTTCTGAACCACCAATTCATCGATGGATTGAACAGAAGGCAGCGATGGAGTTGGCGCGCAACCCGTGCTGACGGAGCGCGGAACCGTACTGATCGACTCGCTCCCTCTTTCACCCCTTTGCTGACTTCGCTGCCTCTGTTCCCCTTCATCCCCTTCACGCTCAAGGCAGAACAAATGATCTCGCGATTGATGGGCCTGCTCATCGTGCTCCTGGCTGTGCCGGCCGCAGCTCATGACACCTGGGTGGAAACCAATACCAACCTGATCCGCACGGGCGATGCGGTGTACATCGATCTGAAGCTGGGGAATCACGGCAACGGGCACCGCGACTTCAAGCTGGCCAGCAAGGTCGGACTGGAGCGTTGCACACTCAGCGTGATCGACTCCGAAGGAAACGAGTTCGACATCAAGGACCGCCTGATGGATATCGGGTACACGCCGACAGAGGGCTACTGGATGGCCAAGTTTGCAGCCGTCCAGCCGGGGCTGTACGTGGTGTCACATTCGCTGGACGCGGTCGTCAACCACGGCCGGCCGGTGCGGTCGATCAAGAGCGCCAAGGCCTGCTTCGTCGTCAGCCCCACGCTCGACCGCGTGGAGCGCGACAATCCGGGCTTCGACCGCGTGCTGGGGCATCCGCTGGAACTCGTGCCGGTCGTCAACCCGGTGACGCCGATGGGCCCGGGCCAGCCGCTCAAGGTGCGGCTGCTGCTCAAGGGAAAGCCGGCAGAGGGTCTGCGCGTCTCGTTCATTCCTCGCGGCACGGAACTGCAGGGGGAGTTTGACCAGCGCTTCGAGGCCGACACCAATGTGCAGGGAGAGACGGAGTTCACGCCGGCGACCGGCGGGCAGTACCTGATCGTGGCGCATCATCGGGCGGAGGACGAGACCGGCGAGGATTACGACCTGACGCAATACTCGGCGACGCTCACTGTGTTCGTGCCGGAACTCTGCCCCTGCTGCGGCGAGTAGCTTGGGGCGCATGCTGCTGCTGGACGGCGATTGCAGCGGAGCGAATACGCGATCATCACGAGGGCACGCTGCACCATTCCCCGTTCGCCAGACCGAACCGGTGGAGCGGCAATCTGCGGAGCGTTCTGCCTCAGCAACACCGGCTGCGTGAGCAGAAAGTCGGGGTGCATGAGTCCGCTCCGGGAATGACTTGCCGGCGCACGGGAGAGTCCGCCGGGAATGGCCTGCTGATCATCGTCCGCGATTGCGTTCTGTCCGTGCCTTGTGACACGGATGTGACACGAGACTTCCCACCCGGTTCCAGCAAATCGCCGCAGATTTGTCGATGTGGTCCCCAACCGCCGCGCGATTCGATAGAGTCCGTGCAGCGACCCGGGCGAGCGCGCGGGTCTGGCCGCAGAAGATCCGGGGAGATGCTGTGCATTCGTGGATGCTGACGACAGCGACGCTGGTGATCCCGCTGCTGTGGAGCGTCATCGCGCACTGGCTGTTGGACGCCATGTGGCCGGGACGGGATCGAACCGCGCCGGAGCGGAAGCCGTCGCCTGCGACGGAGCCGCTGGACTTTCAGATCTGAGTTTGCCCCGCACGGGATTACTGTGACGTTGTCCCCTGAGATGCTCGAATTCGTCCGCCTCGCGCCGCTGGGATTCGCGATCGGGCTGTACGGCACGCTGGTTGGTGCGGGGGGCGGCTCGGTCCTGATTCCGGTGCTGCTGCTGATGTTCCCGGAGGAATCGCCGGCGGCGCTGACGAGCATTTCGCTGGCGGTCGTGTTCTTCAACGCCTACAGCGGGACGATCGCCTACATGCGGATGGGACGGATCGATTACTTCGCCGGGACGGTGTTCACCGTGGCCGGCATTCCTGGAGCGATCCTGGGCGTGCTGCTGGTGCATGAGTTACCGCGTGCCTTGTTCGACCCTGTGTTCGGCCTGCTGCTGACAGGGATCGGTGCGCTGCTGGTCGCCAATCCACTGGGGAGGATGCTGTCCGACGATGAGGCCCGCTCGCTGACTCCGGGCCGCATGCGGATCGGGGCGATTGGGAGTGCGTACATCGCGGTGTTGTCCAGCCTGCTGGGGATCGGCGGCGGGATCATCCATGTGCCGTTTCTCATTCGCGTTCTGCACATGCCTCCGCATTCGGCGACGGCGACGTCGCATTTCGTGCTCACGTTCATGGCGCTGACGGCCACGTTGGTCCATGTGGTGCTGGGAGAGTTCAGTACGGGGATCGACCGGACGCTCTGCCTGGCGGTGGGCGTGATGATGGGCGCGCCTCTCGGAGCCGCACTCTCCCCGCGCATCCGCGGGTCGATTCTGGTGCGGATGCTCGCCGTCGCGCTCTGCCTGGTCGGCCTGCGGCTGATCGCCCGCGTGCTGTGAGGTTTCGACGCAAAGCCGCGGAGGCGCAGAGGACGCGCGGAGGGACATGGCTTGTGGCGGTTGCGGTGAGTGCCGATTTGGCGAACAATCGGTGCACTTCCGGACGACTTCGCCCGATGCATCAGTGATTGAATTTCTATGCGCCAACATCTGCTTTGTCTGACGCTGCTGGCTGCAATCTGTTGTCCGTTGCCGGCGGTCGCTCAGGATGACGAACTCACCCACGGGCTGCTGGCGGAGTTGCACTCGGGAGTCACCGCGCAGACGGTGACGCGGGTGGACGACGTCATCTCTGAGAAGTGGGACGGGGCGCCGGGCGATTCGCTGCTGCCCCTCGGTCCGTTCTCGGCGCGGTGGTCGGGCCAGCTGCTGGTGCGCGACGATGCGGCATATGCGTTTCACCTGTATGTGCAGGGGAGGGCGGAAGTCCTGGTGGACGGACAGCGCGTGCTGATGGCGGACGCCGCCGAGCCGCGATGGGTGAGCGGATCGCCGGCTGATCTGGAGTTCGGGTTCCATAAGCTGCAGGTCACGTATGCGCGGACGACCGCCGGCGGCGAAGTGCATCTGTACTGGTCTTCTCCCCGGTTTCCCCTCGAGCCGGTCCCCGCGCATCTACTGTTCCGGGACGAAGACGACACGAACGCGGAGCGGGATGCCCGGATTGCGGCGGAAGGGCAGGGGAGGCAACTGTTCGACGGTCATCGCTGCAATCGCTGCCACCGCCGCGCGGGAGAACCGCTGAGTCCGCCCGGCCCCGACCTGACATACATCGCCGCGGGCACGGATGCAGGTTGGCTCATCCGTAAGCTGCGCTCCCGGCACGCCACTTCTGCCGGCGACCGGATGCCGGTGTTCGGCTTCAGCGAGGACGAAGCGCGGGCTCTTACGGCGTATCTGCAGCACTCGTCGCAGCCGCTCGACCTGCCAACGGTTCCCGCAATCAAGATGGACCCGAAGACGCGGCCACCCGACGGGGACCAGCTGCTGACTTCGCTGGGCTGCCTGGCGTGCCATCGACTTGGGGATGTTGGAAACAACGGCCCGTTCGGCAGCGGCGATCTGACGGGAGTCGGCGCGAAACGCTCGCGGGAGTGGCTGTTCGCTCAGTTGACGAATCCGACGTCGATTAACGCCCACGCGCGGATGCCGGTGTTTGAGCTCTCGGAGATCGAACGGGTGCAACTGGTGGATGCGCTCTCGAAACTCGATGAGGGCGATTCGGTGGAGGCCGGCCCGGAAGGTCCATTCGATGATGTGCTGATTGAAGAGGGACGACAACTCTATGTTGCGGCGCGCTGTGCGGCGTGCCATCCCCGCGACAGCGAGAATCTGCCGGAAGCCGTACCACTGGAGAATCACGGCGACTGGTCCGAGACCTGCCTGGCCGAAGCTCCGGACCGCTCGCAGTCTCGTCCGGCCTATCCGCAGGCGGACCGTGATGCATTGAAAGTATATGTCTCCACGCGCATCCGGCTGGCGGGGCCGCGGACGACCAGCGATCCCTATTCGGTGGGGCAACTGCTGCTCGAGCGCAACAACTGCCTGGGCTGCCATGAGCGCGGACTCGACACGGGCATCGTGCCGACAGCAGGGCACGTCGCCACGACCGACGGTCGCCTCGCCGGCCAGAGCCAGGCGCTGATCCCTCCCAGCCTGACGGCCGTCGGCGACAAGCTGGTCGATAAGGCGTTGGCGCTGGCGGTCAGCGGCGAGCAGCCGCGACGAATGCCGTGGCTGCATGTGCGGATGCCCAGGTTCCGCCATACCGAAGCCGAGAAGCAGGCGCTCGCCGCGTATTTCATTGCGCGAGACCGCATCCCTGACGGGGCCCCGGAAACGCTGCACGTTCCCGAACTGGAGACAGTCGATGAGCAGACGCTGCTGACGGGACGGGCACTCGTCGGCGCCACCGGGTTCAGCTGCATCGCCTGCCACGAGTGCGGACCGTACGTGCCGCCGAACGTGGCGATCGCCACGCACGGCTCCGACCTGCTCAAGCTGTCGGAACGTATGCGGCCGGAATACTTCCTGCGCTGGACGCGATCACCGCTCAGGATCGTTCCCGGAATGGAGATGCCGTCGTACGAGCGCCCCGTTCCCGGCGTTCTCGACGGACGGGCGGACACGCAGATCGCGGCCCTGTGGCACGCGCTGAACGATCCGCGGTTTACCGTGCCCACTAATCCGACCGCCGTCGAGCAACTGCTGACCGTGCAGCCGGGTGACGCGCCTCGCATCGTGCGGGATGTCTTCACCGTGCCGCCGGAGAACGGAGGGGGTTATGCGGCGCGGGCGCTGGCGATGGGCTTCGGCAACGGTCACAGCATTCTGTTCGACGTCGACCGTGCGTGCGTGCGCGGCTGGACGATCGGTGAGTTCGCCCAGCAGCGGACGCAGGGAAAAAGCTGGTTCTGGGACCTGGCCGGGACGCCGCTCGCGACGGGATTCGGTACCGAGCCCGAGTTTGTGCTCGAAGTGGATGGAAAGGCGGTCTCACCCTCCGATTCGTCCGATGCAGGAGGGGCGGTCCGACTGCGCCGATACGCAGTGCAGGGGAGCAGTGTCGTCATGGAGTACGACGTGACGTTTGTCGTCGGTCAGCACACGGTCACAACCCGGGTGAAGGAGGAGTGGTCCGCGCAGGAGCAGGCAGACGGCAGCGGAGTGACGCGTCGCATCGAAGCCGTCAATACGGGAGCAGGGGAGCTCAAATTCCGGCTTTCCGCACCGGACGCCGATCATTCCAGACGGATCACGATGTCGAACAGCAGCTCGTCGCCGCGCGTGTGGACCGTGAGCTATTCAACTCCCCTGCAGCGGGTGCAGGGGCCGCCGCTCGAACCGTCCCGACTTGAGTTCAACACGGCTCCGGTCACGACGGCGCCCGGCTTTGACGGTGTCCGGCTGCCGCTGCCTCCGGACATCATGCCGACTGGCCTGGCATGGCGGCCCGATGGCTCGCTCGCCTTTACGTCGCTGAAAGGGCACGTGTTGACCGTGCGGGATACGGATGGCGACGGCGTTGAGGACGCCGCGACCTTGTTCGAGGAAGGGCTCGCGGCGCCGTTCGGCGTCTTGCCCGACGGTGACGACCTGCTGGTCGCCCACAAGCCGGAATTGCTCCGGCTGCGGGACACCGACGGCGACAGCCACACCGACGAGCGGATCGTCCTGGCGGACGGCTGGGGCTACACGCACGACTACCATGACTGGACTGCAGGACCTGTCCGTGATGCAGACGGCAATCTGTTCCTGGCCATCAGCAGTGACTACTCCAACTCCGGACGCGATCCGGGCGCGCTGAATTGGCGGGGCAAGGTCCTGCGTCTGGCGACGACCGGTGAACTGGAGCCTTTCGCCCATGAGTTGCGGTTTCCAATGGGGATCGCATTCGATTCGGCCGGCCGGTTGTTCGTCAGTGATCAGCAGGGGGTGCAGAACACGTTCAACGAGATCGACCACATCGTCCCGGGGGGGCGCTACGGCGTGCCGGCCCAGGCCGATCCGAAGTCCGAGGAAGACAAGCTCTCCGCGACCGTGCAGATCCCGCATCCCTGGACGCGGAGCGTCAACGGCATCTTCTTCCTGCCCGCGCGATCCCCCGACAAACCGATCGACGACCATAACCCGGTCGAGGTGTTCGCCGGGCACGGCGTCGGCTGCGAGTACAACGGCCGCTTCCTGATCCGGCTTACGACACAGGAGGTGGATGGTCAGTTGCAGGGGGCCGTGTACGAGTTCACCGCCCCCGCATGGGACGATGAAGCGAATACATTTCTCGGCCCCATCTGCGGCGGCGTGAGTCCGGACGGAAGCATCTACATCGGCTCGATCTTCGACAGCGGCTGGCTGGGCGGTCGCAATACCGGGGAAATCGTGCGGCTGACTCCCAACGGCAATCTGCCCAACGGCCTCCTTCGCGTCGAGGCGGTTCCGGGCGGGTTCGGGATCGACTTTATTCGGCCGGTCGATCGTGAGCAGGCGGCCGATGCGGCGCGCTATTCGATTTCAGGTTACACGCGCATCTGGCAGGGGGCGTACGCCACGCCGGACAGCGAGCGGTACTCGCCGGAGATCCGTTCAGTGACAGTATCCGACGACGGTCTGCACGCGCGGCTGCACGTCGACGACCTCCGCGCAGGATTCGTCTACGAATTGTCGTGCGACCTCAAGCAGGAAAACGGCCAACCGCTGCAACCTCGGAACGCCCACTACACCATGAATCGGGTACCGGAGTGACTTCCAGGAGAGGAACCACGGAATACACGGAGGGTTAGAGAGGAACCGCGAAAAGGGCGAAAGTCGCGAAAACTCCAGACGTGTGACGTCTCCTTTCTCATTCTGCCTTTCGCCGATTTCGTTCCTTTCGCCGTTCCCTTCACTTTCCTCCGTGCGTTCCGTGTATTCCGTGGTTCCTCAGGCGTTGCCCGGGACGGTGATGGCGGGCTGCTCTTTGACGGCGGTGATCCAGTAGAGGCCGAGCGCCAGGGGGGCGCCGGCGGCGGAGGCGAGCAGCAGAAACTCGTCGGCGGCGTCCGGGCCGGAGGAGATTAGCGGGAGCGCGGCGAGCGCCATGAACCAGGCCGCCGTCAGCAGCGCCGCCGGACGACTGCGGGACAAGAGCAGATTGAGAGCCAGGGCCGCGTCGATCGCCAGGATCGCGGCCAGCACCTGTCGGGTGACGTGCACACCGGCGGATCCCGGGGCCGCGGCCTGCAGGCTGCGATCGACCAGCAGCGACCATTGACCGGGTTCCGCGATCTCCTGCCAGACCAGCGCCGCGTGGGCGCCCAGCGTGAGGATGATCCCCATTCGCAGCAACGCGAGCGAGACGGTGGCGCGGCCGATCGAAAACGACAGCGGCGGGGGCCAGAAATCGACCAGCAGCAGCACCAGCGGCAGCACGATGCGGATGAGCTGCTCGCCTGCCGGCAGTATGTGCTCCGACTCCACAAACCGGGCGGCAGCCGCGGCGCCGAACCACATGGTGACGATCACCAGCAGCGGCCAGAGGGGACGCATCAGCGTCAGCAGCGACGCGATCCCCAGTCCGTACGCGGCGAACGTCCCGAACTGCAGCGACCATTCGGACGGCAGTTCGTATGCCGATCGGAGCAGAGCCAGGACCGGGGAATCCGCAGCCTGCTTCCATTCGGAGATGGCGGCCCCGCCGCACTGCAGAGCGACCGCCACGCGCAGCGCCCCCTGCACGAACTTCCATCCGCGCGGGACGGGATCATCGTAAGGGGACGGAGGCGACATCCTTGTGCTCCGGAACTAAACCGGGGTTTGCGCCGCGGGATGATAGGGCGCTCTGCCTTCTTGTGGCTAGAGCCCTTTGACGACCGGGCCAACTGACTTCTGTGACATCTTCCTGATCAGACGATAAGCTGTCTCCCCCAGGAGCAACCGATCACGAGTCATCATGCCGATTCTGAACGCTGACCAACTGTATTCCGTCGCCCACTTCATTCTGCAGGGGGCCGGCGTCCCCTCGGAGGATGCTCAGGTTGTCGCCCAGGAACTCCGCGACGCCAACCTCGTAGGGCACGACAGCCACGGCGTAATGCGGCTGGTGCAGTACGTGCAGATGATTGACGACGGGCACGTGAAGCCGGGGGGAGCGTTCGAGATCGTGCAGGACGGTCCCGGCTTTACGGTCGCGGACGCCCACTTTAACCTCGGTCAGGTGGCGGCCGCCAAGGCCCTGGGTATCGCGTTTGACAAAGCCCGCCGGCAGGGAGCCGCGACGGTGATGGTCCGCAACTGCAACCACGTGGGACGGCTGGGGGCCTACACCGAGCGGGCCGCTTTGCAGGGATTCGCCGCGCTGATGGCAGTCAATTCGCCCGGTCCCGGCGGCGTCGCGGCGTTCGGCGGGATCGATCGCAAGCTCGGCACAACGCCGATCTCGATGGCGGCCCCCAGCGGCGCGAGCGCCGTCGTGCTCGACATGACGACCAGCGCCACCGCGGAAGGCAAGCTGCGGGTGGCGTACCAGAAGGGGGAGCACGTGCCGGCCGGGCTGATCATCGACAGTGAAGGGCGGCCGTCGACCAATCCGGCCGACTTTTACGGGCCGCCGATGGGCGCCATCCTGCCGCTGGGAGGACCGTTCCTGGGTCACAAGGGCTTCGGTCTCAGCGTGATGCTCGACATCTTCTGCGGAGTGCTCTCCGGCAGCGGCGTGGCGCGGGACGATCTGCCGCGCGGAGCGAACGGCGTCTGGCTGCTGCTGCTGGACATCGATCAGTTCCTGCCGCGGGCCGAGTACGAGCAGTGGATCGAGCGGTACATCGTGCACATCAAGAGCAGCCGTCGCGTGCCGGGGGTCGAGGAGATCCTGATGCCGGGCGAGATCGAGCAGCGACGGCTGGCCCAGCGGCGGGAGGCGGGAGTCGCCATTCCGGACGAGACGTGGCGGCAGCTTTGCGAACTCGCCGCGCGACTTGGGGTGGACATCACAACGGGCGGCGGGGTTTAACCCCGCCGCTCATCGAGCGCTATGCCCGCGATTGAAGCCCACAATCTCTGCAAGACGTACCGCGTCTATCGCAAGCGCGAGGGCGTGCTCGCCTCCATCGGCGGGCTGTTTCGGCGCGAGTACAAAACGGTTGAGGCTGTGCGCAACGTCAGCTTCTCGATCGAGACGGGGGAGATGGTGGCGTTCCTGGGGCCCAACGGCGCCGGCAAAACGACCACACTCAAGCTGCTGTCCGGCCTGATCCATCCTACGAGCGGCGAGGCGACGGTCCTGGGCTACGTTCCGTGGCAGCGCGAGCATGCGTATCGGCGGCGGTTCTCGCTGGTGATGGGGCAGAAGAACCAGCTCTGGTGGGACCTACCGGCGCAGGAGTCATTCCGCCTGCATCAGGAAATCTACCGCATCGATCCGGAACAGTTCCGCAGGCGGCGGGATGAACTGACCGACCTGCTGGAGGTAGGCAAGCTGGTGTCGCAGCCGGTGCGGGAGCTTTCGCTCGGCGAGCGGATGCGGATGGAACTCATCGCCGCGCTGCTGCACAGTCCGGAAGTTCTGTTCCTCGACGAGCCGACGATCGGACTCGACGTCGTCTCGCAGCGGACCGTGCAGGAGTTTCTCAAGCATTACCAGTCGGAGCGGAAGATCACGGTGCTGCTCACCAGCCACTACATGAAGGATGTCGAAGCCCTCTGCCGCCGGGCGGTGATCATCAACGAGGGAGAGATCAAGCACGACGGCCCGCTGGCGGAGATCGTGGACCGCTTCAGCCTGAACAAGGTGATCAACCTGCAGTTCGCCGGAGAGGTGCCGTCCGACCTGGGCCGTCTGGGGCGCGTGTTCGACGTGCATCCGCCGCGGGCGAAGCTGGAAGTCCCGCGAAACCAGGTGCCGGAGGTGCTGTCGAACCTGTTGGGACGCTATACAATTGAGGATGTGGGCGTGCAGGACCGCCCGCTGGAAGAAGTCATCGCGGAAGTGTTCACGTCCGGCCGGGAGTCCAACACCGCCGACGGCCAGCAGACTCCGGAAACGCTGGCCTGAATTCTCTTACGACGATTCGCAGGGTGCCTCCATGCGCATCGATCCTCAACAATGGGACGAGTGGCGATCCCGCCTGGAGTTGCTGAAGCGTCAGCACCCGCAGCTGGACTGGCTGTGGGATGTGCGGATTCAGGTGCTCCGCTACTTCTGCTCGCGGTATGGCCGACAATTGACCGAGGAGCAGCGTCGCCGAACCGGCATGCGGTTGCAGCGGGAACAGCTTCCTTCTCCGTCCCGCTCGACGATTCCGATCGATCAGCTGCCACGCATCCGTTCGCCGGAGGGACTGCGGTCGGTGCTGGTCGATCTGCACGATGCCCGCTGCACGGCGGAGTCGGATATTGCGGCCCGACGGGGTATCATGCCGGGCACCTGATCCGGCCGCTTCAAACAGTCTGCATCCTGAAACCGGCTTGATGGCGTTCACTCCACTGCTGATGGTCCCGGCCCTGCCGGGGCCGCCAATGCGCCTGTCTGAGTTCATCGCCTGCATCATCGCGCTGGGATTCGGCGGCGCGGTTGCGTACGGCGTCTATCTGTACGCGGGATATCGGCAGTTCCGGGACGGGCGCGGGAGCCTGGGCCGCTATCTGCTGGTTGCGGCCGCGATGACACCGCTGAGCCTGCTCCCGGCCTGCACGGCGCTGCTGCTGGCTATAGCCGTGGCGCCGCGGCGGGAACTCCTGCTGCCGGCAATGCTGGCCAGCACGCTGTGCATCGTGGCGCTCGCACGGTTTCTGCATCCCCCCGGATACTGGAAGCTGACCGGCAAGAGCCTCGACGAAGTGCGCGATCCCGGGTTTCTGGCGCGCGTGGATGAACTGGCGCGGCGCGTGGGGGTTCGCACGCCCGTTGTGCGGCTGTTCCCTTCTTTGGGGGGCGACATGCTGGTGCACGCTGCTGCGGGGGGATTGCCGGCGCCGTCCCTGGTCGTAAGCGACGGCATCCTGCATCGACTCACGCCGGCGGAGCGCGATGCGGTCGTGGCCCATGAGTTGGCGCATATCCGCAATGGATCGCTGTGGCAACTGGCGTTGACCGCGCCGGTGGCCGGGATCGCCGCCGTGCTGGCGGCCGGGGTCCTGAGCGAGGGAACTGCAGTCGCGTTTGGCGTGGCGATTTATGTCGGCCTGTATCGGATCGTCTGCCGCCGGCTGGAACTGGACTGCGATCGCCGGGCCGGCGAAGCGAACGGCTATGCGACGACCTTTTCCGCGCTCGCCAAGATTCACGCCATCCTGCCGCTGCACAATACGGGATTGCGGTCTCTCCTGCTGTATGCGACGGCGACACACCCCTCCCGCGATGAGCGATTGGCGGCATTGGCGCGACGGATGTCCGAGCCGCCGCCGCAGTCCGCGGACTGGTCCCCGCGCGCGGCCCGCCGCCGCAGAGCGGCCGCGTGGTTGGCTGCCGCAGTCTGGATGGGTCTGCTCGTGGCCTGCGTCATCGTGGCTGACCGTGACAGCAAGAGCCTGTGCCCGTTGATGATCGCGCTCGCTGTCATTGTGGCACCATTTGCATTTCAGTTGTGGGCCGTGCGGGCGGAGTTCAGGCAGGCGGCCCGACGGCAGCAGTCGTCCGGGTTCCATCCCAGATACTGGGGGGTCCTGTTCGCGTTTATCGCAGGACTAGCTTGCTTGCTGCTCTATCTGCAGTATGAGGATGCGATCAACCTGTTTCTCTCTGATTCGTCGCTGAAGGGAATGCAGGTCTATTCAGCGTGGCTCATCATATTGCTGGCCGCCGGAGTGGTCGCCATTGTCCTGTTGATTCCGAGGTGGCAAGGCATACAGCGGATCGAACTACAAATCGCCACCGCACTACAGCAGCACGACTGGCGCGGCGCAATCGAAGCGGGTGAACGGTGGCAAAAGCAAGTGGTCAGAAGTCCGGCGGCCCGCCATAACCTGGCGATCGCAAAGCTGAAACTGGGCCGGTGGGAGGAGGCCGTTGCCGATCTGCAGAAACTGCGCGGCGATGACAGAACTCTGAAGCAGACGTGGGTGACGCTCGGGCTGATGCATTTCGAGGAGGAACGGGCGGACCTGGCGCTCGCGGTCGCCCACGAACTGCAGCGCGACTCAAAACGAGATCCGGCGGGGTTCTTGCTCGCCAATCGGGCGCTGCGCGAACTCGGTCGACTCGACGAGGCGGAGCAGGAACTGGAGCACGCCCGCCGTCTCGCGCCGGATGACGGGGCCGTGATGGCCGGGGAGTCGATGCTGCGGCTGGCCCGCGGCGACATTGAGGGGGCTCAGAAGATCGTGGCCGAACTCGAGCGGCGATCGCCCGGCGACGCCATCCTCCCGTTTGTCGAAGCGGAAATCGCCTTTGCGGCAGGCGACCTCAACTCGGTCCGGCGGCACATCGAGCGTGCGGCGGAGCTCGTCCGCGTCAATCCGTTCACTCTGTCGGAGAAGCGCCTCGCCCGGCTTCAGGCAAGACTGGCGCACGAGGACCGCAGTGAACCGCTCGACATCCTCGATTGGATTGACGACGATGCCGCCGTCCCGAGAGACCCGGTTTCCTGAAGAGACCGGGTTTCTGCCGTGTCCCGTCCGTTCCGATGTCCGACGCTGCTCTCCCGAACTCCTGGCTTCAGCGCCGCCGTGTGCAGTGGGTAATCCTGCGCACGTGCATTGAGGAGCGGCTCGTCTATCGGGCCGACTTCGCGCTGGGGACGCTGTTCCGGTTTCTGCCGATCGTCACGCAGATCTTCCTGTGGAACGCGATCTATCAGTCCAAGGGGGCGGGGGGCAGCAGTGAAATCGCTGGTTACACGTTCGAGGAGATGATCGCGTACTACCTGCTGGCGATGCTCGCCCGGGCGTTTTCCAGCATGCCGGGACTCGCCAGCGGCATCGCCCGCGACGTCCGGGACGGGACCGTCAAGAAGTACCTGACGCAGCCGATCGACATGCTCGGCTACCTGTACTGGCACCGCGTGGCGCACAAGCTGGTGTACTACGCCGTCGCCGCGGGGCCGTTCGCGCTGGTGTTCTGGCTCTGCCGCGGGTACTTCGGCGGCTGGCCGGACGCGTGGACGATGACGGCTTTCATTGCCTCGCTGCTGATGGGCTTCCTGATGGGGTTTCTGCTGGAAGCACTGATCGGCATGTTGTCGTTCTGGTTCCTGGAGGTCAGCTCGCTGCTGTTCATCTACATGATGATCAACTACTTCCTCTCCGGTCACATGCTGCCGCTGGACCTGCTCCCCGGGCCGATCGCGGCCGTCATCGACTACCTGCCGTTCAAGTACTTGGCATACCTGCCGCCGGCAATCTTCCTCGGGCGATACAGCGATGCCGAACTGATCCACGAGTTGTCGATCGAGGCCGTGTGGATCGTGGCGCTGTTCCTGGCGAATCGGATCGCCTTTCGCCGCGGGGTGAAGCGCTACGCGGCGTTCGGGGGATGACGCCTGGACGTCAGAACCCCGGTTTCTTCAACTGCACTCCTCTGTCCTGCGCTGCCTGGATTGCGATTCGAAGCAGGCGCACGAGTTGATCGGCGGGCTTGCGCCAGGCCCACAGTTCAATCAAGGTGTGCATCCACAGGTTGAATTGCCAGACCGCGATGTTCCACACATTGCGGACCTGCTGCTGGCCGCTTCCCCAGATCTCCTGCACGTCGTGGAACACCCGCCCGATGGCGGCGCGGCGGCATACGCTTCGAGGATTTGCTGGGGCGGCCAGACAGGGCGTTAGACACCATCAGTGTGACGGAAGGGCCACGTCTCTGTTCAGACTAATTTCCAGCCGCACTTACCTCAGTTCCCAGGAAAGTGCGGTCATCAAGAAACCGGGGGTCTGTTTTCCAGCGGCGCGCTTCTGTCCCTACGCCGTCTCCAGCGCCGCCTGTGCCGCGGCGAGGCGCGCGATCGGGATGCGGCGCGGGCTGCAGCTCACGTAGTTCAGCCCGATCTCGTGGCAGAAGAACACGCTCGACGGGTCGCCGCCGTGTTCGCCGCAGATGCCGATCTTGAGATCGGAGCGCGCCCCGCGGCCTCCCTCGACGCCGATCTTCATCAGCTTGCCGACGCCGTTGCGGTCGACGGACTGGAACGGATCGTTCGGCACGATGTCGTTCTCGCGGTAGAAGCCGATGAACCCGCCGTAGTCGTCGCGGCTCATGCCGAGCGCGGTCTGCGTGAGATCGTTCGTGCCGAAGCTGAAGAACTCGGCCGTTTTGGCGATTTCATCGGCGGTGAGGGCCGCGCGGGGCACCTCGATCATCGTGCCGACCAGGAATTCGACCGTCGTCCCCTGTTCCTCGAACACCTGCTTCGCGGTGTCGCGGATGATCTTCGCCTGGTTGTCGAACTCCGACTTGAAGCCGGCGAGCGGCACCATCACCTCGGGATGCACGTTGATGCCTTCCTTCTTCGCGGCGCAGGCCGCCTCGAAGATGGCCCGCGACTGCATCGCCGTGATCTCGGGATACACGATGCCCAGGCGGCAGCCGCGATGCCCGAGCATCGGGTTCGATTCCTTGAGTTCCTCAACGCGGCGATGCACATCGTCCTCGCTCACGCCGAACTGTTTCATCAGCTTTTTGGCGAGCTTCGGGTCCTCGTGCATGTGGTGCTCGGACAGGAACTCATGCAGCGGCGGATCGAGCAGCCGGATGGTGACCGGCCGCTCTCCCATGATCTTGAACAGCTCGTGGAAGTCTTCCCGCTGGAACGACAGCAGCTTGGCCAGCGCCGCCTCGCGCTCCTCCTTCGTTCGCGAGAAGATCATCTCGCGGATCTCGTCGATGTGGTCGAAGAACATGTGCTCCGTGCGGCAGAGGCCCACTCCTTCCGCTCCGAAGGCGACCGCGTCGGCCGCCTGCTCGGTCTCGGCGTTGGCCCGCACCTGCAGCTTGCGGTGCTCATCCGCCCACTTCATCAGCTGGGCGTAACGCTGATACGTCTCGGACTGCTCGGGCTTCATCGTGCCGTGCAGCAGGACTTCCAGCACTTCGCTCGGCTTGGTGGCGACCTTCCCCTCGAACACTTCGCCGGTGAAGCCGTCGATGCTGATCCAGTCGCCGTCCTTCAGGACCTTGTTGCCGACGGTGACGGTCCCCGCCTCGTAGTCGATGTCGAGAGCGCTGCAGCCCACGACGCAGGTCTTTCCCATCTGACGGCTGACGAGGGCCGCGTGCGACGAGGCGCCTCCCTGAGCCGTGAGGATCCCCTTGGCGACCTTCATTCCGCGGAGGTCTTCCGGGCTGGTCTCGCGGCGGACGAGCATCAGCTGGATGCCATTGTCCTTGTTGAAACGCTCCTCGGCGTCGGAGGCGTGGAACACGATCTGACCGGTCGCGGCGCCCGGGCCGGCGTTGATCCCTTTCGCCAGCAGCTTGTTCTCGTCGTTCGCCTGTTTCTTCGCGGCCGGATCGAAGATCGGCTGCAGCAGCTGGTTGAGGTCGTCCGCCGGAATCCGCCGCTTCTGCAGCGCTTCCTTCGCGGAAATGAGTCCCTCGTTGACCAGGTCCACCGCGATCCGCACGGCCGCGAACCCGGTCCGCTTGGCGTTGCGGGTCTGGAGCATCCACACCTTGCCGCGCTGGATGGTGAACTCGATGTCCTGCACTTCCTTGTAGTGCTGCTCGAGCGTCTTGCCGATGTTGTCCAGCTGCTGGTGCGACTCCGGCATGTCCTGGGCGAGCGTCTCCTCAATCCGCTTGGGCGTGCGGATGCCGGCCACGACGTCCTCGCCCTGGGCGTTGATGAGGTAGTCGCCGCAGAAGCCCGGCGTGCCGAGGGCGCAGTCGCGGGTCAGGCCGACGCCCGTCGCGCAGTCGTCGCCGAGATTGCCGAACACCATCGCCTGCACGTTGCAGGCGGTCCCCCATTCGTGCGGGATGCCGTAAGTGCGGCGATAGACGATGGCCCGGTCGTTCATCCAGCTCCCGAACACAGCGCCGATGCAGCCCCACAACTGCTGCATGGGATCGGTCGGGAACTCCTGGCCGGTCACCTTCTTGATGACGGCCTTGAAGTCCTTGACGATCTGCTGCAGGTGCGCAGCGGTCAGGTCCTTGTCGAACTTGACGCCGGCCTTCTCCTTGGCGTGATGCAGGATGTCCTCGAAGTAGTCTTCGTCGGTCTTGGAGTGAGGCTTCATCTCCAGCACGACGTTGCCGTACATCTGCACGAAACGGCGATAGCTGTCCCAGGCGAACCGCTCGTCCCCGGCCTGCTGGGCGAGCGCCTGCACCGTCGTGTCGCTCATGCCGATGTTGAGCACGGTGTCCATCATGCCGGGCATCGAGTCGCGTGCGCCCGAACGGCAGGAGAGCAGCAGCGGGTTCTTCGTCGATCCGAACTCCGCCCCCATGACTTTCTCGACCTTCTTCAGCGCCTCCTCCACCTGCTGCTTCAGCTCGGGGGGGAACTGCCTGTCGTTGGCGTAGAAATACGTGCAGACTTCGGTCGTGAGGGTGAAGCCCGACGGCACCGGCAGGCCAATGTTCGTCATCTCGGCGAGGTTGGCCCCCTTGCCGCCGAGCTCGTTGCGCATCTTGGTGCTGCCCTCGGCCTTGCCGTCGCCGAAGAAATAGACGTACTTCTCGTTCGCCATCGCTTGGGTCCTTACAGTGTTGATCGTCGAAGCCGTGCGGGCTCCTCGCGCCGTCGGCGTGCGGACGGGCACGCGGCGCGATGCGGAGGGCACAGCGGGCCGCCCCCGAGCCGGTCGATGCGCGCGATCCGAGACCGGAACCGGCCGCACGGCGATGCGGAAACTATCATCGCCGCCGCTCGTCTGCAACTGTCGTAGTCTCACCACGATTCCCCGACGGGAATTGACACTCGCCGGAAGTCGGGGACAATAAGCACTTACCGGCGTGGGCCGAACCCACATCCCGTCTAAGCGTCCGCGCTCCGTCCTGCCCCCGACTCACCGGGCAATGATCGCCAAGCTCATTCCGACCGACGGCTCCCGGCCGATCGCCATCACGAAGGACGTGACGATCGTCGGCCGCAAGCGGGGGCAGTGCGACATCGTGCTGGATCACCACGGCGTCTCCAAGCTGCACTGCGCCATCGCCCGCACCGACGGCCTGCTGTTTATCCGCGACCTCGGCAGCACCAACGGGACCAAGGTCAACGGCCAGCGGGTGATGCGCGGCGCGCTGCTTCCGGGTGACGAACTGGCGTTTGGGGGCCTCAAATTCCGCGTGCATCTTGGCCCGGGAACTCCCGACGTAGGCCCGGATGAGAAGACCGAAATGCTGTCGATCTTCACCGCACGCGCTGAGCGTGCACGGGAATCCGAACTGGTCGTGGTGGACAGTGCCGTCGATAGCGACAGCGACGTGCGCCTTGCCCCCGACGAAAGTGCGTCGGCCGACGACTGATCGTTCTCAGGGATCCGGGCCGCCCGTCAGACCGTGAGTTCGAACTCGCGCGGCCACTGCTGATACGCCTCCCAGTAGGTTCGCTTCAGGGCGATCTCGTCGTCTTCGGCCGACGGCTGGATCCGGCCGTTCTCGTCGATCCCGCGCGACACGATCGTGTGCGTGCCGGCCGGCAGCATCCCCAGGTCGATCGAAAAGAATCGCCACGAGAAGGGCGCCTGCGGTTCATCATCGAGCCGAGCCGCACGCCACTCGCCGTCATCGATCCGGACTTCGACCGACGCGATCGGCGTCCCGTCCCCCCAGACGGCGCCGTAAGCGCGGCACTCAGCCACGCCGTCCTGTGCGGGACCGCGGGTGACGCGGGCGACGACCGACTTCAGGTTCATCTGGGTGACGGAGGTCTCCACAAATTCGACCTCGTCGCCGCGGCGCTCGCCGCGGACGGTGACGTAGTCCCGGGCCATAAAGCGTCCCATGTACCGCGTATCCCGAAGTTCGATGCGGCGGAGCCATTTGACGTTGGCGATTCCATACCAGCCGGGAACGATCAGCCGCAACGGCGCGCCGTTCCCCGGGGTCAGAGGTTCGCCGTTGCGCTGGTACGCCAGCAGCAGATCGAGTCCCTGGGCATCATGCAGCGAGATGCTGCGGCCGAACGGTACGTCGAACGTCGTTTCGCGCGGGGTTCCCTTACGAAGCGTCTCCTCCTGATGATCGTGGCCGATGAACACGATCTCGATCGCCTCCGGCTGAATGCCGCACTCCTCCAGCAGCGGCAGCAGCGGCGTCCCCGTCCAGCGGCTGTTGTACACGGCTCCAGTGAATCCGGGATTCGATCCGTTCCCCGAACATTCGAGCGTCATCAACTGGTCCACGCTCGGGCGGGCTTTGATGTCCTCCAGCGACAGCGAGCGCGGCGTGTCGACCAGCCCCGTGATCTCCAGCCGGTAGCGGTCCGCGTCGACCTCCGGCACAGGATAATGCGAGACGTTGAACACTTGGTCCTGCGGCGTCAGCCAGGCATCGAGCGTCTCCCAGTCGAGCATGCCGGGGCGGGCGCGGGGGACGTTCAGAAACGGCACCAGTTCCTCAGCGCTGTCCTGCGCCGGAAAGACGAATTCCGGCCGCGACATCCACGCGATCGCCGTCCCGGCCGCCAGACCGCCGGTCCGCAGCCATTCGCGACGGGTGAGGGAATCAAAGCTCATGGCTTGTCCTTCTGCAGATGTTCGGGAGACAGGCGGACGTCATGGACGATGACGTCGCCATCCGCGACCGTCACCGGCGTACTCCACGCGAGTCCCCCGGCCGGATGCAGCACGTCGAGCGTGTACTCTCCGGGAGGGACCCCTTCGAATTGAAAGCGGCCGTCCTTGTCGGTCAGGGCGTAAAACGGGTGGTCGAACACGTAGATCCAGGCCTGCATCGTGCTGTGGAACGTGCACCCGATGCGGATCGGCTTGCGAATGCCCCCCGCGCGGCGGAAGGCCTGCACATAGCTGCCGTCCAGCCCCATCGTCACGTTGAACGGGTCCGACCCGTCTCCAGTAAACACGTTGTGGGCCGCCGGATCGCCGTTGGTGAACCGGATCCGGTCTCCGGCACGGATCGCCATCGTCTCCGGCACAAAGCGGTAATCCTTCTGGTCCATTTCGAACTCGGAAGGCTCGTCACGGGGCCGAAGTTTGGCCAGGGACTTGCTGCTGAGGCAGACAACCGCCTCCGCCAGTTCGCCGGTGTCGCGGTCGTGCACGTAATAGCGTGCGTACCGCCAAGGCCGCTGCGGGTCGGGTTCGTAGAAGACCGCGCCCTCGATCGAGCCGGCAGGTTCTTCCGCATCGTCTGCGGCGCGAACTCCGGCGGAAGCAACGCACAAGAATACAACGATCAGGCTGCGCACAGGTCGCTGGAGCATACGACAAGCTGCGGAAGAGAATCGCGGAAAAGTCGGAGTGCAGAGGGCGATGGCCGAACCCTGGTCTCCCTGACTCTCCCGCAGGCAGCGGTCGAGCCTGACGTACTCACCTCTTCGTAAAGCGGGCGAAGGGACTCGAACCCTCGACATTCAGCTTAGGAACCGGGCCGAGTCAGCAGCGCGAAACACCCAATCCAACGGTGGGGAAAGGGTTTCGGGCGGATGCCCACTCCCCGCACTATTGCAACAAATTGCGGAGATTTCAAGCTATTTCGGGGCAGTGTGTACTGATCGTGTACCGCTCCGTCGAATTCTTGAATCTGGCTGATCGTCAAGGGTTCGATCGTATTCCCGCTCCGCTGGCGAGCGCTCCGCCCCAAGCCCAGGTGACCTGCCATCCGGCCCGGCAACGCGTCTGCGGCCCGTTAGGCGTTGGCCGACATTCAGCTGACAGCCGCGAGAACGTCAGTTCTCAGCCATTTTGCCGCCGCGCATCTTGCTTTCGTCCTCCCGCGTTGCCACTTGAGGTCGAGAAGTTTGCTGGTTGAAGCCACACACCGTTCCGGAGAGAATCACGCAGTTCCCCGCGTTAACCCGGGCGGCTTCGGACCGGTCAGAGACTTTGAGGCTTCGGCCGGATCGGGCGCATCCGCGGCTAAGACCCGTGAGCGGCAGTGACTCAGTCTTACCAGCGGAGAGAACTCGTCGTCGCAAGTTGTTGCGCATCAACGCAGAAAGCCGAGCCGTTTCGCCTCGGCTTTCTGCGTTAACAGGCGGATCGGATGGTTTCCGAGCCGCGTGAAGTGGAGCGGTCCAAACCCTCTTCGGAATCAATACAGAGACACGAAAATGTCTCTCCTCATAACCCGGCGAATGTCAGCGAAACTTTTGTGTCTCGGGTTATGAGACGGGGCAGTGTGGAGAGTCTGGCGGGTCGTGGCCGGTGTCCAAGGTCCCTGATCAATTCCAGTTCGTGTCGCTTTAGGGCTCGAGCCTGGTTCGGTCAGAAGTCGACCTCTTTCCATTGCGCGAGCGGTGGTCAAAAAAACTTGTCATCGCCCAAAGTCAGCCGCAATTGCACACTCGCGCTTTTTGACCAGGATCGTTCACTTGTTCTTTCTCCTGCTGGCCAGCGCCACGGATCGAGAGTTGGCCCAGCATGTTCAGTATCTTGAGGAGGAGAACCGGACCCTGCGCGAGCGGCTGCCAACGCGGATCGCCGTGACGGCCGGGGAGCGACGCCGCCGCTGAAATCCGGCAAGCCGGTCGGGCCGGCGATCAGGGAGCTGATCACGATCGTATCGCCCAGGACGTTTTCCCGCTGGGTCAGTGTCGAGAGAGAATAATGGACAGAGGACTCAGAAAATGAATGGCTGGCTCCCGCAGGGCTACCCATCCGTATGGCGAGGAGAAGATGGTATCTGTAGACCGTTTGGAGGTAGCGGACCAGCATTCTGGATCATCACCTCAGCGGCGCGGCTGATGGTCCCGGGCCGGCAGTCGGACGTGGCCATGGGAAAAGGCAGGTAGATGACCAGTGATTCGCGAAGATCGAAAGTCGCTGCACGAGGCATCTTTTCAAGTCGCGGGCCCGACTGGCTGGATCTCCGTCCGTTGGGGCTGTTGCCACTAACGCTGCTGGTGTACTACGAAGTGACGCACTACCCGTTCGTCAACTTTGACGACGACGCACACGTCTACGAGAATCACAACGTCGCCACGGGGCTGACCTGGGAGAACTTCCGCTGGGCATTCACGATTCATGGGCCCAGTCAGTGGCATCCGCTGGCATGGCTGTCGCATCAGCTGGACTGTGAGTTGTTCGGCCTGGATGCCGGAGTCCACCACGCAGTCAATCTGGGCCTCCATGCCCTGGGAACTGTGCTCCTCTGCTTCGCTCTTCGCAGCCTGACGGGCCGCCGTGGTGTCAGCCTGTTTGTTGCGGCGATGTTTGCAGTGCATCCCTTGAATGTGGAATCGGTCGCCTGGGTCTCCGAGCGGCGGAACGTGCTGTGTGGCGTGTTCTGGATGTTGGGTCTGATCGCGTACGGCTCGTATGCCAGGCGCGGAGGATGGTTTCGGTATCTGCTGGTCGCGGCGGCCGTGTCCGCCGCACTGATGTCCAAACCCCTGGCAGTCACCCTTCCGAGTGTGTTCCTGCTCCTCGATTTCTGGCCGCTGTGCAGGATGCCAATCTCACCGCCGAACGACTCGATCCTGACACCCCCCTGTCCGTCTCGACCGTGGAGCGCGCTGGTTGCGGAAAAACTGCCGCTGGCGGCGCTGGCTGGCCTTGCGGGTTGGCTGAGTTATCTGTGCCAGCAAAGCATTCAGACGGTGTCTTCGACGGCGGCATTGCCGGTCGGCGAGCGAGTCGTCAACGCGCTCGCCTCCTACGGCCTGTACCTCAGGCGAGTGATCTGGCCCGATGACCTGGCCGTTCTGTACCCGCATCCGGGGCTGCTGCCGCAGCCCGATCCGCCCGGGATCCCCACGACCGCGGCCTGGGGCTTGGTGCTGCTGGCCTGGACGGTTTTCGCAGTGTGGGGCGCCCGCCGGCGTCCGGCGGTCCTCGTGGGCTGGCTATGGTTTCTTGGGACGCTCGTGCCGATGATCGGGCTCGTCCAGGTGGGTTTGCAGCAACTGGCGGATCGGTATGTCTATATTGCGATCATCGGACTCGGGCTGATGTTCGCCGGTTTGTCGGATTCGATTGCTGCCTGGGCCAAGCCGATCCGGATCCTCTTGGCAATGCTGCTGGTTGCAGGGTGGTCGGTTTCGGCCTGGATGCAGGTGGGGTATTGGTCCGACAGCACGGCCCTGTGGTCTCGCACACTGGACGTGACGAGATCCAACAGCCGGGCTCATCTGAATCTGGGGCAGGCGCGGTACGCTGCGGGGGACGTGTCGAATGCCGTCGCACACTACAAGGCGTGCCTGCAACTCGAACCGGGATTCGGACTCGCCTGGTACAATCTGGGAGTGGCCTATCACGACTCCGGCCAGATCGGCCCCGCGCTGGAATGTCTGGAACGCGCGGTCCTCTACAATCCGGAGGATCGTGATTTCTGGATGCGACTCGGCGGCGCGCGGGGCCATGCCGGAGATCTCGACGGCGCGATGACGGCTTTTCGACAGGCATTATCGATTGACCCTTCGTCCGCAGCGGCCCACATCAATCTGGGACTGGCGCTCGAGGCCGCAGGGAGGATCGATGAAGCAGTCCGGCACTATGCGCTTGCCGTCGAATCCGATCCGTTCAACGACGAAGCTCGTGCTTTGCTGACTGCGGCGAGACTGCGACTGGCGCCGCAAGTCGATTGAGTCGTGGGGCCACTCGCCGTCTCCTCCCACTCCATGAACATGCGATTCCGCAAGCCAACGAAATGGAGCCTGGCCGCGCTGGCGGGAACTGCTGCGGTCGCGACGGTGTGGTTCGTGATGCGGCCGTCCGTCGATACGGCGACCAGTTATCCCCCGCCGGCTCGGCCGGAGAGCGCCTATCGCAATACGGATCGAGACACCGCTTTCGTGGGTGCGGCCGCATGCGCCGAGTGCCATCCCGACGAGCATCGAACCTGGCAGCACACCGCCCACAGCCTGGCGCTCGATGACGTCAAACTGGAGACCGAGCCTCCGGCCGGAGCGTTTCGAGATGCGACGTCCGGGCGACGCTATGAAATCAGCCGGCGAGGAGGTCGGCTGTGGCATGCCGAGTTCCTCGACTCCGCTTCGGATCCGGTCCTGCTGTCGGAACACGCCATGCAATACGTGATGGGATCCGGGCGGTTCTCCCGGACGTACCTGTTCGAGGACGACGGGTTCCTGATGGAGTCCCCGTGCACCTGGTACACCGCGCGGCCGGGGTGGGGGCTCTCGCCGGGCTATGACCGGTTCAACATGGGCTTCGAGCGGCCGACCGAGCTGCGCTGCGTTCAATGCCATGTCGGGCGGGTCGAGCCGCTCGACAACAGCCCGCACCGTCTCGCGATCCATGTGCAGAGCATCGACTGCGAGCGCTGCCACGGCCCTGGAGCGATCCATGTCGCGGACCACGGGGCCGGCGATCCGTCATCGGCCGGCAATGCAACGATCGTCAATCCGGGCGAACTGGGACGCAGCCTGTCGGAAGACGTCTGTGCACAGTGTCACTTCCATGGGGAGGCCACGGTCATGGTGCGCGGACGGAACTGGGGAGACTTCCGGCCGGGCCTTCCGCTGCGGCAGTTCCAGGTGCATTACGGCTTCGATGATCCCAACAGCGAGATGACGGTGGTCGGTCATTTCGAACAGATGCGGCTGAGCGAATGCTATCAGCAGTCCGAGACGCTCACCTGCACGACGTGTCACGACCCCCACGCCCACTCCGAGTCGCGCCCCCCGATTACCGACTTTGATCGGCATTGTGCTGATTGCCACCGGCCCGATCACTGCGGATTGACTGCGGTCGAACGGACCCGGACCGATCCGGAAGGGTCATGTGTTCGCTGTCACATGCCTCAGGTCCCCACCGAGATACCCCATTTTGCATTTACTCATCATCGCATCGCCATCCACGACGATCCGGAGCCAGACGCCCCGGCTGTCCCGCGGATCCGGTGGCTCGTTCCGCTGGATGATGTGTCGTGGATGAGCGAAGTGGATCAGGACCGCTGCCTGGGGTTGGCCTATGTGGAATTGCTGGCCAGTTCCGCCGCGCCCGAAATCGCGGAGGCCTATCAGAAGCAAGCCCTGGAACTGCTGGAAAGCGTCGCAGCACGCGGACTCGTCGATGCGGAAGTGGACGCGGCGCTCGCCCGGTTGTACTTCGGCCGCAACTGGGCTCGCACTTTGAAGCATGCCGAACTCGCCCTGCAGTCGGGTGCACTCTCGCCCGACGCCGAGAGCACTGCTTTGTTCGCATTGGCGAGCGCCCTCAGTGAATTGGGGCGACCGGACAAGGCCGTCCCGCATCTCGAGCGACTGGTGAAAATTCGTCGGCACGCGGGGGCATGGGGGCTGCTCAGCGCGGCATACGAAACGCAGGGGGATCTGCCGTCGGCGCTCTCGGCGGCGCAACGCGCCGTCGATATCAGTCCGGCCTCGGACAGTGGAGTCCGCCGCGTCGAAATGCTCGCACGGCGGCTGGGGGACGAAGACCTGGCGAACAGCTCCGCGCGTCGCGCAGAACTCCTGCAGCGGGCGAGCCAGGGCGAGCCGTGACCGCGCGGTGAATCAATGCAGCCCCCGCTCCGCGAGGTGCCCGCTGACGGCCTGCGCCGCCAGCGCGGCGCCTGCGGGAGACCAATGTCCGTCCACGTTCAGGTACGCCCCCCGGGCGCCGTCAAAGGTTTCGTGCAGGTCGAGCACGTCCCATCCGGCGGCGACCGCCTCGCGGTAAAACTGTTCGGCCGCGGCGCGCGTGGGCTGGGTCAGGTGACGCATGTCGGTGAGGGGGGCCCACTGCTCGATCATCCGCTCATCCACCTGGAAGGCCTCCGGAATGATCACAATCGTCAGCCCCATGTCTCGCCGGCGGCAATGATCGGCGGTTTCCGCCATCCAGTAGAGCGCGGAATCGGGGGAGTCGGCCTCCCATTGCCCTCCCCCCACCGACGCCGACCACAACGCGGCGGACAGATAGTACGAGCGGAACCGTCCGTCGTCCGGTTCGCGCAGCATGGCCAGGAACGGAGCGAACTCGGGACGCATGATCTGCTCCGCCAGACGCGCCCGGTCGGGTGGGGGCAGCTGGTCGGCATTGAGCAGCGCATGCGACGCCAGCGCGTCGTCCGTCATCTGGAGAAACTCATGCAGTTGTCGCTCGTGCGCCGCCAGTCCCCCGGCCGACATCCATGCCTGCACCACCGGTCGCTCGCGATTGGTCAGCACGTGATTGATTCCGCCGCAGCCCGCCAGTCGCAACAGCGACTGCCGCGGGGCCACAGCCGCAATGCCGGCGTGCGTCACCAGAGTGCGGGGAGCCGCGGCGAAGTCGTTCCCCGCAAACACGAAGACGACACAATGCCGGGATCCCAATGGTTCCGCGACGCGGCAGACGCGGTCGAAGTATTCGTCCGGTGCCGTAGCGGAGACGCCCAGATTGACGACCTCGACGTGTCGCGAAGTCAGTTTTTCCTCAACCAGCAGCGAGATCGGCGTCCCCGGCCCCTCCTCCAGAAAGGAATCCCCGACGAAAGCAATGCGATACGTTCCCTCGTCCGGCGTGACGTCCCGTTCGCGGTCGCGCTGCCCCCAGGAATTGATCTCGCCAGGCGGCAGGACCTGGGCGGTGGCGTGCGTCCATTCGGCGGGCGAGACTCCGTGCAGCTCGCGCGCAGGCCATTCCGGCACACACGCGCGGGCCACCAGTTCACAGGTGACGCCCGTCACAAGGATCAACAGCAGATGCAGCATTGTGCCGAACACCCAGCGGCGACGGGTCGCGCGCCGAAACAGCCGCCACCCCGCGGCCGTCACGGCGACGAGTGAGATGGCGGCCGACAGCCAGAGTCCAGTCGGGATGGGCTGTCCCTGCGGACCCGAAACCCAAGGCTCCGCCAGCAACAGCACCGCCGTCCCTCCGCCGCACCACAGCACACCCTGCAGGCCCAGATGCCAGGCCGGCAATGCCAGCCGGTCGACGACGGTACGGTGATGCTGCGCACGGGGTGCGGCGACGGGCGGCGCAGCGGCGGCATCGTTCATCCGGGAAGCATCTTTCGATCGGGCTGGAAGTGATCCTTTCAATTACAGGCCCGCGCACCGGCTAACGCAAGCCGCAGCGGAACAGCGTGATGTCCCGCAGAATCCGCAATCCGTCGGCCGCCACATGGACATTGGAGGCGCCCCCCTGCCGGGCCTCCGTCGTAACGGGGACGTCGACGACGCGAAACCCTTTGCGCAGCGCCTTCACCGGAATCTCCACTTCGTATGAGTAGCCGTCCTGAATCGGGCCGATCGCCTCGGCGACCTCGCGCGTCCAGGCCGTCATCCCGGCGAGCACGTCCGTCATGCGCCGTCCGAACAGCAGCGAGGCGTAGAGACTCGTCGTAAAATTGCCGAACGTCCGCAGCGGCGTCGTGCTCCCTGCGTGCCGGGCCGATCCGGAGGCGAAGCGGCTTCCCAGAGCGACGTCGGCCTCTCCGGCACGGAGCGGCGCGAGCAACTTCGGCAGTTCCTCGGGAAGAAACTGCAGGTCCGCATCGATCTCAGCCATCAGGCGTCCCTGTGCCGACTCGATCCCCACGCGCGTGGCGTGACCTTTCCCCCGATCGTTTTCATTGCGGATGTATCGGAGCCGCGCGAACTCCGGCTGCAGCCGCCCCGCGATCTCACCGGTGCGGTCGTGCCCGCCGTCCACGACCAGGACTTCGCAGTCTCCGGGAAAGACGGCGAAGATCCGGCGGAGGCAGGCCTCGATGCTGTCCTGCTCGTTAAAGACGGCGACGATCACGCTCAGTTCCACGTCGGTCGTCTCAGGTGCGGGCGAGGTCATGCGTCGGCTGGACAGGGGCTGGAAACGGAAACCCGATCGCTGAAGATACCGGTCCGAGCGGGCGTACGCAGCCCGGGATCCGCTTTCCGTCGACAGTTTGGTTTCGAAGTCCGCCTGGCGACAGGCATGCGGCTTGCTTCATTGCTGCGCACCAACGGGCTTCGATTTCAGAAATCGATCGAATCCCACGACGGGTGGAGAACCGGTCCAGGTGTCACGTTCACGACACCGATGGAATTCGCGCAGTGTTGCTTGAATTTCATGCAAGGCACGGGCACAATCAGGTCAGCCGTTTGGGCAGTTCTGTCCATTCACTTCATTTCGCGGCTGAGTCACACTTCAGTTCAGGAGACAGGTTCATGCGACGTTCGTCACGGCGTGCGGCTTTCACGCTAATCGAGTTGCTGGTGGTGATCGCGATCATCGCGATCCTGATCGCTCTACTGCTGCCGGCTGTGCAGCAGGCGCGCGAAGCGGCGCGCCGCACCCAGTGCAAGAACAATCTCAAGCAGCTGGGCCTGGGACTGCACAACTACCACGACACGTTCGGCCAGCTTCCCCCTGGAGTGATGAATCCTGGCGTGAATCCGGGTTGTGCGAGCGTGGCCGGGTTCGATTACGTCAACGATCCGCTTCGGATCCGTAACACGACTTGGAGCCTGTACATCCTGCCGTATGTCGACCAGGCGCCGTTGTACAACCAGATCAATTTCTCGCTGCCGATGACGCGTGCGTCGCGGAGTGGTACGGGGCCATCGAATGACCAAGGGGCGTTGTTCGTGAATGTCGAGGCCGAAGTCTTCAAGTGCCCGTCCGACGTGACATACCGCGACCCGCTCACGATCGCCGGCACGGGCCACTACTCAGGGTCAAATATGCGGCGATCCAGCTACTGGTATCCGCTCATCAATCGTCTGGAGGATCGCTGCCAGACATTTGCACAGGATCCGAGCGTGGATCGGGCGGCATTCGGCATCAACGGGTCCGCCAAGATCCGGGATATTCGGGACGGCACGAGTTCCACGATCCTGCTGATGGAGACCCCCTACAAGAAGGCCTACGAGGGCTTCGGCCCCTACTGGACCGGCTGGAACTACACGTCCCACATCGAGCCGCTCAGCTTCGGCATTAATCGCACCGATCCGACGTGGTGCAGCGGGACCTGCACCTACGCCTGGGGCGCCGGCAGCGCCCATGAGGGGGGAGTGCACATCATGCTGGGGGACGGCTCCACCCGCTTCCTCTCCGAGAACGCCGATCTCAATGTCGTCGTGCGGGCTCTGATCACGATCGATCGCGGCGAAGTGATCGGCGAGTTCTGATTCGCCGCGCGTCCTGCCACGATTCCCGTACGCCTGCCTGGCTCTGAGCCGTCCAGAGCCAGGCAGCTTTGAGTTGCACTGACGGCCTTCTCCATTGGATCGAGAGACACTTCCGTCCCATGCGCATGACAACTCGCTTATCCGCTTTCACGGGATTGCTCGCCTGCCTGGCGGCGGCCGGTTGCTCTGGCGACCCGGACATTGTGGAGCCTGACCTCGGACAGGTGACCGGAGTGGTCAAACTGGACGGCGAACCGGCCAAACAGGTGCAGGTCGTCTTTCTGCCGGAGGGCTCCGGCGGCGACACCAAAAACGTCGGCGGCATCTCAACCGCGATGACCGACGACACCGGAAGCTACACGCTGACCTACAAGGACGGCGTGCCCGGCGCCGTCATCGGCACGCATACGGTGCGCATCATGCGTCCGGAGGGAGTCGAACCGAACGCCGACGGCTCCATTCCCCCGCCGTCCGGCCCGCCGATTCCCGCCAAGTACGGAATCGACAGCACGCTCAAAGAAGAAGTGAAAGCCGGGGAGAATACGATCGATTTTGACCTGACGTCCTAGGAACAGGTGATCGCCTCTTACGCCGCGACCTGTTGCATGCGACGTTCGGGCCAATAACAACGTCATGTCGAAATCGGTCAGGCTGGCGGCGCGTTCCTCCCCTCGTCGACCGGCCGCCCTCCTGCTGATTGCCGTACTCATCGCTGGGACCGCGATGGTCGCATTCAGGATGCGTGCGACGACGGATGACGATCTGCAGACGGCGCAGCAGAGCTACATCGACGGAGACAACAAAGAGGCACTCGCCGCTGCCGGCCGGGTGCTGCGTCGCGATTCAAAGTCCACTGAAGCTCTGCTGATCGCGGGAGGGGCGTCGGCGAGCCTGGGGGAAGTCGCACAGGCGATCGAGTACATCGATCGCCTGCCTGCTTCTGCGAACCGCAGAATCAATGACGCGCACGCCCTGGCCGCCAATCTCACGCTGTTCGAACTGGGCCGCGCCTCCGACGCCGAAAGACGGTTTCGGGCAATTCTGTCCCGCGACCCGCAGCATCTTCCGTCGCTCGGTGGACTGGCCGGAATCCTGGGACTGGCCGGACGCCGCCAGGAGGCGATCCCGGTCTATCAGCAGTTGATCCGGCTGGAGCACATTACTGCCGACCAGTTGACGCTGCTCGGCGCGGAGTTCGGCGCACATCGCAACGACGAATTGCACCGACTCTGCCTGGAGGCCGTACCGGATGATCCGGTTCCGCTATTAGGACTCGCCTGGGCTGCTGCGGAACGATTCGACTTCGCGAAAGCGGAAGAATACGTGCGCCGGGCGCTCCAGTCGGATCCGGAGCTGCTGGAGGCGCATGTGATGCTGGGGCGGGTGTTCGTCACGCAGCGCCGGTTTGGTGAAATGTCTGCCTGGAACGCCGCGCTGCCGGAAGAGGCGGAAACTCATCCTGAGGTCTGGAGACTGCGAGGGGACTGGCTGCGGGCGTTGGAGCAAAGTGACGCAGCCGCCCGCTGCTACTGGGAATCACTCGGGCGGAATCCGAGCGTGCGCGCGACCCTGGACGGACTGATCCGGTCGCTGCACGAACTGGGACGCGGCGACGAAGCGGAACCGTTCGCGCGGCGCATGCATGATCTGCAGCGGCTGCACGAGACTCAGGCCGTGATGTTCGATTCGCAGCGGCCCGACGGAGAGCAGTTGCGAGTGGTCGCGCAGCAACTGGAGGACCTGGGACGCGCGTGGGAAGCCCGGGGATGGGCGCTGTTCGCGCTCTCGCTGGATGACAATGCTGACTGGGCCCGGGAGCAGTCCGCGAGGCTGGGCTCGCTCCTCGAATCCGATCCTCCCCTGACGCTCGCCGAATTCAACCCGGCCGAGCAAATTGACCTCTCCGACCTGGCGTTGCCTGACTGGCAGACCCTCCCTGCACATCGCTCATCGGCCGACACGCCCCCGGTCGCGCAGTCGGCAACCGGCGTACGGTTCCGCGACGTCGCCGCAGAACTCGGGATCGAGTTTCGGTACGTCAACGGTGAATCGGAGGCCGGACATCAGTACGAGTTTACCGGAGGCGGCACGGCCGTCATCGACTTTGACGCGGACGGACGGCCCGATCTGTACTTCACCCAGGGATGCCGCTGGCCGCCGGATGCGGGCCAGACGAAGCATCTCGACCGACTGTTTCGCAACATCTCGGAAAACGCGGCGCGCGACGTCACCGAGGCCGCACAGATTCGGGAAGCCTCATTCAGCCAGGGCGCCGCCGTCGGCGATTTCGACGGAGACGGGTTTGCGGATTTGTATGTGGCGAACATCGGTGCAAACCGGTTGTTTCGCAACAACGGCGATGGAACGTTTTCACCCTCTCCGGTCACATCGCTTGACGAAGGTCAGTGGACGACCAGTTGCCTGCTGGCTGATCTCACCGGCGACGGGCTCCCCGACCTGTACGACGTCAACTATCTGGCGGACGCGGACGTGTTCGAGCGGCAGTGCCGGCACGACGACGGCGTCCCCTACATGTGCCCGCCGTTTCACTTTCGCGCGGCGCAGGACCGGTTTCTGGCCAGTTCCGGAGATGGTGATTTCCAGGTCCGGACGTCCGAGTCGGGATTTGAGGCTCCGGATGGAAAGGGACTCGGCATCGTCGCCTTCGACGCCGACGGCGGCGGGCGGCTCAGCCTGTTCGTCGCCAACGACACCACGGCCAACTTCTTCTTCCTGAACCAGACTCAGGGCGTCTCCCCCCGGTTTGTGGAGAAAGGGCTGGAGCGGGGACTCGCCTTCGGCGACCAGGGGCAGGCGCAGAGCTGCATGGGGGTCGCCAGCGGCGATCTCAACGAAGACGGACTGCTCGACCTGTTCGTGACCAATTTCGCCCGGGAGTATTACGCGCTTTATCAGCAGGTCGGACCGGGCCAGTTCGGAGACGAGATCCGCCGCAGCGGCATCGCCGACGCGACCCTCCCGGTGCTCGGCTTCGGGACGCAGACAATCGACGGCGACCTCGACGGGCGCCTCGACCTGATCGTCGCCAACGGCCACATCCAGGACGAACGCAAATACACGGGGGATGAGTACCAGATGCCGCCCCAGTACTTTCACAACCAGGGAGGGGGCCGCTTCGAGCAACTCGCGGCCAGTGAACTCGGGCCGTATTTCGAGGGACGCTACCTGGGCCGGAGCCTGGCACGGCTCGACTGGAACGGCGACGGACGGGAAGACTTCGCGGTATCCCATCTGGACGCACCGGCCGCACTGCTGGTGAGCGAATCGGCTTCGCCCGGTCAGTCTCTCTCGCTGCGTCTGATCGGCGTCCATGCGGAGCGCGAAGCGGTCGGCGCCACGATCCGCCTGCACCTCCCGCAGCGGACGATCGTGCGGCAATTGACGGCCGGAGACGGATATCAGGCCAGCAATGAGAGACTCATCGTGATCGGTTGGGGCGCAGAGAGTCACTCCGCCCGGCTGGAGATCCAATGGCCTTCCGGTCGCAGCCAGTCATGGGAGGGGGTGACTCCCGGACAGCAGGTCTTCGCCGTCGAAGGACGGCCCGCACTCTTCGAAGCGCCCTGACGCAGCGGTCTCTGACCACCACCATCGGGCGGTTGCGGCGTGAGGAATCATCGCGTTAGGCTGCATGCAGGTCCCGGAGCGGAACTCCCGGCGGTCATTGACAGGATCATGGGGTAAGGCGGTGAAGAATCGTCTCTGGGCGCTCTTGCTGGGGGCTGCAGTGATGGTCGGACTGGCGGTCTGGCTCGCGCCGGCTTCACCGCCGGAGTCCGATCCGGTGCGCGTCCGTCCGGCAGCCCCGGCGGTGAGCTACCAGCCGCGCCGTTCGTTTGACTCCAGCGGCGCCAATCTCGTCTATGAACTGGCTCCGAAGTGGCCTCGAGACGCTTCGCTCGCCGAGATCGCCGGCATCTGGCGGAACATCGGCGAGCGGCATCTGCGGCCGGTCGATCAGGGCGCCCCGGGGACGCCTGCCGACCGGCTGCATTCGCTGATGCACAACGCGCTGCTGCTCAATTATGAAGGGCGGACCCAACTGGCGCTGCAACAGCTGGCGGAGGCCCGGTCGATCGTTGCCGGAGACCGCGCGCTCGCCTCCGAATGGCTGTATACGATCATCTTCCTGCAGGGAGTGACGTCACTCCGCCAGGGAGAAAACGAGAACTGCATCGCCTGCCGCGGCGAGTCGTCCTGCATCCTGCCGATCGCAGAGGAGGCGGTCCACACGAATCAACGCGGTTCACGGCAGGCGATCGGTTTCTTCAGCGAGTATCTGCAGCAGTTTCCCGACGACCACGGTGTTCGCTGGCTGCTGAACCTCGCGCACATGACGCTGGGAGAGCATCCGCACCGCGTTGACGCTCGCTTCGTGATGGACCTTGCTCCCCCCGGTGAACCGGAGTCGGCGATCGGCATCTTTCGCAACGTCAGCGAAGACGTCGGCTTGAGCCGGCTGAATCAGGCAGGCGGCGGGATTATGGACGACTTCGACCGCGACGGCTGGCTCGACATCATCACGTCGTCCATGGATCCGACGCAGTCCATGGCCTGCTTCCGCAATACCGGCCAAGGCTCCTTCCACGAATGTTCAACGGCAGCCGGACTCGAGTCCCAACTGGGAGGGCTGTACTGCGTGCAGGCCGATTTCGACAACGACGGCTTTCTGGACGTCTTTGTGCCGCGCGGCGCTTGGCTGTCGGCCCCGGTTCGTCCCAGCCTGCTCCTCAACAACGGGGACGGCACGTTCTCGGATGTCACGGCCGACTCGGGACTGCTGGAGCCGGGCAATTCGATCTCCGCGTCGTGGGGGGATTTCGACAACGACGGCTGCCTGGACCTGTACGTGTGCTGCGAACGTCAGCCCAATCGACTGTATCGAAACCGGGGGGATGGAACGTTTGAAGACGTGGCCCGAACAGCCGGCGTCACGGGTGACGGCGTCCCCGCCTGCAAAGGGGCCGCCTGGCTGGATTTCGACAATGACCGGCAGCTGGATCTGTTCGTCACCTTCTACGGCGGCGCGGCCCGGCTCTACCGCAACCAGGGAGATCGCACGTTCGCCGATGTGACTGCCGCCATGCAAGTCGACGGACCGCAACAGGGCTTCGCCTGCTGGGCCTGGGACTATGACAACGACGGCTGGCTCGACATTTTCGCAACCTCCTACGACCTGACGTTGGCGGATATCGTCAACGGCATCGTCGGCAAGCCGCATGCACGCCATTCCAACCGCTTGTATCGCAATCGACAGGGACAGGGCTTCGAGGACGTGACGTCCGACGCTGGCCTGGATCTCGTCTTCGGGACGATGGGCAGCAACTACGGTGATTTTGACAACGATGGCTGGCTCGACTGCTATCTGGGGACCGGCGATCCGAGACTGGAAACGCTGGTGCCCAATCGGATGTTCCGGAACATCGGCGGCCAGCGGTTCTCGGAGATCACGACGTCCGCGCGCACGGGTCATCTGCAGAAAGGGCACAGCGTGGCGTGCGGCGACTGGGATCGTGACGGCGACAACGACCTGTTTGTAGAGATGGGCGGCGCCGTGCCGGGAGACCAATCTCACAACGTCCTGTTCGAGAATCCCGGCCAGGGCAACCACTGGCTCACCGTGCGGCTGATCGGCACCTGGTCGGCCCGCACACCGATCGGGGCTCGCATGGCCTGCGACGTCGAAGAAACCGGGCAATCGATCTGTCGCTTGATTTCCACCGGCAGTACGTTTGGGGCCAATCCGCTCCAGGAAACAATCGGTCTGGGAGCCGGACCCGGGATAAAGTCCCTGCGCATCGACTGGCCGTCGGCTCCGGATCCGCAGGAGATCAGCGAACTTGCGGCCGGTCAGTCGATTGTCGTCACGGAATCGGGCTCGCTGCACGCCATGCCGGGGCCGTCAACTCGATCGAATGACTGAAAGCGCTTCTCAAATGCCGATCGAAACGGCTGCTGGCATGCCGGCGCTCACGCCCGACAGCAGGGTCCTTGTGACCGGCCACAGGGGGCTCGTCGGATCGGCGATTCTGCGGCTGCTGACGCGGCATGATTACCGATGCATTATCACCGCCAGCCGCACGGAAGTCGATCTGCGCGATCCAGCGGCCGTCGATGCCTGGTTTGCACGAGAACAACCGGAATTCGTCATTCACGCGGCCGGGACCGTCGGTGGAATCTGGGCCAACTGGCGGCAGCCAGTCGACTTTCTGCATGACAATCTGATGCTGCAGGCAACGGTGCTGCGATCAGCCTGGAAGCACGGCGTCCAAAAACTCCTGTACCTGGGCAGCTCCTGCATTTATCCCCGTGACTGTCCTCAGCCGATTCGGGAAGACTCTCTGCTTTCGGGCCCGCTCGAGCCCACCAACGCCCCTTACGCGATCGCGAAGATCGCCGGTGTGACCGCCTGCGAGGCCTATCGTCGGCAGTACGGGTGTTGCTTCATTTCGGCGATGCCCACGAATCTCTACGGCCCCAATGACAACTTCGATCTGGAATCGGCGCATGTGCTCCCTGCGATGATCCGTCGCTTCCACGAAGCCCGCATCACTGGTGCTGACTCCGTCGTCGTGTGGGGCTCGGGTACGCCACGTCGCGAATTCCTGCACGTTGATGACCTTGCGGAAGCCTGCTTGTTCCTACTGTTGAACTACGACGAAGCCGGACCCATTAACGTCGGGACCGGAGAGGATCTTTCCATCAAGGAACTGGCCGAGGTCGTACGCCCGATTGTTTACCCCGAATGTCGAATTGAATTCGACAGGAGCAAACCAGACGGCACTCCACGCAAGCTGTTGGATGTGTCTCGTATTCACGATCTCGGCTGGCGGCACCATGTATCGCTAACCGATGGAGTGAGATCGACCTACGAGTGGTTCATGTCTAACACGGAATCCAGCTAAACTAGTGCGACACATCGTTAAGTGCAGCGGTATCCGCAGAGGTTGAGGTCGGTGCCGCACTCGCTCGCGCTGAACAGATCGAGCACGCGCCCGCAGAGGCTCCACAGCTTGTCCGTCGTCCGTTTCGCGCCGTCGGGCAGCAGCTTTTTGAACTTGCTGAAGGCCAACTCGATCGGATTCAGATCCGGCGAGTACGGCGGCAGGTAGCGGACGCTGGCGTGGACCGCCTCGATCGCTTCCAGCACCCTCCCCGGAAGGGACCCTCTTCGTAACAGATCGCTGTACTGCGCGCAGACGTCGGCGATCAGCAGCGGGAACTTCTCACGGTCCGCGGCGCGCAGCCAATCAGCAAATTTGGCGTCATAGGCGGCCCGGGATTCCGCGGAGTTGTATCGCCCCGGGAAGTAGACCTGCCGGCCATCGATCCGGCAGTAACCCAGGTCGCGGGCCTTGTGATGCAGGTACGCGGGGGGACGGCGTTTCGGCACGAGTGCAGTTCCAATCGAGTCAGTACACACTTCAGGTGTGTACTAACCGCCGAGTTGGCGCTGCGCTGCGATCCCGCAGGTCACCGCTTCATGCGGTACAGCTTGAAGTTACAACAGAGCGGGCGAAGGGACTCGAACCCTCGACATTCAGCTTGGGAAGCTGACACTCTACCAACTGAGTTACGCCCGCGCGTGACGCGCACTCGCGTCCGGCGACCGGATTCTACTGGGGTGCATGAAGGGACTTCAAGCGGATGATCCGGGCAGCCCCTCATGGGCGCTGATGAACGCACGCGCCCGTTCTTCGTCGGCGGCGCGCACCAGGACGTCCACCTTGAGGACGCCGGCCAGGCCCCCCTGGTTCTCGCCGCTCACCTCGCAGCGAATCCCTTCCGACTCCAGTTCCCCCTTGATCAACTCGGCGATCGTCGGTTCGTGGGCCGTGTACACGCTCACCAGTTCGTCGGGATCGTAATCGGTCCGTGCGGAATCGCTCATCGTGTGCTCCTCCGGTTGCTCTCTCAGGTCGCCGGGGTCCACAGTCCCTCCGCGGTGCCCTCGAGTCCGTCCCATCATATCGGGTGTTCGCGGTGGCGTGTGGGAAAACCGCGCGGTTTCCAGCGGGTGATTCCGCAAAGCTTGCGCCGCTTTCCGCACAGGTGCGGGGCACAGAGTCTCCGCACGACGCAGGACTGGAAGCGGCCGCAGGCAATCTCGCGAAACTCGCAATCAGTCGTGGAATTCGGATTGGTCGGTCGTCCGCGCCCGTTTAGCGTGCAGGCCGCAGCCGCGGCGACCGGATATCCGGTGAGGAATTCATCGGAGTCTGACCTACACAGGTGGACCGGGAGTGATATAGTGGCACTGTCAGGCTTGGGGTCGAAAGTGGGTTTCGCCGGTCGCGCGCTGGCGGCCGGCCGTTGGGGACGTGCGATCATGGACGCGCGACTACCATCGCCGTGGGGACGGCGATTCGGTCGCCGGGGAGGCACCCGGCAGTCCGCTCAGTCAACGACCAGCTTCTCCGCGCCGCATTCCACTCGAACGGGGCGAACGTCCGCCGCGTGGTTCCGCTTTCTCGTGGCCCTCATTACCTGCGCCGCCCTCGGCGAAAATGTGGCAATCGCACAGGGAACCCAGCAGTGGATCGCGCTGGAGTTGTACGTCCGGGGAGACCAGGACGCGGACATGCGGACCTGGGTGGAAGAAGCAGTGGCGGAGCGCGAAGGGCTCAAGGTCCGCGTGTATGACGTCTCCGACGAAGGGGGCGCCGGTCGGGAACGGCACGACAAGATCTGCTCATACTTCCGCGTGCGGCCCGAAGACTCGCTGCCGATGGTCTACGGCTGCGCGCAACGGTTCGTGGCCCCGTCCAGCAGGCAGGAGGTCGAGAAAGAACTGGATCAATTGCGGACGATGACGGTTTACGTCCGCTCGGGCTGCCCGCGGTGCGCCCGGACCAAGGAGTACCTGAAGGCGACGATGCCGAAGTATCCTGGCTTCCGGCTGGTCTACCGCGACGTCGTGACGGACCGCACAGCCCAGAACGAACTCAATGCCGTCGCCCGCAAGTACAACAAGTCGGCCGTGAGCGTGCCGGTGTTCCACTTCTGCGATCAGGTGACGGTGGGCTGGGACAGTCCTTCGGGGACCGGCCGGCGGCTGGAGGGTTTGCTCGAACGCTGGACCTTCGAGCGCAAGCCGGAATCGGATGACGACCAGACGCGGCTGGATGACGAACGGGGCCATCGAGACGATGAAACATCGCAGGTGGCGCAACACGTCGTCGAATGGCTGAATGCGGCCCCGCGAGCGGCTCAGGGATGTCCCGGTGTGCTGGCATCCTCGTCGTTTGCCCCCGCCGCCCACTCGCTGCTGACATTCTTACAGTCGGAGCACCGGCCGCGCGATCCGCCTGACAATGAACCTTCCGACGCAGACTCTGAAGTGCCGGATGATTTTGAGCTGCCGCTGCCTGGGCCCCCGCTTCCCGCTGACGTCGAGTCCGAATTCGAGCTGCCGCTCCCCGCGGATGTCGACGAAGCATCGCCTGATCCGTCTCCCGCTGAGACGTACCCCCCCGAGGATGAAGTCAACCTCCCGGTCTTCGGCCGCATCCGCGCCAGCGACCTGGGCCTGCCGGCCTTCACGATTGCCATCGGGCTGGTCGACGGCTTCAATCCTTGTGCGATGTGGGTGCTGTTGTTTCTGTTGTCGATCCTGGTCAACCTGAAGAGCCGCTGGAAGATCATCGCCGTCGCCGGCACGTTCGTGCTGATCAGCGGGCTGGTGTACTTCGCGTTCATGGCCGCGTGGCTGAACGCGCTGGCGCTGCTGGGTCAGGAACGGCCGATCCAGATTGTGCTGGGCACCCTGGCGCTCCTGATCGGCGCGGTGCACGTCAAGGACTTCTTCGCATTCAAGAAAGGGATTTCGCTCTCGATTCCGGAATCGGCGAAACCGGGCATCTATGCTCACGTACGGCGGATCGTCACTGCCGAGAACATCATGGGCGCGGTGATCGGAGCGTCGACGCTGGCGGTGCTGGTGAATCTGCTGGAACTGCTCTGCACGGCCGGTCTGCCGGCGCTCTACACCGACGTCCTCCGTCGCAACAACCTCCCCGCCTGGAAGGAATACGCCTACCTCGGCCTGTATAACCTGGCGTACATGTTCGACGACGCGCTGATGGTGACGATCGTCACCGTCACGCTCGGCCGCAACAAGCTGCAGGAAAAGCAGGGCCGCTGGCTCAAGCTGATCAGCGGTCTGATCATCCTCGCGCTGGGCGTCGTGATGATCTTCAAGCCCGAACTGCTGCAGTTCGTCTGATCCAGACCCAGAACCCCGGTGCGAGTGGACTACTTTGTCCCCTGTGTGCCCTTCTGTTCACTCCTTCACTCACTTCGATCAGGCCAAAGCCGGTAGAGGACGTGCCGCCTCAACCGGTGAGCTTCGGGGAGGCTGGGGTGGTCGAAGACTTCGGCCGGGTCGTGGGTCATTCCGAGTTTTTCCATGACGCGGCGGGAGCGGACGTTCATGGGCACCGTGTAAGAGACGATCTCTGACAGGCGAAGTGATTCGAAGCCGTACGCCGCCGCCGCCCGTGCCGCTTCGGTGGCGAAGCCGTGTCCCCAGTGCGCGGCGGCGAGGCGCCAGCCCAACTCAATGCAGGGGGTGAAGTGCGTTTCGATGCGGGACCACTGAATTCCGACGAAGCCGGCGAAGCCGGTGACGCCCGGCACTTCCACGGCCCACCAGCCGAAACCGTGCTGCTCAAAGTGGGCCGCTATGCGGTCGGCAGCCGCGTCGCTTTCCTCGCGCGTCATGAGTTTGGGGAAGTGCTCCATGACCCGCGGGTCGGCATTGAGCGCCGCGAACGGCTCGCGATCCCCGGTGCGCCACGGGCGGAGGAGGAGTCGCTCCGTCGTGATGCGGATCGGTTCGACGGACGGCATGGCGTGCTCTGGGTGTGAACTTCGACCGGACTGAGCAATGGCGGTCAACTCATCGAAGGCGGTTCGGACAGAAGACTGCGCAGGCGGCGCAGGGCGCGGAGGTAGCGCATGCCGGCGGCGGCGGGAGAGAGGTCCAGCGCCTGGGCGACTTCGCTGTTCCCGAGCTGCTCAATGTGCCGCATCATGATGATCTCGCGGTCCTGTTCGTCCATCTGGTCGATCGCGTCGAGGAACCGCTGGGCCAGTTCCTTGCGGATGTTGGCGGCCGCGGGCGTGAGTTCCTGGTCGCTGAGCTGCGCGGCGAGGTCGAGCGACGACTGGTCGGGGAAAGGGCGACTCTGCAGCGGGCGTTCGCGGCCGACGTCCCGGCGCTGGGCGTGATGCCGGCGGTGCAGGTCGATCATGCGGTCCTTCGCCAGATGGCGCAGCCAGAGGTGGAACGGCATCTTCGGATCGCGCAGGTAATCCGACAGCCTGCGGCTGGCCTCCAGCAGCACGTCCTGCACCACGTCGCTGGCGTCGACCCGCTGGGAGACGCCGCGGTCCAGCCGCAGGGCGATCATCCGCCGCAGGGCATCCCGATGCCGCTCCAGCAGCCGGTTGGCTGCCTGGGCGTTGCCGCCGGCGGCCTGCTGGACCAGTTCGAGAGTCGGTTCGGACTCGGGCCACATGGGGTGTGTTGTCGGCGCGACGGTGCGGAGTTGAGGGCTGCCAAACATTGCGACGCGGGGGAGAACCCCGGTTTCTTGAAAAAACCGGGGTTCCGGGACGCGTCCAATACGAAGATCACTCCATCAAAACGTTATCTCAACGTCGCATATCTCGTATGGTTGCATGTCTACCTGGACGGCGTCGCCGTCGATGGCGAGGGTCTGCAGCGTTTCGCCGATGAAGTTGCATTGCCGCGCCGCCACCGGGGAGCGGAAGCAGTGGACCTTCATCAGTTTCCGCAGTCCCTCCGTTTCAATCAATCGCAGTGCACAGCCGTTTGCCGGAGCGGCAGCCTCCGGGGGTTGATCTTTCGAGGGGCCGGACAGGGGCAGGATGCGAGCCAGCTGCACATTGCCGGCCGAGAGATGAAACAGCCAGCCGCTACGAATGCCGCCCGGAGGAGCGGCGTCTGTCGGGATCGCGATCGGGGGCGCGGCGGCATCGAGGGCGGCCTGAATGGGGTAGGGGACGTCCACGGCGATGGCCACGCTGAACTTACGTCGCGTCTCTCCGGCTGTGATCAACAGCGTGTCGAGCATTCGTGGACCGGTCTTGCGATGGAACGGCAGGCCGAGCGGAAGGATCGTCGTCCGCGACTGATCGTCCGCGAGTTCGACAAACTGCGGAGCTTCGATCCGCTCGCCCCCGACGCCATGAGCCCCATGATGCAGCGACCGTGACAACGCCAATGTGGAATCCTTCCAGGCGAATCGCGCTGCGAAGTAGTTGGTCCACGGGTCTCCATCGGGGAAGTGCTTGACGTCCAGCTCGATGTCGATCTCGATGATCGGCCTGCCGCGCCAGACTCGGGTCACCTGCCGGAAGTCGGCCAGCACGCGTTTTTTCTCCTCGTCGAGGATGGCCCCGGTCGTTTCGACCTCGCCCAGGGCCGGCCCCGCGCTCAGCACGCGCGACTTCTCCATCCGCATCTCGGAGTAGTACGACCGATACTCCTCGGCCTCCTCCCCTTCGCCGATGCGGATCGTCCGCTCGCGCGCAAACCGATACGCGATCTGCTGGCTGATGCGGTTGCCGCCTCCGCGATAGGACCGGATCTGGCCGATGCCGCCGGTCACGTCGCTCAGGCTGACCTGGAAGAAATCGTTCCGGAGCAGCAGATCCTCGGCCAACGGCGTCTTTCCGATGGACGGCCGCTCGGCGTCCGCGGCCCGAAACGGCGCCCACGCGAAGCCGCAGGCCGGCACGTCCACGATGACGCAGCGACGGTCGTCGTCGAACTGCCGCGCGGAGACCGGCTCGTCGGCGGCCGGAATCGGCGCTTCCGCCGGCCACTCCACCGGTATCTTCCGCTCGAACGAATGCGGATTGACGACCAGCAGTCCCCGCTCGCCCCGTTGAGCCGCACACAACAGCGGCGCCAGCGCGGCCGGGGCTGCGGACTGGAGTCTGCTGAGCATTTCGTCCGCAGCCGACCAGCGCTCGCTGCTCGCCTCAGGATCCGCCTGCTCGAATACGGCGTCTCGCTCCTGGTGACCCCCGGAATCGACCCTGGAAGTCCGCAGCGCTTCCGCGAGATTCGCGCACCACTCCAGCGACTCGAATCTCGCCCGACGCGCCCAGTAGTCGATATGCCGGCTGATGGGGTTCGGCTCCTGCCGGGCCACCGACTGGACCAGGTTGGGCGAAAAGTATTCCGAAGCCTTGTACTCCTGCAGCTTCCCCGACATGCCTCCCGACTCGAACAACTGCCGGAACGTGACGAACCGGCCCAGCACCGGGGCGTACTTCTGCATCCGGCGGAAGTCCTCCAGCCAGGGTGTGCGGAGTTCGGGCCAGCGGGCAAAGACGATGGCGGCGGTCTGGTCGTGGTCCATTGACTCCGCCATCCGCACCGGGAATCGCAAAAAACTGGCCGCACTGTCGCCGGCGAGCGGAATCCGGCTGAGGGCGTCGATCACCGAGCCGTCGCAGCCAGACCAGCGCAGCCGGCTGTGCTCCTGATCCGGGTAGATCCCGTCATCCATCACGACGTGCAGCCCGGCCGACATGCCGCAGCGGCTGATGAGCTGCGGCAGATACGGATCGATGCCGAATCGCCTCCGTCCCCACATCAACGGGCCCTTGCCGAACAGGGTCTCGTACGCACCGAGCCCGCGCTGCATCTGCCAGATGAGGGTCTGGATCGACAGCAGCGGCGTGCAGGTTTCTTTCCATTCGCTGCCGACGAGTTCCAGGCGGTTGTCGGATTGCGCGCTTCGGACGGCCTCGACGATGTCGGAATGCTCGTCGGCAATCGCTGTCCAGTCCTCGGCCGTCCCCATCAGGTTGCTCGGGACGCGCTCCCCGAGCAGCCTCCGCAGGTGGTCGTCGGCGAGACGCGGGATCACGAGGCAGAGGTCAATCAGGTAGCAGTCCACGGGATAGAACCGCTCCCTGCACTCCAACAGCATTTCAAAGCAGTAGCGAAGATGCGTCTCGGCGGCGACGCGGTCCCCCTGAACGGCCGCTTTCGCCGCAGCCACGGCTTCCCGCTGCAGATGAACTTCATCGACGTGGCTGAAGTTCCGCATGTGCCGCGTCAGCAACTCGCATTGCAGGTAGCAACTGCCGAACGCCAGGAAGTCCGCGACGAGATCAGCGTCCAAGTCCGGCCGACTTTCGAGCGGTTCCAGTGCGGCCTGGAGCATGGCTTGCCGTTCGGTGATCCCGCTGACGACCCCCATGCCCTCACGCCTGGCCCGCTCGGCCCAACCGTGCTGCACCCAGTCGTTGCTCGCCGTCGGCACGATCACCAGCCGGTTCGGTTTGACGTCCTGCACATCGTCGGCCCGCTTCCAGCGCGGCATGACGCCGGCCGTCGCGAGCAGGGCAGGGTGCCACAGGACCGCGAAGGCGTTAAGCAGTCCCTCGGACGGCTGCTCGGCGAGTTCGGTCGGGAAGTCCTCCAGGCTATGGCAGGGAATGAGGACTGTCAGTTCTTCGTACGTCATGCGAAGGCCGTATTCAGTTAGCTTGTCTGTCGCGGGAACGGCGGGTCAGAACCACGGAATACACGGATGGCACGGAAAGGGCCAGCCATGCTGGTTGCCGTCAGGCGTCGTGGGAAAGGGAACCGCGAAATCTGCGAAAACAGCGAATGGCTTGCGTGCAATCGAAGCTGCAACTCCCAGGGCCGAAGAGATCCCGGACTCCCCACGATCTTTCTGAGGATCATTCCACTCAGAGATCGCATGTGTTCATGCCTCGCAGACTCATGCTTGAGATCCTGCCCTTCGCCGATTTCGCGTCTTTCGCCGTTCCACCTTCTCCGTGATTTCCGCCTCCTCCGTGGTTCCCGGGCTCGAGCGCCCCTGGAGTTGAGCCGAATGCCTGAGTCCCGGAAAATTCTGGAACTCTCGCCGCCGACCCTGCGTCACAAATCGCAGACTCCGAAAAACCGTCCCCGGCATATTCCGTGTGACCTGAGGCGTGGCTCCGGGGTCTGCCGGGTTTTGGTTGACGAAACTGGAACCTGCGAGTTAGCTTTAGGTTAAGTTCATCTGCGCATTTCCCGCCAGGCAGCCGTTTTCGTCAGGAGGCGAGTTGCGGCCGCGATTCCGGCGACACTCATTGACAGGCACTTCCCGCGATCAGCGCGGGCGCGGTGGTCTTGCCGCGCAATTCAGGGGGTAATGTTCCGCTATGGCTGAAGCACGTGCGGCGTGGGGCATCGATATCGGTCAGTCGGCCCTGAAGGCGCTCAAGCTGCGGTATTTCGAGGATGCAGGCCAGGCGGTCGCCGTCGCCTTCGATTACATCCCCTACCCCAAGATCCTGAGCCAGCCGGACGCCATTCCGGAAGAGATCATCGGCCAGGCGATGCAGACGTTCCTGTCCCGCAACGAAGTCGCGGGGGACCTGATCGCTATCAGTGTGCCGGGTCAGTCGGCGCTGGCCCGCTTCATCCAGTTGCCGCCGGTCGAGACCAGCAAGCTGGCCGAGATCATCAAGTACGAGGCGCGTCAGCAGATTCCCTTCGCGCTCGAAGAGGTTATCTGGGACTACCAGCCGCTCGGCGCCGGAGCTGAGGAGAGCGGCTATCTGCTCGACGCCGAGGTCGGCCTGTTCGCCATGAAGCGCGAGCAGGTGCAACAGCAGCTGAAGCCGTTCAACGACGCCAAGCTGGAAGTCGAGTTGATCCAGATTGCGCCGCTGACGCTGTACAACGTCCTCACCTATGATGAACTGGGCATCCGTCCCGGCAAAGACAGCGATGCCGAGGACGAGTACAGCATCATGCTCGACATGGGCTGCGACAATACGGCGCTGCTCGTCTCGAACGGCAAGAAGATCTGGGTCCGCAACGTGCCGCTGGGCGGCAACCACTTTACGCGGGCGCTGACCAAGGAGATGAAGCTCAGTTTCGCCAAGGCGGAACACCTGAAGTGCAACGCCACGAAGTCGCCCGATCCACGGGCGGTGTTCCAGGCCCTGCGTCCCGTCTTCAACGACTATGCGGCCGAAATTCAGCGCTCGATCGGTTTCTTCTCCAGCGTGAACCGCCAGGCGAAGGTCTCGAAGGTGATCGGCGTCGGCAACGGATTCAAGCTGGCCGGCCTGCAGAAGTTCCTGCAGCAGAACCTGCAGTACGAGGTCGAGCGGCCGGACACCTACAAGGCCCTCGCCGGCGATTCGGTGCTGAATGCCCCGCTGTTCGCCGAAAACGTGCTGAGCTTCGCCGTCTCCTACGGTCTGGCGCTGCAGGTGCTCGGCCAGACGACGATCCGCACGTCGCTGCTCCCGCCGGAGATCATCACGGCCCGCAAGATCCGCAAGAAGAAGCCCTGGGCGGTGGCCGCCGCAGCGGTGCTGCTCGTCGGCTACGCCATTTCGACGATGGGAAATGCCCGGTCGTTCGCCAAGCCGCATTCGGACGAGTTCGCCAAGGCGGAAGAGGCCGCCAATCAACTCCAGCAGAAGGTCAGCGGATATGAATCCGCCTACAAGACCGAAGAGGGAAAATTCACGGCCACGAAGGCGGAATTGAACACGCTGATCGAGGGGCGGCGCGATCTGACGCCGCTGGAAGCCTACAACGCGGTGATCGACTGCCTGCCGCGGGACGTGGGGGATGAGCAGGATGAGACCGAGATCGAGAAACGCGAGCTGGTTTCGATCACGCACTATACGTGGGAGAAGAAGGCCGACGTCGGCGAGTGGTACACCAAGCTGAACAGCGAGCAGAAGTACTACATGACCGAGGAGGACAAGAAGACGGCCCCGAGCGGGGAAGGGTACATTGTGACGCTGATGGGGCAGCACTGGCATTACGGAGACGATCCGCTCGACCGGGGACTGTCGTACGTGGTCAATAAGTTCCTCCGCAAGCTGCAGCAGCCGACCGTCGAGGTGCCCGGGTATCCGGCGCGGGATGTACGCCGCATGGGGATTACACATCCGGCGATCATCGAGAAGTACGAAGGCTGGGTGAACTACGATCCGCTCGGCGTGCTGACGGCGAATCAGCCGGGGATGAGTGCCAATCCGATGGCGGCGAACCCGGGGTTTTCGCCCTTTGCGCCTCCCTCGGCGCCTCGCGTTGCGACGACGCCCGGCCAGGCGCAGCCGGGCGAAGTCCGGAAGATCAAGCAGTTTGACTTTAAGATCCAGTTCGTACTCCAACCAATACCTCCGGAGGAACGAACGGACGTCGTTGTGGAGACGCCGGCGGAGGAACCTGCCGTCGCACCCGACGACTCCACGGTGGTGGACCCGGATGTGAATTCCACTGGTGCGCTGCCCGACGTTGGAGACTCGCAGAGCGGAGAACTGCCGGCCCAGCCCTGATGAGGCGGGGAAGGCTCGGCTCCTTCTTCCAGACCCGCGATTTGAGACAACGACATCCGACGGCTCCGCCGTCAGCTCTTGAGTGAAGACCATGGACAAGCTGCAACCCGTCATCAAGCATCGGTTCTGGATCCTGGCAGCCCTGGTGCCGCCGTTGTGCATCTTCGGCTACTACTCGGCCAACGGCGCAATGAAGGAGGCCACGGCCGCCCGTGAGGCCGCCCTGGACGGGCTCAGCATTCCCGACGGCACCGGTCCCAATCCCACTTGGACGGATGCAGACAAAGGGGGACTCCAGGTCATCAATGCCGAGTACAAGGCCGCGGTCGATGCGGAATTCGTGCGTGTCTGGGATGAGCAGCAGGAACGGATGACGTGGCCGCCCAGCATGCAGCGCTACGTTCCCGACACGTATCGCGGCGAGTTTCCCAACGAGGCCGGATTTACCTACAACGATGAGTATGCCGACCTGATCGCCGCTCTGCATGAGAGCGTCGAGCCGATCACGGCCGACCGTCGCGGCAAGGGTTTTTCCGGCAAAGTCTGGATCGACCAGAAGCTGATTCCGCGGCATGAGTTCGGCGTGCTGTCAGTCGAGTCGGACAAGATCTGGGACGCACAGGAGGACCTGTGGTATCTCCAGTTGCTGTTCGACGCGATTCGAAACGTCAATCGCTCGTCCGAGAACGCAGCGAAAGCCGCGATTCGCCGCGTGTACAAGGTGGACCTGCTGGGGGGGACCGGCGAAAGCTCGGTCAAGGCCAGCGCCGGGCCGTCCGGCATGCCGGGCATGCCCGGCATGCATGACGCGGCGATGCCGATGATGGAAATGCAGATTGGCAGCAGCAATCAGGGGACGCGATCGACCGGAGGCCTGTCGGCTCCTCGCGTGGGCTTCGATCCGGCCGAGGAGTTCGGTTCCGATGTCAAACAGTCGTCACAGTCCTCCTCGAGTTCCGGCGACCCGGCTATGGAGATGCCGCCCATGATGACGGCAGGGAACCGTGGCGCCGCCAGCCAAGAACGCATCCGCTATATCAAGCTGGATGAGAGCGCCAAGTATCGCGAGCGCGGGTTCTATCTGAGCGTGCTGATCGACCAGAAGAAGATCGCTGATTTTCTCGTGGAACTGTCGAATGCCGATTGGCCGATTCGCATTGTTCGTTTCCATGTGGGGCCCAACCCGGAGACGCCCGGCGCCAGCAGCGGGATGATGGACCAGTTCGCCCCGATGTACTCATCCGCTCCAATGCCCGCCATGGAAGCGGGACCGACCTTTGATGCCTTTGATCCCGGCGCCTTCGATGCCTACGCCGATCCGACGACGGCCGGCGCGCAGATCGGACCCGCCCCGCTGGTCACCACCGAACAGATGGCGGGATTGTTCACGCATCCCGATCTTGTGCAACTGGATGTGGCTGGAGTCATTACGTTCTACAATCCGCCGTCCGAAGAGTTGCTGGCGGCCGTGCAGGCAGAGACAGATTCGACCGCTTCCGAGCTGACGACTGAGCCAGCGGCCGCCGCCGACACGCCCGCGTCGACCGACGATTCGGCTGACCTCAGCGAACCGGGTGCAGCGTCCGAGTCATCCTCTGCCGTGCCGGGCGCCGCTGAAATTCCCGGTGCGGCCCCCGTTCCGGATAGTGTTCCCGCTCCCGGTTCCTCCGACGTGGAAAGTTCAACGGAATCCGCGGACGAGCAGCCTGATGGCAGCGACACATCGCCTGCGGAGTCAGAGGCTCCCGAGGAGAATTCCGGTACGGAACCGCCTGAGTAGACGCACAGCAGCAGATTGATCAGGGACACGACGACCGCGCCCGGTGGCGCCGGAAGTCACGAGACGATTGACGAACGTAACACAACGGCTGCCGGTCAGCCGTCGAAGAGGATTCGGGGAGCACGCGCATGGCCAAGATGAACCCCAAGCAACTGGCAGTAGATCACGGCGAAAAGATCGCCTTCGGGCTGATCGTGGTGCTGGTGCTGTTGGCGCTGGTTGGCACCAACTGGTCGCCGTACGAGAAGTCTCCCGTCGACATCACCAGCAAAGTGGCCGACGCGGAGTCGAAGATCCTCGTCACCACCTGGCCGGAGGAGGAGCAGCAGGAGTTCGTGCTCGACGAATCCGAGCAGCCGGCGAGGGTCGTCGACGCCGGAATTAATGATCGCATCCTCGTTGCGCCCGCGTACATGGCGTCGCAGACGTTGACGAAAGACAAGTCGGCTCGCGACGACCCGCTGCAGGAACCGGAACTGCAACCGGTTGTGGACATGATCGCCTCAACGGCGCGAGTCCTGATCGAACTGGCCCCCGATCCCGAAGAGATGCTGGCCTCGGCCGAAGGGGCCGAGGACAGCGGGTCGGGCAGGCAGAATGCCGACGAAACGGCCGATGAGGACCGTCCCGACGAGTTTCGTGACCGGACCACCGCGTCGAACATCCCCGGAGCCGCTGTGCCCGGAGTTCCCGGCATGGCGACCATGGGACCTGGAGCTCACGGCGCCATGCCCCCCGGCGCGATGCGGGACTATACGTCCATGTACGCACCGGAACTGGCGATGGGCGCGATGCCCGGTATGGAAGGAATGACCGGCACCTCGATGCCGACCGCCGACGGCAAGGGATATCCCTTCGTGTCGGTTCGGGGCGTCTTCGAGTTCAAGGACCAGGTCCGCAAGTACACGGAGGCGATTCACAAGGGATATGCGGAGGCGCTGCTGGAGTTCCAGATCATCGACTTCCAGCTGGAACGTCAGCAACTGGTTTCCGCCCCCGACACCTGGACGGAATGGGAATTGGTCGATACGGACGTCTTCCGCGACGTCGTCAACCAGGCGGCCGGGCTGGATCCCGACGTGGTGTCGGCCGCCGTCACCGACAGCGCAATTACTTGCCCGCTGCCATTGCGGCTCACCGGCGTCTGGAACAAGCAGGCGACGCACCCCCGGTTGACCAAGTTCGAACTGACGGACGAACAGATCGAGCGCGAGCGGGATTACAATCACGCCCTGATCACGAAGTTCTTCGACGAACAGAAGGAACTTCCCGAGCAGCCGGTGCAGAAGCGGGGCTTCGCGGACATGGTCTTTGACTCTCGCCAGCTGCAGCAGAGCTACATGGGCCTGGAATCGTCGTATGACATGACGACGATGATGGGGGCGTATCCCACCAGCACGATGATGCAGCCGGGAATGCAGCCCGGCATGATGCCGGGGCAGGTCTCGGGTCATCCCGGCAGCGGAGCGATGGACCCGGAACTCGAGAAATTCGCCAAGGAACTGGCGTCCACGATGGGCACCGATTCGAACGATCCCAAGGTCCAGGAGAAGCTGACGGAGTGGATCAAGGAGCGTGCGAAGGCTGAGGGTGAGCTGCTGCTGTTCCGGTATCTCGACTTCAACGTCGATCCCGGCAAGACGTACCGCTACCGGGTCCGGCTGGAGCTGAAGAACCCGAATTACGGTCGGCCGCTGGCCGCGGCCGGAGGATTGCCCCATGTGGTGGAGGGACCAACGCGGTTCACTCCCTGGAGCCAGCCGACGCCTCCTACGACGGTCGAGGAAACGGTCAACTACTTCCTGACTCGGATTGAACCGCCGCGCACCCGGATTTATCCGGAAGCGCGGATGAACGTCTTCCAGTACGACCAGGACGCCGGCACCACGGTTCAGCAGGAAGTGGAAGTAGCCTTCGGGCAGCACGTGGGTGGAAAGACCAAAGCCAAGAAGGCCGATCCCACGGAGGGCACATTTGAAGAGACCGACTATACGTTCCGCTCTGACGACGTCCTGATCGACGCGTTGCCGGACCTGGCGTTCAAATCGTCGGACCATCCGGATCTGAAGCTCCCCGCGGATTCGCGCGGGAACGCCCAGATGACGGAGTACGTGATCGTTGTGACCGATGAGAACTCGCTGTCCACAGTGGACCCCAAGTCTCAGGCCGGCGAACTGAAGCGCCAACAGCAACTCCAGGAATGGCAGGACGAGTACTTCGCCTACCTTGAGCAGGGTGCGGGCGTTCCCGGAACGGCGGATGGAGATTACTCCGCCTACTACGCCGAGCTGTATGGTGCTCCCATGACTGAAGACGCCGGAACGACCGGAACCCGCCGGGGACGCAATTCGCTCCGCCGAGGACAGTCCGGGCCTGGTGCGATGCCGGCAATGCCCGGTATGCATGGGGCCATGCCGGCGATGCCGGGAAGTGAGCAGCCGACGACCGGCCGGCGGAGGCGCTGATCAGCGTCGACCCGGTTCTCGTTTGCCGAACAGCCCGTGGCGACCATTCGCCGCGGGCTGTCCTGTTGCGCCGGACTGCGACCATCGAACGGCGTCCGATGCAGCGAAGCCTGGACGTCTGATGCCGATGACGGGCGACGCGGAGGCTGCGGCGGGACGATTGCAGGACCTCCAGGTTCACCGGATTCCCGTTCCCGCTGCGCTTCCGCGCGCGTATCACGCCCGCACAGCCGCCCGTTGCTCACTGCGCGGCGACCCTTTGAAGGTCACATACTCCCAGTGACGGTACAACTCCGACTGCTTCACCAGCGTCTCGTGTGATCCGGCGGCGATCACCCGGCCCTCGTTCACCAGCACAACCTGGTCACAGCGGCGGACGGTGGACAAGCGCGACGGCAGAAAGATGACGGTGCGGTCTTTGACGATGCGGTTGTACGCGTCGTCGAGCATCGCTTTCGTGTCGTCATCGAGCACGGATGCCGGTTCCTCGATCACCAGCACGGCCGGCTTCCGCAGCACGGCCCGCGCCAGACCGAGCCGGAACGCCTGGCCGTCGTCAAGTCGTTCGCCGTGCTCGCCGATCACGGTCTCGTAGCCCTGCGGCAGTTTCTGGATAAAGTTATGTGCGTGCGTGGCCTTGGCGGCGTCGGTCGCTTCGGCCAGCGAGTACCTGGGGTCGCCGCAAGTGAGGTTCTCCAGAACGGTGCCGGTAAAGAACGGATCGTCTCCGCCCACGTAAATCGTCTCCGCCCGCAGCGACTCGAGCGTGGCCCACGCCGTGTCCTCACTGTCAAACAGCACTCGGCCCGATTGCGGCTCGATGAAGCGCGGCAGCAGGTACGCAATCGCGCGCCGTTCCAAGGGGTCCAGCGAGACGATCGCCGTCGATGTCCGGGCCGCCACGCGCAAATCGAGGTTCTTCAGCACTTCGCGGCCGTCGGCCCGATAGGTGACGGCCTCCAGAATGATCGACTTCGACACCGGTTCCAGAAACTTGGCGCCAACCGCCTGTCCGACTTCGGGAATCTCGGCCAGATAGCGATACACCTTGTCTCCGGTGACATTGATCTCCTGGCGGGCGGACTGCAGCGCCCGTGCGGACTCGATCATGCGGCTGCCGCGCGCCAGCGCCAGCAGGAGCAGCACGCCGGCGCTGAGCGGCATCGGGTCGAGCGTGCTGAGCACCCGGGCGGTCACAAAAAACAGCACGAGAGCCAGGCAGAGAACCGTGCAGCCCCGCGCGGTCCACACAGCCCAGCCTTCGCGTGTCCGGCCCTTTGCCATCTCGCGCGTGTACCGTTCGAGGTGCAGCTGAAAGCGGGCCGATTCAAAGTCCTCCAGGGCATAGCCGCGAACCAGCCGGCTCTTTCTCAGACCCTCAGCAAGCGTTCGCAGCTCCGCCTCGGTGCGGGCGTCGGTCAGGGCATGCTGCTTCTGTGAACGATGTCGTTCGTACAGGTTCATCCATCCCGCCACAGCGACCGGCACAATGCACTGCAGGGTCAACCGGGCGTCCGCGACGAACGCCAGGCACAGGAGCAGAACGAACAGGCTCAGTTCACCGGGCGCCCGGGAGATCCACAGTGCGATCGCATCCCCCAGCCGGCCGATGTCCCGACTGAACAGTTCGAAGGACGAAGTTTCGGCCCGACCGTCCAGGTCTCCCGTAGAGAGACGGAGCGCCTGGCGATGAACCGAGTTCCGCAACTGCGCGGTCGTTCGCCCCGCGATGAGCCACGCCGCTGCCTCAGCCCGCGCCCGGCAGACGATGCGGGCGAGTCCCAGCGACGCCATCGACAGAATCAGCAGGATGGCCGCCGCTGTGTTGTCCCACAACAGGGGCGAATGCGGCACGACCGCATCCAGGACCGGAAAAAACACCCTGTCATGGTACCTCAAAGCGGTGGCCAGGAGTCCTTGATTCTGCAGTAGGTAAGTCGTATCGGCATCCAGCTGTTCGGGCGTCCCCCGGCGGTACGGCGACGCGACGTCGGGGGCGACTGCCTGCAAGTCGGCGCCGGTCAAAGCCACGGAGCCCTCACTGGCCACCACATCAACCAGCAGCGCGACGGAAACTGCAACGGCAGCCCCGAACACGGCGGCGACCAGCGACCAGATCAGCGCCCCGAGGCCGGCGCTTTGCAACCACATCCGAAACGGCAGCAGACGGCGGAAAGCGCTCATCGGTCGCTCAAACTGGGAAGGTAACGGAGTGAGACGTGCCGTTTTCAATTGTACGACACGACGCCAGTCCCTCCCTGCACCGATTCCTGCTCCACTCCGCGATTTTGGGGAGGAGCCCCATTTTCAACAATCAACGGATTGCAATTGGTCCCCTCTCGTCAGACTGCCGATGGCCTCCTGTCAGAGTGCTGACCACTCGATCGGCGAGCCCCTTGTGGATCCCGAACGAGTCACGACCTGCGCGGCGTTTCGGACAGCGATCGAACACCGGTCTGTGCGCTGACGGCTGCCGTTATGCCAGGTCCCGATCCTCAAACATGATGAATCCGAGGAGGACGGCGGCCCCGATGTAGGCCAGACAATACACCCCGGAGAGGGCGATATAGTCCAATGGAATGTCCTTCCCCGTCGCAACGGCTGCCGACATGTTGAAGGTTTCCAATGAAGGCAGAACCGTGGCAGTGACCTGCGCCAGCAGCTTGACGGGAGGCAGGGTCTGAAATGTCGATGCCACCAGGACGGGAGTGAGGTGTCCGATCACGAAAATCGTGAAACACGTCACCAGATTCATCAGCATGGACAATCGTGTTGAAATGGCGACGCTCACCGCCGTCATGACGGCCACTTCCATGAAGATCAGGGACAGGGCAGGGAGGATCTTGGACGCCACGCTCAGGCGCTCGGGCTCCGGAGTCGGCAGCTGCATCCCCATCACGTCCGCCCAGATCCACGGCTGAGGCTGCTCCTTGCCCGCTTCGCGCTGGTCGTAGCCGAACTTGAAGTACGTCAGCACGAAGAAAATGGCGCCGATGACCAGAATCATCACCAGCGCCGACTGCGCAATCCCCAGGTACTTCCCGACGACGAACTGCCGCCGGGTGATCGGCTTCGACAACAGTGTCATCGCCGTCTTTCCCTCAATCTCGTCCGCCACGCTCATGCTGGCCGTCCAGACTGAGAGCAGCAGCGAACAGATCAGAATCGTCGCCAGCCCGCAGTCGATGAACATCTTGGTGTCTTCACCAAGCGAAAAGAACGGCACGTAGTAGTTCGCCCCGATCACGACCACTCCCAGGGCCAGCAGCAGGAGGAACACCGGTTGCCGCAGCGCCTCTTTGGTGGTCGCGCGGGCAATCGTGCCGGCGCGCGTCAGATAGTCGAGCAGCAGCAACACGGCGATCACGCCGGCCGCTCCCAGCAGGATCCATCGATACGGATGTCCCGCTTCCGCCCCGGAGACTGTCGCTTCCTGGGCCAATAGCACTCCGGCCGCATTCCCCATCGAGTACAGATTCACGTCCCGTCCTGCTGATGAAACAGAAAAACTGAAAAAGGCCGGCCTCACATCCAGATCCGCGTCCAGCGCGCCAAACGGGCAGAGGACAGTCGGATACTCCCCGTAATACGCCAAACCAGTGCGGCATGCGGGGGGGCTTTTACGCAAATCTTGCGTACGAAAGAATGTACCGCGCGGCGTGACCCGAGGAAACCGTCTCGAAAGCCGGATCGCTTGTCCGGCTCAACCCCGAATCTCGAAACCCGAACCGGCGCAGTCGTCCGACCAGTCGCACGCATCGGCCGTTGCGATATTCCCGTGCATGGCCTGGGATACATCGTCGAGAAAGCGGCGGACGGCTGCACTGCTGCCGGCGGCCACAAGTTCGACCGTGCCGTCCGGCAAATTGCGAACGAATCCGCGCACCGGATGTCGTTGCGCAATCCGGTGAGTCGTGAACCGAAAGCCGACGCCCTGAACTCGGCCGCGGTAGATCACGCGCCGGCAGACCGGATCATCCGGCATGGCGGAATCAGCTCTCGCAGGCGATCCGCAGATCCCGGGGCTGAGCCGCCCCGGCACTGGTGGGTTCGCCGCGATGGCAGAGCTCTTCGCGGACGATGTTCATGTCCCGCGGGGCATCGATCCCGAGCCGCACGGTATTGGGGCCGATCCGGACGATCGTCACCGCCACATCATCCCCAATCAGGATCCGCTCACCAGGCTTCCTTGAAAGAACGAGCATTGCCTGTACCCCTTCCTGCGGGTGCGACCACTCCCAATGAAGGAAGCGGCCATGATTTCCTTGAGTGACTCATTCCCTGCGACAGGACGAACGTTCCCACACACTCCTTCCTGCGGACGTTCCTGCCAGCGACGCCTTCCTTGCAGCCACCGAGCCCGACCAAAAGTGTCGTCAGGCTGAGAACGCCGTCAGAAGGATATCAGTGAACACCAGGGCCCACAAGGCCGAAACGTCGCGTTCACTAGAATCTATTTGTTCACTACTGAACACGCTCGCCGACAACGCTGCGAGCGGCGTCAACTCCGGCGGATCGCACCCTTCGAAGGCCATGCGCCGCGCGCCCGGTCCGCTTTCCGAACCCCGATTCGGCCCTGGCGTGGGGCTACCCTGGAATTGCATCGCCTAACCCTGGCGATCGAAGCCCATCACCTGGTAGCGTGAGAGTTCCCCTGGATCGGACAACTTCAGCGCTGCAATGGCGGAGAATGAGAGCATCACCTTTCGCGCTCCGAGAGAGTCGGGGCGGTCCCGCTCCACCAGCAGCAAGCCTTCGGAGTAGCGGAAGTCGGCAAAGGGGATCGACTCCTGAAACGTCGTTGTCAGCAGCCCCTGGCGAGGCAGCCCCGCCGGCCAGTTCTCAAAGATGCCGCGCCACTCTGCTGCTGTTTCCATGGTCGCCGCCGACAGAAGATCCTGAGAGTGGTCGGGCCCGAACGGGAGGTCCTTCCGGGAGAACCTCTATCGACGACTATCGGCCGGGGGCGGCCCCACTGCGGCGTGAATTCCGAACTGCCGGCGCAATCGTTGTTCGCACTACGCCTGATATCGCCGCCCCAGGCCAGTGCGATGCCGAGTTGCTTTCAACAAGCGCGTGACGGGGAGCTCGGCACGGCCCGGAATTGAAGCCAGAAACACGCCCCGTCCCCTGTGATGCACCTTCGCGCCCGATCACCGGACAGCCCGGGACCGTCGTCGCCGATTGAACCTGGAACGTCTAAGCCACTCTTCACTGTCATCCGGCCGATCGAAACAGCCCAATCACAGGACCTCGACCCCGCGCTCGCTGCGACTCCGCGGTTCCATCGTATTGGACGGAGAATGAGAGCCAGGTCAGGGCCGGAGCCTTGGGAGTACCAGGCTTCTCCCGGAAGCACACGGTGCACGACCGCAAAGCAACGCCTTCCGAGCACTGGCGCCGCTGCACGACGGAATTCCTTCCTCAGGCTGGCGCGACCACCGGCCGCATCCCGCTCGACGGCCCGCTTGTGGACCGCATTGCGTGCCACGAATGAATGCGCGCGCCGGGAACCGCGAACGCCGGGACGACGCGACGCGATTTCGCAGTCAGAATGCGAACAGGCCTTCGGTCGCGATCTCCGCCACAGGCTTGCGGCCGCTGACTTCCAGGTCCATGTCGCGGTACTTCTCAGGCAGGAGATCCGGGTCGCCGGGATGACCGATGGCGATCATTGCCTCGACCTCGTAGTCCTCCGGCACATTCAATTGCGCCCGGGTCTTACCGCGGTCGAAGCCCGCCATGCCGTGACAGACCAAGCCCATCTCGGCGCCTTGCAGCAGCAGGTTTTGCGACGCCAGTCCGGCATCGAAGGTATGCACCGGGTTTGGCTTGCCGTTCCTCGAAAATACCTTGTGAGACAGAACGACAACCAGCACGGCCGCGTTCCGGCACCAGAGCTGATTCGCCTCGGCCAACAATCCGATGAAAGTGTCCCAATGCGGCCCGCCGGTGGTCGCATACAGGAAGCGCCATTCCTGCTCGTTATAGGTCGAGGGAGCCCAGCGGGCGGCCTCGAATAGTCGCATCAGGTCGGACTGCTTCAGCGGTGCGGCGTTCATCGCCCGCGGGGACCAGCGTTTCAGAAACAGGTCCAGGACTTCGTGTTCCGGCTGGCGGGAGGCAAGGGGATCAGGGAGATCGGCCATCGCTTATTCTTTCCTGGGTGAAGTCGTCATCGGAGAGAACACAGGCGATGCACCAGGACGCCCGCTCACAGATAGTCGTCGTCCAGCAGGTCTCCCTCCGTGATCAACTGAATGCCGGCCGAGGCGAGCATCTGCGTTCCCTGGTCGATGTCATCGACGTGCAACGCAATAGTGCCGCGTCCCTGGCGGCGAAGCAGCAATGGATACGTGTAGTGGATATTCAACTCAGCCGTGATCAAAGCGGTGAAAATGCTGAGATAAGGCTGGGGGGAATCCGGGAGGACGGCTCCGATGACGTCGCTTTCCATGAACGTGTGCCCTCCCAGCGTCAGCGTTTCGCGAGCGAGATCGGCATTGTCGAGCATGATCCGGGCCACAGCAAAATCCACGGTATCCACAACGCTGAGCCCGATCACCTTCAGGTCGTGCCGTTCAACCTGCCGCAGCAGGTCGTGCAGCCGTCCGACCCGGTTCTCCATGAACACGCAAAACTGCCTCAGGCAGGGCCAGTCGCGCCCGCGGGCCGTCGCAGGGTCAATCGCTGCACCGCTGGAGAATCCGCTTGACATAACTTTATCCAATTCGTGTGGGCTGTCCCCCCCGGCGTCGCCGACATGAGACCTCGGCCAGGAGCAGGATCAAGAGGATTCCTGAACCCCAATAGCACCAATAGCTTAAGAGCGGGCGACGCACCCGTCAATTATGGACTCGGATCGCGGGATGAGTCCCCAGCGCAAAAAAAACGCGTTTCGAGCGGGGGTGCCACTCGAAACGCTAATGCCGGAGCGACAAGTGCGGGCCAACGCTTGCCTGCTCGGCACGACCGAGTTAGATCGCAAGCGATGTACCAAGAGATTAGGAATCATCACATTTTCACAAATCAATAAATAACAAAGACTTGAAACCACAAGCACATTTTGATGCATGCCCCGATGTTCGATTCTGCAACACTTGCAGCGAATCGCGTCAGGCATTTCTCCGCGACGTCAACTACATCGTCAACAAATGAACAATTGAACCGCATCGCGTCGTTTATCTACCATAACGAGCCAATCGTCTCCGGCCAGAATCAATGTCGATTGAAAGACGCTTCGTTCATTGGGCGACGCCCCTGCTGCCGCGTATGGCCGCCGATCTCATTGGTGAGGCCGGGAAGGGTTTGGACTGCGACCTGTCCGATCGAATCATCGTAGTCCCCGGTCGCCGTGCGGGCCGCCGAATTCGCGAACTGCTCGCGCATCTGACGGGGGGGGCATGCCTGCCACCCCGCATCGTAACGGTGGGGGAACTCCCCGAATTGCTCTATCAGCCGCAGCGGCCATTCGCATCTGATCTCGTGCAGCAACTTGCATGGATCGCTGCAATTCGACGCGCACCCGCCGGAGAAATGAGCCCCCTGCTCTCGACGGCGCCGGACGAGGGAGATCTGCATGGGTGGATGTCCCTGGCGCAGCTTCTCTGGCGGCAGCACCGGGAACTGGCGGCTGACGGATTGGACTTTTCCGACGTGCTCCGAGGTGCTTCCGAACTGGAGAACTTTCGGGAGCACGACCGCTGGTCCACGTTATCCGCGTTGCAGCGGCGGTATCTCGCAATCCTGGACGGAGTGGGCCTGTGGGACCTGCAGACCGCCCGACTGGTCGCGGTGCGGCAGAGGGAGATTCACACGGATCGACAAATCGTGCTCGCCGGCACGACGGATCTGAACCGGATCGATCGCGCGGTTCTCGACCAGGTGGCGGACCGCGTCGTCGCCTATGTGCACGCCCCCGACGAACTGGAGGGGTGCTTTGACTCGCACGGCTGCGTGGATTCCAGCGCCTGGCTTGAGCGCCGCATCGCACTGGAGCCGGAACAGGTGCTGATGGTTGATGGCCCGCTGGAACTGTCCGAATCCGTGGTCCGCGTGCTCGCCGAACACGAAGGCGGATTCCGTGCCGATGAGATCATCATCGCTCTTGCCACGGATGATCTGGCTCCTCACTTGCGTCGCACGCTGGCCGAACAGGAGGTGGCAGCGCGATGGGGCGTCGGCACTCCGCTCAGTCAGTCGGCGCCCTGCCGTCTGCTCCAGGCGGTCGCCGAGTTGCTCGAGGACGATCGAACTTCGGCCTTCGCTGCTCTGGTGCGGCATCCCGATGTGACTGACTGGCTCAATCTGAGGCAAAGCCCGCCGGGCTGGCTCAAGACGCTGGATGAATTCATCGCCGAGCACGTGCCCCAGCGGATCGGGGACTGGAGTCGCGCCCCAAACGCGGTGCAGAAGGTTTCAGAATTGATCGACGGATTGCTCAAGCCGCTACGCGGCCGGTCCCGACCGCTGGGGGACTGGTCGTCGCATCTGCTGCACCTGCTGACAACCGTGTACGAGCAATCACAGTTTGACCCGGCTGACCCGGGGCATCAGGCTGTGCTGAGCGCCTGCGAAAGACTGCAGCCGATCCTGCTGGAACACAGCCAGATCCCGTCCGACCTGGCTCCTTCGACCACAGCCGCCGCCGCAATTCGGCTGGCACTGCGCGACATGCAGGGGGAGCACGTCCCGCCCGACGCGGACCCAGCGGCGATCGAGCTCACCGGCTGGCTGGACATGCCGCTTGATGACGCGCCTGCGGCGATCGTGGTCGGGATCAACGAGGGGCTGATTCCGCAGTCGAACAATGCCGACCCGTTTCTGCCGAACTCTCTGCGAGCCGCGCTGGGAATGCTGGACAACGCGCGCCGCTACGCGCGCGACGCCCACGCACTCTCGACGGTGCTCCACTCGCGGCGACATGTGCGACTGATCGCCGCGCGCCGCGATCGGCGCGGCGATCCGCTGGCGCCCAGCCGGCTGCTGCTCGCGGCGGAGCCAGATGAAGTCGCCCGGCGGATCCGGTCGTTCTACGGGTCCCGTACCGTGGCGTCTCCCGCTGGCTTGCCGAGTCCGCTCGTTCCCCGGCCCGATGGCCCGGCCTTCTCGATCCCTCGACCGCGATCGCAGCCGCAGCCGCCAGCCGTGCTGCGGGTGACCATGTTCCGGGACTACATCGCGTCTCCGTACCGGTTCTATCTGCGGCATGTCGAGGGGCTGGAAGAAGTCGATGATGCCGTCGATGAATTGTCGGCCGCGGCCTTCGGTAACCTGACGCATGACGCGCTCAAGGCGTGGGGAAGCTCTGAGTTGCGGGATTCCACCGATGCCGAGGCGATCAAGGCGTTTCTCTCCACCGCGATTGATCGAATCGCCCGCTACCAGTTCGGGGCCAATCCCGTGATGGCCATCGAAGTGCAGCTCGAGCAGGCTCGGGCCCGACTGGCCGCCTTCGCCGAGTGGCAGGTGCGCTGGGCGGCCCAGGGTTGGCGGCTCCGTTTCACCGAGCAGGACGTGGACGAGGTGACATTCGACGTCGGGGACGGCCGCGCGGTGCGGCTGAAGGGGCGCATCGATCGCATCGACCAGCATCCCGCGAGCGGCCGCTGGGCGATCTTCGACTACAAGACCGGCGAAACGGCCGATCATCCCGAGAAGTCGCACCGCCGGCAGGGGGACTGGATCGACCTGCAGCTGCCGCTGTACCGGCATCTGGCGCGGCCGCTGGGCGTGACGGGGGAGATCCAGCTCGGATATATCCGACTCCCGCGGGACACCAATGACGTGGGGGAGCAGATCGCGGAGTGGACCGCCGATGACCTCGCGGCAGCCGACCGCACGGCGCAGGACGTGGCACGCCGCATCCTCGATCAGCGGTTCTGGGAGGAGCTGCCCGAGCCACCCGGTACGTTGACGGAGTTCGGTCCGATCTGTCAGGACGGCGTGTTCGGCTTGCGGACGTTTGTGTAGTGCGCACGAAGAAACCCGGTTTCTTCAAGAAACCGGGTTTCTGGCATGCGTCACCTTGCCTGAGGCTCAGTCGCGGCGATCGTCGCGATCGCGGCGTCCGCCCTCGCGACGACGTCCGCCGTCCCGGCCGCGGTCGCCGCGCGGTCGGTCTTCACGAGGACGATCAGATTCCCGATCGCGGCCGGCTTCGCTCCCTTCGCCCGGTGCGCCTTCGCCTCCCCCGCCGCCTCCCTGCTCGACCAGCAGCGCCTTGCGCGAGAGCTTCACGCGATTCTGGTCATCGACGGCGATGACCTTGACCTCGATGCGGTCGCCGATGTTGCAGACTTCCGTGACGTTCTTGACGAATCCCTCGGCCAGTTCGCTGATGTGCAGCAGGCCGTCCTTGCCGGGGGCGATCTCGACGAATGCGCCGAAGTCCTTGATCGAGCTGACCTTGCCCATGTAAACGCGGCCGACCTTGATCTCTTCAGTCATCGCCTCCACGCGGGCCAGTGCGTCATCGGCGTGCTCCCAGGTGGCGGCCGAGATCGTGACGGTGCCGTCGTCCTCGACGTCCAGCGTCGTCTGCGTCGACTCCTGCAGCTCGCGGATCGTCTTGCCGCCGGGACCGATCAGCAGGCCGATCTTTTCGACCTCGATCTTCGTAATGCGGATTTTGGGAGCGGTCTCGGAGACGCTCTTGCGCGGACGGCGAATGGTCGTCAGCATCGACTTGAGGAGGTCGCGGCGGGCCTCGCGGGCCTGCGCGAGCGTGCCGCGGATGATCTCCTCGTTGATGCCGGCGATCTTCAGGTCCAGCTGGATCCCGGTGATGCCCCGCGGCGTCCCGGCGATCTTGAAGTCCATGTCGCCGAAGTGGTCCTCGTCACCCATGATGTCGGTGAGCAGGACGTACTTCTCCCCGTCCTTGATCAGCCCGATGGAGATGCCGGCCACCGGCTGGGCGATCGGGACGCCGGCGTCCATCAGCGCCAGCGTGGCGTTGCACACCGATGCCATCGAACTGCTGCCGTTCGACTCCGTGATGTCAGAGATGATCCGCACGGTGTACGGAAACTGCTCCGGCTTGGGCATCACCCGCTCGACGGACCGCTCGGCGAGGGCGCCGTGGCCGATCTCGCGGCGACCCGGACCCCGGATCGGACGGCATTCGCCGACCGAGTACGACGGGAAGTTGTAATCGAGCATAAAGCCCTTGGCGTACTCCTCGAACAGCCCGTCGACGCGCTGCCGGTCGCGGACCGTGCCCAGGGCCAGGGTCGCCACCGACTGCGTCTCGCCGCGAGTGAACACAGCCGAGCCGTGCACCTTCGGCAGGAAACCGACGACGCACTCGACGTTCCGCAGGTCGGTCGGGCCGCGGCCGTCGAGCCTCTGGCCGGACAGAGTCAGCTCGCGGCAGACCTTCTTGTCCAGCGACGAGAACGCGTCTTTGAGCTGCTGCAGCGAACGACCGTCCTCCAGGGTCTCCAGGCCATCCGGAAAGTAGCGGGCGACCAATTCGTCCCGCACGGCCGCCACCTGCTCGCGACGGTCGGCCTTTTTGGATCCTTGCCGGGCATCACGCAGCTTGTCGTACGCTTCCGACCGAACCACTTCGGTGAACGGATTGTCCGCCTTGGCAGTAAACTCGACCGGCGGCTTGCCCACCTTCTCCACCAGTTCCTTCTGCAGCCGGCACAGGTCCTTGATCGCCTTGTGGCCGAACAGCAGCGATTCCAGCATCTGGTCTTCGGGGATCTGATCGCCGAAGCCTTCGATCATCAGGATCGATTCTTCGTTGCCGGCGACGACCAGGTCCAGCTGGCTCTCCTTCTGCTGCTGGACGGTGGGGAACAGGATGAACTTCTCGTCGATCAGGCCGACGCGGACGGCCCCGATCGGACCGTTGAACGGCAGCGGGGCCAGGCACAGGGCGGCGCTGGCGCCGTTGATCGACCAGACGTCGGGATCGTTCTCGCCGTCGCAGGCCCAGACCGTTCCCATCACCTGCACTTCATCAACGTACCCTTTGGGGAACAGCGGGCGGATCGGACGATCGGTGAGGCGGCAGGTGAGGATTTCGCGGTTGGTCGGGCGGCCTTCGCGCTTCAGGAAGCCGCCGGGGAACTTCCCGGAGGCGACCATCCGCTCACGGTAGTCCACGGTGAGCGGAAAGAAGTCCTGTCCCGGACGGCCCGGACCACCCTGGGCCGCAACAAAAACAGCCGTCTCGCCATATTGGACGAGAACGGCTCCGCTGGCCTGCTTGGCGAGTTCGCCGGTGGTGATGGAAAGGGGACGGCCTCCGATTTCAAGCGATACGGATGTCTTCACTCGGTGATCCTGACTGACAACTTTTCAGCGACTTGTGGTGATTGACAGACAACAACTGCAGTTGGCCGCGAGCCGGCAAGTCGCGGGAAGCCGGCGCTGCTCCGGACAACATCGGCCCGGGATGCGGCTGATCTCCTGACGTCAGAACGAGTTGCAGCCAGTTGCCCTGCGGGACGGCGGCAACGCGTAAAGTTGCATGCGGCACGTCGAGCAGCGCCCCGATTTGCAGGGACGCGGCGCCGCCGGCCGATGCGCAGCGGCGGCTACTTGCGGATGTTCAGCCGCGTAATCAGATCCATGTAGCGGCCCGCGTCGTGGCGACGCACATAGTTGAGCAGGCGACGACGACGGCTCACCATCATCAGCAGCCCGCGGCGGCTGGAATGGTCTTTCCCGTGCGTCTTCAGGTGCTCGGTCAACTCGTTAATGCGGGCGGTGAGCACCGCCACCTGCACGTCGGGCGAACCGGTATCCGCGTCCGTTCGCCGGTAATCCTGAATCAGTTCCGTCTTGCGCTCTTTGGTGATCGACATTCTGCACTCACATTCCGGCGATCCGCTGAGCCATCCTTCCGGCTCCAGCCCGGTCGCCCCTGCCGGATCCTGCGGATTCTCCCCGCACGGGACCGGGCCTGAACAATGTTACCGTCATTTGGATCGCGATACTGTAGCAAGGGGCGGAAAAGAATCAACGCCCCCGGGAGCGCCGAACGACGAACGGCAGCGAGGCGCCACCGACGACAGTGACATCCCGTAATTGATGGTCGAGTCCCGCAAGCCATCAAGAGTCGCGCCCGGCAGGAAGCGGTCCCGGATGGAGTGCCGAACCTGAGCGGCTGAACAGAGGCCTATTCCGGGCCGGCTTCAATCTGCCGTTGCAGTTCCGGCAGCCGGGTCGAAAGCTCAGAGTCGAACCGGCTCGGCCACTCCTGCTCGCGAAGCTGCTGCAACGTCTCCTGGGCCGCTGCCGGCTGTCCGGCCTCCACCTGAGCATTCGCCAGACCAATGAGTCCAGTCGGCTCCAGCGAGCGCAGTTCGGCCGCCCGCCGCCAGAGGAGTACCGCATCCTGCCAGCGCCCCTGCTTCTGCCTCAGCTCCGCCAATGCCTGCTGATGCTCGGCCTCCAGCGGGGCGACCTCCACGATCGACGTCGCCGCCCGCTCAGCCTGCAGCGGGTCGTCCGCCAGTCGCTCGGCCAGTTGTGAGTACAGCGAAAACTCATGCGGCGCAATATCGATCTGCGACAGCAGCAGGTCGATCGCATCCTGCTTTCGTTCCAGCGCATCGTAGGACTTGAGCAGCAGCGGGTAGATCTCCTGAACGCCCGGCGACAGCTCCAGCGCCAGTTCGAGATTGCGGGCCGCTGCGGCGTGCTGGTCCCGCTCGTGGTAGATCCGGCCGATCTCCTTCCGCAGAATGGGACTGTCCTGAACCGACTCTTCCGCCTTGTCGTCCAGCGTCGAAACATACGTGTCCAGATCGGCCGCGTCACGGAGGACGGTCTGCAGCGTGGCGATGGCGTCGTTCCGGCGGTCTTTTTGCGAGCCCCAACTCACGATCGCCGCCGCAGCCGCGTCCACGGCCTCCGCGGTCTGACCCAGCCGCGAATGGGCGAGGGCCAGTTGCTGGTAGTAGTGTGACAGCGTGCCGTTGCCGATCCCCTGGTTGGACTGCGTCCGCTGATGCAGCGGGATCACCTCGTTCCAGTATCCCACCGCCGCCTCGTTCAACTGGCACTGCACACACGCCGCGGCGAGGGCCGCGATGTTCGATTCGGTCCAGCGTCCTTCCTGGCGGAAGTGGGCGTCGGTCTGAGCCAGCAATTCCTGCAACTGTCCGGGGCGCTCCGAACGGAAATACGCTTCCATCAGCTGGGTGCGGTACGAGATGTGGTCCGGGTGTTCTGCGACCAGCGTCTCCAGCAGCGGCGCCGCTTCGGCGTGCCGGCCCGCTTCAAACAGATACGTGATCAACAGCTGCTGGCCGTTATCGTTGAGCAGACCGTCCCGCTGGGCGACGAACAGCATCTCGATCGCACGCGGTTTCTCGTCGAGTCCGTGCCACACGTACTGGGCGATGTGCTGGACGGAGCGACCGGAATGTCGGCGCTCGAGATAGACCTCGTTGGCGGCTGCCAGGTAGGCGGCCTCGTGTCCGCCCCAATAGTACGAATAATCGTTGTGATACATGGCCGGACGGTTCGACTCCCGCTGCAGCAGGTCTTCGCGGAGTGCGGCTACGACGATCGCCAGCAGCCGCGGCTCCAGGTCGCCGACCTCCCCGTCGACTGCATGCGTCCAGCGCTCCAGCGAGTGCGCGAACTGGTTCCATGCGGTGTCGCGCGTCACTGAGTACCGCTGGGGATACTGCTCGATTCGCTCCACCAGGAACTCCAGCCCCGTCAACGGGGAGATCACGTCGTGGAGCGTCTCGGCCGTATTGGCGATCAGCCCCGGATAACTGGTCGCCTGCTGCTCCAGCAATTCGGGCAGCGTCTCGAATGCGAACTGCCGCAGGTTCTCCGTGGCCCCCGGCAGGCGGCGATCGGCGGCGGCGCGGTAGACGCTCAGCAACCGGTTGATCAGCCTGGCCCGCTGGCTGTGATCGGGCGTGGCACAACCGTCGAGGATGTGCCGCTCCAGGTTCGTGAACAGCGTCTCGCCCGATCCCAGCGAAACCGTGCCTTCATAGCGCAGCGCTTCCAGGTAGACGGCCGCGAGCTGGTCGTCGAACCACCGCGCCTGTCCGTCGTTGACTGCCGGCTCGCTCAGCCGGACCAGCACGTCCTCCGCCGCGGCGAAATTCCGCCGCTGCTGCAGCCGGCTGAGGTACGTCTGCAGATCGGAGTTGGCGTGCTGCGGCCAGCCATCGGGATGGGCCTGCTGGTAATCACGAATCGCAATCTCCATCCGCTGCAGCGCCTCGTCATGCCGTCCATACGCGAAGTATGTTGATCCCAGGTGCATCGCGATCGCCAGACCGTCATCGGTCCCGGGCTCGGCCTCGGCGTCCAGTTGCGTCAGTTCGCGCAGCTGCTCATCGCGCAGGGCCGGGCGATTGATGTTGCCGAGCGACGCGAGCCATTCGGCCATCTGCCGCGGTTCCCCCTCGGCCCACTCACGCTCGAATGCCCGCTGCATGGCGGCGACGGCCGCGTCGATATGCGGGCCGGGCTGGTTGAGCACTTCGGAAGCGCGCCGCTCGACGGTCGCTTCCAGCAGGTCGAGAGCCCGCAGATCGAGCGGCGAGTCGGTCGTGGCGTGGAGCTCGACGACGCGGGCCAGCACTTCGTCCGAACCCGCTTCGTTTTCAATGGCGGTGAGGACGTCGCGCACGCTCCGCAGGATGGAGTAGACCTGCTGCGGCGTCCGCCCCGGCATGATGTCGGGCAGCGCCCGCAGGACGCGCGAGTCGCGGGAGGCGGTGTAAAGGTCGCGCTGCAGCGACAGGTAGTTGCCGGGGGAGGACGACTTCTCGAACAGGGCCCGCAACGCGAACAGGGCGTCGTCGGAGACGTAGTTCCCGCGCGCTCCGTCCGGATTGCGCCACAGCTGCGTCTCCTGCTGCACCAGTTGCTGCAGCTGCCACTCCTGCATCACTTTCAAGGCTTCGATGCGGGCCCGCTCATAGTCGTCGCGGCGGTCGACCACCTGGTACCAGCCGGCCAGCAGGGCGTAGTCCGTGGGAGAGAGTTCATCCAGTCGCTCGACGGCTTCCAGCAATTCGATCGCCTGCTGCAGCTCGCCCCGCTCGGCGAGCAGCTTCGCCAGCGCAACCCGCCAGGGGGCCGTGAATTCGTCCGCCGCAATCCACTGCCGCAGCGCTGCCGCCAGTTCTTCCGGCCGGTCGACGGCGATCAGAAACTGGTACTTCGCCTGCTTCCAGAGAACCGCGTCATCTCCCCCCTGAGCGATGCCGGCGTCGAGATAGGCCGTAACGCGCGCGACGTCCTCATCCGTCGCCGACCTGCGGGCGGCCAGATTCATGACGGTGACGAGAGCCCGTTGCCGGCGCAGGGCCTCCAGCAGGTCGAGCGTCCAGTTCACCGGCGTATCGAGCGGATCGCGCGCGTCTGGTGCATCCGGTGGCTCAGCGATTCGCGGCGGCTCGTCACCCAGAACAGTCCAGCACGTCTGCCACGCGCTGTCCATGACGTCGCCAAGCTGAACCTGCAGATAGACCTGTTCGAGGAGAGCCCACTCCGAGAGCGACTGCAGAGTGATCGTCAGCGGCGCTCCCGCGGGGCGCGCTTCGTCAACGACCGACCACGTTGCGACCACGAGACCCAGTCGTTCGGCAACAGCTCGCCGCGCCGCCTCGCGGAACTCCGTCTGCTTCGCATCCAGCTCCTGCCGGGTCAGTTCCTCGGGGTGACCGCCGTCCTGCAGTTCCGTCATTGCCGCCTGGTACCGCTTCTCGATCATCGCATCGACCAGCCGATGCAGGGCAGCGATCTGCGCCACCAGCCGCTGCGCGACTGTCTGCTGCCGGGCCACGTCATCCGCCGCGAGCGGCTCCAGCGGGCGGTCGTCGGCAGCCTCATCCAGCCGTGGCAGCAGAGCGAAGGCCTCCGCTTCGATCTCCTCCGACCACGGCGCCGACAGCAGGGCTTCAAACAGAGCGCTCCGGTACTCGCTGCGGAAACGCTCCGGTCCCTGCTCAACCCGCTCGCGCAGGAACGCCAGATAACGCGACGCGCGGTCGTCCCGGGCGTAGATGTCGACCAGGATCTGGCCGAGCACGTGCTGGTGATGCACGTTCTCGGCGGTCTGCCAGCGTGCATGGATGGTCGCGGCGATCGCGTTCCAGTCTTCTGCAGTCACTTCGATCGGCGCGTTCAGCAGCCAGCCGACCATGTGATGGAGCTGCGTCGGATCGCGCTCCGCCGCTTCCTGTTTCACGATCTCCAGCACGTCGCGCAGGACCGTGTCGCATTCGTCTGAATCGCGGAACCGGCTGTTCCCCATGATGTCGAGCGTGACGTCAAAGCTCGCCGGGCGATGAACGTGGAACTGCACGGTCTGCTGCAACCGCGGCAGCCATTTCGCGTCCAGCATGTGACGGCGTAGCTCATGGGCCTCTCCGAGCATGTAGTGAATCGCCGCACGCTGCCGGGCGCGCACGTCATCCGGCAACGCCCCGTCGATCCGGGCCGCCTCGACCCACTGCACGACCAGCGCCTCGGCGTCGTCCACCCGGTCCGCGTACACGAGCGCGCTCAGCAGGCGGGAATATGGATCCGCGCCGTTCTCGGCCGGCGCCGCCGCAATCCAGCCCTCGATCAGCGTCACCAGCCGCTCGTACTCGCCGTTGTTCCGCAGGAGCGAATCGTAAGTGTGATAGACCGAGGCCCGTTCGTCCGCGTTCAGCGGGACGTCTCGGTCGAGCACGGAATCCAGCCACGCATACGCCGCGGCGACGTCCCCCGCACTCGCCAGCTGTTGGGCATACTCCGTCTGCAGTCCGACGTCCCACGGATGCTCTGCCGCCATCGTCCGCAGCAACTCCAGCGCTTCATCGGCCCGGCCAAGCTGCTGCAGCGTCGTCAGCCAGAACTGCTGCCATTGCAGAACTCCACCGTTGATCTCCGGCTGTCGGTCGTACACGGGCTTCAAAACCTGCAGCAGTTCAGCGTACTCCGGCCACGACGTATACGAATACGCCATGCTGCGGATCCGCTCGGCGATCGCCGCCTCGTCATCCCGCGGCTGATCGACGAGTTGTGCCGCTTCCGCCAGCATCGACTGCCGGATCGGCTCGCGGTCGCCGGCATTGGCCCAGACGGCCGCCTGCAGCCAGGGGACCAGCGGCTTCTCGCCGGCCAGTTGTTCAATGGAGGCCAGCCGCTCGCGCACCTCGTCCCACTGCTGCGACAGCGTGAAGTGGATCAACACAGCCAGCTGCTCGTTGAACTCCGCCGAGCCGTCCGCCACCTTTTGCTTCGCGGTGGCGACATCCACGAACGGCAGCTCGACGAACAGCACGTCATCGCGCGGCTGGAGTTCCTCAGCCATCCGGGCCGCGAATTCGTCCGGGGTCCGGGCCTCAATCCGGTACGTCGTCACATAGACCACCGCACCGTCGGCATCGTGCGTCACGACCCGCGTCGGCCACCACACGCCGGCGACTTCGAGAGGCTCTTCGTACGTGGTCGCGCCGGTGACCTCGTTGCCGTTGAACGTCTCGACGCGCGTGACGAGCCGATTCGCCGAGTCGATCGTCAGCCGTACGCCCCCCGGAGGATCGGTGTCGCGGTACGTCAGTCTGATCACAACCGCGTTCCCTTCCCGCGACTCGACCTCGGCTGTCGCCGTCGGAAACGCTTCGTGCAGCGGCCGCTGCGCATACGGGATGACCGACACGGTCTGCAGCGTCCGGTCGGTCTCCTCGGCCGGACGAACACGGCCTCCGCCGAACGTCGCCGAGAACACCCCCCGCTGCGTGTCGTCGCACCAGTTGATGAGCCGGTCAGGGCCGACTCCATCCGGGCGGGTGAGCCAGGCGTCGGGCGAGTAGAGTTCGAGCGACTCGCTGCGGGCCGTGATCCGGTCCCAGCGGGGATCACGGGACTCATTCGTCATGTGGATTTCGATGCCGCCGTCGATCTCGCGCAAGGCGGGCATCGTGAAGATCAGGTCCGTCACCTCCCGCACGTCGGCGGGCCAGTCGGCTGCGGAGGCGCTCGCAGATTGCACTGGCGGCGCACCGAGCACCGGGAAGAGCCGGTCGACCCACTGCAGGTAGTCGGGCGACCGGTCGTACGATAACGATTGAAACCCGGATGAGGCGGGCCGGCCGCCGGTCGTCGCCAGTTGCTTGAGCCCAAACATCGGTTCGAGGCCGCCGAACTGCGCCATCTGCTGGCGGCCGTACGTGATGGGCACGCCAGCCATCATTTGGCCGTCCGTCGCGAAGCTGACGCCCTGCATCTCTCCGCCCCGCGCGTAGGGAACGTAGCCCTCAAATTCGAAGTCGCCGAACTGAAATCGCGCCCCCATGTAGTAGTCACCGGCAACGGCCTTCTCTTCGATGGCGGCGAACTCGTGATGGAACCCGAAGCCATTGATTTCGGCCCCCTCGGCGGCCAGCAGTTCCGGCAGGACTCCGAAGTCCGCTCCTAATCCCCTGCCGCGAGTGATGTCCTCCAGCCCCAGCAGCCGAGACGGCCGGCCGAAGTACCATTCGCTTTCCGCCGGTCCGTTCACGGAGTACAGCCGCGTGCCGAGCCTCGCCTCGCCCAGCTGGCTGCTGTACGGCGTCACACCCCAGTTCTCGAATACGCTCCGGTCGCGCCCGAGTCCCGCCAGTTGAGCCAGCACCTGCCGCCGCAGGGCGATCCGCCAGTCCCCCGCCTGGCGCATCTGCTGCTGCACCAGTTCGTAGGTCGCGTCGTCGCGACCCTCCGCGAAGTACTGTTCGCCGTCCCGCATCTCGTAGCGCCGCTGCACCCCGAACCGCTCCCGATCGGCGTCACTCTCCAGCACCAGCAGCGATGTGTACGGCGTGATGATGTGGAACTCTTCCGAGAGCGCGATGATCTCGTTCTGAATGAACTGGTTCGATCCCTGTGCCAGCAGATGATCAAGGCGCCCGCGGGCCCACAGTCGCGGGATGAACGAGTTCCCCGACTCTGCGCCCGCCAGCGTCACCTGCGCCGCGTAGCGCACGGGCTGGCCGTTCAGCGTCCCGGTGACGATCACCGAGCCCTGCTGATCCTCGCCCTCCGGCAGATACCGCCCCACGACGATCTGCTGCGTTCCCGCCGCGACGTTCGGCAGCACCTCCGGGTAAACCGCCGCGACCTTCAGCCCGCGGAGCTCCAGGTTGATGTCCCGCAGCCCCGGTTGCGCGAGTTCGTTGAGCAGTTCCAGCGCCACCGCCTGCGGCGTCTGTTCCCCCCCGATCGCCCTTCGCGACCCGCCGCCGAGACGCGCAATGCCGTTGAGCACGACCGACTCGTAGCTGCTGCCCACCGCGACGGAGTGGAACGCGGACCGGTTGATGGTTGATGGTTGATCGTTGTTCGTGGAGGGGAAGATGCGGTTCAGCCGGTTGACGAACGCCGCGGGATCGGCATCCCCCGTCGACACGATGCCGTCGCCGATGTACACGACTTGCGTGTTCTCGCCGACGTGTTCCTCGATCGCGGCGAACGCCTGGTCGAGATCCGTCCAGCCGAGGGAGACGCGGCTGGCCAGAAACTCCGCCGCCGCCCCCCGCGTCTCGTCCGTCGCCCGCGTCGGCTCTGCAACGCCCCACACAGTGCTCACGTCGCAGCACGCCAGCCGGAAACGGTCCGCTTCTCCCAGCGACGCCAGCAACGCGGCGACAAACTCCGCCTGCTCCGCCCGCTTGCCGGAATCCATCGACGCCGACGTGTCGCACAGCAGCAGCAGGTCGAGCGGCTGGCCGTCCGGCAGCACTTCGCGCTGGAAGTTCCCCTCGGCCGCGGGCGGCATCAACTGGATCAGGAAGTATCCATCGTCCCCGCGGCGATGCGGCACCACGACCACGTCCGACTGCCGCCGATCCAGTTCGACGACGACTTCGAAGTCGCGATCGGGCGTGTATTCCTGGGCCGCGAACTCCACGCGGCCCGCATGCGGCGTGTGGTCGCTCCGCACGCCGTGAGACGGGCAGCGCACGTCGGCAATCGGCAGCGCGGAACTCACCAGCACGTCCAGCGACAGCTCGCGCAGCGGCGTCGTCCGCAGGAGTTCGCTGTTCAGCGCGTACGAGTAGCGAAACTGGTTCCCGCGCAGCGGCAGCACCTGCGTGTAGACGATCTTGATCCGCTTCTCCGAATGCGGCTCGATCGGAAAGACGCGGGCCTTGAAGATATTGCCCCCCGCCCACTCCAGCAGGCCGGGATCGCGCTTCTCGCGCAGGATCGTCTCGTAGATCTCCCGCGCCCGCTGCTTCTCAACGATGTCCGCTTCGACCAGCTCATCGCCGATCCACATGCCGAACCCGCTGATCGAAGCATCTTGCGGCAGCGGGAAGTGAAACGTCCCCTCCAGCCGCGCATCGGTGTGATTGACGAACGACTCCTCGATCGTCGTCCGCGCGATCTGGTCCCGGATCTCGACTGAAACATGGTGATACCCGACGGACAGCGGCTCGTTGCGGCCGTCGACGTTGACAATCAGCGACCCCAGCGATTCGTCATTCGTCGTCCCCTCGAAACCCTGCAGCCACAGCGGCGCGTCATCCACCTTCGCCAGCGACTCATCCCGCGCGACGCGAACGATCTGCCGGCCGTCCGCGGTCACCTCGACCGCTGCCTCACCCGGGCCGAGCAGCCGAAACGCATCCGCCGCTCCGTCCGAGACCGTAATTTGCACTTCCCCCTGATGCAGCCGCGCTTCGTTCGGCGAGATCAGTTCCACCAGCGACGCCGGGCCGATCGTCAACTGCACCGGCGACGTCAACGACGCCCGCACCGCGTTCGCGCCCCGGACGTCCGTCCGCAGCCAGTCGCCAGGCTTCAGCACCACCGGCCGCACCACCGGCGTCCACCGGCGGTTCATCACCGGCTTCAGCGACACGATCCCCTGCGCATCCAGCACCTTGCCGATCCGCCCGTCTTCGGTCAGCGACTCGGCTACGACGAACAGCGATTCGTCAAACGGAACGTCCCGCGCGATCAGCCGCAGTTCGACCGGAGCCGTCTCCCGCGCCTGTGGGTCCTTCAGGATGAGTCCGCACAGCTCACGGGTCCGCCGGTCCGCATAGGCCGTCAGCCGCCTTCGACCGGCCTCCGTCTCCACATCGACCCGGTACACCGCGCAGCTCCGGCCGTCGTACTCCTCGATCCCCGACGCCACCGCGCGCGCGAACGTCGCCTCGTCCACGCCCCGCACCCCGAGCAGCGACACCAGTTCAATCGGCTCTCCTGCACCCGTAAACCACGGCGAGTCCTCCACGTCGACCAGATTGCTGTCCGCATCGATCCGCCACAGCCGCGAACCGCGGGCAATCTGGTAACGCCGCGGCGAATCCTCCCAGCGGACTTCGCCCGGCTGCCGGATCCAGATCTCGCTGGTTTCATCGCCGCGGATGAACTCCAGATGCAGCACCTCGGCGGATTCTGTCTTCCGCAGCACGTCGGCCAGCGCGACCCGTTCCCCGCCGTCGGGCGACAGCCACCCTGCCAGCCAGCCGATCAGTCCCACCACGACCGCCGCGCATACGGCTGCTGCTCGCGTCAACGCTATCATTTTCGGTCTCGCGGAAAGCTCGGTTGGATTCGCCCCGGACGGCAACCGCCGGGCCGAATTTGAGAAGGCCGCAGCAGCCGCTGTCCGCACGCGCCGCAGCGCCGCCGCGTCAGGCGCCGGTGCATCGGCATCCAGCAGCCGCAGCAGGTCCGCCACGCGCCGCTCGTCGTCCGGGATGGATACAGGTTGCTCTGACATGACTCACAAAGACCGCGTATTTCACCTACTCACCGGCGCGGCGCCGGAACTCTGCCCGGAACGCCTCGCGCGCACGCGACAGCCGCGAGCGCACCGCCTCCATCGATTCCCCGAGATCGTCCGCGATCTCCGCCGCACTGAGTTGGTCGACGTACTTCGCCATCAGGCAGACTGTGTAGTCGTCGGGAATCCCCGCGAGCACGTCACGCACCAGCGAGGCCGTCTCTTCCGTCGCCAACAGTTCATCCGGTGAGGGATCGCCGCTCATCCATGGCGCCGATGCCCCGGTCGACAGCGTCACTCGCTCCAGCACACGAGACTGACGCTGCCGGCTCCGCCAGTGAACGCGCACCCGGTTTTGGGCAATCCCGCACATCCAGCCCCACAGCGAACCCCGCTGCGGATCGAACTGTCCGATCGACCGCGCCACGTGCAGAAACGTCTCCTGCACGACGTCCGCCACGTCCTGCGAACGTCCCCCGATCAGCCGTGCCACGTACCGCCACACCCGCTCGCTGTACGTCTGGAACAGCCAGTCGAAAGCGGCTCGGTCGCCGGCCCGCAGAGCGCGGAGCCGATCGGCGTCAGTGGAGGAAGGCAACGTCCTGTCTCAAGACGTCCATGGATGTCGGTGATCTCACGAGATCTGTGCGCAATCACGTCCAGGCGCGTCGCGGCATTGTTCGGAATCCGGCCGGTTTTCGGAAAGCCGGCAGAATCCCCGCATCAGCCGGTGAATGCGATGTGTCGCATTCACTCGCGGGGAGACCCGCCCCCGGACCCGCGCGAGATGGCAATCACGATCCCGGCCACCACCGCCAGCCCCAGCAGCACAACGCCACCGACAATCAGAATCTCAAACAGACCGATGCCGATCATCGCGGTCCTCCAACGTGCCATGCGCGGAGCGGTCGGGCTCCGTGTCGCACTGACACTATAGCGAACCTTCGGGAAGTGCGAGGAGCATCCCCGAAGTGATTGAACTGCGGCGGCGCGTCGCACCGAAGGCCGGGATTCTGGCGAGTCCGGCCCCGGAGTCGACATCCCCATCCTGGCGGCTCAACAAGAGAGAGTGTCCCGACGCGCACGGCACGAGCTGAATTCGGGAGCGATCAGGACAGGTGCTCACGCTGACCCGCGGAGGTCTGTCGCGTCCGTGACCCGGGCCGGCCACCAACGGCGTGTCCCGCTTCCTGGATGAGTTCTTCAAAACCGCAGCGACGCCCCGACGCCGGAGAAGAAGTCATCGGCGTGGTCGTTCAATCCCTTTCCGGCCCGCACGTCGAGTTGCACGTCGTTATTCAGCAGGTACGTGAAGCCGCCGTCAACGTAGTTCTCGGGGAAGTTGGATTCTCTCCCCAGGGTATAGAGCCCGAAGTACTCAAGATACATTCCGATCGCGTCGGACAGTGGAATACCGAGCGCCACGGATTGGTGCAGCACGACGTGTCCGTCCCGATCCATGACCGGCACTTCTCCGCCGGTCACGAGGATGTCTTCCGTCGCGGTTCCCAGACCGGTGGAGCCGGCGAGCGACCAGTCGTGCGGCAGCGACCAGGAGTACAGCAGGTTGCTGCCCAACTGCACGTCTTCGGTGCGAAACGCCTGCGCCCCTGTCTGGAACGTGCTGTCCAGAATCAGGGCCGTCTCGGGCCTCAGCCCCTGTTCCTTAAGCAGTGCGAACTTCGCCCCGAACGTGAAGTCCTCCGCTCCCTCGGGCGACGAGACCGCTCCCCCAGTCCGGCTGCGCTCCCACACGTAGTTCCAGATCAGGCGCAGCTCGACGTCCTCGTGGATGCCGATGCGCCACAGGAACTCCGGTGCATTGTGCGTCCTGGTAATCGAGCCGTCGCGCTCGTCGTCCCGGTAGACGAACGTGTAGCCGCTTTCCAGTTGCACGATACCCAGGCCGACGACGGAACTCGCCTCGGTGAAGTCGGGACGGTCGGTCACCAGCGGTTCGTCCCGCGCCGTGCTGCGAGCCTCCAGAATCCGCTGGGCCAGCCACGAGTCCGACGCAGCAAAGACGTTGTCCAGCAGCGCCGGCTCGGCCGCGATTGCTGAATCACTCAGGAAGGCCGGCAACAGGCAGAGCAGACCGGTGATCGTGCGGGTCATGGTGGATGTCTCCCTACATCGCGCAGGTCGGGGCCGACTGCTGCTCCCCTGCTGTTGACATCGACCCGCAATCATTCTTTTGGTCAATCAAAACCCTGGGCGCCGCTCGCCCCACGGTACGGACGTAGCGGCGGTGCGGGTTCTCCGCATTGCGCGCATCGAGGGGAGGGCTTGTCGCCGCCTGATCCAATCCCGACAATGGTTCGGGAGTTGCAGCGATGGCGCGCGAAGCGGAGTTCCATCCGGAATCGGCGCTCTGTCCGCAGATTCGCTGTGCCGCCCTGCGACGGAATCAGGCAGCCGGGAGCGATTATGCCGCACGTGCGTTTTGTATTGGCCTTGTGCCTGTGTCCGTGGTCCGCGGCGTTCGCCGTGGATCCGGCCGTCATTGAGGCGCAGCAGCAGCGGATCGACGTCGTCGCCGAATTCTCACCCTCGGTGGTGGCAATCTTCGGACCGGGCGCTCAGGGAGGTGGTTCCGGCGTGCTGGTCTCGGCGGACGGATACTGCGTCACGAACTTTCACGTCGTCCAGAGTCTGGGCCCGTTTATGCAGTGCGGTCTCAACGACGGCAACATCTACTACGCCGTCCGAGTGGGGCTCGATCCCACTGGCGACCTGGCCGTCATCAAGCTGCTGGGGCGGGATGACTTTCCCCATTCAATGCTGGCGGACAGCGACCAGGTGCGCGTCGGCGATTATGCGTACGCCGCCGGCAATCCGTTTCTGCTGGCGACCGATTTCCAGCCGACCGTCACCTACGGCATGGTGAGCGGCGTTCATCGCTATCAGTATCCGGCGGGCACTTTCCTCGAGTACACCGACTGCATTCAAGTGGATACGTCGATCAATCCCGGCAACTCCGGCGGCCCGCTGTTCAACGAGCAGGGGGAGATCATCGGCATCAACGGGCGCATCTCGATCGAAAAGCGAGGCCGGGTCAACGTCGGCGTCGGCTATGCCATCTCCGCCAATCAGGTCAGGAACTTTCTCGACCACTTAAAGAGCGGGCGGATCGTCGATCACGCCACTCTGGGGGCCACGGTCACCAGCAATGCCGACGGCGCCGTGGTCGTCGCCGATATCCTGGAGCAGTCGGAGGCGTATCGCCGCGGGCTGCGCTCGGGCGATGAGATTGTGTCGTTCGCCGGGCGTCCCATTGGCAGCGTCAACCAGTTCAAGAACATCCTGGGCATCTTCCCGAAGGGTTGGAAGCTCCCGATCACGTATCGCCGCGATGGTGTGAAGCACGACGTAGTGGTCCGCCTCCGCGGGCTGCATCGAGCGGCGGAATTGATCCCCGAACGCCCCGTGCAGCCGCCCGACGGAAGTCCTCCGGAGCCCGACGACCCGGAGAATCCGGAGCCACAGCCCGATCTGCCGCAGCCGCGACCCACTCCGGCCGGTCCTGTTGGACCTCAACCCGTTGAACCGCCCGAGGAGTTCGCCCACCTGTACGTCGAGCGTTCGGGATTCTTCAACTACTACTTCAATGAGCAGGAGCGAAACCGGGTCTTCGCCGCTATCACCGGATTGGGGGACTACTCCGGTCTTAGCGGACTATGGACGCTCGACGGCCGGACACAGGACGGACGCACATTTCAGCTCAAGCTGTCGCCGGAAGCGGCCGCGGTGAAAATCGGCGAAGACATTGCGCTGCAGCCCCTGGAGCAGGAGCCGGCCGATCTGCCTCAGGAGACCGGCGGACTGCTGACGGCGATGCACTCCCTGAAGATGATGCTGGTGGATCCGAACGGTTACTTCTCTGAGTTCTACTACGTCGGCAGCGAACCGCTGGACGGCACGGGAGACCTGGTCGACGTCCTGCTGACGACGCGGGGGCAGGTGACGACCCGCTGGTACTTCAACCGCACCGACGGCCGCTGGCTGGGGCTCGACACCGGGCTGACCGAGGACGTGGACGAATGCGAGATCCGCATCGAATCGCTGCGGGATTTCGATGGGCGGATCTTTCCCGATCGGCTGGCTGTCACACATTCCGGGGAGCCTTATGCGACGTTCGTCATCGAGAACATCAAGCTGTCGAAGTAGATTCGATTTCGATTGCAGTGCGAAAAGGAACTACACCGTTTGGAAGCCGTCGTGAGTACGTGACCGACACTAGCCCGACGCGCCAGCGAGGGCCGAACGCCGCGGGGCATTCAACCCAGATCCACGCTCAAGCGAGTTACGTCGGCGTCTCGGAACGTCCCTGATCTTAAGACCCCTTCTGGCCGAGAGACCTGCGACATTCAATGTGTTGTCGGCACGCTTGGGGATTGACAGCATCCACAAACTGCGAATGCCCTCGCTACCGCGTCGGGCTGGTGTGACGGAGAGAACTGTACAATGCCCATTGCTGACCACTCCCTGAGTGCCCCTTCACTAGAGGCGGTTTCAGAGCCGGGAGGGCGAGGCTCCTGCCGAGCCAACTCCGTCAGGGGACGCGTTAGTACGACCGGCTCCGCGGGAGCCTCGCCCTCCCACGCTTCACCACTCCAAGTATTGAAACTGCCTCTACCTACCGCAGTGCGCCGACTGAGTGTCCAAATCCATCGGATCGTCGCGCTGATTGCGTCGCTGGCCGCCGCCACGGCTTCGGCAGCGCCTGTCCATGACGCGATCGCTCATGTCCAGCCGCGCGTGGTGAAGATCTACGGCGCCGGCGGCATCGCCAATCTGCATTCGTACGGGACCGGGTTTCTCGTGTCGCCGGAGGGGCACATCGTCACCGTCTGGAGTCACGTGCTGGACGGGGACGTTGTGAATGTCGTGCTGGACGACGGCCGGCGTTATTTCGGCAAGGTGCTCGGCGCCGAGCCGCAACTCGACCTGGCCGTGCTCAAGATCGACGCCGAGAACCTGCCGTACTTTGATCTGGCCGATGCCTCCACGGCGGGACCGGGTTCGCGCGTGCTCGGCTTTTCGAACATGTACAAGGTCGCCGCCGGCGACGAGCCTGTCTCGGTGCTGCATGGCGTGATCACGGCCCAGACAAACCTCACGGCCCGCCGCGGACGTTTCGAGGTCCCGTACAAGGGGCCCGTCTACATTGTGGACGCCATGACCAATAATCCCGGTGCGGCAGGCGGCGTGCTGACGACCTACGACGGCCGCCTGCTCGGGATGCTCGGCCGCGAGCTGCGCAACGCCGACAGCAATACCTGGATCAATTACGTCATTCCGATCGATCAGTTGCGGCCGACAATCGAGGCCATCCGCAGCGGAGACTTCTCGGCACTGGACAACCCGGTGGTCGAGGAGTCTCCGCGGCGCTACAACGCGCTCGACTTCGGGATCGTGCTCGTGCCGGATGTGATCTATCGCACGCCGGCCTACATCGATGCGATCGTCGCCGGGTCGCTCGCAGCCGAAGTCGACCTGCGGTCTGACGACCTGATCGTGTTCGTCAACAACGAGCTGGTGCAGTCGATCCGCATGCTGGAGGACCAGTTGGGTCGTCTGCAGGCCGAAGACGACCTGGTGCTCATCGTCCGCCGCGGCAACCAGTTGGTCTCCGTCTCGATTCGTGTGCCGCGGAAGGAGTGACCCGTCCTGCGCCGTGCACTGTTGTCCTTCCGCCGACTTCTGATATGGCGATCCACTCGATGAACTGCCTTCGAAAAACGTGCGCCGCCGTACTCGGCATCGTGTTCTGTTCCGCGATCGCCCGGGCCCAGACGTCCGCTCTCGAGGAGCAGGCGTTCCAGCAGGCCGCGGCCCTGGCCGAGCCGTCGATCGTCCGCATCGAGACGGTTGGCGGACTGGACGTCGTCGGCAACCTGCTCGCGGGGACCGGTCCGACGACCGGCGTCGTGGTGGGCGAGGACGGCTACATCATCACCAGCTCGTTCAACTTCATCTCGAAACCCGCCTCGGTGCTGGTGACGCTCGGCGACGGCCGTCGGTTTCCGGCGAATGTGGTCGCCACCGACCGCTCCAAGAAACTCACGCTGCTGAAGATCGAATACACGGGACTGACGCCGATGGCCGCGGCGCCCGCGAACGAGCTCCGCGTCGGCCAGTGGGCGATCGCCTTGGGCCGCACCTATGACGCGACGTTTCCCAGCATCTCGGTGGGAATCGTGAGCGCGCTCGACCGGATCTGGGGACGCGCCGTGCAGACCGATGCGAAAGTCTCCCCCGTTAACTATGGCGGGCCGCTGGTGGATGTCGACGGACGGGCGATCGGCATCCTTGTGCCGCTTTCGCCTCAGGGCGATGGAGAGACGGCCGGAGTCGAGTGGTACGACGGCGGCATCGGCTTCGCCATTCCGATGGAGGACATCTACGCCGTGCTCGATCGGCTCAAATCCGGCGAGGAGCTCAAGCCGGGGCTGATGGGAGTCACCTTCAAGGAAATGGGCGCCCTGGCCGGAGAGCCGGTCATCGACCGCGTGCGGCCGCGCTCCCCGGCGGACGACGCCGGGCTGAAGGTGGGGGACGTAATCACGCAGGCCGATGGCCAGCCCATCCGCCGTATTCCCGATCTTCAGCATCTGCTCGGCCCGCGTTACGCCGGAGAGGAGGTGGCGTTGACGGTCCGCCGCGGCGATGAGTCGCTCGACCTGCGCGTCAAATTGAGCGATCAGCTCGTACCCTATGAGTTCAGCTTTCTGGGCATCCTCCCGACCCGCCAGGCCGTCGATGCGGCGGCTGACGGCGTGCTGATCCGCGAGGTCGTCGGCGACTCGCCCGCCGCGGCCGCTGGCCTCCAGCGGGGCGATGCCATCGTCGGGTTTCGCGGCGAGCCGGTCGTCACGGCCGACGGACTTCGCGACCAGGTCAGCCGGGTGCTGCCGGGAGAAACGGCCGACGTCGTCTACCGCCGCGGTGGACAGGAAACGACAGTCACGATCACGCTCGGCACAATTCCCGAGACGATTCCCGAATCGCTGGCCACGTCCAACATCCCCGCGCCCAATGCCGATGGCGAGCGGCCGCCGACCGGACGGTTCACGGAGGTCCTCCCCGGAGAGAACGGTGCGGCGTACTGGGCCTACGTGCCGCAGCAGTACAATCCGCAGTACGGCTACTCGCTGCTGGTGTGGCTGCATCCGGCGGCCGACACGATGGAGGCCGCGATGATGCGGCTGTGGCAGACCGAGTGCGATCGCCGGGGGATGATTCTCGTCGCTCCCAAAGCGGCCGACATCAGCGGGTGGACGCCCGGCGAGGCCGAGGGAGTCAAGGCGATCGTCCAGGCGATGCAGTCGGCTTATACGATTGATCCGGCGCGGATCATCGTCCACGGACACGCGGGCGGCGGGCAGTTCGCCTGGTACACGGCGTTCAAGCACCGGGACCTGTTTCGAGGCATCATGGTGAGTTCAGCGCCGTTGCGGCAGCCTCCGCCGGACAACGATCCGAATCTGCGGCAGCAGGTGCATCTGCTCCGCGGCGAAACCGACGCACTGCGCGCCGCAATCGACCAGACCGCCGAGGGACTGCGAAAGCTGAAGTTCCCCGTGACGGTCACGCCGGTTCCCGAAATCGGCGAGCAGTACCCCGACGCCGCCATCGAGCCGATGGTGCTGTGGATCGATGCGCTGGATCGCATCTGACGTCCTGTCGCCTCATTCCGCGATGCAGTACAGGAAGTGATCGGAGCGCACGAACAGCTCATCTCCCGCGATAGCCGGAGTGGCGTTGAACACACTGCGGTCTCCCAGTTCGTTCATCGCGATCTGCTCAAACTTCGGTCGTGCCGCCAGCACGAACATGCGGCCGTCACGCGTCAGGTAGTAGAGCTTCCCGTCAGCCAGCAGCGGAGAGGCATAGACCTGCCCTGCTCGCGGTAACCGCTCCTCATAGACGATCTCACCGGTCGCGGAATCGGCGCAATAGACGATCGAATTATTCTCATGCGCCCAGTAGAGATGACCGTCGTACAGCACGGGGGACGGGACGTTCGATCCCTTGTCGATCCACCAGCGGCGGTGGCTGTCGGTCACGTCGCGTTCCCCTCCCAGCCGCACGGCGAACCCGCCGCCCGTCCGCCCGCCGATGCAGTACGCGGTCTCGCCATCGCTCACAACGCTCGGCACCATGTACCACGGAATATCGGTACGACAGGACCAGAGTTGCGCTCCGGAATCGGGATCAAAGCCGAGCAACGCTCCCTGAATCGCGACCAGCAGCACTGTCCGGCCATCCGCGCCGGCGACCAGGGTCGGTGTGTTCCACGACTCCCGGATGCCGCGGGCCCGCCACTGCTCGTCGCCGGTCCGCTTGTCCAGTGCAATCAGCGATTCGCTCTCAACGCTGGCATTCACGATCACGAGATTGTCATGCAGCACGGGCGACGCGGCAGAGCCCCAGCCATGCACGTTGTCGCCGACATCGGCCTGCCACAGCGGCTCGCCATCGAGTGAGAAGGCATGCACGCCCGACTTGCCGAAAAAGCAGTACACGGCTGAGCCGTCGGTGACGGGCGTGCTGCCGGCGTAGCCGTAGTTCTCCCGGATCTCCTCCTGTTCCGGCAGTCGCGCGGGAATGTCGCGCTGCAGCAACGGCTCTCCGGTAGCGCGATCGAGGACGATGAGATGCCGTTTCAGTCGCGACAAATCCCCCCCTCCCGGTTCGCGCTCCCCGTACCCTGTCGAGCAGGTCACATACACTCGACCTCCCAGGATGATCGGCGCCGAGGCGCCCGCGCCCGGGAGCGCCGCCTTCCAGCGAATGTTTTCGTTCGCAGACCAGGATGCCGGAGGCTGGCCGCCGCTCACACCGCTGCCGTCGGCGCCGCGAAATGCCGGCCAGTCGGCGTCAGCGGGTGCAGCGCCGGTACGTTCCACCGACACATTGGAAGACGAAGTCAGCGGCTGATCGTCGTCGGCTTGCGCCCGTGTCACGAGGCTGGGATCGCGTGAGCAGGCACCTCCGATCAGCAGGCACGCGGCGGCAACCAGAGTGCGCATATCAGTACCCTTGAGAGACGTGAACGAAGCAAAGGTACGTTCCTTTTCGCCCGATCGGCTAGCGGGAACGTCCGCGTCGTTCACTCGGCCGCCTGACGAATTGCGTGAAGCTGATCGATCTCCAGATTGGACAGTGTCTCCGTCGCTCCGTCCGGCCAGATGACCTCAATGCGGTCGATCTCGGTGACGTCGCCGAGGCCGAAGGTCAGCGTCTTCTCGGTCTGTGAGAGATAGCTGCGGGTCGGCATCACGACGCGAGTCTGGCGATCTCCGCCGGCGTAGAGGTCCACTCGGGCGCCGATGGCGTCGCGGTTGGAGGTCGTGCCGTTTCCCTGCAACTGCAGCCTGAGCCAGCGTCGGCCGAGGGACTGGTCGTTGCGGAGCAGGCGGGGCGCTGCACCGGTGCTGGCAATGAGGAGGTCCACATCGCCGTCGGCGTCGATGTCGGCCTGGGAGGCGCCGCGGCCGACAATGGGGCGGGTGAAGTCCTCTCCGACGTGTGACGGATCGAGCGGGATGAACTCCAGCGTGCTGGTGGAGCCGGCGTTCCAGAATAGCTGCGGCGGCTGCTCATAGGTCTGGCTGGCCTGGACCTTGGCGATCTCGTCCTCCAGGTGGCCGTTGGCCTGGAAGAAGTCGAGACGGCCGTCGAGATCGGCATCGACGAACATGACGCCGAACGTCAGCACCAGACGCGTATTGGGACCGAGGCCGTTAGCGACGGCTTCGTCGGTGAACTGCAGCGAGCGCGGCTGCGAGACGTAGAACGCGCTCATCTCGTTCGAGAAGTTGCCGATGGCGATGGCATAGCAGTCCTCGCCGTTGCGGCAGCAGGCGGCGTCCATGCCCATCGCGCCGCGGGCATTGCCTTCGCTGTCGAACGCGACGCCGCAGGCGGCCCCCATCTCCTCGAACGCGCCATCGCCGCTGTTGTGGAGCAGCAGGTTCTGGACGGTGTCGTTGGCCACGACCACGTCCATGCGTCCGTCAGCGTCGAAGTCCGCAAAGGTGACGCCGAGGGACTTGGCCAGCGGCGCGCGGGTGGCGGGGTTCTCGACGTTGAGGCCGGCTGCCTCCGAGATATCGGTAAATCGCCCCTCGCCGTCGTTACGGTAGAGCAGCGGATGCATGCCGGTGAACACCTGCGGGCGTCCGTACGCGCGCTCGCCGCCGGTCAGGCGGAAGTCCTGGGCCAGATCGAACTCCTTGGACCAGACCACGTACCGGCAGACCCAGAGATCGAGGTCGCCGTCGTTGTCATGATCGAACCATCCGCAACTCGTCCCCCAGTCGCCGGGATAACCGGCGACGCCCGCCGCTTCGGTGATGTCTACGAACGTGCCGCCATCGTTGCGAAAGAGCCGGTGCGGACCGGTTTCAACCTGAGGCTCGCCTTCGGCACTCGGGGTGATGGCGCTTAAGAACAGGTCGGGGTCGCCGTCGTTGTCGAAGTCGCCGACGGCGCAGCCCTGGCCGTAGACGGAGACGTTGAGACCGGCCGATTCGGTGACGTTCTCAAATCGTCCGCTGCCGTCATTGGCGTACAGCGCCATCGTCGCCGGCTGCTCGGGAGCGGGCCGCGGGTCCCAGGGCCAGCGCTGCGAGTTCACGAATAGGATGTCGGCGTCGCCGTCGGCGTCGTAATCAAGGAACGCGCAGCCTCCACCCATTGTTTCGGGAAGCAGCTTGTCGCCGTACGCGCCGTTCTCGTGGACGAAGTTGATGCCGGCGGACTGAGTGATATCAGTAAACGGAACCTGCGGCAGCTCGACCTTGGGGATCTCGCGCGGAGCCGGCAATTCCGGCGGCGTGACGACGGCAACGGGCTGCGGCTGCTCACGGCCGACCCAGAGTACGACGCCTCCAATGATCGCCAGAAGGAACAGCAGCATGCCGAACGAGACCCACAGGGCCTTTCCGATGATCGCATCGTCGCGCTCTTCGTCGACGACCTGGTCTTCGGGGGGATTGGGCAGGTTTTCGAAAGTCATGACGGAGACCGGAGGTCAGAGGTCAGAGTCGGTGGTGAGGCCAGCCAGTGCATCGGACGGCAAGTCCGGCGCGCCTTCTCGCTGCAGCGGATAGATGACGAGGGGCTCGGCGGCGTGGTTGGCGGCCGGATACCTCTCCCGTGCCAGGCGGATGGCCGTGCCGCTGATGGTGTCGTCGGGCTTGAACCGCTGATGCAGGGCCCGATGGTGGGCGGACTTTTCCGCGTCACCCAGCAGCTGATGCAATTGCTGCAGGTTGTAGTGAGCCGTGACGTTCTCGACATCCAGCTTGAGGGTTTCCTCGAAAGCGGCGATGGACTGTTGCAGCAGCTCATCGCGTTCGGCCTTACGGTCGTCGCCACGGATCTGTTTGCCTTTGTCGAACAGCGTGCCCCCCAGCGCGTTCCAGGCGTCGTAGTCGCGGCTGAAATCGAAGCGGCGCTCCGGGACGCGCATGGCCAGCAGGCTGCGGAAGTTCTGCTCTGCCTCGTCGAAGCGCCCCTGCTGCCGGTTGATCAAACCGCTGAACCAGGCGACGGTCCAGGTGGGCGGCGGCGGGTCGGTATGCGCCGAGGCACGGTTGATGGCCTCGACCGCTTCGTCCAGCCGTCCCTCGCTGAAGTAAACGCGTGCGAGGTTCAGCGGTCCATCGAAGCGGTCCAGTTCTTCGACCTGTCGGAAGGCTTCCTCCGCCTGGCGCAGCTCGGCTTTGCCTTCGAGCAGCAGGCCGATGCCGTAGTCGTTCCACCGCTGCCATTCGGGGATGTCGCGGGGGGGCTGGTCCGGCAGCGGCTGCTCGACACCGGCCACGGGGAGCGTGAGGACGTCCGTCGCCATCGTGACGATGGGGAGCGGGTTGCCGTAGGGTTCGCCCGAGGTGTGGCCCCGGATCGGATGATCTCCCTCCTTCGCCCGTTCGGTGACGATCCGCATGTACTCGGTGTCGAACTTGCGGTACTGCAGCTTCAGCTCGATCGTGAGGTGATCGTCCATCTGTTCGGGCAGTTCAAAGCCGTAATGCACGACCTGTCCCGCGCCGGGCGGAATCTGATGATTGTAGAGCGGGACGCGAATGTCCTGCGGGTTGCGGCGGTTGATGCGGTTGCCGTGCTCATCGAGCATGAAGACGTTGATGAAGTGCGACCAGGGATCGACGGTGTCCGTCTCATCAATGCCGCCGCTGCGGCCGATGATGCGGTCGCCGCTGCGCAGGGTCACATCCACCCAGATCTCATTGGAGTCCACGGTCCCCTGCGAGAAGAGATGACCGAGCTTGAGCGTGCGGACGACTGATTCGAGGAGATAGCTCTCACCGGGCTGGAGTTCGGGCGCAGCGGGACGGAGCGGCGCGTGCAGTTCGCCGTCGATGGCGCCCCCTTCCTTGATGCCGAAGATGTCGACGCGCGTGGACGCCTGCAGGAACTTTGTGTGGGCCTCAATCGCCTCCGGGCGGTCCTTCAGCCACGCGAGGCCGGTGTTGGCGGCGGGGAAGAGGTGGTCGTGCACCTGCAGCGTGCCTGTGCCGTCGAATGGCTTGGCGCCGAAGTCGTTGGAAGCCTGCAGCGGCATGTGGCAGCCGTTGCAGTTTTCCTGGGCCATTTCGGGATAGTAAAAGCTTTTGGCGCCGTGGCCGGAGACGCCGCTGAGCAGCCACGGGTCGTAATGGTTCTGCCCGCGGAGAAACTCCTTGTAGCCGGTGAGTTCCTGCGGCAGGTGCACTTTGTGGCAGGTGGAGCAGAACTCGGCGTCGGCCAGCTTGTCGCCGGCGTCGCTCCGGTGAAAATCCTTCAGGAACGTCTTCTTGTGGAAGGCGGGCTTGGACTTGACGAGCTGGTTGTTGACCCATTGCAGAAATTCGTTGTCGCTGTAAGCGAATGGGTAATGGACCGGCTCCTCGATGGTGTAGTCGGCATTGCCGCGGGCACTATTGACGTGTGTGATGGCGTGGCACACGGTGCAGGTGATGCCGGCCTGAGACGTGCGATGATGCACGTCGTCGAACTCCGGGTCGTCGAAGGCGCCGGAGAAGAACGGAACCGGATCGTGGCAGCCGGCGCACCAGCGGGAGGACTGCACGGTGCCGAGCCGCTTCAGCGAATGCTCGCGAGTCTCGCGCACGGAAGTCAGGTAGGGCGGATTGTTGAATGAACTGAAGTGGTGCGAACTCTGCTCCCACTGCTTGTGAGTATCCGGGTGACACTTCTGGCAGTAGTCGTCCATCATCAGGGCGTCGGCCGGGATGAAGTTGCCGGTCGACGTCCGCGCCAGCGACGGGAAGAAATACTTCTCTCCCTCCTTCGGACCGGCGACGTTCCATTGCCGCGGATCCTGCGAATGCATGCCGGCCATGACGGCGACGGTCGCCGCGACGGCGCCGGCATAGGCGAGTCCGTAGCGCCACTTGATCCGCGGACCCGCCAGACGATGCAGCACGTAAAGCCAGACGGCCATCAGCGGGCTGCCGACGTGCAGCCAGTAAACGACGTTGCGGGTCGCAGGCTGCTTGAGTTCGAAGCCGCCGACGCGAAACAGCAGCAGGCCGGTGATCAGCACGATGATCGACGCCGCGAACAGCGCGTAACCGACCTTCACCGCCCGGCGGTTGCGGCGATGCATCGTGTTCTTCATGTGCACCACGCCGAACACAATGAAAGGAACGATGAGCAGCAGTCCCAGCACCAGATGCGCCAGGAACATGCACATGTAGAAATAGTTCTGGTAGGTCTGCCCATGCAGCCACTCCAGGAACGTGATGGAGGAAAGGTACGCCGAGTTCGCGAACAGCAGCGCGAACAGGGCAAACACGACGTACAGCAGCTTGCGCAGCCGCGGGCCCACGGGAAGCCTGGGCCGCCGCGAGGGAGGAGGCGGAACGGGGACAGTCGTGGTCATACTCAAACGCTCCGAAGCACCGAACAGCGCGGCGAAGATCGTCGCGCACAGCGGGAAGCCGCGCCGAAATGGCCAGGTATGGTCGTTCGCCTGCTCACTTTGCGCAGCCGAGCGCAAAACACGAAGCGTGGACAACACCTGCCACGCCCTGTCTCTCGTCAGGGCGCGCCACCGGCGCGGTGTCAACCGGCGGTCACCTCAACCACAGCGGGGAGGCCGTTCGGGAAGCAGTCGGAAGCCGGAACGCGACACGCAGCGCGACTCCGGCAACGGCGTGGACAATGCCGAGTCCGTCTCGCGCAGATCTTCGCTCAGCAGGGCGTAGTCGGCGCCCAGATTGATCAGAGTCGGAGCCGACGGTGCTTCCGGAACGTAGGGGGACTGGCGGCAGTGCGGGCCGCTGCAACGTTCGGCCGGCACGAAGGGTTCCGGCATCTCTTCCTGGATCGACGCCGCGGCAGTCGATCGGTGGGCCGGCATGGACGCGGCCTCGTGGAGGAGATAGTCGCCGCAGGAAGCGTATGCCTGACTCGTCAGCCCCGACAGAATCAACGCGGCGCAGCATGCAACCGCGCACCGAGATGGCGCGATCGGCATCATGATTCGCTGAGCAGATATCGCGGCTTTCATCTCCAGACATTCTACGGCTCACTGGTCCCATCCGCCATCCCAGGTACGGATCCGCCGTTCGCAGGACGCGGACGCGGACGCGCAACTCGAATCGGAATCTGATGTCAGCGATCCCTCCACCAGTCAGGCTCGTGAAAGAGTTCGGCAACCGGGACGCTGAAGCCGGGCAGCCATGGCGCCCCGGAGAGGATGTCGGATTCGGCAAGGGTGGCATGCGAGCAGTCGGGCTCGACGACCTGCGCCGTTTTGAGCGCCGGATCAATTCCCCAGGCCGCTTTGACGCCGAACCGCCACAGCTCGGCGAGCCGATCGGGAAACTGATCACGCCGGTCCGACGTGGAAAGGACATGTACGACCAGCACGGGCACCGCGTCTGTGTACGGATTGTCGGACTCGGCGAACCGGCGGCCCTCCACGAAGTACGAGACGGCCGGGAAACGGATGGTGTCGGGATCCCGCGCGACGCGGAGGCCGAGGTCAAAGCACGGGTAGCCGTACTCGGTGCGCTGGACGAACTCGGCCAACTGCTTGGAAAGATTGAGCACCACGTTGCCGTGGTGCAGATCAGGAGCGGAGAGACAGATGGGAATTCCCGCAACGAGTTCGGCCCACTGCCCTCCGTCGGGGAGGTTGTGACGCTCATCGAGAAACTGTTCCGCCGTGAGCTGTCGGAGCATAGCCGCTCCTGGGGATGATGTCGGAATTGAACAGGAGGAAACTGGGATAACGGAGAGGCGAACGCGCGGACTTCATTCTACCGCGCTAACGATTCGAAGCAGACTGATATTGCGGTCGCAGAACCATTGAGACCCGTCCGATAACCAGTTCTGCCTCGTGATGAAGGGCTGAATCCAGCCGAACCTCGGTCAGTCCCTGATGACAGAATCAGATTCCCGGCGCGGACGCCGGTCCGATTCCTCAACTCCGTTCCCTCAGCTTTCTCCGGTACAACCTTCCGGTCGCAGCAGGGGGAAGAAGATCACGTCGCGAATCGTCGGCGAGTTCGTGAGCAGCATGACCAGGCGGTCGATGCCGATGCCCAGCCCGCCCGCGGGGGGCATGCCCACCTTCAGCGCGCGGATGAAATCGTGATCCATCTTTGCCATCGATTCCTCTTCCGCCAGCCCGGCCAGCTGAGTCTGGAACAGTTCCTCCTGCAGCCGCGGATCGTTGAGTTCGGTGTAGGCGTTCGCCAGTTCCATCCCATGGACGAACAGCTCGAATCGCTCCGCGACCTCCGGCTGGTTCCGCTTGCGCTTCGTCAGCGGGCAGATCGAGGCGGGATAATCGATGCAGAACAGGGGCCCCGTGAGCTTGGGTTCGACCAGCTCCTCGAAGAGCTCGCTCACCAGCACGTCCCGGTGCGCCGAGTCGATGTTGATTCTGGAAACCGACGCGGGGGACGCCGCCGAGGCCGGCCGGGGGGGTGCAGGAGGAAACACTTCACGGGCTCGGGCTCGGACGGCGGATTCGTCGAACATGTCAATCCCGACGTGCTCACGGAACAGGTCGGCGTACGTGCGCCGCGGCCAGGGGGGGGTGAGGTCGACGGTCGCCGCGCCCCACTGCACCACCAGGCGGCCCGGATCGCTCACAGATTCCTGCATCTCGCATCCGGTATCCCTCACGGACCGGGCGGCATTGACGATGACCGCCTCGGTGAGGTCCATCATCGACTCATAGTCGCCGTACGCCTGGTACACCTCCAGCATCGTGAACTCGGGATTGTGCGTCGCGTCAATCCCCTCGTTGCGGAACACGCGGCTGAGCTCGAACACGCGTTCGATGCCGCCAACCATCAACCGCTTCAGGTGCAGCTCCAGTGCGATGCGGAGGTAGAGGTCGATGTCGAGCGCGTTATGGTGCGTGATGAAAGGGCGCGCGGCGGCGCCACCTGCGATCGCGTGAAGGACGGGCGTTTCGACTTCGATGAAACCCCGGCTGCGGAGCGTGTCGCGGACGGAATCGACGATGCGGCTGCGGAGCAGCAGCTTGTCCCGGACCCCTTCGCTGTAGATGAGGTCGGTGTACCGCTGGCGAAGACGCGTCTCGACGTCTTCAATCCCGTGCCACTTCTCCGGCGGCTGGGTGAGCGACTTGCAGAGGACGGTCAGCCGTTCGACGAAGATCGAGACTTCGCCCGAGTCCGTCCGCCGCAGCCGACCGTCGACGCCGATCAGGTCGCCCAGGTCCAGCTGGGACATCAACTCCCATTGCTCGTCGGAAAGATCGCCGCGGGAGAAGAGGAGCTGAATCTTGCCCGAGGCGTCGGTGATGTCGAGGAATCGCAGCTTGCCGGCCTTGCGGCGCAGCATGATGCGCCCGGCGACGCGGACCGAATCGCCGCTGACGCCGCTCTCGGTCGGGCAGCGAGGGCGGACATTCGCGATCGTCGCGTGGTCGTCGAACCGCTGGCCGAACGGATCGTGGCCGAGTTCGACGATCTTCTGCAGCTTCTCAAGGCGCGCGGCCTCGAAACGGTCGGGCTTTGATGGATGTGGCATGCGCAGACGGAATATTGAAAAAGCCCACGGGTTGCAACCCGTGGGCGGTTGGACGCAGATGTCCGACGTGTGGTTCGCTCAGACCGGGGTCAGGGACGCCGATCCATCAACCTCAGGATCGGTGCGGCATTCACAGACCATCTCTCATCGGGGCGTTTGCAACTTCAGTCGAATGAGACCCTGGCCACGCAGGTCGGTCAGTCGGTACCGGCCTACTTCCAATACCGCTGGGTCACCCACCAGTACGCGACGCCGCCGCCGACCGCTGCCAGCACCACGCTGACGTAGATGTTCATTCCCAGCAGCGGGCCGGAGGCCGGAATCTTCAGCGCGGAATAGAGGATCTGCGGCAGCATGAAAAAGATGATCGTCCAGCAGATGATGATGTAGCCCAGCTGCTTGCGCTGATGTTGCTCCTCTGCGGAGAGCTGGCTGAACGCCTGCCGCGGACCGGAAGGCGTCTTCCTGTTCTTCTGGCCCTCGGCCTGATTTGAGGAGGAGGACTTCTTGACCGCGCCCGACGGGGCGGAGACAGCTTCGTCCCGCATCCCAGGCGCGTAATACTTGGCAATCGCCTGATTGAGAGCGCGGGGAGTTGAGATGACGGCCCGGACCGGGACGCCGTAACGAAGCTGCAACTCCTCCTCGAGCTCATGCTCCGGATGGTCCACGCACGCGACGAGGAGCCGCTCGTCGTCGATGAACAACGGGAGAATGGTGTGTTTCTTGACGAGAGCGCGCGGGACCATGTCGAGGATGTCATCCTCGGGCAGCATGTCGTCGAGCTCCACGTAAGACAGCCCGAGCTGATGCGCGAGGGCCTGGGCCGCCGGCTCGGGACCGACGAGCTTCATCTGGACGACGGCGTCCCGCTCGGAGAGACCCGTGCGGCGGCTGTAGTCCTCGATCTCCTTCTTCTGGTCGCGGCTGATGTGCGCCTGTTTGACGAGAATGTCGAGCAGCGGCATGCGGCCAAACTCGTCCCGCCTGGCCTCAAACTCGCGCCCCAGACTTTCGTCGTAATCACGTTTCCGCTCGGGGTCCGTCAGGCAGAGCATGGCTTTCGCCATCTCGTTCAGCAGTTCCTGCGACTGCACGGAGTACTGCCCGGTGGCGTACTTGCGGACGTGGGCGTTGAGCTTCTTGTAGTGGGCGCGGACTTTCTCGGTGTCGTCCTCGAAGCGCACACAGCGCAGCAACTCGTAATGATCCGGCGGACGAGGCCCGTCCGGGATGCCGAGCCATTCCTTATAGACGTCCATGAGTGGTGATCGGTCGTCGGTGATCAGTATTGGCGGGGGATTGGGCTCTTCGTTGCGCGCCTGCACACTGGCGGAGGCAATTGGCTCTGCGCAGCTCTACGGACGCCGGCCGCTGCTCCGACAACCGAGAACCGATAACGGAGCCCCCCCTTACTCCACGTGGTAGCTGCTGGCCAAGCTCTCGAACGCGGAGACGCCCTCGGTATTGAGTCCCTGAGCGCGCTCGATCTCGATCTGGGCCTCCTTATTCCCCGTCAGTTCCTTGGCCCTCGCACTAATGCGGCCGTTCTTGTCGTACTCGTAGGTCACTTCCACCGGCGAGCCGGCGGGGAGGTTGGGCGGCAGGTTGACGACGCGGAAGTCGCCGATCGTCGTGCACGCATCGGGATCCGTCGCGTCCCCCTCGAGAACGCAAATGTGGACCCGCTGCTGGTTCTCCGAATTGGTGACGAACCGCTGCGTCACCGTGTGGGGAACGGAGCTGTTCTTGGGAATCATGATATGATTGATCTTCCGCGTCCGGTTGCCGGGATCGGAGATCTTGACACCGAGGGAGTGCGAGTTGACGTCCGTGGTATTCACGGCCCGCAGGCGATTGATCACCGCCCGGGCGAGACGGCTGTCTCCCCCCGTGGCGCGGGCCTCGAGAATCGCTGCGTGAATCGCGGCTCCCTGCGCGACCGCCTCCTCCGGAATGACGGAGCGGGACGGCTCGCGCCCGGTGACTTCGCGAAGCATCGCTTCGACGACCGGCATGTAGGTCGAACCGCCGACCAGGACGAGCTCATCGAGCTGGCCCTTCTTCATGCCCGCCTGCTGCATGACGAGCTCGGTCGTATCGCGCGTGCGCTGCATCAGGTCGCCCGTCATGCGCTCGAAATCGCCCCGCGTGAGCGAGACGGTCAGGCTCTTCCCCTTGTAGTAGCAGTTGATTGGGACCTGGGCCTTCTGGCTCAGCTCACGCTTGGCGTCCTCGCATTCCTGCGTGAGCGTCATCATCGATTCGGGATCCTCGCGGGGATCCTCGCTGAATTTGCGGTGGAACTGCTCGGCGACGTGATCGACGATGCGGCGGCTCCAGTCGAGACCGCCGAGCATGACGTCGCCGTCGGTAGCGAGGACGCGGAACGTCGTGCCGGTGTAACGGACGACCGTGACGTCGAACGTCCCCCCGCCCAGGTCATAGACCAGGATAGTGCGTTCCGTGCTGCTGTCGGTCTTGCCCAGCTCGCCGCGCTGCCAGGCGTAGGCCAGCGTCGCCGCGGTGGGCTCGTTGATGATGTCGATCACGTTGAGGCCGGCAATGCGGCCGGCGTCCTGCGTGGCCTTGCGGCGGACGTCGTTGAAGTAGTAAGGGACCGTGACGACGGCGTTGGCGATTGGACCGACACTCTTCTCGGCGTCCTGTTTAAGCTTCTTGAGGATCAGAGCGGAGATGAATTCGGGAGTGAGCTTCTTGTTCTGGTAGACGACGAAGAAGTCCTTGTTCCCCATCTGCCGTTTGATGGCCTCGACGATGTGGCTGGGGTCCTCCAGCGACATGCGCTCGAATGTCGGGCCGACGATCACCTTCCCGTCGTCCCCCAGCAGGACGACTGACGGGGTGATCGGCTTGCCGTCGGCGTTGGGAAGAGAAATCGGGCTGCCGTCGGGATCGAGCTGGGCGATCGCCGAGTACGTGGTGCCCAGGTCAATGCCGACCGTCTGACCTTCCAGAATCTTCATCGTCAGTGAACCTCGATTGATGCGCGTCCGGATTCGCTGCGACGCGGCGCAGGCGTCGGCAGACCCGCAGTGATACTGTTCGCGGGCGGAGAGCTGCATGCGTCCCCGCCGCGGGTGGACTTGCCTGAAGAGGGTGTCATTCTGACGGTGGGGGGGAGGGGAATCAAGCGCCCTGCTGGAAAGGGGGGCCGGCAGCGGTCAGCGCAGGCGTTCTCGAAAAGCTCTCAACCGGCGCAGAAGAATGGCCGCCGCGGCTTCGACAGTCAGACTGCCGGGAGCCGGGCGGCCAGTTCGATCGATCGCTGTCAGAGCTTCGCTCCGACGAGATGGGGAGGCCTACCACCAGTGGACCGAACCGTAGGGCGTGTGAAGGCCGTAAGATCCGTAGTACCCGCCTCCATAGTACGGATAGCTGTTGTAGTACCCGTACGGACGGTAGTGGTAGTGGTTGTGACCGTACCATCCACGATGGCGATAGTGATTGTGCCCGCGGTTCCAACCGCGGTTGCCGTGATAATGTCCGTGATTCCAGCCGCGGTTGCCGTGACGGTGACCACGGTGCCGATGCCGACCATCGGCATCGGCGGCCATTGGCATGGACGCCAGCGCGACGGCCGGAATGCATGCCAGGGCGATATTTCGGAGATAACGCAACATGGTGCGCTCCTTTCACAGTCAAGTCATTCGTTCCACGCCGCCTCATTGAAGGGGCAGGGCGGGTGATCATCGCCGGAGATCCGTCTCCGGGGGTGAGTCGGCAACAATGTTCCTGCGGGCTGACACGTCGATGGCGATGGGAAATCTCCCGTCGCCGGCGCCTGCCGTCACGGACGCCTGATCGCCCGGACGCAGTTCCGTCACTTCTACAGGCTTGCCATCCAGTGTGACCTTCGTCGAACTCGTGACGACGAAGGTGACAAGTTCGGTGCTCATGGACACGACGACTTCCGTCGCCGATGCGTCATGCAACTCGCCGATATACATCGTTCCGGCGGGCGCATCCGCAAAGATTGAAAACCATGCGACACTCCCGATTGCAAGTCCCGATACCGCTTTGAGGGCGAACATCTGCGACACCTCCTGGAAGAGACCCGACAGTCGGACCAATCCAGGAGGTCGCAAGCTGCGTTCCCAAGGGGAAAACTTGCGACGTGCTTGCCGATCGACCGGGCCTATGCCGCTCTGCCGCAAGCATTTAGCCCTCCGGCGGACCGGACTGAGCGCGTCTCGCAGTGGGTTGCTTGCAACCGCCGTGTTCGGTTACCGAGCAAATGTCCACAGGCAGACTCAATCAGTCGTCCTCGGACAATCGAGGAAACGAAGGCCACGTATCAGTGCGGCGCCCGTGTCGTCTTCGTCGATTGTGGACGTGCAGGGAGTCGGGGCAGGCATCTGCGAACCGCGCGGCGACGACGGTAATGTTGTCCCGTCCGTCCCCCTTTCTCGACGCGTCAATCAGGCACGAAACGGCGTCGTCCAATGTCTGTTCCTGATGCATTATTCGTGTGAGGTCGGCCTCAGACAATCCCCTCATCAGGCCGTCCGTGCACAGCAGCACCGCGTCGCCGGCTTGAAGCTCGCAGGAAGAAAGCTCCGGATGCAGGCTGCGCCCGTCGCCCCCGATGACGTTCCACAGCACATGCTCCCAGCGAGACGCCTGCGTCGCTTCCGCTTGACCTCGGGCTGCGCCCAACTGCTGCGCGAGCGTGTGATCCGTCGTCAGTTGGCGAGCGCGGCCTTGGCGTATGAGGTAGGCCCTGCTGTCGCCGGCGTGCACGATCTGCAGCCGTGGCCAGGCGATGCAGGCGAGCGTGAGTGTGGTCCCCATGCCCCGATATTGAGGATGGACGCGGACGTGAGCCCCGATGGCGGACTGACAATCCTCAACCACGCAATTGAGTCTTTCCGTTAGATCGTCGACTCGGGCAGGAAGGCCGAATGATTCCAGTTCGTGAACGATCGTTTCAATGACCAGTTGGCTGGCCAGTGCGCCCCCGGCCTGACCACCCATGCCGTCCGCCACTGCGAGCAGATGCCGCGACGGCCCCGCCGCAGATGCGCAAAGTGACTGCACACTGGAATCGGCGATGTCCAACCGGGGTCGGAGGGTCGCAATCAGGAATTGATCCTGATTGGACTCGCGGCCACCGATGTCCGTGCGCCCACAGGTTTCGACGACGACCTGCGCGGCATTCCGACCGCGGTCACGATGCGTGGGGATGGGACGAATCATAGTGCATGCCCGGCGTGTGCAGCGTGCGTTTGACTATCGCATCGAACGGCGGGGGATGACGCCGATGGCGAGCACCAGCACGGCGCCGAGAATCGACATGATCCAACCCGACGCCTGGAGGGGATGACCTCCGAACAGCAGCCAGCTCACGAAACCGCCGATGAGCGATCCGGTGACTCCCAGCAGGATCGTGCCGAGGCAACCGAGGGGCTGCCGACCCGGAACGAGCAGCCGGGCGATTGCACCGGCGATCAGTCCGAACACGGCCCAACTGATGATAGCGGTGAAGAGATCCATCGTGGTTTGCAACCAATGACAACTGGGGGTCTGACAGCAACAGCGGCCTGCGCCACACCGGTGACGCAGGCCGCATGCCAAATCACATCAGATTTCCATCCGGGCTCCGGTGTCGACTTACCGTAATGACGTCCTCACCGTGCGGGAGTCATCCAGGCCTCGCCGAGCACTGTCCTCTCCCTCCGCATCATGATCGTCCGAATGAACCGGAGCGTGATACGGATGGGCATAGACTCCGGGATAGGCCCACGGGTAGTAGCCGTAATACGGACCATAGGCGTAGTACGGCCAGTAGTAGTATCCCGGCGCATAGGCGTTGTAGTAGTACCACGATGGCCAATAGCCCCATGTGGCCGTGTAGTAATAAGGGTACGGGTATGGATAGGGGACGTACCACGAAGCCGGCACGACGACAGGTGAGACGTTCGTGGTGTAGTAATAGGGGGCTGCGTAGTAATGCGGCGCGTGGTAATGCGGCGCGTGATAGTGAGGAAAGTCGGCGTCCCCGTCATCATCGAGATCGAGGTCGGGACGCGCGGCGACGTAAGGCTCCTCGAACACGGCGTTCCACGCATCCGGGTGGATGTGGAGCGTATGTCGTTCGCCGCCGCGGACCAGCGCGACTTCTGCGGGCTCATCCAGCGGAGCAGCAGCAACCAGGGCGATGAATTCATCGGTGGAACCGGGGAAAACGCCGTTCCAGCTGACGATCAGGTCGTTGCGCCGCAATCCGGCCTGGTCGGCTGGGCTGCCGTCGAGCACTTGGGAGAGTCGCACCTGTGTGCCGCGAAAGAAGCGGACGCCCAGCGCGGGACGCGGTGAGACAGTCGCCTGCAATTCAACTGTGGGTTCCTGCACCGCGGGGACAGGTTCCGGAGGCGCGGTCTCCACGTCGGGTTCGGCCGGAGGCAGCGCCGGGGCATTCGCTTCCGCCTCCGGTGCATCGGGCACGTCGGGAGTATTCTCGCTCTCATCCGCCGGCTCTGGGTCCGCCAAATCGATCCCGTCAGCAACTGCTGACTCTCCACCGGCGCCCTCTTCCACCTCCTGCGCGCTCAGCGGCAGGGCCATTGCCACTGCGATCACACCACACAACCACCAGATACGCGTCATTGACGATCTCCTTGGTTTGCTCGGCTGGGTTCCGCACCTGCTCAAAACGTCCCGCGGCGCTGCCAGTCCCGACAGGCCGGATACTGAATGTGACATTGGTCACGCGGCAAACACCGTCGGCCCGGACGGAAGCGAACTTTCGGCCAGGCCGGCGGTTGAGGAGGCAACCGATCACGGTTGCCTTTGCTCCTCGCTATGCTCCTCCACCCGAAGTTCCGAGGCGCGGTCGCGAACATCGTTGACTGCGTCGCGGCCTTCCTCGATGAGGCGCTCCGTGTCAGCCTCGATCCGCTCTGTCTCCACCGTCACGCCGGCGCGGCTGCCGTTGTAGTGAAACGAAATCCATCCCACGAGAACGAGCAGTGCAATCAGCAACACAGCAATCAGGAGAGCTCGCATCACGAGTTTCCTTCGGCGAGTGTCAACACGACGCGGCGGCCTGAGCCGGCCAAACGCGCTGCTGCCCGATCATGTGGCCAAGACCTCCTGATCGGGCAGCGGCCCTCCGGTCCGCTCGACTCTGAGCGCGGCCTCGTTTCCCACCTAGATGTTCACGCGGCGCCCGGCGAACAACGAGACGAGAAACAGAATCAGAAAGACCACGAAGAGAACCTTCGCGATCCAGGCCGCGGTGCCGGCGACGACTCCGAATCCCAATACGCCGGCGATCAGAGCGATGATCAAAAAGATGATTGCCCAGGACAACATGGCTGCCTCCTCATTCGAGTTTTGGGATCCGGCCCGCGGCAGCATCACGGCCACCGCGCCGGATCCGGTGTGTTCCCAAAGTTCCGTGCAGTCACCTGAACTGCGTGACGGACGGGGAAGGCAAGCGTTGTGCCACAATCGACGGCGACGCCAGAGATTCGGCTGTAAACCATTACGCCGTCGCAAGGTGCGGCACGGATGCCGCGGAGGAATCTCGCGACGAAGATTGCCCGGCTCCCGACCGTCCGCGACCGGTCAACACTCAACCCGATCGGGGAAAGTCCAATTATCGAGCGACACCGTTCGAATTCGGCGATGCCCGCGTGGCCCCGCCAGCCTCGCGGTCGTCCGGCGCCCTGGAGGCGCTGCGTGTGCGGTCGCCCGCCATTTGACGACCTGCGTCCACTGACGGGTCAGTCGTGCTCGATCGTGACGTTCTTGCCCAACGAGATGTTGAAGGCGGCAATGCGGTCGCGGACCTTGCCGCGGGTGATCCCCAGTAGCTCGGCGGCGCGCGACTGGTTCCCCTCGGTTTCCTGCAGGACGCGGGTGAACAGGTAACGCTCCATCATCTCGACGGCTTCGGCATAAAGGTCGGTCGAGTCAGCCTGGATCCGGCGATTGATGAAGTTGCGGAGATTGGATGGGGGAAGCCCGTCCTCCTCATCGTCCGCCGACGATGTGCGAGATTCGCCGCGGACTTCCGGCGGCAGAAACTCCGGGACGATGACCGGTCCGGTTGACTTCAGCACGGCCTGGCGCACGATGCTCTGCAACTCGCGGACGTTCCCGGGCCAGTCGTAGCGAATGAGCAACTCCAGCGCTTCGGGTGAGATCCCCTCGATCTCGGGCTTGCCGAGCTCGATGCTGGCGCGGGCCAGGAAGTGCTGAAGCAGCTGCGGGACATCGTCCTTCCGTTCGCGCAGGGGCGGAAGAAAGATCGTCACGCCGTTCAGTCGGTAAAACAGGTCGGCGCGAAAGTCGCCTTCCTCGACCATCTCCTCCAGGTCGCGATTAGTGGCGGCGATCAGGCGGACATTCGTCTGGATCGTCTCGTTCCCGCCGACGCGCTCAAACCGCTGCTCCTGCAGCAACCGCAGCACCTTTCCCTGGACGAGCGGCGACATGTCGCCGACTTCATCAAGGAACAGCGTACCGCCGTTGCACTGCTCAAACTTGCCGATGCGGCGTCGATCGGCGCCCGTGAACGAGCCCTTCTCGTGACCGAACAATTCGCTTTCGAGGAGCGTATCGGGGAGGGCGGCGCAGTTGACGACCATGAACGGCGCTTCCCGGCGGTCGCTGTGCTGGTAGAGGGCGCGGGCCACCAGTTCCTTGCCGGACCCGCTCTCGCCCCGGATGAGCACCGTGACGCTCTGTTTGGCGACCCGACCAACCGACTTGAAGACATCCAGCATCTCCGGGCTGCGCCCGACGAAGACGTCGCCTGATTTATCGCCCGCCTCGGCGGAGGGCAACGCCACCGGCACGTTCATCATCCGCCGCGTCTCGATGGCCTGATCCACCAGATCCCGCAGAGGAGCGAGTTCGAGAGGCTTGGCGACATAGTCATATGCGCCCAGTTGCATCGCCTCGATGGCCGTCTCGCTGCCGGCGCCCGCCGTGATGAAGATCACCGGAAGGCGGCGGTCGATCTCCTGAATGCGCTGAAACACGCCGAGCCCCGATTCCCCCGGCAGCACGATGTCCAGAAGCACCACATCGGGCCTCAGTTCCCGAACCTTGTGCAGGCCCTCTTCGGCCGTGCGGGCCGTGTGCACGACGTGGTCGGCGTCGCGGAGCGCCTTCTCCGCCAGATGCAGAATCGTACGGTCGTCGTCTACGACGAGAATGTCGCCCATCGTGCCTGCCTGCAGACCCACACAGCGGAAAACGAACCCGACAAGTCACTTGGCTTGCTGATCGCCTGCATTGTACTGTCGCGCGAGGACATCCAGTAGTGTGTGACGGTCAATCGGCTTGGCCAGGTAATCGTCGCAGCCCGCTTGCAGGCACTTCTCGCGGTCCCCCTGCATGGCGGCCGCCGTGAGGGCAATGACCGGTATCCGACACCCCTCCGCCCGCAGCTGCACGGTCGCGTCGAATCCGTTGAGGACGGGCATCTGCATATCCATCAGCACGATGTCGTAGGGCAGTCCGGACTTCTCCGCGCGGCGGATCTCCTCGATCGCCCGCTGTCCATTGTCCACGACGGCCACGGTCGCCCCGGCGTCTTCCAGCATTCGGCGGATCATGAATTGAATCCCGCGCGTGTCCTCGGCCACCAGAACACGGATCGGGAGCAGGATGTCGATTGAATCGCGGCTGCGCTGCTGCTCGAGAGTGCTGCGCGTCAGCGCATCGGAGGACTGCATCTGTGTCACGTCAGCCTGCTTGAGCGGGAACGTGACAGTGAACGTCGTTCCCTGATCGACCCGGCTCACGACGCGGATGCTGCCGCCGAGCATGGTCAGCAGACGCTGGCTGATGGTCAGCCCGAGTCCAGTCCCTCCCACGCGGCGGGAGAGTTGGGGATTCTCCTGCGTAAAGGCCTCGAAGATCGCATCCAGCTTCTCCTCGGCAATGCCGACGCCGGTATCCCGCACATTGATCACAAGCTGTCGGGCGTCCGGTTCGCTGTCGCAGTAGGCCACGATGCTGATCCGCCCCGTCTCCGTGAATTTGACCGCGTTGCCGACGAGATTCATGAGGATCTGCCGGACGCGGAGCGGATCGGTATCAATTTCCCGCGGCATGTCGCTGGCATACTCAGTCACGATGTCGAGCCCCTTTTCAATCGCCTGCGGCTGCATCAGCGAGCGGACATCCTCGATCACCGAAACGATGGAGGTCGGCTCCCGCCGAATCTCGAGCCGGCCGGCCTCGATCTTCGAGAGGTCGAGGATGTCGTTGAGGATGCCGAGCAGCAGGCGACCCTGATTGCGGATCATCTGGACCATGTCGCGATGATCTTCGCTGGGAAGCCGCGGATAGAGGGTATCGGCGCAGCCCAGGACAGCGGTGAGGGGTGTGCGGATTTCATGGCTCATGTTGGCCAGAAACTCACTTTTGGCCTGGCTGGCGGCCTGGGCACGGGCCTCAGCACGACGCAGCGACTCCTCGAACTCCGTGCGATCGGTCACGTCCGCCTGAACGCCGACGAAATGCGTCACGCGACCCTTGGAATTGCGGAGCGGCGTGATACGGAGATCGTTCCAGAAGGGTGTGCCGTTTTTCCGGTAATTGAGGATGCTCGTGTGGCATTCAGTGCCGTCGGCAATCGCCTGCCGGAGTGCAGCAACCGCGCCGGGGTCGGACCGCGGGCCCTGGAGCATACGGCAGTTCCGCCCGATGACTTCGTCGCTCGAGTAGCCGGTGAGCGATTCGAACCCCTGATTGACGTAGATGATCGGGACATCATGGGAGCGTGCGTCGCAGATCACGATTCCGTTGGTGGCCGAGTCCAGCGCACGGTCAATCAAACGGTAATGGTCCTCCGCCTCCCGGCGGTCCGTGATGTCAAAATTGACTCCGACCATCCGCAGAGCGGCGCCGGAGGCGTCGCGAATGACGTCGCCGCGGCCGGCGAGCCAACGGACGCGGCCATCAAGATGCACGACCCGGAACTCGTGATCATATGTCTTGCCGCTGTCAATCGCCTCCTGAATCGCCTCGCGGACGGAGTCGCGGTCATCCGGATGCATCCGTTCAAAGATCTCGTCGGTGGGCGTCTCGGCGGCGGCGGCGTTCATGCCGAACAGTTCGCGTTCCCGCAGGTCCCAGCGCGTCACGCCGGTCTTGAGATTCCAGTCCCAGGTTCCCATGCGTCCGGCGGCGAGCGCCATGCGGAGGCGTTCTTCACTGTCGCGCAGCGACTGTTCGACCCGGCGCCGCGCCGCGATCTCCGATTGCAGACGGCCTGTGAGATTGCGCAGTTCCGTGGTCCGCTTGGCAACCTCCGCTTCCGCCTCCTCGGGACTGCGCAGGGTCAGCGCGGACGGCACCACCGGCAGCATGGCGTAGACCGTCGCCCAGGAGACGACCGCCGTGACGAGTTTGATCACGCCCGAAAGCTTGTAGGCGGGCCACCAGAACATCAGGGACTCGAGAAAGTGTCCCGTCCCGCACGCGAAAATGAACGCTCCGAACAACCAGAACACGCCGGGAAACGGGATGTCGCGCCGGTGCCGCACGAGGTACAGCAGCACAATGGGAATCGCGGTGTAGGCGCCCCAGACTGCAATATCCGATGCGATATGCAGCCAGCCCCAGGCAGGCTGCTCCTCCCAGCCGACCCCGGTTTGCCACCGCGGTTGGAAACCCTCCGTGTCGAAGATGCTTGCCAGTGGCCACCCCATACAGAACGCTCCTCGGAAGCTGCAGCGCCGCACCGGGACGATGATCCGGCAATTATCGCACTGTTCGGCGCAGAATTCCGCCAGAGTAGGGGCTGCACCGGGGACGGAGCAACATTGTCCGGGCAGTTCGACGATCGCAACGGCGTCTGAAACAGTCTCAGCGTCGCCAGGGCTGGATGAGTTCGACGGTCGCCGAGGGGCGATCCCGGGTCGGGTCAGAAGGGGGACCTGGGACAGTTGTTCGCGGAAGCCCCGGACGCTCCCGGAGCCTTGGACTTGCCGCAGACCGGCCTGGTCAATCAGGCGGCGCGGCGGACGCGGGTTTCCTCGACGGTTTCGGTCCAGCGTGTGATCTCCTCGACCGAAGGAGCGCGAGCGCCCCGGAGGAGCCGTTGTCCTTCGGCGCTCGAGAGCAGCGGCATGAGCATGGCGCCCAGAGCGGAGGGGGAGATGCGGCTCAGATCCAGAGGAGAGGCAATCCCGCACGCGACCAGCACGGCGGCATCGGCACAACGGAGCTCGGGTACGGTGCACATCAGGACCGCCTGCCGCTGCCAGACCCGAATGACGTCGGTCGTAATGCGACGATGGCGCATTCGGGCGGCGGCGCGGTCGGGGTCGCAGTCCAGGAGATCGGCGACCGTCACAATGCCGGCGCGTCGCAACAGTTTGGCCGTCTTGAGTCCGATCGAGGGAGCATCGACGACAGGACTGTCGAGGTGGAGCCGGAAACGCGGCCCGTCAGGCTGCTGCTGCGCCTGCTCCAGTTGCGGCTGAGTAACGAACTGCAGGTGCTCGGGGCGATGGTCATGTGGGGAATCGGAGAATGTGATCGCCTGCACTCGCGAGGGGGGGGCCGCCGTCACCTGTCGCTCGATGTCATCGACGAGCCGGCCCCGCGCGGAGCGGATCCAGCGGGCGATGGTTTCCCGACGGGGAGAGGCGGCCAGACCGGGATGCCAGTCGTTTCGGCCGCCTCGGAGGCGATCGAGTCGCAGAACGAGTTCTTCGGTGTCGGCCTGAGCAAGGTCCTCGGGCCGCATGATCCCGCACGAGACGAGGATCTGGGCGTCGCGGGCCGTAAGGTCGGAGACGCCGATCAGCAGGCGGGCTTCGGCCTGCCACAGCTGGATCTGTCCGGCCGTGATCTGCAACTCGCCGAGAAGTGCGAGCTTCAGTCCAGGGTCGAATTGGATGAGGTCGCGAACGTCATTAAGACCGAGTGCCCGCAGGCGCCGGGCGAACTGAAACCCGAGAGAGGGAACTTGCGTCAACGGGGAATCGAGCCGCAGCCAGAACGGCTCCGATGGATGAACCCGGATCATCGGTCCCTCGTCAACGAACGCGTCCACACCGACCGGCTCATCGGATTCCAGCGAGGCCTCAATGGCATGGGACTGCTTGACGGAGTCGTCGCTTCCGTCTGATGCGCCATCGCAGACGGGGGCATCGACCTCCACGCGCGGCCCCAGGCTGGTTCGCTCAGCAGTGCTTTGCGCGATGCGTGGGGACGACTCAGACGCTGATGATTCACCCAGCCGATGGACCCGCGCACCGTGGCTCGCGAGAAGGCTCGCGACACGGTCCCGACAGGTGAGGATGATCAGCTGGACCCCGGATTCCGCAGCGGAAGCGAGTTCGGCAGCGGCGATCTGCAGGCGCCCTTCATCGGTGTCCGCGAGTGGTTCGTCCCAGAGGGCCGGTTCGCACCGGCCGACCGCGGCCAGTGACTTCAGCAGGGAGAGTCGCAGCGCCAGAGCCGCCTGCTCGTTGGTGCCGCGACTGAGCGCGCTGAGCCGGGCAGGGCGCCCTTCAGCCGGAAGCGCGAGGAGACGTTGTTCGTCGGCATTCCAGTGCAGGGCACGATACCGGTCCTGGGTGAGTCGGCGGAACGAGTCCGACGCCAGGGCGAAGACATCCACTGCCGGAACATGCGACGCTGACGCAACGAAAGCCGGGGCGGGTGATTCAACGCGGCGATACTGCAGGATGTCCCAGAGGAGTTGCTCCAGTTCGGCGGCGGCGTAGCGGTGTGCATCAAGAGTCGGATCGAGAGCAGCGGCGCGTCGAATCGTGTCAAGCCGCTGCCGGCGACGGAACAGATCATTGAGTGCATCGCGCGCGGCGAACAGTCGCTCTCGCAGTTCGTTTGCTCTCTGTTGGAGATTCTTTCGATGCGGCTGCGGAGTCGAGGCCTCCGAAACAGCGGACTCGACCCGGTGAGGAACCTCCTGCAGCGGCTTATGGCTGCCGCACGTCGGGCAGGTGTCGCCGCACTGCGGACAAGCGCCGATCTGCGGGGACTGCAGTTGGACCAGACGACGGTTCACGACATGCAGCTGATGCAGCACTTCGACCTCGCAGCGATCCAGACGGTCCCGGACCTCGTGCGTCGGGCATGACGCCGAATGCAGCCCGGTGGCCATCATCCGCGTGTGGCGCATGCGCTGCTGAGCCAGATCATGCACGACCTCCTGCAACGCTGCGGCGCGGCGGCCAAGCTCGGAAAGCTCGGCATGCGGAATTATTCCGTTGGTCAGGCGATTTGGCAGGGTCGGGGCGTGCTGCACCGGCCTTGCTTCGGCGATGCGGAGATCGGACTGAGCGGCCTGCCAATCCTGATCGAGCGAGCGGATGGTTTCGAGCTGCCGGTGAATCTGGTCGTCGAGCCAGCGGCGGCGTGTGTGCAGCGCGCGTTGACGGCGAACCTGCACTCGCAGCGTAGCGCCGGCGCGCAGCTGTGCGGCCTCGTGCTGCTGCCGCAGCGTGCGGGTGACGATCTCCCAGTTTGACTGTGCGAACGGTCCTGCACCGTCAGTGTCCTGTTTCGAGTTGGTCGCAAGCGCCGCCATCGCGGCCGCCAGTCGCGCGAGTTCCTCCGCCTGGTGCAGGTTGCCCGCATCGACGAACCGCACCAGCGCTTCGGCTTCGGCACTGGCGCCGGGCGACCAGCGAGCGATTGCGGCGCCCCGGGCCACAACGGCCGTCGTCTCAGGATGACCGTCCCGGACGCAACGGACGAGGCGAAACGCGTCTTTGCCATGCGCAATGCCGATGGAGCCCGCGATGGGAGCATCGGATTCCGATTGGGCGGCCGGCGCCGCGGCCAGCAGGTCGCGCGCCAGCCGCTGCATGGTGGACTTCCCACATCCGTTGGGACCAACGACGACGTTCAGTCCGGGTCCAAGGTCGTCGATGCTGGGGTTCAGCGGCAGGCCGGGGCGCGCCGCCGCAATCGTCGTGAGTCGCATGTCGATTCTCTGCTCAGCGAACTTCAGAGTGTGCGGCCGTCGCTCCGGCGACAGTGATGAGTGTCACATGATGCTGCCGACGGGAACGTCCATTTCCGTGCGAACGCCGCGGCGCTGCGGATGCCATGCAACGTGGGGCTGCGGAATGGCGGAGTGGTGCTGTTCGCCGGCCGGGATGCCCGCAATGGCTGGAGACAATGCGGCGAAGTCGGATTCTCCACCGGGCGCCGGAGACGGGCGATGGGCATCGGGCACAACGTCGATCGGCAAGTTCCAGACGGCCGGCCCCGATTCGGGCCGAGACCGGTAGAGCAGGCTGAGCAACTGGCGGCAGACGTCGTCGCGATGCAGTTGCTGCCACAAGCCGCCGTGCCCTTCCAGAGTCCAGCGAATCAGGACTGCGTCACTGTCACATTGGCGGACGATCTGCTGCTGACGCATCGGCAGCAACTGGCGGAGGCCGGTCCAGTCCAGTCCGTCGCCGACTTTGATCCGCTCGTCGTGCCACCGCACCGAATCGGCGGTGACGAACTCCGATTCGCAGCGTCCGCCGGCGTGCAGCGTGACGACGGCGCAACCATGCGGGCCCGACTCCGACGGGGATTGCCCCTGCGGAGTCCCGGCGAACTGCGCCAACCCGCAGGATGCCGTCACCACGCCAGGCTCCGCTCGACCGCCGAGCGCCCAGTAGTCAATCCCCGACTGAGCGAGCGGCAGGTCTTCCAGGCCCGCGGGGAGTACGGCGATCGTGGCGGCGGAGCCTGTGGTCGTCCGGGGACGTCGATGCGCGCCGGCAGCAATGTGCACCGTCAGGCCGCGGGAACTGTGATGCTCAAACTGCTGGCCCAGCTGGCTGTCTGCCTGATATACGTTCGAGGGCAGGGGCACGTAGTCAGACCAGCAGGCCTGCGAGCGCGATTCCTCGACCCAGTAAACGGGAATATTCCGGGCGGCCAGCCGTTCGCATTGCTGTGCGAAATACCACAAGCCGCGGGGACCGGCGCCCAACTGGCTCATGACGCCGCCGGACAGGATGACGAACTCCACCCCTTCGGCGAGTGCGACGTCGAACACGCGCTCGGTGGCGCGATAGCGGGCGTTGATGAGGCACTGCCGCACATTGGCGGGCAGTCCGGCTACCCCGAACAGCGGGGCGCCCAGCGCCAGGTCGGACGCGTGCAGAAAACGGACAGTCTCTCCGGACATTCAGCGTGCCTCCATGCACCATTTGGCGGTGGGACGGAACGGCTTCGTGCGTTCCGCGGCGCCACTTGGGGATTGTTCCGCATTTCGGGCAGAGCGGCAGCGCGCGCCGCGGGCCATCCTGCGGGGTGGGGGCGGGAAGCTAGCTGATCTCGGGCGGGAGCCGCAATGCCGATTGCGCCCGCGTCCGACGGTGACACGCGTTCACATCACCGTGCGAGTTCGTGGCGTCAGCGACCGCAGTGGGGACCGCCGGTCGCGATGCAGTTCCCAAGGTGCCGAGTCGCGGCGCAGCCCCGGAAGGTGCGGGTGACGTGATGGTTGATCCGCGGATTGCTGATCGATGTGCAGCGACCCACAGCGTCCACGGCGTCGCCGCAGGTGTTCTCCATGCACTGGCAGAGCGCCGGCGGCCTGCGAAGAGAGGTGTGGCAGCCGGACAACGTGGCCAGCAGCACGAGCAGGGCGACGGAGGCGAGAGTTCGCAGCACAACAGCCCTCCGTGTCTGTCGCAGTTCCATTGTCGAGGCGCGGCCCGATCGCCGCGCGATTGACACTCTTCTATGCATCGGCGCTCGACGCTGCCGACTGCACGACCGCCGCCATGCATCTCCCCACCGTCAGTCGCCGCAAAGTCTGCCTGGATTACGCAGCCGGACCGCCGCACCGCGGCACACGCTCAGGGGCCGTCTCGATCTGAATCGGATTCAAATCCTGCCCCCTCGCGCATGCCAGCAGACAAGGGGACCAGACGTGCCTGCACTCACCGCGGTTCCGCAGCTCCAGCGTCCATCTGCAGAATCAACCAGCCGTCCTCCGCAACGATATCCTGCAGCTCAATCTGCACGTGCGCCAGATCCTCCGGAGGGAGGCGGAACAGCCGCGGCAACTCAAGCGGACGAACGCTCCCCAGGGCCTGCTGCTCGATGACCGGCGCCATTGCGCCCAGGCCCGGCTGGCCGGGATTAGCCGCCTCAATGCGGACCTGCTGCGGCGCGAACGTGATCGCCCCGGCGGACCGTTCGATACCGAACTCGATGACAATGTTGAGCAGCGGTGTCTGGATCAGGGGGGGGACAGTCAGCGCCGCCTGCGCCGTGAGCACGGCTCGATCATTGCGAAACCGGACCTGCACGGGCCGCCCCGGTCCCAGACGGATGGTGACCCCCTGCATCGGTGCGGCCGGTGGATCCGCTGCGGCTTGAGACTCGGCGCCGCCCGACCAGGTTTGAAGGATCGCATTGATGCGGAACCAGTAGTCGTCCGCATCCGTCGGCGTGAGCGATCGGTCTCCAAGCTTCAGCCGTTCGAACCCGCGGTTCAGCATTGATTCGTGGACGGCGATCATCAGTCCGCCGTCGCGCCGGGTGGGAATCGGAGACGCTGGTCTCGGCGTATCGTCGTATCGAACTGAGAGGATCAACGTCTCCTCGGTGCTCGATACGGCCGCGTGGTCAGGCTCCCATTCCATCTGCTGCAGCAGCGGCGTCAATGTGTTGATCGACCCCCGATTCAGTTGTGCGAGCTGGTCATCAAGCGATTGATTGAATTCCGGCCCGACGCGGTCGCCGATCCTTTGTGCGGCGACCGCCTCACCTTCGGCCCGCCGCTGCTGGGCCATATCGAATGCAAAGGCCGTGACAAACGGGCCGATAAGCGGAATGCCGCTGACGGGCGTCCAGACTCCGACTGTCTGGTTGCAGGGAGCAACGTGGACCCGCGGCCGCTGAGTGTGAAACAGCCTGCCGTCGAACACGATCCGTTTGCGCGCGGTGAATTCGTGAAACCCGACCGTATGGACCACCGCCTGGGGTGTGTATCCGAGCGTGTCGGGAAAATTGCGGCCATGAAGGACCATATCCGCCTCGGCCGCGTGGAGATGAGGATGCAGGTCGAGGTGGACCGTCGTCAGAGTCGTTTCCCGTCCGCGCACATCAGCCCCCAGAACGAAGTCCCGCACCTCGGAGCTTCGGACTTCGGGCCGCGCAATCAGCCGATTCAGAAAGGACTCGCTGACGCAGAGCTGCAGTTGGGACGAGTCGGTCGATTGCGGTTGCCGCGGCGCTCGGGCCAAAGTCGGACCGCCCGGAGCTTGAGCGTTCGAGCTGAGGCGGCCGGCCAGGATCGCCGCGGACGCAATCAGAATCAGCCGAACTGGAGACCGAGCACGGAGCACACCGATCAGCGCCCGCGTTGGGTCGCGGGGCGAACCGGAAGAGGTGCTTCGTGCTCTCGTCAAGGGTTGCGGCATCAAACTACATGGATGACGGGCGCGCCCGCCGCTCGCATTCGGACGCGGACGCGACAGTGATGATCCGGGAGCATGCCTTCCCTATTGTGCTGATCAGCTGGAGGAATGGCACCTCTTCGTGCTGCCGCCTCTCGACGATCGCGAACATTTGACCGACGGACAGCGGCGTAGCGCGGTTGCGCCTACATGCTGTGTTTGGGCAACATCCGTCAACCGGCCGACGCCGGGCCTCTCAAAACGAGACGACCCGGACGCCCGATGCGCCCGGGTCGCTGACGAACAAGTCGTACGACTCTCGTTATGCCGGCTGCAGGTCGCTCATTGCGGCCTTCAGTCGGCTGCGGGCCGTGTGCAGCCGGCGCTTGATCGTGCCGACCGGGCTCGAGAACCGGTCGCTCATCTCCTTGAGGGATTGTCCCTCGAAGTAGAAGGCGAGCAGCGTATCCCGGTCCAGCGGCCGCAGCTGCGTCAGGCTCGTGCGCACTTGGTGCGCGCGCTCCGTCTGCAGCATGCCGTCGATCGGCATCGCCGGCGACGTGCGCAGGCCGTCGAACGCCTCAGGAGCGTACATCGTCTCGCGCGGACGCCGCACCGCGCGATTGATCGACATCCTCACGGCGATCCGCTTCAACCAGCCGGCGAACCGCTCCGGCTCGCGCAACTGGTCGAGCTTCCGCAGTGCCCGCACGAACACATCCTGCGTGACTTCGGACGCCTCGGCGCGATTCCGCAGCCGGCGCAGCACGATCCCGAAGACGGCCGGTTCGAACGCCTCGGCCAGACGTCCGAACGCGTCCCGATCCCCCGCCTGGGCCCGGCGAACCAGATTGATCAATTCGATGTCGTCCATGATGTGCTCGATGGCTGATGGTCGATGGCGGGTGGTGGTCGGCCGCCATAAGTGGTCCAGTCGCTCCGTGCGTGGAGCGAGGGGACGTGGTCTGCAGAATCGATGCGGCGGGACATCGGGCGTCGGTCGACGCGTGATGCCCGTCGCACGCGCTTCGCGCGACTCGCGGAGCGAGTCGCCGACACACGGTGCGGACGGCAACCGGGGGATCGGAACGATGCGCGGCCTGTGCGTCAGGCGTCACGCGGCGTCGTGATCCGACCGGCGGGGCTTGGAGATGGCGGGCCTGAGTGCTGCTCAGGCTGCGTCAGCTCACAACGCTCGTGATACCACGAGCGCCGCCCAGGCACGGGCCGGCAGTTCGGTCGCCGCGGGCATCGCCGCCGGACTCGGTCGTCCGGCCGGCATGCCTAGCCGCCACGATTCGCTCGCGGGGGCATACGACGCGGCGGCAGGTGTGACTGCCCGCAGCGCCGACATGCGGCACCTTTGATGGAGCCGTTTCCCCTGGTGCTTATGCGAATCGGCGCAATCAACCCGGACACCGACGACGTTCGAACGGACGTCCGTCGCGATGACGGAACCGCCGAAGAACCGCGTGCCGTTGATCGTGCTCTGATTCAACATCGCAGCACCTGTCTGTAGCGTTCTGCTACACCCTAAAGGGAAACACAGAAAAGAGTTGCCCTAACTCCTTCGGTAGGGCGGAATTCCGAGAATCTAACGACCGCCGCGGCCGGGAATGAGCCGGACGTGCGGCGGGTGAACAGCTTCTTCTACGCTCTTTGACCACCCGAGTTAAGTACCGGTTCGGCGATTTTATCCGGCATCTTCGATTTTTTCCAAAATGCCGTACACGAGCTGCGGGTTTGATCCCTCCGCACATACCAGACGCGACGCAACTCTCTGGATGCTTTCGCTTTTCGCCGCTGAGCAATACGATGACCCCCTGGTGGCAAACCAATGATAGTTGAACGTAGCTGACGTTAAACGATTGAGGATGATGATGTTGCGACTTTTGCCTCTCCTGGCGCTGCTGACACTGACGCTGTTCGCCGGTTGCCCGTCGAAACCTGAGCCGGCTGCTCCAACACTAACACCCTCTCCCAACACGACGGCGGCCCCGCCCGAAAAAACGGTGATCGTCGTTGAGCGGGATCCCGACGACCAGGAGGCGCTCACGGCACTCAAGCAACTCGGCGTTAAGCTGACCGAGGACACTCAGGGTTCAGTCGTGGCTGTGGACAGTATGTCCGTCGACCTGCACGACGAAGACCTGCAGCACCTCAAGGGACTGCCGTATCTCGTTGAGGCTGATCTGGCGAAAACGTCCATCACCGATGAGGGACTCGCCATTCTCCAGGATCTGCCGCAGCTCAAGGTACTCGGTCTGCAACGATGCAACCTCATCACCGATGCCGGACTCGCTCATCTGGAGCACGTGCCCGACCTCGAGCGTCTGTACCTGCTGTACACGCTGGTCGGCAATGACGGCATGGAGCACGTCGCGAAGCTGCACAAGCTCAAGGTGCTGGACCTGCGCGGCTCAAAGGTGAGCAACGGCGGACTGGAAAAGCTGCGTGAGCATCCGAGTCTGGTGGACCTCAAGCTCCGGGCCGCCAGCATCTCTAACAAAGGACTGGAGCACGTTGCGACGATCAAACAGTTGCGGACGCTCGAAGCGGAGGACGCGCGGATCACCGACGCCGGACTGGAGCACCTCGCGGTGCTCACCGATCTGCAGAAACTGAACCTGCTGCGCACTTACGTGACGGCCGCCGGCATCCAGCATCTGGCGGGGCTGACAAAGCTCCGCGATGTGCGGCTGCGCGGGACGGGCGTCCGCACCAGCGCACTCGAGCATCTGGCGAGTTCGGCCGATTCGCTCACGTATCTCGATCTGACCGAATGCCCAGTCGATGACGCCGAGCTGGAACTCATCCTGCCGTTCCAGAAGCTGGAGACGCTGGAGATCTGGCAGACGAGCCTGGGGGACGCCGGGCTGGCTCATATCGCCCAGTTGCCGAGTCTCAAGACTCTCGACATCAGCATCTGCCGGGGCGTGACGTCGGCCGGGATGGATTCGATCGCCAGCATGCCTGCACTGACGAGCCTCAACCTGTCGCAGACGTCAGTCGATGACTCCGGGCTGGAGAAACTGGCGGCGCTCAAGAGCCTGAAAACGGTGAACCTAAAGAACACACCCGTAACGAACGACGGAATCCAGAAGCTGCAGGACACGCTGCCTGAACTCAGGATACAGCGCTGATCGTCCAGAGAGGAGGAGTGAGCGCGTCCGCGCACCGGATGGGCGGGACAACTCAAACTCCGCCCGATCGGTGAATCGGGACTGGAGAGCGTGAAATCCGCCGAGGACTCCGGTAAAGTGGCGGACTTGGGCAGGGCTGCCCGCAATCATCGGGATATGGGACAGGAATCGGTGCCGCGGCAATGGCAATCGATTGGCCGCGGAGTTCGGCGGGCTACGGACCAGATTGTATTTCGGCGCGTCCCATCCGGATGCGCGATGTTTCCTCAGAGGAAGACCTTCCATGATGCGCAAAACGACACGCCGCGACTTCATCAAAAACACCAGCGCCATCGGCGCCGCCCTGTGGGTCGGCGGACCGAAAGTTTGGGCTCAGGAAAAGTCACCGAACGAACGCGTCCGCTATGCCTGCATCGGAGTCGGCGGAAAGGGCTCCAGCGATTCGGATGATGCGGCCGCCCATGGGGACATCGTGGCCATCGTCGATGTCGATGAATTCAAGCGGATTACGCGCAAGCAGGACGACCGCTTCAAAGATGCTGCCGAGTTCAGCGACTATCGCAAGCTCTTCGACGAGATGTCGGACAAGTTCGACGCAGTCACGGTGTCCACCCCGGACCATCACCATTACCTGGCGACTGCGCTGGCGCTTTCGGCCGGCAAGGCGGCTTACACCCAGAAGCCGCTGACGCACAGCGTCTGGGAAGCCCGCGAACTGGCGCGGCTGGCCCAGGAGAACGACGTCCCGACCCAGATGGGGAACCAGGGGACGTCCGAAGCCAGCCTGCGGATGGCGGCGGCGATCCTGCAATCCGGTCATCTCGGCACGATCAAGGAAGTGCACGTCACCACCAACCGGCCGGTGTGGCCGCAGGGTGGGCCGCGGCCGGAGCCGGCCGAGGTTCCGGAAGGGCTTGACTGGGATGCTTGGCTCGGACCGGCACCAGAGCGTCCGTACGGTGATGATGCCTACCACGACTTCAAGTGGCGCGGCTGGTGGGACTTTGGCACCGGCGCCCTGGGAGACATGGCCTGCCACACCTTCAACATGCCTTACATGGGACTGGGACTGAAAGACCCCGTGGCCATCCAGGCTTGGACCAGCGGCCACAACCGGGACAGCTACCCCCAGAAGTCGAAGATCAAATTCGACTTCGTCCTCTCCGAAGGAGGCGCCGTGGTCCCCGTCTGGTGGTATGACGGCGGCAACGAGTACGACGAGGCGCTGCTCCACGGACAGAAGCTGGTTCGCAACGACAAGGGCGAGACGACCGGAGCCATCATTGTCGGCGAGAAGCTGACGATGTACTCACCGGGCGACTACGCCGGTGGACCGATCAAGCTGATCGACGCCGACGGCAATGACGTCCCGCTCCCGGAAGTCGAGTTCGAGCGTTCTCCCGGCCACTTCACCGAGTTCCACCAGTCGATCGTCGGCGAGCGGAAGCGGGCGGTCTCGAACTTCGAGAACTATGCCGGCGGCCTCACCGAAACGATCCTCCTCGGCAACCTCGCCGTCTGGGCCGCCCCGGACGAAGGGGAAGGCAAGCGCATCGAGTGGGACGCCAAGAGCGTCGTGGCCACCAACGCACCCGAAGTCATGCACGTCGTCCGCCGCGAGTACCGCGATGGTTGGAGTCTGTAAGTCGAACACGTGGGGCGGGCCTGTCGGTCCGTCCTTCCGAGCCCCTGTTCCGGCCCCCCGGTTTCTCCCCAGAAACCGGGGGGTTTTCTTGTATGTCCCCCGGAATGGTGAGCCGTTGCGGCAGCCTTGCATACATACCAACCAGTCGGTATCCTATCGTCGATGGCACCAAAACCCGGCTCTGCTCGCGATGATCTGCTCGCCGCCGGAATCGAGTTGTTCCGGCGGAAAGGCTACGTCGCCACGACCGTCGATGACATCTGCGCTGCGGCAGGTGTCTCGAAAGGGGCGTTCTTCCACCATTTCGACAACAAGGAGTCCCTGGCCGAAGCCTGTCTGAAACAATGGGACGCCCTGGCCGCCGCGCGGGCCCAATCCGCCGGATACCACGCCATCGACGACCCGGTCGACCGGCTCCTTGCATGCCTCGACTTCTACATCGAATTGTTTGCGGACCCCGGCCTTCTCAAATCTTGCTTGGCGGGCACGGTGGTGCAGGAGATTTCGGAGTCCAACACGGTGCTCCGCGACGCCGCTCAGGAGTGCTTCGTGCACGCCGAGCAGCACTTCGCGTCGTTTGTGGATGCCGCGGCCCGCGCGCGGCGGATGAAGGTCGACGCGACGGCGCTGGCTCAGTTGTGGATGGCGGCGCTGCAGGGATCGCTGATTCTCTGCAAAGCCTCTCAGGACGACCAGATCGTTGCGCGGAACCTCCGACAGGTTCGGGAACATATCTGCTTTCTTCTGGGAGGCACGGGGGCCGACTGACGGAATGTGCGGTCGGCGACGCCGTCCAGGCGGATCGGCCTGTGCCGACGTGGACGTCGACAGCGGGATGACCTTCGTTTCACCCTTTCGGGAGCCTGATCATGTCTGTAGCTGAAGCGTTTTTGGCGGAGTTCGAGCCGGAGTTGGCGACGACGCGGCGATTCCTTGAGCGGTTGCCGGAAGACCAACTCAACTGGAAGCCGCACGAGAAGTCGATGACGGCCGGTCAACTGGCGCTGCACATCGCGCAGACGCCATTGAACGTGCTCAGGATGGCGCAGCAGGATGAAGTGCCGGTTCCCAATTTCGCCGGCGGCATGCCCCAGCCGGCGAACCGGGCCGAAGTTCTCAAGGCGCTCGACGAGTCCGCGGAGTTCGTCCGTCGGGAACTGCCGCGGATCAATGACGCGCGGATGCAGGCGACTTGGCAAGCCGTCTCCAATGGCAAGGCAGTGCTGACCGTGCCCCGCGCCGCCTTCCTTCGCAGCATTCTGTTGAACCACTGGTATCACCACCGGGGGCAGTTCGGTGTGTATCTGCGGCTGCTCGACGTGAAGGTTCCGTCGAGCTACGGTCCGAGCGGCGATGAGGCGCCGGAGTTCCTGCAGAAGAGCGCCTAGAAGCAGTTTCAATACTTGCCCGCAGCGCAAGCGAGGGACCGGCTCCTCGAGAGACTGCCCTCTCCTCGCTTAGGCTTCGGCCGAGTAAGACGGATCTGAAACGAGCCTGTAACAGTGACGAAACCCCGGCCCCCTGAGGAGACCGGGGGTCTTCTTTTGCGGTCACGGCGCGGCAGGGGCAGGCGCCGGCTTGCGGCGCTTCCAGATCACTCCGTCCACCACGTAGTGATGGAAATTGATGATCATCATCGCGGTCACCGCGGCCGGGATGAGGCTGTTCTCCATGTAAGAGGTCGTCGTCTGGTGCACGATCAGATAGACGGCGGTGGAGATGCTCAGGCACAGCAGGACATAGCCGAACAGGTGCTTGCTCTGCGAGATCGTCGACAGGAACTTCGCGTCCGGATCGACCTTGTCCTTGAAGCGGTTGTTGTTGAACCACCACACGAACATGATGTACTGGATGTTGTGCCACACGTTGAGCACCAGCCAGCCGGCGGTGATGTCGGGAATCAGGACGTAGCCGACGAGAAACACCAGGTGGTGCGACAGCAGGTACAGGAAGTGGGCCGGCGCGAGTCGCCCGTTGACGGCGGCGACCGCCGACTGGATGAGCCACCAGCCGAGTGCCAGCGCCGCCAGCCCGCCGACGATCCAGACGACCATCTCGGGAACCGGCAGGTACCGGATGTCCATGCCGAGATACTTCGGCTGCTGCTGCCACGAGCGGTACACGATCCCGAAGATCGGCACGAGCGACAGGGCGCGTGTTGAGACGTAATCGTTGATGACCGCGTTGCCGTCCGCCTTCCGGCGATAGGCCCGCTCGATGCCATAGCTTTGCCGCACGTAGTGGAACCACTGCCAGTACAGGTAGGCGGTGGCGAGGATCCACTGTCCGCAGATCAGCACGCCGGCGAGCGTCGCCGCCGCGATGATGAGCGGCAGCTCGACAATCAGGAAGCGGTGCTCGCGGAAGCTCTTGGCGTCGAACACCAGCCGCGTGAAGGTGGAGACGACGTGGTGATAGCCGAGCAGCCACAGGTCGAGGAACAGCAGCGTCTTGAACAGCGCTGGGTCGGTCATCGCGGCGAGGCCGGTCGCGACGGCCAGGCAGGCGGACACGCCGATGAAGTTGACGTCGAACGTCTGTCCCCGCAGCCAGCCCCGGCTGGTCACGACGGGAGCAGCGGTTGTGGACTCAACGGCCATCGACATGGTGCAATCCCTCGGCAGGGGAGTCAGTTCGCGAGTTCCGGGCGAGATTTCCGGCTGAGTAAACCTAGTCCGCAGGATGGACCGTGCGGGCTGTTCCGGCGTGATGCCGAACGGCAACGGCGGGACCGTGCAGGGTCGTAGCGATCAAGAGGATCAGTCCGACGTCATCACGAGTGGGCGGCATGCATTGCCCGGGTGCCTCGACGGTCCCCGTTCGGTCAGTGTCTGCGCGCCGCGCTCTTGCAATCGACACGACCGTTACGGCCGTCGTGTTGCGAAGTGGAAACGAGCGGATCGCCCGTCGGACTGGGGTCCACCGGACGCACCTCGCTGTTCTCACCCCATCCTTATCGATGACCCCCTGAGTCGGCGCCTGTTCATGCGCCGCTCGAAATGACCTTTCCGACGTGCAAAGCAGCGCTCATGTCGCAGACAACGCTGGAGATCGATGCGCTCTTGAAGAGCCTGGGCAGCGGCATGGAGCATCGGGCCCGGGCGGCAGCCCTGAACGCGCGATCCCACGCCGCGGCGGAAGCGGCGCCATCCTCTCCGCCGGAGGAACGGCCCGTCACCCGGCCGGCGTCGGCGCCGCCGCAGAATTCGGCGACGCCCAGGCCCGATGCCGCCGCGGCTGTTCAGCCGACAGGATCGTTCTTTCCCCGCGCCCCCAAGTCGCTGCAGGAGGCGGGACTGCACGAGTCCGACGTATCGGCCCTGATTCTCAAATTCCTGTCCTACCGCCGGGCGGAAACCGGATTCCGCATCAGCCAGCAGTTGGGCCTGAGACTGCCGGTGATCGAAGGCATGCTGCGGAACATGAAGCAGGACCGGTTCGTCGTCTACAAAGGCTCGGCGGCAGGCGGTGACTACGTCTATGAGCTGACTGACATCGGGATGGAGGCGGCGCGGGGTCTCAGCCAGCAATGCACCTACTTCGGCGCGGCGCCCGTCCCGCTGAAGCAATACACGGCGAGCGTGAAAGCGCAGTCTCTGGCTGGTGTCAGGCCGCCGCTCGGCCGCATCAAGGCGGCCTTCGCCGACATGTCCATGAGCGATTCGCTCACCAGCCGTGTCGCCCAGGCGATCCATGCGGGCCGCGGCATGTTCCTGTTCGGCAACGCCGGCAACGGCAAGACCAGCATCGCATCCCGGATTACCAAGGCGTTCGGCGACACCATCTGGATTCCCAAGTCGCTCTCCATCTCCAACGAGATCGTGCGGCTGTACGATCCCAACAAGCACAAAGAAATCCCGCCGGACCCCGACATGGCCAAGGGAGTGGACGGCCGCTGGGTCCGCATCGAGCGGCCAACGATCATCGCCGGCGGCGAATTGCGGATGGAGAACCTCGAAATCGCCTATACGCGCGGCTCCGGCATCGGCGAGGCGCCGCTCCAGCTCAAGGCCAACTGCGGCACGCTGCTGATCGACGACTTCGGACGCCAGCGGATGCCGGTGGACGAGCTGCTCAATCGCTGGATCGTTCCGCTCGAAGAGCGGCATGACTTCCTGTACATGGAGAGCGGCCGCACCATCCAGGTGCCGTTCGACGAGTTGATCGTGTTCTCAACCAACCTCGAGCCGCGCGACCTGGTGGAGGAAGCGTTCCTCCGCCGTATCCCGTACAAGATTGAAGTCACGGACCCCACGGATGAGCAATTCCGCGACCTGTTCCTGAAGCTCGCGCGCTCGCTCAACATGGAGTGCGCGCCCGACGTCGTGAACTACCTGCTGGAGCGGCACTACCACACGGCCGGTCGCGGCCTGCGGTTCTGCCATCCGCGAGACCTGCTGCGCCAGATCGAGCACTTCTGCCACGTCCACGAATTGACGCCGTCGGTAACCAGCGACCGGATCGACGTCGCGGTGCAGAACTATTTCTCGATCATGTAGCCCGACGACACGGTTGAGTGACAGTCGCCGGAGCTTCGTGCAGCGCGGCGGCCGTGCTCACTTGCCGTCCGGCTCACTGCGGTCATTCTGCGCCGCCTTCTGCTGCGCGACGAGCGTCTGAAAATCGCTGTTGCGGCTCAGGACTTCCTGCAGCTTCTGCAACGAACGCGTCAGCAGAACCCGCACGGCCCCGTCGGTGCGCCCGAGTCGCTCGGCGATCTCCTTGCTTGGCAACCCTTCGACGTAGCGCATCCGCAGTGCTTCCCGGTTGTCCTCGGGCAGTTCCGCCAGCGCCTGGAGCATGAAGAACTCCTTCTGCTGCCGCGAAAATGCGGCGCTGGGAGTGGTCAGGCTGGCGGCGAGCAGGTCGGCGATGCCGCCTCCCCCGTCTCCCGCGGAGGGTGCATCGAGGTAGACCTCCCGCCCGGCCGATCGCTTCTGCGCACCGAAGTGATGCCGATGTGCGTCGATGATCCGCCGCTCCGCCTGCTGGCACAACCAGCCGAACGGCTCGCGGTCTCCCAGCTGCACGTCGCCGACGGAATGCAGCGCGCTCGCCGTGAGATCCTGCAGGATGTCGCTCGCCTCCACCTTGCGGCGCAGACCGTCGCTCATTCGCTTCTCGATAAACGCGATCAGCTGCGGTGAGTGCTGGGCAATGTAGGCGGCGAGCGCTTCCCGGTCGCCGGATTTCACGCGCGACGTCAGATCATCTTCCGGATCAGCCATGACATGCGGCTCTCGAGTCGACCCCATCGCCACGCCTCCACGCTTCAATCCATCTCTCTATTGCAAACGGACGCACAACGAAATGCAATCCCCCTGCAACACACAGTTCACGCATCAGCGCCAGGCGTTCTGGTCGATTTCGATCAGTCCGCTGTCGATCAGCTGCTGTGCAACACGTTCGATTGCAGCCCGGCGGCGCTCCAGGCGCGGATGCAGGGTCGATCGATCGATGGGCTCCAGCACACGCAGCGCGGCATGCGGGCGGCGCTGTTTCTCGAGCAGCAACCCGGCTGCTGACAGGCGGATCGCGTCTGCTGAGCCGGGTTGCAGTTCGATGTATTCTTCCCAAAGTGCGATCGCTTCGGCCCAGAGCGAGGCCCGCTGCAGCGCTTCGCCCAGCGCAACGTGATCGCGCTGCGGCAGATGCCAGTCGTCCAGCATGTGCTGCGTCTTGCGGAGCAGTTGATAGGCCTCGCCGGCCTGTCCGGCCGCCACGAGCTTGCGCACTCGCTTGATGCAGCGGACTTTCTTGAGAACCGCGTGGCGTTCCGGATCGACCAGAGGCTTCGTCTGCCCAACCTTCGGCCGTGGACGCTCGCCCGGATCGCGCTCCATGATGGGAATGAACTGGTCGCTGGCCGTCGGCTGTGCATGGCGGCCTTGCAGGACCGAGTACAGGTCCCACCCTTCGCAATCCACCCAGTCGCGGCGAACGGCGACAGTCGCGTATGCAAAACCCAGCACGGCCCCGAGCAGGTGCACGATCGGCGCCGACAAGGTCATGCCGGAACCCGACGCAATCAGCCACCAGGCGACCAGACCCTGTCCAATCAATACCAGAACGGCAAACAGGACGATCGACAGCTCGAACGTGTCCCAGCGCATCGTCGGCAGCCAGTAGCCGAATTCCAGCTCGTTTCTCGGCGCCCACACGAGGGCAACGGCAAGCAGTCCGAACACGATCGACGAAGCCCCCGCCGACACGCCGCGGGTTCCAAACGACAGAACCTGCTCGATGGCGCACTCGGTGACGCCCAGCCCGAGATACAGAGTCAGGAACGCCTTCCAACCGATCTTTCCTTCAACGACCAGCCCCAGCCCCCACAGGAACATCATGTTCCCCAGCACGTGCACAAAGTCGAAGTGCACGAAGCTCGACGTCAACCACTGCCAGGGCCGCAATCCGCCGCCATAAGTCAGTCCGTAGCGGGCAACCACCTGATGGAATTCGCCCAGCACGCCGGAAGCGATGATCGCGAAGGACATCAGATTCGCCGCGATCAGGCCCACCGTGGCCTTGGGCCAGTGGTAGATCGGAGCATCGGTGTTGATCGGAGCGAAGACCATCGCTCCAGCATGATACCCTGCGGCGATGACGCAACGGGAGGGAACGGTCCCCGGCAGGGCGGAGGATCGGCCGCTCTACGGCCGCGCGCCTGTCAGCTTCCTGGGCAGACACGACTTATAGACGGGGACCAGCTCCTGCAGGCACGCCAGCAGGACTTCCGCCTGGGACTGAGTCGAATCGATGTCCCGGATGATCTCGGCCGGGTACTCCTTGAGCACCGGCACCGTCACCTGGTGATAGACCTCGAACCGCTTGCGAGTGACGTCCTCGCTCGCATCGTCCGGCCGGTTCTCCAGCACGGCGCGCCGCCGGATCCGCTGCATCATCGCTTCTTCGTCGTTGCACATCAGGTGCAGGACGAGCTTGACGTCAATGTACGGAGCGAGCGAGCGGGCCTGATCCACGTCACGGGGAATCCCGTCCAGCAGCAGCAGGTCGTTCTCAGGGCGGAACTCGCCCGACTCGCGGCGGGCTTCCAGGTACGAAAGGAAAATCCGCATCGTCAGCTCATCCGGCACCAGTTCGCCGCGGCGGATGTAGGCGCGGACCGTCTGGGCGACTTCGGACGTCTTGTCCAGCTGCCGGAACACCACTCCGCTGGAGATGTGGTAGAAGCCGGGAACCGTCTTGAGAATGTCCCCCTGCGTCCCCTTGCCGGCCCCGGGAATCCCGAAGATCAGCGCGGCCGGATACGGGTATGGAGCCTGAGACATGAGCTGACTCTCGTTCGCCTGCGCTGACCCGCATCAGGCCGTTAACGGAAGAAACCCGGTTTCGCCATGAAACCGGGTTTCCGATGGTTCTCCGAATGGCGCCGCGGACTCAGCGGGACATGAATGCCACGACCTGTCCGACATCCACGGGGAGGCTGACGTCATCGTTCCCCGGCAGCGCCGTGACGATGGCCTTCAGCTCGCCGGCGTCGGTCGAAATCCAGCTGGCTCCGGCCGAACTGCCGGCCCCCGCCAGTTCGCTGTAGATCTTCTTGAGGTTGGGACGATTCCGGACCGAAATCACGTCACCGGCCTTCACCTGGATCGACGGCCGACGCACCGTCTTGCCGTTGATCTGGAAGTGCCCGTGCACGATCCCCTGACGGGCCTGCGGGCGGGTCATCGTCAGCCCTGCGCGGCGGACGACGTTGTCCAGTCGCCTCTCGCAGAGGATCAGGAGCTGAGCGCCGGTGTTCCCCTTCAGCCGCTTGGCCTTCGCGAAGTATTTCCGGAGCTGCTGTTCGCGCAACCCGTAGTAGTATTTGATCTTCTGCTTCTCGGCCAGCGCCTGGCCGTAAATGGACACCTTGCCGCGGCGCGTATGCATGCCGGGCGGATTCGGCTTCCGTTCCAGCGCGCGGATCGCTCCCGCGCTTTCAAACACCTGAAAGCCCAATCGCCGATTAATCCGCGCCTTCGGTCCCGTATATCGCCCCATGCGGGCATTCTCCTCCCTCACTCGGCGTTGCGTCGCAGCACACGGCTCCGCAACCCGTCCCGAGCCTGCAAAACGAATGGGAAACGACTCTTATGATGAGTCGGCCCTCGTTCGTCAAGTCCCGGGGACGGCGATATCAACTGTGGGAAGGCACTCACTTTATGCTCGCCGACTGCCGAGACCCTAGAAAACTGCTCTCCCTGCGGTTTCCCGCCCTGTGCTAGCATCCCGCCCCCTGTTCGCCGCCATCCATGGAGGGAGTGGTCGCCCATGCTTCGCGTTTTCACGCTGTCCGCCGCTGTTCTGTCCTGCCTGTCCGCCGGTCTCACGCTGGGCGAAGAACCCTCCGCAGCGACCTACCGGCTGGCCTACCAGTTTGAGCCTGGGCAGACACTGGAGTACGTCAGCGAGCACACTTCCTCCATCTTCGTCCAGGTCGGGGATGTCGCCGACACGGTCCGCAACACGGTCGAATCCGGCAAACGGTACGAGGTCGTATCGGTGGATGAAGCCGGCAATGCCGTCCTCCAACCGAAGATTCACTACGTCCGGTTGACGGCCGATCATCAGGGAGAACACGTCGAGTGGGATAGCCGCTCCCGCGATGAGGCCCCCGCCGAGTTTCAGAGCATCGCTGAGTCGCTGAACGCGCCGCTCGGCACCGTTCAGGTCTCGCCGGCAGGAGAGGTCACCGTCGTGTCGCTCCGCGGCTCGGCCGCCGACGGCTCGCAGCTGCAGGGTGACCAGTTCGACCTCTTCCCCACGCTCCCGGATCAGCCGATCGCCGTCGGCGAATCGTGGAAGGAGAACTTCGAAGTCCAGATTCTCGCCCAGCAGAACCTCAAGAAGAAAGTCTCCATGCAGCGGCTGCTGACCCTGAAGTCGGTCGAGAAAGGACGAGCCGTCATCGAAGTGCGGACGCTCATCCTCTCCCCGATCCGCGACCCGCTCGAAGAAGGGCAGCTGATCCAGCGGACCCCCTCGGGCACGATCACGATGGACATCGAGACCGGCAAGATCATCAGCCGCGAGATGAGAATCGACAAGCGCGTCGTCGGCTTCCAGGGCCCGCAGACCTCGCTGCAGGTCATCGGCACACGCAACGAGAGCCTCGCGGCCGAAGAACGCGCCGCGAGCCGACGCGATAGCGTACAAGTGCAGTAGTGCCTCAAATCTGTACCCGGCTTATGCGTGCTCACGCACTGAGGTGAGTGGGGAGACGCGGTGGGGCGCTCGACCCTTGCTGGCGCGGCGGGCTAGCGTGCAGCCGTCTTCGACAGCCGGTCGGCCCGATGCAGCGGTTCCGGCAGGCGATGCCCCGCGAACAGGCGGCGAACCAGCGCGACGGCGGCGTTGAGGTCGATCCGGTTTCCGGGGGAGATGAAGATCGGGCGAGAACGGTCGGTGCTCTTCACCGCCATACCAATGAGTTGATCGTCATGCATGACCGGCGCCGGTGCGCGCACCGTCACCGTCCCGCGATCGACCCGGCCGCACAACAGCGTCTTGCCGATGCCGACGGTCGGCAGGCCGGCCAGCAGTCCGAAGCAGGCCGCGATGCCCGCGCGGCGCGGATGCAGAATGCCGTTGCCGTCGATCACAACGGCGTCCGGATCGAACCCCGCGTCGCACGCCGCTTCCCACGCCCGCCGCATCAGTGGGAGTTCGCGGAAGGCCAGATAGCCGGAGACGTATGGGAAAGTCGTCCGTGACGTCACCACCGTCGATGAGACCGTCTCCATCGTTTCGGCATCGATGATGACGCAGGCGCCGATCGACGTGCCGTCCGGCCGATAGGCGGCGTCGATCCCCGCGACGAGCCGCGGCTCGTGGCGCAACGGCCTGATCCGGAGCTGGTCCGGAACCTGTCGCTGGAACGCCGTCAGTTCCGCCAGCGGTGCCGTCGTTTCGAATGAGACGAACGCGGTCGAAACATCGACGCGGCCATCTCTGACCGGCACACTCTCGCTCTGCAGCCGTGCCAGTTTCGATTCGGCGTCACCAGCGATGTACAGCCCCGGGTCGCCCGTAGCACGGACGACCCGGTGACAGCAACATCCGCGGGTGTGCGGATGCTCCAGTAGGTACTGCCCCACCCAGCGCGCTGCGGCCACGTCTCCCAGTGCCCGCGCCAGATGTCCATACGTCGTGATGCGGCCGCGGGGAATCTGCGCCAGCAGCCTCGTCAGTTCGCCCAGCAGGTCGATCTCACCCGGCCAGGCAGGAGGATGCTCGGTGGGCGACTCTCGAAGACGGGAGACGGACAGATTGCGGCCGCGGGCGTTCATTCCTGTTCGGACGGTTGCTGCGAAGTCTGGTCGCTGTTGCCGTCGCGCCGATTGCGGGCTTCGCTGCGCAGTTCGCGGAGTCGGGCGCGCTGCCCCTCCGTCAGAACGGCATCAATGTCTGCGTCGCGAGTGGTGACGAGCTCCTCGATCTGCGACAGAAGTTCGTCAATCCGCTCGTCGTAGTCGGCCTGAATCGAATAGATCCGCGTCCGCTGTTCCTCGGAGATGCCGAGTTTGCCGAAGTGGTTGGGGAGCCGGCCACGCGGCTTCGTCTCGGACGACTGGGATTCGGCGCCGGGCTGTTCCGAGTCCGACTTCTGCTCGGCGGAGAACAGTGTCGGAAGGGCGAATGCGGAGAGAAGCAGCGTGATCCCGATTGCAGACTTGGTGCTCGACATGAGCGTGTCTCCACGGACAAGTTGAGGATCCCGGGCGCGGTCGATCCACTGAGAAAGCCCCCGCCCGAACATGTCCGCCATCTGAACAGAGATTCACAAGAATTTCCAGCATGCACGGGTGAAGCGCGCCGTGCCCTTGAGCCGGGGCTCAACGGATAATGGGCGCTGCACGATCGGCGCGGCCGTTTAGAACAATGGCGGCCATCCGAGTTGACGGCGGATCACCGCCCATTGGCCGGCGTGCATAATCCAGTGCGACCCCTGCATCTCGAACAGCGCCGCCACGGTGGGAGCGTAGTCGAGCCCGGTCGATCGCTCGAATTCCGCCTCGTCAATCCGGTCGAGCGCCGCCAGCGTCCCCGCACGCTGCGACTCATACGCCTCCATCAATTCGCTCTTCGACAGAAACGCCGCCGGATCGTTGCTGCGAGCCGTCTTCCGCGAGTAACGGTCCGTGAAGCCGGCCGGCAAGGCGGGCATCGATTCCGGTAGTGCCTTGTTGATCAGCCCGTGCTCCGAGGCGATGAGGTGACCCAACTGCCAGTTGATGTGGTTGCAGTCGGGATGCGGCCGGTGCAGCAGGTCCTCATCGGAAAGGTCCGACAGATAGCTGGTGGTGATTGTGCGGCCCATGTTGATCGTGAGGCGAAGAACGTCTTTGGCGGTCATGAGTGCAGCACTCCGTGCAGTTACGGGAAGTGGAACAGGATGCAGGACCCGATTGTGATGATCGGAGCATTCGCCCGGGAACGCCAGTGACCCGCCCAGCACCGTCGCGCAGCGGGTCAGACCCCGGGTCAGTAACCGCTTTCGCTGCACCGCGATGTTCTGGCATCGCGGGCTGCAATGCCGACGGCCGCAACGTATCCTTCGGAAGTTTTGGTCCAGTTGATCGGATGGGGAAGTGTGGCATGGCCGTCGCGGAGGAGCGAAAACAGCCGGCAATCGCCTTTGCCGCGGCGGTGTTCGTCAGCGCGTTCCTGCTGTTTCAGGTGCAGCCGCTGATCAGCAAGGCGATCCTGCCCTGGTTTGGCGGGACCCCGGCTGTCTGGACGACCTGCATGCTGTTCTTTCAGGTCGCGCTGTTCGGCGGCTACGCCTATGCGCATCTGGTGACGTCCCGCGTGCCGGTCCGCGCCCAGGGAGTGCTGCACCTCGCGCTGATCGTCGTGGCGCTCGTGCTGCTCAACATCCTGCCGGAGTCCGACTGGAAACCGACCGGCCGCGAGTCACCCACCTGGAGGATCGTGCAACTGCTCCTGGCGACGGTGGGCCTGCCGTATTTCATCCTCTCGACCACCGGCCCGCTGCTGCAGCGGTGGTTCAGCCTGGTCCATCCCGGGCGGTCGCCGTACTGGCTGTACGCCCTTTCCAACGCCGGCTCCCTGCTGGCGCTGCTGTCTTATCCGTTCGTCTTCGAGCCGGCGCTGGCGATGTCGTCGCAGGGACGGTTCTGGTCGATCGGCTTCTGGATCTTCGCGGGACTCTGCGCAGCGTGTGCCGTGCGACTGTTGCGGCTCACGGGCACAGCGGACGAATCCCGCCCGCATGCCGCAACCGGTGCAGCACCATCGGCCGGTCGCTATCTGCTCTGGTTCGTGCTCGCCCTCGTGGCGTCGGCAATGCTGCTGGCGATCACCAACCAGGTCTGTCAGGACGTCGCCGTCATCCCGTTCCTGTGGGTCGTCCCGCTCTCGCTGTACCTGCTGTCGTTCATCCTCTGCTTTGATTCCGATCGCTGGTACTCGCGGCGCGTGTACGCCCTGCTCACCGCCGCACTGATCGTGGCCGTCTGCTGGATGCTGGTCTACGGCACCACGACGTTCCTCCCGCTGCAGGCGGTCGTGTACTTCGGGGCGCTGTTCGCGGTGTGCATGTTGTGCCACGGCGAACTGGCGCGTCTGCGACCCGATCCGCGATACTTAACGGGCTTCTACCTGACGATGTCGGCCGGCGGGGCAGGGGGCGGACTGTTCGTGGCCCTGCTGTCGCCGTACGTCTTCCCCGACTTCTGGGAGCTGCACGTCTGCCTGGCGGCGGCCTGCATCATCGCAATTATGGCCTACTTTCACGATCGCCAGTTCCTCGGCGCCGACGTCCGCCCCCCGGTCGTCTTCTCGCTGGGGGCCATTCTGCTGATCAGTCTCATCGGCACCGTCATCGCCGACAAGTGGACCGAGCTGTCCCGCCTCACGGACGTCCGCCGCAACTTCTACGGCGTCCTCAAGGTCGAAGACGAACTGCAGGCACTCGGGGACGAGGTTGAAGAAGCCACCGTCCTGCGGCACGGCCGCATCATTCACGGCATGCAGTACGAGGACCCCGCGCTGAGAATGGAGCCGACCACGTACTACTCGCGCTCCAGCGGAGTCGGCCGCGCCGCGACCGTGCTGACACAGGGCGATGAACCCGTGCGCATCGGCGTGATCGGTCTCGGCGTCGGCACACTCGCGGCGTACACGCGCGACGGAGACGTCATCCGCTTCTATGAAATCAACGACGCCGTCATCGACCTCGCGAATCGCCACTTCACGTTTCTCAGCGACTCGCCCGGCGAGACCGAAACCGTGCTGGGCGACGCGCGGCTCTCGCTGGAGACCGAGTCGCCCCAGCACTACGACCTGCTGGTGCTCGACGCCTTCTCCGGCGACGCCATTCCCACGCACCTGTTGACCCGCGAAGCGATGGACGTCTGCCTGCGGCACGTCGCCGACGACGGGATCATCGCAATTCACGTCTCCAACCTGCACTTCGACCTGCGGCCGGTGGTGGACTCTCTCGCCGACGAGTTCGGCCTGGCGTCCGTCGCCATTGTCGACTCGACCGAAACGCTGCCGGGCGACCGCACGAGCGTGTGGATGCTGCTGAGCCGGTGGAAATCCGAGCTGGACGAACCGACCTTCCGCGAGCACGCCGCCCAGCCGCAGTCCGAACGGGTGCTCTGGACGGACGACTTCAGCAACCTGTTCGAGGTTCTGCGGTAATCGGCCGATGTCCATTCTGCGAAATCGCGGGCCGCTGCGGAAAAACGCCTCAAGAACAGCTTGACACCTGCCGAGCGTTTGCCGTATCAATCCCCCCTCTCAACTTCCTCTCGCGTTTCACTTTCCCCCCCACGACTCCCTTTGACTTCACTGAGTCAGGACATCGGTCCTCCGTCTGCGGCTGCGCGCCGTAACCGGGGCGGCGGGTGTTCGGGCTCGGAATGACGGCCCTCTCAGGCCGTTGTGTCTCTCTCATCACCCTCCAGTCACTGACAGGACGTCATGACGCCGAATCCCTCATCCGGCGCAGCCACGGTCCGTATGGCCGGCCGCGTCGTAGTGCACTCGCGCAGCGCGCAATCCTGTGAACAACTGGCCTCCGCCGTCTCACGGCAGGGGTACGAAGTGCTCCGCGCAACCAGCGTGGAATCACTCCAGTCCGCGTTGCAGCAGGAATCCATCGCCGCCTGCGTGCTCGACGAACCCGAGTCCACGCGGTTCGTGGAGGCGGTTGCCGCTTCGATCCGCGAACTGGGCACGATCACACAGATCATCGTGCTGCCGCCGCTCGGCGTCCGTCCGGAAACGCTCGCCGTCCGCGGCATCGCCGACGTCCTCGAACCGCCCCACACTCCCGAGCGCATCGGCCGCGCCCTGTTCGCCGCCGTCGGCCGCTCGCGGCTGCTCGCCGAAAACCAGCAGCTCAAGCAGGACCTCGACGGCCGGATGTGGCCGGACCTCATCGGCCACAGCTCCGCCATGGGCCGCGTCCGCACCGAACTCCGCGGACTCGTCGACGACCGGCAGCCGGTCCTCATCTCCGGCGAACCCGGCACAGGCGTGACGTTCATCGCCCGCGCAATTCACACGGTCCGCTGCGGAGACCAGCAGCCGCTGGTGACCCTCCGCTGCAACGTCATGTCCGCAGCCGCGGCTGAAGCGGAGTTGTTCGGCGACGCGACGAACCCCAGCGGATCGGGCGGCCGACTGACCGCCGGCATCGGCAACACCCTCCTCCTGGACGATGTGGAAGGCCTCCCCCTCTCGGTGCAGTCGCAGTTGGCGCGAGCATTGGCTCAGGCTGCCACCGGTCCCGAAGAGTCCCGGCCGCACGTGATCGCCACGACGCACGCCGATCTTCGCAAGCTCGCGGCTCAGGGACAGTTCGAGCCCACGCTGCTCCGGCAGTTGTCCGGCCACTGTCTGCATCTGCCGGCCCTGCGGGATCGACGCCAGGACATCGGCCCCCTGACCGCTCACTTCCTCGCCGAGACCGCCGCCCGCGAAGGCCTGCCGGTGAAGCGGCTCACGACCGAGACGCTCGACTGCCTGCACGGCTACAGCTGGCCCGGAAACGTCCGCGAACTCGAGAACGTCATCGCCCGCTGCTGCACGCTGGACTCCAGTCCCACGCTAACCCCCGCCATGGTCACCCCCTGGCTGGAAGGGGAATGTGCCGCACCGGCCGAAATTGCCGGTCTCTCCCTGCGGGAGATGGAACGCAAGCTCATCGAAGCCACGTTCAACCGCTTCCACGGCAACCGCGAACTCACCGCGCGGGCCCTCAAGATCGGACTGCGAACGCTCTCCGGCAAGCTGCGTGAATACGGCTATCCGCCGCGCGGCGGGCCGGGCTCCAACCGCCAGGCTCGTGCCGCCTGAAGGGCACGGCGCACTGTAAGAGATCGGTGATCCGGGGGGCGCTGGCCCCCCGGTTTCGTCGGGCGACCGGATCCTTCCGCACACGCGCCGCTGGCGTACGTCGTCCGACGCATGGTCTCATCCTGTCCTCCGGCTCATCGCAGGCCCCTGAGCATTCGTAACGCATGGACGCGTTGGAACGCAGTCATCCTCCCGTATCGGCGCTTTGGCAATCGCTGTCCGGAACCCGGCGTGCATCGATTGTCCTGGCGGCTGCCGTGGTCCTTGCCGGACTGGGCTGGCTCTTACGGCCCGCCGCCGATCGATCAATGGTCGTTGTCTCCGGAGAGACTCCGCTGACGAATCAGGAACTCGACGACGCACTTCGCCGCCTGCGCTCCAGCGGACTTGTGTCGTTTCAGGTTGATGGCGGCCGGGTCATGGCGCCGACGAAGGAACGCGAACAGTACCGACTCGCCCTACAGACCCCGGAGTCATCCACTCCCCGACGCATCGAGCGCTGGCAATCGACGGATTCACTGCTGGGCCAGTTCGCCGGCAGTCGTCGACAGGAACTGGATCGGGACGAGGCTCGGGCGCGCCTGATCGGTGAACTGCTGACGCAGCTTCCGGAAGTCGAACAGGCTGAGATCGTCTGGGACGAAGAGCGCGGGACCGGCTGGCGGCGTCCCCCGCGCGTGCGGGCGACGGTTTATCTGAAGCCTCGTCCGGACAATGCGATCTCCGTCGACACCGTGGCCGCCGTGCGGCTCGCCGTCTCCAGCAGCAAAGCCCATCTCGCGCCGGCCGACGTGGTCGTCATGGACCTGGAGCGGATGGTGACGTACGCCGGGACAGAATCGGACGAAGCCGCCAGCCATCAGCGGAATTCTCGACTGACGGATGCCCATCGCACTCGCATCGAGTCGGCACTGGCGGACATCGAAGGCGTGCGCGTCTCGATTGCGGTGCATCAGCGGGATCGATCGCACCCTGGCGAGGATTCGCATGGAGCGCGTGCCGACCGACCTCCGCTGGAATCGCCGACCTCGGGCGGCCGCGTTCATCACACAACAAATCACGCCATGGAGGTCCCTGCGAGTTTTGACGGCACGCCCGATCCGGAAATTCCACTATTGAACATCGTGGTGCGAGTCCCGGGCAACTACCTGCAGCAGCAATTGGCGTCGCGGCTCGTCGCCCCGGATGATGCATCACCTGCCGGCGTCAGCGAGGCATTGGTCGAAGAGGTCGAAAGTGCCGTCAAAGATTCGATTCGCGGCCGGATCAATCGACTGATCGCGTCCGGTCCGCAGCTGGCGGAACTGGAGTCACTGGACATCGAGCTCGAACCGCTCGTCATCCTGAGTGACTCAAACTCGGGCGCAAGGTCACCGGCCGGATGGCCCTTTCTGAGGAGCGCCTCGCTGGAGATGAACTCGTGGTCCACGTGGGCGATGATCATCGGACTGGCCGCGAGCGCATGCTGGTGGCTGACGGACGTGGCCCGCTGGTATGCCTGGGATGCGACGACCGAAACGACGGCTGACGACGATTCGCCCCTGAGTGCGCCGCCGCAGGACAAGCCCGTCGGCGCGGAAGTTCCGTCGTGCGCTGTCGCGGACGCGGCGGCTTCGGCCGGGTCTGAGCAAGACACCAGTCCCCAGTGGAATCCTGAGGACTTCAATCGCACGCGGCCTGCGTCGATGGACGAAATCCTCGAACTGCATGCTGCAGACCTGGCAACGGCGTATGCTGAACTGCCGGCCGATGTCTGGGCCACAGCACTCCGGGGCTCGACCGCTGCCGTCGAAACTCATCTGCTCAAGGCGCTCCCCGCTCCGCAGGCCGCGCAGCTTCGCCGGGCACTCCGCAGCGCGCGTCCGGTGCGGCTGCGCGATATCGAAGAGGCGCAGCAAGCCGTGCTGTCTCTGTGGGTTGCAGCCGGCGGCGCATAACCGATTCCGACGGCTCATCCGGTGCCGGCGCTGCAATTGAACTCAACGTTTCGGTCGGAACAACCGATACAACGATTGAAGACGGCGTGATCCGACCGTCTCAAGGTATGGCATGCCGGGCGCACAGCGTCCGCACATCGCCATGCGGCAATGGCCGCATGGCATACAGGATCGCCCGGCAGAGGCGGACGCCGGGACTTCAGCGTGGACCGTTCGGGGGAACGGCACGCGGCACATGACGGCGATTGGCAAACACCAACCGCAAGCCGAGGACGCGCGCCTGCCTGTCAGTCGCGCGGCCGCAAGGGGGAACCAATGGTGCGACGTTCGATCTGTGCGCTGCTGCTGGCGGCGCCGCTGTCCATGATGCTCGTCGGCTGCTCGTCATTCGGAATGAAGCGGGACCTCGCCGCGCGCCGCGCGCAGTCGGCGCCGACGTCTCACACGGCCCGGCTGATGAATCTCGCCGAGCGGTACGAACAGCAGGGCAATCAGGAAGGCGCTCTCAGGCTGTATCAGCAGGTCGTACAGGCCGAACCCGGACACCGGCGTGCTCAGCAGCGGATTGCGGCCATGGCCGGTGGTCAGCCGACTCAGCGGCCGGCGACGAATCACACGCTGGTGGCGGAGTTGGCTCCGGAGCCGGCTTCGCCTGCAAACTCGCCTGATCCCGCTCGGACGGCTTCACTGGCGGCTCACGTTCCGGCCATTCCGCCGGCCGCGCCGCCAATGGAAGCAGACGTGCCCGAACCTCCGGCGGAGCCCGCTCTGGCCGCACTGCCCGACGTAAACGGGAAGATGCCCAGGGACGAAACCCCGCCGTTTGACGTGACGATCGTTCCGGATCCGGCGTTTGCCGACGTATCGGAGCCGTCTCCGTTCCCGGAGCCGGAACCGGGGCAGCCGACCGCTCCGGAACTGACTGCCGAATGGTGGGCCGACACGGCGCAGACCGAGGCACTCGCGTCGCCGTTCGAAGAAGCCGCTCCCGCCGTGGAGGAATCTCCGGCCGAATGGTCCAGGACTTCGCTCGCCAGATTGTGTGAGGAAGCTCCCGTCGAACTCCGAGGCCTGATCCACGAGCTGGAGGCGGCCGATCCGGCCCAGCGCAAGGCCGCACTGACTGAGCTGGCGATCCGCGGCGCGTCCGCAGCGGGAGCATTGCCGGCGATCCAGGCGCTGCTCAGCGATCCCGACGTGCTGGTTCAGGTGCATGCGGCGTGGGCGATCTGGGAAGTGTCGGAAAATCCGCAGGATTCGATCGATCCTCTGGTCGAACTGCTCGTCACGGATACCGATTCGCACGTCGTTCAGGCATCGGCGTACTTTCTCGGCTCGATTGGAGCGGATGCCGCAATCGCGACCGATGCGCTCTGGTACGTCTGCGATCGGACGACCGGAATCACGCGGCTGCACGCGGCCGAAGCATTGGCCTGCATCGCGCCGGATGATCAGGCGCCCGTGGCGATCCTGATCGATGGACTCAGCGATGCAGACCAGGAAACGCGGTGGCTCGCCGCCCTCGCGCTGTCATCGGTCTCAGTCCAGCAGCAGTCGGCCGCGGTGACGGCGCTGACGGCCGCATTGAGCGACATCTCTCCGGAGGTCCGCACGGCGGCCGCACTGACGCTCGGCGGCTTCGGCAATCATGCGGACGAAGCCGTCTCGGAACTGCATGCGGTCTCGGACAGCGACGACGAAGGCGTCCGCACGGCCGCCCGTATCGCGCTCGAATGCATTACGAAGTAAGCGAACGGACTCGCAGACAGCCCGGCTTCCCGAACTGGGGGCCGGGCTGTTTGCATTGCGGTCCACGTGGCTTGAGTCACGTCGATCCGTCGTTGCGAGTTCCGGTGCTCGGTGGCAATCCGTTCATCCTCGACGTACGATGACAACCTGATTCCGGCCCGTTGTTCGGAGCCGCGCATCAGTCGATCCCGCCCCAACTGGGTCGATCTCCCACCTGAACAGGTCCCGACAGTTGCTGTGAAAGTGAGCGTGCGCGCTCCGCCAGACTCACCCGAATCCGTCCTGACCGCGATCAGGAAGATCGTGCCATTGCGGCTTCGATGAACAGCGGCCGCGGCAAACATGTTTGGACGACGTCCGGCCAATTGAGAACAGAACGATGCTGCTGTTTGTCATCCGCATGGTTTATATCCTGATCTGCACCGGCGCGGCGGCGACGTACACGCTGGGGCAGGGCACCGGCGCCCCGCGCGTCGTTCAGGACCACCCGGTGGCGTCTTTTGCCCTGCTGGTGCTCATCTCGCTCTCCGTCCTGCTGGTGGACGTGCTGATTCCCCGCAAGCGCGTGGAGATCGCTTCGTCCATCTACATCGGACTGTTGATCGGCGTTTTGCTGGCATACCTGTTCAATCTCGCACTGCGGCCGCTGTTCGGCATGAGCGAGTTGTTCGGCAGCGAAGGGGCGGCCTTCCAGGGAGGCGTCACTCTGATGTCTTTGCTGATCCTCCCCTACCTGTGCATCAGCTTCCTCCTGCAGACCAAGGACGACTTCCGCTTCGTCATCCCCTACGTCGAATTCTCGCGCGAGCTCAAAGGGGGCCGGCCCATGATCCTGGACAGCAGCGCACTCATTGACGGCCGCATCGCCGATGTCGTGGACACGCATATGGTGGACGCCACCCTGGTTGTCCCGCAGTTCATTCTGCAGGAAGTCCAGGACATCGCCGACAGCCACGACAAGGTCCGTCGCAGCCGCGGCCGCCGCGGGCTCGACGTGCTGAAAAAACTCCAGTCCGACCCCGCTGTCGAGGTCCGGATTGTCGAGTCCGACCCCGCCGTGAAGGGCAAGTCCGTCGATCAGAAGCTGATCGAAATCTCCAAGCAGCAGAACGGCCGGCTGGTCACCAACGACCTCAACCTCAACAAGCTGGCCGGCGTACAGGGCGTCGCCGTCGTAAACCTCAATGACGTCGCCAACGCCCTCAAACCGCGGTTCATCCCGGGTGAGCACGTCCGGATCCGGATCATCAAGGAGGGTGAGGGACAAGGGCAGGGGGTCGGCTACCTCGATGACGGAACAATGGTCGTCGTGGAACAGGGAAGCCGGGACATCGGCCAGGAGATTGACACCGTCGTCACCAGCGTCCTCCAGAACAGCGCCGGACGCATGCTCTTCTGCCGCCCGGCGATGGAAGCGAAATGAGCGCGGCGGTCTCGCACGACCGGCTTGCGCACTGCTGCGCAACCGCGCGTGATGCGCTCCTGGCCGAGCTAACGCCCCGGGGTCACTGGGACGGTGAACTCTCCACGTCGGCGCTCTCGACGGCGACGGCGGTGATGGCGCTCGAGCAGATGCGCCGCGCCGACGCCCCGTTTAGCCGCGACTCGGAGAGGAGCGCGCCGCACCGAGCCAACGCCCTCAACCCGCTCATCGCCCGCGGCCTCGCCTGGCTCGCCGAACACCAGAACGAAGACGGCGGCTGGGGCGATACCGTCAAGAGCTTCAGCAACATCTCCACGACGTTTCTCGCCCGCGCCGTCTTCCGCGCCACGCAGACCGAGGACCGCTACCGCACTGTCGTCGACCGCGCCGTCAAGTACATCGACCACGCCGGCGGCATCCCGGCCGTCATCGCCCGTTACGGCAAAGACCACACCTTCTCCGTCCCGATCCTCACCCACTGCGCCGTCGCCGGACTCGTCAGCTGGCGAGACATCCCCGCTCTCCCCTTCGAACTCGCCACCCTCCCGCCGCGCTTCTACAAAACGGTCCGCCTTCCCGTCGTCAGTTACGCCCTCCCCGCCCTCATCGCCATCGGCCAGGTCCGCCACCACCACGCCCCCACCCGCAACCCCCTCTTGCGTCCTCTGCGAAATCTTGCGGCGAATCCCTCCCTCAGAGTTCTCGAACGCGTCCAGCCCACGAACGGCGGCTTCCTCGAAGCGGCCCCCCTCACCAGCTTTGTCACCATGAGCCTCGCCGGCATGGGTCTCGCCGGCCATCCGGTGGCCCGAAAGGGAACGCAATTCCTCATCGACTCCGTCCGCCCAGATGGAAGCTGGCCGATCGATACCAATCTCGCGACCTGGGTGACGACGCTGGCAGTCAGCGCCCTCGGCGACGACCTCCCGGAACAACACCGCAAACCGATTCTCCGCTGGCTGCTCGATCAGCAGTACAAGACGGTGCATCCCTACACCAATGCCGATCCCGGCGGCTGGGCGTGGACCGACCTGCCAGGCGGCGTCCCGGACGCCGACGACACCCCGGGAGCAATCCTCGCGATCCTTCAACTGGCGGCGAAAAGTGACAGCGCTTTCCCGTTTAGCCGCGACCCGCAGGGGAGCGCGCCGCCAAGCCAGCCCTCACTCGCAATCACGTCCGCCATCCGCAACGCCATCCGCTGGCTCCTCGACCTCCAGAACCGCGACGGCGGTTTCCCGACGTTCTGCCGCGGCTGGGGCAAACTGCCGTTCGACCGGAGCTCGCCCGACATTACCGCGCATGCAATCCGCGCGATGCTGCTCAGTGCTGATGCGGAACATGTCCGCGACATTGCGAAGAGAGGCGGCAGCGGCTATCGATTTCGCAGGATTGCGGGAGCAATTGAGGACTTCCACATATCCGAACGATATTCGGCAATCGGCGCCGGCTTTCGATTCCTTCGGCATGCTCAACGCCGAGATGGCTCCTGGCTCCCCCTGTGGTTCGGCAATCAACACGCACCGGACGACATCAACCCCACCTACGGTACCGCTCGCGTGTTGGAGGCGTATCGCGCGGCCGGTGCCTCCGATTTCCCAGAGGCCCAGCGTGGCTACACATGGCTCCGCGATAACCAGAACGCCGACGGCGGCTGGGGCGGCGGGCCGGAAACCCCGTCCAGCATCGAGGAGACGGCCCTCGCGGCGGAGATTCTCCTCAGCAATCCCGGCAGCGTGGCCGCGGCGCAACGGGGGATCGGATGGCTGTGCGACCGCGTGGAGGACGGCACGTGGCGGGAGCCTGCGCCGATCGGTTTTTATTTCGCCAAGTTGTGGTACTTTGAACGCCTGTATCCGCTGATCTTTACGGTCGCTGCGCTTCGCGCCGCCAGCGGAACGGGTACGATGAGGCCCCACCGGCACAGCCGCGGATGACGGGCTGACGCTGGTTTGCGACGCGAATTGGAGCCGGAGGAATTGGAACAGGAGGAAACAGAGGAAACGGAGAAAAAAGGTAAGGCAGTCCCGTCGCAGCGGGGTTCCGTATGCAGGCGTCCCGTCACTCACCGCAGAGAGTTTTAGTCGTGCCCAGCGGCTCCTGAATTGATCTACCGTACACCGACGAGGCTGATTACTCCCCCTCTGTTACCTCCGTTTCCTCCTGTTCAACCCAACCGTCCGCGGCTTCGACCGAGCGCCGCACCAACGTCCCGCCGCAGAGCTTCGCATCTTCGAGGAATTCCCGTTGGATACAGCCAGCTCTTCCGCCACGGCCCTGGCCACCGCCGGCGACACTGATTCCCGCTCCGCCGCGCCGGTCCGTGACGACGACGACGTCGCGCCCGTCAAGCGCAATCGCCGACGCCGCAGCACCAGCCACCTCAAGGCCGTGCCCGAGACGCTCGCCCTGCGCGAAGAGATCAAGTCGGCCTGCGAACGGATCGCCGCCCCTCTCGCCGGTGGGGAACCGTTTAACAAGGACCAGCTGGAGTCGATGGGCCGCCGGCTGCTGGAGGAGATGGGCCAGCCGGAGAAGTACCTCGGCTTCGCGATGGTGCTGCTCGGCAACTACTTCTGGAAGCGGCAGGTGATGGCGATCCCCTACGATCGCCGGCTGCTGCTGCTCCCCCACTGCCTGAAGCACGCGGAAGGCTGCCCCGCCGAATACGACGAATTCGGCCTCGACTGCGAGAAATGCGGGGCCTGTTCGATCGCCGATTATAAGGTGCGGGCCGAGCAGCTGGGCTACAAGGTGCTCGTCGCCGAAGGCTCGCCGATCGTCCTCAAGATCATCGTCGAGGGTTACGTGGACGGCATCGTCGGTGTCGCCTGCCTCAACGTGCTGGAAAAGGCCATCGATAAGGTCCTGCTGGCGGGCGTCCCCTCCTGGGCCGTGCCGCTCCACTCGGGAGACTGCAAGAATACGTCGCTCGACGAATCGTGGGTCTGGGAGATCCTCGAAAAGTACGAGCCGCTCCCCGACGCCCGCACCTACAGTTACGTCCCGCTGATGCGCGCGGCCAACACGCTGTTTCGCGAGGACGTCGAACGGCTGCTCCCCCGCGTCCGCAGCAAGACCCCCGAGCAGGCCGCTTCCCCGCTCGGGCAGACCGAAGACGTCGCCTACGACTGGCTGGCCAACGGCGGCAAGCGGTTCCGTCCCTTCATCACGCTCGCCGCATACGACGCGCTCACCCAGCAGCGGGAACTCCGCACCGACACCGACTCGCGGGACGATGTTCGCATCGGCGACGCGGTGTCGCGCGTGGCAATGGCGATCGAGGCCTTCCACAAGGCGTCCCTCGTCCACGACGACATCCAGGACGACGACCTGTTTCGCTACGGCCGGCAGACGCTGCACCGCCAGCACGGACTCGGCCCGGCGATCAACATCGGCGATTACCTTATCGGCCTCGGTTACCGGCTGATTCACTCGTCCGCGGCGGAGCTCGGCTCCGATGTCGCCTGCGACATCCTCGACAGCATGGCGACCGCCCACCTGAGGCTCTGCGACGGCCAGGGGGCCGAGATGGCCTGGCAGAACAAACCGGACTGGTCCATCACCCCGCTCGACGCCCTCCAGATCTACGCCCTCAAGACCTCCCCCGCCTTCGAAGCCGCCCTGTTCGCCGGCCTGCGGATGGCCGGACCGATCGACGCGTACAAAGACGTCATCCCCTCCTTCTGCCGCCAGCTGGGCGTCGGGTTCCAGATCCTGAACGACCTCAAGGACTGGCAGGGGGACGGCAACAACAAGCTCGTCGCCGGCCAGGACGCACTCTCGATCCGACCCACCGTCCTGCTCGCCCTCGCCCTCCAGGCGGCCAACGAAGCCGACTGCGCGGCCCTCCGCGAAGTCTACGAGAGCGACGAGAACGATCACGTCAGGCTGTCGAGGGTCCGCGAAATGTTCGACCGCCTCGGCGCCTTCCACAAGGCCCAGCAACTCGTCGACAAATCCCGCGCCCGCGCCGAAGCCCTCGCCGACGAAGTCCAGCCCGACGAGCTCCGCCGCCTCTTCTACTTCCTCGTCGACAACGTCCTCGCCGAAGAAGACGAACCGCTCCCCACCGCGGCCGTCCCGATGGTGTCGCTCCCCATCGTGCAGGTGTAAGGTGCGGACCCCGGCAGGGGTCCAATACGGTAGCCGGTGGTTGAGCGCAGCGACACCACCGGTTAGCGTCGTTGGGATTGCGCCCAGCACCCCAGCAGGGGTGCCATCACTTCACCGGGTCGCTCAGCGCCTCCAATGCCCTCTACCTACCTCAGCCTCCACTATCACCTCGTCTTCAGCACCAAAGAGCGCCGCCCTTTCATCGAAGACCCGTGGCGTGACGAACTCCACAAATACCTCGGCGGCACAATCAAAGCTCTCGGCGGCTTCCCCGACATCGTCGGCGGCGTCGCCGATCACGTCCACCTGCTGATCGGCCTCAAGGCCACACACACGCTTGCCGACGTGCTCCGTGAACTCAAGAAGTCATCATCACTCTGGGTGCACGAGAAGATCGGACACGAGCGATTCGCCTGGCAGGAAGGCTACTCGGCCTTCACCGTCAGCCCGACGGCCCGCGAGAGCCTTCGCCGCTACATTGCGAATCAGGCTGAGCATCATCGTGAGATCAGCTTTCGGGAGGAACTGCTCCGGATGCTGAAGGACGCCGGGATCGAATACGATCCGCGCTACTTCGACTGATGCGCGATTGCACTCCTCCGGAGTGCAGCAATGGCTTGTGCGACGCGTTCCGGTGGCGTCGCTTCGCTCAGCCACCGGCTACCGTAGAGAACCCCTGCCGGGGTCCGACCTTTGGGGCGACGCACTGCCATAGGTCACGCTCTGCGTGACATGTTGGAGCTTCGTAATCACTGAAAGCGTAATGCGAAACTCCGCTCGCATTCCGTCCGGCCCAGCGTGACCTGCCACCTCCTACGCCACCGGGAGTGCGCAACGGGAGAAACGCATAGCGATCTCCCCACGCGGACGAGCCCCCGTGCGGTCGCCAATCGTCACGGACCCCGATAGGGGTCCCATACGGTAGCCGGTGGTTGAGCGCAGCGACACCACCGGATAGCGTCGCTCAACTATCACCCAGCACCCCGGCAGGGGTGCCATAGCGCCGGCGTGAGCGAGTGAACCCGACGCGCGAAACGAGATCCTGCGTGGCATCCTGACGCAAAGTTCGCCCCCTCAGATACGAGAGTGCTCGTTTCAACCGTCGAGAGCCCTCAATATGCCTGGCTCCTCGAGAAAGCGCATTGCGAGATTGTGGGCCGTTCTCAGCATGACGGTCGGGGCATTCGTACTGGTCCTCGGCGGCGCGGTTTATCGGGAGATCAACTTCACATACGTGGAGTTCTCTCCGAACGGATTGAGGTTGCGACAGCGTCACGATCCATCCATCCCGTTCCTTCGCTTCCCGCTGCGGGGACCGACCATCGGACGGCCGTACCGCACAGAATTGATGCAATACCTCGTCCATCAGGGGTACTTCCATCCGGACGACGAACGACGTCTGTGGGTTGGTAACGGGACCAACCTCCCGAAGAAGGGGCCGCAGACGGACTGCGGACTTCTCATCGAGCAGTTGTCCGACGACACATGGATTCGCTGGTCGGAACGGAATCCTGATCAGGCGACACTTCTCTGGAGTCAGCTCGAGCATTCCCTGAAAGAAAAACCCTACTGGGACGGGATATGGGAAGCAGAGGAGCTACTGCTGCTTGCCGAATCAGCCAGAGAGAATCCCGACCGGTTGCGTCGAGTCCTGAGCAATCGCGAATCCAGGAATGCAGAAGAACCGGCTGAGGAGACGCCGAAATAATCGCCCGGGAGTGGGTCAAGTTGCCGCTACATTGCGAATCAGCCGGAGCATCATTGTCAGATCACCTCCCGCGACGAGCTGCTCCGAATGCTCAACGACGCCGGGATCGAATACGATCCGCGCTACTTCGACTGATGCGCGATTGCACTCCTCCGAAATGCAGCAATGGCTTGTGCGACGCGTTCCGGTGGCGTCGCTTCGCTCAGCCACCGGCTACCATAGAGGACCCCTGCCGGGGTCCGACTCTCAATGCGCCGCCATCAACTCCTGGGCCGGCGTCACCGTCTTGCGGCCTTCGCGGATGTACTCCTCGAAGTCGCCCCGGAACTTGGCAATCGCGTTCTTCACCGGCCAGGCGGCGCCGTCGGAGAGGCCGCAGATCGTGGTGCCGGGGATGATGCCCATTGACGCGGCGACTTCGGTGAGCAGGTCGAGATCCTCCATGCGGCCGTTGCCCGAGCGGATGCGGTCGAGGATGCGGGTCATCCAGTTGGTCCCCTCGCGGCAGGGAGTGCACTGGCCGCATGACTCGTGCGAGAAGAACCGGCAGCAGTTGTAGAGGACGTCCACCATGTTGGTGTGATCGTCGACCACGACGACGGCGGCCGTTCCCAGTCCCAGGCAGCCTGCGCGGCCGGGGCCGGCAAAATCGAGCGGCGTATCGAGTTCTGCGGCCGACAGGAATCCCATGCTGATGCCGCCGGGGACCACGGCCTTCGCCTGCCTCCCCTTCCAGACGCCGCCGGCGTGCTCGTCGATGAGTTCGCGGGCCGTCACACCCAGCGGCAGCTCGACGCAGCCGGGTTTGTTGACGTGGCCGCTGATGCAGTACAGCTTCGGCCCGTAGCTGCCGATGTCGCGCGGATTACCCGGGTCGGGAGGTACCCCCATCGACTTAAACCACTCGATGCCGCGGGCCATGATATGCGTCACGCAGCAGAGCGTCTCGATGTTGTTGACGATCGTCGGTTTGCGGAACAGTCCTTCCACCGCGGGGAACGGCGGCTTGATCCGCGGCCACGCCCGCTTCCCTTCGAGGCTCTCGATGAGACCGGTCTCTTCACCGCAGATGTAAGCGCCGGCACCGCGGTGCAAATGAACGTCGAGATTGAAGCCCTTGCCGAGGATGTTCTGCCCCAGGAGGCCCGCCGCGTACAGTTCCTTGATCGCGGCGTCGAGCACACGATAGCTGCGGCCGTACTCGTAGCGGAGATAGATGTAGGCGGTCTGCGACTTGATCGCGTGGCAGGCGATGGCGATCCCTTCGAGCAACTGATGCGGGTCCTCCTCCATCAAGATGCGGTTGTTGAACGTCCCCGGCTCGCTCTCATCGCCGTTGACCGCCAGGTAGATCGGCCCCGGATGGTCCTTGGGGAGAAACGTCCACTTGAGTCCCGTCGGAAACCCCGCCCCGCCGCGGCCCCGGAGGCCGGAGTCCTTCACCAGCGTGGTGACGTCGGCCGGCGACATGCCGAGGGCGCGTTCGAACGCCTGGTAACCACCGTCGGCACGATACGACTCCAGCGACGCCGAGTCGGGCTTGTTGATGCGGGCCAGCAATACGGGTTCGAAGGGCATGGATGGACGACGGTCGATGTCGGATAGTCGATGGATGGTTAGCGACGCATCGAAGATGCGTCCCTAAGCACGTGCGATTTGCAGGGCGGTCTCTTCGTTGACGTTCATGTGGCATTCATCGTTCACAAGAATGCACGGCGCCCCTTCGCAGGCGCCGAGGCATTCGGCAAACTCGAGGGTAATCTCGCCGTCGTCGGTCGTGCCGCCGGGGTGGACGCCGAGCCGGTCGCACATCCCGGCCAGCAGTTCCTCGCCGCCGCGGAGCATGCAGGAGATGCTGCGGCACACCCAGACCCGCTTCTTCCCCAGCGGCCGGTCGGCCTCGCGGAAGAAGTTGTAGAAGGTCATCGTGTCGTGCACTTCGGCCGGGTGCAGCTCCAGCAGGTCGGCGATCTCCTCGATCGCCTCGTGCGACACCGCCCGCAGCGCATCATGCACGAGGTGCAGCGCGGGGAGCGTCACCGCCCGCTTGTCCGGATACTTCGGGAACTGCGCCCGAATCTGCTCACGAAGCTCGTCAGAAAGTGCTGGCATAACGATCAGGAACCGCGAAAGAGGCGAAATCGGCGAAACTGAATCCGCAGTGCTCGTCCCGCAAGGACAAACAAATGAGTTACTGATGAGACGTTGATTTAAATCTTCTTCTTTCGCCCATTTCGCGCCTTTCGCTGTTCCACCTTAAAAGTATCTCATCGGTCCAGTTCGGCGGCGATGATGTTAATGCTCCCCAGCACGGCGACGACGTCGCTGAGCTGGTGGCCGCGGATCATGTGCGGGAAGATGGCGAAGTGGATGAACGACGGCGGTCGCGTGCGGGCGCGGTACGCGGTCGTCTCGCCGTTACCGACGATGTAGAACCCGAGCTCGCCGTTGGGGGACTCAGTCGCCGCGTAGATCTCTTCGTGAGGGACTTCATAGCCACGGTTCGGCATCAGCACTTCGAAGTGCTGAATGAGTCCTTCGATGCTGCGGTACACCGATGGCTTGGCGGGCAGCACCACGTCGCTGACGACGTCCACGTTGATCGGTCCGTCCGGAATGTTTTCCACCGCCTGCTGGATCAGCTTCACGCTCTCCAGCAGTTCCTGCATGCGGACGAGGTACCGGGCGTAGCAGTCGCCGGCCTGCGAGCAGATGACCTGGAAGTCGAGATCCGGATAGGCAAGGTACGGCTCGTCCTTGCGCAGATCGCGAACGACCCCGCTGGCCCGGGCGATGGGGCCGGTCGCGCTGAAGTTGATCGCGTCTTCGCGGGACAGAACGCCCACCCCCTTGCAGCGGTCGATGAAGATCCGGTTGCGGGTGAGCAGTCGATGCAGTTCGGCATGCGTCTCCGGAAACTCACGGATGAACTTGCGGACCTTGTTGACCCACTCCAGGTTCACGTCGAACAGCACGCCTCCCACGCGCGTGTAGCTGGTGTGGAACCGCTGGCCGGAGGCGAACTCCACGATGTCATAGATGCGTTCGCGCTGCTCGAACGCATACAGAAACGCCGTGAATGCCCCGAGGTCCAGCGCCACCGCCCCGACGTTGAGCAGGTGGTCGTGGATCCGCATCAGTTCGGCGAGCACAGTGCGGACGTAAATACATCTCGGCGTGAGTTCGATGCCGATCAACTTCTCCACCGCGTGATGCCAGGCGATCTCGTTCGCCAGGGGGGAGATGTAGTTCATCCGGTCGACGATGGTGACGTACTGGTTGAAATCCAGGTACTCGCCGAGCTTCTCGAAGCCGCTGTGCAGGTAGCCGATGTGCGGGACGGCGTCGACCACCCGCTCGCCATCGAGCGTGAGGACGATGCGCAGCGTGGTGTGCGTGGCCGGGTGCTGCGGACCGAAGTTGAGCGTCCAGAGATACTCCTTCTCCGGCGCCTCGGGGGGCATGGTGTCGGTGACGGTCAGCGGCATGAATGGTCGATGGACTAGGGACGATGGTCGATGGCGAGAGGGGTCGCCGCCGGCTCCCCGCTAAACGGGGTCAGCTCTCCGCGCGGGTGATGACGGGAAAGTTGTGGCGTTCGCCGCGGCCCTTGCGGGGGTAATCCTTGCGGAGCGGGAACGCGGTGAACTCGTCCGGCATGAGGATGCGCCGCAGGTCGGGATGACCCGTGAAACGGATGCCGAACATGTCGTACACCTCGCGCTCCATCCAGTCGGCCCCGCGCCAAAGCGGGTACACGCTCGGCAGCTCGAGGTCGGGCGGGTTGACGTGCGTTTTGACGATCACCCGCTCGCCGGTCGACGCGTTGACGAGCACGTAGACGACGCCGAAACGCTCCGTCGCCCCTTCGTACTCGAGGTAATCGACGGCTGTGACCTCGGCCAGCATGTCGAACCCCTGCTCGGTCTTCAGATGCGCGAGAACGTCGTACAGGTTCTCCGCCGGAATGACGATCCTCCGGTTGTCGCGGAACGTCGACTCGGTCAGAGGCAGGCCGAAACGGGAGTTGAGGGCTTCGAAGTCCATCAAAGTAGTCCACCCGCTCCGCAAGTGGAGCGAGACAGCATTGACTGCGGGACGCGCTCCAACGATGGAACGCTGCTTCACGCGACTCGCGGAGCGAGTCGCCTAAGGTCAGTTCATCGGCGGCGGATCGTAGATCGACAGCCCTTCAATCGGCATGGCTTCACGGGCGCGGCGGACTTCTTCGAGGTCGAACCGCGGCGGGCCGGTGGCCTCCGTACGGCCGGCGAACTCGCGGCCGTTCACCGTTCCCGTCTCCTTGATCTTCCCCTGCATCTCAATGATCGCGGCCAGCAGCTGCTCGGGCCGCGGCGGGCAACCGGGCACGTACATGTCCACGGGAATGAACCGATCCACCCCCTGCACCACCGCGTAGGTATCAAACACCCCGCCGGTGCACGCGCACGCCCCCATCGAGATGCACCACTTCGGCTCCGGCATCTGCAGCCAGATCCGCTGCAACACAGGAAGCATCTTCATCACCACGCGGCCCGCCACGATCAGCAGGTCGCACTGCCGCGGGCTGAACCGCATCACCTCCGCACCGAACCGCGCCAGGTCGTGTCGCGAGGCGGCGGTCGCCATCAGTTCGATGCCGCAGCAGGCGGTCGCAAATGGCATCGGCCACAGGCTGTTGGACCGCGCCCAGTTCGCCGCGGCGTCCAGCTTGGTCAAGAACACATTCTCGGGCAGGTTCACCGCCATCGAAACACTCCCTTCCGCCAGGCGTAAATGAACGCGATGGTCAGCGTGGCCATGAACACCAGCATCACGCCGAACACCGTGTCCCGCAGCTCCAGCGGCACTCCATCATCGACGTAAGCGCTCACTGCCCAAGGATACAGGAACAGCAGCTCCACGTCGAAAACGAGGAACAGAATTGCCACGAGATAGAATTTGACGTCGAACGGCTGCCGCGCGTCCCCGACCGGGTCCATCCCCGACTCATAGGGCATCTGCTTCACCGGCGTCTTCTTCCGCGGACCGATCAGATGCGTCAGCGCCAGGTTCGTGATCACGAACCCGACCAGGATGATCGCGTACACCAGCAGCGGATGGATCTCGGGCATGGCTCGAACGTCGTAACCTCAAGGCGTGTCACAGGAAGCAACTGCGATCCTGTTTCGCCGAAGCGCGAATGATAGCGGCCCCTGTCGGCGTCCGCAAACTGCCGAACGCGCAGGCAACACCGGAGAATTGCAGAGATGCGCGCGCAAAGAAACCCGGCTTCTTCAAGAAACCGGGTTTCTCGCGAGGTTCGAAATGCGTCGCGACTTAGAAGTCGTACGCGGTGTTGGCCGGATCGAAGTCGATGTCCTTCAGGCCGACGTTCGTCTTCAGGTTCGAGTAGTAGTAGTCCTCGACCAGCACGGGCTCACCGCCGTTGGCGGCGAACTCCCAGTTCTGCAGCCGCGCCGGCAGGCCGGTGGCGTTGTCGATGTACAGCCGCGACGACTGGTACCGCACGTCGGCCGTCTTCTGGGCGTAGCTGATCTGGACCACCTTGCAGCTCTGCGACCCGATCTTGGCTTCGGGGTAGAACTTGACGTCCACACCCGCGACCTTGGTCTCGTCGAGCCAGCGCTCCATGATGATCTCGAGCATGTTCCGCAGGCCGATCTTGTTGATCGGATAGCGGTTCTCCTTTTTCGCCAGTGGCCCGCTGGGATCAACTTCGATCGCCCCGACGAGCGACGCGATGCCGGTCTCGTGGACGAGCATCATGCCGTTCCGCTTGTTGGGGGAGAACAGCACCTCACGCCCGGCGTGCGGATTGGTGAACTTCAGGTACACATCCTTCGGTTCCTCGCGCAGCTTGATGTGCATCTGTGTCGTGAGGAACTCGCCGTTGACCATCTCCTTCTTGATCACGTCCGCTTCATAATCCTTGACGGACTCAAGCTTCTCGAGGCTCTGGGCGGCGAGCTTGAGGACGGGAACGAGCGGATGGGACTGCTCGGCTTCCGCGATGCGGGTGGCGATCTTCGTTTCGGCGAAGACATTGACCGGAGCGAACCCAATGGCGGCGGCGGCCATCGCCGTCATTGCGGAACGCTGCAGGAAGGCGCGGCGGGAGAAACTGGGGGACTTCTGTGTCATACGTACATACTCCTACGCGTGAGGGGTCTTGCGGTATCGTGGCTTCCGGGGGCGGCCCTGTCCAGCCTTATCTCTCTTGTCGGCACGACAGAGGTTGCGCGTTGATGCAGTCACGCAATGGCGGCGGATACTGCCGGAATCGCAAGTCCTCCGCGACCGGCGCGTCGCTGGCAACCGGAAGATCTTGACAGCCGATTGAGACGCCGCCGCCGCGATTGGTCCGCAGCGCGGCGCGGGCCTCGTCAGCCCAGACGTCGGCCGTCCCCCCGCACGGTGTGAGAAGAGAGGCGGCGCCCGGATTCGAACCGGGGGTGACGGATTTGCAATCCGTTGCCTTAGGCCACTTGGCTACGCCGCCTGAATTTGGTCACTGCCAACATCGGATTTTGCACACCACATGCATAACCGAAAAACCGGCAGATCCGTTACGGCACTTCGGCTGCACATGCGGCGACGGCAAAGTCCAAATCGTGTCGCTGACGCATGTTGCGATCGTCCTGCGGCGTCATGCTAGAAGTCGCGCACGCGGGCGTCAAGCGGCCCGCGCTCCACGTCCGCCGCGGTCTCTGCGGCACTCGCTCCGCCGCGCCGACGGCCGCCCCTGCAGCAGCCGGTTTCAGCAGAATCTGCCGTTTAGCCGAAACCTTGCGGGCTCGGCCGGGGTTCAAAGGTCGTGGTCGAGACTACTCTCCAGACTAAAAATGGGGCGTCGTGATGCGTCAGCTCAATCGACTTGTTTGCCTGGCCGCCTTGTTCGGATTTCCGTCCCTCTCGTTCGCGCAGGAAACGGAACAGACTCCCGCACAACTCTTCGACTCCCTCGACGCCAACAGCGATGGCGAATTGACGAACGAGGAGATTCCTGATGCCCAGCGGCGCCATTTCCGCCGCCTGCTGCGCACGGGAGACGAAAACCAGGATGGCAAGCTGACCCGGGCGGAATTCACCGCCAGCCTGAGCGCCCAGGACGAGCCCGTTGCCACGCCCGAGAACGAGCGACGCGGCGACCAGCGTCGTGGCCAGTTCGACTTCGAAGCCATGTTCGCCCGCGCGGATGCCGACAACAGCGGCACCGTCTCCCTTGCGGAGTTGCCGGAACAAATGCGCGAACGGATGCGTCGTGTGTATGAGCGCCTTGGGAAGGACGCGATCACGCTCGAAGAATGGCGGCAGGCCACAGTCGGCGCCAGACAGTTCGACGCCAACCAGTTCGTCAACATGCTGCGTCGCATGGATCGGAACGGCGATGGCAAACTCACCCTGTCCGAGGTTCCGGAGGACCAGCGCGAGCGGTTCCAGGGGATGTTCGACCGTTTTGGCTCCGATGAAATCGACCTGGCTCAGGCCTCCCAGCGGTTCGCCCAGTTCCGGCGACGACCGGACGACGGCGCGGCTCCGTCACCCCGAGACGACCGACCGCGCCCGCCGATTCTCCAGTCACTCGACACCGACGGCGACCACAGCCTCACCAGGGAAGAACTGGCGGCGGCCGCGGACAAGTTCGATGACTTGGACCGGAACCGCGACGGTCGGCTCGATCCCGCAGAACTGTTCGGAGCACCGCCCGACGCGGCGTCTCGCGAAATGCGGCCGGACGACGACCGACCGCGCAATACACGCAGTGATCGCCGCAGACCGGACGAAGGGAGTAATCCCAATTCCGATCGCCCCCGCCGCCCAGCGACAGACGACGAGCCCTAAGCCGTCAGTTTCGGGGCGAACGAGAGTTTCATAACTCGGAAGCTCAAGACCGCCCCGGCGCAGATTCGTGTCATATACATGACACGACTGAGCAGACAACCAAACAATCTGTTGCATTTTGCGCCGGTTCGAGGACGATATATCAGCGAGCGCCATTTGGACGCTCGCAGTATCGTCCGTTCCGGCGTTGACTTCCGTGTGTTGGCCCACGCGCGGATTGTCCGCCGGGACGGGCGACCTTTTGAGTCTTCGCTCAGCCGCCCCGGTTCGCAGGTGACGCCGTCAGACGCCCCTCGAGCCTCCCTCGGGCGTGCCGCCGCTCGGTGCCCTCACCGTTGCCGCCTGCATCCGGTTGAGTCCTTCCTCGATGCTCACCTGCGGCCGATACCCGAAATCCCGTTCGGCTGCATCAATCCGATACCAGTGCGCCTGGCTCAACTGCCGTGCCACAAACCGCGTCATCGGCGGTTCGCCCGGCAGTCGCAGCACGCGGTAGATTCCTTCCAGCGCCGATCCCACGCGATACGCCTGCCGCGCCGAAATCGATTTGGAGATTGCCGGTGCCCCCGCGCGTGCCAGCACCTCCCCGATAAACTCCCACAACCGGACCGGCTCTGGCTCATTAATGAAGTACGAACGCCCCGCGATGGGAGAGTCAGGTCCCAGTGCGTCGGCCGTCTGCAGATGTGCGTGTGCCACGTTCTCCACATAGGAAACGGAGATCCGGTTCATCCCATCTCCGACTCGCCGCAACCGTCCGCTGCGGGCCCGCTCGATGATCCGCGGAATCAGATGCGGGTCACGCGGCCCCCAGATCAAGTGCGGTCGCAGGACTGCAGTCGACAGGCTCTCGTCGTTCGCCCGCAGAACTGCCTGCTCCGCCAGGGCCTTGGTGTGGGGATAGTGGCATAAATAACGCGGTGCGTACGGCAGCGACTCGTCGGCTCCCTCATGTGGACGGCCGTCAAAGACCACGCTGGGCGAACTCGTGAACACGAGCCGACGCACACCCGCCGAACGGCAACCGGCAATCACATGCTCCGTCCCGACCGTATTGGGGCCGTAGTAGCGCCGCCACGGTCCCCACACGCCGGCCAGCGCAGCCACATGAAACACCACATCCACGCCGGCGCAGGCCGATCGCACCGACTCCAAGTCCTGCAGGTCGCCCGCCCGCTGCTCCACCCCCATAGCCGCGAGTTCGGGATACTGGGCGCGCGAGAAACTGCGGACCCGATCGCCGCGGGCCAGGAGTTGTTCCACGATGTATCGGCCGAGGAATCCTCCCCCGCCCGTGACCAATGCATGCATAGCGGCGGCGAGCGTACGTCAGCCCGTGCGTTGCGTCGAGCCAGTTCCGGGATCAGGATAGCCGGCTGCCGATCTCCTTCGACGCCGCGAGAGCCACCGATGCTTCTGCAATCCGCCAATGCAACCGGACGTCACATGGGACGCAGCCGCGTTTGGACCGGCGCCCTGCTTGCCTGCGCAGCCGGAGCCGTCAATCTGCTCGTTCCAGTCGCCGGTGCCGATGAACCGCCGCGGCCCAACGTCCTGTTCCTCCTCGCCGACGACCAGCGGCCCGATACGATCCACGCACTCGGCAACGACCACATCCGCACGCCGCACCTCGACCGCCTCGTCCGCGAAGGCACGGCCTTCCGCCGCGCGATCGTCGCGATTCCCATCTGCGTCGCCAGTCGCGCTGAAATCATTACGGGCCGAGACGGCCTGCTCAACGGCAAAAACGACTTTGGTTTCTCACCGGCAGAGGATGCCCCGTCCTGGGGCTCGGTGATGCGCGACGCAGGTTACGATACCGGCTACGTCGGCAAGTGGCATACGTCCGGCAGACCCAGCACGCACGGTTACGCCAATGCTCCGGGACTTTTCGCCGGTGGAGCAGCGAACCGGCCTCTGACACATCCCCTGGACTGGAAGGGCATGCCGGTCACCGGCTATGTCGGCTGGGTCTTTCAGACCGACGACCGCACGCAGTTTCCCGATCGCGGAGTGGGACTGACTCCCGACATCAGCGCCGCCTTCGCCGACGCGGCGATCGAGTTCATCGACACTCGCCGCGAGCGGCCCTTCTTCCTGCACGTTAACTTCACCGCGCCGCATGATCCGCTCTTCATGCCCACAGGGTACGAATCTCTGTACGACCCCGACGCGCTCCCGCTGCCCCCCAACTTTCTGCCGGAGCATCCGTTCGATCACGGAAACTTCGACGGTCGCGACGAACGTCTCTTTCACTGGCCGCGCACTCCTGAGGAAACACGCGGCGCGCTCGCCGTGTACTACGCCGTCATCACGCACATGGACGAGCAGATCGGCCGCATCATCGCCGCCCTTGAGCATTCGGGAGAGCTCGACAACACGCTCATCATCGTCTCCAGCGACCACGGCCTCGCCATGGGCAGCCACGGACTGCGCGGCAAGCAGAACATGTACGAGCACTCGATCGGAGTGCCGCTCCTGTTCCGCGGTCCGGACGTTCGCCGCGGCGCGCAGCTCGATGCGCAGTGCTATCTGCGCGATCTGTTTCCCACCGTCTGCGACTTCTGCGGCGTAACGCCGCCCGCAACCGTTCACGGACAGAGTCTGGTCCCACTCCTCGCCGGCGAGGCGGACGTCCTCTACCCGGAGGTCTTCGCTCACTTCCGCGACTCACAACGCATGATCCGTACCGCATCATGGAAGTACGTCGACTATCCCCTCGCCGATCGCGAGCAGCTCTTCGACCTGGCGGCCGACCCGCACGAATTGCACGACCTGTCACGCGATCAGGCACACTCCGCGCGACTCATCGACCTCCGCGGGCGACTGACTCAGTGGCGTCGCGAGCGGCACGATCCGACCCTTCCGTGACGCGTGCCGGTTTGCCTCTTGCCCAGCCGCCGGCGCGTCGATATAAGGCAGTATGTCGGCGGCCCTGCCGGGATTCGCCGACGGGAATCAGGTGCGCTTCCCGGTTCCTCACGACGAGGCGACTCAACGCCGCACCTTCGAACTGCAGGGATTGCAGAGGATTGCAGTAGCTATGGCTGCGGTCAATCGTTGCGGTACAGGCTCTGCGCCGAGTCTGTACGATGCGGCCATCCTTGAGGCCGACCGACACAAGTGGCTGGTCAGCGAGCGCCTCGGCCGCGATGGCGGATTCCAGGCCTGGAGCGAATGGTGGGTCAAGTACTGGCCCGGCTTCTGCCGCCACCGTCGGCTGGAGCACCTCCGCGGCGATCGCCGCTGGCGGGAATTCGAAGACGATTTCTTCGGCCACTTCTACGACCGGATCGTGCAGGGCGATCCGCTGCTCAACGAGATCCTCGACCGGGTCGCCGAAGGTTGGGAGAACCTCAACTTCACCTGCTGGCTCCACGAGCAGGAGCTTTCGAGCGACGACGTGCTGCAGATTCTCGAGGTGGTCAACATCAACACCGCCGCCCGACTCGAGCCGCACGGCGCCTGACGCTCACTGCGCAGGCTGCGTGAGCCGCGATTGCGCAGCCAGCCAGGCGCACGCCGCCCTCGGCAGACCTTCGTGACCGCCGTCAAACAGCGTCACGCGCGTCGCGCCCGCGCTGCGGCGCAGACGGATCTCCCGGCCATACGTCAGGTCTTCCGCCACGTCGGATTCACGGGGCGATGCCAGCCGCTCATCGCGCCATAACTCCTCCATCTCGGCCTCGCCGATGACTGGATGTCCGCCCGCTTCCGCGATGACGTTGAATGCCCGCAGCGAGTGATGAATCGGCACGGATCCGGTCTTGCCGTCGGTCACTCCGGCGTTGATGTCCAGCCGCAGGTCCCCGACGTTCTCCAGCCAGTGGATTGGCGAACGCTCGCGATACTCCCGGTCGACTTCCTCCGAATCGCCCGGCGCGCCTCCGCAACACGCCGCGATCATCCGCGCATAGTTCTGCGGCTCCCCGTCCTTCGTATGAAACCGGTACCAGTCGGCCAGATCGGTGATGCCCACCCATGCCGAAACGGCCGAGAATCGCTCCGGATGGCGGCCCGCCATCAGCAGCGACATATGTCCTCCCCCCGATGCCCCCGCCAGGTAGATCCGCGACGCATCAACGAGGAACTGCGCGCTCATCCAGTCGACGGCATCGAGAATGTCCTGCCGCGCCAGATCCGATCCGCACGCCTCAGGGTGATCGTTCCGCCCGCGGAAGTTCGGCTGGATGAACAGCCACTCGCGATCCACCCCCTCCTGCAGCCACGGGCTGCGATCCTGCGTATAGTCCCCGCTCCACGAGTGCAGAAACACCAGCAGCGGCGTTGATTCGGTGCGCGCCCGCTCCGGCGCCCAGTACAGCGATGGCTGCGGCGTCTGATCGATCGTGCTCTCAATGTGCACTTCAGTGAGCGAGGGGATTTCGAGCGATTGCGCTGCGCACTGCGAAATCGTGAAAATACTGAACAACACGGCGAGTGCCGCTCGCCCCATCCCCGCCAGCGTCAGTTTCATTGTCACTCACCGGCTCCTGCGAGGAACGACTGTCGTATTTGAAAGTACGACGCACTGCCTCCGTGTTCGTCGTGCCTTTGTGGTTCAACACTCTTCGCCAACGCCGTCGAGCAGAACACAAAACCCGCTTGAGCACCAGCGATCCGCGCTCCGACCACCGCGCCGCAGGCGGTGTCAGTGATCCCCGGGATAGTACGGCTCCACATGCACGACCACTTCTCGCACCGACGGCCAGTCGCGCTGAATCTCGGCCCGCACGTGCTGCGTGATCACGTGCGCGGCCGCGACGTTCATATCCGGGTCGACTTCAATGTCGATGTCCACGTGCGCGTCGGGACCGGCATGCTGAATCCGGACTTTCTCCACTCCCTGGACCCCCTCGACCCGCAGCGCGGCCGACTTGACCTGCTCAAAACGAGCGTCGTCCGGTGCACGGTCCAGCAATTGATGAAAGTTCTCGTTGGCAGCCGCCGCTCCGAGGATCACCATTACGATCGCCAGCAGCGCGGCGCACACCAGGTCGATGCGATGCCCCTGTTGTGGAAACTGGCTCGCCGCCAGCAGTCCCACCCCCGCCACGATGCTGGTCGCCGCGTCCACCCGGTAATGAAAACCCTCGGCCAGCAGCGCCGTGCTTTCCTTGCGCTCCCCCATCTGCCGTACGATCCGCGCGCTCACTTCCAGGATCACCGCCGACGCAGCCGGAATGCACCAGGCAAATCGATGGACCTCCCCGGCGGGCGGAGATCCCACGACTCCGAACAGGTACCGGACCGCCAGCCACAGCCCGGCGGCGCACACCAGCAGCCCCAACTGCAGCCCGGCGAGCGGCTCATACCGCCCGTGCCCGAAAGGATGCTCCTCATCCGGCGGACGCGCCGCCAGCCGGATCGCCAGCACAATGGCGAGGCTCGCCACCACGTCGAACACGCTCGCCACCGCGTCCACCAGCAGCGCGGCGTATCCCAGAAACCACACGCCGGCAAGCTCCAGCGCAATCACGCTCAGCCGCAGCCCGATGCCGATCCACGCCACGCGCAGCAACTCCCGCTCGCGATCGGCGCGGGCCAACCGGGACTCGCGCGGAGGCGACACGGGGGCGGGAAAGGCGTCGTCTGATGTTGAGTGCCGGGGGATTGACATGCAGCCGTATCTTCCTCGGAGCGCAGGGGAACTCATCATCGCCGTCAGACAGTCCTGGCGCACCAACGTCGTCCCAGCGCTTCATTGAAGAATGCCGATCAGCATCGAGCCAATCACGGACACTCCCAACGGCAGCCACATCAACACCAGGTACACCACAGTCAGTCCGCTGATGCGGCGATGCTGATGCGAAACAACGCACTGAACCGTGACGAAGACCAGAAACGGAATGTATCCGCAGCAGTGGCAACAGCCGAGCAGCAACGCGAGCGGCTCCATTTCCGGCGGCAGACCGGCCACCCTGGGCGCCGCCAACAGCAGAAACACTCCCCACGATCCCACCGCCGCGAGAAGCATCTTTCGTTCAGTATCGCGAGTTGGTGCAGCCGATGCACCGTAGATCTCGCGCGGGGATCGGTGGGGCGACGGAAGGACAAAATTTCGTCCACAGGCGGCGCAGAGCGCCATACTCCCAGGAGCCTGCAATGCATCCGGGAACTCGCTGTTGCAGTGCGGACAGATCCGGGGCGTTGCAGACACAGGAAGCCCGTCGAGCAGTCTGGATCACGGCGCTGGAACGCTGCGGGGACGATTGCCCGTTTTGCGCGCGCCGCTGAGCCATCAATGTACATTGGCCGTGAGCATCGCCTTGAGCATTGCAATCTGCCCAAGGTGGTAGTGGCAATGCTCAATGGGTCCGTGCAGGCAACGGTAGTTGTTCCCGTATTGCTCATCGAGGAAGGGCTGCCATAGCTGCGTATCGGGCAACTGCTCAATCAGGGCCGCCAGTGCTTCGGCGTCTTCCCAGGTCTTGCTCAGGAGGCTTTCCCAGTCCTGCGGACACCGGATCGGAGCGACGTTAAAGCTGTCCTTCTCATGCGCATCCAGCGGTCCGCCCTCAAGCACCTTCAAGGTCGCTTTCACGAAGTAGTTCATGTGGTACACGAGGGCGGCGATCGTGTGAAACGAGGCAACCTGTGTAGTCGCCTGCTGCCAGCTTACATCGGCAAGCGTCTCTTTGAGGTTGACCGACGTCCAATTGCCGCCGAAGTGGACGTCCCGCAGGTGCCTGGCGATCTGCTCGGTTTGATTCATTCGATTCACCGGCCGACGCCCGCACTTGTCGATGGCCAGATTGCCAGGCTTCCTTCACCGCTCACTCCCACCGCGACTTGATGCGCTCCCGCACCTCGTCCGTTGAGAAGTGCAGCTCAGCGGCATCCTCCGCGTCCGCCGGCAGAATGCTCTCGGCCGCGATCTCGTCGCACGCTTTGCGGGCCTCGCGCGTCAGGAATCGAGTGGGCTGCGAATAGCTGTGGGCGTCGCTGCGGAAGCGGCCGCTGAAGTAGTACCGCTGCGGCACGGTGATGTACAGCCAGTCCTTCGCCCGGGTGCAGGCGACGTAGAACAGCCGCCGCTCCTCCTCGATCTCTTCCGGGCTCCCGGTCGCCATGTCCGAGGGAATGTTGCCGTCCGCCGCGTGAATGACATACACCGCGTCCCATTCCAGCCCCTTGGCGGAGTGGATCGTGCTCAGGATGAGGTAGTCCTCGTCGAGAACCGGATCGCCCGCGAGGTCCTGAGTGGAGGAGGGGGGATCGAGCGTCATTTCGGTGATGAACTGCAGCCGGTCCTGAAACCGCCCGCTCACCGCTTCAAGCTGTTCAAGGTCCTTCAGACGCGCACGCGGATTGTCGTACTTGAGTTCCACCAGCGGCGAGTAGAACAAGCGGACGCGGTGGACCTGGTCGGTGATCTTCTGCTTCCGCGCGCCCGGCTGGGACAGGCCGCACATCAGCGACACGAACCGCGGCCAGTCCTCCCGCGACGCCTTGGGAGGTGATACGTCCTTCCAGCAGTGGAAATCGCCGCGGGCCTCCGTCAGCAGCCCCAGCAACTGCCGCGCTTTCGCCGGACCCACCCCCGGCAGCAGCACCAGCAGTCGCATGCCGCTCACCATGTCGCGCGGGTTCTCCGCCAGCTTCAGATACGCGAGCAGGTCCTTCACATGCGCCGTCTCCACGAATTTCAGCCCGCCGTACTTGTGGAACGGGATATTCCGCCGCTGCAGCTCCACTTCCAGCGCGATGCTGTGATGCGACGCCCGGAACAGCACCGCCTGCTTCCGCAGCGCGACGCCCGACTCGCGATGGTCGAGGATGCGGTCGATGAGGTACTCGGTCTGCTGGTCCTCGTCCTCGCAATAGGTGATCAGCGGAGGCTGTCCCTGCTCGCGGGCCGACCACAAGTTCTTCTCGTGGCGCTCCGCCGCCGCCGCGATTACGGCGTTCGTCACCCGAAGGATGGGCTGCGTACTGCGGTAGTTCTGCTCCAGCTTGACGACCGTCGTGCCGGGGTACTGCTTCGGAAAATCCAGAATGTTCCGGACGGTCGCCGCCCGGAACGAATAGATCGACTGGGCGTCATCACCCACGATCGTCACTCCCTGGCCGTCGGGAGCCAGGCCCCGCAGGATGTCGGCCTGGATCACGTTGGTGTCCTGGTACTCATCCACCAGGATGCATTCGAACATCTCTCGCAGCCGGGCGCCGGCGGACTCGTGCATCGCCAGCTCGCGCCAGAACAGCAGCAGGTCGTCGTAATCGAGGACCGCCAGTTGCTCCTTCCGATCGACGAACGCGCTGAACAGCCGCTTGAGCTTCACCTCATGCTCAATGCACCACGGGAACGACTCTTCCAGCACGCGCGACAAGGGCAGCTGCGTGTTGACCGCCTTGCTGTAGATGTTGACGCACGTCCCCTTCAGCGGAAATCGCGTTTCCCCCTTGCCGAGCTGCAGTTCGCCGCGGATGACGTTCAGCAGGTCCTCCGTGTCGCTGCGATCGAGAACAGTGAAGTCCGGCGAGAGTCCCAGCAGCTTGCCATGCTGCCGCAGCAGCCGCGTTCCAACCGCATGAAACGTGCCCCCCCAGACCTTGCGGCTGGCAGTCGGCGCCGTGCGTCCGCTCAACGAGTCGCGCGTCTCGAGTTCGCGCAGGATGCCGTCCACGCGCCGCAGCATCTCGGCGGCCGCCCGCCGTGTGAACGTCAACAGCAGAATCCGCTCCGGCGGAACGCCGCCGCTGATCAACGACGCCACCCGATGCGCGAGCGTCGTCGTCTTGCCGGTGCCGGCGCCCGCAATGATCAGCAGCGGCCCCATCCCGTGCACCGCCGCGTCCCGCTGCTGCGGGTTCAGGCGCGACAGGACGGAATCGAGAGCGGGTGACGTCGCCATCCGTGCGGTTCCTGAAGGCTCGGTCCGTCGTGAAAAAAGGCCGTCAATCTCGTCCAAACACCCTTGCCCCGCTGCACCCCTCAACAACGCCGGAACTCCGACACGGCCCATCGCCCCATCGTAGCAAACCCGCCACTGTTTAGCCCCGGCCCAGCGGGCCGGGCGCCGCCACGCGCCCACTCACTCCGGCACCACCCCTCCCACCCCAAACTGGCAGCCGGCTCGGACCGGCATCCCGTCCGCCCAGTCGATCTCCAGCAGCTTCTCGCTGCCCACCGCGCGCCCTTCCTCATCAGTGAGCTGCGCGATGATCTCACGAGTTCCGACGTCGATCACATCCCCGGTGGACGGCCATGCGAGTGCTCCGTCGATGCTGAATGTGATCCAGCCCGGCTCATCCCGCAGCGCAATGCTCGCCACCTGCTTCGGTGGAAACACCCTGCTGTCAAAGATGTGCATCCTCTGATTGAACGCATCGCACACCCACACCTCCGTCTCATCCGGCGTCAGCCCGATGCCGTGGCTCGGACACCCGTGACGCTTCACCGGCCCCTGCTCGAAGCCCTCCACCTCGACGCGGCACAGTCTCTCACCCGTCGTGAGATCGCCAATCTCAAACCCCAGCAGTCCGTTCACGCACACGTAACACCGTGTCTGCGATCCGTTCACCGTAAACGGCCGGATCACATGCCCGAACGGGCCGATCGTCCTCGCCGCAGTATGGCTCGAAGTGTCCGCCACCGTCAGCAGCGGCGATGCCAGCCCCGCCAGATAGCACCACTCGTCGTCCGGCCCATACACGGTGTTGTGAGCCTTGGACTTCGGCATGATCGTGGCCAGCACGTCGCCGTCGTCGGCCCTCAGCACATGCCAGTGATCTTTCTCAAACGACGGCTGGTAGATCACGCTCCCGTCCGGCGAGATCGCCATCCGGTCGCAGCCCCCGTCGTACTCCCTCTCCCACAGCAGGTCCTCGCTCACCAGATCCAGACACTGCAGAGACGAAATCGTGCTGATGTAAATCCGCCGCGTGCCGGCATGAGCACAGATCCCCTTGACGTTGATCGGCTCCCCCTCGTCATTCACCCCACCCGTCGGGATGCGCTTGACGAATCGATGCCCGTCATCAATGTCGAACACCAGCAGTCCATGACCCCCATATTCGAGATAATTCCGCACGCCCGGCGTCGCGACGTACAGCAGGCGTCGGGGTGCTGCGTCGTCGGCCACTGCGACATTGGCAACCAGCACCAGCACCAGCAGCAGCGCAACAGGCGCCAGCGCCGCGACTCGAATCAATACACTCACGGGCACTCCTCGTGTTAAGCGATCGTTAAGCATCGATCCTGCACTTTGCGCCTGGTGGCCACTTGGCGTGCACACAACCGCCCGCTGAATCGACCCGCGGCGAACTCCCAGTTTGACAACCCCGACTGGGCATGGCTACAACTCCGGGTGCGGAATACCGGTACGTTCGCCACCTTCTTTCTCGATGCAACTTGCGGATGGCGAAGAGCAAATCTTCCAAGCTGGGCGCCGGCACGCGGATCCGGGTCAACGACGGTGTCGCCATGCCGGAGTTCGACGACGTCGATATCTCCGGCTGGACGGGCGCCGTGGCCGAATCGCAGGGACGCGGCGCCGACATCAAATACATTGTCGAGTGGGACGCGCACAGCATGGACCGCATGCCCGAGTCCTACCGGCAGCATTGCGAAGCCAACGGCCTGTTCGCCGGCATGGCCTGCCTCCCCGGCAGCGACGTCTCGGCGGTTGACTGACTGCACTTCAACCAAAGAGCGGCGGGGGCTTAGCCCCGACGCTCAACTGGGGAGCACCAACATGCCCGAAGCGACCCGCCGCACTGTCCTCAAGTCCGCTGCGCTCGGAGTCTCCGCGCTGGCTGCCGGCAAAGCCGTCCGTGCCGCTGCGGCCGACCGCATCATTGTCGGCATAATCGGCCCCGGCGGCATGGGAATGAACCACGTCCGCAATCTCTGCCAGCGGGACGACGTCGAGATCGCCGCGGTCTGCGACGTGGACTCGCAGCGACTCGCCGCCGCCGCCGAGCACGTCGAGATGACGCAGGGCAAACGCCCCGCCGAATCCAACGACATGCGGGAACTCCTCGATGACGGACGCATTGACGCCGTCTTCATCGCAACCCCCGACCACTGGCACGCCCCCGCCGCCATTCTCGCACTCGACGCCGGCAAACACGTCTACGTCGAAAAACCCTGCTGCCACAACATCCGCGAAGGCCGCCTGATGGCCGACGCCGTCGAACGCTCCGGCAAGCTCCTGCAGGTCGGCACCCAAAGCCGCAGCACCGACTGCGTCCGCGAAGCCATCCAGCGGATCCAGAACGGAGAGATCGGCGAAGTCCTCGTCGCCAAGGCCTGGAACAGCCAGCGCCGCGGCTCCATCGGCAAAACGCAGCCCAGCGATCCTCCCCCCCATCTCGACTTCGATAACTGGGTCGGCCCGGCACCGATGGTCCCCTATCGCTCCAACATGCTGCCGAGCATCTGGCGCTGGTGGTACAACTTCGGCTGCGGCGACATCGGCAACGACGGCGTGCACGATATCGACGTCGCCCTCTGGGGACTCGGCGTCGACACGCATCCCGAGCGCGTCGCCTGCTTCGGCGGGAAGTATTTCTTCGACGATGACCAGCAGTTCCCGGATACGCAGTACTCCGTCTGCGAGTACGCCGCCGAGGGCCTTCCGGAGGGACGCAAGAAGCAGATGATCTTCGAGCAGCGCGACTGGTCCCCCTACACGCAGGAAGGCTACGAGAACGGGGCCGCCTTCTACGGCAAGGAAGGCATGATCGTGATGGGACACACCGTCGGCTGGAAGATGTACGGCCCGCGTAACCAGCTCATCGCCGAACGCACCGGCGGCGCCGACCTGGTCGCGCACCACACCAACTTCCTCGACTGCATCCGCGGCACGCAGTCGCAACTCAACGCCGATATCAAAGCCGGCTTCCTGTCAGCCACCGTGGTGCACCTCTCCAACATCGCCGCCCGCATGCGGGCCGTGCTGGAGTTCGACCCGCAGAGCGAGCGGATCACCAACCACAAGGAAGCCAACGCCCTCGTCGCGCGCCAATATCGCGACCACTGGGCCACCCCGCGAGAGGTCTAAAGGAGCGGCAGACGTCCGTCTGCCGAGCATTGGAATGCGGTTGGAAACCCGGTTTCTTTGAAGAAACCGGGTTTCTGCGTTTGCGACTCAAAGGAACAGACAATCATGTCCGTTCCACGCAAACTACTGCTGCCCCTCCGCCCGATTCGACCACCACGGCAGGCTGATGCCGCCGTCCATCAGCACGGTGCTCCCCGTCATGTAGTCGCAGTCGTCGCTCATCATGAAGGCCGCCAGCCGCCCGATCTCCTCCGGCTTACCCATGCGGCCCCACGGAATCGACTTCGCCCCCTCATTCAGTTGCTCGTCGGTGAAGAACTTCCGTTCCCCCGGTGTGTCGATCCACCCCGGATGAATCACGTTCACCCGGATGCGGTGCTGCGCCAGTTCGATCGCCGCCGTCCGCGCCATGTGATCGATCGCGGCCTTCGCCATGTTGTAGGCCATCGCGGTGGGGATCGCGATTTTCGCATGCGGCGAGCTGATCACGGTGATCACGCCCCCCGATTTCTGCGCCACCATCTGCTTCGCGGCCGCCCGCACCCCATAAAACGCCCCCCACATCGACACGTCGATCGTCTTGCGGAACCCCTCGAGGTCGGCGTCGATCATCAGCTCGCGGTCGCTGTACACCGCATTGGACACGAACCCGTCAATGCGTCCGAATTCCTCGGCCGTGCGGGCCACCATGCCCTCGACCGTTTTCTGATCGGAAACGTCGCCGCGGAGCAGCAGCACCTTGCGTCCCAGCCCGCGCAATTCCTCGGCGACCTGTTGCGCCGTTCCGTCCTCGGACCGGTAGTTGACGGCCACATCCGCCCCGGCCCGTGCACATTCCACCGCACAGCCCCGTCCAATCCCCTTTGAGGCCCCTGTGACGAGAAAGACCCTTCCGGTGAGATTCATTGCAGACAATCAGTTGTGTCGGGTTCGCTTCCCTACGACGTTCGCCACGGCCGGCGACGATGGGAAAGCAGCAGAATAGCACTGACGACTGTCTGCCACAAACGGCCATCAGTTCAGCACTGTTCCTGATTTCGCGGCCATCCGGCTGCCACAGTCGGCCGACAGCAGCTGAAGTCGTGAGATGTCGCGCTTCTCGCTCCGAGTCCTAACGCTCACGAGTGCAGCGATGATGACGTCTTCGCCTCTCACTGCCCGCTCAGCGCCGCGCCGCGGAGGCTGTCGTCCATCGACGTGTCTTCGACGTTGTTCAGCCCGCCCGTCAGCATCAGGCCGTCGATCAGCACTTCCGCCTGACGCAGGTCCACGACCGCGTTGAGCGAATCGATCCGCGCTTCGTAGTAGCCCCGTCGGGCCGTCCACAGGCGCAAATAGTCGAACTGCGCCGGATAACCCAGTTCGATCAGCTCCAGGCTCTCCCGCTGGCGCGGGACAATCTGGTCGCGGTACGTCGCCACGCGGTTGGCTGCGTCTCGGTAATCGCCAAAGGCGGCCGCAAGCTGCGCCTGCAACGAGAGCTGCAGACGCTGGGCGTTCCACTGGGCGCGGTGCACCTCGCACCAGGCCCGGTCGATGTTCCCCTGGTTCTTGTTGAACAGCGGCAGCGGCACGCCAATCTGCAGGTTCAGGCCCACATGGTCGCTCTCCGCCATCTGCATGGCCCCGACCTGGAATTCGACGTTCGGGATCGGCTGCACTTCGGCCCGGGAAACCAGCGTTCGCGCCCGCTGAGCTTCGGCATACGCCTGCATCAGCTGCGGGCTGCCGCTCAGTTGCTGGCGGACCAGGTCCCAGTCCCGCACGCCCGTTTCCACATCCAGCACGTGATCCAGTTCCGCCAGCGGCAGGTCGGGCGAACCGACGAGATTCGCCAGTTGCCGCCAGCTCGCTTCATGCTCGAATTCCGCCTGTCGCCGCAGAATGGCAATCTCGTTGAACTGCACTTCCGCCTGCAGCAGGTCCGGACGCGCTCCTTGCGCGTTCTCGACCAGGATCCGGGCGTTGTCGGCCGCCTCCGCCGAGATGTCCTCCAGCTCCTGCGTCAACCGCACACGCTCCTGCGCACCGAGCGTTTCGTAGAATTGGCGACGCACGTCAGTCAGCACCCGCTGCCGCTGCGCTTCGACCTGCCACTGCAGCGCCTGCACTTCCTGGTCGAGCACACGCTGGTTCCATTGCAGCTTGTCGCCCCGGACCCACGTCTGCTCAGCCTGAAAGCCCTGCTGCCCATAGGTGCCGTTGTCAAAGATCTCCTGTCCCATGTAACCCACCGTGGGGTTGGGGCACAGGCCCACCTGCGTCCGGGTCCCCATCGCTTTGTACGCGACGGCCGACGCCTGCCGGATCGACGGATTCCGCTGCAGCGCCATCGACTCCAGTTCAACGAGCGTGAACGCACCGACAGCCTGCATCGGCGGAGCGGGAGGAAACACGCCCGGCTCGACCATCGGTGCCGTCTCAACCGGAAGGGGCTCGTCGGGAACAGGCTCGTCCGCCTGATGCGCGGCCATCCGCAACAGCGAAGAGCCCGTCGCGGCGCGAGTTGACTCCACTCGGCCACCCGGCTGAACGCGCGCCGCCGAAGCTCCCGCCAGTTCCACACGTCCTGCCGCATCCCGCGCGTCATTGCCGCGCGCAGTGCGGCCCGAACGCTTCTCCGAGATCGATTCGGCGGCGGCGCGATCGCGCCCCGCTTCCGGCAGGGGTGGCTGCGGCGCCCGGATCGGATCCGCGGCCGCCACAACGCGGGCCGGCGGACTGCTCCCATCCGCGATCCGGGGAGCCTGCCGGCATCCGGCCAGGGCCACTATGCAGAACGGCAGTACAGTTCGATTCCATTGAAACATCGGCGCGCGTCCTTGCGAGCCCGGCGACTCCCTGCCGGTACCGATTGCATCGACCGGCGCGTACGCAGCGATGCGGAGGAACCCGCCCGATTCGGAGCTTCGTCGACCATGCCGCCCGATCGCTCGCTACAACGCGCACAAATTAACGGCCTGACGTCCGCTGACGAGCGCAAAACAAAAGGGACGAATGGCTTGCGAACGCCGAGGCGTTGCAGACCAATCGTCCCGTGAACCCCCTTCGGGGCGAAACGAAGGGGGTCAAGTCTGTGTCGGAATCGCGCCGGAGCGGAGTTCAGTACCCTGCCAATGAGGTCCGCACCACCCGCATCGACGACATCTGTCGGTGGGCTCGACGCTGACCGCGCCGCCGTCGCCGCTCCGAGTCCGTCCACTCCTTCTGAATCTCCAGGCAGGACCGGCGGATCTCGTCCTGCGACGGCATGTACTCATTCAGGAACGGTTTGGGCACTTCTTCATATTCGGTGTCGCGGCTGTCTCGCTCGTTGGAGACATGGTCCCGCGTGCCGTGAGCGTGCTTTTGTGACGCGTGCCATTCCTTCAGTTCCCAGAGGTCGTACATGCTCAGATTCCTTCACAGCTGGGGCGTCCCGGATTGTCCGGCGGCGACGGCGGCCGCCTCGACCGAACCTGAAAGCAAAGGGCGTGCCTCTCGCGTAATCTCCCCCCGCCCCACGTCGCCTCCGGTCTTAAAACCATCACCAGACGGGACGGATCACGACCTTCCCATTTGCCCTCGGCCCTCGTTTCACGTCAGAGATTTCGGCGGAGTGGGGGAGATCCGAGCCCGAGGATTGGCGCGCCGCCGATCACCCTGTTCGCCAAGCGTGCGGCCGACCTTCCCAATGTCGCAGGCACGGTCCCCTGTGCCGCCCGCTGGACTGTCTGCAAAACTCGGCGAACTCCGGGACCACCCTCGCCCCCCCCCACAAAAACCTGCTCCGTCAACCCGCAGGCAGCATCTCCCCGCCATCGGTTGCAAATGGTTTCGCGGAAGTAAAGATGAGCGGGAGTAGGCGGACTGATCGAATCAGCGACCCGAGCAAGGGACGCAGCCCCTGCCGCCCCAACGCTGACGACCAAGGCCATCGGACAATGCCCGCTCAGAGCAACGGCAACGGAGACCACCCCCTCGACAGCCAGAGCCTCGAATTCGTCGAAGCCCTGTACGAGCAGTTCGCGCGAGACCCTGCCTCAGTCAGCGACGACTGGCGGCGCATTTTCGCCGACATGCAGCCTCCCGGTTCCCCTGGGACATCTGTCCGCCGCGGCCCCTCCTTTCGCACCCGCAGCCTCTTCAATCCTGGGCGCTCGGGAGAAATCCCGCTCTCCGCCAGTGAACGAGCGCTCACGGAAGTCCTGCAGGAGCGGGTCGACCAGCTGGTCCGCAACTTTCGCGTCCGCGGCCATCGCGCCGCACAGATCGATCCGCTGCACCAGCCGCTCCCCCATCCTCCGGAGCTCGACCCCGCTCATTATGGCTTCAGCGAAGCAGACCTTGACCGCACCTTCTCCAAGGCGGACGGCGACCGCCCGCGGCTCCGCACACTGCGCGACATCCTCACACACCTCCGCAATACCTACTGCCGGTCAATCGGCGTGCAGTTCATGCACATCGACGACCTCGCCGTCCGCCAGTGGCTGCAGGAGCGGATGGAGCGGACTGAGAACCGCATCACACTCGGCAGACAGCAGCAGTTGCGGATCCTCGAACGCCTCACCGACGCCGTCGTGTTTGAGGAGTTCATCCAGACGAAGTACCTCGGCGCCAAAAGTTACTCGCTCGAAGGGGGAGAAAGCCTCATCCCGCTGCTGGACCTCGCCATCGAGAAATCGGCGGCGCAGGGGGTCGAGGAGATCGTCGTCGCCATGGCCCACCGCGGCCGCCTCAACGTCCTCTCCAACATCATCGGCAAGCGCCCCAGCCAGATCTTCCGCGAGTTTGAGGACGTCGACCCCGAACGGCATCTCGGCGTCGGCGACGTGAAGTACCACCTCGGCTTCAGCCACGACTACATCACCCTCGCCGGCAGTCGCGTGCACTTGTCGCTCTGCTTTAATCCCAGCCACCTGGAGTACGTCAACCCGGTCGCTCTCGGCCGGATGCGCGCCAAGCAGGACCGCTTCGGCGATGTCGAACGCCGCCGTGGCATGGCGCTCCTCATCCACGGTGATGCGGCGTTCTGCGGCGAGGGGGTCATCCAGGAGACCCTCAACCTCAGCGAACTCCCCGGCTACTCCACCGGCGGGTCGCTGCACGTGATCGTCAACAACCAGCTGGGATTCACCACCCTGCAGGACCAGGGATCCTCCAGCACCTACGTCACCGACGTCGCCCGGTTGCTGCAATCGCCGATTTTCCACGTCAACGGCGAGAACCCGGAAGCCGTCGCCCAGGTGGTGGATCTCGCTCTGGAGTTCCGGCGCCAGTTCCAGCGCGACGTGTTCATCGACATGTACTGCTACCGCCGCCGCGGCCACAACGAAGGGGACGAGCCCACCTTCACCCAGCCGGTGATGTACCGCAAGATTGAGCAGTTGCCCCCCGTCCGGCAAAGCTATCGCGACTCGCTGCTGGAACTCGGCGAGGTCACGATGGAGGAAGCCGAAGCCATTGCGGCCTGGCGGCGGAACCATCTCGAACAGGAACTGGAGACAGCCCGAGCCGACGAGTTCGCACACCCCGACCTGACGCCCGGCGGCGTCTGGAAGGGATACTTTGGAGGTCCGGTCGCCCAGGCCGACACGGTTGAAACCGGGGTTCCGAAAGAGCAGCTCGCCCAGCTGCTGCTGGCCCAGACGCGCGTACCGTCCGACTTCCGGATGCACCCCAAGCTCAAGCGGGCCATCGCCCGCCGCGAAGAGATGGCGGCCGGCGCCGCGCCCCTCGACTGGGCCACCGCCGAATCGCTCGCGTTTGCGTCGCTGGCCGTGCAGGGCCGCCGCATCCGTCTCAGCGGGCAGGATGTGGAACGCGGCACCTTCAGCCAGCGGCACTGCGTCCTGCACGACTACGAGGACGGACACACCTTCGTTCCGCTACAGCATCTCTCCGAGGGGCAGGCCCCGGTCGAGATCGTCAATAGCCCCCTCTCCGAAGCCGGCGTGCTCGGATTCGACTACGGCTACAGCCTCGACTGGCCCGATGGACTCATCCTCTGGGAGGCCCAGTTCGGCGACTTCGCCAACGCCGCCCAGGTCGTGTTCGACCAGTTCATCATGAGCGCCGAGGACAAGTGGCGCCGCCTCAGCGGCCTGGTTATGCTGCTCCCCCACGGCTTTGAAGGGCAGGGCCCCGAGCATTCCAGCGCCCGCGTCGAGCGGTTTCTCACGCTCGCAGCCGAAGACAACGTCCAGATCATCTGGCCCACGACCCCCGCGCAGTATTTCCACTGTCTCCGGCTGCAGGCCCTCCGCCGCTGGCGGAAGCCAATGATCGTCTTCACCCCCAAAAGCCTGCTGCGCCACAAGTCCTGCGTCTCCTCGCTCGATGAACTCGCGTCCGGTCATTTCCGGGCGGTTCTGCCGGACGAGACGATCAAGGATCCGAAAGCCGCCACCCGCGTCCTCCTGTGCAGCGGCAAAATCTACTACGACCTCCTGGAAAAGCGCGAGTCCCTCCAGCGGACCGACGTCGCCATCGTCCGGCTGGAGCAACTCTACCCCTTCCCCACGGAAGAACTGCGGACGGCGCTGCAGTCCTATAAAGAGGGCACTCCCTGTTTCTGGGTGCAGGAGGAGCCGGAGAATATGGGCGCGTCCCGCTACATGCGCATCAGGCTCGATGCCCACGTCTTCGGCCGGCTCCCCTTCGGCAGCATCAGCCGTCCCGAATCCGCCAGTCCCGCCACCGGCTCCAAGTCCACCCACGAAGCCGAGCAGGAAGCCGTCCTCAACGCCGCCTTCGCCGACGATTAGGCCGCGTGCGGAGTGCAGTACTGCGGGCTGTCCGCGAAGCGAACTGCCCAAAGTAGCAGGCACACTCCGTGTTCCGTCCGCTGGATTCGCGACAACTCTCAGCCCTCGCCGGGCCACATCGTGCGAACTCCAGAAACCCGCTTCTGCACCACGCGTGCGCAATTCGGCGGCGCTCAGTTCCAAATCCCCCTGCGTGGATTAGGATGCGGATGATTGAACGGACCCTGCATCAAGCAACGGCATCACGGTCGGGAGCAGTCTGGAATGGCGATTGAAGTCAAAGTCCCCGAAGTCGGTGAGTCCATCACCGAGGTCTACATCGGGACGTGGCACAAGTCCGAAGGGGACGAGGTCGCCGTCGATGAGAACCTGGTCGAGATCGAAAGCGAAAAGGCGACCTTCGACGTCCCCGCCGCTTCCGCCGGAGTGCTGACGAAGATTCTCAAGCAGCCCGGCGAAACCGCCGCCGTCGGAGAAGTCATCGCCGAGATCGACGAAGCCGCCGCGAAGGGGGACGGCAAAGCGGGCTCCGGCAAAAAGTCCAAACCGGCCGCAGCCAAAGCCGCAGCAGGGAAATCCCCCTCCGACAAAGCGGAGAAGACAGCCGCCAAATCCGAAGCGGCCGTCATGCCGGGCGCCCGCCGCATGCTGGCCGAAAACGACCTCTCACCCGGCGACGTCGAAGGCACCGGCAAAGGGGGCCGCATCCTCAAAGAGGACGTCTCCCGCGCCCTCACCGCGCGCGACACGAGCGGCGGCGTTCAACCCCGCCGGCCCGATGAACCAAAGACCGGCGAACTGCAACTGGCCGACCGCAACGAGGAAGCGGTCCCCATGAGCCCCATTCGCCAGCAGATCGCCCGGAGGCTGGTCGAAGCCCAGCACTCCGCCGCGCTGCTGACGACCTTCAACGAAGTCGACATGTCCGCCGTCATGGCGCTCCGCGAGCAGCACAAGGAGGCGTTCCAGAAGAAGTACGACGTGAAGCTCGGCTTCATGTCGTTCTTCGTCAAGGCGACCGTCGACGCCCTCAAGCAGTTCCCGCAGGTCAACGCCGAGGTCCGCGACCGGCACATCGTCTACCACAACTACTACGACATCGGCGTGGCGATCGGCAGCGGCCGCGGCCTCGTCGTCCCGATCCTCCGCAGCGCTGAACGGATGAGCTTCGCCGAGATCGAGCTCGCCATCAACGACTTCGCCCGCCGCGCCGAAGCAAACGAACTCAAGCTGGACGAACTCCGCGGCGGTACGTTCACGATCAGCAACGGCGGCGTCTACGGCTCGCTGCTCTCCACGCCCATCGTCAACCCCCCCCAGAGCGGCGTGCTGGGCATGCACACCATCCAGGAGCGCCCGGTCGTCCGCAGCGGCGCCATCGTCGCCCGCCCCATGATGTACCTCGCCCTCACCTACGACCATCGCGTCGTCGACGGCCGCGAAGCCGTCACTTTCCTCCGCCGCATCAAGGAGGCCATCGAAGACCCCGCCCGCATGCTCATCGAAGTCTGACGCCGGACGTCCGCCGCACGACACGTGTGCGCCGCCGTTGTCATTCACTGAGTTCCCACCTGCGATCGCGCCGCACGACCCGCTTTGGGTCGGCGCGCCGACCGGCTATGCTGATTGCACCACGGTCGCCTGATGCCTGTGCCGCTGCGAACCTCATGAGGAACATCGTGATGAAGTGGACCACCGGATGCTGCCTGATCTTGGGACTCGCCTTCGCCGCACACAGCCCGCTCTCCGCCGCTGAGAAGCAGTTGCGGGCCGGCGCCTACGCGGCCGACATCACGCCCGACGTGTTCCCGGTTTCCTCCAATGGAGGCATGTCGGACCGGCAGGTGACTGCTGCGCATGATCCGCTGCACGCCCGCTGCCTCGTCCTCGACAACGGCGAGACGTCCCTCGCCATCGTGGTCTGCGACAACTGCATGATCCCCCGCGAGATCTTCGACGCCGCGAAACAACGGGCGTCCGAGGCAACCGGCATCCCGGCCGAGCACATGCTCATGTCCGCCACCCACACGCATACCGGCGTGACGGTGACGGGCGTCTTCCAGAGCGATCCGGCGGAACCGGAACTCGCCTACATCGAGTTCCTCAAGCAGCGGATCGCCGACGGAGTCATCCAGGCCCATCAGCAACTCGAGCCCGCCCGCATTGGCTGGGCTGTCGGCGAAGACCCCACGCAGGTCTTCAATCGCCGCTGGTTCACCAATGCCGGCGTCGTCAGCGAAGATCCGTTCGGCCGCACGACCGACACCGTCCGCATGAATCCCGGCTACGACCGCTCGATCACCAGCAGTCCCTCCGGCCCTGTCGACCCGGAAGTCTGCATCCTGTCGGTGCAGTCGCAGGATGGACGCCCCATCGCACTGCTCGCCAATTACTCGCTGCATTACGTCGGCGGCGTCCCTGGCGTCACGCTCTCCGCCGATTACTTCGGCGAGTTCGCCGCGCGGATCGCGCAGCGCATCGGCGCCACTGATGTCGATCCGCCGTTCGTCGGCATCATGTCCAACGGCACCAGCGGCAACATCAATAACATCGACTACAGCGCGGCGTCCGGAACTCCGGCCGAACCGTTCGAACGCATTCGCGTCGTCGCCGCGAGCGTCGCCGACGCGGCCATGCGCGCCTACGAAACGATCGAATATCAGGATTGGGTCCCTTTCGACGTCGCGGTGCGGGAAGTGGAACTCGGAGTCCGCCTCCCCGGCGACGAAGACCTGGCGGCCGCAAAAGCCATGCTCGAAGAAGCCGGCCCGGGTCCCTACTCCGACCGCAAACTGATCTATGCCCGCGAAACCGTCCTGCTGGCGGAGTACCCGGCGCAAGTCAAAGCGTTGCTGCAGGCCATCCGCATCGGCGAACTGGGAATCGTCAGCAGCCCGTGCGAAACGTTCGTCGAGACCGGCCTGGCAATCAAGGAGCACAGCCCGCTGCAGCCGACCTTCTGCATCGAACTGGCCAACGGTTACAACGGCTACCTGCCCACGCCCGAACACCACGAATTGGGCGGCTACGAAACCTGGCGCGCCCGCTCCAGCTATCTCGACGCCGACGCCGAACCCGTCATCCGCAGCACGCTGCTGGAACTGCTGGGCGAGGTCGCGGATCAATAGGGCAGGGGATCGAACGCCGTCTGACCGCCAAGTCGCAGCAGACGTGTCGCACAGGAGGAAGGATTCGAACGGATGCAGAATGTACTGACGCTCGTCCTCGCCGGAGGAAAAGGACAACGCCTCGAACCGCTCACGCGCGAACGCGCCAAGCCCGCGGTCCCGTTCGGAGGCATCTATCGCATCATCGACTTCGCCCTGTCGAACTGCATCAACAGCGGGCTGCGGCGGATGATCGTCCTTACGCAGTACAAGGGGGCCAGCCTCGAGCGGCACATCAACCAGGCGTGGCGGTTCCTCTGCCGCGAACTGGGCGAGTTCATCGACGTCCTCCCGCCGCAGCAGCGCATCGGCGAGCACTGGTACGCCGGCACCGCCGACGCCGTCTACCAGAACATCTACACCATCGAGCAGATCCCGTCGGAGTACACCCTCATCCTCTCCGGCGACCACATCTACAAGATGGACTACGCCGACCTGCTCCGCGACCACATCGAGTCGGGAGCGGACGCCACCGTCGGCTGCATCCCGGTCGAACGGATGATGGGCCGCGACTTCGGCGTCATCGGCGTTGACGAGAATCACATCGTCCGCCGCTTCGAAGAGAAACCCGACGACCCCTTTCCGATGCCCGATGATCCGAATAAATGCCTGGCGTCGATGGGCATCTACGTCTTCAGCACGCGCTTCCTGCTGAACGAACTCTGCCGCGACGCCACGGTCCCCGGAAGCCGGCACGACTTCGGCAAGGACATCATCCCTTCGCTCATCCAGTCGCACCGCGTCAAGGGTTACGCCTTCCGCGACATGAACGGCAAGCCGGACGCCTACTGGCGCGACGTCGGCCTCCTCGACGCCTACTACGAAGCCAACATGGACCTCGTCTCGGTCGATCCCCAGCTCAACCTGTACGACATGAGCTGGCCGATCCGCGGCTATCACGCCCCGCTGCCGCCGCCCAAGTTCGTCTTCGCCCAGCACGATGCCTCGCCGCCACGCGTCGGCCACGCCCTCGACAGCATGATCTCCCCCGGCTGCATCATCTCCGGCGGCGTCGTGAGGAGTTCCGTGCTGTCCTGCAACGTCCGCGTCAACAGTTGGGCCGAGGTGGACAGTTCGATCCTGTTCGAGGGGGTGGATGTCGGTCGCAAGGCCGTCGTTCGTCGTGCCATTATCGACAAAGGAGTGACGATCCCCCCCGGCGCGCGCATCGGCGTCGATCCCGAGGAAGACCGCGCCCGCGAACTGACCGTCACCGAGTCAGGAATCACGATCATCAGCACGCTCGACGAATGGAAGCTCGCTCCGCGATAGAAGCCGCGCTCAGGAGGCCGGATCGCAAGTCATCCGCGTCAAGCCGTCCCATCCGCGTCATCCGCGGCCCCTTTCCACGAGGCACCCATGACCGAAAAGATCACCCGATCGGACGCCGAGTGGCGGGAGCAGCTCACTCCCGAGCAGTTCCGAGTCTGCCGGCAGAAAGGGACCGAGCGCGCCTTCACCGGCAGGTACCACGACTGCCACGAATCGGGCGTCTATCACTGCGTCGCCTGCGGCGAGCCTCTCTTCGATTCTGAAGCCAAGTTCGACTCCGGCACCGGCTGGCCCAGCTTCTTCCAGCCGGTCGGCGAGGAGCACGTCGAAACCGAAACGGACCGCACCTTCTTCATGAAGCGTACCGAAGTGCACTGCAAACGCTGCGGCTCGCATCTCGGCCATGTCTTCGACGACGGCCCCCGCCCCACCGGCCTCCGCTACTGCATCAACTCCGCCGCCCTCGACCTGCAGCCCAGGCCGGAACAGTAGCCCGCAGCGCTGCGATACATCCGTCACGCGAAAGAATCGGCGCTTTCCAGCGGCGTTTTCGAGCGTTCCCCCGCGACTTCCCGCACATACCGCGGCACGGCATACCCCGGCAGCCGCATCCGCAGCTCTTCAATCATCGCAAGTCCGCGATCGATGCCCGTCTCGAAATGCTGGGCCCCCCGGACCCGATCCAGTTGATGCAGATAGTACGGCAGCACGCCGACATCGATCAGCCGCTCGCACAATTCCGCCAGCACATCGGCATCGTCATTCACGCCCCGCAGCAGCACGGCCTGGTTGAGCGTTGTGACGCCCGACTGCACGAGCGCCGCGAGAGCGTCGCAACAGTCTCCGACGATCTCCGCCGGATGGTTCGCGTGCACCACCATAATCGGTGTCAGCCGCGTCCCCCGCAGGACGTCCAGAAGGTCGGGCGTCACGCGGTCCGGCAGCACGATAGGCAACCGCGAGTGCACACGCAGGCGACGCACATGCGGTATCGCAGCAATGCGTTCGATGATCGCCGCCAGCCGCGCGTCGGTCAGCATCAGCGGGTCCCCCCCGCTGAGGATGATCTCGTGTAGGGATGGGTCCGCCTCGATCGCCTGCAACGCCGGCGTCCAGTCGTCCATGCGCCGTGGTTCGTCCTGATAAGGATATTCCCGCCGGAAGCAATACCGGCAGTGGACCGCACAGGAACCGGTCGCGATCAGCAATGCGCGCCCCGCATACTTGTGCAGCAGCCCCGGGGCCGCCTTCGACGCCGCGTCCCCGACCGGGTCGGCAACGAATCCTGGCTCATCCTGCAGTTCGTCGCCCGCCGGAAGCACCTGTCGCAGTAGCGGGTCGTCAGGATCGCCCGGCCGCATCCTTTGCAGGTAGCTTTCCGGGACGAGCAGTGGAAATCGCTCCGCGGCCGCCCGCGCGGGAGCTCGCAACGCGTCATCCAGCCCCAGCCGGCTGATCAATTCGTCCGGATCACGGATTGCGCAGGCCAGCGACCGGTGCCAGTCGCCCCTGATGCAGACTTCGAGGTCCGCTCGTTCACAGTCTTTCACCCGTGAATCGGCTCGAACGAACTGGGAAGTCCTTTGCACTGTTGCCTCATTCGAGGACGTTTCCACCCGTTCAGTCATCTGCTATTCTTCCGGCGGCAAACCCCGGCGCCGGGCGATCGGTTTGCGCCCCCAGGCCGCCGTTGACGGATCACGGACATCTGATCACCGACCACCGACTTGTAACGATTCACGCGAGAAAACACCAATGGCCGTGTATAACGCCGGAGACTTCCGGAAGGGCATCAAAGTCATCGTCGAGAACCAGCCGTTCGAGATGATCCACTGCGACTTCGTCAAGCCGGGCAAGGGGCAGGCCCTGTACAAAACCAAGCTCCGCAACATGCTCACCGGCACCCTGCTCGACATCACCTACCGCAGCGGCGACAGCCTGGAGCAGGCCGATGTCCGTACGACGGACGGCATGTACTCGTACTACGACGGCTCGAACTATGTCTTCATGGACAACGAGAGCTTCGAGCAGGTCTCGCTGGCGGCGGACGTCTGCGGCGACCAGATGAAGTACATCAAGGACGGCACCCCCTGCCAGCTCATGTACTGGAACGATCAGCTGATCGCCGTCGATCCACCGCAGCACGTGGTCCTCGAAATCACCTTCACCGAGCCCGCCGCCCGCGGCAACACGGCCACCAACGTCACCAAGCCCGCCACCGTCGAGACCGGCGGCGAAATCCGCGTCCCGGCCTTCATCACCACCGGCGAGAAGGTCAAGATTAACGCGGAGACCGGCGAGTACCTCGGGCGGGCCTCTTGACAGAAGTTGACAGTTGACAGTTATCAGTTGACAGCGGGAGTTTCTTGAAACTGACAACTGACAACTGACAACTGACAACTGACAACTGACAACTGTAAACTCGCCGGCAACGGTGCACGTTCTGACCACACTAAGTCGCCAATTGCTCTCATGTCATTGTTCAAAGACAAAACCGGCGTCGTCTTCGGCATCGCCAACGACCGCTCCATCGCCTGGCACATCACCAAGGTGCTGCACGAGCAGGGGGCGACGATGGGGTTCACCCATCTCCCCGACAAGGATCCCGCCCGGCCCAAGAACGAGAACAAGGTTCGCAAGCTCGTCGATCCCATCGGAGCCAGGCTCGTCACTCCCTGCGACGTGCAGAAGGACGAGGAACTGGATGCGACGTTCGGGCGGATCAAGGAAACGTTCGGCAAGATCGACTTCCTGATCCACAGCATCGCCTTCGCCCCGCCGGCCGATCTCACCGGTCCGGTCTACAACGTCAGCCGAGCCGGGTTCCAGCTGGCGATGGACATCAGCGCCTACAGCCTGATCGCCCTCGCCGGCCGCGCCCGCGAGATCCTCAATCCCGGCGGCAGCATCCTCTGCCTCACGTACCTCGGCGGCGAAAAGGTAATCCCCGGCTACAACCTCATGGGCCTCTGCAAGTCCGCCCTCGAAAGCGCCACCGAGTACCTCGCGTCCGAACTCGGCAAAGACAACATCCGCGTCAACGCCCTCAGCGCCGGGCCCGTGCGGACGATCAGCGCCAGCGGCGTCGGCGATTTCAAGAAGATGCTGCAGCTGTACGAGTCGTTCGCGCCGCTCCGCCGCAACATCACCGAGGAGGAGGTCGGCAAGGCCGGAATGTTCCTCCTCAGCGACCTCGCCAGCGGCATCACCGGCGAGACCCTCCACGTTGACAGCGGCTACCACATCATGGGCGGCCCCCCGCTCGACGCCATCGCCGGGGGCGCGGAGTGAAGTGATTGATGGCAGATCACGGCCGAGTCCACTGCTGCGCGATGATGCGCAGGAACGTCGAATCAGTCTGTGACCAGCACCTCAGCCAATTCGACTGTCCTGATTGCCTGTTGCACTTCGACGAGACGACCGGGCAATACGGATTGATCGTGCATGACGGCGGCGGCTCGGTGGTGCGCATTGAGTTTTGTCCATGGTGCGGCGCCCGTCTTGGCTCGGCGCAGTCGAGGTGAAGTATGGACGAGCCTTGGTATGCCGCTCGCTGTCACTTCATTGCCAGACACCCCTCGGAAGTTTCGCCCGCAACAGTATACGAGGAGCGAATTGTCCTCTTTCGTGCTGCGAACTTTAAAGAGGCGATGTCGGTAGCCGAAGCAGAAGCGCGAGCATATGCCGGAGAGTGCCCAGGTCGCGAGTACCTGGATTATGTGGACGTTTTCCACCTCTTCGAGGATCAGGTCGGCCACGGCACTGAAGTCTTCTCCTTGATGAGGCGATCCGAGCTATCGCCCGAGGAGTACTTGAGCACGTTCTTCGATACAGGGCAGGAGTACATGAGCCGTGGAAACGAGATCGGCATCGCCGTCGTCGAGCACCAGGGCCGCTACCTCGTCGGCACACGCGGCCCCGACGGACCGCTCCCCGGCTACGCCGAGTTCCCCGGCGGCAAATGCGATCTCGACGAGGAGACCCCCGCCGGCGCCGCCATCCGTGAGTGCTTCGAGGAAACCGGCCTGCGAGCCGAGATCGTCGAGCCGCTGCTGGAGCGCGAGTTCGACTACCCGCATGGCCGCGTCGATCTCCGGTTCTTCCTCTGCCGCCCGGCTGCCGGCAGCGACGTGAATGATCTTCGCGGTACGTTCCACTGGGCGGATGCCGGTACGTTGTCGCGGCTGAAGTTTCCCGAGGCGAATGGACCGGTCATCGACAAGTTGCTGGACCGGGCCGGAAGGGAGACCGGCAACTCCTGCTGATCCCGTCAGTCGTCGCGATCGATGAGGGCCATTGGATGGAGAAACATTCCGAGCTCGAGCCTCCGGACAAGACGCAACGTCCGGGGCAATCGCAGGGGGATGCCGCGGATCGAGCCTGGAAGCGGCAATCGCTGTTGCGAATCCCGCTGTGGATGCTGGCTGCCGGTTTCGCCACTGGATTCTTCGGCGAAGGGGATCTGCTCGATCTGATCGTGCAGGTCATTGCGACGGTGGCCTTCCTGGTCCTGCTGCACCGGTGGTGTGCGGCCGATGCCCGTCTGCATCGCATCGAACTGTGGCGGTACTTCCTCGTCACACTGGTCGTCTGTCCCGGCCCGCTGCTCGTGGTTCCCATCCATCTCCTGCGGACTCGCGGCATTCGCGGGATACTGTCCATTCTGCTGGCACTGGCCTATTTCATCGCCGTCTGCATCGTGCAGACGCTGGGCTTCTTTGCCGGTGCGTTCGTCGGCGGGAACCTGTAGGCAGGCTGACAGCCCACGGTCGCAATGAAGCACACTGCGGTGATCCCGGTTGACGGTCTCCGCCAGGGCACAACGAGAGCAACCCGTTGCCGACGCATCCACGGCCGCGCGGCGACGCTCAAATAGAAAGACCCGGCTTCATTGCGAAGCCGGGTCTTGTCTTCTGGCCGTGGCCGCGACGGGCGCGGCAGGTCAACTACGGAGCGGCCGGCTCTTCGGTCGTCTCGGCAGCCGGAGCTTCCGTCGACTCAGCAGCCGGATCTTCCGTCGTCGGCTCTTCGGTCGTGGTGTCGCCCGGGATCGTCGGCTCCTCGGAGACGGCCGGATCTTCGGTGATCGGCGCCGGGTCCTCAACGGCCGGAGTCGGATCTTCGGTGGTCATCCCCGGATCGCCGGGCATCGGGGTCTCGGTCGGGGTCACGATCGGATCGCTGACGTCCGTCGCTTCCTCAGCCGCACATCCAACCAGCCAGCCGCACAGGCAGGCGACGCTCAGAATTCCCATCAGCTTCTTCATGGTCTGCTCCTCAGATGGCAAACGCAGTTGCAACTTGCTGCCGGAACAACACTTCCTGCAGCCTCCCCCATCCACCGCGGATGCGCGGGGAGCGATCTGCGTATTGGAGCCATCAGAACTTGAGTTTATTCCCGTGAATCTCATGCTCGGCCCCCGATTCACGACTTCTCCCCCCGGAGGTGAAACAGGGAAGGACGCAACGAATTGTGGATCCAGGTAGTCTGCCCGAAGCCCGCAGGCCCGGCGCCTCGCGTTGCCTGCAAGATGCGTCGACACAAACCACTACCAAATAAAACGATACGGCGCGACATCGTCACGCCCCCTACGACCGCTGCAACGCGAACAACCCGCAAACCCTGCCACGGTTCCCGTTTCCTTCAACTCCCGACCTCGCAAACGCCGAAAAACCAGAACAACCGTCATCGTCGGTACGACCCGTACATCCGGACCATCCGGTGGTGGCTGGCAATGCGCCATTTCTCCGCGTCCTTACCGGGGCCGCGGCACTCCTTGTGAGTGACGTTCAGCACGATGCTGGAGCAATCGATGATCAGGACATGGAAGTGCTGGCTGGGAGCCTTCGCGGTCTGTGCCCTCCTGTCTCCCGCAGGATCAGCGCAAGTCATTGAAGGTGACGCCTTTGGCACAGCGCGCGTCCAGCCGGACCCCCTCAACGCCCTGAGGCCGGCCGACGGGGCCTATGAACCGATCTGGCTCGATGACTTCCAGCCTCCCCCGGGAGTGGGAGTCGATATCGTCACCGTCCCCCAGGACGGAGGGGTGGGCTACGCCGTCACCAACGATATCGAGGCCATCCTCTATCGCATCGGACGCGTCAACCGTCACTATCCCGGACTGGAGGATGACGGCTTCACGAGCGCCGGCGCCTTCATCCCGGTGCAGGTCTACGACGGCAACTCCGCCCTCATCGCGATCAACCCCCGGGCGTTCGTCTCGGACAACGGCCGCGGCGGCATCAACCTCGGTGCCACGATGCGGCGGTACTCGCCGCAGCTCAAGCGCGTCTTCGTCCTCTCCAACTGGTTCGACTACGACCAGGCCGGACACGAAGGCTACGCCCAGTACGGTATTCACGCCGCCACCATCGGACAGTACTGGTCGCTCCGTGGAAACATCAACCTCCCCGTCGGCGAGTCCAGCAATGTGCTTCGCCAGAACTTCACGACCGAGTTTCTCAACGATCAGCTGATCGTCCACGGCGTCGGCAAGATCGAGATGGCGTATCAGCAGTTCGAGACGGAGTTCGCCGTCCCCGTCCCCTACTTCGCCCGCTACGGATTTGAGCTCGGACTGGGTTACTACTACCTCAACGGCGCGGACAACGGCGCCGAGGACGGTCACGGAGTGAGCACGCGGCTGGAAGCCCAGGTCACCGAAGACCTCTGGGCGAACGCCCTGGTCACCAGCGACGGCGTGTTCGGCAGCAACCTGTCGCTCAACTTTGAACTCACACTCCCCAACGGCGCTCCCTCGCGGATCATGCGCCGCCTGCCGACGCAGCAGTACCTGATGGCCTCGGATCGCCGGTCGTACCGCGTGATGCGCGACGTCGCCCGCTACGAGTCCACCACCGCTGCCGTGGATCCGAAAGACGGCAATCCGCTCCGCATCGCCCACATCGACCCCAACGGCGGCGGCGGCCCTGGCGTGTTCAACTCGATCCTGGCCTTCGAGAGTTTGAACGACGCGGCGCAGGCGGACTACGACATCATCCTCGTCCGCGGTCGCAACGACGGCTCGGACACCAACCTGAATACGACGATCACTCTGTTCGACTGCCAGCAGTTGCTCGGCACCGGTATTCCGCACATTGTCGATACGCAGAATCGCGGACCCGTTCTGCTCCCCGATCTGCCGTATGACACGCCCTACGTCACCAACAGCGGCGCCCCCGGCCTCGACGTCGTCCGCCTGGCCGACATGAACGTCGTCTCCGGCCTGTTCATCGACGCCGGCGGCACGGCCAACGGCATCAACGGTCTCGACGCCGGCGACTTCGGCGTCCGCGACTTCAACATCAATCGCAACATTATCCGCAACGCGATCGTCGGCATCGATATCGCCGTCGAGAACACCGTCACCGGCGAGGACATGACCGGCATCATCGACAGCAACACCATCGAGCTGACGAGCGACGACGGCGTGCAGATCGTCTACAACGGCATCGGCGTGCCGGTCTCCGACGAACTGAACCTGCAGATCACCAACAACACCTTCCAGGGCACGCTCGGCGAGGCCGTCGATATCGACGTCAGCGGCAACGCCGTCGTCAATCTCGACATCTCCGACAACGAGCTGTTCCTGCTGCAACAGAACCAGTTCATCACGGGCACCAACTTCCTCGGCAGCACCATCAACGAGTCCGGCTTCATCCCGCCGGACACGATGGGCGCGGTCGGCCTGGATCACATCGTCGAGATGCTCAACGGCGTCTTCGCCATCTACGACAAGGACACCGGCGCACTCATCAGCCGCATCACGCTCGACGAGTTCTGGACAGACGTCGCCGACGTCCTGATTCCGGCCGGCGACCTCACATTCGATCCGCGCATCATCTACGACCCCACCGTGGACCGGTACTTCGCGGTCTCGATCGACGGCGGCGCACCGGCGGCCGGCATCGTCAGCAACAACGTCTATGTTGCGGTCTCCGCCACCAGCGATCCGACCGGCGAGTGGCACGGATTCCAGTTCGTCGCCGATTCGATCGACGGCGTCCGCTTCAACGACTACGTCACCCTCGGCGTCGATGCCCGCGGCATCTACATGACGACCAACAACTTCCTGACCCCCACCACCAACGGCTTCGACGTATCGCTGTACTACATTCCCAAGGCCGACCTCCTCGGCCCCAATCCGACCATTGCCAACATGCAGCGGTTCGAGAACCTGAACGCCTCCGCGCTCGGGTATGGCAGCACTCTGCAACCCGCGATCGACTTTGGACCAGAGGACGGCACGGAGATCCTCTCCAATCCCGGCTCGGGCACGATCCTCATCGGCTCCGAACTCACCGACGCCGGCGGCGGCACGCTGGTTCTCAGCCTGCCCGATCCCATCACCGTCCCACCGTTTCTCACCGCCCCCGGCGGCGAGCAGCCGAACCTGCCACCGATCTTCCCATTCCTGCTGGAGAACGTCAGTCCGCGGTTCACATCCAATGTTGTCAAAGTGGATGGCAGCCTGTGGGCCGCCCATACTGTCCTCGGCGTCACAGGTCGGTCCGCCGTCCGCTGGTATGAGATCGATGCGGACACGAACAATCTCCTCCAGACCGGTCTGATCGAAGACGCGAACCTCGACTTCCTCGACTCCTCGATCGCAGTCAACAACCTCGGACAGGTCTTGATTGGATTCACGGGGACCGGTCCCAACCAGTTTGCCTCCAGCATGGCGGTCGCCGGCACCACCCAGGGGGGGGTGACCACCTTCGGCACACCCCAAGTCCTCGCGCCGGGTATGGGTGACTACTTCGTCACCTTCGGCAGCGGCCGCAACCGCTGGGGCGACTACAGCGCCACGATGGTGGACCCGGAATCGCGGAACGGCAACCACTTCTGGACGTTCCAGGAACTCGTCGTCCGCGACGACGTCTGGGGCGTGCAGATCACCGAGGTCATCGGCGGCCTTGGCGGCGGCGGCGGCATCAGCGTGACCGCCAACGACACGGCCATGATCACCGGCGACATCAGTCGTAACAACATCATGGGCGGCACCGGTAACGGCCTGTCAATCATCGCCAACGACATGTCCACCATCGATCTGACCGGCTCGATCGACGACAACGTGATCACCGGCGTCTCCGGCAGCGGCATGTTCTTCGCCAGCACGGGACCGGGTTCCTCGTTGGAGATCGAAGGTGCGCGCAACACCGTCACCGGCAACGGCGAGAACGGACTCTTCATGCAGTCGTTCGGCACCTCCTTCATGTCCGTCGAGTTCGCCAACTCGCAGTTCGACGAGAACGCGGAGCGCGGCGTCCAGGCCGAGGCCAACGACGCCAGCACTCTGGTGTTCCGCTTCAACAGCCCGTTTGATCCGCTCGCGTCCGGACCTTCCTCCGCCTCTAACAACACCCTGCAGGGCATCAACCTCAAGGGCTTCGACGCCGCCACCCTCGACGCCATCATCGACGGCGTGATTGTGGACGGCAACGGCGACGCCGGCATCTCGGTCACCATGGAGAACAACTCCATCGGGCTGGTGGACATCCTCAACAGCGACATCATCAACACGGTGGACGGCCCGCATCCGGACTTCGGCGGCGAGGGCGTCGTGTTCCGTACCTTCGGCGACTCGAATCTGGTCGCCACCATCACCGACAGCTTCATCGACAGCAACTTCGGCAACGGCGTCCGCGCCCAGGCCGACGGCACCTCGTTCCTCGACCTGACCATCGATCCCACGGTCATCACCAACAACGGCACCGAAGCCAACCCGGCCGACGGCATCGTCATCGACCGCCGCGGCAGCAGCATCATGACCGTCCTGCTGGAAGACCTGATCGTCGAGAACAACCGCCGCAACGGCCTCACCGTGCTGGCCTCAGGCGCCAGCACCGGCGCCGTCGCCGACGTCACCATTACCTCCAACCGCAACTCGTTCTCCGAGAACATCGCCGGGGACGGCATCAACTACAACATCACCGGCGCGGCCGCGGTGTACGCCGTGCACACGCTCGACGTCGTGGACGCCAACGGCGGCGACGGCGTGGACGTGACCACCAACGTCAACTCCTTCTTCGGGTTCCCGCCGGCCCCGCCGCTCGGACTCCCGTCCGTGTTCGACAGCCTGCAGGTCACCAACAACGGCGGCAACGGCTACGTCTTTACGCAGAACGGCAACAGCACCCTGCTCGCCGACATCGTCAGCGACGCCGTGGCCAGCTCGTCCCTCATTCAGCTCAACACTCTGGACGGCATCGAAGTCAACCACGCCGGCACCGGCGGCCTGACCTCGGTCCGCATCGGCGACGCCGGCAACGCCTTCCCCGACGTGACCATCAACCAGAACCTGGTCGATGCCGTCGACATCAACATCACCGGCATCGGCGGAGTCGCCAACGTCACCATCGCCAACACGCAAATCAACGGCGCCCGCCTCATCGGCTCGCCGGCTGATCCGGGTGTCACCGTCAACTACACCGGTTCCAATGTCGATGCCGAAGTCTGGATCGGACAGGACATGGGCGACGACCACACGCTCGGCACGGCCGACGACGCCCGTGCCCAGGTCGTCATCACCGACATCGGTGCGATCGGCGACGTGGACGGCGACGGCGACCTCGACGGCGATGGCGTGGACGTCCTGTACAATCCCGAAGCCAACGGTGATCTCCGCTTCCTGATGGTCGGCTCAATCGTCGGCGGATTCTCCGGCTCGATCGGCGGCGACGGCGTGGACATCCGCGTCCAGGACAGCGGCTTCATCGCCGAGTTCTACGAGAACCTGATCTCCGGCGCGGCCGGCGACGGCGTCCGCTTCACCACCATGGCCGAGAATATCAACGGCGACCGGCCCGTCGTGCCGCCCGATATCGACGGTCCCAACGGCAACGGCGTCAACGACAACGTCAGCCCCGGAAACCCGTTCCTTCTGGCTCGGCCGGATTATGTCTTCCCTTGGGGTGATCTCGATGCCATCGACTTTAGCACGGATCTGATCTTCGGAGATCCGCTCGCCGGGCCCGGCTTTGGTGGAAACATCGTCACCGGCAACGCCAATGGCCTCGTCCTGGCGGTCGGCGCCGCAACGGAACAGAACGTCATCGTCCACGGCAACGATCTGCGCGGCAACACGAACTTCGACTTCGTGACCGGCACTCTGACCAACAATATCGCCACGCAGGCGCTGTCGATCGACGACGACAACCCGGAAGGGGACCTCGATACGGTTCAGCTTGATCCGCTGGCCCACCTCAACCTGTTCTTCGGCGACTCGACCCCTGGCGGCGAGAACATCAACATCGGCAACACGCTCAATCCGTCCACCACGGGCGGTGTATGGACGGCCGGCGACGTGTTCAAGGCCGCCGGACGTCCGATCCTCGCCAACTTCCAGGTCGTGGTTCCCGACGAGGTCTTCCCGCCCGCCGACAACATCTTCACGCTGTTCGGGGCGGATACCGACGAGTCTGCGATCTTCCTCGGCAACGGCTACAACGTCCTGCCCGGCATCGGGACCATCCAGTAGCCTTCGCCTTATCCTGACCTGCACCCACGGCCGCGCGAGCCCATCGCGCGGCCGTGTTGCATTGACGAGCACCTTGATCCAGCCGGGTTCGCGCCGTCACTCCGTCTTGTTCGCCTGCGGAGACCTGTGCTAAAAGTCCCCGCGACGACGCCCGCGATCAAACAGCAAGGATGCGCCTATGCCGCGACTGCGAACTCACCTGCTGACCGTCGCCGCCCTGGCGCCGTTCGCCGCCGCGCTGATCGCCGCCGCCCTGCCCGCAGCGCCCGCCGCGATCGCTCCGGCGGCCCCTCCCCCGGCCCTGGCGTTCGACCAGTACGCCGTCAATTTCCGCGAAGTCCCGCCTCGCCCCGTCATTCAGGCCCATTTTGACTTCACAAATCGAGGCGAAAGTCCAGTCCGGATCCTCCAGATCGAGCCAAGTTGCGGCTGTCTGAACCCCCAACTCTACGACGGTCAGACCCACTATGAGCCCGGCGAACGCGGACGCTTCTACGTCACGCTGCAGACCGCCAACGAGTCGCCCGGCCCCCACGGCTACACGGTCACCGTCCATTACCAGGATCCGCAGCCTCGCGAGGAGACCGTCGCCTTCCAGCTCACGCTCCCGGAGCGCAAGGTGAGCGTCGAGCCTCCTGAGGTCTACTTCTACCAGCTCTCCGGCGAGCCCTCCGAGCAGATCATCTACGTCACGGACTACAGGGACACCGGACTGCGAGTGCTCAACGCCAGCTCGCGGCTGGAACATCTCGCAGTCAAGGTCATGCCGGCCGAACACGACGAGGAAGGTCATCAGCGCACGCCGATCCTGCTGCGCGTCCCCGGCGACGTCCCCCCCGGCCGGCACACGGGACTGGTCACCATCACCACCACCGACCCCGATTTCCGCGAAATCTACGCGGCCGTCCTCGTCCACGGCCCCACCGAAGTCCGTCCGGCATCATTCGAGTCGTCCGCCCCCTGACGAGCCGGCGGGTTCAACCCGGGTGCAGTAACTCCAGATTGTCCGCGAAGCGGACACCTCAAAGTAGCAGGCACACTCCGTGTGCCGTCCACTGGATGCGCTAAAACGTTGAGCTCTCGCCGGGGCCACGTTGTGCGAACAGCAGAAACCCGCTCCTGCACCCTTCACTCCCGCCGCTCCTCCGCGCGCTCGCCAGCGGTTGTCGCTTTGCCTACGATTCGCGTCGCTTGAATTGCGCGCACGACCAGCGAGGAACACGACTTCGATGAAGAAACGCAACATTGCCGACGTCGATGTGAACGGCAAGACCGTTCTGATGCGGGTGGATTTCAACGTCCCGCAGGATGCGGACGGCAGCATCACCGACGACCGCCGCATCCGCGAGGCCCTCCCGTCCATCCGCTCGGTCGTCGATCGAGGTGGGAAGCTCATCCTGATGAGCCACCTGGGCCGTCCCGACGGCAAGGTCGCCCCCGAATTCTCGCTCCGCCCCTGCGCCGAGCGTCTGTCGGAACTGCTCGGCAAACCGGTCGCCTTTGCTGACGATACTGTCGGCGGCGACGCGGCGGCGAAGTCAGCAGCCCTGTCGTCCGGCGGCATACTACTGCTCGAAAACGTCCGTTTCCATCCGGAGGAGGAGATCAAGGACAAGAAGGCGACGCCCGAGCAGCGGGCCGCCAAGGAGGCCTTTGCCGGCAAGCTGGCCGCGATGGCGGACATCTACTGCAATGACGCCTTTGGCACCTGCCACCGGGACAACGCCTCGATGCTCACCGTCCCCCGGCAGATGGGGAGCAAGCCCAGGGTCGTCGGCTTTCTCGTCGAGAAGGAGATCCGCTACCTCAGCAGCGCCATTTCCAATCCGGAACGGCCCTTTGTCGCCATCGTGGGCGGAGCCAAGGTTTCGTCGAAGATTGATGTGATCCGCAAGTTGCTGAGCATCTGCGACCATGTGCTCATCGGCGGAGCCATGGCCTACACGTTCTCACTGGCTCAGGGAGGCCAGGTCGGCAAGAGCCTGGTCGAGAAGGACAAACTCGATCTGGCTCTCGAGCTGGTGCGTGAAGGAGGAGACCGACTCGTCCTGCCGGTGGATACCCATTGCGCCGACGTGGACTGGGACAAGGACTTCAAGCGGCTGGTGGCCATCCGCGACCCGCGGCACGTCAATGCCGGCCAGATTCCCGACGGCTGCGAGGGGCTCGACATCGGTCCGCGCACCGCGGAAGTCTATGCCGGCATGCTCAAATCGGCGAAGACCGTCGTCTGGAACGGGCCGATGGGAGTCTTCGAGTGTCCGCCGTTCGACGCCGGCACACGCGCCGTGGCGCAGGCCATCGCTGAATCGGATGCCACGAGCATCATCGGCGGAGGCGACAGCGCGGCTGCCGTCGAACAACTCGGTTTTGCCGATCAGGTCACCCACGTCAGCACCGGCGGCGGCGCCAGCCTGGAAATGCTCGAAGGCAAGCCCTTCGCCGCCGTCGACGTCCTCGACAACGCCTGACACCCCCACGAGCGGCGCAGTTCAACCCCGCCGCTTGGGCGCGTCCTCCGCACGGATCACGCCGCCGGCTCATGTGTCTCCGCCAGCTTCAACCCCGGCGCAGGCTCGGCTGTTCCGGCCCGGCGCTTGACCGCCCGCTCGATCAGCGCCCCCAGTGGACCCGCCAGCAGTGCCGGCGTCACCACGATGTCCGCAATCAGCGCCGCGAACACCGCTGCCGACATCATCCATCCGAACCGGGAGACCAGCAGCAGGTCCGCGAAGATCAGCATCAGCATCGCCAGCGCGATGGACACGCTCGTCTGCCATAGCGCAGGCCCACAGTGCGCCAGCGCATGGGCGAGTGCATCCGCGCGGGAACGTCCTTCGGCGATTCCCTCCCGGAACCACGTCAGCAGATGGACGGTCCCGTCGATCGCAATGCCCAGCGCCACCGACGCCGTGATCATGGTGCCGATGTCGATCGGCACTCCGGCCAGCGACACCAGTCCAAACACCATCACCGTCGGCCAGATGTTCGGAATCATCGACAGCAGGCCGGACGACACGCTCCGCAGCAGCACGATCATCATCACGGCGATCACGATGAACGCCAGGCCGAAGCTGGTGATCAGGCTCTCGATCACCGCCTGCTGCGTCCTGAGAAACAGCGGCACCATCCCCGTGACGATATGTTCGACGCCCGCATGATCGGCAACGACGTCGTCCACGGCAAGTTCCATATTCGACACGAGGTCGGCGTAGCTCAGGTCCGTCATCATCGCGCATTGGGCGCGGACGCGCCAGATCTCGCTGCCGGCCGGCAGCGTCACGGCCCGGCCGTCGCGGCGGATCGTCAGCGGATGGGTCGCGTGCGTGACGAGCGACTTCGACGACTCCACCTGCCGCTCAAAGATCTCCTGCTCGAGTCTCTGCAGCTTGCGGCGATAGAGAATGGACTTTCGATTCTGATTCTCGCTCGCTTCCGGCCGCAGGTCCGCGAGCGAAAACGCCCCGCTGACCCCGTCCACTTGCTTCACCCGCTCCTCAAGCGCCCGGATCAGCTCCAGCCTCTGGATCAGATCAAGTTCCTCCTGCGCCTGTTCGCCGAAGCTGACGACGGTCTCGATCGTGACGACCCCCGCCAGCGACTCTTCGATGGCGTTGTAGTCCTGCACGATTCGGGCGTCGTCCGGGAAGTAGCGGATGACCTTCGTCTCGGTGCGGAAGCTTCGCAACCCGTACAGGCCCACGCCAAGCAGCAGCACGAACGCACTGCTGCAGGCCACATGATGCCGCGCGATCCAGCGCCCGTATCGCCGCCATTTGTCGGTATCCAGGTCTTCAAAGCGTTTGGGCAACCCGCCCAGCACGGCGAGGATCGACGGAAATCCGTACAGGATCATTCCGATCGACAGGATGGTCCCCAGCGCCGAATAGATGCCGAAGTCCCGCACGGGCACGAGGCCGCTCGTGATCAGCGACGCCATGCCGATCGCCGTCGTCAGGCTGGCCATCACGCAGGGCATCCAGGCCACCTTGACGGCCCGCGCCACGGCGTTGTGGGGGTCCCGCGCGGCCGCCGCCCGCCAGTAGTTGGCCACGTGAATCGCGCCCGAAGCCGTCAGCACCAACAGCAGGTTCGGCATCACCGAGAGCACGATATTCAGAAACGGGCCGGATCCGATCACCGGCCCCAGGATCGGCACCAGCACCACGCACAGCGTCGATGAGTAGAACGAGACGACCAGCACCAGCAGCGCGAGCCGCACACTCCGCAGCAAAAAAAACGCGGCCAGCATGCCCACAATGGCCGACAGGGCGAAGGGGGACCGCTCCCACAGTTTCCAGCGGGGCGCGGCGCGATTCCAGATCGACCGCGTCGACTCCACATCAAGTTGCCACTGTCCCACCGGCGAACCGGCCATGTGGAAGGCCGACTCCTCCACTCCCGCCGCGACCGCCGCATCGCGAATCGCCGGCAGCACATCCTTGAGCGCGTCGGAGTCCCCCTCCTGCAGTCGCACGAACAGCGCGACGGGCGCACCCGGTGTAAAGAAGCAGTCCTGCACCAGCGGCTGTCCGTTTCGCTGCAACGACAGCGCATGCTCCCGCAGCGGCGCGACCCCCGCGGCCCTTCGATGAATGCCGGTCCAGTGAAGCTGAAAGTCGTGCGGGGCGGGCTCCGGGACTATCGGCTCCTCAATCGCCGGGTCGACAGCAGCCACGTCCGACGATTCGCCGTCGGCCTCCTCATCGACTTCAACCCCTTGGTCATCGCCCGCTGCTGCTGCCGCCGGCTCCTCCGGCGGGCGAATCACAATCTCCAATCCCAGCTCGCGCTTGCCGAATTCCTGCAGACTCTGTTGCACCATCACCTGCTGAGTGCGCCCCGCGTCGGTCAGCTCCACTTTCAAGTCGCCGGGCCCGAGCAGCACACCCTCCAGACGCCGCGCCGCCTCGTCCGGTTCCAGACCCGCAGCCGTCATCCGCTCCAGCAGATCGAACGGCGACGTGACCCCTTCGACTCCCGACAGCGGCGACTGCGGAGCGTCATCCTGCGACGCCTGCGTCAGCCGATTGACGAACCGCTGCACGCGCGGGTCCTGCAGAGAACTGCCGTCCCACGACACCAGAATGCTGGGGTCCCGTTGAAAGTGCTCGTCATGCCACGCCAGAGCGCGGGCGTCCTGGTCATCGTGCGGCAGCCAGTCCCGGACGTCGTTGTTGAAATGGACGTCGCGCAGCTTGATTCCGATCAACGGCAGCAGGAACACCAGCCCGGCCAGCACGTAGACGGCCAGCCCGTGCCCCCACGGATCGCGCTTCTCGAAAAAGCTCGTCATTCACCCCCCGCTGATGCGGCATAGGATAAGGGGATCGCTGCGCTGCGGCAAAGGAGCAGGCCGATTGACGCGTCTCTCGGCGGCAATCTGGAAAACGTAGGCAAGCGGGAAGGGGCATTCCGGGCGGTATTCAGCGCGCACCGTGATCGCTACATTATGCCTCAGTCAACACAGGACCGATCCGGCACCGGAGGCGCAGGCGAATGATCCCCAAGCGATTGCGGCGACAGGACTTCCCGAAAGGGGCCAATCTCTGCGAACACTGCACCGCCAAATGCTGTCGCTACTTTGCGCTGCCCATCGAGACGCCGACGGAACTCGACGACTTCAACAACATCCGCTGGTACCTGCTGCACGGCCGGTGCGCCGTGTTTGTCGAGGATGACAGTTGGTACTTGATGGTCTACGCCGACTGCAAACACCTCCTCGACGACAACCGCTGCGGCATCTACGAAGACCGGCCCGGCATCTGCCGCAAGTACACGACGGACGAATGCGAGTTCGAGGATGACGCGGTCTACGAGAAGTTCTTCGAGACGCCCGAGCAGGTGTGGGAGTACGCCGAGGCGGTCTGCGGCCCGCACAAACCAATGCGCAAGTTCTCCGCGTCCGCCCCGCAACCATCCGACCTCCGCCTGCCAGTCCTCGCGTAAACCAGCCTCCGGACACTCCACAACCACCGCGCGCTCCCTGTCTACTGAAAACCGTCTACTGTGAACTGTCGACCGTGAACTCCCTCCCGTGAACTCGCTCATCAAGGCCCAGACCCTCAAGGGGTTCCGCGACTATCTGCCGACCGCCATGCTGGCGCGCGAACGGCTGATCGAAACGGCGCGGCAGGTGTACCGCAGCTACGGCTTCAGCCCGATCGATACTCCCGCTCTCGAATACAGCGAGATCCTGCTGGGCAAGGGGGGGGACGAGTCCGACAAGCAACTGTTCCGGTTCACCGACCAGGGGGACCGGGACGTGGCGATGCGTTTCGACCTGACGGTCCCCTTCGCCCGCTTCGCCGCTCAGCATCTCAACGATATCGGCACGCCGTTCAAGCGGTATCACATCGCGCCGGTCTGGCGGGCCGAGAAGCCGCAGCGTGGGCGGTTTCGCGAATTCATCCAGTGCGACTTCGACACGATCGGCACCGACTCCAACGCCTCCGACATCGAGACGCTGCTGGTCATCCACGACCTGATGCTGCAAATCGGCTTCACGAATTTCACCATCCGCATCAATCATCGCCAGCTCCTCAATGGCTTACTGGAGGTCCTCGGCCTGGCCGACCGTTCAGCCGCCGTGCTGCGTGCGCTCGACAAGCTCGGCAAGATCGGCCGCGACGGCGTGCTTGCGGAAATGACGGGCGCCGTCGCGGCAACGCCGGAGCAGGCCGGCCGCGTGCTCGACTTCGCCGAACTCCAGGGAACCCCGGACGAGATCCTCAACCGCGTCGAGACCGACCTCGCCGGTAATCAGATCGGACTGGAGGGGGTCGGAAAGCTGCGCGAGTTGTTCCGTGCGGCGATCCAGGCGGGAGCGGCGCCCGACCGGATCGCGCTCGACGTCTCGATCGCCCGCGGCCTCGATTACTACACCGGCACCATCTACGAGACATTCCTCGGCGACCTGCCGCAGATCGGCAGCGTCTGCTCCGGAGGACGGTACGACAACCTGGCCGGCCTCTTCACGCGGCAGCCGCTGCCGGGGGTCGGGGCGAGCCTGGGACTGGACCGCCTGCTCGCCGCGATGGAGGAACTCGGGCTCGTCGCCGGCGCATCCACTCCCGCGCCGGTGCTGATCACGCTGTTCGACGCATCGCGACTCGGCGATTACCTCCGCACGGGCCGCGAGCTGCGCGCCGCGGGGATCGCGACCGAGGTCTATCCCCAGTTCAAGCCGCTCAAGAAGCAGTTGCAGTACGCGGACCGAAAGGGGTTCCGCATCGCGCTCATCGCCGGAGAGTCCGAGTTCGCCTCGGGCGCCTGGCAGGTGAAGGACCTGCAGTCGCAACAGCAATCAACCGTGGCTCACGCTGATCTGATCCCGACCGTGAACGAATTGCTCCGCTGATTCGCGTCGCCGGGTTCTTGCTACCCTCCCGCGATCGACCCGATCACCAGGAACGGCTCTCTGCCGCTGGCGATCGGCTCCGGCAGCGGTTCGTCCGGCGAGTCGTGAGAAATGTCGGTCTCGCAGACGTAGTACCGCAGCAGCGGCCGCCGCCGTCCCGTCTCGTGCTCGCGGATCGTTCCGCGCAGCATCGGGTACCTGGCTTCGACTGCATCGAGCACCGTGCGCGTGGTGACCGGCGCCGACACGTCGAGTTCGATCTCCGGGCCGATATTGGCGAGCTTCCGCAAATGCGGCGGCAGGACGACGCGAATCATTGGATCGTCTGCACCTCCACCGAAAGCACCGACGGAAGATCGCGCACGATGGCGTTCCACGTGTCGCCGCCGTCGGGGGAGCAGTAGACCTGTCCGCCGGACGTGCCGAAATAGATGCCGCAATCATCCAGGCTGTCCACGCACATCGCGTCCCGCAGCACCGTGACGTAACAGTTCTCCTGCGGCAACCCGTTGCCCAGCGGCTCCCAGTCGTTACCCCCCGTCCGGCTGCGGTACACGCGCAACGCTCCATTCACCGGGACGCGGACCATCGGGTCCAGCGGCACGGCATACACCGTCTCCGGCTCGTGTGCGTGAACATCCACCGGGAAACCGAAGTCGGTCGGCAGGTTGCCGTTCACTTCCACCCACTCGTCACCCCCGTTGTCGGTCCGGTAAACGCCCCCTCCCTGGTGCAACTGCATGAACACCACACCCGGCTTCGAGGGATGCATGGCGAGGCGATGGACGCAGAAGCCGATCTCGGGAGTCGGATCGGGAAGGTACGGATTCTTAAGTCCGCGATTGATGGCCCGCCACGACTTGCCGCCGTCCTCGGTGCGGAAGGCGCCTGCTGCGGAAATGGCAATGTACATCCGGTCGGAATTGGTGGGGTCGAGCAGGATCGTATGCAGCCCCAATCCCCCCGCGCCCGGCGACCACTGGTCCCCTTTCTCCGCGCGCAGACTGGCGATCTCCTGCCACGACCGCCCACCGTCCGTCGTGCGGAACAAAGCCGCATCCTCCACTCCGGCATACACCGTATCGGGATCATCCAGCGACGGCTCCAGATGCCAGACCCGCTTGAACTCCCACGGGTGCTGCGTGCCGTCGTACCACTGATGCGTCGTAATCGGCCGGCCGGTCTCCTTCGACGTATCGTAGACGAACTTGTTGCTCTCTCCTTTGGGCATGCCGTCGGGCGAGACCAGTTCATCGGGCGAGCTGCCGGGCGTGTTCCACGAATGCCCCCCGTCGTCCGACCGCGCGATGACCTGCCCGAACCAGCCGCTCGTCTGCGACACGTAGATCCGGTCCGGGTCCACCGGCGAGCCCTTGAGATGAAAGATCTCCCAGCCGGAAAAGTGCGGGCCGCTGACATCCCATTTCCGGCGGCCGGCGTCGGACGTGAGAATAAACGCGCCCTTGCGGGTGCCGACGAGAACTCGAACGGTGCTCATGGTGTGAGTGGCAGGGGTGGTGAAATGGGTTGTTCAATCACGCGCCGCCGATGACGGCGGCTATTCATCCACGATGACTTCAAATCCGCCGTACAGCATCCGCTGGACGTCGAACGGCACAGAGTCCGGCCCCATCGCGGCCAGCCGCGGGTCCTTCATGACCTTGGCATTCACACGGTCGCGGTGGGCCTTCGACCTGTAGACGATCCACGAGAACACGACGGTCTCCCCCCGCTTGCAGTCCAGGGTCTTGGGAAAGGACCCCATGCCCTTCACGTTGAGATCGTCGCCGGCGCATTCGCGATACTCGAGCGCGCCATGCTCCCGCCAGATCTTGCCCGCCTTCCGCGCAATGCGGCGGTATTCGGCCAGCTTCGACCGCGGAACCGGAATCAGGAATCCGTCGACATACGCCATGCCGTCACCGCCTCCTGAAGATCACGCTTACCCTGTTGTCGATCCACTTCGATCCAGTTCGACACCGCTCCGACTTTTTCTCCGGATACTTGCTACTCAAGCAAGACTCTCGGCCGGCCGGTGTGGGGGGACCTCTCAAACTCGAATGCGCAGCACACCGTTCTACTCGACCCGCACCGCCTGAGCCAATTGTGCAAGCCCCTTGTCAAACTCACCGCCGATCATCTCCTCCATATCCATGAACAGGCACATCCCCTTACAGAAGAAGTTCTTCTCGCCCGTCATGCTCCATGTCACTTCCGTCCCGTCCCTCTGCGGAATGAATGTGAACTCGGCGACGTTCGTCGCGACGAAAGGCTTCAGAAACTCCAGCCTGATCCGAATGCGTTCGTGCGCCCGGCTTTCTTCGATGGTCATCCGTCCCTCGCCGACTTCCGCGTTGCCGGCCCAGTGGTAGACGGCCCCCTCGCCGGATTCCGCCCCCTCGTAAGAGCGCTGCAGATTCGGGTCGAGCCCCTCCCAGGGAGACCAGGCCTGCCAGTTCCGGAAGTCGTTGACCTGTGCGAAGACGGCATCAGGGGGAGCGGCAATCGTCATCGAGCGGGAAACTCGCATCTCCGAAGGCTGCATCGCCACGACGGCCGCGAATCCAGCCAGAAGAACGGCGACACCCATCAACACCTTCTTCGTTCTCGCGAACCCCCTGCGGGAAGGGGACGATTCGGCGGCGGTTTGGGGAGCGGGCTGTGTTACGGGGGCGGTCGGGCTCATGGAGGTTCTCGAATGCTGGTTTGAGGTGCGAGTCGGCGGGCGATGGGTGAATTGACCGACCGAAACGCGCTCAGACGTACAGTATCTACCCGGGCGTCAATCGCATTGCAACTCCGAGTGTGAAGCGGTGATGAATGCCTCGATGATCGCGGCAAGGGGTTGTCGAATGAGGGGACGAAGTTTCGACAGCGGACTGAACGATTCCGCAAGACTTCGAAATCGGACGGCTCGGGTGCGCGGTCGGTAACGTTGTAGGGAGTCGAAAGTCGACGCGAAGCCGCGGAGATGCAAAGACGCGCGAAGATCGTCCGGAGCTTTGTGGGAGCAAGCGGAACCTGGCGGCGGGCGGCGGACTGCCCCGTCCCCGAACTGTTGACATCCCGCCGCCAGCGCGGCACCATCCTCTGACTGTTCGCCCGCACACTCACGCGGCGACCTTCAACCGGGCCCTCCGCTCCCCGCGCTGCATGACGCCCCAGCAGTTCATCGCCAAGTGGGAAACCGCCTCCCTGTCGGAGAAGAGCGCCTACCAGCAGCACTTCCTCGATCTCTGCGAACTCCTCGGCGTCCAGAAGCCCGCCGACGCCGATCCCCACGGCGAGTGGTACACCTTCGAATACGGCCTCACCAAATCCAAAGGGGGGCACGGCTGGGCCGACGTCTGGAAGCGCGGCTATTTCGGCTGGGAATACAAGGGCAAGCACAAGGACCTCACCGCCGCCTACGATCAGCTCCTCCAGTACCGCGAAGCGCTCGAAAACCCGCCCCTCCTCGTCGTCTGCGACCTCAACCGCTTTGAGGTCCACACGAACTTCACCGGCACAATCAAGCAGGTCCACGCCTTCGACCTCGCCGGACTCGAAGACCCCCGCCATCTCGACGTCCTCCGCCGCCTCTTTACCGAACCGCAGTCCCTTAAGCCCGGCGACACACCGGCCGCCGTCACCGAGCACATCGCGGGACTCTTCGGCCACATCGCCGACGCCCTCCGCGCACGCAACATCGACGCATCCGCGGCCGCTCACTTCTTGATGAAGCTGATGTTCTGCATGTTCGCCGAGGACGTCGGCCTGCTCACGCGCGAGGGGAAGCTGTTTTCACGAGTGCTCAAGTCGTCCAAATCAGAGCCGCAGAAGCTGTCGAAGAACCTGCGCGAGCTGTTCACCGCCATGTCGGAAGGGGGGGACTTCTGGGGGGAGGATGTCCTGCACTTCAACGGCGGCCTCTTCGCGGACGCCGAAGTCATCGACCTGCTGCCCGCCGAGATCCAGAAAGTGGTGGACGCCAACATCCCCGACTGGAGCAACGTGGAGCCGTCGGTGTTCGGGACGCTGTTCGAGCGGACGCTCGATCCCGGGAAGCGGTCGCAGATCGGCGCCCACTACACCAGCCGCGCGGATATCGAGACGCTGCTGGAGCCGGTCGTGATGCAGCCGCTGCGGCGGGAGTGGCAGTCCGTCCGCGACCAGTGCGAACAATTGGCCGCCGACGCCGCTAAGGCAAAGACAGCGGCGACGAAGAAGAAAAAACTGGCGGCCCGCGACAAGGCGCTGCGTGCGTTCGTTGAACGTCTGGCGCACGTCACGATCCTCGACCCCGCGTGCGGGTCCGGGAACTTCCTGTACGTCGCGCTGCACCTGCTGCTGGACCTGGAGAAGCAGGTGATCTCCTACGCGGCGCGGCAGGGGATCGGCCTGTTCCCCCGCGTGCGCCCTACGCAGCTCGCCGGCATCGAGATCAATCCGTTCGCGCAGGAACTGGCATCGGTGGTCATCTGGATCGGGTATCTGCAGTGGATGCGTCACAACGGTTTCAACCCGCCCAACGATCCCGTCCTGGAGCCAATCGAATCCATCCGCCGGATGGACGCCATCCTCGACCTCACCGACCCGGAGCATCCAATTGAACCGGAGTGGCCCGAAGCGGAGTTTATCGTCGGGAACCCGCCGTTCTTGGGTGGGAGCCGAATGTGGGACGAATTGGGGCGTGAGTATCAGCAGTCCTTATGGAAGTGCTTCTCACAGCGAGTCCCTGGTTCGGCTGACCTCTGCTGTTATTGGTTCGATAAGGCACTCCGACAGATCACATCTGGGAAGACGCGCCGGGCGGGATTGCTTGCAACTCAGGGTATCCGCGGTGGTGCGAACAGGGAGGTGTTGGCACGCATAAAGGAACTGGGCGACATCTTTTTCGCAGAAAGCGACCGAGACTGGATTCTCGATGGCGCGAGCGTGCATGTTTCCATGATTGGCTTCGATCGGCACGAGGAAACCTCACGGCAACTGGATGGCACGCCCGTAACAGAGATCTTCTCGAATTTGACATCCGTCGTTGACGTAACGCGAGCGAAAGTGCTCTCTCGAAAGCAGATTTGCTTCATCGGCCCCAAGAAAGCGGGCAAGTTCGAGATCTCCTTTGCGGCAGGTGAAGAATGGTTGAATGCGCCGAATCCACACGGCCGGCCGAATTCCGACGTTCTCGTGCCCTGGGTAAATGGAACCACCTTGGTGAATGGACGGCGCGGCCATTGGATCATCGACACCGGCGTGGAAATGCCGCATGACAGGTTCGCATGCTTCGAGATTCCCTACCGCTACGTGCGCGAGCGTGTCAAGCCGGATCGTGACAGCAACAAAGAGGACCGGACCAGAGAGAATTGGTGGCGTTTCAAGCGCGTTGCTCCGGACATGCGAGTCGCTGTTTCCGGCCTGTCGAGGTACTTCGCAACGGTACGGCATGCATAGCACCGTATCTTTGAGTGGGTGGAAGGCAACGTCATCTGTGACGATGGGATTTACATCTTCGCGTCTTCAGACGAATTCGTGTTCGGCATCCTACACTCCCGCCTGCACGAAGTCTGGGCACTCGCACAAGGGACGCAGGTCCGGGAGCGCGAGTCCGGATTCCGCTACACGCCAACATCGTGCTTCGATACCTTTCCGTTCCCCGAAGTATCCAACGCCCAGCGGGACGCGATCGCCGCGGCCGCTGGCGAACTCGACCAACTGCGGAGCAACTGGCTCAACCCGCCGGAGTGGACCCGGACCGAAGTCCTCGAATTCCCTGGCTCCGCCGACGGCCCCTGGCGGCGCTACATCGACCGCGCCACGCTCGACGTCCGCGGCATCGGAACCATCCGCTATCCCCGCACCGTTCCCAAGGACGAAGACGCCGCGAAGCAGTTGAAGAAGCGGACCCTCACCAACCTCTACAACCAGCGGCCGACGTGGCTCGACGTCGCCCACCGCAAGCTCGACGAGGCCGTCTTCGCCGCCTACGGCTGGGATCCCGCCGTCAGCGACGACGAACTCCTCGCCAAACTGCTCCAACTCAACCTCGACCGAGCGCGGAGCGAAGTGCGCCAGCCCCCCCCGGGGGCGTAGTCGCCCATTCGTGGTGGTGCGGACTCAACAACACTCGCACGGTATTAGGCCCGGCGTTCACGCCGGGTTCGCGAGTGCCGAGGACGCGCCCGCAGCCTCGTTCACGAGGCTTCTCGCTAAAGCGGCTTCAGCCGGGAGTGCGGAAGTGTCAATCGTCCGATCCTCCCGGCCCCCGATGAACGACATCGGATGCCCCCCCAGCCGCAGCTCAACGCCGTCGCGCCGACAACGGCCTTCGCGCCCTCCTGTCCCGCGTCACCGTGCTGGGACGTCCCGATCCCCCGACGACAAACCCCACTCCTTCTTCTTTGCGCGTCTTCCCACCTCCGCGGCTTTGCGTCGCCGCCTCCCCGCGCAACCGCACCTCCTGGGATGATGAACTCCACCTCACACCACCGCGCGAGCAACCGCTGCAAGTTGAAAAGCTGCAGAGTTGCCCCCTCATCAACGAGCAGCCCGAGGCGCGCCCCTTGCACGCCCGCATGTCGGCCGCCGGCTGCGTCTCGCGATCATTGGGGAAGCATCTCGTCGGCGTCGAATCGCTTAATAATGACCGTGCAGCCGGTGACGTTGAACTGGAACTGAACCGGCGGGGAGTCTTCTGTCGCCGGTCCGAAATAGATGCGGTGGCCGTTAAGATAGATCTCCATCTGTCCGCCGGCGCGGACGATGCGTGTCGAATACGACCGGCCCGTGAGACCGTCGACGCTGGGGTCGATCAAGTGCAGTTCGGCCTGTGTATTGCCGAACAGCAGACGGACGTCGCCCATCTCGCTGACGGCGATCATCGCCGCCTCCTGGCGATACAGGGGGTCGATCTCGGCGGTGAGCGGGTGCTGGACGGCGTTGGCTTTCAGGTAAAACCAGCGCAGGTACTCATTCAACTGTGTGCCGTCTGCGGTCGCCGAAAATTCCAGCCGGACGTCGAAATCGGGGGCGGAGTCGACCGTCTCGAAGGTCCAGGTCAGGTAATGAGCAGTTTCGGCAACCATCTGCAGGGCCTCGCCGTTGACGAAGCGGGGGAGGTAGCGGACGGCGGAGAGCCGATCGCTGCCGATGAGTCGCGGCAGCAGCGGATCGCGATAGCGGCCTTCCGCCAGAACGGACGGGGGAGGGACGGCGCGTTGCGCCTCGGGGCGGGACTGATGCAGGTCGATCAGCCGCTGCAACGCGGCGGGATGCAGGTCCCCAAGGACCCCTGCCGCCGATTGGACGAGTTCGAGTGCCTCGGACAGGTGATAGTTGGCGAGAGCGACGCGCAACAGGAGCATCGGATGGACGGCGTCGCTGCCGGGTTCGAGCGCCGGCTCGGCGAACCAGGCGAAGTCGGACGCGACCTGCGGGCGGTTCTGCATCAGGGCGATCTCGGCGCCGATCTGGGCGGTGAGCGCATCGCGCGGATGTCCGGCGGCGACGGCCAGGGCCAGGGCCGTCTCGGCCAGTTCGGGATCGATCCCGCGGCTGTGGATCGCCGCCAGCATCAGCTCGTCCCACTTCGGGCTGCGATGTTCGCTCCGCAGGTAGAGCAGCTCGGGCCTCCAGTCGGGCACGAGTTGCACGCCGTACTTTCCAGCCGGCACGGTCGTGGTTTCGATGGCGTTGCGGGCGGAGGAATAGAACTGCAGTTCGCGTTGCTCGTCGGAAAACGGTGAGGAGTCTCCCCAGAGCAGTTGATCGTTCACACGGATGAACACGTCGCCCGTCTGGACCCGATCGTGGAGGGGGCTGCGAACGAAGACGCCCGCCACGCGCATGCCGATCACCGGCGCGCGGGAGCTCTCCCAACTCGACCAGTCTCCCAGCCGCTCGCGGGCGGCATCGAAGCGGGCGGTGAACTCGTCTCCAGTCAGCAACTCCCGCAGCGGCGGCCGCTCCGTCGGAGCCACACGCACCAACGGGTCCGGAAACTCCGAGGCGGCCTCTTGAGCTGCGGCGACACTCCCTAAGGCGAGCAGACCCAGCGCCGCGGCAAGTGAAAGAATGCGCGTCATTGCTCCAGTCCCCGAGATGTGGAAGAATCGACTATACGCCTGTCTCAATCGGTCCGCAATCGGCGGACTCGGCTGCAACCTTGATCGTCTGGGAGGATGCGTGATGACGCGGCTTCGCCGGAATGCCGGGATGTGGGGCGCGGCGTGCGCGCTCCTGCTGTTGTCGGGGATCGCAACCGGACAGGATCGTCGGGCGATGATCGACCGTTGCCGGGCGGCGACGGCGCTGGTGGACCTGGGAGTAATGGGGAGCGGCAGTGCGTTCTGCGTCCATGAGCGCGGGCTGTTCATCACCAACTGGCATGTCGTCGCCAGCGCCCTGGATGCGGAACGCCTGCAGCTGGTGCTGAATCCCGATAGCGCCGACGAACAGATCGTTGAAGCGCGGCTGGTGAGCTTCGAGGAGGAATTCGATCTGGCGCTGCTGCAGGCGCGCGACGTCCAGGGACTGAAGGTGCTCAAGCTCGGGGACGCGGACGATATCTTTGAGACAATGCCCGTCACGACGTTCGGCTATCCGTTCGGACGGCTCCTCGCATTCGACGACGACTCCTATCCGGCGATCAGCGTGAGCACCGCGCGGGTGAGCGCGTTTCGCAGGGTGGAGGGAAAACTGCGGGCGCTGCAGATCGACGGTCCGTTGAATCCCGGAAACTCCGGCGGGCCGGTCGTCGACGAAACGGGCGCCGTGGTCGGCGTCGCCGTCGCCACGATCCCGGGGACGGGCCTCAGCTTTGCGATTCCCGTAAGCACGCTGCGCGAGTTTCTGGAGCGCCCGGGGCTGATCGTGCGTCAGCCGGACGTGCGGTACGTCGAGCGCGCGCAACCGGCTGAATTCGAGGTGGAAGTGATTGCGTTCGATGATGCGGCCGGCGTGGACGAACTGGTGCTGGAGGTGAGCGAGTCGGAACAATCCATTCGTGAGGTTCAAGGGCAGCGCGATGGGGCGGTCTATCGCTTCACGGTTCCGTTAGTGGCCGAACCGGGTGAAGACGACCTGCTGATCGGAGTGCGTCAGGGGGACGGGACGTCCTATCACCGCGTTCCCAACCGGACATTGGAACTGGGGACGCGCACGCTGCAGCTGCTGGAGGTGCGAAGAATTGAGCGTCGTGCGGATCGGTCGATCGTGACGACCACGAGCGGAGACCGTTTTGCCGGATCGCCGGCCGGATTCGAGGCCCTGCTGTCGGGCATCGTGACGGAACCCTCCGCGGTGGAGCAGATCGATGTAATCCTGATCGGCGGCGGACCGGAGGACGTCATCTGGCGGGTGAGAGCGCTGCAGGACGGAAAGAAGACGGCGGAACTGCAGGGGGCGGTGTTGCTGACCGGAGCGCCGATCCGAGTGGATACGGACACGGCGGAGGAGTTCCTGGTGAAGCATGGCGACTGGGACGCGGAACGGCAGCGGCTCGTCAAGCAGTTGGCGCAGGCGCAGCACGCTCTCCCCCGCTCCATTGAAGACTGGGAAGCGACGCGACGCACGCAAGAGCCGCAGTGGGTGAACCCGCAGGCGGTCCGGCTCAGCACAGTCAGCGGAGCGACTTTGACCCGGCAGGACGATGGGTCGTACTTCGTTGAGGGAGCGAACGAGGCGACGGACACGTATGAGCTGGACTTTCGGCTGCCCTTCCCGATTCAGCGGCTCACCGGCGTGCGTCTGGACGTTCTGACGGACGACCGGCTGCCGGAGAAAGGCGTCGGCCGCGGCGGCTACGCCAACTTCGTACTCAATGACTTTGAAGTGTCGCTGCCCGGGAGGGACCAGTCGGACGAGCCGGTCGAGCTTCCGATTGTGCGAGCGACCACCGATTACGAGCAACTCTGGTCAGGCACGACGAATGTGGAGTGGCCCATCGAGGGCACGGTGGACGAACTGCCGCGCACCGGCTGGGCCGTGTATTGGAAGCGGCTGGAACCGCATACCGCGGTCTATGAGATCGGCGAGGTCAAAGTGGAGTCCGCCCAGGCGGACACGGTCCGTGTCGTGCTGCGCCAGGACTACGGCGAGCAACACACGATCGGACGGTTCCGGCTGTCGTTCACGAACAGCCCGGGTCCGTTGATCGCCCCGACACTTCCCGAACACATCGAGCAGGCGCTGGCGACCCCGCGGCTGGAACGCAGTGACGAGCAGGCAGAGACCCTCAAAACGTACTTCACGCGCACCTACTTGCCGTTGCAGCAAGCGGAGGCGCGGCTGGCCGAACTGGACTTTCAGACTCCGGCGTTGCCCGTCGCCACCCAGGTCGAGCGGACCATGCAGGGAACGCTGCCGGAGGAGGTGACGATCGACGTCTGGGTCGACGGTGTTTCCGATCTGTACATCTTCCGGCAGGGCATGGTGTGGGACCATCACTCGGATCAGAAACCGGGACGTCCCGATGAACTGGGGAAGTATCTGCTCGTGAACGGGCAGAAGTGGTACCCGGAGTGGCTGAAGAATTCCGCGGCGGTTTCCGAACCGGATCAGTCCGAGGGCTTCGCCATGCCGCTCGGTCCGCCGGTCTGGGAAGTCGAGGTCGTTTCGATCGGCGATCCCGAAGGGAGACTGCACACCGCGCGCGGCAATGTGACGCCCGCTTATGGCGACGGCGAGTTAAAGCTCACGTTCAGTGATCCTGCGCCGGGGTTCGGCGCCTATCGGGTGCGCCTGACGCGGCCGAATCCATCGAATTCGGACGCGAAATGAAGACGACGGGCGGATCGAGCGATCAGCGACGTTGCGACGTAAGGCCGGCTGCGCCGGCCACCGATGGGCGCTCAGAATCATACGTCGCCCGCTGTGGTCTGTTCTTCAGCAATCATCGGCCGTCTGCTCGCTTCCTCGGCCTCGCACAACAGCATCGGCACGACGTCGCGCCCTTACGGCCAGCGGGCAGGGATCATTCCGCAACGACGCACCCAGCCGGGTGTCGAAGGTCCAACCTCGCCCGCCGACAATGAACGACATCGGATCAAACCGCCATCCGCGGCTCAACACCGTATCGCCGACAACAGCCTTTGTTCCCTTCGCAAGTTTCTGTAATACCATCGGCGCCCTCCTGTCCCCCCTCCCGGTGAACGGGACGGTCCGCCGATGTCAACGTCACACTCCACCCCGCCCCCTCTCCCCCCTTTGCGCGTCTTCCCGCCTCCGCGGCTCTGCGTCGCCCCCTCCCCGGCGCACCCGCACCCCTTGGGATGATGAACTCAAACTCACACTACCACGCCAGCAACCGCCGCTGCTCTCCCATCGATCAACTCGGCCGCAACTTCTTCCAACCTCGCGCCAACTGAGTCACAGTTCACTCCCTCCGCAAGTTGAAAAGTTGCAGAGTTGCCCAGACCCGCCCCCGGCACGCCCTCGGCCGTATCAGGATTTACTTCAGGGGTTCGGCGGAAACTCGGCGGCAAGCCGGGCGATTTCCGCTTCAATGTCGCCGCCTTTATAAAACCAGATGCGGCCCTGGGCGCGGGTGGTCTGGCCGGGGAGGCAGTCGGGGAGAATCGGATCGCTGTGGACACAGGGGACCGGAGGATTGGACCAGGCGCGATGGGTGGGGGTCCAGGCGGTGATGATCCAGTGGCGGCCGGATTCGTCGTGGACGGCGACGAAGGCGTCCTGCACTCGCTTGTTGGCATTGGTCTGGTCGTGAAAGCCGGGCGCGGCCTTGAGCATGATGCAGTTCTGCACGCGCATATTCGTGAGCGGCTGGTCGGTGCCGTTGCTCAGCCAGAGTTCCATGTCGATGTGCGATTGCTGTGCGGTGACAGTGGCGCCGAAACGGATGCCGTTGGGGAGGAGGCGCTCCGTTTCCAGGCCGTCATCAGTGACGGTCCACTCGACGGGGGGAAGGTCGACGTCGTCCCAGATGGTGGGGACGTGCGTGTGGGCCAGGTAGGTGAGGCCGAGGTTGGAGAAGATGGCTTCGGGGACGTCGACCACGATGTAGCCGCGCGTGTCGGGGGGCTCGACGTCGGGGCGATCCCAGGGGAGAAAGGCCGAGAACTTGGTGTCGCGCTGCGGCTGGAGAGCGCCGTCCAGAAAGCCCGTGCGGGGATGGCGGCCGCCGGGGTAGGGGAGAATCGTGATGCGGTCAGCACTGAAGTCCGCGGCGGGAAGGGTGTCCCAGCCGAGGGATTGGCGCCAGGCGGCGATCTCGTCGGGATCGCGGCCGGTGGCGGCGGCGGCTTCGGCGTCGGTAAAGCGGTGGTAGCGGAGCATGTTGTCGAGCCACGCGTCCAGTGCGTCACCGCTGGCGGGACGCGGATCTGAGGCGGCGAAGACGGGGGAGTCGTCGGTGGGAAGTTCGCTCCACGTGTTGAGGGCGTGTTCGTATTCGTCGAGCGCTTCGGAAGAGAGAACTTTGCGGCTGCGGTCGATCTGCGACTGGACGCGGTCGATAAGGTACTGGCGCTCTTCAGGGCGGACCGCGAGCGTTGTGCCTGCGACATTGATCCACCAGGGGGCGGTGTGGGCGAAGCGGAAGCGTCCCCCTTCCCGGTTTTCCCACGCACGCACGGCGAGCCAGCCGGTGCGGTCAACGTTGAGGGAGTGCGCCAGCGGCATGCGGAAGCCGCCGTCGAGGCGCGGCTCGCTGCGTCCCATCAGGGTGGCGACGGGGATGCCGTTGTGCAGGACTTCGCAGAAGGTGACGGGAAGTTCGGAGAGAATCTCGCCAGCAAGTTGAAACGTGTCGCCGTCCGCCGGGGCGTCGAATTCTGTTCCGGAGAGCTGTTCGTTGAGCGTGGCGAGCAGCATGGGGCCGGTGGTGACGAAGCTGCGTCCTTGTTTGAAGCCAGACAGCCAGTCTTCATAGGAGAAGCCGTCATCGATCTGGACGTAAACGCGGCTGAACCCGGCGGGGACTGGGTGCACGCCGTGGGCGGTGCCGGCGGTGGGGACGGGTCGGCCGCCGGTGTTGAGGAGCGTGTAGTACATGCCGAGCGTGTACAGGAGCCAGTCGCGCTCGTTGCCGCGCGTGCCGCCGAACGGAGGCTGCAGGTAGGGAGGCGTGGGGCTGTTCCATTCACGGAACGCGAAGTCGGTGCGCCAGATGTGGTTATTGGCAAGCTCATAGGTCAAGTCGCCGACCATGGGCGGGAGGGCCATGCCAACGGGCCAGTCGAGCTTGTCGAGGTCGAAGAGGGCGGCCTCGGCGCGGGCCTCTTCAACCACGGGACTCCAGGGGGGGACGCCGCGGTCGAGGACGCTGCGGTGATTGAGGACAAACAGGGCTCCGAGCGTGTGCCGCTGTTCGCCCACGGTGAAGATCTCGTACTCGGTGTTCCGCGGCCAGATGACGTGGGTGGCGTCGAGTTCGATCAGGCCGGGGGGGACATCACCGACGACGTTCTTGTTCCCTTGGGTGGGGGGGAAGCCCGCGCGGGTTTCCCAATAGGAAAGGGGGAATGTGACGTTGAGGTCTTCGGCGCGGGCAATGGTGCGGACTTCATCGACGGTGCGATGCAGGTGCGTTTCGCCGGAATACCAGCCGCGTGCGGCCATGTTGATCCACCGCCGCAGCGGCGCGGCGACCGTGAGCGGGCCGCTCTCGACGGTGAATTCCTGCTGGTGCGGGAGGAATTCCTTGCCGCGTTCGACGGTGAGGCGATACTGGCCGGCGGGGAGGTCGAAGGTGGCGGGGCCGGGGAGCAGGCAGGTATGGCGTTCGACGGATTCGGCGTTGATCCAGTTCTGCTTGTCGTAGGACTGGGCGCCGTCGGCGGTGGCGAAGTGCCAGGCGCCGTCGGGGCCCTGGAGATAGACGCGGGCCGCGAGGGGTTCGCCGGTCGCGGCGTCGGTGACGTCGAGAGTGATGGTCGCCGCCAGCAGCGGAGACGTGAGGACGGCGAGCACGCAGCCGAGACAGATCCCAGACCGGCGAGCGCAACGTGGCATCGACAACTCCTCGTAGAGCGCAACATGGAGAATCGGGAGAACCTGCCGACCGACTGCGGCGAACCGAGACAAGGCGGTGCACGGAACGTGCACCCGCTCAGGCGAAGAGTTCGGCGATGGGGATTCCGCGTTCGGCAAGTCGCACTGGGCGGCCGAGTCGGTCGGGGATCATGGTATCGTGCGAAATGCCGAGGACTTCGTAAATGCTGGCGAGGAGGTCACCCGGGTCGAGGACGCGATCGCTGGGGTCGCCGCCGTCGTCGGTGGTGGCGCCGATGATCTGGCCGCCCCGGATGCCGCCGCCGGAGAGGACGGCCTGCATCACACGCGGCCAGTGTCCGCGTCCGGCGTTCGCATCGATGCGCGGGGCGCGGCCGAACTCGCCGCAGGCGACGACGAGCACGCGCTCTGAGAGACCGCGTTCGGTGAGATCTTCAATAAGGGCCGAGAAAGCGGCATCGTAGATCGGGAGCCGGCGGCGGAGATTCTTCTCGATGGTGTAGTGGTCGTCCCACCAGTCCACGTCCTTCTCGTAGAGATTGACGGTCACGAAGGTGACGCCGGCCTCGACCAGCCGGCGGGCGATGAGGGCGTATTGCCCCCAGGCATGCCGGCCGTAGCGGTCGCGGGCGGCGTCGGTTTCCTGCGCGAGATCGAGCGCATCGTTGACGCGCGAGCCGAGCAGCAGTTCGAAGGCCTGCTGCCGCGACTCGTTGAGTTCGCCGGCGATCGATGACGCTGCCGGTGAGGTCGGCTCGAGCGAGCGGAGCAGGTGGCGGCGTTCGCCGAGGCGGTCGGCCGTCACGTCCGGCGGCAGTTCGAACTCGGAGGGACGATACTTTCCGAGTGACGGATCGCCGCCGCTGTTGAGAGCGTTGTGTCGACCGCCGAGAAAAGCGGCGGACTGATAGAAGCCCATGTGCGAGCGATAGTCTTCCGGGACGCAGACGTAGGGAGGCATGCCGGGGGACACGGAGCCCTTGAGCAGTGAAGCGACCGAACCCTGGCAGGGATGGGACTGTCCGGCCTGGCGAGCGTTGAGCTGCGGCCATCCGGTCTGCACGAGGTGCTGGGCGTCGTCGTGGACGCCATAAGCATGCCGGAACGAGCGGATGATCGTCAGCCGGTCTCCCAAGGTGGCATGCCGCGGAAGAAGTTCGCAGACGTCCAGACCCGGGAGATTGGTGGCGATAGGTTGGAATGGACCGCGGATGTCGGCGGTGGCCGACGGCTTCATGTCGTAAGTGTCGATATGGGATGGACCGCCGGTCATCCACAGGAGGATTACGGCGGTGTCGCAGCGTGCGTCGGGCGTCTGGGCTGCGCGGAGGCGAAGGATGTCGGCCTGGGAGAGCCCGCCGAGTGTGATGGCTCCCGCCTGCAGGAGACATCGCCGGGTGATGCCGATCGCGGGATTCAAAGTTGCCGCCATATCCGACTCCTGGCCGATGAGCGGAGAGTGTTGTGCAGCCGCATTCAGAGTATCCATCAGCGAGGATTGATGGAAGGCCGCGACGCCACAGCCTAGGATGAGTACGTCGCGGTCAGGAGCCAGGGTGGGTGGATGATTTTCGTTCTCGATAACTACGACTCGTTCACCTACAACCTCGTGCAGCGGCTGGGGGAGATCGATTCTTCACTGGAGATCGAGGTCGCTCGGAATGACGAGGTGACGATCGCGGACATCGAACAGATGGAGCCGGAGCGGATCATTGTGTCGCCGGGGCCGTGCACTCCGGCGGAGGCGGGCATCTCGAAGGATGTGATCGCTCACTTCGGTCCGCGGGTGCCCGTGCTGGGGGTCTGTCTGGGGCATCAGTCGATTGGTGAAGTTTACGGCGGGCACGTGGCGCGGGCTCCGCGGCTGATGCACGGCAAGACGTCGCTGATTCATCACGACGGGCAGGGGGTGTTCGCGGGACTGGAGAATCCGTTCGTCGCGACGCGGTATCACAGCCTGATTGTGCCGGAGGAGACGTTCGCCGAGGACCTGGTGGCGACGGCGTGGACGCGGGATGACGGGCATCCGCCGGAGGTAATGGGGCTGCGGCACCGGCGTTTTCCGGTGCATGGCGTGCAGTTTCATCCGGAGAGTTTCCTGTGCGACGCGGGGATGCAACTGCTGCAGAATTTTCTTGAGCTGCCTGCAGGGGCGGCAGGCGGGTGAAGCGTCGGGAGACTGCGCGACCGGCGACGAAGCGGAACCTTGGGGGAGTGCGTTTCCAGGCGGAGCCTGAGAACGAGGGGACGTGTGCCGCAGATGCTGCACGATCGCCAAATTCTTCCCAGCTTGACTACGGCATCGCGGGGTGCGGTTGATTCGGACGCCGACGCTGCGCGGACCGCCGCGCGTGGGGTTTACCGGTGCACAGGGCCGATACTAGATGGAGAACGGCAGGTCCATGGCGATCGTGCATGCGCCGAGATTTGCAGATTCGGGGGTATAACTGGCGATGGTGTCCACAATGCAGAACAAGACGGCGCGGCTGGAGCAGGAGAATGAGCAGTTGCGGGCGGCCGTGGCGGACCTGCAGAAGCGGCTGATGCAGGCGCAGAAGCTGGCATCGGTGGGGACTCTGGCGTCGTCGATTACACATGAGTTCAACAACATCCTGACGACCGTCATCAACTATGCGAAGATGGGTGTCCGCCATAAAGACGCTGCGATGCGTGACAAGGCGTTCGACAAGATCCTGGCGGCGGGGCAGCGCGCATCCAAGATCACGACGGGGCTGCTGTCCTATGCACGTGGGCGAGGGGACCGTCGAGAGCCGCTCAGTCTGACGCGGTTGGTCGAAGATGTGCTGGTGCTCGCGGAGAAGGACCTGCAGGTGCATCGCATTCAACTGCAGCTGGATTTGCAGGCGGAGCCGCAGGTCGTGGTGAATTCCAGCCAGGTGCAACAGGTGATTCTCAACCTGGTCATCAACGCACGGCAGGCGATGGAGCCGGGAGGGACGCTGACGATCATCGTGCGGCAGAACGACGAGTTGCAGATGGGGGAGTTGGTGGTGCGGGATACCGGGTCCGGCATCCCGGCCGACAAGTTGCCGCACATCTTCGAGACGTTCTACTCCACCAAGGTTGCCGACGAGCAGGGGCAGGGGGGAACCGGGCTGGGGCTGGCGCTATGTAAGGAAGTGGTCGAGTCGCACCAGGGGCGGGTGCGGGTGGAGAGCGTTGTGGGGCGGGGGACGATGTTCACGCTGAAGTTTCCGCTGGCAGGCGAATCAGGATCTTCATCGCGTGAAGGTGTGAACGTTCAGGCGGTGGGAGCAGCGAACTAGAATTCCGTCCGGACTCGCCGTGGTCCTGGGACCGCATGTCGCGCCCATAAAAGACGGTAAAGCGTCTGACACAGTTGGGTGGGCGAGCCTCATGCCAGCGCCGGGAGTCAGCAGCGTCCGCCGCCTGCCGAAGCAACTGCTGAGGCGCAGTCCGTTCGATGGCGACATCGCGCCGATGCGGGTGCCGCTGCTGGCTCCAGGTAGCGGACGACCTTCGCTGCCGTTTCCGCATCCGTGGAATTTCGCCGAGCCGATCCGGATTCTGGAGACGTATTTCTGGGGCGCCCATGCCGACGAGGGGAGCGCACGGCACAACCGGTACCTGGACGTGCCCGGGTGTGCGCCAGTCCTCGTCACGCGCGACCCGGGCCTGATCCGCGCGATTACGACGGAGACCGGCGACCAGTCCGGGCAGTTTGATCGCGATACGCTGCCGTCCACCGGCATTGCGCGAGCGACCGGACCGGATACGCTGCTGTATGCAAACGGGGCCGTATGGAAGCGGCAACGGAAGCTCTCGGCGTCCCCCTTCGGGAAGACGGGCCTGTTTCAACCGGAGACGTTTCACGAGTTCGCAGCGACATTCCGGGACACCGTCCATCAGCGTCTGGAAGCGCTGCGGCATCTGCTGGCAGAGTCTGGTCGTGACCGAACTTCGATCGCACTGGAGCCGGAGATCAAGGCGGTGATGATGGAGTTGCTCGTCAACAACTTTTTTGGCGCGGAGATCGCGTATGACGAGCTGAGGGCGCGGTATGTTCCCGCCATCGAGCGGATCATCGACCATATCGTCCGCGACACGGTGCTGAACAAGCTGGGACTGCCGTTGCACCGGTTGCCGGCTCTGACACGACGCCAGGCGCAGACGCGACAGGACCGGGCGGCATTTGATGAGCTGACCGACTGCGTGCTCGCCGCCCGGCATGGTGAGCGCGGTCACTGGAAGCAGTTCAAGTCCGATGCCCCGGACGATGCACTGCGGAGCAACATCAAGGTGTTTCTGGCGGGTGCGCTGGAAGCGACGACGTCGTATGCGAGCTGGGCGATCTCGCACCTAGCCCGGCACGCGGAGGCCCAGGAACGGGTCTATCAGGAGGTTCGGCATATCGACGACTACACGCCGGAGAATCTGGGGAGCGCCCGATACTTCGGCCATGTTCTCGATGAGACGCTGCGGCTCACGCCGTCGCTGTATTTCCTCCCGCGACGGGCAACAGTTGATCGCTGGGTGGAAACGGCGGACGGCCGCAGGCTGTTCATCCCGGGGGGGACACATATCCTGCTCGACGTCTGGCACGCCAACCGTCATGAGGACAATTGGGGGACGGCCGTCAGCGGACACTCCGCTGTCGAATTCGAGCCGGACCGCTGGGCATACCTGGCGGAGCAGGGGCGCGGCTCGAAGGACGTTCTGCACTTCGGGTTCGGGCATGGCCCGCGGGTCTGTCCGGGGAAGCATCTCGGCCAACTGGAGGTCGCGCTGGTGGTGGGGGCGTTCGTCAAGTTGTTCCGCTTCACCGCGGTGAACACAGAGAACCCTGCCAGAGCCGGCGTTTCGACGAAGCCGCGGGACGGCACGCTGGTCGAGCTTCAGCCCCGACCTTGAACGGACATCGGGAATCCTCGGATCGGGGGTAGGGACCTCTGCGGGAGGCCGATCCGATCTCCCGATGCAAGTTTCCCGTGTTTTCCCGTCACCGCAAGTCGTGCATCTCCGATCCTTGCCGTAATCCGGTTGCTCTAACCTGCTGGACGTGTGGCGCTCGACAGCAGCGCCTGGTGACAACGTCAAACAAGCAAGGAGTGGAGATATGAAACGGGTCTTCTGGGCACTGATGTTGACGGGCGTCGGCCTGACCGCGGCCGCCGGCTCGTCATGGGGACAGAATGTCGGCGTGTACGGTCCGGGCGTGAATGCCAACACGGGCGTGTACGGCCCGAACGCCGGCGTGTACGTCAACGGCACCGGAGTGAATGCCGGGTTCAACAACGGCTACTACCACAACGGCCAGTGGTACGGGAACTCGTACCAGCAGGGGTACTGGAACAGTGGCAGCTGGCAGAACGGCTATCACACCGGGTACCACAACGGTTTCCGCGGATACGGTGATTTCGACTACGACGACGACTGCGATGACTGATCGCTGAGTCTCGCAGGGCCACGCCCTGCATCGCTCAGGTCATTCATCGAACCGAGCGGACCGTTCACGTCGGTGGCGCTGCCTTTTCGGCTCGGCGGCGCCAATCGGCGGTTCGGTCCGCTTCGTGCTTTTGGTGCCTGAAATAATCAGGAACCTGTGCCCGCCCGGGATGCGGCGCGGTCGTTCGCCAGAGTCTGCTGAATGCGGTGCAGTTCCTCGAGCGCGCCCAGGGGCGTCATCTCCTCCAGCTTGAGCGACTTGATCTCGTCGAGAAGCGGATGATCGTTCGCGACGAACAGCGACAACTGCCGGGATGACTTGCGACGGGCCGGGATGGTCGTGCGGCCAGATTCGTCGTGATGGTCGGACTCCAGTTTGTCGAGGATCACGGTGGCCCGGTCGATGACATCGCGGGGGACGCCGGCCAACCGCGCGACGTGGATGCCGTAGCTGCGATCGGCAGCGCCGGGAACGATCTTGTGCAGGAAGATGACGTCTCCGGACTTTTCGTGGACGGAGACGTTCCAATTGGCCGCCTGCGGGAGGGTTTTGGGCAGATCGGTCAGCTCGTGGTAGTGTGTCGCGAAGAGTGTGCGGCAGTGTTTGTGGTCGTGCAGGTATTCGGTGACGGCCCAGGCGAGGGAGATCCCGTCATAGGTGCTGGTGCCGCGGCCGATCTCGTCGAGAATGACGAGGCTCCGCTCGGTGGCGGCGTTGAGGATGCGGGCGGTCTCGGTCATTTCGACCATGAACGTGCTCTGGCCGCGCCCGAGTTCGTCGCTGGCGCCGACGCGTGCGAAGATCCGATCAGCGATGCCGATCCTGGCGGACGAGGCCGGCACGAACGAGCCCATCTGGGCCATGATCGTGAGCAACGCCGCCTGCCGGATGTAGGTGCTCTTGCCGGCCATATTGGGGCCGGTGATGAGGGCGATCAGCGTGGTGCTCGCCGCCGGTTCGTCCAATGACGCGTTGGTCGACTCACCGGCAGCGCCGAGCAGGATATCGTTGGGGACGAACTCGCCCCCCGGCCGAAGACGGTCGAGAACCGGATGGCGGCCGTCGCGGATCTCCAGGAGCGGTTCGCTGACGATTTCCGGCCGGCAGTATCGCTGCCTGACGGCGAGGGCAGACAGGCCGGCGAGCACGTCTAGCTGAGCGAGGACGTCGGCGGTCTGCTGCAGGCGTCGGCATTCGTCGGCGACGGAGTTGCGGAGTGCGTCGAAGATTTCGAGTTCGAGGGCGACGGCCTGCTCTTCGGCCCGGAGCACGCGCTCCTCGTATTCCTTGAGCTCGGGCGTGATGAATCGTTCCTGGTTCTTGAGAGTCTGCTTGCAGGTGTAGTCAGCCGGGACCTTGTCCCGGTTGGCGGCGGTGACTTCGAGGTAGTATCCGAAGACCTTGTTGAAGCCGACCTTGAGGGACGTGATGCCGGTCCGCTCGATTTCCTTCTTCTGGTATTCGGCGATCCACTGCTTGCCGCCGCGCGCGAGGTCGCGGAGCTCGTCCAGGCCGGCATGGCATCCGGCGCGGACGACGCCACCGTCAGCGGTCTGGAGCGGTGGCTCATCCACGAGCGTGGACTCGATGTTACCGCGGACCTCCGGACAGAGATCGAGCCGCGACTCGAGAATCCTGAGCAACTCGGAGCGGCGGCCTGTGAGTCGGGCCTTGAGCTTGGGCAGGAGCGCGAGCGTGCGTGCGAGTGAGGAGAGGTCGCGCGGCCCGGCGCGGAGGGTTGCCACGCGGGAACAGAGGCGCTGCAGGTCGTACGCCTGCTTGAGCCGCTCGTGGATGTCGCGGCCGAGCGCGGCATCGTCAACGAGTTCGGCGACGGCATCGAGCCGGTGATTGATGGCGGCGGGGTCCGTCAGCGGGGTAGACAGCCACTCGGCCAGCAGGCGGGCGCCCATCGGCGTGGCGGTTTCGTCGAGGACGTCGAGCAGGCTTCCGGTGCGCTGGCCTTCCCGGAGAGTGCGGGTGAGTTCCAGGCTACGGCGAGTGGCGTCGTCGATCAGCAGGTTGGAGCCGCGGCGATGCGCCTCCAAGCGAGCAATGTGGGTGAGCGCGGACCGTTGCGTCTCCTGCACATACTCCAGCAGCGCTCCGGCCGCCGTTACGCCAGCTGACGATTCGTCGACGTCGAATCCATCCAGCGATGTCGTGCCGAAATGGCTGAGCAGAATGTCCCGGCAGTGAGCGGCGGCGAAACACCACGGCGGCCTGCGGGTCTGGACCATGTCCGGCAGTTCATGGAGGGGCCACTGCGAGGAGTTCTCCGCCCCTTCCGGCATGAGGCATTCGGCCGGCGCGATGCGGGAGAGCTCGTCCATCAGTTCATCTCCGGCCGATGGTCCACACAATTCGAGGCATTGAAACACACCGGTGGATACTTCCAGCCAGGCGAGGCCGATCGCGTCCTTCACGGGGCAGGCGGCGGCCAGGTAGTTGCTGGACCTGGGGTCGAGCAGGGCGTCGTCAGTGAGGGTTCCGGGGGTGACGATGCGGGTGACCTCGCGGCGGACGAGTCCTTTGGCCGTTTTCGGGTCTTCGACCTGGTCGCAGATGGCCGCTTTGAGTCCGGCCTGCACGAGTTTGCGGAGGTAACCGTCGAGGGCGTGGTAGGGGAAGCCCGCCATCGGGACGGGATTGGTGGAGCCCTTGTCGCGACTGGTGAGCGTCAGCCCGAGCACTTTCGCGGCGGTGACGGCGTCGTCGTAGAAGAGTTCGTAGAAATCGCCCATGCGGAAGAGCAGCAGTGATCCGGGGGTCTCGCGCTTGACCTCCTGGTACCGCTCCATCATCGGCGTCAACCGCGTTCCGCCGCTCATTATGCGTCCGAATTCAACAGTGAGATTCAACAGGCCCGCGAGTGTACGAAGACCGGCCGCGGGATGCATGCATGCGGCCGCCCATCGGATTCTCGCGAGCCACGTCTCCAAGGCCGCGTCTCTTCAATCGGTGAACTGCCTCGGTATGATCGGGTTCCTCGACCTGCGTCGCCTTCTTATCCCAAACGAAGCCTGCCGGAGCCCTCACATGGCTGCGATCGCTCGGAGTCTGACAGCCCTGCTCCTCACGACCCGAGCGCTGTCCCTGCCGGCGGCGGAGCCGGAGTACCGGGAGGGCATCGAGGATCAACCGGTCTTTCACATGCCGCTCAATGTGGAAGTCCCGGAAGCGGACGACGATCCGGATCTGGCCATCGACTACGATATTGTCTACGTCCGGGCTTTACGGGCGGGAGACGAGACGCACAGGCGTTTCTACACCGACTTCTCACAGCCGGTGACGATGGAGCCCGGCGCCGATTTGATGCTGCTGCATCCCGACGGTTCCGAGGAACTGCTGGTGGCGGGAGGCAATGGCTCCATCACGGATCCGGTCGTCTCATTCGACGGGGAATGGGTGTTCTATTCGCACCTGTCCGATCTGCGCCAGGCAAACCAATGGGACCCGCCTGCGGCCGGGGCCGATCTGTTCAAGATCCATCTGGGCACGCGCCGGATCGTTCGGCTGACCAACCAGATGTTTACGCCCAATACGGGAGCGGCCGACTGGTCGTCCGACTTCCGCGCGCACGACGACCGGCGCAACGGGTACTCGTATGGCGTGTTCAACATGGGGCCGTTTCCGCTGCCGGACGGACGAATCGTGTTCACCAGCAACCGCGACGGATTCCGGCCATCGCGGGGATATCCGGCGATCGCGCTGCAGTTGTTCGTGATGGACGATGCCGAGACGGACGTCGACGCCGCGGATCCGTATCCGAACAACATCGAAAAGATCGGGCACCTGAACGTCGCCGGAGCGCTGCATCCCGTGGTCCTGCGGGACGGGCGTATCATCTTCAGCACGCTGGAGTCGCAGGGGATCCGGAGCGAAATATCGTGGGGGATCTGGTCGATCCACCCGGACGGATCGAACTGGGGACCAGTGATCAGCGCGTTCGATCCCGGTGGAGCGGCGAACGGCTTTCACTTTCAGACGCAGCTTTCCGACGGAGGCGTGATCGTCGAGGAGTATTACAACCAGAACAATTCCGGATTCGGCGCCTACATCCGGCTTCCCGAGCTTCCGCCTGAGGACACGGCGGCGTTCGGTCCGGCGTGGATGCAGAGCCCGCGCAATCCTCCGTGGCGGTTCGGCCGGTTCGACAATGGGAAGGGGAAATTCTACCGCATGCCATTCATGCCGACCGGCGCCGTGTCGCTGACACCGTTCGCATTGAACAACGAAGGTCCGGCTGACACATCCGTGCCTGGGGACGAGTCCTCCCCACGTGTGGGCAAGGTGACGCATCCTTCAGGTGCGCCGGACAACCACCTGCTGACGGTCTATTCCCCCGGGCCGGTCAATCACCAGTACACATTCCTGCCGCAGTATGACGGCGGCATCTATCTGCTGAAGGACGGTCAGATCGCTGGAGAGCCGGCGGACCTGCGGCTGATCAAGAATGACCCGGACTATAACGAGTCGTGGCCGCGGGCCGTGGTGCCGTACGAGCGAATCTATGGAGTTGCCGAGCCTGCCCGGCTCCCGCCGGTCAAGAACGACGGCACACGCTCTGTGCACCTGCCTGCCGGAAGCCCATTTGGATTGGTCGGCACGTCGAGCCTGTACAAACGCGAAAGCTATCCGAACGGGGACGTTCCCCCCGGCAGTGTCACTGCGACCTACGCTGGAGGTGACGATCCCTGGCGCGGACTGGACGCCTTCACCAGCCACGGCAACGGCATGCCGCTGAACTGGCACAATCAGGGAGCGGACGCGGGTCTCTATGAGAACAGTGAGATCCACGCGATCCGCCTGTTGCTGATGGAGCCGACGACTGACCGTCGCCGGGGGCCGAAGTCAGGGCGGCTGTTCTACAGTCATGCGCGCGAACGCCTGCGGATCGCCGGAGAGATTCCAGTCCGCAAGTTTGACGGTGGAACGCAGCCGCTCGATCCGGACGGAAACCCGGACACGAGCTTTCTGGCGAAGATCCCGGCCGACACGCCGTTCACGTTTCAGACGCTGGACGCCGCGGGGCTGGTGCTCAACATGTCGCAGACGTGGCATCAACTGCGTCCGGGAGAGATCCGGCACGACTGCGGCGGCTGCCACGCGCACAGCCAGGAGCCGACACCCTTCGCACTGACACTGGCAGCAAAGCCGGACTATCCCGTGTGGGACCTGACGGCATCCACCCCTTTATTGACGGACCAAGTGCGGGACGAGAGTAATCAGCAGTGGGATTCCGATGATGCCGCGGGGCTGCGGACACTGGAGCGGACGGCATTCACAGTCGAGTACCACCGGGACATTCGCCCGATCCTGGACCGGAGTTGTGTGCACTGTCACTCTGCGCGGAACGGCCGTATTCCAGCGGCGCGGCTTGACCTGGATGCCGACGGCCAACTGATCCGCTACGAGCACGAGGGGGAGTTTCCGGGGACGTACTATCGGCTGGCGCTGGACGAGCGGGCCGAGTTCGGCTTTCGCCCGGTCGGCTATGATTCCTGGGGATACCCGAACGCTTCGCGTTATGTCCGCAAGCTGCAATCGCGCCGCAGCCTGCTGATGTGGAAAGTGTTCGGCGGGCGGCTGGACGGGTTTACGAATGACGATCATCCGTCGGAGCCGGAACCGGGAGCCGGCTACTTCACGCAGGGCGAGGAGCGCGTCAGCACCGACCATGCGCGCTCCCGATACGACCTGGACTTTGTCGGCCGCGCGATGCCGCCGCGCGAGGCGGTGGCCGAGGGACATGTCGAACCTCTGTCTGATGAAGACCGTCGCACGCTGGCGCGGTGGATCGACCTGGGTTGCCCGATCGATCTCGACTATGACCCTGCAGCACCACAGGAGCGCGGGTGGGGATGGATGCTTGATGACAACCGCCCCGTCGTCGCGCTGACGCTCCCTCCGCGCGGAACTGTCGGGATTCTGGATCGGATGCTGATTGGAATGGACGACTACTCCACCGGGCTGGACCTGGCGACCTTTACCGTGACGGCCAACTTTGACGTCGACGGGAATCCGGCCGGCAGCAATCTAGCAGAGCTGTTTCTGCCGTCGGCTCCAGGAGTGTGGGAGTATCGGCTGGAGTCTCCCATTGCGTCGCTGTCTGAAGGACGGCTGAGCGTGCAGATCAGCGATCGGGAGGGAAACATGGCCCGCACCGATCGGACGATCCGCGTCCGCGGGGCTTCGCGCTGATCTCGCTGGAAGTGCCGCTTCCGGCATCGCCAGCGTCTTTCGATGCACTTACAATGCCGGGGGCGGGGCGGGCGGCGCCACCGGTTGCCGATGCGTTCGGAATGCGGTTGGACCGGACGGGCGTCCCGTATTCCGTCCGTTGCCCGATTCGTCTGACTTCCTCGAACTTCGACCTCCCACGCGATGCACATTCTGCTTGCTAATCCGCGCGGCTTCTGCGCCGGCGTCAATATGGCGATCGACTGCCTGGACGAGTGCATCCGGGCGTTTGGACCGAACATCTACGTGTACCACGAGATTGTCCACAACAAATACGTCGTGGATCGGTTTACGCAGCAGGGAGTGACGTTCGTCGATGATCTGGATGAAGTGCCGGAAGGGTCGATTCTGCTGTACAGCGCACACGGTGTCTCGCCGGCGATTCGGGAGCATGCCCGCCGCCGGAAGTTGAGAACCGTCGACGCCACCTGCCCGCTCGTGACGAAAGTGCACATCGAGGCGGTGCGGTATGCGGAGGCGGGGTACCACATCATCCTGATCGGCCATGAGGGGCATGATGAGGTGATCGGCACGATGGGGGAGGCTCCCGAAAGCATCACGCTCGTGGAGAGCCCCGGGAATGTCGATGGATTGGCGTTTCCGCCGGGCGCCCGGCTGGCGTACCTGACGCAGACGACGCTCAGCGTGGAGGAAGCAGGGGCCGTCATTCGTGCGCTGGAGCAGAAGTTTCCACAGATCGAGCATCCTCCCAAGGAGGACATCTGCTATGCAACGACCAACCGGCAACATGCCATCCGCACGCTGATCGATCGCGCCGATCTGCTGCTGGTGCTCGGCAGCCAGAACAGTTCGAACAGCCGGCGGCTGATGGAGATCGGCGCATCCGCCGGGAAGCCGGCGTATCTGATTGATGGGAAGCATGAGTTGCAATCCGGCTGGTTTGACGGGATCGGCACAGTATTGATCACGGCGGGAGCCAGCGCACCGGATGTCGTGGTGCAGGACGTCATCGACTATCTCGTCGAGCACTTTGACGCCACGCACGAGCAGATCACGACGCGCGAGGAGCACGTGACGTTTCCGCTGCCCAGGGAGTTGCGGAAGCTGCAATCGGCGACCGTGTCGTAAGTTGCTGCCGAAGCGGTCACAGAGGCGCCGATTGCCCGGATTCCGAGTGCGAGCACGCGATGACGTTCGAAGACGCGCCGCCGACTCCCGTGACATCAGCAGCGGCGCCGCTTTACTCTCCGATGATCGAGCGGGCGCTGCGGTTTGCGGCGGCGGCGCATGAGCAGCAGACACGGAAGGGTGGCGGCGTGCCGTATATCACCCATCCTGCGGGGGTGGCGCTGATACTGGTTCGCGCCGGCTGGAACGATGAAAACGTGCTGGCGGCCGCGATCCTGCATGATGTGGTGGAGGATACCGGTCGGACGCTCTGCGATCTGCGACGGGACTTTCCGGCGAAGGTCGTCGATCTGGTGGCATGCCTGTCGGAAACGAAGCGGGACGCCGCCGGAGATCGCCCGTGGGAGGTCCGCAAGCGGGAGCACATCGCGGAACTGCGTGCTGCATCCACGGAAGCGTGTGCGATTGCGCTGGCGGACAAGCTGCACAACCTGGAGACGATGCTGGAGGATCTGGAGACGGGGGAAATCCGGTTCGAGAATTTCAACGCCCCCCCGGAGCGGTTGTTGTGGTACTACGAGGCGATGACATCGGCAGCGTGCCGCGGTGCGGAGGTGCGACCGCTCGCCGACGCGTGCCGGGCCGCCATTGAGCGGTTGCGGCGAGTGGTCGCGGAGCATGCCGATGCAGTACGTCCCGGATGACGGCGACCAGTGAGATTCACTCGTCGAGGACGGCGCGAATCTTGCGGGCGAGGGCGTCGCTGGTGAAGGGCTTGTTCAGGGTGGCCACTTCGGCGCGCTCGGCGGCCAGGAGCTGATCCTCGCTGCTGCCGACCACGAAGATCACGCGGATCGACGGATCGCATTCGTTCAGGCGGGCGGCGAGCTGGTGCCCTCCGAGTCCGGGCATTGCGAGGTTTGTCAGCACCAGCGAGACGGGATGTTCGGCGGCGCGGATGAGCTGCAGAGCGGCGTCGGCATCGGAGGCCTCCAGCACGCGATAGCCGCGCGTGGCGACGACGCGGCGCATGAGCGTGCGAATGATCTCGTCCTCCTCGACGACCAGCACGGTTTCGTGACCCTGAGGCAGCACTTCCGGCCGGGTGTCGAAGGATTGCGTGGCCAGCGCCTGCCGGACTCGAGGAAAGTGCACAATCATGCTCGTGCCGGCGCCCGGCACCGTTTCGACCTTGATGAATCCACCAGCCTGCCGGATGATGCCGGCCACGGTCGCCAGTCCCATGCCGGTGCCGCGTCCCACACCCTTGGTGGTGAAGAACGGTTCGAAGATCCTGGCTTTGGTTGATTCGTCCATGCCGCAACCATTGTCGGTGACCCTGAGTACGACATAGTCGCCCGACCGGGCCCCGGGAATCTCGTGCGCCTGGGCGGCGGTGAACGAGGCGTGCCGCGTCTCAATGGTGATTCGACCGGCGCCCTGCATGGCGTCGCGGGCATTGACGACGAAGTTGACGAGGACCTGATCGATCTGGCTGGCATCGCCCCGGATTGCGCCGAGTCCGTCGAGGAGGTCCGTCTGCAGTTCGATATTGGGCCCAATCAGCCGGCGGAGCATGCGCTCCATGTCGCCGACCATGCGGTTGAGATCGAGGACGACCAGTTCCTCTCCCTGCTGGCGACTGAAGGTGAGGAGCTTGCGCGTCATCGAAGCGGCCCGCTGTCCCGCGTTATAGATCTCCGCAAGCATTTCATGGGCAGGATGTTCGGGCTCGACTTCCTCCCCGGCAATCTCGCTGTAGCTGAGGATGACCGTCAGCACGTTGTTGAAATCGTGCGCGATGCCTCCGGCGAGGAGGCCGACGGCGTCCATTTTCTGCGCCTGGCGCAGTTTGGCCTCGGTCTGTGCGAGCTTCAGCTGAGTCTGTTTCAGTTCGAGAAACTGGCCGAGGCCGGCGACGACGGTCTGGAGGATGTCCCGTTCTTCGGGGGTGGGTTCGGCGAGACCGGGCTCGCAGAAGGTCAGCACGCCGATGACACGGTTGCGATGTAGGATCGGCAGGCCGAACCCGCTGCGGCTTAGCGCAGGAGACGATCCACGGCCGGATTCGTCGTCGACGACCGGCATGTACAGAGGTTCGCACGAGTTCCAGATCCGGCCGGCGAGGCCGGATCCCGGTTTGACTTCCCTGGAGAGCGGGACATTCTCCGCACGCGACGTCGACCTACAGGCGGCGACGGACTGCAGAACGTTGCGTTGCTCGTCGACGGTCCAGAGTTCACCCGCGCCCCAGTCCATCATTTCGCAGAGCGTCTGAAGGATCGGTGTTCCGCCGTGCTCGACGCTGTCGGAGCGATCCATGATCTCGCGCAGGCGTCGCTCAAAGTGAGAGCGGCGCGACGTACGGGCCAGGGGCGTGGCGTCCTGATGTAGTTCGACGACTCCCGTCACGTTGCCGCGGTGATCGAACTGGGGCACTGCCGAGAGCACGATGGGGATGGCGGCGCCATCGCTGCGCAGACGGATCGTGTCGAGTCGGGGAACGGGTTTGCCGGACAGCAGCCGTTGCCAGAGTTCGTCGGCCTCCCGTCGATGCGATTGCGGGACGAACCGCGGACGCTGTGAGACCGCGGCGGCCGCGGACCAGCCGTAGAGAGCTTCGGCCGCTGGATTCCAGAGGCGCACCACTCCGCCGACGTCGATTCCGACGACCGCGACGGGCGTATGGCGCAAGAGGCCATAGGCGAACTCTTCGGCCGAAGCGGCCTGACGCTGAAGCCTGATCGGGTCAAGCACCAGCGCCAATCGCGGCAGCCAGCAGTCCAGGGCATCTTGATCCAACGGTTTCCGGGCAAGGAGTTCGACCTGCCCGATTTGAGCCGACGCCTGCACAACGGGAGCGATGTGTCCGTGTGAGAGCCGCTGCGAGCGCCCCCAGGATCGCAGCTCTTCAGAGGCGAGTTCGGAGAGCGTCAGCGGTGCCGCCACGCTGTGCGAGAATCGTGGCGGAGCATGCGATTCGATGGGCGAATTCAACGGAATCGGCAGGCCCGACTCCGCCACCAACTCCGTTTCGCTGCCGCTGCGCAGCCAGAGTCGCGCCGCATCGGACTGGACCTCCCGACGCAACTGGTCGAGCAGGTGCGACGCGAGCGCGTCCGGCTGCCCTGCGTGTTGGGTGAGCAGTCTGAGGAGCGATTCCGCATCGGCTGCCTCGCGCCCCGATGCAGTTGAGAGCGGTGATGCCGCCGAGAACGTGCCGATCATGACGCGTCAGTCGATATCAACAAGGAGGATGCAGCGGAACCCTGATCCGGCCGAATGGACAGACCACGTGGTTGAGGCTGTGCATGCACAAGCTTAGGTCGCAGACTGCGCGGCGCCTGAGTGCGTCCGTGAAGTGTGCACCGATGACACGTCCCGATGAGGTTAACCAGAGACTCACAGCGTGCCCCCTGAAGCTGGACAGCGCCCGTCACAGCGCTGGTGGCGGGCTCCCGGTTCTGATTCTGACGGTTCTCACGGCGGCGCAGCCTTTTTGCAGCGCATCCCGTTTTGACAGTTGCCAAACGGCGACGTAGGTTTCGGCGACGGGACTTCTCGCGCGTGCGAATGCTTCCGTCGATGGCGACCAACCCCGACGGTGACATGCAGATCCTGATTGCGAGCGACGATCCGGCGACCGCCGAGCGGCTCCGCACAGCCCTGACCACTCATGGAGTGAGCTGTCCGCTGTCGCGCGTCGTTTCTCTCGATGCAACCATACCGGTTGTCGGCAGCACCGCGATCGACCTGGTGCTGCTGGTGGTCTCTTCCAGTCTCGATCACTCGATCCAGACGCTCGAGGAAGTCCGCCGCCGGAGCAAGGCGGCGATCGTGGCGATCGGCGCGGCCCGCGATCCGCACCACATTCTGCGAATCGTGCATGCGGGCCCGGACGACTATCTCGATATTGACGACGACTTCGCGGAACAGTTGCAGCGGACTCTCAATCGGGTGCGCGCCGCCACAACTCCCGGACAAGGTCCCGACGGACGCCTGATCACGGTGGTGTCGCACACCGGCGGGAGCGGCTGCAGCTTCCTGGCTTCGAACCTCGCCATTGCGCTGGCCGGTCTGCACTCCAGCTGCGCGTTATGCGACTTCAATCTGAGGCGCGGCGACCTGGCGACGTTCCTGAATGTCAAGCCGCGCTTCTCCGTGAGCGATCTGTCCCGAAACATTCCGCGGCTGGACAAGGGGGTGATTGATCAGGCCCTTGTGCCGCACGATTCGGGGGTCCAGCTGCTGGCGGCCCCGCCATCGCTGGCCGACGTGCAGCCGATCACGTCGGAGGCGGCCGAACAGATGGTCCGCCTGCTGCGTAACGCGTTTCCCTACGTCGTTGCCGACCTGGAGGACTTCTTCCACGCGGAGCAGATGCATCTGCTGCGGTCGAGCAGCACGGTGTGCTTTGTGCTGCGGCTTGACTTCACGGCACTTCGAAACACGCGCCGCAGCCTCGAGTACATGGAACGGGAAGGGCTCGATTCCAATCGCGTTCAGATTGTCATCAACCAGTTTGGACGTCCCAAGGAGATCATGGTCAACCAGGCGGAGAAGGTGCTGGGCCGCAAGCTGTCGTTTTTCATTCCCTTTGACCAGCGCACCGCGGTGTCCTCGCTGAATCGCGGAGTGCCGGTGATGTGGGAGGCCCCGAAATCCAAGATGAGCCGCGCGATCCGCAAGATTGCGGAGCACATCTCGCAGACCGAAGCCGTGGCCGTGTGAGGACGTCTCCGCGACGCCGGGATCTCAGGCTGCCGGGCTATGAAGTTGCGTACGTTCGCTGTTTCCGCGATTCCCATTCGACTGAGACGTCATGTTCGGCAGCGGCTCCCCAACCAAACTGGATATTGCGCCACCCATCGTCGAACGGGATGACCGGCTGCAGCGCGTCAAGAAGGACCTGCACAAGCGGCTGATTGCGGGGCTCGACGTTTCGGCCATCGGCCAGATGGACGACTACGAACTGCGTCGCGAGCTGCGGCGCGGCGCGGAGGAACTGTGCAGCTACCGGTCCGACCTGCTGAGCTACGACGAGCGCGACCGGCTGATCAACGAGCTCATTGATGAGACACTGGGGTTGGGACCGCTTGAGCCGCTGCTCCGGGATCCGACGATCTCTGACATTCTCATCAACGGTCCCTCCACGGTGTACGTGGAGCGCCGCGGCCGCCTCGAGCGGACGGACGTCGAATTCCATGACGACCACCACCTGCTGGAAATCGTGCAGCGGATTGCGACGCGAGTCGGCCGACGACTCGACGAATCGAGCCCGATGGTTGACGCGCGGCTGGAGGACGGCAGCCGCGTGAACGCCGTCATCCGGCCGCTGGCCCTGGACGGCGCGCTGGTGTCCATTCGCCGGTTTTCGGCGCGCCCGCTGCTCGCCGGCGATCTGATCGCCCGCAACTCGGCCGCGCCGGAAATGATCGAATTCCTGTCGGCGTGCGTCCGGGCCCGGCTGAACATGGTGGTGTCGGGAGGGACCGGGAGCGGCAAGACGACGCTGCTGAACATGCTGTCGGGCTACATCTCCCACGACGAGCGGGTCGCCACAATTGAGGATGCCGCCGAGCTGCGCCTGCAGCAGCCGCACCTCGCGCGGATGGAGACCAGGCCCCCGAACGTCGAGAACCGGGGCGAGATCACGGCGCGCGACCTTGTGCGGAATGCGCTGCGAATGCGGCCGGACCGGATCATCGTCGGCGAGTGCCGCGGGTCTGAGGCGTTCGACATGCTGCAGGCGATGAACACCGGTCATGACGGCAGCCTGACGACCGTGCACGCGAATGACACGCGCGATGCGGTCAGCCGTCTCGAAATGCTGGTCGCCCTTGCCGGTTTCGATATTCCGCAGTGGTTCATTCGCAAACAGATCGCCTCGGCCATCCAGATCGTGGTGCAGACGCGTCGGCTGAGCGGCGGCCAGCGGCGGATCGTGCAGATCTCCGAGATCACGGGGGTGCAGTCCGACAACGTGAGCATGCACGACGTTTTTCACTTCGAGCAGACCGGCGTGGACGAGAAGGGAGCGGCCGTCGGATCGTTCCATGCGACGGGGATTCAGCCCCGGTGCCTGCAGCGGTTCAAGTCCTGCGGCATCGACGTCCCGCTTTCGATGTTCGAGCGGCGCGTGCTGACGCACGCCCGTTCTGATGCATACACTGTCGGGAGGCCGGGATCATGAGTCTGGGCCACTCGCCACTTCTGACCGCTGCCGCCGTCGTTGCCGGAATCGGCTGCGGCGGCTTTGTGCTATACGAGGTCCTGCTCCGTTACCGGGGGCAGGTTCGATCGCGCCTGTCGGAAGAGTTCGGGGAAGGGCACCTGCGTTCCTCCCGGACGACGTTGTTCAAGGACCTCAGCAAGCTCGCTCAGGAGGCCGACGCCGAGCAGGGATCGTTCGTGGCCCGCTGGGAACTGATCCTGGAGCAGGCCGACGTCAACTTTTCACTGAGGCAGCTGTTGCTGTTCACGCTGCTCAGCGGGGTGTTCGTCGCTTTAGGCGTCCTGCTGTGCTTCCACTCGGTGATCGGAACCTGCATGGCGATGCTGCCGGGAGCGGCGCTGCCGGCGCTGTACACGCTCGCCAGGCGCCGGAAGCGAATCGAAACGCTGCGCCGTCAACTGCCGGACGCGTTCGAAATTATGAGCCGCTCGATCCGGGCCGGACAGACGGTGCCGCGCAGCTTTCAGGTTGTTGCAGACGATTTCGATCCGCCGCTGGGGGACGAGTTCGGCTGGTGCTACGAGCAGCAGAACCTCGGCCTGCCGCCTGACGTGGCGCTGCGCGACCTGGCGCGCCGGACGGGGGTGCCCGAGCTGCAAATGCTGGTGGTGGCGCTCCTGGTGCAGCGGCAGTCCGGCGGCAGCCCGGTTGAGCTGCTGGAGAACCTGGCACTGGTCGTCCGCAAGCGGAACCGTCTGCGCGAGAAGGTGAAATCACTGACGGCCGAGGGGCGGATGCAGGCGATGGTGCTGCTGTGCATACCGCCGGCCGTGGTGGCGGCCGTCTCGATGACCAACCCCGATTACATGAGCGCGTTGTGGGCACAGCCCTGGCTGCTCGCCGGGATGGCTGCCTCCGAGGTGATTGGTGCGCTCTGGATTCGCCGGATCATCACATTCCGATATTGAGGTGACCGATGTCCGCCCTGAGCCCGCAAGCATCGCTTCTACTGGTGTTCCTCGCCGTGACGGCACTCGTCGCGATCGTGGGGGCCTGGGCCATTGCGGGGGATTCGCAGGTGACGCAGCGGATCGGAGAGCTGTCCGACCCGCACAGCGCGTTTATCCGCAAACGGATGCGAGGAGCCGGCCGTTCCTTTGGCAGCTCGTTGCAACAACTGCTTACATCCCTGGGTCTGAAGCTGCTCCCAACCGCCGATGCCGGACACTCGCAACTGCAGGAGCGATTCCTCAGTGCGGGCATCTATTCCCCCACGGGACCGTTCGTCTTCGCGGCGGTGAGGTTCGTGGGGGGATTGATTCTTCCCGGGCTGGTCCTCGTCGCCGGAGTGATCGGGCTGGCCGACCTCTGGGACTCGGTGCTGTCAGCGTCCGTGATCGGCGCGATCGGGTTCTTCGGACCGACGCTATGGCTGCACTCCCGCGTGTCGCGGCGTCAAATGCTCCTGCGCACGTCGCTACCTGACTTCCTGGACCTGATGGTGACATGCCTGGAAGCCGGCCAGAGTTTTGAGGCCGCATTGCAACGCGTCACTTCGGAGATGCGGACGGCCCATCCGGTGCTCGCGCTGGAGCTGATGATCGTCCAGCGGGAGCTTGCGCTGGGAGCGACGCCGTTTCGCGTCCTGCGCAACTTTGCGGAGCGATCCCGGCTGGACGTTGTCCGGACGCTGGCCACATTCGTCGATCAGGCGCAGAAGTTCGGCTGCAGCATGACCGAATCTTTGCGCACGCATGCCGAGATGCTGCGTGAACTTCGGGAACAGCGAGCGGAAGAGATGGCGCAGAAGGCCGCGGTGAAGATTCTGTTTCCAACGCTGCTGTTCATCTTCCCTCCCATCCTGATCACGCTGGCGGGGCCGGCAGTGCTCGAGTTCCAGCAGAAACTTCGCCCGACCACTGAAGAAGCCGTCGAGTCGTCCGTCCAATGATTCCGTCGAGCCGACATGCCCGCCGTGATCGCATGCTGACCGCGGGCACCTTGCGCATTCATGCTCGCCGCAGGAGGCCGCGCCGCGCGGCCACTGCGCTGGAACTGGTGTGCATCCTGCCGGTGCTCCTGGGGATCGTCCTGGGGGCCGTCGATCTGGGTCGATTCGCGCAGTATGAAAACATTCTGGGCAACGCTGCACGCGAGGGATCGCATTACGGCGCGACGCATCGGCGGACGCCGCTGACAGCGGCGGCCTGGGAGTCGGGATTGAGGACCGCCGTGCTGGACGAAGCCGCGCATTTGTCGGAGTTCGACGCAGCACTGCTCGAGATCGAAATCGAGAACTTCAATCAGGCAGACGGCACTCGGCGCGTGGAAGTGGAGGCGAGCTATCCATTTGAGACGGTCGTCAACTGGCCCGGCCTCCCGAGCCGGATCGACCTGCGTCGCCGCGTCGCCTTCCAGGAGTACCGATGAGACGTCTGCGATCGAATACGCGGAGCGGCGGCGAAGCGGCACGACACAGCACGTCGTTGCGAGTCGCACGCGGCGGCGCTGCCCTTGTTGAGGGTTCGATCGTGCTGACGGTCTTTCTGACGATCATCTTCGTGCTCTTCGACCTCGGTCTGGCGGTGATGCGCGAGAACACCCTGGCTGAAACCGCCCGCCGCCTGGCACGGGAAGCATCCCTGCGGGGGGAGAAAGCCGCCGTGGACCGCATTCCGTGGGGGCCCGGTTCCCGGCTCGAAACGGCCGACGACGTCACAGACCTGGCGAATACGGCACGGTCCCGACTCATGATGATGGAACCCGGAAGTGTGCAGATCGACGTCACCTGGCCCGACGGGGGAAATCGTCCCGGCGATCGCGTAACGGTGATTCTTACTTATCAACACCAAACGACCTTGCCGTTCCTATTCGGATCGCAGCCGCTGGAGTTGCGGGGCGAATCAACGATGCGCATTGAGCGGTAGCCCGGTGGGCGCATCGCAACAGACGGGAAGCTTCGATTCATTCCCGATCCTCTCGATGGCGAGTCATTCGATGAAATGCGGAGTCACTATCCTGGACGGACGCGTGTCATTCCGACAGGGAAGCAGCACGCGCGTGCGACGACGCGACGAGCGCCGTGCTGACAACCGCGCCGGAAAGGTTCTGGTGCTGTTCGCGGTGCTGCTGCCGGCGATGCTGGCAGTGACGGGGCTGATCATTGACGGAGGGATTCTCCAGGGAACGTACCGCAACACTCAGCACGTCAGCGACGCGGCCGCGACGGCCGCCGCGCGCAATCTGCAGCGGGGTGTCACGGAAATTGAAGCCATCAATACGGCCGAACAGTTTGTGCAGACCTGGAACGGGCTCGGTTCGGCCAATGTCGCGGTCAATATCCCGCCTGCGACCGGCTTGTATGCAGGGGACACGAACTGCGTCGAGGTCGAGGTGACCCAACGGGCGGATACGCACTTTTATGGATTCGTCGGCGGCGACTCGGCCGTCGAGGTGCAGACGCGGTCGGTCGCCGGCCTCAAGCCCAGCACGGCGGGTGCGGCGATCGTTGTACTGGATCCTGATCCGCCGGCGCTCTCGGTGCCGCCACTGCCGGGCATTCTTCCGGCATTGCCATCGTTAATCGGCGGGTTTGAGATTGAAGGACTGGGTACAGTCCGCGTCGACGGCGCGGTGCTCGTCAATACGGAGTGGGGTGGATTTGACGAGGACGGCAACGCCGTCGGCAGCACCGCTCCGCCTCCGTTTGCGATCGCCTCGATCAATCTGCTCACTCCGCAGCGACTGCGTGCCAGGGACATTCGCGTGGTGGGCGGAGTTGACAATCCCAATGCATACGGAAACTTCGTGATCGGCGACCCCAGTCCGCTCGTGGCAGGACGCCTCGCGGTTCCCGATCCGCTTCTGAACCTGCCAGTCCCCACGACGGCCAGCGACCCGGTGAACGTGAACGCGACGCTGCGCGGCGGGGTGAACATCGTCGGGCTCCCGCTGCTCGGACTGCAGACCCTTAACCCCGGCGTGTACGACTGGATTCAGGTGACGTCGGGGCGGGTTCGGTTCAATCCGGGGATCTACATCATCCGCAGCGTGAACCCTGTGACACAGATTGCTCTCAACTTCCTTGCGGGAGAGATCGAAGCACGAGGCGTCATGTTCTACATCACGAATTCACCGGGATACACGGCGGCCTCCGGTCTTCCCGATGCCAACGACAGCTCGACAGCGCCGCCAGCGCCGGGAGTTCTCACGCTGCTGCCGAGCGCGGTCATCAATCTGGCGTTGCCGACCTGCGACATTTCCGGATTGAACGACCCGTCGAGCCCGTTTCACGGAATCACAATCTATCAGCGCCGCATGGATCGGCGTCCCATTGCACTCGTGACCGGGCTTCTGGGAGGACCAGGAGTACAGGGGACCGTGTATGCCAAGTGGGGCCACATCATTCTCGCATCTCGCGGAAACGTGAACTGTTCGTTTGTCGGTGGCACGGTGCGAATCGTAACTACACTGCCGACGACGATCGCGCCGTCTCAGCTGCTGCCGCCGGCTCAGGACGTGTACCTGCTTGAGTAGTCCGTCCATGCAGAGGCAGCCGCCCCCGGGGGCTGCATTGCGGCAGCGATTCTCGGACAGCGGCCCATCAAGCCGTCGTGGTGACATCGTGAGAACGGCTGATCCTCGGAGGTCGATCCTGTGATTCGCCGAGCGTGCACGCCGAATCCGCCCGGCCGCGCGTAACGGCTGGCACACTTTTCCGCTCGGACAGGCGGTCGGCAGTGAGTGCGTATGCGGCACTTTGCCGCAGACTTGTTGCGCGCGGCCGAGTTGATAGACTGACCCAACACAGGAAATTAAGGCCGTCCTCGTGCTGCGAAGTCAAACTTGGCGGGAGTGCGATCCGGCAGGTTGAGGAAGCCAGGCGCCTCGCGACCGACGAATCGCGTAACCCCCATCAACAAAACGACTTAGCCTCTATAGCTCAATTGGTAGAGCAACTGACTCTTAATCAGTAGGTTCCAGGTTCGAGTCCTGGTGGAGGCAATCCTCGGAGGCCGTCGCCGTTTAACGGTGCGGCTTCTTTTTGTTCGTTGAGCCGCTATTCGACGACGTCGTCGAGCGCAGAGACGCTGACGACGTCCGAGCGGTTCACGAGCACGTGGGTGCGGTTGGCGCGGACGCCATGTCGCTTGGTGTCCAGGACATACAGCTCACGCGTGGTGTGACTGTCGCGCAGGTCGTGGACGTCGGCTTGCTCAATGACCAGATACCGATGGTCGCCGCCGGCGAACGTGCCAATGACCACGTATGGACTGGCGAGGTCGAGGACGACTTCACGGCCCTGCAGTGTGGTCAGCGCGTCAGATTGCGGCGAGTCGGACATCGTTGTCGGTCTCAGTGGTTGATGTCGATCGTCGCAAACGTGTGAGGGACGCGTCAATGAAGGAGAAGCCTTCGTTCGTACCAGCGCCGCAGCTTTGAAAAACGATCGGGAGGCCGTCAGAATGCGGTTTCCGTCTCATTCCCTGCGATCGATTTTCGGAGTTTCTGCCGGCTATGCCCACCGTCGCCCAGCTTGCGTCCGCCGCCCTCACCGCCACAGACGGCCTGTTCCGCCTCGCCCCCACATGGGTGCCGCGGTCGTTCCTGCAGCCAGGGCGGCGGCTGAAGCTGCATCCGGCCGACTATTACGCGCTGGGAACGCATCGCGGGGGCATTGACGAGCGGTGGTTCGCGTCGACGACCGAGGCGGCCAATGAGAACCGCGCCCATGACGAGGGACTGAGCTACTGCGTCCACGGAAAGGAGCGGTTTCTGCTGCGGGACGCCGTCGCTGAGCTCGGCGCCGAGGCGATCGGCGACCACATCTGGAGCACCTACCAGAAGTGGCCGGTGTATTCGAAGTTCTTCGACAATATGGGTCCGATTCCGCACCACATGCACCAGAACGCCGAGCAGGCCAAGCTCGTCGGGCAGGAGGGGAAGCCGGAGTCGTACTACTTCCCGCCGCAGCTGAACAATGTGGGGAACAACTTTCCGTACACGTTCATGGGGCTGGAGCCGGGAACGACGAAACAGGACGTGGTGGACTGCCTCGACCGCTGGAACGACGGTGACAACGGCATCCTGGACCTGTCGAAGGCTTTCCGCCTGAAACCGGGGACAGGCTGGCTGATTCCGCCGTGCGTGCTGCATGCTCCGGGGTCGCTGCTGACGTATGAGCCGCAATGGGGGAGCGACGTGTTCGGGATGTACCAATCGATGGTGGAAGGCCGCGCCGTGCCGCGCTCCCTGCTCACCAAGGACTTCCCCGAAGCGAAGCACAACGATAACGCCTACCTGGTCGATGCGCTCGACTGGGAAAAGAACGTCGATCCGAGTTTCAAGGACTCAAACTACCTCGAGCCGATCGTCGCCGCGGGCGGCGACAAGGAAGGCTGGGTGGACCGCTGGATCGTCTACGGCAAGGTCGACGGCCAGCAGCTCTTCACCGCCAAGGAACTGACGCTGCAGCCCGGCGCGAAGTGCACGATCAAGGACGGCGGCGCCTACGGCTGGATCACGGTGCAGGGGAGCGGCTCGATCGGCAAGCTGAAGCTGCAGACGCCGGCAATGATCCGGTTCGGGGCGATGACCGAGGACGAGGTGTTCGTGACCGCGAAGGCGGCGGCGAATGGCGTGACGTTCGAGAACACCGGGACGGAGCCGCTCGTGGGCTTGCGTTACTTCGGACCGAATGCACAACCGAAGGCGCCGGAAGTGGGGGCGCATCGGAAGTAACACCCCAAACCGACGCTCCGCCGTTGGCGTACCACTGGGCGAATTCGCCGACGGCAAGCCGTCGGCTTGGATGCAAGGTGCAATGGGGGACCAATCGACACCGGCCGTTCATCCCGTTGGCGGTAAGTGGTGGCTTGAGACGTGGACAACGTATGGATCGTGGTTGCCCGGTGATCCGCGGGGGTTTCGGACATGGCGCGGACGCGAGTACGAGCCGCCGCCGAAGCGGTATGCGTCGGGCGATGAGACGCCGTATCGGGCCGCTGATTACGCCGAGCGAAATCGACTCTGTCAAGGGATCAGCGAGGACTCGGTGACGTTGGGCCGAGAGTACCGCCGCATCGCACGCGATGCCTGCGTCGCCGATTCCAATGAACTCGGATTGTCGGCAACGGTGATCGCCGTGGGCGCCGCGCACACGCATTTGCTAGCCCGGTTCGGGTCGCGGCCAAATCGTCAGACGGTGGGTCGACTCAAGTCGATGATGACGCGGGCGATCAAGGAGGCCGAAGCGGGTTTTGATCCGAAGAAGCGCACATGGTCGAAAGGCTGTCATCCGAGTTCATGCGGGGACGAGCGTGAATATCACGCGAAATTCCGATACGTTGTGCGGCACCGGGATGAGGGTGCGGCGGTGCATGTGTGGCCGAACGTGATCGTCGCCCCCGATCAATTCCCGTAATTTAAGCCGACGGCTTTGCCGTCGGAGATTTCAGTCCATCGATCATTCACAATTCACGATCGCCGACCGCAAAGCGGTCGGCTTGGGGAGCATTATCAATGTCGCACGCATTTCCACGGTTGCACAACGCCATGTGGCCCGGGCTCGTTGGTAAGGAGCCCGGCACCGATCACCCGCCGATCTCGCTGGACCGGATGCTCGAACTCACGGCCGGGGCGAGCGTGAACGGGCAGCGATTCGACGGGATCGACTACTTCCTGTTTCATCCGCATACCGATCCCGATGCCAGCGACGATGAGCTCAAGGCCATCGCGGACAAGATCGCGGGGCACGGGTTCACGGTCGGTTCGCTGGTGGCGCCGGTGTGGCCGGGGACGGTTGGGGACTCGGCGATGGGAGACGCCGAGGCGCGGAAGAAGTTCGTCCTCGCGGTCGAGAAGGCCTGCCGCATCGCCAGGGTGTTCAATGAGCACGGCGTGCGGAAGTACGGCGTCATCCGGATCGACTCGGCGACGGGACCAACCGAGTGGGCGAAGGATCCGAAAGCCGGCACGAAGAAGATCGCCGAAACCTTCCGCGAAGCGGCGAAAGTCGCCGAAGCCCACGGCGAGCGCCTCGCGGCCGAAGGGGAAATCTGCTGGGCCGGCATGCACTCGTGGCGCGACATGGTCGACCTGCTCGAAGCCGTCGACATGCCCAAGACGGTCGGCTTCCAAGCCGACATGGCCCACACGTACCTGTACCTGCTCGGCTACAACGCCGAGCAGCATGCGCTGCTCAAGCCGGGATACGGCGAAGACGAGTTTTGGGCGGCCTACAAGCAGATGACCGACGCACTGCGGCCGTGGACGATCGACTTCCACATCGCACAGAACGACGGCAGCGTGCACGGCACCGGGTCGCACGACAAGACCGGCCGCCACTGCCTCGCCGACGATCCCAACGGAAAACTCGACATCGTCAAATGCGCCGGCTACTGGCTGCACGGGGCGCAGGAGCGCGGCATTCAGCACATCTGCTGGGACGGGTGCATGTTCCCCAACGACGTGCTCGAAACGCAGCAGACGTGGAACACGATTCTCGACGTCATGATCAAGGTCCGCGACGCTCACGGCTGGAAGTGAGCAGCAGCGCCGCATCGTGATCTTGCTACGGCTCGTCGATCGACCGCACGACGACAGTCAGGTAGGGCTGTTTGACAACGCCGCTGGCGGGATCACCGGCGAAGTCGGCGCGCCACACTTCGCGGTCGTTGTGCGTGAGCCACACCTCGCGATGCGTAAAGCGGGCGGGCGTGTAGTACCAGGACGCCACGCCGTCGGTACGGCGGCATTCCAGCAGCATGAGAAAGTCCACGTCCGTGCCGGTGGTGGAGAACACGTAGCCAAAAAGCGCCCCATCGATAAGATCCCCCGAGGGTTCCTGGTAGCGATACAGGGGCTGCGGCAGGAGGCGCAAGGTTTCGTCACCGGCCTGTCCAAGCATATGCGGCTCAAACTCCTCCGTCAGCCGCCGCATCTGCACCAGTCGCAGGCGCGCGGACGTCGCTGGAGTCGGTCCTCCCTGCAAGGGCGTCAATTCGACGCTGCCATCTGACGGCGACCAGACGACTGAGTCGCCGATTGAAACCGGGGGGAGTGGATCCGCCGCGAGTGACTGGAATTCGTGAAACACACGGCGGCGTCCGGCATCCGGCCACGATCCAAAGCCGCCGATCACACAGGGACGACCGCCATGCGTCCATACGAATATGTCGCCGGACCAGCCCTCCGTGCCCGTACAGGACATGACCGGCTCGCGCTGCAAGATGAGTTCGGTGGCCTCAGAAGCGTCCCGGAAGAATCGATACTGGGCCGCATCATCCAGGTATACTTTGCGGAGACGCGTCAGTGGGTCGCGTTCTGGGGAAGGAGGCTGCGCGGCAGTGGGCGTGGACCACACGAGCAGGACCAGAGTCGCCCACACGAACAGCTTCGACCTGGGAGCCTGAGAGAGTGCAGTCATCGCATTGTCCTCGACGTATGGCCGACCCGAAATTGAGCGACTCAACCCAGAATAAGACATAATGTCTGTTTGGGCAATAATGGCCTTTCCGCCGCTGCAGTTCAATGGATGTAAGGCATGCCCGAGATTTACGTGAGCACGGATATTGAGACTGACGGACCGATCCCGGGGCCGAATTCGATGCTGAGCATGGGATCGGCGGCGTTCGGACCTGACGGGGGGCTCGTCGGCACCTACGAAGCGAACTTCGAGTTGCTGCCGGGCGCCGCCGGACATCCCGACACGATGGCGTGGTGGGACCGCAATCGTAAGGCATGGCGCGCGGCGCGGGAGAATCCGCGTCCGGCCGAAGTCGTCATGCCGGAGTATGTGGCCTGGGTCAAAACCCTGCCGGGGACGCCGGTGTTCGTGGCGTATCCGGCGGGCTTCGATTTCCTGTTCGTCTACTGGTATCTGATCCGGTTCGCGGGGGAGAGCCCGTTTTCGCATTCGGCATTGGACGTCAAGACGTTGGCGATGGCGCTGATGAACAGCGACTACCGTGCGGCGACGAAGCGGAACATGCCGCGGCGCTGGTTCGACCGGCGACCGCACACGCATCGGGCGCTGGATGATGCGATCGAGCAGGGAGTGCTGTTCTACAATATGCTGAAGGAACTGCGTGCCGAGGGTGCGAATTCACGAGTTCTTATTTGACGGCCCGAATGGGGACCGCTACAGTCAAACGCGTCGCCGCACTGGATGACGGACTGGTCGTGCAGCGTCAGCGCCGGTGTCGAGCGGGAATGGAGTGCACTAAACCGGCAGTGTCGCCGAATCCGCGTTCGGGCGGCCGCCATTTCATGGAGGATCACCTCATGCGATTGGACAGCAGCGCCGTGGCCGACAGCCCGGTGCCACAATCAATCGACGATCTGATCACCCGCGTGGAACGCATCGTCCGCTGCCGCACCGGCGGCCGCGTGCATGATCTGCGGGTGGACGCCGACGACAGCAGCGTCGTACTCAGCGGAGTCTGCTCCACTTACTACGCAAAGCAGTTGGCGACGCACGCCGCTCTCGGCGAACTGGGCGATCAGACGCTCACAAACGAGATTGAGGTCGTGTGAGCGACGCGAAGTGCTCCCGTCCCGATGCACAGGCGATGAAGCCAGGCACCTTGCCGATCTGATACCGCTCGCTTACTCAGCGTGGGAGGCGGCGGTGGCGGCCAGGTCGAAGTGCCCGTAGAGCGTCTCGCGTTCCCGCAGGATGTAAAACTTCAGCGGGTTGAAGGTCGTGAACTGCGGGTGGTTGAGGACATACGTCACGTTCTCCGGGGTGACCGTTTCCCAGACGTGCAGACCGACCAGCACGTCCCCGCTATGCAGTCCGTTCTTGGCGGCTGGACTGTCCGCTCGGACCTCCGTGATCTGCATCCCGCCCCGATAGGGCTGTCCCTGCAGCTGCGTATCACCAGTGATGACCTTTGTCAGCCGGACGCCCAACACGGTCCACAGCTTGTCATCAGCCGGCGCGGCGGCGGGCGCGGCGGCGACTGACGGCAGCGTGCGTCGCGCCGGTGTGCTGCGGTCGGCGCCCAGCGCGGCAATCTGCAGGGTGACCGTCTCCGTGCTCCCGTTGCGTTCGACTTCGACGGCGACCTGCTCGCCGACGGGACGTCCCAGGAGTGTACGCTCAAGATCGGCGGCGTCCGTCACCTTGTTCGGGCCGACTCGCATGATCACGTCGCCGGGTTTGATGCCCGCGGCGTCGCCGGGCGAACCGGTCTGGGCGGCCCGGACGACGAGCTTGCGCGTCGGGCCCTGCTTCGAGTCCGTGAGTTCCAGGCCGTGGTACGTGTTGTTCAGCCGCTCGATATTCAGCAGTTTCGAGATCACGATCCGTGCGTCGTCGATCGGGATGGTGAATCCGATTCGCTGCGCTCCGGCCCGGATGGCGACGTTGATCCCGATCACCTCGCCGTCGCTGTTGAGCAGCGGGCCGCCGCTGTTACCGGGATTGATGGCGGCGTCGATCTGGATCAGGTTGCGGTAGGATTGCTCCTCGTCCACGTCGACGTCGCGGCCGAGGGCGCTGACGATGCCGCGGGTGACGGTATGCTCGTAGCCGAACGCATTGCCGATGGCGATCACGTCTTCGCCCAGCATCAGGTCGCTGGAGGTGCCGAAGGGCATCACCGGGAGGGGGTCGGCCGAATCGATCTTGATGATCGCCAGGTCTTCGCGGCTGTCGTAGGAGATGACGCGTGCGTCGAAGCCGCTGCCGTCGCAGAGCGTGACGCGCAGGCTCTCGACGTCACGGACGACATGATAGTTGGTGACGATGTAGCCGCGCTCATCGACGATGATGCCGGTCCCCATGCCGCTGATCTTCTTGTCCTTCCCGGCGGAGAACAGGACGTCGGCTGTGCGGGCGCGTTTCTCGCTGTGGATGTTGACGCAGGACTGCTTGGTGCGGTCGATGGCCCGGACCAGCGGGCTGAGCCGCGTCTCGGAGACGGGAGTGGAGGGGAGTCCGGAGTCGGCTCCCTGGAGGAGCGAGCTGCAACAGAAGATGAACAGCAGCGTGGCGAATCCGGCCGGCCGGGTGCGTAGCGTCATCTGCGGACCTGTTCCTGGGGCGATGCGTTGGGTCAGTTCACGTGCGATTGAGGAGGTCGTCCTGTCCGGAGCACGTGAAGTCCATTCCCCCGTCGGGCGGCAGCCCGGACGTCCGTCCGCGGGGTCGGCCAGATCCATCAGCCTTGCCGGAGAATACAGTCCGTTTGGTCTCCGCAAGGCGTGGATCGACCAGATGGAAGGGAGCGCTTGAAAGGGCGGTCCGGGTCGCGCACAACTTGCCTAGTTGCACGATGGCAGGGAGGGCAGGCTGTGCGGGGGCATCAGCGTGATGAGCGCGAATCGCTCATTGCATCGCGAAATTGGCTCAAGCATGGAGCCCGAGTGCGTCCCGTTCGGACGGGTGATTGCACGTGAAGTGTATCCCTGCGACCGGTCGGCGGAGCGTTGCAGAAGTAAATCTCACGCCAAGGCGCGCAGGCGCAAAGAAATGCGGCAGAGGCACTGGATCCTCACCGAGAACCTATGCGCCTTGGCGGCTTTGCGCGCCATTTCCTGAAGTGAGAGAACGGCAGGAATCGCAGCAGGGAAAGGTGGCCCGTATTGGGATCATGGCCCGTCGAGCGGGCGGTCGGGGGGTGATTCCGGCGGTTGTTGCCAGTTCCAGGCGGACTGGTAAGAGAATCCCAGTTCGGGCGTGGCGACGGGGACCCCGCCGTCCCGTTTGGAGCGGAGCAGGGCGTCGAGCGTGCCGGAGGTGAGGAGCGTGCGCTCGACGGGCCACGCCGGCTGTCCGGTGAGCATCAGCTTTTCCACCCCCTGCATCAGATACGTGAAGTGCATGAAGGGTCGGGCTTCCTGTGTGCGGAACAGGGTGGACTCGACGCTGTCATCGTCGTAGCGCCAGGCGGCCGTCCATTCTCCGACGGCGGGATTGAGGGTGAAGATGTTGGTCCGCAGGCCGTCGGCGTAGTCGACGACGAACAGGACCGGCTCCGGGACGAGATCGGCGAGGTTGGCGCCTGCCGGGATCGGACGCCACTGCAGACGCGAGAGCGCGGCCTCCAGCAGTTCCCGGTCGTAGACGCCCTGCTGTTCGGCCTCCCAGACGGCGTCGCCCGTGAGACACTGGACCGACCGGATGCCGGTCTCGCCCCCGGCGCGGCGCTCGGCGAGGGCCTGCACCAACTCGACGGCGTGAAAGCCATACGCATCGAGCGTGTGGTAGGAGACGGCCACGATCTGCTTGAGCGGTTCGCCGCGGCGGACGTCGACCGGCGGATCACGCCAGAGGGACGGGACCGAGGAGCCGGCCATCATCGGCACGTTCAGCCGCTGAGCGGTGTCGTAGATCCACTTCGCGTCCTCCCAGTTGTCGGCGAGATGCTTGTCGCAGAATACAGGGACGGGTCGGGGGCGGGCGGAGGCTTCGATGACCGGAAAGATCTCCTCGAACATCCGCCGCTTCGGATAGATCACCTGGCCGGTGTCCGACGTCGGGTAGTCGCCGTGTTCGGCCACGACGAGGATGCCGTCGACGGCGAGCTGGTCGCCGCCGAGCGTGAGGGCGTCGGAGATTTGGTCGTAGACGGGGACGCCGTGACGTGCGGCATAGGGGCGGCCGAGGTCTGCTTCGCGCACCTGATCGACGTACAGGGACGCGAGTTGCAGGGTGGAGGGCTGTCCCTGCCCGTCGAGCGTATCGGTGTTGAGGACGCGTGAGAGGATGACGTCCGCATGGGTGTTCTGCTGGTAGAGCGTCGAGACGCCGGCGACTTTCGGAAGGCGGATCTCGTGCAGCGTGAAGGGGGCGAGCGTCGTGAGATAAACCGTGCCGTCGCCGGCCGCGCAGATTCCCATGATGGTGTAACGCGGCAGCAGCGTCCCGTCTTCGAGCTTGTAGACGCCGTGATGCCAGGGGAGGTCTTGCCCTTCGGCATCGGTGAATTCGGTGTAGTCGGGGTTGCTGATGGCGATGGGACCGTGATCGGTGGGGGCGGCGTCTCCCGGGTTGTAGCTCACCAGGTGCAGGAACTGGCCGCGCCCCTCGAACGTGGCGGCGACGCCGGCCCAGACGGTCTCGTTGGCGGCGACGCACATCGCGCGGCAGTCGGTGCTCTGCGCGGTGGGGACGAGCGGGCCGAGACTGCGGCCGGCGAGGGTGTCGCCGGTGGAAGTCAGGTCGTAGCTGTAGAGCTGATTGCCGCTCATGGCGACGGCGTAGAGCGTCTTGCGATCCGGCGTGATGTCCCAGTTGATGGGGTGAGACTCGGGGTGCGCCAGCAGCGACTCTGCGGTGGGCGGCGCGCCGTCGATCGTCTGCTGGAGACGCTGCAGTTGATCCGACTCGGGATCGAAGCGCGCGATCTGGCCGCCGAGGATGGGGTGATACGCGCGGCCGAGGTGGTCCACGACGATGAAGGCGTACATGTGCCGCGTGTCGAGGAAGTCGCGGTACTCGCCGGTCTCCAGGTTCAGCTGCATGAAGTGGGCGCTCTCGACGGGTCGCTCATCGGAGCAGGTGGAGATGTAGGCGACGCCGCGCGACTCGTCGGGAGTGACGCTGATGATCCCCTGGTGCGGGATCGGGATGTCGTAGACGCGGGTGGATTCGGTGGCGGGGTCGTAGACCATCGGATAGCCGCCGGGGTAATCGGTGACCTGCTCCCCTTCCTGCGGATAGCCCTGCTTGGTGCCGAGATAGATGCGGCCGCTCTCGCCGACGTTGTTACGGGTGTGGAACTTGGCCTGCGCGGCGAAGCCGGTGGCGTCGGTGCCGATCTCCTTATGAGCGTCGAGGACGACGCGCATCGCGCCCGACTGCGGGTCGAACTCGACGAGGTAGGCGTTGTGGCGATACTTGGCGGCGCCGATGTAGATGCGGCCGTTGTGACCTTCAATGATGGAGAAGTAGCCGCTGCCTTCGGAGGTGGTGTGCTTGGGAATCTCGTGGGCGGTGGACCAGACCCAGTGGCGGGTGACGGCGGATTCCTGGGCGCTGGCCGTGGTCGCAAAGCAGGCGAGGGCGAGGAAGAGGCATTGATGCATAGAAAGATGGCTCATGGATGTGCTGAATCCTGTTCTGCGATATCCCACACCAGCCCGACGCGCCAGCGAGGGCCGTCTATGGATTACACTCACGATTGGGCATCCCGCACGTAACAGATCACATTCTCAAGACTTTCTTCGTCGCCGATGTATCGAATACTGCCGCGCTCCGTCCACCAGTTTTGGCGAACGTCAGCGATTCCGTCGAGCTGATCGTATTCCATCCGGCCGGCTGGCACTGCGAACCGGCCGCAAGGGATCTTTCGTGCTCCTTGAGATTGCGCGTACACCACGCCTAGAATTGCTCACGAATGTCTTCGGGGGGCCTGTTCGCGGAGACGACGACATGCACGTGGTTGGTGCGACAGTTGACGGCGTGGAGCTGCCAGTTCCGGATTGTGCAGTGGTTGGCGATGGTCTGCTCGACGATGGCCCGTTGATCCTGATCGAGTACGCAGGCCGATTCCGTCATGCGCGCAGCCGCACGTTGCCGGCGAATGGGATCCGGGATTTGAAATCCTCGTCCGCGCAGCACCCAGCCTCGTTCGTCGCCGGGAAGCCAGGTGCCGTAGGTCGTCCAAGTGAGAAAGAACGCGATGGGATCCGGGAGCGGGGGTTCCGGCGAGTGGCGTTGTGTGCGTCGGCTCGGCATGGACGTGTTCGGGTTGGAACTCGTGAGGGCTTCTCGGCTCCGGGGTACCGGCTGTGTTTATGGGAGCGGGTTGCGCCTCGGGCCCTCGCTGGCGCGTCGGGCTAGTGTGATGGGTCGGGCTAGTGTGGGAGTCTCTTATGGTTTCTCCTCGTCTCCGCAGGTGCAGATCATGTGGCCGCAGCCGGGGCAACCAGAGCCGTATTTTGTGCGGACGGCCTGCTCCAGGTCTACTTCGGCGACGTTGGCGATCGTGACGAGCCAGGCGAGGACGTCGGCGAACTCGGCGGCGAGGTCTTCGTGGGTGTGGCGCTCGCGGTCGCGGAGGGCGGCAGCGAGTTCGCCGACTTCCTCCATGAGCCACATGAAGGTTCCCTCGATGCCGCGGGCGGCGTCTTTGCGGGAGTACATGCGGTCGATGAGGAGCTGGAAGTCGCGGAGAGTGAGGGGTGGGGTGTCGGGCATGTGTTTCAGTTCGCAGTGAGCAAGGCTGGCAAGGCGCGCGCGATGCTTAAGGGTGGGGGGGGCTGTGATTGTTGTGATTCTTGCGTGCCCCTTGCGTCATTCTTGCCGAGGCGGAACACGATGCGGATCGTGAGCGACCAGAAGAGAGTGCCCTGATGTTTCGTGGTCGAGGCGGGTGGATTGGTTTCTGGCGGTTGGACGCTGAGTCCGCGTCACGGAGTGACGCGGCTACTTTCTGCCGGGATGCGATCGGCATGACGTTAGCGATCCCGGCGAAGTTTACGGGGTTTGGGCTGGCGCATGGAGTGGGTGGGGGGACGCTGTGGGGCGCTCGGCCCTCGCTGGCGCGTCGGGCTAGTGTGTGGGCTCGGGCTGGTGTGCGTTTTTGGGTTATGGCTGGGGTTCTTTGAGATCTTCCAGGAGAGTGCGGGCTTCGGTGTTGTTGGGGTCGATCGTGAGGAGGGATTCGAGGGCGTGGCGGGCTCTTGGGGTGTCGCCGGTGGCAATCGCGGCGTCGGCGAGGAGGCGGTGGAGTTCGGGGTCGAGGATGTCGATGTGGAGGGCGTCGGTGGCCCATTCGATGGCGTCGGCGTGTCGGCCTTCATCCAGAGCGATCCGGGCGAGTTTCTTGCGGATGGCGGCGTTGTCGAAGTCGCGGGCGGCGGCGACTTCGAGGGCGGGGCGGAGGCGCTCGATGTCGTCGAGTCGCCAGAGGGCGACGGCGAGGCCGTTCCAGTAGCGGTCTTCGAGGGGGAAGTGCTGCGTCCCGATGTCGTAGAGGCGGGCGGCCTCGGCGTTGTCGCCGGCGTCCAGCCGCAGCTTGGCCAGCTGGGCGAGGACTTCGGCGTGGGGGTCGGCCTCATCGAGTCCCGTGAGGAGATACTCGACGGCGTCGTCGTCCTTCTGGCGGGAGAGGGCGAAGCGGGCGCGGACGAAGGCGGCGTCGGGTTGACGGGGGTCGAGGCCCAGAGCGATGGCGACCATTGCTCCCGAGTCCCGAAAGCGCTCGGCGCGCATCAGGGCGAAGGCGTAGCGGCCGACGGCGGCGGCGTTGGCCTTGTCGGCTTCATAGGCGGCCTCGGCTGCGGCGAGTTCGGGCCAGGGGGGTGAGCGCTGCGGGCGGATGTCGGCGAGCAGACGCTGCAGATACTCCGAGTAGCCCAACTCGAAATCGGGAATGTCGATGGCGAACGCGTCGGGGATCGCGGCGTCGGTGTCGAGTCCGCGGCGGTAGGCGTCCAGCAGCCGTTCGAGGGCGCCCTCGCCGAACCGCTCGACCATGTAGCGGGCGTAGAGATGGCTCTGGCAGTAGGCGAGCGTCCAGTCGGAGGCGGTGTTGGGGCGCTGGAAACCGGAGTTGATGGTGCGGAGGTTGAAGACGTCGGCGTCGTCGAAGCGCTCGATGAGCAGCTCCTGCCACTCGTCGGGGAAGTCGAGTCCTTCCTCCCGGACGGCGAGGGCTTCGGTGTACCAGTGGGGGATGTTGAAGCCGGTTTCCTGCAGCGTGAGGATGTGGACGAACTCGTGGCGGACGACGCGGGCCCAGTTGAAGGGCTCGCGATCGGTGGGGCTGGCGAGGGCGACGATCATGCCGGTCGATGCGCCGATCGTCTGGATCCAGGGGAGGCCGATCATCCGGGCGCTGAACCATTCGTGCGCCCCCTGTCCCTTCGCGGCACTGTAGATCTCGAACTGCGTGCGGGTCGGCGGCTCGTAGCCGTAGCGCTCGGTCAGTTCGGGGTAGATGCTCTCCAGGTACTCAGACATGGCGCGGGCCAGGAGCGTGTTGGCGGCATCGGCCCGGATGACAAAGTGCTCGGAGCTGACCGACTCGTAGCCCTGGAGGATGTCGAGGACCTTCCGCATGTTGCTGACGCGTACGTGGAAGGGGTCGGCGCGGAAGGCCTGGTTGAGGATCTGCTGCGCCTCGTCGATGCGCCCGGTGCGCATGTAGAGCATGCCGAGATTTGTCTGCGGGGCGGAGAGCTGCGGCATGACGTTGAGGGCCTGCCGGTAAAACTTTTCCGCGGCGTCGTACTGGCGGTGCGCATCGAGGGCCTCGCCGATGATGGACAGGAAGTATCCCGGCCGCGGATTGGTGCGGGCGACGTCGATCAGGATCTCCGAGAAGCGGGAGGGCTGCGGCAGGTCGAGGTCGTCGATGGCGTCCATGTGGAGGAAGACCGTGAGCAGCTCGTCGTCGGCCGGAACGCCGTCGTCGAGGAGGGAGGCGAGCGCTTCGCGGGCCCGAGTCCGCTGATCCGCGGGGTTGACCGCGCGGGCGCGATCGATGAACTCGCGGGCGGCGGCGGTGTCGCCGGCGGCGAGGGCGACGTCGGCCTTGAGGAGGAGGGCATCGGGGAGCCGCCGGTTGACGGCGAGGGCGCGGTCGGCGTAGTCGGCGGCCTGCTCGTAGTCGAGGTTCTGCAGCGACGCTGCGCCGAGGGCGGCGAGGACGGGAGCGGCGTGCGGATTGAGGGCGAGCGCCCGATTGAGCTCGGGAACGGCCTGGCCCTGGTTGTACTTTTCGAGCAGCAGGCCGCCGCTCAGCAGATGGGCCTGCCAGCACTGCTCGTCGGCGGCGAGCGCATCGGGGCAGAGGGTGTTCACGACGAAATTGAAGACGTTAGAGACGCTCTTCCAGCGGGCGTATTCCAGCGAGCCTTCGGCGATGACGAGCAGGGTGTCGGCGTCTTTGGGCTGGACCCGGTTATAGTAGCGGACGCACCATTGGTATTCGGTGAGTGCTTCGTCGAGGCGGCCGGTTTCGCGGGCGACGTGCGCCTGCGCGAGGTGCGCCCGGGGATTGTTTGCATCGAGCTGCAGCGCTGATTCGACGGCGAGGGCGGCGGCTTCGTAGCGTCCCTGCAGGAGTTCGATTTCGGCCAGTCGTGCCCAGAGTTCGGCGGTGGGGTTTGGCCCGGCGACGGCGCGGCGGAGGGTTTCGGTGGCGGCCTGCCAGTCTCCGGTGTCCTGCTGAGTGAGGCTGAGACCGATGGCGGCTTCAATCCGCTGATCGGCGGTGAGGGACTCGTCGTCGGAGAGGGTGGCGTAGGCCTCGAGGGCTTCGTCGTAGCGGCCGGATTGCCGGTGGTCGCGGGCGGCGGCGATGGGATCGACAGCGTCGGTCGTGTCGGGCGGTGATTGAGCCGTGAGGATCGCCAGTGTGAGAACGAGGCCGCACATTCCAGGGTCGCTCCGGGTTCGGTTTCGCGGGCTGGAGGTTTATTGTTTCCGGCGGGTGATGGAATGCCAAGCGCCTGGGGCGGATTGAATTTGGGTACAGTCGCAGACCAGTTGCGTCCTGCGCGGTCGCGTCATTTTGCTTCTGGAAGCGTCGTTGCTCGACTGAGGATGGCATCCCTGCCGGGATGCAGACTCTGATGTGCGGGTTTCCGGCGGTGTCGCTGGCGCTCAACCGCCGGCTAACGGATTGGAACCCTCCGGGTTCCGGCTGGACTGATGGTTGCCTTGGACTGATGGTTGCCTTGGACTGAGTTGCTTTGGACTGAGTTGCTTTGTGTGCCTGATCCATGAGAGGTCGCACCGATAGCGCGTGAGTCAGGCCCAATTGTCGGGATCAAACGGAGTAAAGCGAAAGTCCTCGGAGTTCAGGCGGGCAAGTCACGAATGCGGTCCGGGTCACAAATGGGGGGTGGTGTTGTAGACTGTTCGTGGCCGCGGGGTGTGTCGCGGCGCGATTGGTCGCCGTGACTTCTGATTTATGTCTTCCACGCAACCTGAGCCGACGGCCGCCGTGAGTGCCGCAGAGCCTGAGGCCGGCGCGCGCGGGCGGAAGCGGATGAAGCGGCCGAGCATTCTGTCGGAGCTGAAGGGGCGGGACTGGCTGACTCGGCTGAAGCGGGATGCGAAGAGCGGGACGGGGGGGCTGGTGGTGAGCGGCGCACTGCATGCGGCGCTGCTGATTGTGGCGGCGATCGTGCTGCTGACGCAGACGGAACGACAGCGGATCGCGCCGCTGGACCTGGGATGGCTGACGGAACGGCGACCAGAGCGAGTGCTTGAGAACGTGGTGGAGTTCGCTCCGATCGAGCTGCCCAATACGCCGGCGACCGCGACGCCGGAGATGATCGAGGAGCCGATGCCAGAAGAGGTTCCCGTGCCGATGGGGCGTCCGTCGGTGTCGCCGGTTGACGTGACGGGGGCGCTCAGCGGGCGGCGGCCGGATGCGCAGGACGCGACGGGGGAGCAGGGGGTCAACGATGAGGCCCGGCGGGCGATCGAGAATGCACTGGGATGGCTGGCGCGGCAGCAGCAGTCGAACGGGCGGTGGCGGCTCGATGAGGGGTATGCGGACGCGGGACGGATGCGGACGGACACCGGCGCGACGGCGCTCGCGCTGCTGGCGTTTCTGGGGGCGGGACAGACGCACAAGGAGGGGACGCATCAGGAGGTTGTGCGCAAGGGGCTGGAGTGGCTGAAGAGCACGCAACGGATCAACGGGGACCTGTTTGACATCGTCGAGCAAGGGAAGGATGCGCACTTTTATGCGCACGCGCAAGGGACGATCGTGCTGTGCGAAGCGCTGGCGCTGACGGGGGACGAGGGACTTCGCGAGCCGGCGACAAGGGCTGTGGAGTTTCTGGCGGCGGCGCAGAACCCGGTGAAGGGGGGGTGGAAGTATCGCCCGCTGGATGCGACGGGAATCGGCGATCTGTCGGTGACGGGGTGGGCGCTGATGGCGCTGCATTCGGCGCGGATGGCGGGGATCGATGTGCCGCCGGAAGCGTTTCTGCTGGCGTCCGAGTTTCTCGACGCAGTGCAGGAGCCGGGGAGCGATGCGTACTACAAGTACCGCCCGGACTGGGCGGCGGCGGCGGAGCAGCGGTGGTCGATGACGGCGGAGGGGTTATTGTGCCGGCAGTGGCTGGGGTGGCCGCGGGAGGATCCCGCGATGATCGAGGGAGTGAAGTTTCTGCTGTCGGAGCAGAATCGGCCGGCGTGGGAGGCGGGTCGCCGGAATGTGTATGCGTGGTACTACACGGCGCAGACACTGCATAACGTGGGGGGAGATGAGTGGGTGGAGTGGTTCGCGGGGGTGCAGTCGGAGATTGCGGGGCATCAGGGACGGGACGGGAGCTGGCATCCGACGAATCCGCGGGGCGCGCCGCTGGAGTATGCGGACCAGGCGGGGAGGTTGTATCTGACGGTGCTGGCGGTGCTGGTGTTGGAGACGCCGTACCGGCACGCGCCGGTTTATCCGGAGGCGGAGTGAGTGAATTGGGGCCGCGGCGTCGCGCTCCCCTGGCGGGTCGCGGCTAAACGATTGTGGGTAATTTAATTGTGGGTGATTGAAATGAATCGAGTTGTTGCGGGGTGGATTGTCGTGGGAGTCTGGCTGGCGGCGGCGCTGGTGCGGGCTGAGGACGGCGACCGCGGCGAGCCGGTGATCGTGGGTGATGAAGCGCGCGAGCTGCATCGGAGCTGTCTCGTCTTTGACGGGCACAATGATCTGCCCTGGGAGATTCGGACGGAGTTTGGTTCGGTGTTGAGCGCGGCGCAGATTGACGAGGGACAGCCTCGGATGCATACGGACATTCCGCGGCTGCGGTCCGGGGGTGTGGGGGCGCAATTCTGGTCGGTATATGTGCCGGCGGACTCGGTGCGCAGAGGGACCGCCGCGCACGACGTGCTCACGCAGATCGACCTGGTGCGGCAGATGTGCCGCATGTATCCGGAGACGTTCGAGCTGGCGCTGACGGCGGATGACGTGGAGCGGATTCACGGTGAGGGGCGGATCGCGTCACTGATCGGCATGGAAGGAGGGCATGCGATCGAGGATTCGCTGGCGCTGCTGCGGATGTTCTATGAGCTGGGGGCGCGGTACATGACGCTGACGCACTCGGACACGCTGTCGTGGGCGGATGCGGCGACGGACGATCCGCAGCATGGCGGCTTGAGCGAGTTTGGCGAGGAAGTGGTGCGGACGATGAACGAGCTGGGGATGCTCGTGGACATCTCGCACGTATCGCCGGACACGATGCGGGATGCGATCCGGGTCAGCCGTGCGCCGGTGATCGCGTCGCATTCGTCGGCGTTTGCGGTGGCGGAGCATCCCCGCAACGTGCCGGACGACGTGCTGGAACTGGTGAGGGACAACGGCGGAGTGGTGATGGTGAACTTTTTTTCGGGGTTCGTGGTGCCGGAATCGGCGGCGGAGATGCAGCGGATGTTCCACGTGCGGCGCGAGTTGCGGGCGAGATACGAGGACGATGCGGAGTACGACCGCGCGTACAAGGCGTGGCAGGCGGAGCATCCGCTCAAGCGGGGGACGATCTACGACGTGGTGGACCACATCGATCACATCGTTCGCGTGGCGGGGGTTGATCACGTGGGGCTGGGGGGAGATTTCGACGGGGTCTCTACGCTGCCGGAGCAGTTGGAAGATGTGTCGACGTATCCGCGGATCACACAGGTGCTGCTGGACCGGGGATACGGGGCGGAGGATGTGCGGAAGATCCTGGGGGGGAATGCGCTGCGGGTGCTGCGGGAGGCGGAGCGGGTGGCGCGGGAGATTGAAAGTGTCTCACCGAGCGATGCCGAACGATGAAGCGTGTGATCGAAGTCAACTGCAAAGTGATGGGGTGCTGAGTCCGATGATGACTGAGCGGGAAAACGCGACGGCCGGCGCGCTGTCGCACGGGAGATGGTCGGAACGCGGTGCGGGGCGCTCGGCCCTCGCTGGTGCGTCGGGCTAGTGTGGTCCGCCGGGTTGCGTTCCCATCTCGTGGACCCATTCGATGAGGGCGGTGACGTTTTCGACGGGGGTGCCGGGGAGGACGCCGTGGCCGAGGTTGAAAATGTGACCGGGGCGTCCGGCGGCGGCCGTCATGACCTGCTGTACGCGTTGTTTGAGCGTGGGCTGGTCAGCAAAGAGGGAGACGGGGTCGAGGTTGCCCTGGACGGCACGGTTGTAGCCGACCGTCTGCCAGGCTTCGGCGAGGTCGCAGCGCCAGTCGAGTCCGATGACGCTGCTGCCGGCTTCCTTCTGGAGCGGAAGGAGAGCGGGGTTGCCGGTGAGGAAGTAGATGACGGGGACGTCGGGGGGGAGAGAGGCGATGAGGCGCTGCGTGGCGGGGAGGACGTACTCGCGATAGTCGGATGGGGAGAGGCAGCCGGCCCAACTGTCGAAGACCTGGACGGCCTGGCAGCCGGCGTCGATCTGGGCTTTGAGATAGAGGCTGAGGCTGCGGACGAGGGTGTCGAGGAGGGCGTCCCAGACGCTGCGGTCGCCGTACATCAGCTTCTTGGTGTGGACGTAATTTTTGGAGCCGCTTCCCTCGACGGCGTAGGAAGCGAGGGTGAAGGGGGCGCCGGCGAAGCCGAGGAGCGGGATGTCTGCGGGGAGTTCGCGGCGGACGAGTCGGACGGTGTCGAGAACGAAGGGGAGGCGGTCCATGTTTTCCAGCGGGCGCAGCTGGTCGATGGCGGCGGCGGCGCGGACCGGGTTGTGGATGACGGGGCCTTCGTCCTGAAGGTATTCGAGGTTAAGGCCCATCGGCTCAAGGATGGGGAGCAGGTCGGCGAAGAGGATCGCGGCGTCGACGCCGAGCACCTGCTGTGCGGTGACGGTGACTTCCGCGGCGAGGTCGGGACGTTTGCAGAGTTCGAGGAAGGTGACACGGCTGCGGACCGCCATGTACTCGGGGAGGTAGCGGCCGGCCTGGCGCATGATCCAGACAGGCGTCGTGTCGGTCGGTTCACAGCGGGCGGCTCGCATGAACCGGCTGTTCTGAAGTTCGGTCGTCAACGGGGGTGCTCCTGTGGTTGACGCCGATTCTAGGGCAGACGCCCCGATTGTTCGACACGCGCGCGCCGAAACCCGGTTTCTGCAAGAAACCGGGTTTCTGGAGAGCGTTCCCGCGACTCGTCACTGCACCGCGACGTCCTGCTCGTAATGTTGGCGGAGTTCGCCGATCAGTGTGGCGGCCTCATTGCGGAGGACGGGGTCGGGGGCGATGTTCTTGACGCGGACCAGCGCCGGCTCGGCGAGACGGCCCAGTGCGACCAATTCCTCGAATGCCGCCAGGCGCCGGGCTCCGGCAGGGGCCGCGCCATCCGCTCCACCGTCCTCGGCTCGACCTGCGGCGCTGCGGTGGACGATCTCCTGAATGCGGGTCTCATCCTCGGGGGACATGATCTCCATCCGGCCGACGAGGACGCGGACGACCTCGTCCGGTTGAGGCGAGACTTCGAGCGGGAGGAGTTCGTCGGTGATCCGCTGCGGCACCATGTAGAGCAGGCGCGTCCCTTCTTCGGTGAACCAGGAGTTTCGCCAGGAGTTGACCATCGCCTCGGCCTCCTTCTGATACAGGCCTTCCCGCACGAGGGCCGCAGTCACCGAATTTGCGAGAGCGTCGATGTCGGTCGGGGCGGTGCTTTCCGTCAGGGAGAGCGCGGCGTTGGCTTTGATGCCGCTGTAGACGTTGAAGTGAATGGCGCCGTTGCGGACCGTCACCAGGAAGAGTGAGCGAACGGCGTCCTCGCCGGAGTTGGTAAGTTGGAAGGCGCCTTCGCCGTGTGCGGTGAGCGTGAGAGGCATCCTGAAGTTGCCGAGGCCGCGGTAGAACAGGAACCGCTCGAAGTAGTCTCCCTTGGAGACCCAGGGGTGGTCCTGCTGGTATTCGATGTTGACGAGAGCGGCATCGACGTCGCGGGCGTACGCGTAATGGGGGTCGGTTGCTTCGGGGACGATCTTGTCGGCGAGGAAGCGGCCCATAGACTTCGCCAGGTTCTCGTCCTGCACCTGCGGGGACAGGCTGTCGATGGGGATCAGGTGGACGGTCCCCCAGTCGAGCGAGGAGTTCTCGAGCGACAGGGGCTGTGTCTGATCGCCGCTGAGGAGGGAGTCCCAGGTCAGGTTCTCGGACGATTGTGCGGCTTTGAGCGACTGCTCGCGTCCCTGCAGTGCGGCGGCGGTGGCTTCAGCGGAATAGCGGCGGAGGTCGGAGGGAGTCATGGATTGGACCGGGGGGAAGAACTCGGTCAGCAGGCCCTGGGGGAAGGAGACTCGCACCTGCACGTCCCGTTCGACAGGGGTGTAGAAATAGGTGACGGGGGTCTCCATCCGCTGGAAGGCCCACAGCCGTGACTTGCTGAGGTTCCACTGCTGGAGCTGCTTCCAGGAATTCATGACGAAGGGGGGGAGGTCGTTGTGGACCAGGGGACGGAACTCGACCTGTACGCCGTCGGAGCCTGAAAAGCTGGTGAAGGTGCCCCATTCGTGCACAATGAGGGGGGCGTCTTCGGCCTGTTCGGCGGGGCCTCCGATGACTATGGCGGCGGCGGTCGTGGCGGGATGGGGGCGGGCGGACGCGGCGAGGATGCCGGCTCCGAGGACCGGAACGCAGATGAACAGAGCGAATCGACGCATGGCAGACTCCTGTCTGTGGAGAGAATTGAGCCGGTCCCGCAGACGGCGAATGATGTGAGCGGCTGCGACGGACTCCTACGATCCAACCTGATGTCGCGGCAGCGGACGGGCGCGACTGGCACGTTTTGGCCATTTCGCCACAATTGAGCGGAATTCGGCAGTCGCAGGGATCGGCTGCCACGACAACAGGGTGTGGTCCGGCGGAACAGCCCCTGGACCGGTTTCGCCACGGCGTTACGAATGCCAGTCACATGACGGACGGCGACCTGGTGCGTCGCGCGCGGGAGGGACACGCTTCCGCGTTCGAACAGCTTGCGCGGCGCTGGTCGGCGCGCGTGCTGGCGGTTTGCCATGCGCGGGTGTCACGGCGGGATATCGCCGAAGACCTGGCGCAGGAGGCGCTGCTGCGGGCGTTTGAGAAGCTCTCAACGCTGCGCACGCCGGAGCAGTTCGGGGCGTGGCTGCGGGGAATCGCCGTGCATGTGTGCCAGGATTACGGGCGGACGCCGCGGCGGCGGGACGTGAACCTGTCCGCCCTGGGAACGAACGGACATACGGCGGACTTTCCCGCCACTCAGCCGGCCGTCGACGAGCCGCTGGAGGCCGATGATGATGCGGACCAGCTCCAGGCGCAGATTCACCAGCTGCCTGAGGAGCTGCGCGAGGTGCTGCTGCTGCGTTACTACGACGATCTGACATACGACCAGCTCGCCGACGTGCTGGGAGTTTCGCGGGCGACGGTGAACTCCCGGCTGGCGGCTGCCCGAGACCTGCTGAAACGCCGTCTGGCTCCGGCCATGAGGTGAGGTGATGGACTGTCGAGAAGCACAGACCCGGTTTTCGACCCTGCTCGACGGTGAGCTGGCGGATGCCGAACGGACCGCCATCGAGGCGCACATCGCCGGCTGCGACGACTGCAGCGAAGTGTGGCAGTCGCTGCAGTCGCTGGATGCGCGGATTCGGACGGTGGCTGAGCCGATGGGAGACCGGGCTGCGGCCGTTGCGGCCGCGGTGGCGACCCGGTTGCCGCGGAGTCAGCCGCCGCGAACGCCCGCGCGTCAATTTCCACGGACCATGGCGATCGCCGCGGGGGCGATGGCGTTCGGCTTTCTGGTGGCGGTGGCACTGTGGAGCCTGCAGATCCTTCCGCCGCGCGGGGAGCGGCCGGACGACAACCGGCTGGCTACGACCGATCCGGAGCCGACGCTTCCGAGCGCTGCGGCGGTGATTCGGGCGGCGACGGGGCCGGTAGAGTACGCAGGGAGCACGACTCCCGCGGTGTGGACGCCGGTGCCGCAGCCGGACGGTTTCCGATGCGAGCCGGGAGTCAAGGTGCGGACTCCGGGGGAGGTGGTGTGCGAACTCGAAACGACGAGTGGTGCGACCGTGCGCATGAACGTGGAGACCGAGGTCTGCTTTCAGTCTGCCGAAGACCTGCAGCTGGCACAGGGGGAGATCTGGTGCCGCACGCCGAACGCTGCCGCGCTGAAAGTGACGGCGGTGGAACCGGGCGGGCCGTCGAAGGACCCGTTTTCAATGACGTGCGGGCCGACGGGTCCGGCGATCTGCGTGTTCACCTGCCCGACGGACTCGCATCCACGGATCACGGCCGCCTCCGGGCAGGTGGAACTGGTGGCGAGCGGTCAGACGGAACGGCTGGCGGAAGGAGCGACGGTCGAGCTGCGCAACGGGACGGTCGCGCAGGTTTCAGTGTTTCCCGATGCCGCGCTGTCGGATCGCTGGATGCATCCCCTGCTGGTCCGCAAGGGGCCGGGAGACGCGGAGCTTTCGGAGCGTGTCAATGAGCTGCTGGCGCGGGTTGGGCGAGCGAAGGTGTCGTTGCTGTATGAGCGGGACCTGCGCAGCCTGGGAGAATACGGTGCGCTGCCGCTGCTGCGCTTCGTGCAGTCCGGCGACTCGGCCGACGATCCGGAGAAGCGTCACGTGGCGGCGAACATACTGTCGGACGTGGCGCCGTCCTGGATGGTGCCGGATCTGATCGCTCTGCTCGAGGATGCCGATCCGTTCGTGCGCGTTGAGGCAGCGGGTGCGCTGGCGCGACTGACGGGGGAGACTCAGGGGGTCACACCCGAGTCATGGGCCGATCCGGGCGCCGATCACGAGCAGGCAGTCGCGCTGTGGCGCGAGTGGTGGGCTTTAGAGCGGAGCGCCTGGCCGGCGCGGCCGGCAGGGATCAATGCGGCGTGAGGGGGCCAGCTCGCAAGCTCACCAGGTGCGCGAACCGAATGCGTGCGGCAACGCTCCCCTCAGGGGGATTCGCCTGCTAGACTGCCGAGCACGCATTTGCGCCTGTAGCTCAATTGGATAGAGCATCGGTCTTCGGAACCGAAGGTTGGGGGTTCGAGCCCCTCCGGGCGTAGTCAGAGCTGTTTCCGACGAGCAGGTCCGGCAGTTCCGCGTGCTCAGCGGGGGGACTCGTGGTGTTCGGTCAGCGCGTCGGCCGTTGCCGGGGATTCGTCGGAATCGGATTCGATCGTGGCCATCAGTCCGAGCGCGGCCCAGCAGGCGCCCCAGTAGTTCGCGGTTTCGACCGGGCGGTCCTTTGCCTTGGCTTTGGTGCCCGGCACCTTCCAGCTTCCGTCCTCCTCCTGGGTTCGAGCCAGAAACTGAATCGCCTGCTGAATGGCGGGCGTGGACGTGTCGCATCCGGCCGACCGCAGAGCGTACAGAGCCATCCCCGTTCCGAGTGCGTCGCTCGGATCCTCAATCAGCCAGCCCCAGCCGCCGTCGGCATGCTGGAACGATTGCAGCTGGTCGACCCAGCCGGCGGCGTCGGCCCCGTCCTGGAGGGCCAGCAGGATGCGGAGGACCCACCACTCGGTGCTCACGCCCGGTTCGGCGGCCTCGATCGCCGCAATCGCTTTCGACCGGGCTTCCCCCGCCGCCGCATCCTGGGGCGCGGTCCCCAGTCCCAGAGCATTCCACATTGTGGAGACGATGGCCGTCTCCTGCTCGGGACGCTTTTGAAACGGAAGCTGCCCTCCGGCGGCCCATGTGCCGTCTTCGGATTGCGATGAGATGACGATCTCGAGCAGGCGCGCGCTCTCGTCCTCAAGCTCCGCACTGTGCGGCTCGCCGCGTTCGGACCAGAGAACGTGACTCACGGCCTCCACATTTCTTGAACCCGCCGGCTGCCCGTCCTCTTCACGAGGGGCCAGCAGATCGCTGCGATTCCACTGTTGCCATTCCCGCAGCCGCTCCGCATTGACATCGAATTCGAGCCGGAGGGCATTCGCGAGAGACCAGGTCATGACGGTGGTCCGATGGCAGGACGAGCACTCCTTTTCCTCGATCCACCACACACCCCGGTCCACGATGTAGGGGAGAGCCCGTTGAACCACTGTTTTTACGTCCGACGCCGCGTCCACTTCCGGCTCGGCGGCAGAGACATTCGCCGGGAGACACAGGGGCAGGCACAGAAGTAATGCGCCCCCGATTCCGCACGTCCGACGTTGAGATCCGGTCAGCATTGGGTCGCTCACTGCCTGAAAGTCGGGCTCTGCCATATCGTACCGTTTTTATACCGCCGCCAGCCGCCGTACTTCGCCTTCCAGATCGGGCTGCAAGCCTTGGCTGCGTTCCCGTCGGTCGGGCCTCGACCTAGGATACCAGACTGACGGACCCCCGGCTGTCCCCGCTCTTCGAATCCAGACTGTGCCAGAACCACGCATTGTTTCTCTGATTGCCAGTGCGACGGAGATCGTCGCCGCCCTCGGTTTCGTCAACCAGCTGGTGGGGCGGTCGCATGAGTGCGACTATCCGCCGAGTGTTGAGCGGCTGCCGGCCTGCTCGGAGCCGAAGATCGATGTGAAGGGCAGCAGCCGGGAGATTGACGACCGGGTGAAGGACGTGCTGCGGCAGGCGGTGTCGGTGTATCGCGTGCATGCGGACGTCCTCGATTCGCTGCGGCCGACGCATGTGATCACGCAGACGCAGTGCGAAGTGTGCGCGGTGAGTCTGAAGGACGTTGAGGCGGCGGTGTGCGAGCTGGTTTCGAGCCAGCCGCAAATTGTGTCGCTGGAGCCGATGTGCCTCGCCGATGTGTGGACCGACATTCAGCGCGTCGCGAACGCGCTGGACGCCGAGGAGCGCGGGCGGACGCTGGCGGCGTCGCTGCAGGAGCGGCTGGAGTCGCTGCGGCGCGCGACGCGCGGATTGGCGGAGACGCCGACGATTGCCTGCATTGAGTGGATCGAGCCGCTGATGTGCGCGGGGAACTGGGTGCCGGAACTGGTGGAGATTGCGGGAGGGCGGGACGTGCTGGGGACGGCGGGGGCGCATTCGCCCTACATGACGTGGGACGACCTGATCGCAGCTGATCCGGATGTGATTGCGGTGATGCCGTGCGGGTTTGACATGGATCGGGCGCGGTCGGAGATGCCGGTGCTGACTGCGGATCCGCGGTGGCCTTCACTGCGGGCGGTGCAGAGCGGGCGGGTGTTCATCACCGACGGCAACCAGTACTTCAACCGGCCGGGACCGCGGCTGGTGGAGTCGGCCGAGATCCTGGCGGAACTGCTGCATCCCGGCCGGTTCGACTTCGGGCATCAGGGCCGGGGCTGGACGCTTCTTTCGGGCTGAAGCGATGCCGACGGACCTGGTGCGGTTAGGAAGCGCGGAGGGTCAGGAGTCGATGGGCGTGGCGCCGGCGACGGCGGGCTGCGACGTATCGGGGATCGTTCGCTCGATCACGGCGGCGCCACAGGCGTCGCCGAACACATTGACCATCGTGCGGAAGCGGTCAAGGAGCCAGTCCACCGAGAGGATGATCGAGATGTACTCGATCGGGAGATTGACGGCGGAGAGCACGATGACCATCGTCACCAGTCCGGCTTCGGGGATGCCGGCTGCGCCGATGGCGGCGAGCGTGGCAGTGACGGCGACGATGATCTGCTCGGTGAGGCCCAGGTCTCGCCCGGCAACCTGGGCGATGAAGATGCAGGCGACCGCTTCGTAGAGCGCGGTGCCGTCCATGTTGATCGTGGCACCAAGCGGGACGACGAGGTCGGTGGATTTGCGCGAGACGCCCGCGCGATCGACGGCGCATTCGATCGTCACCGGGAGCGTGGCGGACGAACTGGACGTAGAGAACGCGGTGAGCAGGGCCTGCGACATCTGGCCGATGAAGCGGTACGGATTGCGCTTCGTGCAGATCCAGACGATGACGGGCAGCGTGATGAAGCCGTGGATCGACAGGCCGATCAGGACGCTGGCGGAGTACCAGCCGGTTTTCTGCAGTTCGGCGAGGAACTCGCCGCGGGCGTTGGCCTGGCCGAACCGGGCCGCAACGAGGCAGAAGATGCCCAGCGGGGCAAACCGCATGATGAACAGGATCAGAGCCATCAGGGCTTCGTTGGCCTGTTCGACGAAGCGGATGATGGTTTCGACACGGGGGCGGATCGTCGTCAGCAGTGCGGCGAAGACGATGGAGAACGCGATGAGCGGGAGCAGGTCCATGTTCACGGCGGACCGGAAGAGGTTGTCCGTGAACAGCATCAGGACCAGGTTTTCGAGGATTCGCCAGACGTCGCGGTGCTTCTGCTCGATATAGCCGGTGTCGCCGAGGGCCTTGGCGACGTCGTCGTCGGATGCGCCGATTTCGGCCGCCAGGTGGGTGTAGAGTTCCTGCTTGGTGGAGGCGGCATCGGCGATTTGGGCGACGCCGCCGATACCGGGGTCGATGATGTTGACCACGACGAGGCCGACGACGACCGCGAGGACGGTGGTGGAGAGGTAGAAGACGAGGGTGAGGAGGCCGGGTCGACCCAGCTGGCGGACGTCTCCCATGCCGAGGATGCCCGTCATCACCGACGCGACGACCAGCGGGACGACGACCATCTTGAGGAGGCGGAGAAAGATCTCGCCGCCGAGACGCAGGGGAGTGAGGACGTATCCGGCGCGATGCGCCGCGACGGCTGAGCGGGCGGCTTCGATGTCGCCGTCGGCGAGGAGTCGGGCGACATCGTCGTAGCGGGTGGCGGCGTCGGCGATGTCGTCCTGCGAGATGCCGATGCGGGAGAGAGTCGGCAGGACCAGCGCGAACACGATGGCCGCGACGATCGCAATGACGATCCAGAGCGTGAGGCGGGAGCGTTTGTGCTCCGTCATGGGCCGTCTATCTGTTGTCTGGTCTGAAGCGATCTATTTTTGCACATCGTCGATTTCGCTCCAGAGTTCGCACAACGCGCCAAGAGCCGTGGCAGCCGCAACGACGTGTTGAGCGGACTGTGCCGAGGGGAAGTGAACAATCACGCTCTCGCCGCGGAGCATTCGATCGACACAACGCTTGGATTCCGCCAGGCCGAGCCTGGTTTCGCGGTGCAAAAGTTTGTCCATCTCGACTTTGTTCAAGCCAGGGTTCCATCCATAGAATCGAGCCTGCAACATCGAGCAACCCCTGATATCCGCAGCAACAGAACTATCGCCGCGCGGCGGGGTGCTTGAGCGGCAGCCAGGCGCCGTTCTCCTTGCTGGAGTTGACGCACTGCTGGATGAAGAACATCCCTTCGACGCCGTCGTAGACGTTGGGGTAGACGGTGTCCTTTGTCTCGAACTTTTCGCCGGCAGCCCGCTTGGCCATCGCGTCGTAAGCGGCGCGGTAGATGTTGCCGAAGGCTTCGAGGTAGCCCTCGGGATGACCCGCCGGGATGCGGACTGACGCGGAGTGCAGCGGCGTCGCGAACGGGGCGCCGCCGTCGCGGAAGTAGATCTGGTGAGGCTTGCCGTTCTGGCGGAACGTCATGGTGTTGGGCGTCTCCTGCCGCCACTGCAGGGCCCCCTTCGTGCCGTCGATCTCGATGAACAGGTCGTTCTCGCGGCCATGGGAGATCTGGCTGGCGGTGACGGTGCACAGGCCGCCGTTCTCCATCCGGACGACGGCGTGGCCGTAGTCGTCCAGCTGGCGGCCCTTCTCGAAGATCGAGAGCTGCGCCGACACCTTGTCCGGGAGCAGGCCCGTCATGTAGCGGGCGAGATTGTAGGCGTGGGTGCCGATGTCGCCGAAGCAGCCGGCGGCCCCGGATTTCGACGGATCGGTGCGCCATGCGGACTGCTTCTGGCCGGAGTTCTCCAGCCGCGTGCGGAGCCAGCCCTGGATGTAGCAGGAGCGGATCGCCTGGATCTCGCCGAGTTCGCCGGCGAGGATCATCTCGCGGGCCTGCCGCACCAGCGGGTTGCCGGTGTAGTTGTGCGTGACGGCGAAGACGACGCCGGACTTTTCGACGACCTTGAGCAGGTCCTCGGCCTGGGCGAGGTCGAACGTCATGGGCTTGTCGCACATGACGTTGAAGCCCGCTTCGACGGCGGCTTTGGCGATCTCGAAGTGCGTGTGGTTCGGCGTGGCGACGCTCAGGAAGTCGATCCGCCGGTCCTCGGGAAGCGCCTGCTCCTTCTCGATGAGTTCCTTGTAGGACCCGTAGGCGCGATCGTCCTTGATGTCGTACGACGGGGCCGACGCTTTGGCCTTCTTCGGATCGGACGAGAGGGCACCGGCGACGAGTTCGGCCCGGTTGTCCATGACCGCGGCGGTGGCGTGCACGCGGCCGATGAAAGCTCCCTGTCCACCGCCGACGAGGGCCATGCGCAGCTTGCGATTGAGTGATCCGTTCGTGGTGTCCATCGAGTGCTCCCGGCCGTGTTTTGGCGCGTTTTCGTCGGGGAAAGTGCCGTCAGAATACTGTGGGCCACTGGTGAATACAACCGGCGCGCAGCCTCTGTGCGGTGCCGAACGGGGCTGCTATACTTCGGTTCGCGTGAGGTTCGCGACATCATCCGCTGCGCGACGAATAAGGGCTCAAGCTCGCCCGTCGCGGCGCGGCGATTGGATACAGAAGGTGGCCGTGAGGCAGTGCTGCCGGGTGGCTTCACTCGAGTTCAGCGACGCCCGCGGCGAGGAGTGAGTCTCAGATGCAGGTACTGGTCATCGGACAGGGAGGGCGCGAGCATGCGCTGGCCTGGAAGCTCGCACAGTCTCCCAAGGTCACCAAAGTGTACTGTGCGCCGGGCAACGCCGGGACCGCCGTCGATGCGACGAACGTCGATCTCAATCCGGCGGACTTCCCGCGGCTGGTGAAGTTCGCGCGTAGTGAGCGGATTGACCTCACGGTCGTCGGACCTGAAGCGCCGCTGGTGGCGGGGGTGGTGGATGCGTTCGAGGCGGAGGGGCTGCGGATCTTTGGGCCAACGAAGGCCGCGGCGCAGCTGGAGGGAAGCAAGGCATTCGCCAAGCAGATGATGCGGCAGGCGAACGTGCCGACGGCGGAGTTCAGCGTGTTCGACGATCCGCAGGATGCGATGCAGTCGCTGCACGACCGGGACGAGGCGCCGGTGGTCGTTAAGGCGGACGGACTGGCCGCGGGGAAAGGAGTGTTCGTCTGCTCGACCCGCAACGAAGCGCTCGATGCCGTGAAGCAGACGATGGTGGCGCGCGAGTTCGGCGACGCCGGCGGACGGATCGTGATCGAGGAGCGGTTGTCGGGGCAGGAACTCAGCGTACTGGCGCTGGTGGATGGCCGGACGATCGTCACGCTCGAGGCGTCGCAGGATCACAAGGCGGCGTTCGACGGCGACCGCGGTCCCAACACCGGCGGGATGGGGGCCTACTCGCCAACTCCCGTCGCAACGCCGGCCGTCATGGAGAACATCATCCACAAGGTACTGATCCCCATCGTGCACACGATGCGGCGGCATGGGATTGAGTATCGTGGCGTGCTGTACGCCGGACTGATGCTGACCTCGCAGGGACCGAAGGTGCTGGAGTTCAACGTGCGGCTGGGGGACCCCGAAACGCAGCCGGTGCTGATGCGGCTCAAGACTGACCTCTTTGACCTGCTGTGGGCGGCGACCGAGGGGCGCCTGCGCGAGTTTCAGGAACTGGAGTGGGATCCGCGGCCGTCGCTGTGCGTGGTGATGGCATCGGAGGGTTACCCGGGATCCTACACCAAGGGTCATGCGATTCGCGGCCTGGAGGATGCGGCGCGTGTCGCCGACGCCAAAGTGTTCCATGCCGGCACGGTGCAGGTGGGGGACCAGGTGCTCACCGATGGCGGCCGCGTGCTAGGAGTGACGGCGATCGGAAATGATCTCGCGGACGCCAAGCGGAAGGCGTATGAAGCAGTGAAGTGCATCCGCTGGGACGGGGCGTGGTGCCGGAAGGATATCTCGGACAAGGCACGGCTGGTCGCGGCTCCCTGAGGATCACAGGTGGACGCTGGGGAGAAACCCGGTTTATTGAAGAAACCGGGTTTCTGTCACGTCGATACCGTAATCTGGACATGCCATGCTTGATGGTGCGAACACTGCTGCCTGCGGATCGCGGCCGAATGCGAGGACGATTCGATGCGGATGTTTGTGGCGGGCGAGTGGCGAATGAAGCCGAAGTCAATTGACGTAATCAATCCGTATGACGGCTCGACGGTCGACACGGTGCCGTCGGGGGATGCTGCGGACATTGATGCGGCGCTGGGGACGCTCGCCAAGGGTGCGAAGGGGATGCGACGGAAGACGGCCTTTGAGCGCGCCGAGATTCTGCAGAAATGCGCGGCGCTGATGATGGAGCGAGTCGAGGATCTGGCGCGGACAATCAGTGCCGAGGAAGGGAAGATCCTGGCGGAGTCGCGGACGGAGGCGAAGCGGGCGGCGGACGTGATGGTGGTCTCCGCCGAAGAGGCGAAGCGGCTGGCGGGGGAAATGCTGCCGATGGACGGGGCCGACAACGGCGCCGGCAAGCTGGGGTTCACGCTGCGCGTGCCGTGCGGCGTGGTGGCGGCCATCACGCCGTTCAACTTTCCGCTGAACTTGGTGTGTCACAAGGTGGGGCCGGCGATCGCGGGAGGGAATGCGGTGCTGGTGAAGCCGGCCAGCGACACGCCGCTGTCGGCGCTCAAGCTGGTGGAGATCCTGCTGGAGGCCGGGTTGCCGGAGGACGCGATCGCGTGCGTGACGGGCGGCGGCGGCGAGCTGGGGAAGGCGATCTGCGAGGACGAACGGGTCCGCAAGATCAGCTTCACCGGCAGCTACGAGGTGGGCCGGTCGATCACTCAAATGGCGGGACTGAAGCGGGTGACGATGGAACTGGGCTCCAACAGCCCGGTGATCATCATGGACGACGCCGATCTCGACCTGGCGGCGCAGGCCATCAGTCAGACCGGCTATGCCAACGCCGGACAGACCTGCATCTCGGCCCAGCGGATCCTGACCAACGGCAAGGTGGCGGGAGACTTCGTCGATGCGCTCAAGCCGCGGGTGGAGGCGCTGAAGACGGGGGACCAGTTTGCGGAGGGGACAAAGATCGGGCCGCTGGTGCGCGAGCGTGACGCCGAGCGCGTCGAGAACTGGATCAACGAAGCGGTCTCAGCCGGGGCCGAACTGGTGACGGGAGGACGGCGGACGGGGGCGATCTATGCGCCGACGATCCTCGACAACGTGAAGCCGGAGTACCGGGTCAGCTGTGACGAACTGTTCGGACCGGCGGTGGTGGTGACGCGGTTCAGCGACATCGATGAGGCGATCCGGCTGGCGAACGACACAGAATACGGGCTCGCGGCCGGGATCTTCACGCAGGACATCGACCGGGCCTTCCGGTTCGCGAAAGAAGTGGACAGCGGCAACCTGCACATCAACTGGTCGAGCCAGTGGCGGGCGGACTTCATGCCGTACGGGGGACTGAAGCACAGCGGCATGGGCAAGGAGGGCCCGCGTTACGCGCTGCGGGAGATGACGGAGGAGAAGACGGTGATTGTGCATCTGCGGGACGGAACCTGACGGCATCCATGGAGACGGAGACGGTCTGAGAGATGAACGGCGACGATGCGAGTCCGACAATCTCCGGTCATCCGCACGTCTGGCTGGGGTGTGGACTGTCCCTGCTGGGAATGTTGAACTATCTCGCGCCGGCGTTCTTCGAGGTGGCGAACGCAACATCCCGGGCGACGTTCTCGATCGGGCCGGTGCCGCTTATGAACGCCGGGGCGATCGGCGGCATCAGCCTGGTGACGCTCGGTATCGGATTGTTCACGCACGGCGTGGACGAGGTGCTGCGTCGGCGAACGGAGTCTGAGTGTGATACGTCCCGAGGTTGCGTGTCAGGGTGAGCAACCAATGAATGGCGATGAGTCGAAGCCGCGATTCGCCCATTCTCAGTTAATCTGGTTCGGCGTCGGCTTTCTGTTCCTTGCTGCGCTCAATCTACTGGCGCTCTATCTGATGGAAATCAGCAATGCAAAGCGGGATGTATTAGGGCTTCCTCTTGCGACAGTGGCAGTGTGCGGAGCGGTTTATCTGGTGAGCATCGGAGTGGGCTTCATTGCGGCCGGGATCGACAAGGTCGTCAAACAGAGAAGGGCGAAGCGTGACATCGCTGCTCAACGTTGATTCGCTGCGGGAGCAGCCGTTGTGGCGTCCTGAGGACCTGGGACGGCCGATTCCGGATTCGCCGCACGCCGTGTCGGCTTGTCTGCCGACGTGGCGGGACAATGTGGGGTATGAGGAACAGGAGCCGCGCGTGATGCAGCGGCTGACGACCGGATATCCGCGATTCGTCTATAACGCACTGTGCCGCCGGCTGTTCGACGATTGTGTGTCGCAATACGGAGGGGAGGACGAGTCCTGCCTGGTATTTCCGTCGCTCCGGACGGCGAAGTTCTGCGCGGAGTTCATCGAGCGCCGCACTCAGTGCCGGCCGCGGCTGCAAGAACTGGAACAGAGAGGAGTATGGGGCGTCCTGTTTCCGGTGGCGGCGGCACCGGCGGCGAAGGCGTTCTGGCAACATAGCGGATGGGGCGTTTCGTCGCGGCAAGCGGAGGCCGTGCTGGAGGGGAGACGTGCGACTGATGCGACGGCGGCGAAGTCCGCCATCCGGCAGCGGTTGTCGGACATCATGGGCGTACCGAAGGATGCGGTGACGTTGTTCCCCACGGGCATGGCGGCGTTTCATGCGCTGCATCGGGCGTTCGGCGCGGCGTTCGCCGGGCGGAAGTCGGTGCAGTTCGGGTTTCCTTATGTGGATTCGCTGAAGGTGCAGGATGGGTTCGGGGCCGGCGCGCACTTCTTTCCGCGAGGAGATGAGGCCGACCTGGCCGCACTGGAGGACCTGGCGGGGAGCACGCCGTTATCGGCGATCTGCACGGAGTTCCCGGCGAATCCGCTGCTGACGAGTCCCGACCTGGAGCGGCTGGCGGAGATCGCCCGCAAGGCGGATGTGCCGCTGATCGTGGACGACACGGTCGCCAGTTGCGTCAACGTCGACCTGCTGCCGGTATCGGACGTTATCTGGTGCAGCCTGACCAAGTACTTCTCCGGGCGCGGCGACGTCACCGGCGGTGCGGTGGTCGTCAATCCCCGCAGCCGGTTTGCCGAGCGGATGGCGTCGGCCCTGGGGGCGGAGGATGAGGACCTGCTGTGGTGCGAGGACGCAGATGTGCTGGAAGCGAATTCGCGGGACTTCGTGGAGCGGGTGCAGACCGTGAATCGGAGCGCAGAGCAACTGGCGACGTTTCTGGTTCAGCATCCCGTCGTCGCGGCTGTGCATTATCCGGCGCATACCGCAAAGGAGAGGTACTCTGCGTTCCAGCGCGACGGCGGGGGCTTCGGTGGATTGCTGTCGCTGGAGGTGCGGAATCCGGCGGAGCAGGCGCCGCGGTTCTTTGATGCGCTGGAAGTCTCCAAGGGGCCGAACCTGGGGATGAGCTATACACTGGCCTGCCCGTTCACGATCCTGGCTCACTACAACGAACTCGACTTCGCCGAACGCTGCGGCGTTTCGCGCTGGCTGATCCGCGTGTCGGTGGGGACCGAACCGGGGGCCGATCTCATCCGGCGCTTCGGCGCCGCTCTGGAAGGACTGTGAGGGGACGCTTCGCGGGCCGACGCCTGATGCCCGCCAGCCGGACTTCCTGCTCGCCATTCCCTCATGACGGGAGTCGGGAAATTCTCCATTCGTGAGCGCGGCAAAGGATTCTGCGGGACGATTGCACGCTCATAAACTGATACACAGAAACAGGTTGTGAGATGGACGTGGCCGTCGTGCCCGTTGGGTATGCAATTCGCTGCGCTCCCGGCCCACCTGACATTTTACGTGCTGGGATCGGGCGAACCGGGGATCCCAGCGAACTTTCGACGGGCTGGGCCACGAGGAGGCAACCTGATGTTCTCGCAGGACCAGAAGGAGAACGAACTGCTCTCGCGACTTCCCCCGCACGACGTTGAGTATTTGATGCAGCGTCTCCGGCCGACGCGCATTGCCGCTGGGAGCGTGTTGTGTGAGACGCGGGAGCCGCTGGCCAACGTCCATTTCCCGATCAGCTGCGTGTTCTCGTCGCTGGTCGTGATGGAGGACGGCTCAGCCGTAGAAGCGTCGACGACCGGCAACGAGGGAATGATCGGCGTGTGGCTGATGGCCGGCGAACGTGCGGGGCCGCATCGCGTGATTCAGCAGGTCGAAGGGGAAAGCCTGCAGATGCCGGCCGATGAGTTCCGGCAGCTGGTGGGAGATTACCCGAGTCTGCGGCAGATGCTGGAGCGATACTCGCTGACGCTGTTGCAGCAGGCGGGGCAGAATGCCGCATGCAACGTGCGGCATAACGTAGAGGAGCGCATGTGCCGCTGGTTGCTGACCTGCGCCGACCGCGCGGGGAAGGACGAACTCAGCCTGACGCAGGAGTTTTTGTCGATCATGCTGGGTGTGCGGCGGCAGAGTGTGAACCTGACGGCCGGCGTGCTACAGCGGGCGGGGTTCATTTCGTACCGGCGGGGGGGAGTGAAGATCCTGGATCGCGCGGGCCTGGAGGAAGCAGCGTGCGAGTGCTACCGCGTGACGCATGACATGTACGATCGGATGATGCGACTGGCGTGAGAGCGGTCGCGAGACAGCAGCGTTTAGATTCTGGAGAACCCCGGTTTCTTGAAGAAACCGGGGTTCTTTGTGCGCGCAGGTGCTGTCGTCGCTTGTCTCCCATTGCACGGGGGCGTACCGTGGCCGTTCTCCCGAGTGGCTTCGTTACAGGATCACGCGCATGTTTCGCTGGCACACGAGTCTTGTTGCGGTTCTGTTGGTTTCGCGGTTGATGGGGGCGGAACCGCGGGAAGATCGATGCGTGGTCCTGATCAGTGTGGACGGGCTGGCCCACTTCTATCTGGATGATCCGCTGGCCGACATGCCGACGATCCGCCGACTGGCGGAGGAGGGCGCGCGAGCGGAGGGGATGGTCGGTTCTTTTCCGACGGTGACGTGGCCGAATCATACGACGCTGGTCACCGGCGTGCCGGCTGCGCGGCATGGGGTGCTGGGGAACAACTATCTGGATCGCGCCAGTGCGACGAAGGTCCCGCTGATTCCGGATCCGCTGTTCGATAAGGACCAGATCGTCCTGTCGCCGACGATTTATGACGCGGCTCACCAGGCGGGACTGACGACGGCGGGCATCATCTGGCCGGCGACCCGGAATGCCCGGACGCTCGACTGGACCGTGCCCGACATGGGGGGCGAGGAGGCATGGCCGAAATACGGATCGGCGGCGTGGCTGGAGGAACTCCGTGCGGACGGGATTCCGATCGATCGCCATGCAGCCTGGGTGAAGGAGTCCAGCGGGGGCGTGCAGCGGGACTGGCTGTACACGCGGCTGGCTCAGCACCTGTTCGAAAACCACCCGCCGAATCTGATGCTGATCCACCTGGTGGAAGTGGATCATGTGCAACACAAGCATGGGCCGCGAAGCCCTGAGGCGTATTGGTCGGTGAGCTTTGCGGACGACCGCGTGCGCGACATTGTTGAAGCGGCGCGGGCTTCCGAATTCGGCGAGCGCGTCACGATCATCGTCGCCAGCGATCACGGGTTCTTTCCGATCGAGAAGGACATCCGGCCGAACGTCGCGCTGAAGCAATTGGGGCTGATCTCATCGGCGGAGGGGGAAACGAGCCGCGAGGCGTACTGCGTGGCCCAGGGAGGGGGTTGCATGGTGTACGTGCTCAACGATGCACGACGGAGCGAGATTATGGTGCAGCTCACGACAGAACTGGCCGGGATCGAAGGGGTACAGGCGGTGATCACGGAGGCCGAATTTGCCGGTTTGGGGCTGGGGAGCCGGTCCGAAGATCTGCGCGCGCCGGATTTGTGGATCGCTGCGGAATCCGGTTACAGCTTCAGCGATGCGGAGGAGGGAGAGGAGGTAATCGTCGCGCGCGAGACACGGGCTGGGACGCACGGCTATCTGCCGGACCAGCCCGACATGCTGGCGACGCTGGTCATCTCGGGCGCCGGAGTGCGCCCGGGGACGCGGCTGGAGAAGTGCTCCAGCCTGGATGTGGCCCCGACGATCGCGCGGCTGCTGCAGGTGGAGTTCCCGTCAGCGGAAGGCGAGGCGCTGGAGGGTGCGCTATCCGGCGAGTGACGGTGGTCCTCGACGTTCCCGCGACTGCGAAACTGGTGCAGCGGTCGGCGCCGCGTCAACTTGAAAACAACGATTCCATGTTCGATGGTATTGGTGCGTCACCCGCAGTCATCCCCGATCTCGTATTGACCGTTCCTCCGGCGCCCAGGGTTTTCGATGCCGAGTGGAGCCTTTGCTGACTGCCCGCATTGCGGCGCATCGCTGCCGCTTAAAAGCCGGAAGGCCGCCGGCAAGACGGCCCACTGCCCGCGCTGCCGGCAGCCATTCGTCGTGCAACCCCGGCCGGGCGATTCTGAGCGAGGCGACGCCGACTCGCAAGTTACTGATGACTACGCGCTCGCGGAAGAGGTCAAGCCGCCTCCCATGATGGTGAAGCGCGGCCAGCGCGTCTCTCCGGCGAAGCGACAGGCGGCGCTCGAACGCGAGACAGCACAGGAGCGGCGGTTCTTCTGGGTGCGGCTTGTGTCCGTGCTGGTGTGGCTGAACGCCAATGTTGCGGCGGCTGTCTGCATCATCGACAGCATCATTGACTTCGTTTGGCTCCTCGCACACTGGGAGGAAGTGCGACGTGCGGCGCCGCTGGGCCGGACCGCGGTCCGACAACTGGGACGCCCGGTGCTGGTCGTCGTCACCGCCGCCATCATCTGGTGGCAGGGAGTGCTGTTTCGAGACCGGTCGGACCGCAATTCGGTCATTGTGTTCGGCGGGGGGTATTTGCTGCTGTTCGGACTGGTGGCGTTCGTTATCGGCCTGATCGCCAACAGCGTGTACGAGCGGCCGATCTATGCCGTGCAATGGAGCGTGGTGTATTACGGCGCGTCTCTGCTGGCATTCGCGGCGTGGGGATACGGGCCCGAGACAACCCTTCAGCGGGCCGAGCGACTGACTTCGGAGGGCCGGTATAGCGATGCGCTCACCGCGGCCAATCTGGCTCTTCAGGAAGACCCGGACGACCGGGACGCGCTTGAACTGCAGCGGGCCATACGGGACATGATGCGGGTGTAGTCTCGCTGCAGCAACATCCTGCGTCGGCCGCCGAACGGTCCGGACGGCAGCGACGCTTGACTCCACGCACAGCACGACTCCGAGTGGCAGGGACTCTGAGGGGACAGACCGTTGCACTATCGCCTGCGGGCGAACTGTGAAAAGAATGAATTCGCTGTCATTGGCCGCGCCCGCCGCAACTCCGCCCCACTCTCTTTCCCGCCAGGAGCATGCCATGCTGAAGCGTACACTTCTTCCGCTGTGGGGTGTCGCTCTTTTGGCAGTGCTGACTGCGTCACCCGAACCGTTGCAGGCGCGGAAGCAGTACATGGACGCGTTTTCGGCCCGGTATCCCAGGCTGGTTCCGCAAGTGACGGCGCAGAAGTGCGGCGTCTGTCATGGGAAGACCAAGGTCCTGCGGAGCGATTATGCCGAGAGCATGAAGGCTGCGCTCGGTGCGAAGAACGTCAAGAAACAGGCGGACATCGACGCGGCGCTCAAGCAGGTTGAAGTTCAGCAGCACCATCCGAGGCAGTCGTACAAGGACCTGTTTGATGAGGGGATGCTGCCTCCGCCGTATGTTCCGCCGGAAGAGACTGAGGGTCAGTAGCGCGTTCCGCTGACGGGGAGTACTGCGCCGTCGTTGCGGCGGGCTGAGTTGAGGAACAGTGCGACCGACGGGTCGTCGGGCCATTTCCGGGCCGCGGCGGCAAAGATCTCCTCGGCGCCGGCGCGGTTTCCGCGGTGCAGTTCGCAGACACCTTGGAGGATCGTGAGTTCCCGCGTGCCGATGCCGGACTCCGACAGCTCCGCGAAGATCTGCGAGGCACGCTCGACGTCACCGGTGCGGAGGCAGGCGTCGCCGAATTCGATGCGGTCGGCGAAGGTGAGGCAGTTGACGTCGGTCTCCTGGCAGCGCTGGAACTCGGTGGCGGCACGGGTGAAGTCTTCGAGGCGATACAGGCAGCGGGCGCGCTGACGGCGCCAGGACGAGTTGCGGGGCTCGCGCTGCAGCGTGGCGGTGTAGTGGGTGAGCGCCTGGTCCCAGTTTCCGGCCGACTCGTTGAGGCGGGCCAGAGCGACGGAGAGCGATGCATCCTGCGGGTTGCGCTGCTGCGCGGCCGTCAGCACGGTAATCGCGGCCGGCGTGTTGCCCTGGTCGACATAGGCTCCGGCGAGATCACGGGAGTAATCGGTGACCTGCGGCGCGAGCTGGACGGCGCGATGCATGGCTGTGAGCCCCTCGTCCGGGCTGCCGGCGCGGATCATCATGCGGCCGACGGCGCTCTGCAGATGCGGGACGTCCGGACTGGCCGACGCGACGCCGCGGAGCGCGGCGAGGTGGTTGGGAGTGTCGCCGATATCAGCGAGGAACAGGGCTTCGAGCTCCCGGGCGGCGGAGAGCTGGGGATCGATCTTTTGTGCTTTGCGGGCGGCGTCCAGAGCGCCGTTGATATCTCCGGCCTGGTAGCGGTGCATGGCAATGCTGACCTGGTCGCCGGCCTGCACCGCAGCGTTCACGCGAGACTCATGGGCTCGCTCCTCGTCGAGCCAGGAAACGCGCTGGAAGGTTGAGCAGCCGGAGTGAGCGGCGGAGCCGGCGAGCAGCAAAGCAGCTGCAAGGCGGCGCCAGCGCATGGAGCGGGATCGAGTGAGTTTCATCCGTGCACCTCGTTCAGGGGAACAGCGGCGGTGCGAGTTCGGGCAGGGTCGCCGTCGGTCGTGAGACGCTTGTCGGGTCCACCAGCGCGGGCTGCAGCACGATGACGGTGCTGCGGCGTGGATTCCGTGGACTGCCGCTTTTATCGGGCTGCGCATCAGTGACTGCTCGGGCGGACAACGGCTCGATGACAAGAACGGCGTCGGACGGAACGGATGCCCGCAACCAATCCGCACCGGCGGAGTCGGACGGACGGAACTCTACGTCGATGAGAGTGGGAGCGGGTGACGAGACGCGGATCTCGTAGCGGACTGCTGAGTCGGCGGCACGACCGGGCTGCGTGACGTGCGTGCCCCGCACATGCTCGATCCTGGGTCGCTGATTGGCCGGAAGCGCGACCTCGGTGATTGCGTGCTGTGCGAGCTGCATCGTGCGGGCGTCGATCTCGGTTACCGGCGGCTGGCGCTGGAGCCAGCGCCAGAAAGGAGTGCCTTCTGAGTCGGTCCAGACGAATGAGACCGTGGATGCGCCGGCGGCGCCGCGAACGGTGCGGAGTTCGGCCGAGCGCTGCAGCGCGGGGACGAAACCGGACTGGAATGTCCCTGTGCGCGGGACATCAAACGTCCAGACCTGCAGCCGGACGTCGCGTGGCTGCTGCTGTTCGGCGGTCGTCGCGAGCGTCTGCAGTGCGTGTTGCACGGACTGGTGATTGTCGCGCAGCGCATCCATTTCGCCACGAAGATCATCGAGCCGCGTCAGGAGCTCGTCAAACTTCTGTGCATCGGCTGCCGGCACTGTCGCGGCATCCGGATTGGTTTCCTGCGGCGAAGGCAGTTCTTCGTAACGGGTGCGGTGCGTGACGGGAACCGATCCCTGCACGAGCCAGGGCAATTCGGAGGCGGTGGTGGAAGAGGCTTCGCGAACCGGGACTTCCGCGACCGGGAACGGGTCGAACCAGGGCGTGGCGGAATCCGGGAGGGTCGCTGAGAGTGGCGAACCGTTGGGTGCACCGGACTCAGGGACGAGTGGCTCGGCGGTATCCGCGGTGCGGGAGGCCAGCTGGTCTCCGTCCCAGGGCTCGGCCACTGGGATCTGAGGATCGGTCGGCAGTGTGTGTGCGAGCAAGGTTGCTTCGGAGCCGTCTCCCACTCCGGGTGGTGCTGTGGGGGGCGGCGCGAGCAGGGCGAGACGCACCTGTTCGGGATCGGAGCAGAGCGCGCAGACGCTGAGGGCAAACGCCGTGATCAGCGCCCAGCATGCCGCTCGAAACGAGTGGTTTGCCATACCCGGAAGGAATGCCGATGAGCCCGCGCAGAATGCATGAGGCTTCCCGGACCGGGACCGCCCCCAAGTTCGTTATCGGCGTTGTCGCGGCATCACAGGCATCAAATCCGGCACAGTCTCCCTGACCGGGCGAGTCGTCGTGGGGAGGGCAGCAGCTCGGCCCTCAGAGAAATGGAAGCGCGCAGCAAAAAAGCGCGGCAAGGTCCCCTCAAAGCTCCTAGCTTTCCTTGCCGCGCTAAAAGGCGCGTTGAAAGGGGCGTCCTTTTCTGCCGGCTGTCAGAAGCCGCATTAGATGCGGAGGCTGCACTGCCTGCGAGGACCGGGAAACATACGTCAGGCAGTGGGACTGTCAAACCGCTGACAGCAAGATCGAGAGGTGCGGGCTCGCTGCCCCAGGGCAATCGCCAAGTACCCCTTGACCGGCGTGCGTAGAATGGAGGTGAGTTTG